>CAVONS010000023.1:0-22553 GCA_963697345.1 uncultured Actinomycetes bacterium | reverse complement strand
CGCGGACTCCCGGATGAGGTACTCGCTGGTCAGCGCCGTGCCGGGGCCGTCCTCGGTGGCCGACACGTGGGCGTCGAGACCGAAGTGCTCGGCAAGGGCGTGGGCACGGGCGGAGTGTGCCGGGTCGGTGACGATGGTGACCGAGTTCATGCCCTCGGACTTCATGACCGTGGCCACGGCCTCCAACGACTGGGCCGTGTTCTCCCCGTAGGGCAGCGCGATGACCTGGCGGCGTCGCATGCCATCGGCCACGAGCTCCTCCTTGCCCGTCTGGGCCTCGGAGGTGATGTCGCCGGGCTGGAACCCGCCGACGGTGATGACGCGCTTGCTGACGCCGGCCTCGACAAGGGCGTGGGCGTGTGCCAGCCGATTGGCCAGGACCGGCGACGGCACGCCCTGGTACTGGGCGGCTCCCAGGACCACGATGGCATCGGTGGGGGTCCGGTCGTCCACGCCCGACCAGCGGATCACGTCGGTCACCGCACCGGCCGGAACAGCCACGGTGATGGCGGCGAAGGTGGCCACGACCATGGCGAATCGACGGCGGGCGCGGCGGCGGCGGGAGCGATCAGGGCGTCCGGGGCTCCATTCGAGGAGTACGGCGGGCGCTGTCACGGTTCGATCCTCCCACGCTCGACACCCGGCCCCAGGCTGCGACGCGTTCGCGGATGGGTGAATCCGGGACGGCGGGGGGCAGGTTCGGTGCGGGGCACCCGCGAGTGGTGCGGGGCGCGAGTGCCCATGTCCCGTGTGTCGGCGTACGTCCCTAGGATTCGGACATGGCCGGACGTGTGCGCACCGAGGATGTGGCGCTGGTCCGTGAGCGGGTGCGGGTCGACGCGGTGATCGGTGAGGTCGTGACCCTGCGGTCAGCCGGGGCCGGATCGCTCAAGGGACTGTGCCCGTTCCACGACGAGCGCTCGCCGAGCTTCCACGTCACGCCCGGGCGCGGTCTGTACTACTGCTTCGGGTGTGGGGAGGGCGGCGACGTCGTCGACTTCCTGATGAAGCACGACCACCTGACGTTCACCGAGGCCATCGAGAAGCTCGCCAACCGGGCCGGTGTCACCCTCCGGTACGAGGATGGTGGTGGTCCCTCGCGGTCCGGGCCCAACCGGACGCGGCTGACCCAGGCCAACAAGGTGGCGGCCGACTACTTCGTCCGCGCGTTGGCCTCTCCCGAGGCTTCGGCCGGGCGCACCTTCCTGACCGAGCGAGGCTTCGACGAGGCTGCCCGCGAGCACTTCGGCGTGGGATTCGCGCCGCGCACCTGGGATGGCCTGCTCGGGCACCTGCGGTCCGCGGGCTTCAGCGACGCCGAGAGCGTGGCCGCGGGATTGGTCTCCCAGGGTGCTCGCGGAACCTATGACCGCTTCCGCGGCCGGCTGGTGTGGCCGATCCGGGATGCCGCCGGCGATGTGCTGGGGTTCGGCGCCCGCAAGCTCTTCGATGACGACGACGGCCCGAAGTACCTCAACACCCCTGAGACCGCGTTGTACAAGAAGTCCCACGTCCTCTATGGCATCGACCTTGCCCGCCGCGACATCGGCAGGCTCAAGCAGGTGGTGGTCGTGGAGGGGTACACCGACGTCATGGCGGCACACCTCGCCGGCGTCACGACGGCCGTCGCCACATGTGGGACCGCCTTCGGCTCGGATCACGCATCGCTGCTGCGCCGGTACCTCGTGGACAACGACACGTTCGCCGGCGAGGTCATCTTCACCTTCGACGGCGATGCCGCCGGCCAGAAGGCCGCGCTGCGCGCCTTCGAGGGTGACCAGCGGTTCGTCGCCCAGACGTTCATCGCGATCTCGCCGGACAACATGGACCCCTGCGAGCTGCGCCTGGCCAGCGGCGACGAGGCCGTCCGTGAGCTGGTGGCCAGACGTACCCCACTGTTCGCGTTCGCGATCCGGTCGGCGGTTGCCGGATTCGACCTCACCACGGCCGAGGGCCGGGTGGCCGCGGTGCGCCGGGCCGCGCCGCTGGTGGCCCAGATCCGCGATGCGGCCCTTCGCCCCGAGTACGCGCGGCTGCTCTCCGGCTGGGTCGGGGTGCCCGAGGGTGAGGTCCGCAACGCGGTCACGGCGGCCGGTCGTGCACGCGCGACCTCCGGGCGCGGATCCTCGGGTCGCGGTTCCTCCAGCGGCACGCCGGGGAGCGCCGGCCAGGGCGGCCGTGCCGACGGGCCATCCGGTGCTGGCACCCACGAGCGCGGGCAGGCAGCGCAGTCCGTCGGGCATCAGGACGGCAGCACCGACGGTCAGAGGCCACCCGCGTCAGCCGGCACACCCGAGGTGGTGCCCCGTCCCAATCCACGCGAGCCGGCGCTCTTCGTCGAGCGGGAGTCGCTCAAGTGCGCCCTGCAGGTCCCGGACCTGGTCGGCGAGTGGTTCGAGTCGGTGCAGCCCGAGTGCTTCCGCCATCCGCGCTACGCGCAGGTACTGGCCGCGCTGACCGCCGCCGGTGGGCCGGGGGGCCGGACGGGCGCCCATGAGTGGATGGACGCCGTCCTGGCCGCGTGCCCCGACGACTCCGTCCGCGACATGGTGCGCGAGCTCGCTGTGGAGCCGCTCATCACCGCCGGCGAACCGACGCAACGCTACGCGACCTCGATCGTGGCCCGGTTGCTCTCGGACGAGGCGGGGCGCCGCCTCGTGGATCTCAAGCGGGAGTTGGGCCAACTGGACCAGATCGTCCAGTCGGAGCAGGCCGCCGCCGTGTTCGCCGACGTCATGGCGCTGGAGTCCTACCGTCGTGAGCTCGCCCAAGTCGGCGAGGATGACGGCTGATGCGCTGGCGTCGGAGTGTGGATGACCGGGTGCGGGCGGTGCTGGGGGAAGCGCCGAAGGACAAGCTCCTGGCGTGGGGCGAGCTCGCGGACGGATCGGTCGCGGTCTGCACCGACCGCGCGATTCACTTCCCCGTGGAGCGCCGGGTCCCGTGGGACCTCGTGGTGCGGGGCGCGTGGTCCGAGGAGTTCCTCGATCTCGTCGTGCAGTCGGAGCCCGGTGGGCGCCACGAGCAGGTCCGCCTGCGGTTCGCAGAACCCGGGCAGGTGCCAGCCGTCGTCCGCGAGCGCGTGGAGTGGACGGTCGTGGTGTCCCACCAGGCAGCGTTGGTGCATCCCGATGGGCGGTCGGGTTCGGCGATGCTCAACGCCCGCCGGTCGCCCGTGACAGGGGACGTGCGCTGGGCGGTGGTCTTCGACCCGGCGATCGACGCCCGCGATCCGGGTTGGCGTTCTGCCGCCGATGCGGTGCTGTCGGACCTGCGCGACCAATTGGGCGTCTGAACCCCGCACCGGTCTCACGCGGCGGTTTGGGCAGCCGGTCGGGCGTTGCTATCCTTGTCCCGCTTGATCCCCCATAGCTCAATTGGCAGAGCGTTCGGCTGTTAACCGGCAGGTTTCTGGTTCGAGTCCAGATGGGGGAGCATCGCAGCAGGTCGGAGGCCGGTTCCCGGAACAGGGGCCGGCCTCCGTGCTTGAGGTGGCGTTTCCCGCAACCAGCGCGTTCCGGGGCGCTGAACTGCTTGCGGCAGGTGGGCTGGCGACCCTCCCGGCCGGTATGCCTTTGGTCCCTGTCGGTGACCTCGGGGCAGGCCTACAGTGAGGTGCCGGACACTCCGGAGTGCACAACTCACGTGCGGGGGTTCCTGATGATCGGCAGACTTGCGGTGGGCGCAGCAGTTCTCATGGTGGTGGGCACGATCACCCCGGCCGCCATGCCCGTGGGGGTCGATCAGGCGGGGCCAGGCGGGTCAGCGGCGATGCCCTACGACTTCGACGGTGACGGCTACGCCGACCTGGCGATCGGCGTGCCCACGGAGAACGTGGGCTCCATCAAGGATGCCGGTGCTGTCCAGATCCTGTTCGGGTCAGCCGCGGGGCCGACCGCTCGTGATCAGCTGTGGCACCAGAACCGGAAGGGCATCAGGGATACAGCTGAGCGCGGGGACGAGTTCGGCTACAGGCTGGCGTCGGGTGACTTCGACGCCGACGGCTACGCCGACCTCGCCATCGGCGTCCCGCGCGAGGGCCTGGGTGGTCGGCGCCTCAGCCTCGCCGGGGTCGTCCAGGTGTTGTACGGGGGCCCCCGGGGGCTGACCAATCGTGACCAGGTCTGGCACCAGGACAAGGCCGGGGTTCCCGGTAGGAACGGGCGCCTCCATCTGTTCGGGTCTGCGCTGGCTGTCGGCGACTTCGAGGGTGACGGATACGCGGATCTGGTGATCCAGGTCAGCGGGGAGGGCCGAGCTGTGGTCCTCCGCGGCTCCGCAGGGGGTCTGACCGGCACCGGATCGCAGAGTTGGACGTCGGGCGGGTCGATGCTGGCAACGGGGGACTTCAACAACGACGGCCGCGACGACCTGGCGCTCGATGATTCGGATTTCACGGTGAAGGTGCTCGCGGGATCCCCCAGCGGGCTGACTGCCAGCGGCGCTCAGGCCTTCGCGTGGAAGGACATCTCCTCCAAGGTGGACGGCCTGGGTAGCACCGTGGCAGGGGACTTCAATGCCGACGGTCGCGACGATCTGGTGATCAGGCTCGGGGAGACGTCCCTCGGTGGACCGGGCGGAGATGTTGCCGTCCTGTACGCGCACAGTGACGGGTTCCGCCCGAAGGCAGCCGAGCTCTGGTCGCTGGATCCGGCCCGCCTGCCGGGAACCGGCTTCTACGGCGACGGCTTCGGCACGACCATGGCCGTCGGTGACCTGACTGGAGACGGCCTTGAGGACCTCGCGATCGGCGCACTTGGCTACCAGCCCGCACCCACAGCGTTCGTCCTGAAGGGCAGTCCGTCCGGGCTGCAGCCGACCAAGGTGGCGATCTCACAGAGCGACCCAGCTGTCCCCGGGGCAGTCGAGCCCTTCGATCGCTTCACGATCTCGATGATCGCGCTGCCCTTCGCCGGTGGGGCCACCGCCTGGCTCGCGATCGGCGACCCCAAGGACACAGTCGGCTCGATCCCGCGCGCTGGCGCGGTCACGGTCTTCCCCGGCTCTGCCGCTGGCCCCATCGCCGAGGCGGGGACGATGTGGAACCAGAACAGCCGTGGCGTGAAGGAATCCGCGGCAGCCGGCGACCGCTTCGGGCGTCTGCACGGGTTCGTGGATCCCTGACCCTCGAGCGACCAACTGCAGGCCAGCCATGGAAGTGATTGGCGTCCAGCCGCCTCAGTCTGCAACCGTGACCCCGACGGTGGTTGACCCGACCGTTCGTCAATCCGATCGGAGGTCCCGAGGTGCACGGCCCATGCACAGCCTCGCGCGCCAGGACGGCTCTCGTCCGTGCCGCCTGACGGTCATCCGGAACGCCGGATCCGAACGTTCCACCCGCGGCGGACGCGGATGTCCCCCACGGCCGCATCAGCTCTGATCCGGTTGCTTCCCGTGTGGGGTATCGAGGTGGGGACTGCGCCGGCCGATCTCGGCACCGTCTTCGATCCTGCCCGACCGGTGGTCCTGGAGATCGGGTGCGGGATGGGGGAGTCGACCCTGGCCATGGCCGGCGTGGACCGGGGTACTGGGGTGGTCGCCGTGGATGTCCACACCCCGGGCATCGGCGTGGTCCTTGCCGGCGCCGAGCGGGAGTCGCTGGACAACGTGCGCGTGTGCGTGGGTGATGCGGTCGAGCTGATGGACGAATTGGGCCCCGGCACGCTCGCCGGGATCCGTGCGTACTTCCCGGATCCGTGGCCCAAGGTGCGCCATCACAAGAGGCGTCTGGTGCAGCCGGTCTTCGTCCGGCGGGCGGCGCAACTGCTGGCGCCCGGCGGCACCCTGCACCTGGCCACTGACATCAGCCACTATGCCGATCAGATGCTGGCCGTCTGTGCTGCCGAGCCGTTGCTTGACGTCGGCCCCGGGCTGATCCCGCGCCCGGACTGGCGTCCCGTGACTGGTTACGAGCGGCGGGGCCTGGCTGCTGGCCGGCCAAGTGCGGACCTGATCGCCACGCGAGTCTGAGGATCCTCCGTCACACCTGCGCGCGCGGTGGTGGGCGGGGGGCGTGCGGGACATGGGGGGCCATGGGTGGCGGCGAGCTGGGCCCGGTCTGGTGGATGGGCCCACGATCGGTCGGCACCGGCGAGCGTGTCACCCACCCAACTTCGCGCTCGTTGTGGTCGATAGGGCCCCTGTTGCTGCCGGCCCCAGCCCACTTCGCGCTGGTTCGGGTTGATAGCACCCCTTGGGCAGGCGCTGTATCAACCAGAACCAGCGCGAAGTCGGCCCAGAGCCCAGGAGACAGGGCCTCTTTCAACCAGAACCAGCGCGAAGTTCTGCTCAGCCGCGGTGCGGCATGATCGCGCCCTCGGGGACCACGCCCAGCTTGCCGGCCTGGTAGTCCTCGATGGCCTGCACGACCTCGGCGCGGGTGTTCATGACGAAGGGGCCGTAGGCGAAGACCGGCTCCCGAAGTGGTGTACCGCCCAGGAGCAGCACTTCGAGCGAGGGGGTCGCCACGGACTGGCTGGTGGCGGCCTCGAGGACGATGTGGTCCCCCTTGCCGTGCACGGCCAGTTGACCGCCCTTGATCGGCTGCCCGGCGGCCCCGACGTGGCCGGACCCGGACAGGGCGTAGGCCAGCGCGTTGAAGTCAGCGCGCCAGGGCAGTTCGAGGCGCGCGCCGGGCGCCAGGGTCGCGTGCACGATGCTGATCGGCGACTGGCTGCGCCCCGGACCGGTGTGACCGGCGACGGTGCCGGCCAGGACGCGAACCAGGGCCCCACCGTCCGAGCTGGTGGCCAGGGCGATGTCGGTGCCCTCGAGGCCCTGGTAGTTGGGGGCCAGCCACTTCTTGGCGGCCGGCAGGTTGATCCAGAGCTGGACTCCGTGGAACAGCCCGCCTGAGCGCACCAGGGACTCCGGTGGGGTCTCGATGTGCAGGATGCCCGCCCCGGCGGTCATGTACTGGGTCCCGCCGTTGGCGATGACGCCTCCGCCGCCGTGCGAGTCCTGATGGATGAAGGTGCCGTCCATCAGGTAGGTGAAGGTCTCAAACCCACGGTGGGGATGCCAGTCGGTGCCGCGGGGTTCCCCCACGCCGTACTCCACCTCACCCATCTGGTCCATGTGCACGAACGGATCGAGTTCGGCGGTGTCGACGCCGGCGAAGGCGCGGCGCACCGGGAATCCCTCGCCCTCGAAGCCGCGCGGCGCAGTGGTCAGGGACCTGACCGGGCGGGCGCTGGACTCAGGGCCGGGCGCGTCGATGCGCGGCAGGGTCATGGTGTCGGCGGTCACGGCGGGCATGGGATCCTCCTGGCTAGTGGTTCAAGGTTCAACTATATCCGGAAGGCGTGACCGACGCCAGAGATAGGGGTGGCGAGGTTGTGAGGAGGGCCCGGGCGTGGATTCGGGGGGTCAGCCCACGTAGCTGTATGGCGTTGGCTTGCTGGGCGGTGTGAGGATGGCCACGGTCTTGCGCAGCGCCTTCACCTGCGCTCGAAGGGTCAGCGCCTGGACCGCCATGGTCGCCGGCGACGACTGGTCGCGCCGCCGTGCCAGCGGGCCGAGGACTGCGTCGGACACCAGGACGATCGACGCCGCGGTGGCGCCGATGGTCACCTGGCTCGCCGCGATCTGCCCGATCTGGGCCACCGGCCCGTTGTAGCTGCTGTGGTTGATGGCGCGCTGGGCCAGGAAGCCCGCTGCAATCAGGCCAGCATTGCCCGCGAGCAGCGCCTTGCGGTGCTCGCCCACCTCCTTGGGATTGGTCGGTGGGCCGCCCAACGACTGCTCGACCGCGGTCTCCAGGGCCACCTGCGGCACGGCGGTGCTGCCCGCACGGAACCCCGAGATCGTGCCCGCCAGGATCACGTTGGCCCCAGGGATGCGATTGACCTCCTTGGACAGCGCGCGATTCCTCGGTCCACCAACAACCACGAGGAACGACGCCCGCCTGGCGATTGCCAGGCTCGGCTCAGACTTCAGCATGGCGTTGAGCCGTTCCTTCATGCGGGCCTCCTGGCGCGGCGGGAAAGTACGAGTATCCCGCGGTGAGGGCCGTTGGTGCGCGATCGGGCCGCCGCCGGGACAATGATCCGGTGTCGGGGATCAGCAGCGGGGCGGGCCGTGAGGGCAGCAGGGGTGTCGATCGAGAAGCGGGCCTCGGGGCGCGCGTCGCGGTGACCAGCGGCCCGGCCCAGGATGCTCCCACCGTGCTCTCGACCTGGTTCGAGGCCCACGCCCGGAGCCTTCCCTGGCGTGCGGCTGATCGCACGCCCTGGGGTGTGCTGGTCAGCGAGGTGATGCTGCAGCAGACTCCCGTGTCCCGGGTCGTCCCCGCGTGGGAGGCATGGATGCGTCGATGGCCGGAGCCGGCTGACCTCGCCGGCGAGACTCCGGGCGAGGCGGTGCGGCAGTGGGATCGCCTCGGGTATCCGCGGCGGGCGCTGCGCCTGCATGCGTGCGCGGTTGCCCTGGTGGATCAGCATGCAGGACGCGTGCCGGAGTCCGAGGTGGACCTTCGCGCGCTACCCGGCGTCGGGGAGTACACAGCTGCCGCGGTGCGGGCCTTCGCGTTCGGCGAGCGCTCAGTCGTGCTGGACACCAACGTCCGCCGGGTCCTGGCCAGGTTCGTCGGAGGTCAGGAGCAGCCGGCGACCAGCCTGACCGCGGCCGAGCGATCCCGGGCGGAGGAACAGGTGCCCGATGATGATGCCCAGGCGGCACGTTGGTCGGCGGCGGTGATGGAGCTCGGGGCCCTGGTGTGCACGGCCTCCGCGCCGCGCTGCTCGGTGTGCCCGCTGGAGGCGCAGTGCACATGGGTGCGCGCGGGGCGGCCCGCCTACCACGGTCCGGCGCGTCGCGTACAGCGCTTCGCGGGCACCGATCGGCAGGTTCGCGGGCTGATCATGGCCGTCCTTCGTGAGTCCGACGGCCCGGTCGGGCGCGAGGCCATCGACGTGGTCTGGGCTGATGCGATCCAGCGCGAACGGGCGCTCGACGGCTTGGTCGCCGATGGCCTCGTCGAGCTGGTGGGGGAGACGGAGTTCGGGCTGCCCTCGGGTGCCTGAACGCCAGCCATCGCCGGGGCCAAGCCCGATCGGCGATCAGCACACGATCGAGTTCAGTCGCTCAATGTCACCTTGGACGTCGGCGTGGACGAGGGCGAGGACGTCGCGGTGCGGCTGGATCGCGTTCCGAGTTGATCACCAGTGGGTCAATCCATGCCCTTGAACTCAGTCGTATACACCCGGATCTTGAACTGACCGTCCTCCTCCACGATCTCATAGATCTCCGGCGAGTCGAATGCATCTGAGGCTGACTGGTGCTCTGCGGGTCCGACATGCAGGATCTGGGCAACCCTGTAGGGCGGACCATCCGATGTACGGACGAAATCGCTTGCTGCAGTGAAGCTGAACGGTTCCCATCGGTTGATATAGGTCTCCAACCCCATCGGCGTCGTGTCGGCCGCGGCCCTGCCGTAGTTCGCCTCACCTGAATACAGCATGCCGTCCTGAGTCATGTACGAGACGGCTTTCGCTCCGTCGCCCACGTCCCACGCCTCCATCCAGCCATCGAGGACGGCCTGGATCTCCTGGTCGACATCGTCGGGGGGTTCGGGCGCGAACGCGACCCATCCCACCCCAACCCCGATCGCTCCGGCGGCCAGCGCGAGCAGCGCCGCCCCCGCCCATCCCGGCCCTCGAGTCCTGCGTGACTCGGTGGGCGTCGTGCTGCGTTCCTGTGTTTCCATCGGCTCATCACCCCTCAACGGCCAACGGCCGGACGGGGCCGCGGCCCGCTTCCAGACTCCGCCTGTGTACGAATCGAGCACAAGGGGCCTTGGTCCCACGCGCAGCCCGCCGCGAGCCCTCGGTGGTGAAATCTGCCTCTGACCTGCGGTGATGCGTAGGGCGGCCGGGATTCGAACCCGGAACCTGACGGGTTATGAGCCCGCTGCTCTGACCTGTTGAGCTACCGCCCCTCGTCGCCAAGGGTAGGGGACTGGCCGGTCATCGCCGATCTGTGGTGGCCCAGGTGCGGGCCAGGTGCCGACGAACGTTCGACCGCGAGGCCCGACACGTTGGAAGATCGATTACCGCGGGTACGCGTGACTCCCACTGTGCGCGGTCTCGAATCAGGTGGTACTCAAAGACCATGGATGTCACGCCCTCGTGGGAGAACCCAGCGGGCACTCTCGCGACCGGTGGCGCTCCCGAGCCCAGAGCGATCAACCCCACACGGCCGCGCGCCGGCGCCTTCAGCAGGCTGCACACGCGCTGGCTCGTCGTCTGGGCGCTGGTGGGTGCCCTGCTGGTCATCGGCCTGATGGATGGCGCCGAGGCGCTGGGGTTCACGGTCTCCGACGAGCTCGTCGGCGTGCTGCTCTACCTGCCGATCATCGCGTGGGTCTGGCTCATCGTCGTCAGGCGCAACGGGGTGCGCCTGGGTGCCATGCTTCGTTGGCCGAGGCTGGGCACGTACTGGTTCGTCGTCGCGGGCATGCTCCTCGCGCAGTTCGTCTTCTCCCTTGCGGCGATCCTCGTCACCGGGCTGGTGGCTCCGTGGATGGACGACTCGCTGGCCGGTGTGGGCCAGGGAAATCTGATCCTTGCCACGATCGGCCTGGTCGTGCTCCCACCTCTTGTCGAGGAGGTCGTGTTCCGCGGGGTGCTGCTGGAACGCTTCTCGGTGAAGTGGCGCGTGGGTGTGGCCGTGATCCTGTCGGCGGTCCTCTTCGGGATCCTGCACGCCGACCCGGTGGGCGCGGGCATGTTCGGGGTCATCACCGGCCTGCTCTACCTTGCGCACCGGATCGCTCTGGCCGGGCATCATCATCCACGCCGTCAACAACCTGGTCGCCCTGACTGCGATGCGCACGGCCGGCGCTGACGTGGAGCAGCCGACCCCCGACGTGGGCGAGACCCTGGTCACCGCCGGCGTCCTGCTCGCGATCAGCCTCCCGTTCCTCGTCTGGTTCATCGCGCGCACCTGGCCACCCCGGGGGACGCCGACCCCCTACCAGCGCTACGAGGCCCTCGAGGCGGGAACCGTGCCGGCCGAGTTCACGGACATCGTGTGGTCCGAGGCGTCGTTCACCGTGACGCTGACCGCCACGGCCACCCACCTGGTCGTGGACCGGCCGGGGGAGGGAGCCAGAGCCGCCCAGACCCTCGCGGTCCTGCCCGTCGAGCAGGTGGCCTCCGCCTACCTGACCGACATCCCCGGCGGCCAGCAGGTGGTCGTCCTGCTCACCGATGGCTCGTGGTCGACCATGCGGGTGGGTCCGGGCGTCGGGGCTCCCACCCGGGAGCTCGCCGAGGCGATCACCGCCCACGCGGGTCATCGCGCGTCAGAGGTGATCGTCGCGGGAACCGCCCCGCCCTGGTCGGCGTAGTAGTGCCCCGGCTCCTCAGCCAGGGCGTACGCCCGATCCCGCATCCGCCCGGCGAGCTCAGGGGTGATCCTGGCACCGTGACTGGGCTCGGTCAGGACGGTGGCGCCGAACGCCTGCATGGCCTGCTTCTTGCTGTGTGAGAACGCATCGGAGAAGACCGCGGTGAACTCCAGCCCCAGGACGGCGCAGACGAATGCCATCGAGGTCCCGGTGCTGCCGCCGGTGTACTCCACGACAGTGTCGCCGTGCGCGACATCGCCCCGCTCGAGGGCGGCGTCGACCACGGAGACGGCCATCCGGTCCTTGTACGACCCGGTCGGATTCGCGCCCTCGATCTTCACCCAGACCTCGGCCGCACCCTCCGGGACGGACGGGCCAAGACGCACCAGCGGTGTCCGCCCGATGGCCTCCAGCACGCCACCGGTCTCACCGCTCATGAGCTCACCATCCAGCGCACGGTACTCCCCGCCGTTCGGTTCAGGCAGGCGGTGCGGAACTGCTCAGGCCCGGATGCGCGCGCTTGACGGGTCGTACATCGGTGCCAGCGACACGCGCGCGGGCACCAACTCGTTGCCCACCTGGACGCTCCAGTCCCCTGACTCCAGCCATGCCGCGTCGACCGGATCCCCGCCGGCGTCGACCATCGCCAGGCCGACCGAGCCGCCGAGCGTGTGCCCGTACGAGGCCGAGCGCAGGTACCCCACCTCCACGCCGTCACGACGCAGCACCTCGGCGTGGAACAGCATCGGTCCGGGATCGGTGAGAAGCACCTGGACGAGCCGGCGTGTCGGCGGGCGTCCGCCGTGCGACTCCCGCCGGGCGAGAAGCGCATCCCGGCCGAGGAAGCCCCCCGGCTTGTCCCACGCCACGGCGAAGCCGAGCCCCGCCTCGAGGGGATCGTCGGTGTTGTCGATGTCGTGGCCGTAGTCCCGATACGCCTTCTCCAGCCGCAGGCTGCCCAGAGCCCTGAGCCCCACGTGGGCCAGCCCCAGCTCGGCACCGGCCACCACCAGCGCGTCGTAGGCGGCCACGGCCATCTCCGTGGGGATGAACAACTCGTAGCCGAGCTCGCCCACGTAGGTGATGCGGGTGCACAGGCCCGCCACGAGACCGAGGTCGATCTCGCGAGCATCCCGGAACCCGAAGGCCGCATCGGACATGTCCGCGCTCGTCACAGCGCTGAGCAGCTCACGGGATCGAGGTCCCTGCACCGTGAGCTGCGCCAGGCCCGAGGTCACGTCCGCGATCGCGACCCGCCGGCCGGGCGCGTGCCGGCGGAGCCAGGCCTCCACGTGCCGATGCGCGGTGTCCGAGGCGACCACCAGGAAGCTCGTATCGGTGCGCTTGGTCACGGTGAGGTCCGCCTCGAGCGTGCCGCCCGCATTGAGCCACTGCGTGTAGGTGATCCGTCCCGGCTCACCGTCGACGGCGTTGGCGGACAGCTGGTCGAGCAGCGCCCCCGCGTCTGGCCCGGTCACCTCGAACTTGGCCATGAAGGACATGTCGAGCAGCCCGACGCCGTCGCGCACCGCCCGGTGCTCAGCCTCCCAGCGCGCCCAGAAGTCAGGTCGATCCCACGTTGGAATGGGCTCAGCGGGCTGTGCCCCAGCGCCGGCGAACCAGTCCGCGCCCTCCCACCCCGACACGTCCTTGAACCAGGCCCCAGCGCTGGCCATCCGGTCGTGCAGTGGCGAGCGCCGGATCCCGCGGGCGGTGCGCATCGAGCGCCCCGGGTAGTGGCACTCGTAGACCATCCCGAGGCTCTCCACCGTTCGGCTCGCCCGGTAGCTGGCGGTCGCCTGGTAGGGATGCAGGCGGTCGATGTTCACCCCTGTGACGTCGATGTCGGGACGCCCCGTCGTGATCCAGTGGGCGATCGCCCGACCCCAACCCCCGCCGGTCAGGATCCCGATCGAGTTCAACCCGGCCGCGACGAAGTAGTTGCGCACCTCGGGCGCCTCGCCGATCACCGGCTGCAGGTCGGGCGTGAACGACTCCGGGCCGCAGAAGAACGTGCGGATCCCGGCATCCTGTGTGGCCGGCACCCGGCTCATCGCGGCCTCGACGTAGGGACCCATGCGCTCCCAGTCCGGCGCGATGGTGCCGAACGAGAAGTTGTCGGGGATGCGGTCCACGTGCCAGGGCGCACAGACGGTCTCGAAGAGCCCGACCATGAGGCCGTCCCCCTCAGGCCGGATGTAGGTGAAGCTGCTCGGGTCCTCGAGCACCGGCCAGTTGGGGTCCACGTCGGGCATCGACCCGGTGATCAGGTAGTAGTGCTCGGCGGCCTGCAGCGCGATGCTCACCCCGGAGCGCTCACCGAGCTGGCGTGCCCACATGCCTGCTGCGTTGACGACGTACTCGCACTCGATGTCGCCCCGCTCGGTGCGTACGCCGGCGACAGCCCCGTCGCGCAGCAGGACGTCCACGACCGGCGTGTGCTCCACCAACGTGGCGCCACGCATCCGCGCGCCCCGGGCCAGCGCCATGGTCACGTCGACGGGGTTCACCCGGCCATCGGTCGGGGTGTAGAAGCCGGCGAGGATGTCCTCGGTGCGCGCCAGGGGGAACAGCTCCCCGACCTCTCGCGCGCTGATCTCGTGCACGTCGACCCCGAGGTGCCGGTTGAACGCCGAGACCCGCCGGTACTCCTCGAGGCGACCCGGGTCGGCGGCCACCTCGATCAGCCCGATCGGGCGGAAGCCGGTTGCCTGGCCGGTCTCGGCCTCGAGCCGCTGGTACAGGTCCTTGGTGTAGGTGCGCAGCTCGGTGGAGGTCTGCGACGTGGAGCCGAAGGTGACCATCAGCCCAGCCGCGTGCCAGGTCGTGCCCGAGGTCAGTTGGTCGCGCTCCAGCAGCACTGTGTCGGTCCAGCCCGCCTCGGCCAGGTGGTAGGCGATCGAGGTGCCGATGATCCCGCCACCGATGACCACGACCCGTGCGCGAGCGGGCAACCCGGAGGGGGAACCATCCGACTGGGGGGAGCGGTCAGCGGGCGCAGTGGACACGTCGTCGAGTCTAGGCAGTCCGACCCCGCCACACGCCGTCCCCGGGTCGTCTGGATCAGTCCGCCAGAGCCACCAGCGCGGTCATCGGGATCGGCAGCCAGTCCGGTCGGTTCCGCTGCTCGTAGACGGCCTCGTACGCGGCCTTGTCCACGAGGTACGCGGTGAGGATGACCAGGCCCGCGTGCGCGTCATGATCACCGGCCTCACCGATGCCAGCCTCGGCGTACCCGGCCAGGAACGCGTCGTCGCACTCCTGCAGCCACGCCGCGACCTCCCGCGGTGTGCGGTCGGCCCCGGCCTGGGCGGCGGCGTAGGCGAAGGAGCGCAGCATCCCGGCGACATCACGCAGCGCGTGGTCAGGGGCGATCCGGGCCGCCATGCTCGATCCGGGCTCGCCCTCGAAGTCGAGCAGCTTCCAGCCGTCGTGGGCGTGCATGACCTGAGCAAGGTGCAGGTCACCGTGGACGCGCTGGACCTCGATCGGGTGCCCCAGGCCGAGCAGCGCATTGATCCGGTCGTGCAGCGCTGGCGCGAGGGGCTCGAGGTCCTCCACCACGGCCACCGCCTGGTCAAGGCGCCAGTGCAGCCGGTCGACGAGCTCGGAGACCTCCTGCTCGTCGAGGATGTGGGTGGGCAGCACCTGGCGCAGGTCCCTGTGCACCACACCGGTGGCTCGGCCGAGGTCGCGCGCCTCCTCGGCGAACGATGCCCCTGCCCGGACCCGCTCAAGGGCCAGGTCGCGACCCTCGATCGGAGGAGTGATCAACTGCTGGACCATGGCGACGTGGCCGGTGACCCAGAGCCCGTCCTCGGGGTTTCGCCAGCCGGCGTTGACCCATCCCAGGATCTGGCCGATGTTGGGACACCTGGCCACGCTCAGTGCCGCGTGGACCTCGATGTCGGGGTTGACCCCGGGGACCAGGAGTCGGAAGAACTTCACGAGTGCCACGTCGCCGAGGACCACCGAGGTGTTGCTCTGCTCGACGCCCAGGGGTCGTGCGGGCAGGGCGATCAGGGAGTCGACCTCTGCCAGCGCCTGCAGCGTGGGGGTCGGGTGATCGCCGCTTGTTGAGTCCAGCTGATGGGTCAGGTCCGGATCGACGTGTGCCTGGCCCTCGGCCACGCTGAGCAGGGCGGCGATGGCCTTCGGGTCCGTGAGCGCGTCATAGGCCCATTGACCGGACGCCACCTGGCCGATGGGGGTGAGCTCGGGGTGTGGCTCGGGGTACAGCGACATCGGCACCTGGTAGGTCTGCCACTCATGGCCATCGAGGTGGACCCCGATGATGACGTTCAGTACCTCGACCTGCCCGGGGAGGGTGGCCACCTCGCTGATCCGGATCTCGGTGATCGTGCGTCCCTTGCCCGCGAACCAGCGGCGCCCGGGGAGCCACCGGGCCATCAGCTCCGTGAGGTCGCGATGCTGGTCCGAGGTCAGCTCGTGATGTGGGTTGCCCATGCCGTCAGTCTGGTCAACTGCTCCACGACTGTCGAACGTGGGGTCCCGGGGCAAGGGCCCCGCGACACAGCCCGCAGGTCGGCAGGAATCTGTTGGGCTTCCCACCTAGCCAAAACGACAACAATGTGATTATGCTCCCCTCAGGGATGGTCATCATCCGATCGCGAGGACGCTGGGGAAGGCGAAACTCGCCGGGATCGGAGGTCGGCCATGGCCGTGCATATGGTTGCCGAACGCCAGGGGATGACCCGTGGCGTTCTGTTCGTGCACTCGACTCAGCGTGCGCTGTGCCCGCATCTCGAGTGGGCGATCGGTGACGTCCTGGGGTCTCGGGTGACACTGGACTGGTTGCCCCAGCCCGTGCTGCCCGGGCAGGTTCGCGGCGAGATCTCGTGGCAGGCAGCCCCGGGGACCGCGGCACGCATCACCTCCGCGCTGCGCCAGTTCAAGGCTGTGCGCTACGAGGTGGCCGAGGAGCCGGTGAAGGGCTCGGAGGGTGAGCGGTTCGCCGTGACCCCGGAGCTCGGGGTCTTCCGCGCCACGATGGGCCCGCACGGTGACGTCATGATCCACGAGGACCGGATCCGGGCGATCCTGGCGGCCTCGGGGGACAACCCGGGTGATCTGCGTCAGGGCCTCAACATGATCCTGGGTTCGGCATGGGACGCCGAGCTCGAACCCTTCCGGCGTGCTGGCGACGGCATGTCGGTGAGGTGGCTGCACCAGGTGGTGTAGCGCACAGACCTCGGGGGAGGAGCCGGTTGGCCCGGGTGGGACTCGTCCCGTCCGGGCCAACCGCTGTCCGGGGCCGGACGGTCACCGCGGAGTCAGCGGAACAAGCCGCGGTGGAAGTCCACGAACTCGCTGTCCGAGGTCATGCCGATCGACTCGTACAGACGCGTCGCGCCGGTCTGGCTGGTGGCGTCGACGTGCAGGATCGTTCCCAGGAACCCGCGCTCGATGTCGTCGGCAATGCGGGCCTCCAGCAACGCGCGGGCCACCCCCTGGCCCCGGTGGTCGCGCAGCACCCCGATGCAATCGACGTAGCCGTAGTCCTCGCTGGCGTAGCGGTTGGAGCCCATCACGACGCCCACGACCTGGCCGTCATGCTCGGCGACCAACCACTGCGTCGGGTCCGCAGTGCCTCCGACGAGGTGCTTGCGCCACTCGTCGAACTCCACCGCGACGATGTCGAAGTGGTCCTCGAAGGCAGCGGAGGTGACCGCATGAATCGCCCGCCAGCCCTCGTCGGTGTTGCGGAACGCCCGGATGGGATAGCCCTGGGCGGGCGGACCGGGCCCGGCCCCGCCCCCGGTGGCGGAACCCCCCGAGAGGTCGGTGAGCCCTTCGACCGACCAGTGGTCCCGCTTCATCCGCAGGTACCGGCGAGCCTCGTCGAAGCCGCGCTTCTCCAGGTCGGCGCGCAGGGCTCCGTCATTGGCGTAGGCCAGGGCGCGTGCGACCGGGAGGGGCGCCTCAGGATCCATGTAGAGCGCGTCCCAGCGGTAGCGTCCCTCGCGCAGGCCAGCATCGATGAGTGTCCCGTTGATCGCATGGATCTTGGGATCCCCGGGCCGGGCGAAGATCTCCATCGACCAGCCCTGGCCCGTCACCAGCCCATCGGCCAGGATCAGCGTGCCCACTGCCTCACCGGCTCGCCAGAGCGTGACCGAGCCGTACCCCCAGTCGGTGTCGCTGTCGGACAGGGCCGCCTCGGTCCACTCGAGAGTGGACGTCGTGTGTCCGCAGCCCGCGATGTCCACGGCACGCATCAGCGCGGTCACCGCCTCGACGTCGCCGGGCAGGGTGGGACGTGCTTCGAGGCCCTCGGGGACGTCCATCATCGCCGCGTCGGCCAGGACGCGGCGCACGGAGGGCGCAGACTCGCTCATCCACCGCCCTCGGTGCTGCCCGCATCAGCCGCAGTGGGATCCCACAGGCGGTACTTGTCCAGGGCCTCCCGGACGACCTCGCGGCCGATCTCGCCCCGTTCAGCCAGGGACAGCAGCGTGCGACACACGATCGATTCCGCGTCGACCAGGAAGTGCCTGCGCAGCGCGCCGCGCGTGTCGGACATCCCGAAGCCGTCGGTGCCCAGGGTGGCGTAGTCGCTGGGAACCCACTGGCGGATCAGGTCGGGCAGGGCGTGCATGTAGTCCGAGACGGCCACGACCGGTCCCGGCTGGCCCTCCAGCCGCGTTGTCACGTAGGCCACACGGGGTTCGCCGGTCGGCTCGAACAGGTTGTGTGACTCGGCAGCAAGGCCGTCCCTGCGCAGCTCGGTCCACGAGGTCACCGACCAGATGTCGGCAGCCACGCCCCACTCCTCGGCGAGCAGGGACTGGGCCTTCAGCGCCCAAGGCACCGCTACGCCGGATGCCAGGATCTGGGCCTTGCGCTCGTGGCCCGCCTCCGAGGGCTTGAGCCGGTACATCCCGCGCAGCAGGCCCTCGACATCCAGGCCCTCGGGCTGCGGTGGCTGGACGTAGGGCTCGTTGTAGATGGTGATGTAGTAGAAGACGTTCTCGGAGTCCTCGCCGTACATCCGGCGCAGGCCGTCCTTGACGATGTGCCCGATCTCGTAGGAGTAGGCCGGGTCGTAGGCCACGACCGCGGGGTTGGTCATGGCGATGATGTGGCTGTGGCCGTCCTCGTGCTGCAGGCCCTCGCCGTTGAGGGTCGTGCGACCTGCGGTGGCCCCCATCACGAAGCCGCGGACCATCTGGTCACCGGCCAGCCAGAAGGAGTCGGCCGTGCGCTGGAACCCGAACATCGAGTAGAAGATGTAGACGGGGATCATCGGCTGGTCGTGCGTGGAGTAGGACGATCCGACCGCCGCGAAGGAGGCGACAGACCCCGCCTCGTTGATCCCCTCGTGCAGGATCTGGCCGTTGGTGGCCTCCTTGTAGGACAGCATCAGCTCGCGGTCGACCGAGAGGTAGTTCTGGCCCTTCGGGTTGTAGATCTTCAGGGTCGGGAAGAGGGCGTCGACACCGAAGGTGCGGGCCTCGTCGGGGATGATCGGCACGATCCGGTAGCCGATCTCCGGGTCCCGGGTGAGGTCCTTGAGCAGCCGGACGAACGCCATCGTCGTGGCGACCTCCTGGTTGCGCGAGCCCTTGGTCACGATGTCGAAGGTCTTGTCCGGCGGCTGTGGCAGCGGACGCGACATGTTCGCCCGGCGCGGCATCGACCCACCGAGCGCCTTGCGCCGCTCCATCATGTACTCGATCTGCGGGCTGTCGGCGCCCGGGTGGTAGTAGGGCGGCAGGTACTTGTCCAGCTTGTCGTCCGGGATCGGGATGCTCAGGCGGTCGCGGAACGTGCGCAGATCCTCCAGCGACAGCTTCTTCATCTGGTGCGTGGCGTTGCGGCTCTCGAAGTGCTGGCCCAGCGACCAGCCCTTGATCGTCTTGGCCAGGATGACCGTCGGCTGGCCGGTGTGGTTCTCCGCTGTCTTGTACGCCGAGTAGAGCTTGCGGTAGTCCATGCCGCCGCGCTTGAGCGCCCACAGCTCCTTGTCCGGGATGTCAGCGACCATCGCCGCCACCCGGGGGTCGCGGCCGAAGAAGTTCTTGCGCAGGAACGCGACGTCCTCGCCGCGGTAGGTCTGGTAGTCACCGTCGGTCGTGTTGTTCATCAGCGCAACCAGCGCGCCCTCGGTGTCCCGGGACAGCAGCTTGTCCCAGCCGCGGCCCCAGATGACCTTGATGACGTTCCAGCCGGCACCGCGGAACATCGACTCCAGCTCCTGGATGATGTTGCCGTTGCCACGCACCGGTCCGTCGAGGCGCTGGAGGTTGCAGTTGATGACGAAGGTGAGGTTGTCCAGTCCCTCGCGCGCCGCGAGGCTGATGTTGCCCAGCGACTCGGGCTCGTCGGTCTCACCGTCACCCAGGAACGCCCAGACACGCTGCTGGCTGGTGTCCTTGATGCCGCGGTTGAGCAGGTAGCGGTTGAAGCGCGCCTGGAAGATGGCGTGCAGCGGGCCCAGCCCCATCGACACCGTCGGGAACTGCCAGAAGTCCGGCATGAGCCGCGGGTGCGGGTAGCTCGGAAGGCTCCCGCCCGGATGGGACAGCTCCTGCCGGAAGCCGTCGAGCTGGACCTCGGAGAGCTGGCCCTCCATGAACGCACGTGCGTAGATACCAGGCGAGGCGTGGCCCTGGAAGAAGATCTGGTCCCCGCCGCCGGGGGCGTCTGGGCCGCGGAAGAAGTGGTTGAAGCCGACCTCGTACATGGCCGCGGAGGACGCGTAGGACGAGATGTGCCCGCCGACACCGACACCCGGCCGCTGTGCTCGGTGCACGAGCATGGCGGCGTTCCATCGCGTCATGGCCCGGATCTGGTACTCCATGGTCTCGTCGCCGGGGAAGTGCGGTTCCTTCTCGGGCGAGATCGTGTTGATGTAGTCCGTGCTGCGCAGGGCGGGCACTCCGACGCTGCGCTCTGCCGAGCGGCGCAGGAGCTCCAGCATCAGGAAGCGGGCCCGCGTATCCCCGGCGTTGTCGACCACGGCGTCCAGGGATTCCAGCCACTCGTTGGTCTCAGAGGGGTCGGAGTCGACGTACTGGTCGGGCAGGCCGCCAGGCATCAGCGGGTCATAGTCGGACACGTGGAGAACCTCCCGATGGTGATGATGTGCAGCGGGGGCAACTATTCCGCTTCCCGGCGGCACGTGCGCGTTGAGGTGGGCTTTGGGCACCGATCAGCACCATACTGGCGGCGACAGGTTCTGCACGTGGGTGCGGTTCGGGCACGAGATGAAGGGGAGACAGGTGGGCGCAACGGCCGACGACGCCGATGAGGCATCGGCGTTGGCCACGCGGCTGGGCATCATCGCAGGGCAGACCGTGCAGGAGATCGGGTACGACACCGACACCGACGATCTTGTTGCTGACGCTGTGGTGGCCGCGACTGGGGATCAAGCAGTGGACGAGGACTTCGGCGGTGTCGTCGACGTGGTCCTGTTGTGGTGGCGCGAGGAGGACGGGGATCTCGCCGATGCGCTCGTGGATGCCAAGACGCCCTTGGCTGACACCGGCATCGTGTGGCTCCTGACTCCGAAGTTCGGTCGCACCGGCGCCCTGGAACCGGCCGACATCGCAGATGCAGCGTCGACGTCGGGGATGCGCCGCACCACGTCGGTGACGTTGAGCCAGTGGCAGGCAGTCAGGCTGGTATCCCGGTAGTCACAGCGGTGCCATGTGCGCGCAAGTGTGCGTGGAGCGTGGCTCAGCGACGCAGGCGTCCGAACAGCCCGCCGACCGCGTCGACGACGGTCATGGCTCGCCCGATCGCGCCCATCGGTGGGATCCCCGGGATGCCCTCGAGCACGGGCGCGAGTCGCACCATCCCGCCGATGTCGCGGACGTGAAGTGCGCCTGTGCGGTACAGATGCCCGACGTTGCCCCGGCCACTGGTCGCATCGATGAGGATCCGCGGCGTTGCCACCACGGCGGGTCCCATGTGGGGGTCCTCATCGAGTGGGCGCGTGCGCCAATGCCCACCCCGGGCACCGACACCGACGGTCCCCTCGGGCGTGACAGCCAGGAACGACCCGGTGACATGGGTGCGTCCGGCCAGGGCTCCTGTGGTGTCGATCAGTGCCAGCAGGCCCACACGGAGCAGCTCGTCAGGCACGGTCGCGCCGCACATCTCGACATCCAGCGCGGCGATGCTCATCTGGTAGGTCATGGCGTTGAGGACCGTCAGCAGGGGTAGCGGCCCGATGGGCGACGAGGTGTGCACCAGTCCCCACGTGTCCGACTCATCGGAGGCCAGCCACGCTGCGATCTTCGCCCGGGCCAGGGACAGGCTCTCCTGGATCTCCTCGTAGGCGAGCCCCTCTGTCGCGACCCGGATCTGCTCGTCGTGGGCATCGGCGTCGAAGTAGTCGGCGTCCCCGTCGTGGGCCTCGGCCACGAGGTCCTCCAACTGGCGGGCGAACTCCCAGTCACCCAGTCGGGCGATCAGCTCGCGAGCCGTCCAGCCCTCCTTGCGCGAGGGAGCATCCGGATCCACCTCCGCCGCGATCTCCTCGAACAGCTCCCAGGCGCGATCGATGTCGGCGGCCAGAGCGGCCCGGTCGCCCGAGGCGAGGCCGTGCTCGTGGGCATCCGGTGCAAGTCCGGTGGGAAGCGGGTGTTGGTCGACCATTGGCCAATCCTGCCCCGATCCCGGCAGGATTGGCGCCTCGGAGTTCCCGCGTTGCTTCAGGAGGATGTGAGATGTCGGTCACTGTGGGGCAAGTTGCCCCCGACTTCACCCTGGTCAGCCAGGCTGGCGAGAAGGTCACGCTGTCGGACTTCCGCGGTCGGAAGGTCGTCCTGGTCTTCTACCCGTTCGCCTTCTCGCCACTGTGCACCTCGGAGCTGTGCGACCTGCGTGACCGCCGCGGCGACTTCGACGACGACACGGTCCTGCTGGGGATCTCGGTGGACACCAAGTACGCCCTTCGTGTGTTCGCCGAGCAGGAAGGGCTGGGCTTCGACCTGCTCAGCGACTTCTGGCCGCACGGTGCCGTCGCCCAGGAGTACGGGGTGTTCCTGCCCGATGCGGGTGGCAAGGCCACGCGGGCGACCTTCGTGATCGATCGTGAGGGCGTCGTGCGCTGGGCGCTCATCAACGGCCCCGGTGAGCCGCGTGATCCGGCTGACTACCGGGCGGCCCTGGCCGACCTGCTGTAGGTGCACCGGGTGGCGCTTTGGTCGTTGCGCCCGGGGTGCGTACCCTT
>CAVONS010000022.1:0-70958 GCA_963697345.1 uncultured Actinomycetes bacterium | reverse complement strand
GAGCTCATCGCGTCGGTGGCCTGAACAGGGTCCCGGCCCGGCTCGGTCGTTGGGGCACGCGTCGGGGCGGCTAGAGTCGACCGGTGTCCCCAACCAGCAATGCCCTCGCACTGCCTGACGGCCGCACGGTCGATGTCTTCCTCGGCGGCGATCCGCAGGGATTCCCGCTCGTCATGCACCACGGCACGCCCTCGGACTCCACGACGTTCGCCGACTGGCATGACGCCTGCGCGGCCAGGGGGCTGCGCCTGATCTGCGTCAGCCGCCCCGGCTACGCGACCTCGACGAGGCTGGTGGGCCGCCGCGTCGCCCGCGCTGCCGCTGATACCGCAGATGTGCTCGACCATCTCGGACTCGGCCGGTTCATCACCGCTGGCTGGTCGGGCGGGGGCCCGCACGCCCTGGCGTGCGCGGCCCTGCTCGCCGACCGGTGCCTGGCCGCTGCCACCCTGGCAGGGGTCGGCCCGTACGGCCCGCCAGACCTCGACTTCCTGGCTGGTATGGGCCCGGAGAACGTCGAGGAGTTCGGGGCTGCGCTCGCAGGTGAAGCGGTCGTTCGCGCGTGGATGGACGAGAACGGCGCGGGCTTCCGGTATGTCACCAGCGATGAGATCGCCGAGGCGTTCGGTGGACTGGTCCCACAGATCGACAAGGATGTCCTCGCCGCTGGCTACGCAGAGCAGATGGCCGACGAGACACGGCGCGCGCTCGAGCACGGCTTCGACGGCTGGATCGACGACGACCTTGCCTTCGTCGCTGATTGGGGGTTTGCGGTCGAGGACGTTCACGTCCCGGTCACGGTGTGGCAGGGCGACCTCGACCTCATGGTCCCCTTCGCCCATGGCCGCTGGCTGGTCGACCACCTGCCTGCCGCGACTGCGCAGGTGGCGCCGGGGCACGGTCACATCTCGCTGGTCACCCGGTACCGCGACGAGATCCTTGACGACCTGATCGACCGGCGCGGGCCCCTCGCCTAGGTCCTGCGGCCCAGCGGCCCCGGCCGCCGCTCAGCGTGTGGCGTCGATGCGCTGGACGACCCCGAGCGGCCCGGGCCAGCGGACCGTGCCTGATTCGATCGAGGTGAAGCCGCCAGATCGCGCTCCCTCGATCAGCGCAGGTGCGTGGGTCTCGAACCGGCCCCACCAGTCCGGGAGGTCGTAGATGATCGCCCGGCCGCCTGGCCGCAGCACCCGATGAACTTCCGCGAAGCCGGCGGTGGCGTCCGGCCAGTGGTGCACGGAGAACGAACTGGTGACCACGTCAACCGACTCCTCCGGCAGGGGCAGCGCACCCACGTCTCCGAGCGTGACGCGCACCCGGCCGGTCAGGGACTCCCGGTCCACCCGTGCTGCGGCCAGGGCGGCCATTGCGGGGTCGAGGTCGACGGCCGTGATCCGGCTGTTCGCGAACGTGTGGGCCAGGGCCGTGGCCAGACTCCCGGGTCCGGCGCCGACGTCGATGATGTGCAGCGCTGCGCGCCGGTCCAAGCTGGTTCCCAGGTCCTTGGCGAACTTCCGGTACAGGCCACCGAGCAGGCGATCCACGGTCGCCTCGTAGGTCCGCGCCCCCGGCGCCGAGCAGGTTGCCCACCCGGGCGCCGCGCGGTCGCCTGTGGCGCCCCCGGCTCAGGAGCACATCGCTGGGCCCCCAGTCGAGGATCACCTTGCCCGAGTTGCCGCTCGCGGTGACCGCGAACGCCTCGGCGAAGTCGTCGATGCCGAACCGGTGCGTGATGAGCGGGGAGAGGTCCAGGCCCGCCTGGAGCAGGGAGGCCATCTTGTACCAGGTCTCGAACATCTCCCGGCCGTAGATCCCCTTGATCCGCAGCCCCTTGAAGATGACGTGCTCCCAGTTGATGGCGACCTCGTCGGGGAAGATCCCGAGCATCGCGATCCGGCCACCGTGGGCCATCGTGTCGAGCATCGTGCGGAACGCGAGCGGGTTGCCGCTCATCTCCAGGCCCACGTCGAAGCCCTCGGCCATGCCCTGCTCGGCCATCACCGCACGGAGGTCCTCCCGGGAGACATCCACGGCACGGGTTGCGCCCATCCCGCGTGCGAGCTCCAGGCGGTAGGGGTTCACGTCGGTGACGATCACGTTGCGCACCCCGACGTGGCTGGCGATCGCCACGGCCATCGCGCCGATCGGACCAGCCCCGGTGATCAGCACGTCCTCGCCGACCATGTCGAAGCTCAGCGCGGTGTGGGTCGCATTGCCGAACGGGTCGAAGATGGTGGCGATCTCGTCGGGCACCGCCGCGGGGACCCGGAACAGGTTGCCGGCCGGCAGGGCAAGGTACTCGGCGAACGCGCCGGGGCGGTCCACGCCGACGCCCACGGACTGGGAGCACAGGTGCCGCTGGCCCGCCCGGCAGTGCCGGCAGTGCCCACACACGATGTGCCCCTCGCCGGTGACTCGCTCGCCCACCGCGTAGCCGGTGACCGCTGACCCCAGCGCGGCGATCGTTCCGACGTACTCGTGGCCCACGTGCATGCCGAGGGTGATCCGCTGCTGGCTCCAGTGGTCCCAGTTCCAGATGTGCACGTCGGTGCCGCAGATGGAGGACTTCGTGATCCGGATCAGCACGTCGTTGGGCCCGATGTCCGGGACCGGCACCTCGGCCATCCACAGGCCGACCTCGGGCCGTTCCTTGACCAGGGCCCGCATCGTGGCGGGGATCGCCGGCGTCATCGGATGACCCCCATCTCACGCCCGACCCGCGCGAAGGCATCGATGGCCATGTCGAGGTCCCGCGTCGTGTGGGCCGCCGACATCTGGGTCCGGATCCGGGCCTGGCCACGAGGGACCACCGGGAAGGAGAAGGCGGTGACGTAGACCCCCTCGGTGAGCAGCCCCGCAGCGAGCTCCGCGGCCAGGCGGGCATCGCCGAGCATGACCGGGATGATCGGGTGCTCCCCGGCCACCAGGTCGAACCCCAGGGCGGTCATCCCCGCTCGGAAGTGGGCAGCGTTGGCCCGCAGCTGCTGACGCAGGTCGTCGCCGTCGGCGAGCAGCTCGAGCACGCGCATGCTGGCTGCCACGACGGCCGGTGACACGGAGTTGGAGAACAGGTACGGTCGGGAGCGCTGCCGCAGCAGGTCGATGACCTCGGCACGGGACGACACGTACCCACCGCTGGCCCCGCCCAGGGCCTTGCCCAGCGTGCCGGTGAGGATGTCGACGCGGTCCATCACGCCGTGGTGCTCCGGCGTCCCCCTGCCGTGCTCGCCGATGAACCCGACGGCGTGGCTGTCGTCGACCATGACCATCGCCGAGTACTGGTCGGCCAGGTCGCAGATCGTCGGGAGGTCAGCGAGGTGGCCGTCCATGCTGAACACCCCGTCAGTGACGATGAGCACGAAGCGCGCTCCGCCGTCGCGTGCGGCGATCAGCTGGCGTTCGAGGTCGGCCATGTCGTTGTTGGCGTAGCGGAAGCGGCGCGCCTTGCACAGCCGGACCCCATCGATGATCGAGGCGTGGTTCAGGGCGTCGGAGATGATCGCGTCGTCGGCTTCGAGAAGTGGTTCGAAGACCCCGCCGTTGGCGTCGAAGCAGCTGGAGTACAGCTGGGTCGCCTCGGTTCCCAGGAATGAGCTGATCTGGGCCTCGAGCTCGATGTGGATGTCCTGGGTCCCGCAGATGAACCGCACGCTGGACAGGCCGAAGCCGTGGGTCCGCAGGCCCTCCTGGGCGGCGGCGACCACCTCTGGGTGGTTGGCCAACCCGAGATAGTTGTTCGCGCACAGGTTGATCACCGATCGACCGTCTGCCTGCACCCACGGGCCCTGCGCCGAGGTGATCACCCGCTCGCGCTTGGTCAGGCCCTGGTCGGCGATCTGGGTGAGCTGGTCACGGACGCGGTCGAGAAAGGCGGGGTCCACATGACCATCCTGCTCCATCGGCCCCGCAGGCCGCGGGGTGGCGGGCTCGCGTGGCCGATGGAGCACGGGGCTCGTGGGGGTGGCGCCACTTCACGGGCCATTGCCCCCTAGCCTGTCGACCGTGGCTGAGCCGACTGTGCGTACCCCGACCGAGCACGTGGACGTGGTGGTGGTCGGCGGTGGAATCGCAGGTGTTGCCACCGCCCACTTCGTGGCCACGGCCGGGGCGAGCGTGGTGCTGCTCGACCGGGAGCCGGTGCTGGCCCACCACACGACCGGGCGCTCGGCTGCTCAGTACCTGGAGAACTACGGTGCCGAGGAGGTGCGCCGGTTGGCGCTGGCCAGCCGCCCGTTCTTCGAGGACCCACCCGAGGGCCTCGATGGAGGCCTCCCTGTTGTCCCCGCGACCCATGCTGGAGGTGGGCGGGCCGGACTCGGCCGACCGCGCCCGGGAGCATGCGGCCAGGGGGGCAGCACTGGTGCCCTCGATTCGCCTGCTCGACGCGGCCGGGGCAGTCGCGCGGTGCCCGGTGCTTCGCCCGGAGTGCATCGGGGCGGCGGTCCTGGAGCCCGATTCCATGGACATCGACGTGATGGCCCTGCACCAGGGGTTCGTGCGCGGGCTGCGACAGGGAGCCGGACAGGTGCGGACCGGGGAACCCGTCGTCGGGCTGGACGGTACCGGCGATGGCTGGATCGTGCGCACGCCCACGACGGTCCTTGCCGCTCGCGTCGTGGTGAATGCGGCCGGGGCGTGGGGTGATGAGCTCGCCCGCCTGGCGGGAGTCGCGCCCGTGGGACTGGCGCCGCTGCGGCGCACGGCATTCACCGTCTCGCTGCCCGCAGGGCTGGACGCGCGCGACTGGCCGCTGGTCCACGACCTGGACGGTGGGTGGTACTTCAAGCCGGAGGGGGACGGGCTGCTGTGCTCCCTGGCTGACGAGACCCTGGAGGAACCCCGGGATACCCGCCCCCTGGAGGAGGACGTCGCGCTGGCCATCGACCGCATCAATGCCGCCACAACGCTGGGGCTTCGCCATGTGCGGACGGCGTGGGCCGGCCAGCGCACATTCGCCGCCGACCAGATCCCCGTGGTGGGGCAGGCCCCGGATGCCCCAGGCTTCGTATGGGTCGTGGGGCTCGGCGGCTTCGGCATCATGACGGCACCGGCTGTCGGGCGGCTGGCGGCCGCCGCAGCCCTGGGCGAACCACTGGACGCGGACATGGCGGCGCTCGGGATCGATCCGGCCGCGTACGGTGCCGCGCGGTTCCAGGTGGCATGACCGGCAGGCGGGCAGCGGCCTGGTGGCTGGTGGCCGGCATCCTTCTGGCGACCGGAATCGGGCTGTTGCTCACCGCCAGCAGCGACGTGCAGCGCAGCAACGCAGTGGCTGGGGACACCCCGATCCGGGTGGTCAGCGCATCCGGGCAGGACGGTGGCCCGGTGGTCGTGCTGGCCCACGGCTTCTCCGGGAGCTCGGCGATGATGGATCCGATGGCCTCTGCCCTGGCTCGAGCCGGCTTCGTGGTGGTCACCCCGGACCTCCCCGGCCACGGACGCAACGTGCGCCCACTGGCCGACGGCGCCCTGGACCCGGCTGTCGGTGATGCCGTCCGGTACGCCATCGGCCTCGGTGGGTCCGGCCCAGTCGCGGTCATCGGGCACTCGATGGGCGCCGGAGCGGTGACCTCGTGGGCGGTGGACAACCCGGCGCTGGCCACGGTCGCGATCAGCCTCCCGAGCGCCGAGGACCTGCCTGAGGATCCCGCACTGCCCGCCAACCTGCTCCTGCTGTGGGGGTCGGCGGAGTCCACCCGGTTCGTCGAGGCCGCGCTGACCGGGTTGCATCGCGGCTACCCGGGCGCGATACCCGGGCAGACCCTGGGCGACCCTGACGTGGGCACGGCGCGGCGTGCGGTGGAGATCGCGGGCGCCGAGCACATCTCGGTGATCTACCGGCAGCAGACGTTCGACGAGGTCGCCGCCTGGCTCGCGACGGGGTCAGGCGGCCCAGCGCCGCGTGGCGACGGGCGTCTGCTCGGGGTCCTGCTCGTGCTCGTCGGGGGTGTCGTCGCGGCCCGCCCGCTGCTGGCCAGGGCGGACGCGGCCGGATCCGCAATCGATCCGGCCGCGCCGGTCGGCCTCGCCCGCGGGTATGCGGTCCTGGCGGCGTCGGCTGTGGTCGCGGGGCTCGGGGCGGCGGCCCTGCAGGGCCTGACTGATCGGGTCCCTGTTGCGGTCACCGGCTACCTGCTCGGGTGGTTCGCCGTGGGGGCCGTGGGCCTGATCCTCGTGGCGCGGCGGCGCTCCGCCACCGTCGGGCATCTGCGCGGCCTCGGCTGGGGTGCGGCGGCAGGGGTGGTGGTCGGGCTCGCCATGGCGCTTCCAGCGCGGCTGAGCTGGGCGTCCTATGTCCTTGTCGGCCCACGCTGGTGGGTCCTGGGGATCCTCCTGGTGGTGCTGGGAGCCTGGTTCTGGGCCGAGTCCCGGGTCGTGCAGGGATCCCGGGGCTGGCGCCGGGCGGCTCTGCTCCTGGGGAGCCGCTTGATCATCGTCGTCTCCCTGCTGGCCGGCATCGCGCTGCTCGGCGCGCCGGGCTTCCTCTCGCTCACTGTCCCGCTGGTGGTCCCGATCCTGCTGATGCTGGCCGTGCTCTCGGGATGGGCCCGCGATCCACTGGCGGCCGGTGCCGCCCAGTCGATCCCGCTGGCCCTGGCCATGGCCACCACGTTCCCGATCGTGAGTTGAGCCGCGCCCGGCCAGCCCGGCCCGTCGGGCCAGCCCGGCCAGTCCGGCCAGTCCGGCTCCGCGAGGCCCGTGCCCCGACACGCCCAACTCGACGTTTCGGTCGTTGTCAGGGGCCTCGCCTACACTCGAGCCAGTTGAGCAGGAGCTGCCCGGGGGTCAACCGGAGGGCATGCAGGGGGCAGGGAGGCCTAGGTCATGGAGTCTGGCATCGACGTCGCAAGGGCAGCATCGCTGCCCCAGGGCGAGGATTCCGGCCTCAGCGACCGCGACCTGCGGATCCTCGAGTTCGAACGCCAGTGGTGGCGCTACGCGGGGGCCAAGGAACAGGCGATCCGCGAGTTGTTCGAGTGCTCGACGACGCGCTACTACCAGATGCTCAACACGTTGATCGACGATCCGTCGGCGCTCAAGGCCGATCCGATGCTCGTCAAGCGCTTGCGGCGGATGCGCTCCACCCGTCAGCGCGCCCGGTCCGCTCGCCGCCTGGGCATCGAGCTGTAACGCTGGGTTGGGCCACGGCCCAGGGCTGATCAGCCGCCGGCGACTGCCGGGATGATCGAGACCTGCGCGCCATCGGGGGTCGCAGCCTCCAGGCCCCCCTCGAAGCGGACGTCCTCATCGTTGACGTAGACGTTGACGAAGCGACGAAGGGCGCCCTGATCGTCGAGGACGCGCGCGGACAGCCCGGGGTAGGAGTCCTCGAGGGCCGTGATGGTCGCCGACAGCGTGGGCGCGGCGGGCTCGACGCTGACCTCGGCCACACCATCGGTGTAGCTGCGCAGGATGGTCGGGATACGGACGGAGATGGTCATCGGGACTCCTGGTGGCACGGTGGGCTGGGGCCGATCGCCGACTTCTCAGCCGCCGAGGGCGGCGCGGAACTCGTCGATGCTTGGGGCAATGGTAGCCGTCGGACCGACCTGCGGGGCCACAGCATCGAGCGTCTTCAAGCCATCGCCAGTGTTGTAGACGACGGTCTCCGCCTCTGGATCGAGCTGGCCTGAGGCCAGCAGCTGGCGCAGGGTTGCCACGGTGACCCCACCGGCGGTCTCGGCGAAGATGCCCTCGGTCTGGGCCAGCAGGCGGATCCCGGCCACGATCTCCTCGTCGGACACGTCCGCGATCGCCCCGCCGGTCCTGCGGGCCACGTCGAGGGCGTAGGGGCCGTCCGCAGGATTCCCGATGGCCAGGGACTTGGCGATGGTGTTGGGCTTGACGGGTCGGATCACGTCGATCCCAGCGCGGAACGCCTGGGCGACAGGCGAGCAGCCGGTGGCCTGCGCGCCGAAGACGCGGTAAGGGGTCGGCTCGATGAGGCCCAGGTCGCCCAGCTCGCGGAAGGCCTTGTCCACCTTCGTCAGCAGCGAACCCGAGGCGACCGGGATGACCACCTGCTGCGGCAACCGCCAGCCCAGCTGCTCTGCCACCTCATAGCCCAGTGACTTCGAACCCTCGGCGTAGTAGGGGCGCAGGTTGACGTTGACGAAGCCCCAGTCGCTGGTCAACGGGTCGCCGACCAGTTCCGAGCAGAGCCGGTTCACGTCGTCGTAGTTGCCCTCGACGGCGATCAGCGTTCCGCCGTACACCGCGGTCGTGATCACCTTGCCGGCCTCGAGGTTGGCCGGGATCACCACCACGTGGCCCATCCCGGCCCGCGTCGCAGCGGCGGCCACCGCGTTGGCCAGGTTGCCCGTCGACGCGCAGGACAACGTGTTCAGGCCCAGCTGTCGGGCGGCGGCAAGGGCGACGGCGACGACGCGGTCCTTGAAGGAGTGGGTCGGGTTGCCGGTGTCGTCCTTGACCCACAGCCGGCGCATGCCCAGCTCGCGCGCCAGGTTGTCGGCACGGACCAGCTTCGTGAAGCCCGGGTGCAGCCCGGGCAGCTCGGCGATGTTGCCCGGCACCGGCAGCAGCGCGCGGTAGCGCCAGATGCTCGGCGGGCCGGCGGCGATGTCCTCGCGGCTCGGCGCCACGATCTCGTAGCCGACCTCCAGCGGGCCGAAGCACTCCATGCACGCGTAGGCGGCACCCAGGGGGTAGCGCTCACCGCAGGCGCGGCAGGTCAGGTGTGTGGCTGGACCGAAGTCCAGCGCCGCGTCGATCGTCACGGATCACTCCTCTGGTCTGGTCGGCCGGCCTGGGCGTGGAGGACGGTGTATCCCGTCGTGCCGGGCGACCCTGCGATGTGCAGCGCTACTCTAACCGCCGCATGCGTAGACCAGTGAGGAGCCGTCGTGGTGCTGGAACGGGTCACGACCCAGGGCGGCTGATGCGCAGACGACACAGGGTGCGCACCGTGGTCAACTGGATGAACCTGTCGACCCCCGCTGGGCTCCTCCTTGCGCGCAGCGCAGCGGGGCAGCCGAGACGATCCCGCGCAGGGCTCTGGCTCGCCCATGGCTACCGGCCGCCCTTCCCGCGGGCGCGGGCATTCACGCTGGGCAGCGTTGTGCTGCTTCGGGCACCCCTTCCCGGGTCGGGGACGGATCCTGTGGGTTCTGTGCCTCGGCGACTGCTGGACCACGAGGACCGGCATGCCACCCAGTACGCATGGTGTGGGGGAGTCCTCATGCCGGTCGTGTACGGGGTGGCCGCAGGATGGTCGTGGCTGCGGACGGGCGACGTCGCGTCCGGGAACGTGTTCGAGCAGCGGGCCGGGCTGGCTGAGGGGGGCTATCGAGAGCGACCCCTGCGGGCGGCGTGGGGGCGCGGCGAACGTGTTCGTGGAGTGGGTCAGCCCGCGCCGGCAGACGACACGCCCCGTTCCCTGACGGACCGAGATCCCTGCCGCGGGTAGATGCTTTGGCTAGGTTCTTGACCGGCCGGCCGGATGTGCCGCCTATGTCCACGGACATCGACACAAGGAGTTCGACATGGACGACTCAGGCGGCTTGTTCTCCACAGGCTTCGTGATCATCTGGTTCTTCTGGACCATCCTGCTGCTGGTCGCCGGGTGGCAGATGTACGTGAAGGCCGGGCAGAAGGGCTGGGTCGCGATCATCCCCTTCGTCAACCTCTTCGGCCTGCTCAAGATCGTGCACAGGCCGTGGTGGTGGTTCCTCCTGCTGCTGATCCCGATCGTCAACTTCTTCGTCTGGATCGCACTGATGCTCGACCTGGCCAAGGCGTTCGGCAAGGGCGTCGGCATGGCCCTGGTGCTGATATTCCTCACGGGCATCGGCTACCTGGTGCTCGCCTTCGGCAGCTCGACCTACCAGCTAGAAGAGGACCCGCTCTTCTAGGCACTCCAGGCGCGCAGCAAGTTGCGGCAGGTCTCGGGTCGAAATCCGCCCGGTACCTGCCGCAACTTGCGTTCTGGCGCCCGGAACCTGCCCCACATCGATGCTTCGGGGTGGGTACGCGGAGAGGGCGGCCCCTGGTGGGACCGCCCTCTCCGTTCGCTGTGGTGCTCGGCGGGTGCCTGTCCTGTGGGACCGACCCCTCCCTCACTCCTCGCTCAGAAGTCCATGCCCCCGCCATCGGGCATGGCCGGCGCCGAGCCCTTGGGCTCGGGCTTCTCGGCGATGACTGCCTCGGTGGTCAGGAACAGCGCCGCGATGGACGCCGCGTTCTGCAGGGCAGAGCGCGTGACCTTGGCCGGGTCGATGATGCCGGCCTTGAGCAGGTCGACGTACTCGCCCGTTGCGGCGTTGAGGCCCCAGCCCGGCTCGAGGTGGCGCACCTTCTCCACAACAACGCCACCCTCGAGGCCGGCGTTGATCGCGATCTGCTTCAAGGGGGCCTCGACGGCCACCTTGACGATGTTGGCGCCCGTGGCCTCGTCGCCCTCGAGCTCCAGCTTCAGGAACGCCAGGTCGGTCGCGTGGATCAGCGCCACACCGCCACCGGCGATGATGCCCTCCTCCACTGCGGCCTTCGCGTTGCGCACGGCATCCTCGATGCGGTGCTTGCGCTCCTTGAGCTCGACCTCGGTCGCCGCCCCGGCCTTGATGACTGCAACGCCGCCGGCCAGCTTGGCCAGGCGCTCCTGCAGCTTCTCGCGGTCGTAGTCGGAGTCCGACTTGTCGATCTCGGCACGGATCTGCGAGACGCGACCCGCGATCTGGTCCGCGTCGCCGCCGCCGTCAACGATGGTCGTCTCGTCCTTGGTGATGACGATCTTGCGGGCAGTGCCCAGCAGGTCCACCGAGGTGCTCTCGAGCTTGAGCCCGACCTCCTCGGAGATGACCTGGCCACCGGTCAGGATCGCGATGTCCTGCAGCATGGCCTTGCGGCGGTCGCCGAAGCCGGGGGCCTTGACGGCCACCGAGCGGAACGTGCCACGGATCTTGTTCACGACCAGCGTGGACAGGGCCTCACCGTCGACGTCCTCGGAGATGATGACCAGCGGCTTGCCGGACTGCATGACCTTCTCGAGGATCGGCAGCAGGTCCTTGACCGCGGAGATCTTCGAGTTGGCGATGAGGATGTAGGCGTCCTCGTAGACGGCCTCCATGCGCTCGGGGTCGGTCACGAAGTAGCCCGAGATGTAGCCCTTGTCGAAGCGCATGCCTTCAGTGAGCTCGAGCTCCAGGCCGAAGGTGTTGGACTCCTCGACCGTGATCACGCCCTCCTTGCCGACCTTGTCCATCGCCTCGGCGATGACCTTGCCGATCTGCTCGTCGGCAGCGGAGATGGAGGCCGTGGAGGCGATCTCCTCGGTGGTCTCAACCTCCTTGGCCATCTCGAGCAGCTGGGTGACGATCTCCTCGACAGCCTTCTCGATGCCCCGCTTGAGGGCCATCGGGTTGGCTCCCGCTGCCACGTTGCGCAGGCCCTCGCGGACCAGCGCCTGGGCCAGGACGGTGGCCGTCGTCGTGCCGTCGCCGGCCACGTCGTCGGTCTTCTTGGCAACTTCCTTGACCAGCTCGGCGCCGATCTTCTCGAAGGGCTCGTCGAGCTCGATCTCCTTGGCGATCGAGACACCGTCGTTGGTGATGGTGGGAGCGCCCCACTTCTTCTCGAGGACGACGTTGCGCCCTCGCGGCCCGAGGGTCACCTTGACCGCATCAGCCAGAGTGTTCATGCCACGCTCGAGGGCCCTGCGGGCTTCCTCGTCAAAAGAGATGATCTTCGCCATATGTGTGTGGTTCCTTCGCACGTCGTGCCGGAATGCCGGTGCGCCTGCCCGCGACGGACGGTTCTCAGGAGCGGGATCACATCTCCCACTGCCTGGGGACCTCAGGTGCGCCGACCTGTCGGTGACCCGGTGGGGCGTGTGGTCCCGGGTGACCGGGTTGTCACTCGACCCCTCCGAGTGCTAAGGCGATTCTGGCACTCCACCCCCGCGAGTGCAAGTGAGCGCTGCGGTCGTCGAAACCGCCTGGCGCACGCGACACGAGGTTCACGCCGTCTGGCCCTGTCATGCCCCAACCGCCTGATCTAGGCTGTCGATCAGGACACATCCACCGGGTCGGCCCGTTGCGACCCTGTTGCGCGGAAGGAGCGAGGCGATGACCGAGTACGAGCGATCGCCGGGCCTGTTGAAGAGGGACGACCCTGCCGCGGATCTGGTGGAGGCCTACCACCACCACGTCTCTGAGGAGCTCGGCACCGACGGCCCGGAGGCGACCTTCGGCCACCCGGATGAGGCACGCGTGGGTCACCTGGTCGGCGACGACGAGGGGGTGCGTGCAGACGAGACCCCTGAGCTGATCGCCCATGACTCCCATGACCTGGAGGATCTGGCGGCCGAGGAGTTGGCCATGCACTACGTGGATGACGAGTCCGCCACCAGCCTGGGCAACGACGACCTACCGGAGAACCTGCGCTCAGCGCTGGCTGAGTAGCCCTGCAGCCCGAGCCCCTGATGTGGGGGACAATCATCGGATGACCGATGGCCCCCTGATCGTCCAGAGTGACAAGACCCTCCTGCTCGAGGTCGACCACGAGGCTGCGGCGGATGCTCGCCGCGACATCGCGGTGTTCGCCGAGCTCGAGCGGGCCCCGGAGCACATCCACACCTACCGCATCACGCCGCTCGGGCTGTGGAACGCGCGCGCTGCTGGCCATGACGCCGAGGGGGTGGTCGATTCCCTCATCCGCTACTCCCGGTTCCCCGTGCCGCACGCCCTGCTCGTCGACGTGGCCGAGACGATGGATCGCTACGGTCGGCTCCGCCTGCTCAAGCACCCGGTGCACGGCCTCGTGCTGGAGTCGACCGACCGCGCCGTGCTTGCGGAGGTGCTGCGCAGTCGCAAGGTGGCCCCGATGGTTGGGGCCCGGCTCGACGAGGACACGGTTGCGGTCCACCCCAGCGAACGCGGGGCGCTCAAGCAGGTGCTGCTCCGTCTGGGCTGGCCGGCCGAGGATCTCGCCGGGTACGTGGACGGCGAGGCCCACCAGATCGACCTGGTCGAGGACACCTGGGAGTTGCGCGACTACCAGCGCCAGGCCGCCGAGGGATTCTGGCATGGCGGCTCCGGTGTGGTCGTGCTGCCGTGCGGGGCGGGCAAGACCCTCGTGGGTGCCGCGGCCATGGACCTGGCCAAGGCAACGACGCTGATCCTGGTGACCAACACGGTCTCCGCGCGGCAGTGGCGCGACGAGCTGCTCAAGCGCACGAACCTGACCGAGGACGAGATCGGCGAGTACTCCGGGGCCCGCAAGGAGGTCCGGCCGGTCACGATCGCGACCTACCAGGTGATGACGACCAAGCGGAAGGGCACCTACGCGCATCTCGACCTGTTCGATGCCCGCGACTGGGGCCTGATCATCTACGACGAGGTGCACCTGCTGCCCGCGCCCATCTTCCGGTTCACGGCCGACATCCAGGCCCGCCGGCGGCTCGGCCTGACGGCCACGCTGGTGCGCGAGGACGGCCGCGAGGGCGACGTCTTCTCCCTCATCGGGCCCAAGCGCTACGACGTGCCCTGGCGGGAGATCGAGGCACAGGGCTGGATCGCCCCGGCCGACTGCGTCGAGGTGCGCGTCACGCTGCCCGACGCCCAGCGGATGGCCTACGCCATGGCCGAGCCGGAGGAGCGCTATCGGCTGGCCGCCACCGCGCAGGAGAAGCGCGGGATCGTGTCCACGCTCGTCGCCCGGCATCCGGACGACCAGGTGCTGGTGATCGGCCAGTACCTCGACCAGCTCGCACGATCTCGCCGAGATGCTCGGCGTGCCGGTGATCACCGGTGAGATGCCGGTGAAGGAGCGCCAGGAGCTCTTCGACCTGTTCCGCGCCGGGGAGATCTCCACGTCTGGTGGTCTCCAAGGTGGCCAACTTCAGCCTCGACCTGCCCGAGGCGTCCGTCGCGATCCAGGTGTCGGGTTCCTTCGGGTCACGCCAGGAGGAGGCGCAGCGGCTGGGCCGCATCCTCCGGCCCAAGTCCGACGGTCGGGGCGCGCGGTTCTACACCGTGGTGACTCGCGACACCGTCGACGCGGACTTCGCCGCGCACCGCCAGCGCTTCCTCGCCGAGCAGGGCTACGCGTACCGCATCGTCGACGCCGACGACGTCCTGAAGGCATGGCCGACTGAGCCCCCACGCCGCCCCGCCCGCGTGCGCCGGGTTCACGGCGGCGATTTGTGGCAGGTTTCGGGCGCCTGGGCGGTTTGCGGCAGGTTTGAGGCGCGATTCCGTCCTGAACCTGCCGCAAATCCCCCGGGGCGGGGCTGGGGCGCGCGGGGCCGGGGCGTGGCTGGCCTGGGGCCCTGGGGGCTGGGGCGTGGGCTTGGGGCGTGAGCCTGGGCGTGGGCGCGGGGGTCGCTGGGGCGCTGGGGTGGGGGCGGGGCTTGGGCGGGGGCTTGGGGCTACCCGGGTTGGGCGCCTGTGATGCGGGCCAGGGCGAAGGTCGTGATGGACTGTGAGCGTGCGTCCAGGGCCGTGAGGTAGCCGCCGGTGAGGCGCAGCGGCTCGACGCGGCGATCGCCCGCGACGCCTGCGGGGTCGGCGTAGCCGATCCACACCGAGGTCTCCGAGGCGATCGCGGCACGCAGCAGGGCCGCGATCTCGACGGGGGCGCATCGTGGGGATCGGATGCTGGGTGGTGTCGCCGCCGCTCGCGGCCGCGCCCGCTGAACGATCCACCTCGCCCGCCGCACGCCGCCCAGTGGGACCGGCCGTGGGGCCCTCGTCCCGGTCGTTGGCGCGAATGGCCCGAACAGCCGCCGCCGCGAGCGCCGGGGTGACGACCGCGACCCCCGCCTCGTCGGGCTGGATCCGGCCACGGGCACGCCGGGGTCCCTCGACGGCAGGACCGCGGCCCTGCTCCGGCAGCAGCGCATGTCCGAGCTGGCGCAACTGGTCGAGCACGTGCTCAGGTGGTTGATCGGAGGCCAGCACCGTGTCCGACAGCGCGAACAGGCCCAGGGCAGTGGCGCCCGGGTCAGCCAGGATCCCGGCCAGGACGACAGGGTCGTCGCAGCGCAGGAACGTCGCGGCGGACCCGATGCGCAGCACCGCGTGGCGACGTGCGACATCGTCGATGAGGTAGGCCAACGGCTGCGGGACCGATCCGCGACGGCCCAGTTCGGCGCGCAGCTCGCCTGCGGTCCACCCGCTGTCCAAGGCGCGCCGGATGCTGTCCGTGGAGAAGCGGTACGTGCTGGCTGCGCCGGTGGACTCGGCCTCAGCCATCGTGCGCAGCAACTCGGCCAGCGCCGGGGTCGGCAGACCGGGGACGATGGCGGTGAGATCGCCCTGCAGGATCACCGTGTCGACCTGCTCGGGCAGGGACTCGGCGAGCGCATCGGCGACCGGACGGTCGAGCTCCAGCAGAGCCCGCCCGGCGCTGGTCGGGGTGCCGTCCACGACGAGTCCCAGCTCCCGGCACTGCCCCAGGATGGTGCGGACCCGATCGGCGCGAGTGGCGTCGTGGCGGCGCGGTGCCCACCAGTCGACGGCGGCAACGACCTCGTCGTCGGTCCATGACCCGGGTGCGCCGGACAGGACACGCAGGACGTCGCGGCGCAGGTCGGGCAGCGCGGGCGCGGCCAGTTCCGGGGCGAGTGGGCGCTGGCCCGGTCCGGCGACCCCACGCGGCATGGCCAGCCACGCGGTGAGCAGAGAGGCCGCCTGCTCGCTGGGCGGCAGGGACGTCCACGCGTCGAAGGTGGTCGTGGGCAGGATGCTCACCTGGTCGCGGGAGTCCGCAGCCACGAGTCCGGCCGCTGAGGCGACCTCGATCACGAGGGCTGCGGCCTCCTCGCTGCGCCCATGGCTCGAGCCGTCCGGGTGAGGTCGCGGGCCGCGATGCCGCCGGTGCGCAGCCGGGAGGGAGGTGTCACCGCCCACCCGCGTCCGAGCTCCGCGGTGCGATGCAGGACGTCGAGGACGGCGCCGACGGCACCGGGATCCACCCGCGCGGGGTCGGGGGCTGGGCGTCGAGGTGCAGGCTCGGCCAGGCTGAGGACCGAGCGTGCCGGATCCCCGTCATCGACACCGCGCAGGATCGCCACCACCTCGGCGGGCAGCACCGCACGGTCGGCGCCCAGCGGCACAAGGATGTGGTGCGCGAGCATCCAGTCCACCGGGCTGCGCTCTGGGTCTGGCACCCGGCGGGCGTCGGCCACGGTGCCGATCACGGGTCCGGCCAGGAGCCGCTCGAGCGCAGCAGGCACGCCGGACGGAGCCGAGCGCAGTGCCGCGTGCAACGACTCGGGATCGCGCGTGTACCCCGCGACCACGGGGTCGAGGGCGGCCAGTCGGGGCCCCCGGTCGGCCGGCACCATGAGGTCGCGTGCTGGCCCGACCAGGTGCAGGGATCGGTCGCCCCACAGCAGCGCGTGGGAGCGCATCATCGTGATGATCCCCCGGACGCGGGCAGCGGCACCCGCGCCCGGGACGTGGGCCGCCACCTCGCGCGTGAGCGTGGCCGGCCGAACGGGGTCCGGGCCGAGCGCCGTCGCGAGGACGACATGCAGGGCGAGCTGGTCGTAGCCGCGCAGGCAGGCCGCCACACTCCCGGGAGATCCCGCCTGCTGGGCCAGCGCGGCCACGTCGGCGGGAACCGGGTGCAGGAGATCCGGACGTGCCGACAGCAGGGCGGAGAGCTGCTCGTCGGAGCGCGATCGCAGGTCGTCGGCAAGGCTGCGCATGGCCGCCCCGATCAGTCCAGCGTCGCTCTGGCGGCCGTCTGGGACCGGGAGCGACGAGCGGCCGTTGCGGGCCAGGCCGACGATGATCATGCCCAGTCCGACGCCCGTGAGCATGGACAGCCACCAGAACGCGCTGGGCAGCTCGAGATCAGTGACCAGGGGAAGCATGGCGACCAGCGTCAGCGCCATCCCGAGGCCCGTCACTGCCACCCCGGCCCGCAGCAGTCTGTCGCCGGGGCCCGGGGCCTGCTCAGGCATCGAGGTCGTCGGCCACCGCACGCAGGACCGTGGCGACCTTGGAACCCTTGGTATCAGCGGGGTAGCGGCCCTTGCGCAGGTCGTTGCCGACGTCATCGAGCAGCTTGATGAGGGTCTCGACGATGATCGACATCTCCTCGGCGGGCTTGCGCTTGGCCTTCGCCACCGAGGCGGTGGGCTCGAGGACGTGCAGGGAGAGCGCGGTCTTGCCCTTCTTGCCGTCGACGACGCCGAACTCGACGCGCGTCCCGCCCTTGAGGCTGGTCACGCCGGCGGGCAGCGAGTTGCCGTGGACGAACACGTCGTCGCCCTCGTCGGAGGTGAGGAAGCCGAAGCCCTTCTCCGTGTCGTACCACTTGACCTTGCCGGTGGGCACTGTGAACTCCTGGTGGGTGGATCGTGAAATGACCAGACTACGCCCGACGTGCTCCGGGCCCCCAATCGCTGGGGCTGCGCTCAGCGCGGGACGAGCTGGAAGAACCAGTAGCCGCGGGCGCCGTTGGGCTGGGCTGCGGCGATCACCTGCAGCGTGAACCCGGTCCCTTCGGTGGCGACCTGCTCCGGGAACGTGAAGCGGTAGTAGGTGTCGGTGATCCCCGTGGCCAGCGACTGGCCGGCGATCTGTGCCGACCACCCGGCCTCGGCCACGACCGGGTCGACCGAGATGCCGACGGTGTCACCGGGGGAGACCTCGATGATGGCGATGCCCTGCCCGGATCCGGCGGTCTCCACGACGTCCGCGGCGCACTCGTTGGGCGTGAGCCCGCCGACCTCTTCGGGCTGCCAGCAGAGCGCCGGCTCATGCTGGCTGGAAGTGCCCGACCACACCGTGACACCGGGGTAGGGCTTCTCACAGCCGGCCAGGATGAGGGGGGACAGGGCGACGAGGGCGATCGCCAGGGAACGGCGCGGCGACTTCATGGGGGTAGCCTATCTGCGTGGTGGCGATCCGCCCCACCCGGCCGTTGGTCGGACAGGGCAACCCGGGAAGACCCATGACCGAGAGCGTGACCACGCGTCCGCGCCGATCGGCGCCGATGGATGCCGTGTGCCGTGATGCCGTCGAGATGGCCCACGCGGCGATCCTGGAACTGGTGCCGGCTGACCACGTGGGAGAGCACCTGTCCGTGGTCGCGGAGGCCGAGCGCGTGGTGACCCACCGCTTCGAGTCCCGGGCGCCCGGCTATCGGGGGTGGGAGTGGGCCGTGACGGTCGCCCGCGCCCCCCGAGCCCGGACCGCGACCGTTGATGAGATCGCGATGCTGCCCGGGTCCGATGCACTGGTCGCCCCGGAGTGGGTCCCGTGGAGCCAGCGACTCGAGCCCGGCGACCTCGGGGTGGGCGATGTGCTGCCCACCTCCGACGACGATCCGCGGCTGTCCCCCGGTTGGTCGGGCCTGGACGACCTGGCGGCTGCCTCCGACGAGCCCGGCTTGCGGCCGAGGGGGTGGGAGCTGGGCATCGGAAGGCGCCGCGTGCTCTCGCCGGAGGGCCGCGACGACGCGACCACTCGCTGGCTTGAGGGGGACACCGGACCCAGGACGCCGATGGCTCGCTCGGCGCCCGCGCCGTGCAGCACCTGCGGGTTCCTGCTGCCGATCGGCGGGCCGACCGGTTCGGCCTTCGGCCTCTGCGCGAACGGGATGTCTCCGGCGGATGGCCGGGTGGTGGCGCTCACCTTCGGCTGTGGTGCCCACTCCGAGGTCGCCCCGGACCAGCCGCGGACCTGAGCGATGGACCCTCGGGCCCGACGAATCCTCACCCTGGCTGTGCTGGTGGGGCTGGTCACGATCACGGTTCTGGCCGCACTGCGCTGATCCTGCTGCGACCCGAACCGGGTTAGGGTTGTGCTCATGTCCGGGTCCGAGCCGCTTGAGTTGGAGCCGGTCCCCGATGACGGGATCGGAGCCCTCTGGGTCGGCCTGACCCTGTGGGCGCTGGTCGGGGTCGTGCTGCTCCTCCGGCGTGCGGACCTCGCCGACCAGGGGACCGAGTGGTGGCTGCTCAGCTGTCTTGCGGGCGTGCTGATCGGCTTCGTGGAGTGGGCGATCTTCGCCAAGCGCGCCGCCAACCGCCGAGCCCGCGAGCAGGCGTCCGCCAGCGCCGCCGACACCCCGTCAGGCCACACCCCCTCAGCCCACACACCGTCCGACGCCCCGTCCGCCGGACCTGCCGGCGGTCCCGCAGACCCCGCGGTCCGGGATCGGGATGTCGCGGGACCGACCGCTTGACCATGCGGCGGGTGCTCGCACGTGCGTGGATCGGCGCGGGGTCCCTGGGTCTGGCCGGGGCCCTCCTCGCCGGGCCAGCACCACACTCGACCGGTGTCCCAGTCAGTGTCCCTGCGGTTCTGGGTGTCGAGGATGAGGTGCTGTGCACCTTCGACTCCGTCGAGCTCGGCGAGGTCAGTGGTATCGCGCTCTCCCGCAAGCATGACGACACCCTCTGGGTGACCAACGACTCCGGCGGCGGTCCGTACCTGTACGCGCTGGACACCACGGACTGCTCCATCCGGGCCGAGCTGACCCTGCTGGACACCCCTGCCCGCGACCACGAGGCCCTGGCCGTGGGCCGTGACGCGCAGGGCAACGACGTGATCTGGGTGGCCGACATCGGGGACAACCAGGAGGCGTGGCCATATGTCCGCATCCACAAGGTGATCGAGCCGGCCGAGCTCGCGGATGCCCGGGTGCCAGTCACGACCTACCGTTTCACCTACCCGGACGGTGCCCGCGATGCCGAGGCGCTGATCGCCGACCCGAAGAAGGAACGGCTCTGGGTGATCAGCAAGGAGGACGGCGTGGGCGGGCTCTACAAGCTGCCCAGCCCGATGAGTCCGGCGCAGACACCGATGCGGGCCAAGCGCGTCGGGGACGCGCGGTCCCAGGTCACCGATGCGGCCATGGCCCCCAACGGCAAGCGCTATGTCGTGCGGGACTACCTCTCGGCCGAGGTGTTCAGCGGCAGGCCCCCCGGGGAGGCGGAGGCGCGCTTCGGCCTGCCGCTGCAGCCCCAGGGTGAGGCCGTCACGTGGACCGCTGACGGACAGGGCCTGATCGTGGCCTCCGAGCGCACGGGGCAGCTGATCCAGGTCGACATCCCGGGGACCGCGTTGGGTACCGACGGCGGGATCGCCGGGAGGCTCCCGCGCGTCGCGGGCTTCGACATCTACCCCTACGTGCGCATCGGCGCCCTCGTGCTGGCCGGTCTGGTCGCCCTCGTGCTGGTGAGCCGGTCGAGGCGCCGGCGCCGCCGGGCCCGGCGCTGACCCTGTTCCGGCGCATCCAGGCTCGCTAGGCTGCGCGGATGGACGAACACATGACCATGAACCGCCTCATCCACCACGCGGTGCGTCGCGACCTCACCCGCATCGAGGGGGGCCTGCGTGTGATGCCTGATGGAGATCGCGACCGGGCAGATCAGATCCAGCGGACCTGGGACAACCTGTCCGACCAGCTCACGCGTCACCACGAGGGTGAGGACACCTACGTGTGGCCGTGGCTGGAATCCGTCGGGATCGACCCTGAGCTGCTGGCCGCGATGGAGTCCGAGCACGAGGCCCTGGCCAACGCGCTGAGTGAGTCGGCTACCGCGATCGGCGCGCGTGCTCGGCTGCATCGGGTGCCGGCGCCGCCCGGGCCGCAGACGTGGTGGCGAACGCGGCGACTGTCGTCGACCAGCACCTGGATCACGAGGAGAATGAGCTCGAACCGCTCATGGCGCCCTACATGAAGTCGCCCCAGTGGAAGGACGTTGAGAAGAAGCTGCGCCTGGTCCCGCCCACCACGCCGGATGGTTCTTCGCGTGGATCCAGGACGGTGCGACGGCCGATGAGCTGCCCTCCCTGCGCTCGGTCATGCCGGGGCCTGTCCTCCTCGTCCTGAGCAAGGTGCTGGGGCGCGGCTACACCAAGCAGGTCGCCTCGGCCTGGTCCTGAACTCAGGCCGCTCGGACACCACGTGATCGATGCACCGAGTCAGGGCCGCGACGTCGTCGGGGGACACTGACGGGAACATCGCGATCCGGAGCTGGTTGCGGCCCAGCTTGCGATACGGCTCGGTGTCCACGACGCCGTTGGCGCGAAGGACCTTGGCCACGGCCGAGGCGTCGATCGAGTCGTCGAAGTCGATCGTGCCGACCACGTTGCTGCGCAGTGCCGGATCGTTGACGTAGGGGGTCGCGTAGGACGATGCCTCGGCCCAGCCGTAGAGGTTCCCCGCGGACTGCGCCGTGCGCGCGGTGGTCCACGCCATGCCGCCCTGCTCGTTGAACCAGTCGGTCTGCTCAGCCATCATCAGGATCGTGGCCAGGGCGGGGGTGTTGTAAGTCTGGTCCAGCCGGGAGTTGTCCAGGGCGATCTTGAGGTCGAGGAACGCCGGCACCCAGCGGCCCGAGGCGGCGATCGCCTCGATCCGCTCGATCGCTGCCGGGCTGACCAGCGCGAACCACAGCCCGCCGTCGGAGGCGAAGCACTTCTGTGGGGCGAAGTAGTAGGCGTCGAACTGGGTCGGGTCCACGGCCAGGCCGCCGGCGGCCGACGTGGCATCGAATGCCATGAGGGCGCCCTCGTCGGCGCCACGTACGCGGGTCGGGGTGATGGCCACGCCGGTCGACGTCTCGTTGTGCGGGCTGGCGTACAGGTCGATGCCGGGCTCGGCGCTGAACACCGGGGCGCTTCCCGGGTCCGAGGTGATCACGGTCGGCTCGCCGAGGTGCGGGGCGGTCCGGGCGGCCTTGGCGAACTTGGAGCCGAACTCCCCGAACGTCAGGAACTGGGCGCGGTCGTTGATCAGGCCGAAGGTGGCGGCGTCCCAGAACGCTGTCGACCCGCCGTTGCCCAGCAGCACCTCGTAGCCGTCGGGCAGCGCGAAGAAGCCTCCGGCGGGGATCGTGATGGTCGTCGGGTCAGGGGTGGTGCTCACCGTGGTGTCCTTCGTGGGCTGGTGTGGTGGGTGTCGTGGGGGGCGCGCTGCGCACCCGGCCGGGTGCGCAGGGATCAGATCCGGTCCGGGTATCCCGGGTAGTGCAGCCGCTGGGCAAGTGGCGGCAGGGCACCGTCGTACGGGTTGAGCATCCAGTCCTGCCAGCCTGTGACGTCCTCGGGGTGGCGCGTGGCCTGGACCTGGTACCGGGCCGAGGCGGCCCGGCGCGGCCGTGCGCTTCTGCTCGAGGTGTCCGGACCAGGCGGCCAGGGTGGCGCACGTGGACGTCGAGGTGAACATGTCGCCGGACCTACCACGAGTCCAGCACCATCGCCCCCCAGAACTACCGACGTCCGTCGCCAGCACCCGGTCCAGGCGGCGGCACGCAGCTCCTCCGGCCAGCCTTCTCCATCGCCTTCAGCCACCTCGTGGCACAGCGCCGCCCAGCTCCCGCGCCGTACGCCGCAGCACCCGCGCCACGGTTTCCTCCGCGCGGTACACGCGGTCGACCGAAGCCCATGCGACCACTGCGCCCCTGTCCAGCGCGCCTTCTTGGCATCGCCCCCACGTCACCAGTCCACTCGATCTCCTCGATCATGCCAGCTCCCGGGACGGCGCCCCGCCGTACAGCGGCTCGACATCGCGCCGACCACGCAGCGGCCCGCGGCAGCATCCGCGCCCGTCAGACGATCACCCCGGCGGTCTGAAGGTCGAGGCGTTCCGGCCGTGCTCGCGGCCGAAGTCCCAGTAGCGTCGACGGCCTGGGCGTCGCGCCGGGTAGGACTCGCCCCGCCAGCGGATCATGAACCGCTGCGCCACGGATTCCGCCTTGTCGATCTCGCTGTACAGGACCATCGGCCGTCCCTGGCCGCGCGGACTCGGCCACGTCGACAGCGCCATCGCCGCCGCGCCCAGGTCGTCCCGCGCAGTATGCCTCATCGATGTCGAGGACGATTTCGCCCAGACGGCGGGCGAGATGGCGAGGTGCAGGAACTGCACGTCGACCCGGATGTCGCGGTCCGCGGGATGCGGAAGGGCTCAGCAGCAGGCGGACCGGTTGAAGGCACGTCGACCAGCGAGACCCAGACGTTGCCGAGGACGTGGCCCACGAGGTCTTCGATCGACGCCCCGGTATCGCAGACCAACCACCTTCCTTGTCGGGTTCGGCGATCTCCGTTTGGAAGCGCGACGACTACCCTCGAGACCGGGTACGAAGTCGGTCATGGAGCACTCCTGCGCGCATGCGGGGACGTGGACATCGGCCATTCTCCCCGATGATGGGCCTGCGTGTGGCCGCGCCCCCCGCCTCGGACCACACCCGACGTGGCTCGTCGGGTCGATACTGGAGCCATGGTCGAGCAAGTCCCTGTCCAGCGGATCGAGTACCTGCGTGCCCCGATCCAGGGTTTCGAGGTGGACAGCGTCCCGGAGGCCCCCTTGGGCCTCTTCCAGGCGTGGCTCTCCGACGCCGTGCTCGCGGGGCCGCCTGAACCCAACGCCGCCACCCTTGCCACGGTCGACGGTCTGCGGGCACGCCTCCGTGCGCATGATGCTCGTGAAGGTCGTTGATGCCCGGGGGTTCTGCTTCTTCACCAACCACGGCTCGCGCAAGGGCCGGGATCTCGACGAGAGCGGCAGGGCGGCACTGCTGTTCCCGTGGCACGGCATGCACCGTCAGGTGGCGGTGCGCGGGGAGGCCCACCGGCTGCCCCGCGCTGAGTCCGAGCAGTACTTCGCGCCCCGGCCGCGCGGCGCCCAGTTGGGGGCCTGGGCCAGCCAGCAGAGCCAGGAGGTGACTCGCACACAGCTCGACGAAGAGGGCGGCCGGGCTCACCGCGCAGCACTTCGGGACCGACGAGCCGATCCCGATGCCCGACAACTGGGGTGGCTACGTCCTGGTCCCTGACGCGATCGAGTTCTGGGTCGGCCGGTTCTCCAGGCTGCATGACCGGATCGAGTACCGACGGATCTCGCCGGGTGGGCTCGATGACGGCGCCTCATGGGCCCGGCGGCTGTCGCCCTAGGCGCGCACGCGCCGCACTGCCCGGCCGAAGGGGCGGTGTGAGCTACATCCGGCCGAGAAGCTCCCGTCTTCTTCGCCTCGTAGTCCTCAGGGGTGATCGCCCCGCTGTCGCGCAACTGCGCGAGACGCTCGATCGCGTCGGCGATCTCACTGGAGGAGGCCTGCTCGGCGGGGCACCGGGGGGCGCCGGCTGGTCCGACGGCGTCGGCGATCGCCCGGGCGTCCTGCTGTTCGAAGGTCTGCTTCTCGTCCAGGATCGCCTTGCGGAACTCCATCGGCTCGCGCATCGCGGTGTAGGTGAGGTTCGACTCATCGGCGGCCGTGAGCACCTTCAGCGTCCCGTAGCCCAGCCACCGACCCAGCAGGCTCTGTTGGAGGGTGATGTCGTTGATCGTCCAGGGCCGACCCCTCGGCCGACTTGCGCAGGATGCCGCTGACCTTCAGCACCTTCTGGTTCGTCACGAAGTAGTGCTCCGACCACCACTTGACGAAGGCGTTGATCAGCAGGGCCACGCCCAGGAGCAGCGCGATCAGGCCGCCGTACAGGAACAGGTTCTTCAGCCAGGGCGCGTCGGCGAACAGACGACCGAACATGGCGGCGATCCCGCCGACCGTGAGCAGCGTTCCGGTGACGGTCGACAGCAGGGGGGCGATCCAGTGCTTGCGCGTCTCATAGACGAATCGCTCGTTGTTGGCCAGCAGTGAGTCGGCGTAGGACACGGAGCCTCCTGGCGCATGGTGCACGGCCCGGACGAGGGCAGGGTAGCGCGAGCGCAGGTTCCATCGCTGCGGCGCAGCGCACATGAGCCGTGTGGGTGCACTGGGTTGTGCCCGCAGGCTCGATGGGCATGCGGTGCCAGACTTGGCCCGTGGCTGCGCAGGAGCTCGCCCAGGTGCAGGGGCTGGAGAAGTCCTTCGGCGACCTCGTCGTGCTGCAGGGGTTGAGCCTGCGGGTCACGCCGGGGCGGATCCTGGGCTTCGTCGGCGGAAACGGAGCGGGCAAGACCACGACGATGCGGGAAATCACGCTGGGGGTGCTCGCGTCCGACGGTGGAACAGTCGAACTCGACGGCCGTATCCGTCTCGACCGACGACCGGCGCCGGTTCGGGTACATGCCCGAAGAGCGCGGCCTCTACCCCAAGATGGCGGTGATCACCCAGCTGGTGCACTTCGGGCGGCTGGCTGGAATGGGCCGGCGGGACGCGCGTGACGCTGCCATGGGCTGGCTGGACCAGTTGGGCCTGGGCGGAACGGGCGGGGACAACCTCGAGACGTTGTCACACGGCAACCAGCAGCGTGGCACCCGCGGCCGCACTGGCGCACGGGCCCCAGGTCCTGGTCCTCGACGAGCCGTTCTCGGGCTTGGACCCGGTCGGCGTCAGCGAGATGGAACCGTCCTGCGCGAGGCTGCGGCCCGCGGCGCCACCATCCTCTTCTCGTCCCACCAGCTGGAGCTCGTAGAGGACCTGTGCGTCGACGTCGCAATCATCAACGGCGGACGGACCGTCGCGGCCGGGGACCTGGCGAGCATCCGGACGCGGGCCGGATACCGGCGCGTCGAGGTGTCGGTCTCAGGTGCGCCCTGGGTTCCGGACGGGGTCGGCACTGTCCGGGTCGAGGGCGAGCGCGCCCACGTGCTGGTCCCCGAGACCGTCACGGCAGAGGAGCTGCTGGCTGCCGCGTCTGCCGTGGGCCCGGTAACCTCCTTCCGCTACGAGGCGCCGTCCCTGGCCGACCTCTTCCACGAGGCTGTGGCGCCGGTCGAGGGCTCCGATGTCGGCCGGGTGCCCCTGCCGATGTCTGCCCGACCCGCGGGCAGCGCGAGCGACAGCGGTCCAGGGGGCGGGGTCAGCCGTGGCTAGTGGCGTGACGTTGATCTCGCGGCGGGAATTCGTCGAACGCGGGCGGAGCCGGGTGTTCATCGGCGTCCTGGTCGGATCGATGGTCCTGATCCTGGCCGGCATGTTCGCCGTGTCGCTGGCGGGTCGTCCGGTCCCCTCATCGTCGGTCACCCTGGCGGGGACGTCCCCGCCCGGCCTGGCCGGAGAGGTCGAGCGGATCGCGGCATCGCTGGACGTGAACGTGGTGGTCCTCGACAGCGCATCAGTGGCCGAGGCGCGCGCTGCGGTGTCCTCCGGCAGCGTCAATGCCGCGCTGGTTGACGGCGACACCATCCTGGCGCTCGGATCGCCACCCGCAGCGTTGGATGCGGTCCTGCGCGGAGCCGCCACAGCCGCGGCCCGGGTCCAGGTGGCCTCGCAGCTGGGGCTCACCGAGCAGGCGTTGGACTCCGTGATCCGGCCGGTCGTGATCGTGACCGAGGACCTGGGAAGCGCCGCCCCCGTCGATGACCTTGCTGTCGCACGCGGCGTGGCGGCGTTCTTCAGCATCGTCATCCTGTTCATCCTCGTGATGGCGTTCGGGCAGTTCGTCGGGTCGGCTGTGGTCGAGGAGAAGCAGACCCGTGTGGCCGAGCTCGTCCTGGCGAAGGTGTCGACCACGTCGATGCTCGTCGGCAAGGTGCTCGGGGTCGGCGGCCTGGGCCTTGTGCAGCTGATCCTGCTCGGCCTGACGTACGCCTTCGGGCTGTGGGCGTTCGGCGACGGGTCCGCGGCCCTGGACCTGTTCCGGCTCGGCTTCTCATCGTTGGCCTGGATGGCCCTGTGGTTCGTCATCGGGTACGCGATGTACAGCTTCGTCTTCGCCACGATGGGGGCCACGGTGTCGCGCCTGGAGGACCTGCAGTCCCTGACCTACGTCCCGTCGGTCCTGCTGCTCCCGGCGTACGCGATCGCGGCCGCGTCGCTGACTGGGGCGCCGAGCCCGCTGCTGGCCCCGATGTCGATGGTCCCGATCTGGTCGCCGCTGCTCATGCCGTTCCGCATCGTGACCGGCAACGCCCTCTGGTGGGAGGTGGCTGTGGCGCTGGTCGGGTCCCTGGCCTTCATCGCGCTGCTCGTCTGGTTCGGCTCCCGCGTCTACCGCGGCGCCGCCCTGCGGACCGGCGGCCGCGTCGGGCTGCGGGAGGCCTACCGCGCGGGCTGACGGCTCGTCGAACGCCGCTGCAGCGCCGCGGCCGTCAGTGCCACAGCCAGCCCGCCGAGCACTGCCAGGAGCAGGTGCCCGGACGCCCCGAGCGCCCCGACGCCCAGTGCGATGGACCAGTCGAGGGATCCGCGCACGTCGTTGAGCAGTCGGATGTGGGTGACTCCCGCCACCAGCAGCAGCGCGGCGAGGATCGCCAGGGGGAAGGAGCGGAGGATCATCGTGAGGTCCTGTCCGAGGAGGACAGCCACGCCGACCAGGACCGCACCGATGAGCGCGGGTGCCCGCCACGTGCGGGCCCCGAAGGCGTGGTGCGCACTCATCCCGCCCGCGCCGTGGCACATCGGCATCCCACCGATGGCGGCAACCACGACGTTGGCCCCACCGAGGGTCCGGGCCAGTCGGCTGGGCGTGATCCGCGCGGCCTGCGTCGGGGAAGTACCGGCGCGCGGCATCGGCCGGGGCCAGGCAGGAGTTGGTCAGGGTCAGGGGCACCTGAGGGAGGACGAGCACGGTCGCGGCCAGCATCAGGTCGGCCATCGAGATGGACGGCAGCGCGATCGGGGTGGGGCCGAGGGCGATCGTGGCATCCCCAGCCAGCCACGTGGCACCTGCGGCCAGGGCCAGCCCGATCAGTACCGCGACCAGCGCCGACGAACGTCGCCACCGGAGCAGGGCGATCGTGACCAGCACGCAGACCAGGCCCGTGGCCGCCACCGACCACTGGCTCGTGAACGTCGACGGGGGGTGGGCGACCAGACCCCACGCGATCCGGACGAACGTGAGGCCGACCGCCAGCTGAACACCGCGGATGACCGATCGTGGGAACGCTGTGCCGAGCCGGTCGAGGAGCCCGGTCGTGCCGAGCACCAGGAAGACCAATCCCATGAGCAGCGATCCAGCGGCGATGACGTCGGTCCCGGCGCCCACGGCGATGGCCACCGCGCCGAAGGCCTTCAACGGCTGGACCGCCACGGGCGCGCGGTAGGTCCGGGCAACGACCAGGTACAGCACCCCGGCCGGGAGCAGCACGGCCGTGGTCGACAACCCGTTGCTCACGATCAGGGCGATCGCGATCGGGATCAGGACGCCGAGGTCCGCGACGGCGCCGGAGGCCTCGTGCCACCAGGACGTGGCGCGGGGGCGCTCCGGGCCCCCGACGGTCTGCGTCGTCGCGGCCGTGCTGGTCATCTCAACCCCCGGCGAACGGCGGCAGGACCTCGACCGTGGCTCCCGCGGGCAGCAGGGCCGAGGACGTGGGGTCGAGCCGGATCCCGTCGGACATCAGGGAGCTGAGGGCCAGGACGTCGGCGAACCGGGGCGGCAGCCCGGCAGCCAGGTCAGTCAGGACGTCGACCGTCGGTCCGGGCGGCGCGCTGGCCTGCGACGTGCCGGCGGCCGCACGCGCTGCCGCGTACATCCGGAACGTGACTGTCGGGCTGGTCATCCGCTCAGCCACCGATCGCCGACATCGGCCGGGTCGGCTGCAGGAACGCGGGGTCGTCGATGCCGTGGCCGCGCTTCTTCGCCGCGATCTCGCCGATCATCGTGGCGGTCAGGGCCTCGTCGTCGGCCCCGTCCCGCAGCAGCGTGCGCAGGTCAGCCTCCTGGTGGGCGAACAGGCAGGAGCGCCAGTGCCCATCGGCAGTCAGTCGGACCCGGTCGCAGGCGTCACAGAACGGATTGGTCACCGAGCCGACGATGCCCACCCGGGCGGGGCCGCCGTCCACCAGGAACTCCTCGGCCGGTGCCGAGCCACGACCGGGAACGGCGCTGAGCTGGAAGCCGGCCCGCTGCAGCTGATCCAGGATCTCGGACCGGGTCACCATCATGGCCCGGTTCCAGCCGTGCTGGGGGTCCAGCGGCATCTGCTCGATGAACCGCAGGCGACAGCCCCTCGGAGAGGGCCCAGCGCAGCAGGGGGGCGGCCTCGTGGTCGTTCACGCCGCGCATCAGGACGGTGTTCACCTTGATCGGCGCCAGCCCCGCGGCCCGCGCCGCCGCGATCCCGGCCAGGACGTCATCGAGGCGGTCGCGCAGTGTGAGCTTCGCGAAGGTCTCGGGGCTCAGCGTGTCGCAGGAGATGTTGACGCGAGCCAGCCCAGCGTCCGCGAGTGGTCCGGCCAGGGCCGCCAGCCGGAGGCCGTTGGTGGTCACCGACATGTCCGGTGCCAGGGGCAGCGCGGTGATCCGGGCGACGATGTCCACGACGTCGGGCCGGATCAGCGGCTCGCCGCCGGTGAGCCGGACCTCGGTGATCCCGAGCTGCGTGGCGACCCGCACGACCCGCGTGATCTCCTCGACGGTGAGCTGGTCGGCCGAGGGCAGCCACTCCAGCCCCTCGGCGGGCATGCAGTACGTGCAGCGCAGGTTGCACCGGTCGGTCAGCGACACCCGCAGGTCCCGGTGCTCGCGGCCGAACCGGTCCACGAGTCGGGCGGGCATGGGGGTGCCGACCTCCTGCGTCATGGGCTGTTCACCCACTCGTCGGAGCCGTCGGCGAAGTGCTGGTGCTTCCAGATGGGCACTCGGGCCTTGGCCTCGTCGACCAGCCACGCACACGCCTCGAAGGCCTCCCCGCGGTGTGCGGCACTGATCGCAGCTACGAACGCGAGCTCACCGATGGCCAGGTCGCCGACCCGGTGCCGCGCTGCGGCTGCCAGGACGCCGGGGCGGTGGCGGGCCTCCTCGATCACCTCAGCCAGGATGCGCCCGGCGTCCGGGTGCCCCTCGTAGTGCAGCGCCGACACGGTCCGCCCGCCATCGTGGTCGCGGACGACCCCGGCGAACGTCACCACGGCCCCAGCCGCGGCCCGGGCGACCTCGTCAGCGACCTCAGCAAGGCTGATGGGCTCGCCAGACACGGCAGTCGCCTCGTCTGCGTAGTCGATTCCGCCCACAGACTGGGCCGAATCGACTACGCGAACGGGGGAGGGGGGTGCGTGGCCCGCGCCACCGGCCACAGCGGCCGCGTGCTCCAGCAGCGCGCCCACCGCCGCAAGTCCGTCGCGAACCCCGCCGGGGCTGCCGGGCAGCGCCAGGACCACGGCCCCGTCGATGACCCCGCCCAGGGCTCGTGACAGGTCCGTCGCCGGGATACGGGCGCGCGAGGCCGCGCGGATGGCCTCGCCGAGACCCGGGAGCTCGCGCAGCCCCGCGGTGCGCAGCGCCTCCGGGGTGACATCGCGTGGCCCGACGCCGGTGCCGCCGGTCAGCACCACCACGCGCGCTCCGGCGCTGATGGCGGCCCGAACGGCGGCACGGATGGCCGACGGCGTCATCGGGGACGACCGCAACGGGATCGACGCTGTGGCCCAGCTCGCCGAGCAGCTCGGCGGCCAGTGGGCCGGAAGTGTCCTGAGCGGACCCGGCAGACACGGAGTCCGAGCACGTGATGACCGCCGCACGCAGCGCAGGTGCGCTCATCGACGCCACGCCCCGTTGCGGCCGCCGTCCTTGGCCTCGACCTGGACGTCGCGCAGCGCCGCGTGCGGGTCGACGGCCTTGATCATGTCGATCACGGCAAGCCCGGCCACAGCCACGGCCGTCAGGGCCTCCATCTCGACGCCCGTCCGGTCCGCGGTGCGCACCGTCGCCCGGATCAGGACCTCGTCGGCATCGGGTGCCGTGCTCACCTCGACGTCCACACCGTGCACCGCGATCGGATGGCACAGGGGGATCAGGTCCGGGGTGCGCTTCGTGGCCATGATCCCGGCGATCCGGGCCACGGCCAGGACATCGCCCTTGGGCACGTCCCCGGCGCGGATCAGCGCGGCTGCGGAGGTCGTCACGCGTCCGCTGGCCGTGGCTGTCCGGGTGGTCACCTCGCGCTCGGCGACGTCGACCATGCGTGCATGTCCCGCGTCATCGAGATGGGTCAGGTCACTCATCACGGCCCTTCCGGTAGACGCCTATTGTGCAGCCGTGGACCAGCATGCGCCGAGCCCGTGGCCTCAGGGATGCTCCCTGATCGTGCTGACCGGTGGGTCCAGCCGCCGACTGGGCCGCGACAAGGCCACGGCTCACGTCGGGGGCCGACTGCTCGTGCAACGGCTGCTGGCCGACGTCCCCGAGCGCGTGTCGGTGGTGCTCGTCGGTGAGCCGTTCGAGGGGCTGCGCCCCGCGGTGCATGGTGACCCGCGAGGACCCCGCCGGGTCCGGTCCACTTGCCGGGATCGGTGCGGGGATGGCCCAGATCGACACCCCGCTGGTGGGTGTGATCGCCGCGGACATGCCCTTCGCGCTGCCCGTGGTGGTCGGGGCGCTGGCCCGGCTGTCCGGTGCACCAGAGCAGGTGGGCGCGGTCGTCCCCGTCGACCCGGCCGGCGTCGAGCAGTTGCTGTGCGCCGCGTACCGGACCGACGCGCTGCGTGCCGCGCTGGTCGCGGTGGGCCCGTTGGTCGGTCGTCCCGTGCGCGCGGTGCGCCACGCGCTGTCCGTGATGGAATGGCCGGTGCCCGCCGACGCACTCGCCGACGTGGACACCGAGCAGGAGCTGGCAGCCGCGCGAAGTCGCGCGGCGGAGGAGGTCACCGAGATGCAGGACTGGGTCGAGGCAGTGCGCAGTGCGTTGGGCGTGGACGTGGCGGTGGACATCGATGCGATCCTCGACGTCGCCCGGGACGCGGCGCACAACGTCGACCGTCCGGCCGCTCCCGTGACCACCTACCTGCTGGGGGCTGCGGTCGCTGCGGGTGCGGATCCGGCTGAGGCTGCCGCCACTGTGGGGGAGCTGGCCCGGGCCTGGTCGCCGGCCTCCGAGTGATGGGTCGCCCCCGGCCGACCGGGTGTCAGCAGTGACGCTCACCGAGCCGCGTTGGGACGTCGCGCGTGCGGCCCTGGCCGACACCGTCGAGGCCCTCCCGACCGTGGAGCGGCCTGTGGCCGACTGCGACCGGCTGGTGCTGGCCCGCGACCTGCTCGCGCTGTGCGCGCTGCCCTCGTTCGACACCTCCGCCATGGACGGGTGGGCTGTCAGCGGGAGCGGGCCTTGGGCCGTCGTGGGCGCGTCGCTGGCAGGGCGGCCGGTGCCGGGACCGCTGGTGGCGGGCCAAGCAGTCGTGATCGCGACCGGTGGGGTTGTCCCGGCGGGGGCTGATGCGGTCATCCGCAGTGAGGACGGTGAGGTTCGCGACCGCGACGGGGTCGAGGTGGTCTTCGCCGCGGCACCCCGAGGGCGCAACCCATGTGCGCCCTGCGGGTGAGGAGTGTGCGGCTGGTGAGGTACTGGCTGTGGCTGGAACGGTGCTGACGCCCGCGCTGCTGGGCCTGGCCGCGGCGGCCGGGCATGACACGCTGCATGTCGTCCCCCGGCCCCGTGCGGCGCTGGTCCTGTTCGGCGATGAGCTGGCCACCTCCGGGGTCCCGCAGCTGGGCAAGGTGCGTGACTCGCTGGGTCCCCAGATCCCGGCCTGGCTGGAGCGAATGGGTGTGGACGTGGTGGCCGTCGAGTTCGCTGCCGACACGATGGCTGCCCACGTCGAGGCGATGCGCCGCGCTGCGCAGGTCGCGGACCTGGTGCTGACCACCGGCGGGACCGCGGCCGGACCTGTCGACCACCTGCACGCGGCCATCGCCGCCTGCGACGGTGCCGTGGTGATCGACAGCGTCGCCGTGCGTCCGGGCCACCCGATGCTGGCCGGGACCCTGGACGGCGGATCAGCCTGGATCGTCGGCCTGCCGGGTAACCCGCAGAGCGCGATCGTGACCCTGGTCAGCCTCGCAGCCCCGATCGTGTCTGCCCTGGCGGGGCGCCGGCCGCTTGCGGACCTGCCAGCGGTCACCTGCGCGGAGCAGGTCGGGGCCCCCGCCCATGAGGACAGACTGGTTCTCGGGCGGGTCCTCGACGGGGTGTTCCAGCCCGGCAGCCACCTCGGATCAGGGATGCTGCGCGGGCTCGCCGGGGCCACCGGGTTCGCCGTGCTGCCGCCGGGTGGGGTTGCCGCCGGGGCCCAGGTCCGCTGGCTGCCGCTGCCGTCCTGAGCCCTCTCGTCGAGCATCAGCTGGGCATCTCCGCGCCCGGCCTGGCGTAGTAGTGCCAGCAGATGACGGATCCGGCAAGAGCCACCCCGGACAGCCCGAAGAAGAAGATCGCCGGGGCCACTGCAGCCAGCACCGCCCCGAACAGGAACGGGCCGTAGGCGGCGATTGCCGCGGTCCACCCGATCACGCTGCCGGCCTGTCGGGGCGCGAAGATCATCGGCATCTGCTTGAACGTCGAGGCGTTGCCCACCCCGGTGAAGAAGAAGATCACGAGCATGCCCCAGAAGAACGCGCTGAACTGGTCGGCCGAGTCGGGGTTCACCGTCGTGGCGGTGAAGGCTGCAGCCCCGGCGATGCCCAGGGTGGCCACGAGGGTCACTCGCGCGCCGCCGAGCCGGTCGGCGATCGGGCCGGCGAGGACGCGGGCTGCGGAACCGATCAGCGCCCCGTAGAACGCGTACTTGACCGCGTCGATCCCCGAAGCGCCGAAGACGTCTCCACCGAAGAGGTTCTTGATCAGCAGGCCGAACTGGGCGGCCAGGCCCGAGAAGGTGCCGAACGTGATGACGTAGAGCACCGTCATCAGCCACGTGTGCTTGTTGCTGAAGATGTCGAACTGGTCGCGCACGCCACGGGCCTGCACCGGGACGCTGCGCAGCAGGAACCAGGCAAGGGCCACTCCGAGGACGATGAACGGGATCCAGAAGAAGCCAGCGTTCTGGTACCAGACCTCCTTGTCGATGCCCTTCTGGGTGTCCACGAACTGCTGGGAGGCGCCCATGATGGACAGCCCAACGACCCACGGCGTGACGAACTGGACCAGGCTGACGCCGAAGTTGCCGATGCCGGCCTGGATCCCGAGCGCGGTGCCCTGCTTGGCCTTCGGGAAGAAGTACGAGGTGGACGGCATGAACCCGGAGAACGCGCCACCGCCGAGGCCGGCCAGCGCCGCGAGGAAGAGCAGGACGCCATAGGGGGTGGTCGGGTCCTGGACGGCGAAGCCCCAGCCGATCGCGGGCAGGAGGAACAACGCCGAGGTCAGCGTGACCAGCTTGCGGGTGCCCATGATCGGGGGCAGGAATGTCCAGATCAAGCGGAGCGTGCCACCGGCCAGGCCCGGCATCGCGACGAGCCAGTACAGCTGCGCCTTGGACAGGTCGTAGCCGATGTTGTTCAGCTTCGGGGCCAGAGCTGAGACGAGGAACCAGACGACGAAGGCCAGGGTCAGGTTGAACGTGGTGACCCAGAGGGTCTTCCAGGCGCGCCCGGAGTCCCAGTTGTCCGGGTCCTCCGGCGTCCAGCTGTCGAGCCAGTCGGCGCCGGTGTGGGCCGCCTGGGCCTGGGGGGTGGTGGGAGTGGCCATGTCAGCCCTCGGTCCTCTCGGTGGTGGCGCCGACCGCGACTGGCTCGGCTGGGGTTGGGTCTGCTGCGACCACATCGGTCGTCTGGTCGTGCTCGAACTTGTTGACCAGTCGGGGGCTCGCCGAGCTGAGCATCCGGTGGATGGTCCACTGCATCCACAGGGCTGCCCAGAGGGTGACCACGAACAGGACGAAGAAGGTCGACTGCGGCATGCCGGTCAGGGCAGTCGTGTAGGCGAAGAGCAGCGGGAGGAAGAACCCACCGAGCGCTCCCAGCGATCCGACCAGCCCGCCGACAGCGCCGACGTCGTGCGGGAAGTACTCGGGGATGTGCTTGTAGACCGCGGCCTTGCCGATCCCCATGGAGCAGCCGATGAAGAAGACCAGCACCGTGAACAGTTGGACGCTGACGCTCCAGGGCAGGACCTCATTGGAGGTGCCGTCCGGGTTGTTCAGCACGATGTATCCGTAGGGCATCATCAGGATCCCGGTGGCCAGCAGCATCACGCCGAAGGTCAGGTACATGACCCGGCGGGCCCCGACCTTGTCGCTCATCCAGCCGCCCACCGGGCGCAGCAGCGAGGCAGGGAAGATGAACAGGGCCGTGAGCAGTGCGGCGCGCGACAGCGGCTGGTCGTAGACGTCGACGTAGTACTTGGGCAGCCAGGCGGCCAGGGCCACGTAGGCGCCGAACGTCACCACGTAGTACAGGCTGAACCGCCAGACCCGCATCTGCTTGAGGGGGACCAGGAGCTGGCGAACGGTGCGACCAGCGCCGGGCCGGTGGTCGTGGCGAGGTGAGGCGAACCATGTGATCGCGGCCATCCCGACCAGCAGCACCGCGTAGAAGAACGGCACGAAGCGCCAGCCACCCGGGATGAGCCCGCCCATATAGCCGGCCGCCGGGACCACGACGATGAGCGCAGGTCCGATGAACTTGGTCACCGACGCACCCACGTTGCCGGCCCCGAAGATGCCCAGCGCGACACCCTGGCGCTCGCGCGGCCACCACGCCGACACCCACGCGATGCCCACGCTGAAGGAATTGCCGGCGAATCCGACGAGGAAGGCGTAGAACAGGAGCAGCTGGTAGCTGGTCACCGTCGAGACCAGGTATGCCGGGATGGCCGTGAACAGCAGCATCGCCGCCATCACCTTGCGGCCACCTACGCGATCGGTCACGAGGCCGGCGGGCAGTCGCCAGATCGCGCCGTTGAGGACGGCCAGGGCCGTGATCCACGCCAGCTGCACGTCGCTGAGGCCGAACTCGTCGCGGATGGGGATGCCCAGCACCCCGAACATCAGCCAGACGGCGAACATCAGCGTGAACCCGATGGTCGAGATGACCAGCACCCGGACCTTGCCCGGCTCGGTGGTGACGGCCGATTGCGGAGGTGGTGTGACGGTCGGTGCTGCCATGGCGCCAGGGCCCTTCTTCTCGGTGACGAGTCGCACGCTACTCCTATTCTTCACAGCGTCAAACTTATACCCGGGTTTATTCCTAGACCCGTGCTTATGTGGTAGACATGGCCTCGTGACCACTTCAATCCCCCTGCATTCAGTCGGCCGTGCACTGGCCCGGATCGGGTCGCTGCGAGGTTCCCGGCCGGGCGCGTCACAGGCTGGTGGCGACTCGCGCGCGGCGATCCTTGCGGTGATCGAGGCAGCCGAGGAACCGGTCCGGGTCGAGGAGTTGTCCGAGGCTGTCGGTCTGCACGCGAACACGGTCCGCGGTCACCTCGACGCGCTGCTCGCCTCCGGGCGGGTCTCCCGAACCCCCGACCAACGAGCGACGCGGGGTCGCCCGCACTGGCTGTACACGGCCACCAGCCCGGGGCCCATTCGGGACCTTGCCCGTGCACTGGACGCGGAGTTGGACAACGCCAGCGCCTCGGACGTGGCCCGGCTCGCCGCCGCCACCTGGGCCGAATCCGGCCCGTCGGTCGAACCGGCAGACAGCGTGGACGCGGCGGTCGATGCGGCCACCTCGGCGCTGACCGACTTCGGCTTCGACGCTGTCCGCAACCCGGTCGGCGATGAGATCACGCTCCGGTCCTGCCCCTACGCCGACCTGGTGGATGAGCACCCGGTCATCTGCGACATCCACGCAGCACTCCTCGGTCAGGTGCTGCGCCGGACCAAGCAGCCGGTGGGGCTGTCGCAGATGGATGTGTTCCCGCGGCCGGGGCTGTGTGTCGCCCACCTGGACCGAGCCGACGCGCAACCGGCGTGGTCGGTCACGCCGGCAGCAGCCGACGACGCCCCCGCAGGGTCCGTCCGCCCGACCGGGACCTCCACACGCACGTCCACGAGCACGAACACCGCGTCCAGACGGAAGAAGTGATGATGACGACCTCTGCCACCGACGAGTTCCTGGTCCGCGCCGGACGGTTCCTGGCCCGGGGGGAGGTGTCGGCGGACCTGCGCACCGTGACCAAGGAGGGCGGGCGCGATGCGGACTCGTTCTACCGCGATCGCTGGAGCCACGACAAGGTCGTGCGTTCCACCCACGGGGTCAACTGCACCGGCTCGTGCTCATGGAAGGTCTACGTCAAGGACGGCATCATCACCTGGGAGACCCAGCAGACCGACTACCCGTCGGTCGGCGCTGACTCCCCGGAGTACGAGCCCCGCGGCTGCCCACGTGGTGCGGCCTTCTCCTGGTACACCTACTCGCCGACCCGCGTGCGCTATCCCTACATCCGAGGCGTCCTGCTCGAGGCGTACCGTGCGGCCAAGGTCGCCAACGGCGGTGACGCGGTCAAGGCCTGGGCAGCGGTGGTCAACGACCCCGAGACCCGAGCGCGCTACCAGAGTGCGCGGGGCAAGGGTGGTCTGGTCCGGGCCTCATGGGCAGAGACGATCGAGCTGGTCTCCGCCGCCCACGTGCACACCATCGACGCCCACGGCCCCGACCGGGTCTTCGGCTTCTCCCCGATCCCGGCGATGTCCATGGCCAGCCATGCCGCTGGGGCCCGGTTCATCAGCCTCATCGGCGGCGCGATGCTGTCCTTCTACGACTGGTACGCCGACCTGCCGGTGGCCAGCCCGCAGGTGTTCGGCGACCAGACCGACGTGCCCGAGTCCGCCGACTGGTGGAACGCCTCCTACCTGATCATGTGGGGCGCCAACGTGCCCCAGACCCGTACCCCGGACGCCCACTTCATGGCCGAGGCCCGCTACCGGGGCCAGAAGGTGGTCACGGTCAGCCCGGACTACGCCGACAACACGAAGTTCGCCGACGAGTGGTTGAGCCCGCACCCGGGCACCGACGGTGCGCTCGGCATGGCGATGGGGCACGTGATCCTCAACGAGTTCTTCATCAAGCGGCAGGTGCCGCGCTTCGTCGACTACGTCAAGAAGTTCTCCGACCTGCCGTTCCTGGTGTCGTTGCGTGAGAAGGACGGCGCCTACGTCCCGGACAAGTTCGTCACCGCGGCCGACCTCGGCGACACGAGCGAGAACGCCAACTTCAAGACCGTCCTGGTCGACTCGGCCACTGGCCGCCCGCACATCCCGAACGGGTCGATGGGCTTCCGCTACGGCGATGAGGGCGAGGGCAAGTGGAACCTCGACCTCGAGGGCGTCGACCCGGCCCTGAGCCTCTATGGCACCCAGGGCGGACAGGTCGCCGAGGTCCTGCTCCCGCGCTTCGACGTCGGCCAGGAGGGCAACGAGGGTGGCGGCATCCACCATCGCGGTGTGCCTGCCGCTGAGCTCGCCACAGCCGCGGGCCCGCGCCTGGTCACCACCGTCTACGACCTCATGCTCGCCCAGTACGGCGTGGGCCGCGACGGACTGCCGGGCCAGTGGCCCACCGGGTACGACGACCCGGAGCCCTACACCCCGGCCTGGCAGGAGGAGATCACCGGCGTGCCGGCTGCGATGGCCGAGCGGATCGGCCGGGAGTTCGCGGCGAACGCCGAGGAGTCCGGCGGCCGGTCGATGATCATCCTTGGAGCTGGAACCAACCACTGGTTCCACTCCGACACCATCTACCGCACCTTCCTGGCACTGACCACGCTCACCGGCTGCCAGGGCGTGAACGGCGGTGGCTGGGCGCACTACGTGGGCCAGGAGAAGTGCCGCCCCGTCACGGGCTGGGCGCAGCTGGCCTTCGGGCTGGACTGGGTCCGCCCGCCGCGGCAGATGATCGGGACGGCCTTCTGGTACGTCAACACCGGCCAGTGGCGCTACGACGCGATGGGGGCCGACGGACTTGCCTCACCGCTGGGAGAGGGCAAGTTCACCAACCGCACCATGATCGACACGCTGGCGCAGTCCGCGCGTTCTGGGTGGATGCCCAGCTACCCGGCGCTGAACCGCAACCCGCTGACCATCGCGGAGGACGCCAAGTCGGCGGGGATGGACCCGGCGGACTACGTCGTGGAGCAGTTGAAGTCCGGCGAGCTGAAGTTCGCGGTCGAGGACCCCGATGCGCCGGAGAACTGGCCGCGGGTGCTGACCGTCTGGCGCGCCAACCTGCTGGGCTCGTCGAGCAAGGGCAACGAGTTCTTCCTCAAGCACCTGCTGGGCACCTCCAACGCCGTGCGGGCCGAGGAGACCCCTGAGGAGCTGCGCCCGCAGGACGTCACGTGGCGCGACGAGGCCGGCGAGGGCAAGCTCGACCTGCTGGTCAGCGTCGACTTCCGGATGACCTCCACCGGGCTGTTCGGTGACGTGCTGCTCCCGGCGGCGACCTGGTACGAGAAGCACGACCTGTCCAGCACGGACATGCACCCCTTCGTGCACGCCTTCACCCCTGCGATCGACCCGCCGTGGGAGACCAAGAGCGACTACGACATCTTCCAGGCCCTGGGCCGGGGGGTCTCGAAGCTGGCCAAGGGTGTCCTGGACACCCGGACCGATCTCGTCACGGTTCCGCTGCAGCACGACACCCCCGACGAGCTGGCGGTCCCCGGCGGGGTGGTGCGCGACTGGCGGGCCGGCGAGGTGGAGCTGATCCCCGGGAGGACCGCGCCGAAGTTCGTCACGGTGGAGCGTGACTACACCGCCATCGGCGCCAAGATGTCGGCCCTCGGCCCGCTGGTCGAGAAGCTGGGCACCGATGACCAAGGGCGTCAAGATGGACCCGACCCCCGAGGTCGCCGTCCTGGCCCGGGTCAACGGCGTGATCCCGGACGGGCCCGCCGCCGGACGACCGTCGCTGGTCACTGACGTGAACGCCTGCGAGACGATCCTGGCGCTCTCGGGCACCACGAACGGCCGGATCGCGGTCGACGGGTTCCGCAACGTCGAGAAGCGCACCGGCATGCGCCTGGCCGACCTCGCCGAGGACGAGGAGGGCAAGCGGATCACCTTCCCCGACACCCAGGCCCGACCCGTCGCCGGTCATCACGTCCCCGGAGTGGTCCGGCTCAGAGCACGGTGGTCGGCGCTACACCGCCTTCACGATCAACGTCGAGCGGCTCAAGCCGTGGCACACCCTGACCGGCCGGATGCACTTCTTCCTCGACCACGACTGGATGAGTGAGCTGGGGGAGAACCTGCCGACCTTCCGGCCGCCACTGAACATGCACCGCATCTTCGGCGACCAGACCTCTGGTGTGGGCAAGGAGGTGACGGTGCGCTACCTGACCCCGCACTCGAAGTGGTCGATCCACTCGGAGTACCAGGACAACCTGTTCATGCTCTCGCTGAGCCGAGGTGGCCCCGAGATCTGGATGTCGGCCGAGGACGCCGAGACGATCGGCGTCAAGGACAACGAGTGGATCGAGGCCTACAACCGCAACGGCGTCGTGGTGGCCCGATCGGTGGTGAGCCACCGGATGCCCCAGGGAACGGTCTACATGTACCACGCGAAGGACCGCACCGTGGACGTCCCGCGCACCGAGACCTCCGGGCTTCGCGGCGGCATCCACAACTCGCTGACCCGGCTCATGATCAAGCCCACGCACATCGTGGGCGGGTACGCGCAGCTGAGCTTCGCCTTCAACTACCTCGGGCCCACGGGCAACCAGCGTGACGAGATCACCGTGATCCGCCGCCGCTCGCAGGAGGTCACGTACTGATGTCCCACCCCCAGCTGCATCAGCCAGGCATGCCCCGGACGAGGAGCACACGATGAAGGTCATGGCCCAGGTGGGCATGGTGATGAACCTCGACAAGTGCATCGGGTGCCACACCTGCTCGGTGACGTGCAAGCAGGCGTGGACCAACCGCGCCGGCGTCGAGTACGTCTGGTTCAACAACGTGGAGACCCGGCCCGGCCAGGGTTACCCCAGGACCTACCAGGACCAGGAGAAGTGGCAGGGCGGCTGGGTGCTCAAGCGCGGCAAGCTCCGACTGCGGTCGGGCTCCCGGTTGTCCCGCCTGACCAAGATCTTCTCCAACCCGGTGCTCCCGGAGCTCAGCGACTACTACGAGCCCTGGACCTACGAGTACGACACACTGATCTCGGCCCCCCTTGGCGAGCACACCCCCGTCGCGCGGCCGAAGTCGCTGATCTCGGGCAAGCCGATGCAGATCCGCTGGTCGGCCAACTGGGACGACGACCTCGGTGGCGGCCCGAGCTCGCGCCCAAGGACCCGATCGTGGTCAAGATCCGCGATCAGGTCGGTGACCGGGTCAAGATGGAGTTCGAGCAGGCGTTCATGTTCTACCTGCCGCGCATCTGTGAGCACTGCCTGAACCCGGCGTGCGTCGCTGCCTGCCCGAGTGGGGCCATGTACAAGCGCAGCGAGGACGGCATCGTCCTGGTCGACCAGGACGCCTGCCGCGGGTGGCGCATGTGCGTCACCGGGTGCCCGTACAAGAAGGTCTACTTCAACCACCGTACGGGCAAGGCCGAGAAGTGCACGATGTGCTACCCGCGGATCGAGGTCGGCCTGCCGACGGTCTGCTCCGAGACCTGCGTGGGCCGCCTGCGCTACCTGGGGATCTTCCTCTACGACGCCGACCGCGTCACTGCGGCTGCCGCCACCCCCGACGAGAAGGACCTGTACGAGGCCCAGCTGGACCTGCTGCTGGATCCTGACGACCCGCAGGTCATCGCCGCCGCCGAGCGCGACGGCATCCCTGCCGACTGGATGGACGCTGCGCGCAGGTCGCCGGTCTACAAGCTGGCCAAGGAGTACCGGGTGGCGCTGCCGCTGCACCCGGAGTACCGCACGATGCCGATGGTCTGGTACATCCCGCCGCTGTCCCCGGTCGTCGACGCGCTGCGCGACACGGGGCACGACGCGGAGGACGCTGACACGCTGTTCGGGGCGCTGACCAGCCTGCGGATCCCTGTGGAGTACCTCGCCGAGCTGTTCACCGCTGGGGACCCAGGGCCGGTGCTCGGCTCGTTGGCGACGCTGGCCGCGATGCGCTCCTACATGCGCGACCGCAATCTCGGCCGGGACGGGGACGCCTCGATCCCCGAAGCTGTCGGGCTGTCCGAGGACCAGATGTACGCGCTGTACCGCCTGCTGGCGATCGCCAAGTACGAGGACCGCTACGTGATCCCCAAGGCGCACGCCGAGACGGGTCGTGACCTCGAGGAGCTGGCCTGCTCGCTGGACTTCGACGGCGGTCCGGGCCAGTACGCGGCCTCAGGGCCCTTCGGGGAGGCCTCCGGGCGGCCGATGCCGGTGGCTGTGGAGAACTTCCACGCGCTCAAGGTCCGCCAGTCCGCCGAGGCCTTCGTGCCGACCGAGGACGCCGGGCGCGGGTGAACCTGCTCAACTGGGACGCGCCGTTCCGCTCGGGATGCCGGGCATCCGGCCTTCCGAGGACACCGAGGAGGGCCAGCCATGAACACGACTGTCCCAGGACGCGTCGGAGCCCGCGAATCTGCCTCGTTCCTCGGCCTGCCCCTGCGGCTGCGCCGACCCAAGGAACCGGTCGACGACCTGCGCGTGCACGGGCTGTCGGAACGCGACATTGCAGCAACCCGCCTGGCCTGCTCGTGGCTGCTGGCCTACCCGGACGGAGTCCTGCTCGATCGCCTCGACGGACTGGCAGCCGCTGTGGCCGAGCTGCCCGAGCCGTGCGCCTGCCGCTCTCGAAGTTCCTGGCCCACCTGGACGGCACCCCCGTCGTGGACGTTCAACGGCACTTCGTGGAGATCTTCGACATGAAGCGCAGGGCCTGCCCGTTCCTGACCTACTGGACCAACGGCGACACCCGCAACCGAGGCGTGGCGATCGTGCGGTTCAAGCAGGCCTACGCCGAGGCCGGCTTCACCCTCGGCAACGAGGAGCTGCCCGACCACCTGGCGGTGGTCCTGGAGTTCGCGGCCGTCGGCGACCGGGTCACCGGTGACGCGCTGCTGGCCGAGCACGCCGCCCCGATCGGGCTGCTGCGCGAGGCCCTGCACGACCTCGGCTCCGTCTACGCGCACGTACTCGACGCCGTGGTTGCCACCCTGCCGGAGCTGACCCACGACGTGGTCGCGCGGATGACCGAGCTGGCGGTCTCGGGCCCACCGGTCGAGGACGTCGGACTCGAGCCGTTCCCCACCTCCCTCACCACGTCAGGAGCCCGTCGATGAGCGCATCCGAGATCCTGCTGTGGATCGTGCTGCCCTACGTCGCGATCACCACGTTCGTCGTCGGGCACCGTGTGGCGCTACCGCTATGACAAGTTCGGTTGGACCACCCGCTCCAGCCAGCTGTACGAGCGCAAGCTGATCCGTGTGGCCAGCCCCCTGTTCCACATCGGGATCCTCGCGGTGCTGGTCGGGCACATCGTCGGCCTGCTGATCCCGGAGGCGTGGACCGATGCCCTGGGCATCTCGGAGTCGATGTACCACTTCATGGCCGTCGGCCTGGGCTTCTTCGCCGGGTTCGCCACGCTGGTCGGCATCGCCCTGCTGGTCTACCGACGCCGGACTGTGGGCCCGGTGTTCGCGGCCACGACGAAGAACGACAAGACGATGTACGTCTTCCTCCTGGCCGCCATCTGCCTGGGCCTGATCACCACGATGGTGGGCGCCGGCGTGATTGGGGAGGGCCACAACTACCGTGAGGACGTGTCGGTCTGGTTCCGCTCGATCCTGAGCTTCCAGCCCCAGCCGGAGTTCATGGCCGCGGCCCCGTTCTCGTTCCAGATCCACGCCGTCGCGGGCATGGCCGTGTTCATGATCTGGCCCTTCACGCGGCTCGTGCACGCGTTCTCAGCGCCGCTGGGGTACCTGTTCCGGCCCTACGTGGTCTACCGCGACCGCGGCCCGCACGACCCCGGCTCGCGCGCCACGCGGCGTGGCTGGGAGAAGATCGGCTCGTAGCCAGCTTGTGTCATCGATCTGGCACTCGGATGGCCGGATCGATGACACAGGGGAATCAACCAAGGGAGATGCCGATGACTGCCAGCGACTCACATGGAGTGCCGTCGATTGTGCATGTGGCGGAGTTGGGTGCCCTGATCGAGGTCGCTGCCGATGCCACGGTCTCGCGCACCGTGCTGCGCGCCGAGGGGGTGCGCGTCGTGCTGTTCGCCTTCGATGCCGGGCAGGAGCTCAGCGAGCACACCGCTGCCATCCCGATCCTGCTGCAGGTGCTCGACGGTCGGCTGCGCGTGGGTGCGGCCGGCGAGCAGGTGGAGCTGGCCGCGGGCGGCCTCGTGCACATCGGTGCCCGAGTCCCGCACGACGTGCTCGCGCTCGAGCCGTCCCGGATGGTCCTGACGATGCTGGACCCGCGCAGCACCTCCTAACTGTCGGGCATGGCAGGTTCGGTCAGCGACTCGATCACGATCGAGGCAGATGCCGCACTTGTGGTCGATCGGCGCGATGGTCGTCGCGGGCAGGTGATCCGGCGGGCCGGATCGCTGCTCATCCCGGGCCCGAGGGACGAGCACAACCAGCGCAACATCCGGGCGAGCCTCGAGGGGTTGAAGGCTGCTGCCGAGGACAGGTCCACCACCTGAATCCCCGTGATGGCAGGATCGGACCCGTGCTGCGATATGCGGTGGTCGGCGCCGGTGCGGTCGGGGGCTTCTACGGGATCCGCCTGGCCCACGCGGGCGCGCGCGTGCAGTTCCTGGTGCGGGGTGCGGCCGACGAGGTGCGCGAACATGGCCTGGACCTCACGTCGGCCGAGGGGGACCTGCACCTTGCCGACGTCGACGTGGCCGCCGACTGGGCGCAACTGACTGCCTGCGACGTGCTGGTCGTCGCAGTGAAGGCCACCGACAACGCTGAGGTGCTGGCCCGGCTGGCCGAGCACGCCGACCGCATCCTGGAGCGCGATGGGGCCGTGCTGCTGATCCAGAACGGGATCGGGGTGGAGCCCGCGTTCGCCGCCGCGGCGCCGGGACGTGAGGTCCTGGGCGGCCTGGCCTTCCTGTGCGCGCAACGCACGGGGCCGCACAGCGTCGCGCACCTGGACTACGGCGCCCTGACGATCGCCGCCCTCGGCCCGGACGGGGGCCGGGCGGGTGTGACACCGCTGATGGAGAAGGTCGCCGCCGATCTCACAGCCGCGCGCACAGCGGCCGTTCTTGACGACGACCTCGTCCTCGCGCGCTGGCGCAAGCTGGCCTGGAACATCCCGTTCAACCCGCTGTCGGTGATCCTGGATGCGACCACCGATGAGCTGGTGGCCGATCCACACACCGTCGCGCTGATCCGGGTGCTGATGGAGGAGGTCCGGGCAGCCGCGGCGGCGGAGGGCCGGATGCTCCCGGAGAGCATCGTCGACGACCTGCTGGCTGCCACCGCCCGGATGGCCCCCTACGCCACCTCGATGAAGCTCGACGCGGAATCCGGGCGGCCCATGGAGGTGGACGTGATGCTCGCCGAGCCACTGCGACGGGCCGCGTCCTCAGGTGTCGCGATGCCGGCTGTGTCGGTGCTCCACCAGCAGCTGGCCTTCCTGGATGCCCGGGCGGCCCGGGTCAGTCGCGGCGTGTGAGCGCGATCCGGCTCGTCGCCCTGGATGTCGACGGCACCCTGCTCACCAGCGGCCATCGGGTCACCGCCGCGACCGTCGAGCAGGTCGCGCGCGTCCGCGCCCGAGGCGTTGAGGTGGTGCTGACCACCTCGCGTCCGCCGCGCGCGCTCTGGCCGATCCTCGCCGAGCTCGGGCTGGTGGCTCCCGCGGTCTTCATCGCCTCCCAGGGTGCACTGACTGGGCGGTACACCAGCGCCGGTGATCTGCACGTCCTGGCCCGCGAGCCCATGCCCGTCGCGCTGGCTCGGCAGGTCGTTGCCGGCGCGGTGGCGGCGGGGAGATCGGTCAACTGGTACTCGGCAGAGCGGTGGTTGGTGCCGGCGATCGACGAGCTCATCGCGACGGAGTCGGCCATCGTCGGCTGCGCTCCTGAGGTGGCCGACCTGGGTGCCGAGACCGAGGGGCCCGACAAGCTCCTGATCCTGGCCCCGGTGGGGACCGAGGACCTCGCCGGCACGGTGCCGATCCCAGCCGGGCTGACTGCCCTGGCCTCGACGCCGACGCACCTCGAGGTCACCCGCGAGGACGTGGACAAGGCGGTGTCGCTGGGCCGGCTGTGCGCTGCGCGGGGGATCGGCCCGGAGCACGTGATGGCGATGGGCGACGGGCCCAACGACCTCGCGATGCTGACCTTCGCGGGGATCGCCGTCGCGCCGGCCAACGCGCATCCTGACGCGCTCGCCGCCGCCGACCTGCATGCGGACAGCAACGACGAGGACGGCGTCGCCCATGCCCTGGCACGGCTGATCCCCTGACTCCCTGCCCCTTGCCCCCGCCTGGCCGCCTGACCACCTGACCACCTGACCCGAGGCCGGCCGGCCGCTTATGGGCCGGCATCGGACCCTCAGGGCGCGGGCGGCATCTCCGCCAGGGTCGCCTCGAACAGCGCCTGCGCCCGGGCCCGGAACGCCTCGACCTCGTCGAGGGAACCGGGCAGTGCCAGGGACTCGATCTCAGTGCGCAGCGAATCAGGCAGGTCACGGTCCAGATAGCGCGCGCCGTAGTCGAAGCGCTGCGGGCAGTGCCGGATCCGCAGGAGTTCGATCAGCGGGCGGTAGGCGTAGTCCTGGTAGGCCACCGCCGCCTCGGCGATGAAGCCGCGACGCACGGCCCGGGTCACCAGCGTCTGGAAGAGCGGGAAGCGTTCGCGCAGGACCGCCAGCCGAGCGTCGATGCGCTGCTGCAGGGCTGCCTCGTCCAGCGGGATGGGGGCAAGCATCCCTGCGCGGTCGATCAGCACGTCGGCGTGGCCGTGCCGCTCGGCATCGAGGAATCGCTCGCCCCCGGTCGGTGTCTGGATCACGAGATCCACGAAGTGCGCAGGATCAGCATCACGCAGGGCGAGGAACTCCTGGGGGTGGCCGTGCCAGGTCGGGTCGGCCAGCCGCCACCGATGGCTGATCGGTGACAACTCCTCGAGCGTTGCGTGGATGACACCGAACGTCTCCTCGACCGACCCGTCCTCGACGACCACCACGAGGTCGATGTCGGAGAACTCGTCGGTGCGACCCGTGGCGTCGCTACCCCCGAGGAAGGCCGCCAGGACCGCGGGACTCCCGTCCAGGGCGGCGCGAAGGCCGGCGATGATCGCGTCTCGGCTGACCGTGTGCACTGGCTCGATGTGCATGCCAGCGACCGTAGTCCGGCGCGGCGGCGCGCTTCTCGTCGGCGCTCGGGTCCGGGGTGTCGTTGGCTCAGGTGTTGGCCACCACGGCAGGGTCGCCCACGGTCGTGCTCCCCTGGACCAGCCGGAGGCCCGCAGGGATCAGCTGGGTGAGGCACAGGGCGATCATGATCCCGGCGACGAAGGCCAGCAGTCCGGCGGCGCCGGTGGGGCTCAGGGCGCTGCCCACGACCAGCATCGCCAGGGCGCCGACCAGCTCACCCACGACCGAGACCGCGGTGTAGACGAAGGCGCGCCGTCGTGAGCCGCCCATGGCCAGCACGGCCGTGGAGACGGCCATGCCCTCCGGGATGTTGTGCAGGCCGATTGCCACGGCCGTGATGATCCCTGCCTGCACGCTGACCATCGTGGCAGCGAAGGGGACCGCGCCCTCGGGGATGTTGTGCAGGGCGATCGCGAGCATGACCAGCATGGCGGTGCTCTGGGCGGCGCCAAGTGAGGGAAGCGCGCGTGCCAGCAGCCAGCGCATGGCAGGAACGGCCACGAAGCCGGTGGCGCAGAGCAGGAGGGTTGCGCTCCGCAGGGAGGGGTCTCGAAGGCCCGGCGGCAGCAGCTCGATCAGGCTGATCGCGAGCATCGCGAACGCTGAGAACAGCAACGCGAACCCGACGCTGCGGTCAGTCCAGGTCCGCTTCGCGGCCACGGCGAGCCACCCCAGCAGTGCCGTTGACGCAGCGGCTGCCGAGAGCAGGAATCCCGTGGCTTCGGGCGACATCCGTTCCAGTGTAGGCAGCCCGTATCGCGGTTGGCGTGGGGGATCGCTCAGCGAGCCAGCCGCTCGGACAACCACCTCAGTGCCAGTGGGTACCGGTAGTCGATGCCGCCGTGCCGGCCCTCGAAGAGCTCGAAGTGCACACGCTCGTCCGGCACCCCCGCGGCGGCGAGCTCGGCGCGGAAGGCCTGGGCCCCGACGTCGAGGTTGTACTCATCGGAGGTCCCGGCATCGATCCAGATCGCCCGCAGCGAGCGCAGCGCATCGGCGTGCCCGGGGGCCATCCGGACCGGGTCGAGGTCGAGCCAGCGCTGCCACCTCGCGGCGTCGACCACCCCGGTGACCGGGTCGAACGGGAGCACCGGCGTCCCGTCCGGATCGGCTGAGAAGCAGGCCGCGACCCCGTACATGCCCAACAGCACCTCGTCCTCGGGCCGGGTGAAGGCAGTGCGTGACTGGAAGTCGGCCCACCACGCGTGCGGGTTGCCATCCCAGGATCGCAGGGCGCGCACGACTGCGGCGAACTCCGGGACGTAGCACAGCTCGTAGAGGGCGTCTCCGGCGTGGGTTGCCAGGGCGCCGAAGACGTCGGGGCGCAGCATCGGGGTGATCATCGCGCCGTACCCGCCGCTGGACTTGCCCGCGATCGCCCGGGACTCGCGGTCGGCGATCGTCCGGTAGCGGTCGTCGACGAACGCAACGACCTCGTCGCACAGGTACGAGTGGTAGTTGCCGGTACCCGGGGAGTCGACGAACTGGGACCCGCCGTAGGACGTCCACGCGTCGACGTAGACCACGATGCAGGGCGGCGCCCCGGCGGCGAACACCGCATCGGCGGTCTCGGGGAACGGCTGGCGGAAGGCGTTGCGGTTGGCCCACATCGCCACGTGGCCCGTGTAGCCCTGGATCACGTAGATGGTCGGGTACCTGGTCGTGGGGGTGTCGTCGTAGCCGGGCGGGACGTAGACCCAGATCGGGCGCTCGTGGGGGTCACCGAGCGGGTTGCCACGCAGGACCTCGGAGTCGATCACGAGTTCGTCGAGGCGACCGGACAGTGTGGCGGACCAGGGCAGCATGCTCGCGATGCTAGCCGCAGGGGTGCGCCGCCAGCTGCCCGTTGGAGCCCGGGACGGGCGCGAGTGAGAGCGGCGGCGGTCGGTGCGATGGCTTCCCGGACGGCCGTGACCCGCCGGGATGGGCGATTCCTCCTGATCACACACGGAAACGCCCAGAAAACGTCTGCAAGAGGGATGCATCCATGACACCGGTCACGGGCGGAGAGTGGTGTGAAGGGTGTCCACATGGGAGCCCCACACTCAGGAGGAACCACTCATGCGCAACTCGACCCGCATCGCAGCAGTTGCCGCCTGCTGCCGGCCTGGCCGCCGCTGCCATGGCTGCCCCCGCCTCCGCCAAGGGCGCGCCGACCATTGTGTCGGTTGCCATTGAGGCCAACTCGAGTGGTCCGTAGGCGGGCGCGTTCGACACACCCCTGACCACACCGACTTGCGATATTTGACGGCGCCATCGTTGATGCACTCTCGGGCAAAGGTCAGCGCACGCTGTTCGCCCCGACTGACGACGCCTTTGCAGCGTTCGACTTGACCCCCCGCGAACGTGTGTGCAGCAAAGGTCATTAGCCCGGCCGACCTCGCTGACATCCTCACGTATCACGTGACCGATGGTTGCCGTCCTGCAGGGTGGCTTGGAGCTCGGGTGCGTTCGTCAATCACGCTGCTCAATGGGGAGAGTGCAGCGATCGCAGCCGACGGTTCAAGCATCACCGTGGGTGGCGCGAGGTCCCAGCCAGCAACGGGTTCATCCATGCTGTCGACTCGGTGCTGTCCCCGGCCTGAGCGGGGTAGTGCCGCCGTGAGCCCTGGTGACCTTCGGGTCACCAGCCCTCACACTGTCCCGACTAGCCCCCCGCCAACCGCCGCTGGCGGCGCTCCAACGTCCTGATGCGGTGGGGGTTGCGCTCGTCGGGGACGGCGCGGTTGGCCCGCAGGTACGCCTCGGGCGCTACCAGCAGCAGCTCGTCGTCGAGCATCCGGACGCTGTCCACCGTGGCGCGTCCCTCCACCAGGGCGAGGATCCGACGGTCGGGGTGGTCGGGGAGCAGGTCGGCCAGGGCGGCTGAGCTGTCCAGGGACATCTCCCGCAGCAGATCCAGCATCCAGCCCAGGCGACGCGGGGTGCTGGGCACCGCGGGGTACCGGTTGGCGAGGAACTCGGCCAGGGCGCCCTCGTCCATGTGCCGGGCGGGCTCGCGGGCTGGGGCCGTGTGGGCGCTGGCGGCCACTGACTGGGTGTCCACCTGCCACGCGCGGAGGTCCTCGAGCTCGCGCTCGGCCAGTTCCAGAAGGCTGGCTGCGAGCACGAACTGCCGGCTGCGCACGGCGGGCAGCTCGGTCCCACCCTTGTAGCGCAGCTCATGCTCGAGGGACGCCCAGAGATCGGCGGCGCGGGTGCGGACCTGGATCTCGGCGGGCTGCACCGTGAGGAGCTCGGGGAGCTCTCCGTCCGGGTGCGCCCGGACGTCGAAGTGCCGCCCTCGGTAGCCGGGTGTCTCCTCGCGGGAACGCTCATCGCGGGCGTCGACGTCCTTGTCCACGATGAGCAGGCGGTGCAGCTCCTCGGCGACGATCGAGATCTCGCTCTCGAGCCGGACCACCACACGGATGCCGATCAGGTCGGGCAGGTCGGTGAAGGCGCTGTCGCGCCCGGGGCTCAGCCGGTCCCGTGCGCGCAGCTTCTGCTCGACGGAGCGGACCTCCTTGGCCCGACCGGTGACGAAGGCCTCGATCTCGTCGACGTCCTCCAGGCGCGCCTGCAGGGCATCGACCAGCGCCTTGGTCGCGATCACGTAGTCCCGACGGCGCCGTCGGTACGCCTGGGCCTCCCGATGTGCCCAGCTCCGCGGCCGGGGCGCCGGGGGCAGCTCAAGATCAGCGTCGGGCGCGCCGGACGGGGCACTGTCACGGGCGCGTCCGTTGTTGCGGGGCATGGTCGGCAGTCTACGGACGTCGGACGCGGCCCCGGAGCTCCGAACCAACCATCTGCCGGTGCCTTTGGTGCTGACCCAGCCGCCGGCGCGCGGGTCAGCCGATCGTGACCCGGACGACCTCGTCGTCCTCGACCTCGGCGTTGATCCGGTCGATGCGGTAGTCCATCGTGACGGCTGCTGGCTTGCCGTCGGTCGAGGTCACCCGGAACGCGAACCCGGCATCCGTGGCAGCAGCCTCGGCGTCGGCGACCGACATCCCGATCAGCGACTCAGCGACCACGTTGATGTCCTGGGTCCCCGCGCCTGCCTGGACGTCGGTCGATGAACCGGCCTGGCTGGCGGGCACGTAGTCAAGGACGTCGACACCCGCCGCCTTCAGGACGAGCTTGTCGGCGGCGAGCTCGAAGGAGTCGACGGTGCCGAGCAGCTCGAAGTACGCGTTCTCGGCGGCCATGAGCCCCGGAGACCCTGCCATCATGGTTGAGCCGATCGGTCCGATCTCGATGCTCTCGCCCTCCACGGAGTACTCGGCGAAGTAGTTGTTCACCGGGGCACTGCCCGACATCTGCTCCTCGAAGAAGTCAGCCGTGATCCCCGCATCCTGGACCTCCTCCTCGGCGAGCGTGGAGCCGGTCAGGATCCAGGACGTGCCGGCCAGCGCCTCACCCTCCATGGCGTTCTCCGCCTCATTCTCCGCGGCCTCCCCGTCAGGGAGACCCGTGGTCGTGTAGTCGGCACATCCGGCCAGTGACCCGAGCAGCAGAGCCGCGGCCAGAGCGGCAGTCGTCCTGAGGAACCTCATGTTGTCTCCTTGGTCGGTGGGCCCGCGCCACGAGCCGCGCTGGATGCTGGCGCTGATTGTGTCAGGTACCGAGCCACGCCTTCAGCAGGGCGGTGACCACGGCGTCGGGATCCTTCTTGTCGGCCTTCACCGCTGACCGGAAGTCCTTGCGCAGTTGCTTGGGCACCCGGACGCCGAGGTCGACCGGCTTGTCTCCGGCAGTGACCTTGGGTGACCTCTTCGCCTTGCGGGTGGCGCTGCGCAGGCTGTCGCTCGTGGTCCCCCGAAGAGGGCCGGACAGACGGTGCGATCCACCGCCGACAGTCCCGGGCTGGGTGCCCGTACCGCTGTCGGCCTCCCCGGTCGTGGGGTGCTCGGGCTCAGGGGCGGCGCTGTCCGGAGCCGCGCGAAGTGCGCGCAGCGGGTGCCCCGGAGCCGCTGGATGGATATGGGCGTCTGCGGACTTCTTCAGCGCGGGACGTGGTGTGGGGGTGCTCATGACAGGCCCTCCTCGATGTTGGCGGCCAGGTCGGTGAACAGCGCGACCAGGTCCTTGGCGCCTGAGGTCCGCAGCGCAGTGATGGGCGCGGCCGCACCTTGCGCGGCGGCCATGGCGGCACGATCCGGGATCGGTGGTTCGAGCACCAGCTGCGGGTAGACGCGGCGCAGCTCCTCCAGGCGATAGGTGTGCTCCGAGCTGCGACGGACGCGGTTGACCACGATGCCCGCGGTGCGCAGCCCCAGGTTCGTGGCATCGCGGGCGATCTCGACCGCCTCGAGGGCCTGCTCGGCGGCCTGCAGGGCGAAGAACGAGGGCTCGGTCACGATCAGGGCGGCGGGTGAGGCGGCCAGGGCGTTGCGGGTCAGTTCACCGAGCGTCGGCGGGCAGTCGATCAGGACCGTGTGGTACCGGTCCAGCGCACCGGCCAGGGTGGTACGCAGCCGCAGGGCGGAGTCCGGGCCCTCCGAGTGGGCGCGGTGCTCCAGGGCCCGCTCGCCGGCGATGAGGTCGATTCCCGCGCCCCAGCCGCTGGCGACGATGGCATCGGCGGCGATCCCCTCGCGCCCATCGGCCAGCACGTCGTTGGTCGTGAACTCGTAGGGCTGCGGGTCCATCGCGGCAGTGGCGTTGGCCTGCGGATCGAGGTCGATCACGAGTGTGCGATGCCCGGCGGACCAGGCACTGGCCGCCAGGCCCAGGCAGATCGACGTCTTGCCCACGCCACCCTTGAGCGAGATAGCAGCGAGCATGGCCATGCTGGCAGTCTGCCACGTCGGGGCGTGCCATCGGTGGGCTGTCGGGACGCGACTCGCGGGATCCGGGGCCCGCGTGCGACCGGGGCGGCCAGGAGGTTGTAGTCGAGTCGTGATGGTCCCCAGGGAACCGGGTCAGCGGATCGCCTCGTACCGGCGCAGCGCCTCGGCACGCTCCTCCGCGTGATCCACGATTGGCTCGGGGTAGCCCTCGGCATGACCGTCGAGGACCTTCCACGGCTCGTGCACAGCGGCTCCCGCGATGTGCCGCAGCTCGGGGATGTAGCGGCGGACGTACTCGCCACGGGGATCGAACTTCACACCCTGCAGGACGGGGTTGAAGACCCGGAAGTAGGGGGCTGCATCGGTCCCCGATCCTGCGACCCACTGCCACCCGTGGGCGTTGGATGCCGGATCACCATCGATCAGCCAGCTCATGAACTCGCGCTCACCCCACCACCACGGCAGGTGCAGGTCCTTGACGAGGAAGGACGCCGTGACCATCCGCACGCGGTTGTGCATCCAGCCCTCGGCACGCAGTTGCCGCATCCCGGCGTCGACGAACGGGTAGCCGGTGCGCCCCTCAGCCCACGCCGTGAACAGGTCCTGTGCTCCGGGACCTGAGTCGTGCACCATCCGGTCGAAGGCCGGGTTGAGGTTCTCGGTGAGGCTGCTCGGGTTGTGGTGCAGGACGTCGGCGTAGAACTCGCGCCATCCGATCTCGGCCACGAAGCGGCGGTCGCGGTCCGGATCGAGGTCCGCCAGCAGGGTGCGGGGATGGATCTCGCCCCACCGCAGCGGCAGGGACAGGCGACTGGTGCCGGCGACATCGGCGCGGTCGCGCATCGCGCCGTAGTCCGCCAGGCCGTTGCGGGCGAAGTCGGCCCACTGCTCCCGCGCGGCCGCCTCGCCCGCCCGCGGGACCGAGGTGCCTGGCGGCGCGGACTCCTCGGGGATCGGGTCGCCGGGCAGGTCCCAGCAGCCAGACTGCTGCGGTCGGGGGACCGGCGCCGACCATCCGGCCTCCAGCCAGGCGCGGTGGAAGGGGGTGAAGACGCGGTAGGGCGAGCCATCACCCTTGAGGACGGTCCCTGGTTCGACGGCGTAGTTGCTGCCCGTGGCAGCCAGGGTCGAGCCCACGTCCGCCAGTGCCTGGGCGACGCGTGCGTCCCGCTCGCGACCCGCGGGGGTGTGCGCCGATGTGACATGCACAGTGAGGGGCCCGATCTCACGGGCCAGGGCGCACAGGGCCTCGGCCGGGTCGCCGGTTCGCACATGCAGGCCACCGAGGTCCTCGGCCAGCGCCGCAAGCGAGTGGGCGAGGTAGGCCCGCGCTGGGGCGCCGAGTCGTTGCCAGGGCCCGGGGACGATGACGAACACCGGCAGGATCGGGTGACCCGCGCTCTGGGTCACCGCCTGCACGAGCGCAGGATGGTCATGGGTTCGCAGGTCCCGACGGAACCACATCACGTGCTGCACCCACCTGACCCTAGGGCGCCGAGCGGGGGGCCGCATCCGGCCGGGAGCAGGCGCTTGGCGACATGCGGCGTCCCGTTCCGGAAGATCCCCCCGGGGGCACGCGGTACCGGCCGACGCGCATCGGCAGTCCGTGGGGGACAATGGGCGCGTGAGCGACCTGATCGACACCACCGAGATGTACCTGCGGACCATCTATGAGCTGACCGAGGAAGGGATCCTGCCCATGCGGGCCAGGATCACCGAACGTCTCGGACAGAGCGGCCCCACCGTCTCCCAGACCGTGGCGCGCATGCAGCGCGACGGTCTGGTCGAGCTCGATGAGGACGATCGGCACCTGGTTCTGACCGACGCCGGCGCGGACCTCGCCGTTCGCGTCATGCGCAAGCACCGGCTGGCCGAGTGCCTGCTTGTCGACGTCATCGGGCTGCCGTGGGAGCAGGTCCACCCCGAGGCATGCCGGTGGGAGCACGTGATGAGTGAGTCCGTCGAGCGCCGCCTCGTGGACCTCCTCGGGCAGCCGACCTCCTCGCCCTTCGGCAACCCGATCCCGGGCCTTGCGGCCCTCATGGGTACCGGGTCCGAGGACGCGGGAGGCCGTGCACAGGGTGAGTCCCTGGCAGCCGTTGCCGGTGAGGAGAGCCGCAGGGCGACGGTGGTGCTGATCGCCGAGATCCTGCAGGCGGATGAGCAGATGATGGGCCAGCTGCGCGCAGCCGGAGCGGTCCCAGGTCAGTCCGTCGAGGTCGTCGTCGAGGGCGGCAGCGTCCAGGTCCAGGGTGAGGGCGGGTCGGTCGTGCTCACCCCGATCCAGGCAGGACGAATGCTCGTCGCCACCTGACACATCAGGTGGCGCCCGGTCCCGGAGCGCCGCCCGTTCCCACGTGAGCTCGAGGACCGGTACCCTACGGGGTACGCAATCGGGGAGGCCTGGGAGGCTGGCATGGCGATCGACGAGATGTGCCGCAAGGACGTGGTGAACCGGCTGCGCCGGATCCAGGGCCAGGTCGCCGGGATCGTCACGATGATCGACGAGGGTCGGGAGTGTGACGACGTCATGGTCCAGGTGGCTGCGGTGTCCCGCGCCATCGATCGGGCCGGGTTCAAGATCATCTCGGCTGAGCTGCAGGCGTGCGCCGCGGCCAAGGAGAACGGCGAGGAGCCTCCCATGTCCATGGAGAAGCTCGAGAAGTTGTTCCTGACGCTCGCCTGAGCCCACCGTCTCCGGGTCGTTCGGCCTTGGTCGCCTGTCCCAAGGCGCTTGCGCGTGGTGACAGGTTTCTCACGCTCTGCGCCGATTACGGGGGAAATGGCCATATTCTTGCGCTAAACGGCTCCTGGGCGAGAGATACATCACACGTGGCGCGATTGTGACATTCCTGCGACATTCGCTACGGTAGTGATGTCTCGCCAACCGGTGGGACGGGGCGGACGGCGCCGAATCCCGTTCACGTTCACGCCCCTCGCGCCCGGCTAGACCGCCGGCAACGCACTGAGAACGGGAGCGGGGGACCCACTTGTGGTCCCACCAGCCACCAGGCGTGGGTCCTTGGGGTGAAGCCGCGGAGAACAGCGGCCGGGTGCTCCCCACCCGAACCCGACAGCTCACCTCGCAGGCCTCCTGAGGAGATTGTCCGCATGGCTCTACTGACACGTGCCCGAGGCGTGGCCCTGGCCGGTGTGACCGCACTGGCCGTCGTGGCTCCCGTCGCCCCCTTCACCTCCACCCCGGCTGCCTCTGCGGCTCCGACGCAGCCTGCTGCCACCGTCGCCACCAGCACGAGCGCGGCCGTCGTGACCCGGACCCGGAAGAAGAAGACCTCCCGCTCGTCGCGGTCCTTCGCCGTGCGCTCCGCCCGGGTGATGTCCACAGGCAACTCGCTGAAGGGCGTGCCCTACCGCTACGGCGGGACGACGCCCCGTGGGTTCGACTGCTCCGGCTTCACCTCGTACGTGTTCCGCCGGGCCGGCGTAAGCCTCCCGCACACGGCCACGGGCCAGATGTACAAGGCGAAGCGGATCTCGCGCAGTACCGCCCGCAAGGGGGACCTGGTGTTCTTCCGCAGCGGCAGCCGGGCCTACCACGTCGGCATCTATGCGGGGAAGCAACCGCGTTCTGCACTCCCCGCGACCCGGTCAGCGTGTGCACACCGCGCGCATCTGGTCGCGCAACGTGACCTTCGGTCGCGTCCTCTAAGACCCTCGCCGGTCACACCAGCGAACCAGTGCCCGAGCCCATGGTGCTCGGGCACTGGCATGTCCGGGGCGGGTCAGCCCGCCGGTGTCTCGGCGAAGAGGTCGCTCATCTCGTCGTCGAGTGCCGACACGAGGTTGGCGAGGTCCGGGATCACGGTCGCGTCGGCCTTGAACCCCACCCGGATCCGGCCGTTGTAGCTGAAGAAGCACGCCCCCAGCGTCTGGTGCGATGCGCCGGGCACCCAGCCCAGGACCCCGACCATCTCGCTGCCGGCGAAGTAGCGCGGTTCGGTGGGGCCAGGGACGTTGGTCGTGACACCGAACGCCTTGTTTCCGAAGAACGAGATCATCTGCCGTGACACCCGGGCCGGTCACAGCGCCCACTGACCCGATGGCGTGGGCCAGGCCGAAGGTGAGCATCGCCTCGGGGCCCTGCTTGATCACGTCCATGCGCGACTTCGACGAGGTGATCCGGGAGGCCGCCGTGGGCATCGTGAGAGGCAGCTCGAAGGCAACGAGCGCGAACTTGTTACCCAGGTGCTTCGGGAGGGGGGCATCAAACGGGCGCAGGTTGATCGGAATCATCGTGACCACGTCGCGGGGGACCTCGCCGCGCGCGATCACGTACCGGCGCAGCGCCCCAGCCAGGGCTCCGAGCATGACGTCGTTGACGGTTGCGTCGTGGGCCCGGGCCACGCGCTTGACCGCGGCCAGATCATAGGCCGGTGCCCAGTCGGCCCGCTTGGCCACTCCGGGGCGGCCGAAGGGCAGGGCGTCCGGGGCGGTGCCCACCACGAGCTTGTCGACCGCGTCGGCGGTGTCCGCGTGCCTGCTCGGTCAGCTTCCACACCAGGCTGCCCCGGTGGTCCGGATCGAGCATCCGCATGAGATCCGCCGCCGAGTTCGTGGCCGTCACGCCAGCTGCCAGGGGGAGGGTGACCAACTGGCTGACCGCACGGGCGGCGCGGTCCGTCATCCCCTCGCGTGTCCGGTCCAGCGGGGCCAGCTCCGTGTGGGGCGGCCTCAGATCCGGATGGTTCGTCACGGCGGGGGCTTCCGCGCGAGGCGCGCCAGGGACGTGCGGCTGGGCGTCGGGGCTGTCTCCCTCGGGGGTGTCGGTCGTCAGGTCGAGCAGCACCCGCACGAGCGCGGTCCCGTCGGCGATCGCATGGTGGAAGCGCATGATGACCGCGCTGGAGTCGGGGGCGTTGAGTACATGGGCGTGCCACAGGGGTCGATCGCGGGGTAGCGGCTCGGACATCCGGGACTCCAGGAATCGCTGGATCTCGTCCTGGGCTGTCATCGCCCAGCTGATGGACGCGTCACGTGGTTCTCCAGAGCGAAGTCCGGGTCCTCCACCCAGTGGTCCACACCGACGACCGCGTCCGAGGGCTCTGCGCGCCAGCCGAAGACCGGGTAGCGCATCGAGCAGGCGCGTGCGCAGCGTCTCGAGGACCGCATCCTCGTCCAGGGGTTCGTCGAACCACATGATCCCCTCGATGATCATGAGGTTCTCCGGGCTGTCCATGTTCAGCCACAGGGAGTCGTTCGGAGACAGTGTCACGCGGGTGGGCATGGGCCCATGCTGCCGTGTCGCGGGGGCGGAGTCGCTCCCGGCTGGGCGTTGGCCACCGGCGGCTGTCCAGCGAATCGCAGCGGGGGATCACTCGGCACCGAGTGCGAGCAGCTCCTCCATCTCGGCGGTGTAGGCGGCCACGAGATTGGCGATGTCGGGGACGGCGTTCGCATCCGTCTTGAAGCCCACGCGGATCTCGTCGTTGTAGCTGAAGATGCAGGCGCCGACGGACTGGTCGCCGGCACCGGGCACCCAGCCCAGGATGCCGACCATCTCCTGGCCGGCGAGGTAGCGCGGGTGCGGCGGGCCGGGGACGTTGGTCGTCACGCCGATCGCCTTGTTGCCGAAGTACTCGTTGACCCGGCGGGTGACCCGCGCGGTGTAGGTGCCGAACTTGCCCAGCGTGGTGGCGATCCCGAAGGTGAGCAGCACCTCGGGCCCGGCCTTGATCACCTCCATGCGCTCGTGGGCGGCGTCGAGCCGTTCCACGGGGTCCTCGACCTCGAGGGGCAGGTTCAGCGCGACCAGGGCGAACCGGTTGCCCAGGTGTGGCGGCAGCGGCTCGTCCACCGGACGCAGGTTGACCGGGATCATCGTCACGACATCGGCGATCGGTTCATCGCGGCCGGCCAGGTAGCGGCGCAGGCCACCGGCCAGGCCGGCGAGCATCAGGTCGTTGACCGTGGCACCCCGTGACTTGGCAGCCCGCTTGACGGTGGCCAGGTCGTGGGCCGGGGCCCAGTCCGCGCGCTTGTCGATACCCGCCTTCCCGAAGAGGGCCACATCCGGGGCGGTGCCGACGAGCAGCTTGTCCAGCGTGTCGGCGGTCCCCACCCCCTGATCGGAGGCCTTGGCCACCATGCTCCCCGGCCGGTCGAGGTCGAGCATCTCGAGCAGCTTGGCGGTGCCCTCGGTGGCCTTGATCCCGGCAGCCACCGGCAGCGTCGCGGCCTGGGTGGCACGGTTGAGCACTCGCTCGCGCTTGCGGCGGGGGCGCCGGGATTCGGGGGCGGCCTCAGCCCCGCCGGGCGCATCGGCCGGGTGGACCCGGTCCTCGGGCACCTCCGGGTAGTCGAACCCCTCCTCGGGGGCGTCGCTGGTGAGCTCGATCAGGACCCTGGCCAGGGCGGTTCCATCGGCGATCGCGTGGTGGAACCGGATCATCACGGCGCCGAAGTCGGTGCCCTGCAGGATGTAGCAGCGCCACAATGCGTGGTCCCGATCGATCGGCTCGGAGCACTTCTCCTCGATGAACTGCTGAAGTGCGACCCGACCCCCGTCTCCGCCGAGTTCGTGCTCGGTCACGTGGCGATGGATGTCGAACTCGGTGTCATCGATCCACTCGTCCTTGCCGCCGACAGCCTCATTGGACCTGGGTCGCCAGTGGAAGACGGGGTAGCGGTCGACCACGCGCTCCTGGATCGCGCGCACGACCGCGTCCGGATCCAGTCGATGGTGGAACCACATCACGGTCTCGATGACCATCAGGTTCTCGGGGGAGTCCATGTTCAGCCAGAGGGAGTCGCTGCTGGACAGCTGCATCACGGCGGGTGCGGTATCGGCCATGGAAGCAATAGTGCCCGGCCAGAACCCCGGAGTCAGCGTCGGCCGCTGACCCGTCGGGAATGGGCCTGGACCGGGAACCGACGCACGACGGGATCCCGGATCGTTCCGTCGGGGGCTACTCTGTAGTTGAACGATGAAGGAAATCGGAGGAGGCTGCATGGCTGGTGGGCCGACGGTCGAGCATCCCTATGCCGTCCATGTCCGGGCGGTTGCTGCCGCGGGTGTGCACCGTGCGTGGCGCACCTGAGGACGGGCCGCTTGCCCAGCCTCTACGTGAGCCACGGGGCGCCACCGCTGTTCGAGGATGCCGACTGGATGAGCCAGCTGTTCGCGTGGGCACGCTCGATACCCCGGCCGCGGGCGATCCTGATCGCCTCGGCGCACTGGGAGTCCGCCCCGCTGGCGTTGTCCTCGCCGAGGCCGGGCACACCTCTGGTCTACGACTTCGCCGGCTTCGACCCTGTCTACTACCGGATGCGCTATCCGACCCCTGACGCCTCCGAGCTGGCTGGGTTGGTCGCCGGGTTGGTGCCCGACGGGTCGGGGCTGGCCCGGACGAATCGTGGGCTCGACCACGGTGCCTGGGTCCCCCTGATGGCGATGTATCCCGAGGCCGACATCCCGGTCCTGCAGCTGAGCCTGCCGACCAATGATCCGGCTGGGCTCGTCGGTCTCGGCGAGCGGTTGCGGCCCCTGCGTGAGCAGGGCGTCCTGGTGATCGGGTCCGGGTTCATGACCCACGGACTGCCGTTCGTGGACTGGGCGAACCCCACCTCGGTCCCGGGGTGGTCGCGCGACTTCGACGCGTGGGCCGTCGATGCCCTGGCCAGGGGCGACCTCGATGAGCTGTCGTCCTTCCGCGAGCGGGCGCCCGGGCATGCCCTACGCACACCCGACGGTCGAGCACTTCGTCCCGATCTTCCTCACGCTCGGGGCCGGCGGTGTGGGGGCCGCCCCCGTGACCACCATCGATGGCTGGATGTACGGACTGTCGCGCCGCTCGTTCCAGATGGGCTGAAGGCTTCAGGCCCCAAGGGGCCTGCCCCCGGGGGTATTAAGTCGGAAATACCTAGCCAAGTAGTACATGTAATGAAATGAATTCTTGTGCCCTGGAATGTCCTGAAACGATTTCAATGAATGGGGGACATAGCGAGGGACTTACTCAATGGTAGCCCTTCCCACCAGGTAAGCCTGCCCTCTCTACTGACCCCGACACGTCACGCGACGTGGTCAGATCCGATCACGCATTGTGAGGGGCATGAGATATGAGCACTCGAAGGTCGTCAGCGTCTTCAAGGCGTGGATCCCGCAAGAGGAGCACCACCAAGGCAGTTGCGGGGGGTACGGCGCTACTCCTCACCCTGAGCCTGCAAGGGCTCGGCGTCGGACCGGCCACAGCAGCTGGCCCAGTGAGCGCCGGATTGTCCATCACCCCGGCAGACCTCGACTTCATCCTCAAGCAGATCCAGATCTCGGAGGCTCACGCGACGAGTGAGGGCACCACGCCGGGGACGGTCCGGCCGCCCAACTCGGTGCTGAGCACGACCGGCTCCGATGGCAGCGCCAATGCGCCGCATGTGGTGCACTTCACGCTTCCGCACGGCTTGCGAACCGTTGACGGTCGGGGCAACAACCTGACGGTCCTCTCCGACGCGGACCAGCAGCGTGTGCCGACATCGCCAGCCCTTCCCCGGGATATCGGTGCGGCCGACCGGGTATTCCCGCGGATGGTGCCGCTCGCCGACATCACCTGGATGGACACCGAGGACGCGACCATCCTGCCCGGGGGAAATGCGAATGGCGGCAACGCGACGACCTATGACGATCGCAGCGGGTCGCTGCAGGACTCAGCCCCGCGCGTGATCAGCAACCTCGTCTCCGACCAGTCGGACTGCAATCCGGCGGCCCTGGAGGCGGCGGGAATCGTCACCCCACCGGCAACCTGTGACCCGACCTCGTCGACTTTCATCGCCAACCAGGTGCCCAACAATGTCCTTGCGGCACCGTTCAGCTCGATGTTCACGCTGTTCGGGCAGTTCTTCGACCATGGCCTGGACCTGGTCGGAAAGTCCGGCAGCGAGGCCGTGGTCGTCCCGCTGGCCGACGACGATCCCCTGGTCGTGTCCGGGCAGGCCCCGGTTGGCAGCTTCCTGGTCACCAGCCGCACGATCGTCGATGGTTCGTTGGACGCGATCAACACCACGACGCCGTGGATCGACCAGAACCAGACCTACGCCTCAACCGGATCCAAGCATGTGTTCCTTCGCCAGTACGTCCTTGACGCGAGCAACACTCCCCAGTCCAATGGGCGCCTGCTCGACGGTGCCGGCGGCAACATCGGCACCTGGACCGAGGTCAAGGCCCAGGCGCGAGACCTCCTGGGCATCGACCTGCAGGACGCGGATGTCACCGCGGTCCCCCTGCTTCTCACCGACGAGTACGGCAGGTATCTGCGTGGTGCCAACGGATTCCCCCAGATGGTCATGACCGATGGGTCGGTCGTCGAGGGCAACCCAGCCGCCCCGATCACGACGTCGGGCTCGGTCAAGACCGGGCACACCTTCCTCGACGACATCGCCCACAACGCGGCTCCGGGAACCAAGACCCCTGACGCCGACACGGCCATCAACAACGTTGCCACGCCGCGTCCCGCCGGTCGGTACGACGACGAGCTGCTAGGCGCTCACTTCATCACTGGAGACGGCCGCGGGAACGAGAACATCGGCCTGACCGCGATCCACACCATGTTCCACGCCGAGCACAATCGCGTTCGGGACGAGATCTTCGCCATGGTGGAGGTCGACAACGGTGCGCTCGAGGCCGGTTTCAAGGCACCGGGGTGGGGCTACCAGGAGCGGCTGTTCCAGGCTGCCCGATTCATCACCGAGATGGAGTACCAGCACTCGGTGTTCGAGGAGTTCGCCCGGAAGCTGTCCCCGGGGATCGCCCCGTTCGCGGCCTACAACCCCCAACTCGTCGGCGACGTCCCGGCTGAGTTCGCCCACGCCGTGTACCGGTTCGGGCACTCGATGCTCACCGAGACCGTCGAGCGGATCAAGCCGAACGGCGCCCACGCGGACATCTCGCTGATCGGTGCTTTCCTCAACCCGGCGTCGTTCAATGCCGGGGCGCCGACCGCGGCCGAGGCTGCCGGCGACGTGGTACGAGGCATGTCCAAGCAGGCGGGCAACGAGATCGACGAGTTCGTCACCGGAGCCCTGCGCAACAACCTGCTGGGCCTGCCGCTGGACCTGGCCACCATGAACATCGTGCGTGGTCGTGACACCGGGACGGCAACGCTCAACGAGGCCCGTGCGGCCTTCCAGCTGGAGCCCTACGCAAGCTGGGCCGAGTACGGTGCGAACCTGCGCCACCAGGGAACCTTGGTCAACCTGATCGCTGCCTACGGGACGCACCCGGACATCACCGATGCGACCACCCTCGCCGGCAAGCGGGCAGCAGCTGAGGCGCTCATCGCCCTCGCGCAGCAGAGCCCGCCGGATCCCACCGATCTCACCACCTACCCCGGTGGCGTTGACGACCCGGCGTACCTGGCTGACCTGGCGGCGTTCGATTCAGCTGTCGAGCTGCTGACCGTGAACCAGGGCGGCGCCCGCTCGGGCATCGATGACGTCGACCTCTGGGTCGGTGGCCTGGCTGAGAGCAACGACCCGATCGGTGGCGGTGGCAACCTGCTCGGCCCCACCTTCGACCACGTCTTCAGGACGACCCTGGAGAACCTGCAGGAGGGTGACCGCTTCTACTACCTCGATCGACTGGCCGGCCTGAGCCTGCTCACCGAGATCGAGGGGAACACCATCTCGGAGATGTTCATCCGCAACACCGACGCGGTGGACCTGCCGGCCGACCTGTTCGCGGTTCCTGGCCTGACCATCCAGATGCGGCAGAACCAAGCGCCGCTCTTCAACCCGGCGCTCGCCAGCCTGGGTGATGGCAGCACCTACACGGGCACGTCGACGACGGGCACGTACTCGGGCCCGCGGAACATCCTGTTCGTCGGGACCCCGGTGGCCGACACCATGCGTGGCGGTGCCGGTGATGACACCCTTCGGGGCAACGACGGCAACGACACTGTCAATGGTGGGCTGGGCAACGACGTGACCTACGGCGGGGCGGGGAACGACTTCCTCTCCGACGCCGGAGGTGCGGACCTGCTCACCGGTGGCCCGGGGCACGACGTCGTGAATGCGGCGGGGCCCGGAGCTGACGTGATCAACGGCGGGACTGGCGACGACTTCGTCGATGCCGGTGACCTGGGAGCAGTCTTCCTCGGGGGGGCCGGAGACGACCTCTACCTCGGTGGAGCGGGCGGAGACGGCCCGGCCGGCGACCAGGGCGACGACTGGCTGGAGGGTGCGGTCGGCGCTGACACGCTCTCCGGTGATTCGGGAGCCCCCTTCGGCATCGACATCAACACACCGGGTGACGACGTCCTCATCGGCGGCAGCAGCGGAGACGCGCTGGATGGCGGCGGCGGGCTCGACATCGGCGTCGACGCCGACAACCTGGCAGTCGTCGACGAGTTCCTCGGCGGCCTCGGGTTCGACTGGTACAGCTACGACGGAGCTGCGGGCAATGCGGACTCCGACCTGGGGAACTTCGCTCCGGCGAACCCGCCGGGCACCATCCCCGCCGCGTTCCAGGACAGCTTCATCGACGTGGAGGCGCTGTCCGGCGGTGCCGGCAACGACACGCTGCGCGGTGACGACCGGGGCTCGCTGGACACGGGGTTCCCGGGAGCCACTGATGCACTGATCGCGGGCGACGTGGCCAAGGTCCAGGGACTGTCCACCCTCCTGGGGTCGGCAACCTCCTGGGACAGTGGCAACATCCTGGTCGGCGGCGCCGGCAACGACACCCTCGAGGGTGGTGGAGGCAACGACCTGATCGACGGCGATGCCACCCTCCGTGTCCAGTTGGAGACCCCGACTGGTCCGGTGGCCGGCCTGGGCGCGATCCGAGCGGACCTGCTGGATGGAACGCTCAGCCCATCGCTGGTCGACATCGTGCGCACTCTGGTACCAGGCTCCGGTGGTGACGACGTGGCGGTGTTCTCCGAGGACATCTCCAAGTACAAGGTGACGGAGAACGCAGGTATCGTCACGGTCGCACATCTGGTCGATCCGGGTGCAGCGGCCAACGATGGCACCGACACCCTTCGGGGTATCGAGCGGCTCCGTTTCAGTGGGGGCACGTTCACAGTGGGTGAGGCCGTGATCGCGACCTTGCCGGCGCCCGCTCCTCCGCCGGCACCTGCCCCGGCACCTGCCCCGGCGCCTGCCCCGGCGCCTGCCCCGGCCCCGGCACCTGCCCCGGCACCTATCGTGATCGCGCCGACGACTCCGGCTCCCCCGACAGCGGTGACTGCTCCAGAAGCGGCACCAACCAGTGTCGTCGGGCGAGTTGTCGCCAAGGGGAAGCGGAGCTCGGCGAAGACATTCGTCGCCGAGGTCGGTCAGGTCATCACGCTCAAGGTGTCGAGGCTGGCCAAGAAGAAGACCTACAGGACCAAGATCAGGATCGACGGCAAGTGGGTCACGTTCGGAAAAGCGAGGTCGACAAAGAAGGGACGAGCTATCCTCGGTCAATTCCTCGTGGCCCAGCCCGGCAGGTACACCATCAAGCTCGACCCCCCCAAGAAGGGGAAGAACTACTACGCCACAGTGGAGATCGTCAACTAGTTGGGTAGCAGGCGAGGGTCCTCGACCGGCAACGCGCGTCAGGCGCAGCCGGTTGGGGACCCTCGTTCCATCTGGAGGGCGTGGGTCGGCGCCCTAGGGGGTCGCTTTCGGCCCTGGGGTCAGTTGCGCCGCGGCCCAAGCTGGTGCTCTGCCTGCTCCACGCTGATCAGACCGGCGGCGAGCTCGGCCAGGACGGCACCGGTGTCGACCGCTGGCGCCGTCGGTGAGCTGGCCGACACAGGCTCGGGGCCGTCGGCAAGGCCCAGCCGGTCGAGCACCTCGATCAGCCGGAGCCGAGCGGTCGGGTAGGAGACCTCCAGATGTGCCTGGACATCGCGAATGTTGCCTCGGCTGCGCAGGAACACCTCGAGGATCGCGAGGTCGGCCGAACTCAACCGGCAGAACCGGCAGGTGTCGAAGTGCCCGGACAGCTCCGTGCCGCACGAGGCGCACCCCAGGCGCAGGGTGATCAGCGACTCGGAGCAGACCGGGCAGGTGCTCGGTGGGCGGTGGGTCTGCACGGGTCAGTAGACGGTGATGACCAGGGACCCCAGCCGGGTCGCGGCCGCCAGGCGACCGGTCCCCGCTCCGGCCGCGACCGGAGGATGTCCCTCGGGGGTGGTCTTGATGGTGGTGCCGTCGGCCAGCCGGATGGTCCCCAGGCCGAGGGTGGCTTCGGCCGTGATCGCCACGTCCGAGCCCGGCAGCGCGTTCAGCCGGGCTGAGCCCAGGTCGGTGCTCACCGAGCAGTCGCCGGTGAACTGCCACTCCACGTCAGCACTGCCGCTGGCCACCGACAGCGTGAGCGGTCCGGCGCCGTCGTGGAGCTTGGCAGAGCCTGCCTCGACGCCCACGGAGGTGACCCCCCGCACGCCGCTGAGTTCCAGGGATCCCGCCACGTTGAGCACCTCGAGCGGCAGGTCCGGATTGACCCGGACGCGCAGGGTGGACCCGGCGCGGTTCACGTTGCTCAGCCAGCTGGCGAACGTCGACTTGGGCGCCTCGGCCTCGTACTCGCCCACTCGCAGGTCTGAGGTCACTGTGAGCCGATCCCCGACGTGTGAGACACGATGGGGTCCCTCCGCGATGGCGGTGTCGACACTCGGGTCACCCACGATCACCAGACGCACGGCGCTGCCGCGGACGGTGAGCCGTCGCACCGGTTCGGGCTCGGGCTGATCCTCCGGTGGTGGGGTGCTCGCCCCGGATTCCTTCAGTGTGCTCTCGGCCTGCTCGGGGCTGATCTCGCCGGAGGCAACTCGGTTCAGGAGGTCTCGCAGTTCATCACTCATGGGTCAATAGTAGAAGTCAAATTGCCACTAACGCAAGGCTGTCTTGTCATTACTGTGACTCACTGCGCGGGCTGACTGCTCCAGCGTGCCGGACGAGCAGGGCGCCCAGGAGCATGAGCGCGATGGCACCAGCCGCGTTGAGGGGCAGGCCTGCGAAGGTCACGACCCGGGTCGGGAATCCAGCCAGGCCGGTTCCCGACAGTGTCAGCGTGCCCACGCCGATCACGACGGATCCCAGGCCCGCCTGCGCCGAGGACCGGCGCTCCGCTCCTGGGGTGGCGCTGCCGCGCCGGGCCGGACGGTCCCACCCACGCAGGGTTCCCAGCTCGAGGGGCCACATCAGGCGGACCACGCCGGCCACACAGGCCAGATACAGGCAGAAGTACGGGATCGTCCACAGCCAGAACGAGGCACCCGGTACGGCGAGCTCAGCGCTGCGCCACGTGACGGGCCGATCCAGGCCCACAAGGTGCAGCACTGCCACCATGGTGATCAGCACGGGGAGGTGCCACAGGTACAGGGTCATGGCGGTGAGGTTCACTGCCGTCGTGGCCCTCCAGACCTGCGCCCTGCGCGGCCAGAGCCTCCAGTGCGGGTCTCGCTGCCCCCGCGACCCCGGCCAGCGCCAGGGCGTGCAGGGCAAGGACCAGGCTCGGGGGTGCCATGTTGCTGAAGGACTCCCCGGGCAGGCCCACCATCGAGGTCGGGTAGGGCCCGATCCAGACCAGCGCCAGGTTGGCGGCGATGGCCCCGGCGGCCACCAGCGCCCCGCGCCCCCCTCGCAGGTGGCCGGCGTCGAAGAGCAGGCCCAGCTGGGCGGCGAAGGCCCAGGCCAGCACGAAGTTGAGCAGGCCGACGGCCGAGGGCAGGCCCAGTCCAAGGCGGCCGACGTCGACGATCAGGACGCCGGCGAGCAGGGCTGCTGGCCCGAGCCATGGGTTGCGATCATCAGCCCGCACCGCCAGCGGGGTCAGGGCGCACACCATCACGTACACCCCGATGAACCACAGCAGCTGGGTGGCCAGCCCGAGCAGCGGCTCGGACCACCCCGGTGGCGCCAGCCACGAGACCAGCCCGCTGACCGGGGCCATGATGAGCAGGTAGACCCAGACCGGTCGGAGCAGCCTGGCGACCCGTCGCCAGAGCCACGGCGCGTACGGCGTCGCGCCCCGATCGCCAGGACCGGGCATTGACCGCGCCGCCGGCGACGAAGAACAGCGGCATGATCTGCAGCGCCCAGGTCGCCCACGGCGCCCACGGGTACACCGTCAGGGTGTTGTTCACCACCGGACCGTCCGGACGCCACCCGACCAGGCCCATCGTCGCGTGCCCCAGGACCACGACTGCCAGCGCCGCTGCGCGCATGAGGTCCAGGACGCGGTCACGATCATCGGCGGGTCGCCGCAACAGCGCGGGCTACAGGAGGTGGCGGCGGGAGCCTCACGCCCCCGAGCGTACGCCTGGCGGATATGCGCAGGCCCCCACCGGATCGGCCTCAGGAGAGCCGAGTGGTGGGGGCCTGCGCGGTCCCTGCGTCGGGCGATCAGATGAACAGCAGCTGCGCGCCGTCGGTCATCTCGATGAAGTCGGTGGCGTTGATGATGTCCTCGACCCCCTCGTACATGTCGTCCATGTCGACCTTGTTCATGTCCGCGCTCATCTGGCAGCCCCAGAGGTGCCCGCCGGCACCCACGATCTGGTCCAGGAAGTCGCGCACGGGCGGGATGTCCATGGCCTCGAGCTGCTCCTTGAGCATCTTGGTCGCCATGCCGGTCATGCCGGGCAACGGCATCACGGCCTGCGGGATGCGGATGTCCTTGCCCTTCACCGGGAAGTGCATCGCGGTGTTGCCGGCCGGGGAGAACTGCAGGTCGTCCATGCGGCTGTCGATGATCATGTCGAAGCCCCAGAACGTGAAGAACAGGTGCGTCTCGATGCCCTCGCCGAGGGCGGCGTTGGCCAGGACCAGGGCCGGGTAGGCCATGTCCAGGTTGCCCTTGGAGCAGATGATGACGAACTTGCGGTCGCTGTCGTCCGAGTCGAAGTTCGGGATGACGGTCATGTGTGTCTCTCTCTACTGAAGTGGTGAGGTGGGGTCAGGACCCGGGGATCAGACGCAGCCCTTGGGCTTCGGGACGCCAGCGATGTACGACATCTTCTTGGCCGGCTTCTTGGGGAACATCACGAACTGCTGCTTGGTCGGGACGCCGCCCACGGACTGCACGCGCCGGGTCGTGGCGGTCTCGCCCTTCTCCTTGTAGTCCTCACGGAGCCACTTGATCAGCTTCCAGTGCTCGTCGGTCATCTCGACGTCGATGTTCTTCGCGAGCTCGGCGGCGATCTCCTCGTCCCACTCGTCGTACTCGGTGAGGAAGCCCTCCTCGTTGATGTGCACTTCCTTGCCGGCGATCGTGGCGGTAGCCATGGTCATCTCCTCTTCTCTGGGTTGGTGGGTGAGGTCGGCTGGTTCTCCTCACCGACCGTGTGCAGCATGGACAGGACGCGGGCCAGCCCGCGCCTGGTCTGGGGGTCGCGCATCGACTTCAGCAGCGCGAAGGCCGAAGGCGGCTCGATGTGGGCCTCCTCCACCTCCTGGATCGTCAGGGCCGTCCGGTTGAGCAGGGCCATGACCTCGGGCTGGGTCAGTTCCTTGACCGCGTTGAGGATGGTGACCACGTTGTCACCGAGTGCCCGGACGTCGTCCTCGTCGAAGGAGGTGACCACCCTGTCGGCGATCGCGGCCCCCTCACGGGCGAACATGAAGTAGCCCTTGTCCTCGGCCTCCTGCAGGATCTCGGTGAGCTTGGCCACGCCGGCGCCGCTGATCGAGGTGACCTCATGGCCGAGCTCGGACAAGCTGCCGAGCTGGCCGACCAGGACCTCCATCGTGGGGACGGCCCGCGCTGTGGTCCGCGCGAACCGGGTGACGTCGTCGATCGTGACGTCGGCCTCGAGCTCGGACAGCTCGCGGGTCGCCACATCCATCGCGCCGCGGGTCACCGGGACGAGCGTCTCGATCAGCTCGCTCCACTGCTCGCGCGAGGCCCGGCTGATGGCCAGTTCCTCGCTGATGGCGGCCATCTGGGCGTTCATCGCGTCCAGGCGGGCCAGGATCGCGTCCTGGCCGTCGGCCGTGCTGGCCGCGGGGCTCAGGGCCCCGACGGTCGCCGGCTCCGTGTGTGTGGTGTCGGTCATCAGAGGTCCTTCGTGTCCTTGCCGGCCATCGACATGAGCGCGGGCAGCGGCAGCTCCTTGCCGGGGAGCAGGATGTTCCAGTACATCCACCGGAACATGACCTTGCCCCAGTGGTTCATCTCGGTCTCCTTCAGCAGGGAGAACGGGCCCACGCCGGGCAGCGGGTACTTGCCGGTCAGCGGCTCGGTGTCGTAGTTGAAGTCGATCAGAAGGCCCTTGCCGTGGCCGGTCTCGATGAAGCAGTTGGCGTGGCCGTCGAAGAGCTCGGTCATCTTCAGGCCCTGGATGTGGCGCATGAAGTTCGCCGGGAACAGGTCCATCGCGAAGTGGGCGACGGAGCCGGCCTTGGACGCCGGGATGTTGGACGCATCGCCCACGACGAAGATGTTGTCGTAGTCGTCGCTGAGCAGCGTCTCCTTGTCGACGGGGACGTAGTTCAGGTCGTCGCCGAGGCCGGAGCGGGCGATGAAGTCCGCGCCCATGTTCACCGGGATCGTCACGAGCAGGTCGTAGGCCACCTCGCGCTCGTCGAAGCTGATGAGCTTCTTGGCCTCGGCGTCGATGCTCTCGATCATGAAGTCGCCCTCGAGGGCGATGTTGCGGGTCTCGAGCATGTCGCCGAGGTGCTTGCTGGCCACGGGCTTGGTGAACGCGCCCTCCAGCGGCGTGACGTAGACGATCTCCACCTTGTCGCGCATGCCCTGCTCGTCGAAGAACGCGTCGGCCAGGAAGGTGAACTCCAGCGGCGCGACGGGGCACTTGATCGGCATCTCGGTGATGTGCACGACCAGCCGGCCACCCTCCCAGGTGCGCAGCTTCTCGGCGAGGTTCGTGGCTCCCTCGTAGGTGTAGAACTCGTGGACGCTGCCGCCCAGGTCGTCGGCCATGCCGGGCGTCTCCTCCGGGCGCGGGGTCGTGCCCGAGGCGATGATCAGGTAGTCGTAGCCGAGCTCGGTGCCGTCGACCAGCAGGACCTTGTTGTCCTCGGGGACGACCTTGTCGATCTCGCCCAGCACGAGGTCGACGCCGGTGGGGATGAAGCGCGCCTTCGGCTTGACGATCTCATCGGGGCGGTAGATGCCGAAGGGCACGAACAGGTACCCGGGCTGGTAGTAGTGGGTGTCATCGGAGTCGACGACCGTGATGCTCCACTCATCGCGGGGCAGCTGCGGGCGCAGCTTGTTCACGGCCATGGTCCCGGCAGTCCCGGCGCCCAGGACGAGCAGCCTCTTCATCAGTTCTCCTTCGCCGCAGCACCGGAGCCCGGGGCCGCTGGGGTGGTTGCCGCAGGTCGCGGCGTTGTGGTGGAGATCGCCGCAGCGATCCGGGGCAGTGCGCTGAGCACCCGACGACGC
>CAVONS010000021.1:0-44319 GCA_963697345.1 uncultured Actinomycetes bacterium | reverse complement strand
TCGCTGGCTCGTGCCTCTCGAGCGTGGAGTGCGCGGCATTGACCTGCCCCCTGCAGCCGCACCACTCCCTCGCGCCGGTCCGAGGCAGCCCGCACCGCGGCGCGCAACTCCTGCTCAGCCGTGGCCAGAGCAGCTTCCGCAGCGGTCCTTGCCGAGACCGCCAGGCTCAGTGCTGCTCGCTGCTCCTCGACGAGGCGATTGAGGTCCGCCTCCTGCCCGCGCATCGTGCGAGCCTCGGCCTCCATCTCCTCCGGCGCCCGCCCTCGACGCTCCTCCTCGGGCTCCGGGGCAAGGCTGCGCACGCGCTCAGCCGCCATGCCGACCGTGCCGGCCAGGCGCTCACGCAGCCCCGACAGGGCGAACCACGTCTCCTGGGCCTCTGTCAGGGCCGGCGCATCGGCCAGCGCTGCAGCTTCCCGGACAGCCTCGGCGGACTGCGCGTTGGCCAACTGCGCCTCCACCAGGGCACGTCGCTCACGGATCGCGGACTCGTCTGCGATCTCCTGCTCGTACTGCGTGGTCAGGGTGTGCAGGTCGTCGGCCAACAGCCTCAGAGCGGCATCGCGCACATCGGTCTGGATCACGTTCGCCCGCCGAGCAACCTCCGCCTGCTTGCCCAAAGGGGTCAACTGGCGGCGCAGCTCTGTGGTGAGGTCCTGCACCCGGGTCAGGTTGGCCTGCATCGCCTCGAGCTTGCGCACCGCACGCTCCTTGCGCTTGCGATGCTTGAGGACGCCCGCGGCCTCCTCGATGAAGCCGCGGCGCTCCTCCGGTGTGGCGTGCAGGATCTGGTCGAGCTGGCCCTGTCCGACGATCACGTGCATCTCACGACCGATGCCCGAGTCGCTGAGCAGCTCCTGGATGTCCAGCAGCCTGCAGGACGTTCCGTTGATGGAGTACTCCGAGCCGCCGGAGCGGAACATGACACGCGAGATCGTGACCTCGCTGTAGTCGATCGGCAGCGCACCATCGGAGTTGTCGATCGTCAGCGACACCTCGGCCCGACCCAGGGGGGCGCGCCCGGAGGTGCCGGCGAAGATGACGTCCTCCATCTTGCCGCCGCGCAGGCTCTTGGCACCCTGCTCGCCCATGACCCAGGCCAGGGCATCGACCACGTTGGACTTGCCCGAGCCGTTCGGACCGACGACACAGGTCACACCCGGCTCGAAGGCCAGGGTCGTCGACGACGCGAAGGACTTGAAGCCCTTGACGTTGAGGCTCTTGAGATGCACGGACCGAAACCTACGCGATGACGCGCTTCACTCCCCGCAGGTCCCGCGGGTCAGACGAGCGCGTTGTCCGAGGCGGTGAGCAGCTGCAGGTCCAGGTCGTGCTCGGTGAGGTCGGCCCGATCGGCGTTCCGGTACTCGCTGAGCTCCGCCTCCAGCGTGCGCACCCGCGCCCGCAGCGTCGCCAACTCCGCCATGACACGAGGATCGGGACCGCCCACGGCGCCGTAGATCGCCTTGCCCATCGCCACTCCTGCTGCTCGGGGTCCGATGTGGACCGTCATCCAGCGTGACAGCCCGCAGCGCCTGGGTCAAGCGCCGCGATATGTCGAGGCGATATATTTGCGTCATCCTCAGTGGCCGTGCAGCTCACCGGCAGGTGAAGGTCCGGAAGCCGCCCTCCGCAGGTCCCCAACGGGCATCGACGAAATCGACCCGTCCGGGACGCCGCACCACGCGCGGACCCGTCCCATGCAGCCACGACAGCACCTTCTCGCAGTCCGCAGCCGGCCCCTCCGCGATGACCAGGACGTCGCCGTTGGGCAGGTTCTCCGCCACCCCGACGAGCTTCATGCTCATGGCCAGCGCTCGGGTCGAGTACCGGAATCCGACACCCTGCACAGAGCCGGAGACGACCGCGGTCAGTCGCAGGGCACCCGCCGGATCCTGCTCGTCCACCGTCCTAGTGTGTCGCGCGGGGCGGCCGCTGACATCTCGGACAGCAGTGGCTCGAGCGATTCATGAACCGCTCCCGCACGATCGGCGTGCCGCACCGTGGACATGGCTGCCCCGCACGCCCGTAGGCATTCAGGCCGCGTCCGAAGTACCCGCTCTCGCCATTGACGTTCACATACAGGCTGTCGAAGGACGTGCCCCCCTGATCCAGGGCGGCGGCCATGACCACGGTCGCCGCCTCGAGCACGGACACCACGGTGCCAGTGCTGAGCTTGTCTGCACGGCGACGCGGGTGGACCCCGGTGGCCCAGAGCGCCTCATCGGCGTAGATGTTGCCGATGCCCGAGACGTGGGACTGGTCGAGCAGGAGGCGCTTGATCTCCACCCGGTGGCGGCGCATCGAGCGCGCTGCGGCCCGGGCATCGAACTCGGGATCGGTGGGGTCCGCAGCGATGTCGCGGACGAGCTCGGGCACCTCGATCCCGCGTGGGTCCGCCACGACAGCGCACGCAGACAACCACCCGAACGTGCGCTGGTCGACGAACCAGAGCTGGCGCTCACCGAGATCCAGCTGGGCACGTGCATGCCGGTGGGGTGGGCCCATGGCGTCCTCCACCCGGAACTGGCCACTCATGCCCAGATGTGCGGCAAGCACGAGGTCGGGATCGTCGGTGGTCAACCAGAGGAACTTGCCCCGCCGACCGGTGCCGGTCACGGTCCGCCCGGTGAGCACCGCCTCGAAGTACCCGGGGCCCTGGGCCTGGCGCCGCACGACGCGCGGGTGCAGCACCTGGACCGCGCGGATCCGCGCGTCCTGCACATGCACGGCCAGCCCACGGCGGACGACCTCCACCTCGGGCAGTTCGGGCATCAGGACGGTCCGAGCATCAGAGCAGCTCGAGCATCAGGGGCAGTCCGCACTCAGCAGTCGGCGTGCTCGGGATGGGCGGCCATCAGGAGGTCGTAGGCGGCGGCCGCGGCCACCTGCTCGGCGTACTTCTTGGACGCACCACTGCCCTGCCCCGTCACCGACTCACCCACGCAGACCAGCGCGGTGAAGTGCTTGGCATGGTCGGGACCGGTCGAGGTCACCTCGTAGACGGGGACACCCTCGCCGGTCCGGGCGCCCAACTCCTGGAGCGAGGTCTTCCAGTCCAGACCTGCGCCCATCCCTGCTGCCTCGGCCATCCGCGTGTCGAGCAGCCGGTGGATCAGCTCGCCGGCGACGTCCAGGCCGAGCTCGAGGTAGACGACCCCGAGCAGGGCCTCCATCGCGTCGGCAAGGATCGAGTTCTTGTCCCTGCCGCCGGTGGACTGCTCGCCGCGACCAAGGAGCAGGAACTCGCCCACACCGAGCTCGCGGGCGACATCGGCCAGGGTGCGGGCATTGACCACGGCCGCCCGGTACTTGGCCAGCTGGCTCTCCGCGACATCCGGATGGTCATGGAACAGCGCATCGGTCACCACGATGCTCAGCACCGAGTCGCCCAGGAACTCCAGGCGCTCGTTGTGCGGCAGCCCACCGTTCTCGTAGGCGTAGGAGCGATGGGTCAGGGCATGGCGAAGCGCCTCGTGGTCGATGGTGACCCCGAGGCGCTCGGCGAGGACGTCGACGTCGACACGTGCAGGCACGCGCACCCGATCAGACGTCGAGAACTTGCCGCTTGGCGTATGTCCCGCATGTCGGGCATGCGGTGTGCGGGAGCTTCTGTGCACGGCAGCGGTCGCACGTCACGAGCGTGATCGGGGCGGCCTTCCACTGTGAACGGCGGGCGCGCGTGTTGGAGCGGGACATCTTCCGCTTCGGAACAGCCACGTCAGTCTTCCTTCTCAGTCGTTTCCGTAACCGGCGAGGCCAGCCCACCGGGGGTCGATCACTTCGTGTGCGTGCTTCGGGTCGTCAGCCATCTTGGCCCCACACTCCACACACAACCCGGGGCAGTCGGCTCGGCACAGCGGGGCCAGCGGGAGGGCCAGCACCACAGCGTCGCGCACAACCGGGTCGAGAGTGAGGAAATCCCCGTCCAGGACGGGAAGCTCCTCCTCCTCGGGGGGCCCCGGCTCATGGAGGAAGAGCTCGGTCAGCGCCACGGTCTGGTCCCATTCGACCGGGTCCAGACATCGCGCGCACTCACCTGCCACGGTGACCGAAGCGGTCCCCGAGACAAGCACTCCCTCCACCACCGATTCGAAGCGCAGGTCCAGCACCATGTCGGAGCCGGGCTGCACCACGGCCACACCCCCACCGAGGTCGGCGGGTGCGGGGACCGTGCGGTCCACCTCCATCATCGACCCTGCACGTCTGCCGAGGTCCCGAATATCGAAGACCAGGGGATCACGCGGATCGAGGTTGGACATGGACCTTCCCGATGGCATCACACGTATGGCCCTCGGCGTGAGGGCCACGGCAGAAGGGTACCGCAGGGCGTCCCCCACCGGGAAATGCTCGCCGGCCCTCGCGCCCGTACCGGGGGCCGACGGATGGGCGCAGTGCCGGTGGTGCGGGTCAGCGTCCGTACTGGTCGTCGCCCGCCGGGTAGCCGTAGCGCTCGCGGATGCGGTCACGGCCCTTCTGCACCGCGGACAGTGTCTTGGTCAGACTCGCCTCGAACGCCGCGAACTTGTCCTCCACGTACTGGTCGACCTCCTGGCGCATCGCTTCGGTCTCAGCCAGGGCTTGGGCACGGATCGCATCCGCCTCAGCCATGGCCGCGCGGGTCACCTCGTGCGTGCTGACCATCTGGACCTGCTGCTGTCCTGCCTGGTCGATCATGGCCTGTGCCTCATGAGTGCCCTGCGCGAGCACTCGCTCGACCTCGCGGTTGGCCTCGCCGACCATGCGCTCCGCCTCGCGGTAGCCCTCCTCGACCACGGCGACACGATCGGCGAGCAGCTCCTCAGCCTCCTGCACCGAGGTGGGCAGCATCTGCCTGATCGCATCGAGCAGGTCCAGCACCTCGTTGCGGTTGATCACGCACCGGTCGGACATCGGCATCGCTCGCGCAGCCTCGACGATGTCGGACAGGTCATCGAGCACCGTGTACACGTCGGCGGTACGGGGGTCCGCGGCCGCGACCGGGTCCTGACTCATCGCACTCCTCGGATCAGTGGGCAGACAGCTTGGCCTGCAGGGCCGTGTGGACAGCCGGAGGGATCAATCCGCTGACATCGCCACCATACGTGGCGACCTCCTTGACCAGCGACGACGACAGGTACGAGTACAGCGGATTGGTCGAGATGAACATGGTGTCGATGCCTGCCAACCCATGGTTCATCTGTGCCATCTGCAGCTCGTAGTCGAAGTCGGTGATGGCCCGCAGGCCCTTCACGATGGCGATGATGTCGTTGTCCCGGCAGTAGTTGACGAGCAGGCCGTGGAAGCTGTCGATGCGGATGTTGGGGACGTGGGCCAGCTCGGAGCCGAGCAGCTCGATGCGCTCCTCGACCGTGAACATCGACGTCTTGCGCTTGTTGACCAGGACGGCGACTGTCACCTCGTCGAAGAGCGCTGACGCACGCAGGCACACGTCGACATGGCCGTTGGTCAATGGATCGAAGGAGCCGGGGCAAACCGCTCTGCGCATCACGGGTCCTCTCGATGGGGCGCTGCCTGACCGTACCAAAGGGTCGTCCCGCCGTAGGCCTTTTCGCGCAGCGCCACGAGTCCCGTCGGCCAGGTGAACGCCCCGCCGCGTGTTGCCCGCTCGACGACGACGACGGCCATCGGGGTCAGCCAGCCGTCGGTGAGCAACTCGAGGAAGGCCTCGACCTCTGGGCCGGCCATCTCGTACGGCGGGTCGGCCAGGACCAGGTCGTACGGTTCAGCCACGCCGGCCAGGTGGGCGGTCACCGAGGCCGGCACGACACGCACGCCGGGAAGCCCCACCGCCGCGGCGTTGGCCCTGATCACCTCCGCACTGGCGCGATCGCGCTCCACGAGGACAACAGATCTGGCGCCGCGGCTGGCCGCCTCGAGCCCCAGCGCACCTGATCCGGCGAACAGGTCCAGCACGCGCGAGCCGCTGAAACCCCCGAGCAGGTGGTCCAGGGAGGCGAACATCGACTCCCGGATGCGGTCACCCGTGGGGCGCGCCCCGTGCTCGGGCACCGTGATCCGTCGCCCGCGTGCGGCACCGGCGATGATCCGGCTCACCTGCCACTCCCTCCCCGGTGGGCGCCAGCCCAGAGCCCGGCCGCCGTTGCGCCAAGCATCCCAGATCAGATGACCCGCAGGGCAACAGCGATCCGGTCGCCCGCCGTCAACCCGTGGGCCGCGCGCACCGCCCTCTTGACGGGCAGGACGAAGCAGCCCGAGCCCGAGTCCGGGAACACTGACGTCCGCCAGATCGTCGTCCCCACGCGCACCTCGACCCTGATCGACCCGAAGCCGTTGCGCGGACCACGAGCCTGGGCCAGGTCCTCGAGGGCCGAGCTGATGTCGGGTGGGACCGTCACGAACGTCCAGGTGTCCTGGCGCCTCGCGTCCCAGATCCAGAGCTCCGCCGAGAAGCTGTGCTCCATGAGGTCCGCCGCAGTGCCCGGCTCGGGCTGAGACCCCGGTCCCCTGGCAGGTCGCTGTCCTCCCACGGACCCAGCGTGCCACGTTCCGGACCGGTCCGGGACGTCCTGCGTCGGACCTGTCGTGACGCGCCGAGCGCCACGACCTGTGTGGGGTGCGGGAGAATCACCGCAGGACGACCGATCTGAAGGAGCACCTGGTGAGCAGGCGAACAGCGCAGCCGTACAAGCGCCATCCCGTGACTGAGGACTACGACGCCATCGTCATCGGCTCAGGGATCGGGGGGTTGGCCAGCGCCGCGATGCTGGCCAAGCACGGCGGCCGGAAGGTGCTCGTCCTGGAACGGCACTACACGCCCGGCGGCTACACACACGTCTTCCGCCGTCCCGGGTACGACTGGGACGTCGGGGTGCACTACATCGGCGGGATGGAGCCCGGCACCACCCTGCGGCGCATGTTCGACGACATCAGTGACGGCCAGATCCAGTGGGCCGACATGGGCGACGTCTATGACCGGGTCATCATCGACGGTGATCACTACGACCTGCCCAAGGGCCGCCGGAACCTGCGCGACTTCCTCGTGTCGCAGTTCCCGGCCGAGGAGTCCGGGATCGACCAGTACTTCGAGGCCGTCCGCTCGGCGGTCTCGGGCTCGCTGCAGTTCAACGCTGCCAAGACACTGCCCGGGCCGGTGGCCACCGTCGCCGGTCCACTGATGCGCCGCACCTTCCTGCACTGGTCGGACCGGACGACCCGCGAGGTGCTCGAGGAGTTCACCGGCGACCAGCGGCTGATCGGCGTCCTGACCGCCCAGTTCGGTGACTACGGGCTTCCCCCGGCCCAGTCCAGCTTCGCCATGCACGCGCTGGTCGCCAGCCACTACTTCCGCGGCGGCTACTACCCGGTGGGTGGCTCCGCTGTGATCGCCGAGTCGATCATCCCCGTCATCGAACGGGCAGGTGGCACGGTGCTGATCAACGCCGAGGTCGCCCGGATCGTGGTGGAGAAGGGTCGAGCGGTCGGCGTCGAGATGGCCGCCGACGGTCACGTGATCCGGGCGCCGATCGTCATCAGCGACGCCGGCGTGGTCAACACGTTCGCGCGGCTCGTGCCGCCCGACGTGGCCCAGGAGACGGGCCTGCTCGAGAACCTGACCAAGGTGACGCCGTCGATCGCGCACCTCTGCCTGTACCTCGGCTTCGAGGAGACCGCTGAGGCCCTCGACCTCCCGAAGCACAACCTGTGGATCTACCCCGACGAGGACCACGACCAGACGTTCGCCGCCAGCATCGACAACCCGGATGCCGACCTCCCGATGGTGTACGTGTCGTTCCCGGCGGCCAAGGATCCCGACTTCGAGCGCCGCCACCCGGGCCACGCGGCCGTGGACGTCATCACCGCTGCGCCCTACGAGTGGTTCGAGCAGTGGGAGGGCAGCCGCTGGAAGCACCGCGACGCCGAGTACAACGCGTTCAAGGACGACCTGGCCCAGCGCATGCTCGAGGTGCTCTTCGGCCAGATGCCGCAGCTGCGGGGCAAGGTGGCGTTCTACGAGATCTCGACCCCGCTGACGACCCAGCACTTCTCGGGCTACGAGCGCGGTGAGCTGTACGGGATCGACCACTCCCCGCAGCGGTTCCGCCAGGACTTCCTCAAGCCCACGACCCCGATCCCCGGCCTGTACCTGACGGGGCAGGACATCGTCAGCTGCGGGGTCGCCGGAGCCCTGTTCGGCGGGGTCCTGACGGCCACGACCCTCATGCGCACGAGCCTGTTGCCGGGCATGGTCGGTGCAGCGGGCAAGCGGATGCTGCCCGCTGCGCTGCGCCCAGGTGCGGCGACCCGGGACCCAACGGGGCCGCCATCGGCCGACGTCCACACCGGCAACGGCGTGGCGCCCCCGACGTGATCCACCACCTGCGGCGATTCTCCGCCTAGGTCTTCTCCAGGTACTCCGCGTGCTCGTCGTCGAACTCCCGGGCCAGCGTCGCTGCGAGGGTGGGGTGGGCAGCGAGGTCGGGATCGGCTGAGACGAGGCTGATGGCCTCCTCACGGGCACGCAGGATGACCTCCTCGTGATCGAGCACCGACAGCAGCTTCAGCGAGCGCCGTGAGCCGGACTGTGCCGCCCCGAGCACGTCCCCCTCCCGTCGTGACGCGAGGTCGAAGCGCGACAGCTCGAACCCGTCGCTGGTCGCTGCCACAGCCGAGAGACGCTCGCGAGCGACGCTGTCCGGCGGTGCCTCGGTCACCAGCAGGCACAGGCCCGCATGCTGACCTCGACCCACCCGCCCGCGCAGCTGGTGCAGCTGGGACACCCCGAAGCGGTCGGCGTCCAGGACGATCATCAACGTGGCGTTCGGGATGTCGACACCCACCTCGATGACGGTGGTGGCCACCAGGACGTCGACGCCGTCCGGGCGACCCGGATCGGCGAAGCGCGCCATGACCGCGTCCTTGTCCGCGCCGGCCATGCGCCCGGTCAGTGCCGCCAGCCGCAACCCGGCCAGGGGCCCTGCCTCGAGCTCGGGCAGGACTGTGTCGACAGCCGCACCCGCGCGCAGCGCACCACCGGCTGGCCCCGACTCCGGTCCGGTCTCGCCCGCTGGCGCGGCCAGGGGCGGCTGGCCGTCGGACTCCGCCTCGCCGGCATCGATGCGCGGACACACGACGTAGACCTGGCGCCCGGCAGCCACCTCCTCACGTGCCCGATCCCAGGCGCGAGCCAGGTAGTCCGGACGCTCCAGTGCAGGAACCAGATGTGTGGTCAGCGGGTTGCGACCGGCGGGCAGCTCGCGCAGCGTGGAGGTCTCGAGGTCACCGAACACCGTCATGGCCACGGTGCGCGGGATGGGTGTGGCGGTCATCACCAGCGTGTGCGGGCGGTTCGTCTCCCCTGCCTTGGCGGACAGGGCAGCACGTTGCTCCACGCCGAACCTGTGCTGCTCGTCGACGACGACGAGGCCCAGCTCCGCGAACTGCACCCGTTCCTCCAACAGCGCGTGCGTGCCCACGACGATCCCCGCCGCCCCACCGGCGACGTCAAGCAGTGCCGCACGGCGCGCTGCCGCACCCTGGGACCCGGTCAGCAGGGCGATCCGGGTCGCGTCGGCCCCTCCGCCGAGCATCCCGCCCTGGGCAAGTGGCCCGAGCAGGGCCGCAATGCTGCGGGCGTGCTGTGCGGCCAGGACCTCGGTGGGCGCCAGGAGTGCCGCCTGCGCCCCGGAGTCCACGACCTGGAGCATCGCCCGCAGCGCGACGACAGTCTTCCCTGAGCCCACCTCACCCTGGAGCAGCCGGTGCATGGGGTGTGTTCCGGCCAACTCCTCGGCAAGCACCGAGCCGACGTCCTGCTGACCTGCGGTGAGGGTGAACGGCAGGCTCGCATCGAAGGAGTCGAGCAGCCCCCCGGTCCGGCCGGGCCGGGCCACAGCCGGCGCCGCTGTGACAGCCGCTCGCCGCTGGGCCAGGACCACCTGCACCCCGAAGGCCTCATCCCACCGGAGGCGATCGACCGCTGCCCTGACCTGGGTGCGATCCACCGGCCGATGGATCCACTGCAGCGCGTCGGCCAGCCCGATGAGCCCCACACGTTCCCGGATCTGTTCATCCAGGGGATCCGGCCACCCCTGGGCCACGGGCAGCGCCATCTGCACGATCCTGCCCAGCGTCCAGCTCGTGAGCTTCTCGGTGGCCGGATACACCGGGATGAGCCGCCCCGCGTACTCCGCGGCCGCCTCGTCCGCGGCCTCCTCGTCGACGAACTCATGCTCGGGGTGCAGCAGCTGCCGGCGTCCGTTGAACAACCCCACGGTGCCGGCGAAGAGCCCGAGGCGTCCGGGCCGGAACTTCTTCTCGATCCAGTCCTGGTTGAAGAACGTGAGGGTCAGCTCGCCAGTGCCGTCGGTGACCACGGCCTCGGTGATGCTGCGACGACGCCGCTGCCCGGCCTTGAACGGAAGTGGTCGGGACCTCGCCGAGGCCACACGAGCAAGGACGGTGACCTGCTCGCCCACACCGAGGGACCCGAGGTCGGTGAGCTCGCCGCGCTCGGCGTATCGACGGGGGTAGTGCGCGAGCAGCTCCTCGAGGGTCGTGATGCCCAGGGCGCCAGAGAGAGCCTTGGCCGACTTGCCTCCGACCACCGCGACCAGATCAGGCACCGACTACTCCACGCCGATGATCGCGTGCCACCGTGGCTGCCCACCCTCGTAGCTGACGACCTCGACGCCCGGATGATTGCGCTCGACCCAACGCTCGAGCCGGCTCTGCAGGTCCGCTGGGGCGTTCTCGCCCAGGACGATCGTGACCAGCTCCGCCCCACCGCGGGAGAGCATCCGCCCGATCACGGCGCGCGCGACGCCCTGGACGTCGTCGCCGATCTCCAGGATGTCCCCGGCGATGACTCCGAGCTCATCACCGACCCGGCAGGTCCCGGCCGAGGTCATCGCCTCCCGGCTGGCCGTGGTCAGCCCTGCGTACTGGGTAGCCGAAGAGGCACGAGTCATGCTCACGACGTCGTCGTCGAAAGCCTCGTCCGGGCTGTGCACAGCGACAGCTGCCAGCGACTGCACGATGGACCGCGTCGGGATGACGGCCACGCGGTGACCGCTGTCGCGTGCCGCAATGCCGGCCGCCTCTGCCACCGGCAGCGAATCCTTGTCCCCGGGCAGCAGGACGACCTCACGCGCACCGGTCGCCTCGATCCCGGCGAGCATCTCGGCGGTCGAGGGGCGCCCCAACTCCGGGGCACGCACGACCGTCACGCCGCTTGCCTCCAGGAGGTCCGCGACTCCGGCTCCATGGGCCACGACCACCAGAGCGCGCCCCGTCGGCTGCTCCCCGGTGTTCACAACCTCCGCCAGGTACGTCACGCGGATCCGCTGGGGGGCGCCGATGGCCATGCCCGCCTCGATGGCCGCTCCTGCATCGTCGACGTGGACATGGATGTTCCACAGCCCATCACCTCCGACGACCACGAGTGAGTCGCCCAGCCCGGCCAGGCGTTCCTTGAAGCCGGGGATCGTGCCATCGGGGGCGTCAAGCAGGTACATGACCTCGTAGGCCGGCCCGCCGTAGCCGTGCAGCATGTGCTCGGGGTCCGCCAGGGAGTCCGGTTCGGGGGCCAGGCGCGCGAACTCCGGCAGATCACGGTGCACCCCGGTCACGACTTCGAGCAGCGCGTCGCTGAGGACGACGTAGCCGCGCCCACCGGCATCGACCACCCCCGCCCGACGCAGCGCCTCCAGCTGGTTGGTGGTCTCGGCCAGTGCGATGCGTGCTGCCCGGGCCGCGGCCTGGGTCACCTCGTGCAGGTCGCCGCCACTGTCCTCAGCTGCCTCGGTGGCTGCCTCGGCGGCCGCCCGGGCCACGGTCAGGACGGTCCCCTCCTTGGGATTGGACACAGCGCTGAATGCAGCTGCCGAGGCACGCGTGAGCGCCTCGGCCAACCAGGCGCCGTCCATCGGGCGGCTCAGGTCCGCCGAGCGAGCGGCAGCGATGCCGCGAATCAGCTCGGAGGTGATCACCCCGGAGTTCCCGCGCGCCCCGAGCAGCATGCCTCGGGCCAGTGTGGCCAGTCGTGCGCTTCCCGGCGCGGGCGCCCCCTGCCCTGACTCCAGCATGGCCCCGACTCCCGCCTCGAGAGTGAGGTACATGTTGGTGCCGGTGTCGCCGTCGGGAACCGGGAAGACGTTGAGGGCATCGATGGCCCTGCGATGGGTCTTCATGCCATCGAGGGCCAGCGCCGCCCACTGCGCGAGCGCTTCGGCATCAAGGATCGTTCGCATGGCCCTCCTCCTCGGTGGGCACAAGGCTAGTGGCCGAACCCCCACGTAGCCGGGCGCCGCAGTCCCTGCGGGACCACGATTTGGGCGCTGATCGCGGATTCGGATACCCTTGGGGTCGAATCTTGTGGGCCCACCGGCCCGCCCCCCATCGGAACTGGAGTACGACTATGGCTGCCAACTGCGACGTCTGCGGCAAGGGCCCCGGTTTCGGCCACAGCATCTCGCACTCCCACCGGCGCACCAAGCGTCGCTGGAACCCGAACATCCAGTCGGTCCGGACCGTCGTGGGTGGGACGCCCAAGCGCGTCCAGGTGTGCACCTCGTGCCTGAAGGCCGGCAAGGTCACCCGCGCCTGAACCAACGCTGCACCAGGGCCCCGGATACCCGTGAGGGACCGGGGCCCTGTCATGTGCACTAGCCGCTGAAGTGGTCGTGCCCACCGCCGCCGCGGGGCACCTTCCCGGCGACCGTGACGCCGGGAGCGTCGAGGACCTCGACGTCCTCGACGCTGGCCACTGAGCCGATCATCGTGAAGCCCTGCGGCAGCGGGGTGGTGGCGGCGAACGTGGCGGCGACCGCGTGGTCGTCGCCACCAGTCAGCACCCACACGAGTGGATCGGCGTTGAACGCCGCGGCGGCAGACGCCACCGGTTCGGCCACCTCCAGGAGCGTCGGATCCACCTCGATCACCACCCCGGATGCTCGGGCGAGGTGTCCCAGGTCGGCCACGAGCCCGTCGCTCACATCGAGCATCGAGGTCGCACCCGCTGCCGCGGCGGCCACTGCGGCTGCGTAGGGAGGCTCGGGGCGCCGGTGGGCGTCCACCAGGGCGCGGGGTGTGCGGAACCCGCGCGACAGGATCGACAGGCCCGCAGCGGCCCACCCGAGCCGACCGGCGACGGCCACGACATCGCCGGGTTGGGCCCCCGAGCGCCGCACCGCCTGCGACCCGGTCAACTCGCCGATCGCGGTCACCGAGATCACGACACGATCGCTGCGCACGACATCCCCGCCCACGATCGCGACGTCGTGGTCCTGCGTCTCGCTGCGAAGCCCCGCGTAGAGATCGGTCACCCAGTCCACGGGCAGGTCGGCGGGCACACCGAGGGCGACCACCATCGTCGTCGCTCGCGCACCCATCACCGTGATGTCGATGAGGTTCTGTGCGGCGGCCTTGGCCCCGATGTCCGCTCCGGTGGACCAGTCCCGGCGGAAATGCCTACCCTCCACCAGCATGTCGGTCGACACCACGATCCGCGTGCCGGAGACCGAGACGACCGCGGCGTCGTCGCCGATCCCGACGTGGACACCTCCGGCGGTGTGCCCCTGCAGGGCAGCGTCGATCCGCGCGATCAGGCCGAACTCCCCCACGTCGCTGATCAGTTCGCCGGTGTCACCCATCGATCCTCCACTCTCGCCCCGTCCTGACGAGGGTGCACGCTAGTCTGGAGCGCATAGCCGCCCGGCACCCGGGTGGCCCCGGCGGAAGGGGACGCATCGTGGTGCATGCCTACATCCTGATCCAGACCGAGGTGGGCAAGGCCCAGTCGGTCGTCGCGGAGATCGCCTCGATCCCGGGGGTGACCGTCGCACACGACGTCACCGGACCCTATGACGTGATCGTCCAGGCGCAGGCGGCCTCGATCGATGATCTTGGTCGTCTCGTGGTGGCCAGCGTCCAGAACGTACCCGGGATCACCCGGACGCTCACGTGCCCGGTCGTCAACCTCTGAACCAACGCCGGGTCCGGTCCGTGGCCGCCTGCGTGGCTGCCTGCGCCGCGCTCAGCGCATGCGCGCGACCAGTGGAGGTCAGTCCCCCCGAGGCGGCTCCGGACATCAGTTCGGCGTGCGCCCGGTTCACCGCCGCCCTGCCGCAGGAGATCGACACCGCCGGGGACCTGCGGGATACGACCCCCGAGTCGGACCTGACGGCGGCCTACGGAGACCCGCCGGTGGGCATCCGCTGCGGCGTTCCCACGCCCACCACGCTCGCACCCACCTCGACCCTGGTGAGGATCGATGAGATCGACTGGTACCCCGAGGAGCTGACTGCCGGATGGCGCCTGACAAGTGTCGGGCGCCAGGCCAACGTCGAGATCACGGTGCCTGACGAGCTGGGGCCGGCCCCGTCCGTGGCTGCCGACCTCTCTCCCACCATCGAGGCAACCATCCCTCCCTCCGGGTAGGCCCTCTCAGATCCCCGTGGTGCTGCGCGGGTAGGCCGCTGCCGGGTCGGTCAGGATGTTGACCAGGTAGGGCACGCCCGAGGCGTAGGCGCGGTCCAGGGCGGGACCGATCTGCTCGGGATCGGTCACCAGCTCCCCAGCACCGCCCAGGGCCCGCACGACCTCGTCGTAGCGGGTGCCCGTCGCCAGATCGGTGGCGACCTCGTAGCCGTGCAGCATCTGCATCGGCCCCCGCTCCAGGCCCCATCCGGAGTTGTTGCCGACGACCATCACGACGGGCAGGTCGTGCCGGACCAACGTGTCCACATCCATCAGCGAGAACCCCGCGGCCCCATCACCCAGCAACAGGGTGACCTGGGAGTCCGGTCGTGCGAGGCGGGCACCGATGGCGTAGCCGAGCCCCGTGCCCAGGCAGCCGAACGGGCCCGGGTCCAACCAGCTGCCGGGCTGGCGGGGTTCCACGAACTTCCCGGCGAACGAGACGAAGTCACCGCCATCCCCGATGGTCACCGCGTCATCTGCGAGTCGAGGGATCAGCTCGCCGTAGACACGCGCCGGGTGGATCGGGTCCGCGGAGCTGGCAAGCAGGGCTGCATCCCTGTCCCGCGCCGCGCGGTCCACTGCGCGCAGTCCCTCGATCCATTCCGGTGGTGCCGCCATTCCCCGTCGACCCAGACGTTCGGCGAGGCCGCGCAGGGTGAGCGTGAGGTCACCGCGGACGGCGACCTCGACGGTCTCGGGGCGCCGGTGATCCGACGAGTCGGTGAGATGCACGACACGCGCCGGGGACGCGTGGCTGCCGAAGATGCCGTACCCGAGCCGGAAGTCCAGGGGCGCGCCGACGACCACCACCACGTCGGCACCCTTGAAGGCCGCTGAGCGCGCCCGGGTCACCAGGGCCGGATGCCCCGGGGGAAGCAGCCCACGGCCCATGCCGGTGAGGATCGTGGGCACGTTGTGCTCAGTGACGAGGTCGGCGGCCGCCTGTTCGGCGTGCCCGGCCCAGACGTCGCTGGACAGGACGACGACCGGTGCATGGGCCTGGGCCAGCGCGGTGGCAGCCCGGTCCAGCGCCCCGGGATCGGGCGTGCGAGCCAGCGCCGGCTCGGCAGTGGGCGCCGGCGCCGTGGCAGGCGTGTAGAAGAGGTCCATCGGGATGTCGAGGAACACGGGGCCCCGGTGCGGGGTGCGGCTCAGCTCGAAGGCCTCGGCCGCCTTGACGCCCACGAGCCCCGGGTCCCGCAGCGTGGTGGCGGCCTTGGTGACGGGGCCCAGCAGCGCCGGGTGGTCGAACTCCTGCAGCGACCCGGTCCCCCACCGAGCCTCCGGCGCGCGCCCGCCCACGACCACCATCGGGGAGCCGTTGAAGAGCCCCGTCGCCAGCGCCGACACGGCGTTGGTGACGCCCGGCCCGGCGGTGACGGCCGCGAAGCCCGGCGTGCGCGTCAACCGGCCGGTGGCCTCGGCCGCGAACACGGCCGTCGACTCGTGTCGCACGTCCAGCAGGCGCATGGCGCCGTCGCGCTGCGCTGCCTGAGCGTCGGGCGCGGCAGTGAACCCCTCCCGGCCGCCGACCGCAGCGTCGTACAGCGGGAAGATGTGGGCTCCCGACAGCGTGAACATGGTCGTGGCACCGTGCGCGCGGGCCGCGGCGACGACGTGGTGACCGCCGTGGCCGGAGATCTCAGGTCCAGTCATGGGTCGATGCTGGCACCTGGCGGGGGCGCCGTGCCCGACCGGGCGCCGGAGGGCGTGTCGCGATGACCTCGAGGCCAGGGACCGGCACGGCAGGCCAGGACGTGGGCGGACATGCCTACCTCAGGCCGGTGCCGCGTCGCAGGGCGTCGGTGATGAGGTGGTTGATCAGGTCTGGGTAGCTCATCCCGGTGGCCTGCCACATCCGTGGGAACATCGAGATCGAGGTGAACCCAGGCATCGTGTTGACCTCGTTGACGATGGCGTCCCCCTCGGGCGTGACGAAGAAGTCGACGCGGGCCAGGCCCTCGCAGGTCAGCGCCTCGAAGGCCGCCACGGCCTGGGCGCGCACTGAGGCCACGACCTCCTCGGGCAGCTCGGCAGGCACGATGAGGTCGACCGCGTCATCGAGGTACTTGGCCTCGAAGTCGTAGAAGTCGTGGCCGGCGCGGACCACGATCTCAGCCGGAACGCTGGTGATCGGACCATCGGCCTCATCGAGCACACCGCACTCGATCTCGCGCACACCCAGGAACCCCGCTTCCACAATGACCCGCGGGTCATGGGCACGCGCCGCCTCGATCGCCGCCGGCAGCTCCGCGGGGTCCGCCACGCGGGTGATGCCGACGCTGGATCCGGCCCGCGCCGGCTTGACGAACACCGGCAGGTCCAGTCCGGCCAGCCGAGCCAGGACGCCGTCCCGGTCGTCGCGCCACTGACTGGCCGTGACCAGCTCGTAGGGCCCGACCTGAAGCCCGGCGGCCATCAGGACCGCCTTCATGTGCCCCTTGTCCATGGCGGCGGCTGACGCGAACACCCCCGAGCCGACGTAGGGGATCCCGGCGAGCTCGAGCAGGCCCTGGATCGTGCCGTCCTCACCCCACGGTCCGTGCAGGACCGGGAACACCACGTCGATGTCGTGCAGCATGCCGACGGCCGCATCGGCGGGGCGCACGTCCAGTCCCCGATGGGTGGGGTCCCCCGAGAGGACCACATGCCGCCCTGAGGCGTCGACCTCCGGAAGGCTCCCCTCGGCGATCCGCAGGCGGTCGGGCTCGTCGCGCTCGACGACCCACCGGCCCTCGGGCGTGATGCCGATCGGGACGACCTCGTACACGTCGCGATCGATCGCCGACAGGATGCTGCCGGCGCTGATGCACGAGATCGCGTGCTCACTGCTGCGCCCGCCGAAGACGACGGCAACCCGGATCCTGCTCTGCACATCCACGGCCCCGACCCTAGTGCGCACCCGCCGGTAGGGTTCCGTCACATGGCCGACGACTTCCCGCCACCTGCCCCGGGGCACCTCCCTGCTGGGCTCTCCCCCGCCAGCCTGGCGGTTGCCGCCGGGCGCCCCGCGCGTCAGCCCGGCGCACCCATGAACACCCCGCCCGTGTTCAGCTCCACGTTCGCCGCCGGCGGCGAATTCTCCTATGCCCGCGTCGGCAACCCCACGTGGTCCGCCCTCGAGGAAGTGCTGGGCGCACTGGAGGGGCCGGGATCCCGGGCGCTGAGCTTCGCCAGCGGGATGGCCGCGATCACCGCCGTGGCCGACCTCACGCCGGTCGGATCCGTGGTGGTGAGCCAGTCGGTCGCCTACAGCGGGACCCGAACCCAGCTGGCCCGGTGGGCCCAGTCCGGCCGGATCCAGCTCCGTGCGGTGGCAACAACGTCGCAGGCTGTCGCACAGGCCGCCGCCGGAGCCGCCATGGTCTGGGTCGAGACACCCACCAACCCGACCCTGGAGATGATCGACATCGCCGAGGTGGCCCAGGCAGCACATGCGGCCGGCGCCCTGCTCGTGGTCGACTCGACCTTCGCCACCCCCTTGGGCCAGAAGCCGCTGGACCTCGGGGCTGACATCGTCGTGCACAGCGCCACGAAGTACCTGTCCGGGCATTCAGACGTCCTGCTGGGCGCTGTTGTGGTTCGCGACGCCGGCCTGGCCTCGCGCCTCGCCACGAACCGGACTCTGGGGGGCGGGGTCCCGGGTCCGATGGAGTCCTGGATCGCGCTGCGCGGGCTGCGCACCTTCCCACTTCGCTGGGAGCGCTCGTGTGCCAACGCCGCCGAACTGGCCCATCGCTGCGGCGGCCACCCGGCGGTGGCCGCGGTCCGCTACCTGGGCCTGCCCACCGATCCGGGTCATGAACTGGCAGAGCGCCAGATGACCTCGTTCGGCGCGATCGTGAGCCTCGAGATGCATGGTGGGGCACAGGCAGCTGAGGCCGTGGCCGCGGCCACGTCATTGTGGGTCCACGCAACGAGCCTCGGAGGAGTGGAGTCCTCGTTGGAGCGCCGCCGGCGCTGGCCGGAGGAGAGCCCCGAGGTTCCCGAGGGTCTGCTGCGCCTGTCCGTCGGGATCGAGGATGTCGAGGACCTCTGGTCAGACCTGTGCGCGGCCCTGGATCGCGTGGCGCCCGACGCCTGAGGGCCCTTGCGAGGAACAGTGCCTCGAGTGCCGCCGGCGTCCGGCGAAGGCTGCTAGGAGGCGGGACCCGGTCCGAGGCGAACCCACAACGGTGCCGAGATCAACTCGATCGCTGGGCACGTGATGTTGTGGTCACGGTTGCGCCACACCCACTGCGTCATCACCAACGGGCCGCCGGTGAACCCGGCCCTGGAGCATGAGTCACGCGTCTGGTTCCTGCGGGCGGAGAAGGACCGACCACGCGAGTGACCGGGCGCCCACAACGGCACGTCCACCTGCAGCCTGCCCATGATCGACTTCCATGCGCCCGCGTAGGTGTAGATGCCCGATCCGACACCCCGGTCCTGCCCCGCCTGCAAGGCGCCCTTGAGCAGCGCCTTGTTCCTGGCCCGCTTGCGCGACCAGGGCCGCTCGGCCCGCGGCTCGACGTCGATCCAGACGAACGGTGAAGGCAGACCCGCTGCGTCCATCACATCCAGCGCGAAGGCCGCCTGCGCGTATCCGACGTTGGCCAAGCGGTCGGCCCTCGTCAGGGTGCCGAACGGCCCGGAGGCGCCGTGCGCCGCACGCTCCGCCCGGTTCGGATAGCTGAGCATCGTGTACCCGGCAGTCAGGACTCCCCGCTCCCGCGCTGCGGCGATCTGCTCTGACAGGCAGGGGTTGGCGGTGAAGGCCCGGCCATTGGTCAGGCCGATGATCCAGAACTGCGCGCGGGCCCGGGGTAGCGGCAGCCCCTGGGTGCTGCGCCCGGGGACCCCCATCCCCTTGGGGCAGTTGGGCCATGAGAGATCGGCTCCGCGGGTCCCGCCAGCCACTGTCTGCGCCGTGCCGGCTGGAGCGGGAGTCGGCGCCTGATCCAGTGCGGGGGCAGGCGCCGCGGGCACAACAAGCGCCAGGGCCAGGGCGAGCGTGGGCAGCAGAGGTCGTCGCGTCACCTGCGCAGGCTACACAGCACCCATCTCCGGCTTGGTCTGCCGACCCATGAGTGCGCCCAGCATGTCGGCCGGCGACATGCCGTGGTGGGCCACCTCCACGACCTGCTCGGTGATCGGCATCTCGACGCCATGTGACCTGCCGAGCTCGAGGATGGGCAGGCAGGACTTGAACCCCTCGCAGGTCTGCTTGGTGACCTCGATCGTCTGCTCCACGGTCAGGCCCTTGCCGAGGTTCTCGCCGAAGGTGCGGTTGCGCGACAGGGGCGACGAGCACGTGGCGATCAGGTCGCCCATACCGGCCAGGCCGAGGAAGGTCATCGGGTTGGCACCCAGGGCCACACCCAGTCGCGACATCTCAGCAAGCCCACGCGTGATCAGCGAGGCCTGGGAGTTGGCGCCATAGCCCAGGCCGACCGCCATCCCGTTGGCCAACGCGATGACGTTCTTGACCGATCCGCCGATCTCCGCACCGACGACGTCGGTGGTCCAGTAGGGCCTGAAGTAGTTGGTGGTGCAGGCCTCCTGCAGACGCTTGGCCGACTCCTCATCCGGGCAGGCCACGGTGGTCGCTGCGGGTGCCCGCTGAGCGATCTCCCGGGCCAGGTTCGGCCCGGACACGACAGCGACTCGATCGGCGGGGATCCCGCCGTCCTCCGAGATGATCTGGCTCATCCGACGCATGGTGCCCAGCTCGATGCCCTTCATCAGAGACACCACCACCGCATCGGGCGCCATGAACTCGCGCCACGCGATCAGGTTCATGGCCAGGGTCTGTGCCGGGATCGCCAGGATCACCAGGGACGCCCCGTCCAGGGCTTCAGCGGGATCGCCGGTCGCGCGCATCTGCTCCGGCAGGGCGATGCCCGGGTGGAACATCTCATTGGTGTGCGTGGTGTTGATCGACTCCTCAACCTCCGGCTCGCGGGCCCACATGACCACGTCACCGCCTGCATCACAGAGCACCATTCCGAACCCGGTGCCCCAGGACCCTGCACCCATCACCGCTACGCGAGCCATCAGTTCTCCTCCTTGGTCCGATCTGCAGCACGCAGCTTCTGCTCGGCCGCCCAATCAAGTCGCTGTTCCGGGGCCCGCTCCCCGCGGATGCCCTCCAGCAGTCCGGTGATGGCATCCATCAGCCGGTCCGTACCCTCCTCGAGCAGCGCCTTGGTGATGCGCCGCCCGCGCAGGTCCTCGATGTCCAGCGGTGGTCCCGCCGTGACCTGCATCGTCTTCGGAGGCAGGACGTGCATCTGCGTGGTGTAGGGGGGCATGATCTTGTTCGCCCCCCACTGCGCGATGGGGATCAGCGGGGCGCCCGTCTCCAGGGCCACCCGCAGGGCGCCGGTCTTGCCGCTCATCGGCCACGTTCCGGGATCCCGGGTGATCGTGCCCTCCGGGTACATCACCAGGCACTCGCCGCCATTCACGGCCGCCACCGCCGCGGCCAGCGCCTTGTGGGGATCCTTGTCCCGCGACACCGGTATCTGGCCCGCCCCGCGGATCAGCTGCCCCGCCATCGGGATCTCGAACACGGACTGCTTGCCCATGAAGCGCGGCGGTCGCCCGTTGTCGTGCAGGAAGTGCGCCATGATCAGCGGATCGAGGAACGAGATGTGGTTCGGCGCCACGACGATGCCCTCGCCATGCCTGCCCAGGTTCTCCGTCCCGCGCCAGTCCCGGCGGGTCAGGGCCATGAACGGCGGCCACAGGATGACTTCAGCGACCCGGTAGGAAACGCCGAGGTTCATGAAGAGCGTCCTGGTGCCCACCGTCCACCTCTCGCCGACCCGTCGCAGGCCGCCACCGTATACCGGATGCGGCCCCGGGCGCCGGATCAGCCGAGCTCGGTCACCCTGCCATCGCGCACGACCAGCCGACGCGCTTCCCGACCCTGTCCGGCAACGTGTTCGATCAGGTGACGGTCATGGCTGAGCGGCGCTGACGCGGACGTCGGCCGGCGCGGCTGCCGGACCTCAGGCCTGTCGCCGGAAGGCTGCCAGGTGGCGCTGGGAGCCGGCAAGGAGGTTCTCGGCGACCTGCTCAACATCGGCTGGCAGATCCTTGGCCAGCAGGACCTTGAGGTCAGCGATGTCGGTCTTCTCGATGAGGATCCCGGCCTTCACGGCATCCGCGCGGCTCTTCCTCACCTGGGACGCCAGCCTGTCGTAGAGCCTCTGCAGGTCACGGTCCCTGAACTCCCCGGTCGCCCGGCTCTTGGTGGGGTCTGTGACGTCATAGCGGTCCAGGAGCAGCCGCACCTGCTCGGCGTGGCTGTCCTCTGCGCGGGCGATGTTCGCGAAGACACGGTCTCCGTAGATCGACTCGGCCAGGGCATAGATGTCGCCGGCCAGCTTCTCCTCCTCGACCAGGTACCGCAGCTCCTTGCGGACCTTCCGCGTGATCGTGGCTCCTGGAACCGCCTCGGGGATGGCGGCGTGGTCACCCGCACCAACACCCTGGCGGGCTCCCGCGGCACCCTGGCGGACTCCGGTGGCCTTCCCGGTTCCGTGCCCGGCCCACCTGCGGCCCTGACCCTCGCCCCACCCGTTGGCTGCCTCAGTGCCGCGGTGGGCGCGCCAGCCCTGACCACTGGAGTCGGGGGGCGCTGCACCCGCAACCCCCACCGCTCCTGCGGCGCTCACCGTGAGGATGGCTGCTGCCAATGCGGTACGACGTGTTCGGTTCATGATGTCCCTCCTGTTGGGTTCTGACACCTCCACTCTCCTCCCATGCCCCTAGGGGCATGTTCCGGCCGTGTACCGGTTGTGTAAGGCGTCCCCGGATGTGGACCGACTCCCCACGGCAGCACGGACAGGATCGTGCGGGCCCGCTCGAGTCAGACGGGCCCGCACGACGTTGGTGAGCCTCAGTCGCTACCCGGGGAACATCCTCAGCACGTCCTCGAGCGTCGGGGGCGGCGTTGTGTCAGCGGGCGTCGTGACCGCTGGCGCCGGGTCCACCGGAGTCGGCTCAACGACCGGCGGCGCAACCTTCCCCAGCGTCACCTCGTTGGAGATTGCCCCTTGCAGGCCGTACTTGGCCATCACCTTGACGCGGTAGGTGCCCTTGGTGCGCTTGATCGTGCGGGTCTCCTTCTTCGTCTTGGTCCGCAGGGTCTTTCCGACCTTCTTCCAGGTCACCACATCGCCCTTGACGACCTTGCGATAGACCTTGATCCTCCAGAAGCCCTTGCCCTTGTTCGGGTTGACGTCGACCTTCAGCCGGGTGTCGTTGCGGACGGCCTTGACCGTGATCACCGCTGTCGGCACCGTAGGTGTCGTCGCCGTCGGCGCCGTAGGTGTCGTCGCCGTCGGCGCCGGAGTGGTCGCCGCGGGTGGAGCCGGTGCTGCCACGGTCGGTGGCGCCGGGGTGACCGTTGTGTCGGCCGGTGGCGGCACCGCGACCGGCGCTGCCGCCGTGATCGTCACGTCGTAGGTCTCCACCTCGCCGATGGTCCCGCTGGCCGTCACCACGGCGAACTCCGCCGAGATCACGCCCGCTGTGGCATCGGTCGGGACGATCACCTGCATCTGCCTCAGGCCTTGGGCGTTCGTGATCGGCGCCAGGGCCTCATCGGCATCAGCGAAGTCGCCGTCGTCGTTCCAGTCGAACGACGCCGTCAAGGTGCCAGTCCCGCTGACTGCCACGGGCACTGCATATGTGCTGCCCTGGACCAGCTCGGTCGGCATCAGGACACCATCTGTCGCATCAGCTGTGCCGAGGACCGGCAGCGCGCCGACCGGCGGAAGGAATGCATCGTCCGTGAACGGGTTGGGCAACATGGTGGCCTCGCAGACGCCCGGGTCCCAAGCTTCCGGGACGGACGGCAGACCGTCAGCGAAGTCATCCTCGGACTTCCAGAACTCGTAGGGAACCGTCTGGTAGCACGAGAGCACGTGCTCCATCACGGTGAACTGCTCCGTGGAGGTCTTGACCGTGCTTCCACCGAGGCCCGCACCCCACGTTCCGACCAGATTGATGGTCTTCATGAGCAGGGTCTCAGTGTCGGCGACCAGGAGTGAATCGTCGGCGGGGTCAGCAGGGGTGCCCCCGTCATAGTCGGCAGCCCAGCCCTCCTCCGCCACGCCGTCACGATCGATCTCGAAGGCATACTCGAAGTCCTGGATGCCGTAGGTGAACCCCGAGTCGATCGGGTAGAGGGTGGCCGAGGCCTTGCTCCCATCGAGCTTGCCCACCATCTCATCGCCCACGACGGTCTCGCCGTCGTCGCCATCCTTGATCACGTCGACGTCATCGGCGTCCGTTGTTCCCTGTGCATCCGCGATGATGTCATCAGTGGTGAACTGGTGCCTGACCGTGTACTCCACCCCGTCGGCCACAACGTAGAGCTCGACCCAGAACAACTGGACCGGCTTCAGGTCGCCCTTGACGAAGAAGGAGACATCGAAGTCCGGGGTCAGCTTGGTGCCGTTCGTGGTCACGCAGGAGTCGTCGACCGCCGATCCAACGTGGCAGCGGCCCTCGTCCTCGTCGGTGAGAAGCTGCCCGGGGACCGTGTCCTGGCCAGACCACGTGGTGGTCCACCCGGAGGTGTAGGCCAACGGCGACTGGGCGTCGTCCCAACGCGCGTTCGCCTCGTCCTGCTTCCAGTCCAGCAGGTTGATCGTCGTGGGATCATCGAGCACATCCCCGGTCTGGTACTTGACCTCGCCCTTCTCATACGGGGGCGGGATGCACGCCGGGTTGTTCTCGTCGCCCTCAAGCGGCGCCGGGACATCGAGGTGTGGCAGGTTCTGGCCGAACTTCGTGTTCAGCAGGCGCCAGCGCGGCCCGACGACGAGGTCACCGAGGCTTGGATCCGGGGTCTGGCTTCCCACCATGTCCCCGGTGCCCGTCCGGTAGGCCCAGGCGAAGGGGTCGCGGTCGATCGTGGTGTACCACGCATTGCTGTACCCACCCGCGAGGTCCGCCGACAGTGCGCCGGGGATGGCCTTGCTCGTGTCCCGGAGCACGGTGCCCGTGGGGATGAAGTCGCCGTCGCCCTCGAAGCAGCCACGGGTCGACTTCCAGAGCGTGCCATCGACCGTGTACTCCGGCACCAGGCCGGTGGCCCCCTCGTTCTCCCAGTCCTCGGGGCGGATCTGGTCGTTGGGATTGTTGGTCAGGGAGTGCTTCACCCGCAACTCGGCCTTCGTGACCGTGAGGCCCTTGCCCGTGGCGGTCTTCCACTCGTCAGGCAATGGCAGGTGGGCAACAAGCCGGATGTCGGTCGGCTTCTTCACCGCCTGGCCCCAGCTGTAGAGCAGCTTGCCGTCGTCCTTCTTGCGCACTGAGTAGTGGGTGCCCAGGTAGAGGTCAACGTTGTTCGGAATGACGTTGTCCTCCCCCGGCACCAGCTCGGCGATGATCTGCCCCATGGGCCGGTCGTCGGCAGTGGGCAACGCGCCCCCCGCCGTGACCGGAGCACCCATGGCTGGGCTTGTCCCCGCCACCAGTGCCAGACCTGCGGCCACCGCAATGGCCCTTCTGCGACTCGATGTCCCCATCTCTGCTGACCTTTCTCGTGAGGGGGCCGACGGCTCGGTGACTCGCTCCCGAAATCGGACACCCACAACGCACTCTGCTGGCCCCGTGTGGGGTCCGTGTGGCCGTCATGTGGAGATCGCGTGGAGATCGCATCGAATCCTCAACCGGGCCGCGACTCACGCCGATGATGAGCGGCCCTGGCATGGTGCGGTCAAGCAGAACGCCCTCACGCCCGGCCGAATGGTTCGACCGGGCGTGAGGGCGTTGGTGGTTGGCTACTCCGCGGCGGGCTTCGCCGACGCAGCCGGGGCCTTCTTGGCGGGAGCCTTCTTCGCCGCCGACGTGCCGGGGCCTTCTTCGCCGGGGCCTTCTTGGCGGGAGCCTTCTTCGCCGCCGACGTGGCCGGGGCCTTCTTGGCCGGAGCCTTCTTCGCGGGAGCCTTCGCTGCCGGAGCCTTCGCTGCGGGAGCCTTCGCTGCGGGAGCGGCCTTCGTGGCTGCCTTCTTGGCCGTGCTGGTCGCCTTGGCCGCGGTCGTGGTGGCCCTCGACGCTGCCTTCGTGGCACTGGCGGTCGCGTTCGTCGCGGCCTTCGTGGCACTCGCGGTCGCGTTCGTCGCGGCCTTCGTGGCACTCGCGGTCGCCTTGGTGGCGGCCTTCTTGGCCGGAGCCGTGGCCTTCCTGACGGCCGCTGCGGGCTTGTCGGCATTCACGCTCGCCTTGAAGTCACCACCAGGGCGGAAACGCGGGACCGCCGTGGCGACCTTGCGGATCGCCTCGCCCGTGGAGGGTGCACGATAGGTACGCGCCGCGCGCTCAGCCCTCTCGAAGACCCCGAATCCGCTGATCGAGACCTTCTGGCCCTTCGCGACGGTCTCGGTGATGGCATCGACGACTGCCTGGACGGCCTCCGATGCTTCCTTCTTGCTCGTGTCGATACGAGCAGCGACGACATCGATGAGTTCAGCCTTGTTCATTCACGTCTTCCTTCGCAGATCGCCCGGCGGTTGCCGGTGGCGTGTGCATGCCCAGGCGCAGGCTACTCCCGGCCCCGGGAACACGCTAGGCCGTACGCGGGGAGAATGCCGGGCGGGCACGCTCGAAATCCGCCACGAGATCAGCACTCTGCAGAGTGATGCCGACGTCGTCGAGTCCTTCCAGCAGCCGCCAGCGCACGTAGTCGTCGATCTCGAACGGCGCCACAAGGTCGCCCATGGTGACTGACCTCGCCTCGAGGTCCACGGTGATCTCCGTGGTCGGATCAGCCTCCGTCGCCGCCCACAGCTCATCGATGACCGGCTGATCCACGACGGCTGTGAGCAGGCCACCCTTGCCCGAGTTGCCCCGGAAGATGTCTGCGAACCGTGCCGAGAGGACCACACGGAAGCCGTAGTCCTGAAGCGCCCAGACAGCGTGCTCACGCGAGGAGCCTGTGCCGAAGTCGGGGCCAGCAACAAGGATCGTCGCGCCCGCGCGCGCCGGGTCATTGAGGACGAAGTCCGGGTCAGTGCGCCACGCGGCGAACAGGGCGTCCTCGTAGCCGTGGCGCGTGATGCGCTTGAGGTACTTCGCGGGGATGATCTGGTCGGTGTCGACGTTGCTGGCACGCAAGGGGACTGCGGTGCCGGTATGCACAGTGAACGAGTCCATGTCAGGTCCTCTCTAGACCAGGTCGGCCGGTGAGCTGAGGGTGCCGCGCACTGCCGTGGCGGCAGCCACCTGCGGAGACACGAGGTGGGTGCGGCCACCCGGGCCCTGCCTGCCCTCGAAGTTGCGGTTCGACGTCGATGCGCTGCGCTCCTGTGGGGCCAGCGTGTCGGGGTTCATGCCCAGGCACATCGAGCAGCCGGCCTCGCGCCACTCGGCACCCGCGTCGGTGAACACGGCGTCCAGGCCCTCAGCCATGGCGGCCAGTCGGACACGCACCGAGCCAGGCACCACCAGCATGCGCACGCCGTCGGCCACCCGGCGCCCCCGAAGGATGTCAGCGGCGGCGCGGAGGTCCTCGATCCGGCCGTTGGTGCATGAACCCAGGAACACCGTGTCGACGGCCACATCGCGCATCGGCGTGCCTGCTACCAGGCCCATGTATTCCAGCGCCTTGCGGGCTGCGGCCTGGTCCGACGGGTCGACGAAGTCCTCGGGCGCCGGCACCGTTGCCGACAGCGGGACACCCTGGCCGGGGTTGGTGCCCCACGTCACGAACGGAGTGAGCTCGCTGGCGTCGATGATGATCTCCGCGTCGAACTCCGCATCGTCATCAGTGGTCAGCCCGCGCCAGTAGGACACTGCCTCGGACCACAGCGCCCCCTCCGGAGCCTTCTCCCGACCCTCGATGTAGGCGAACGTGGTCTCGTCCGGGGCGATCATGCCCGCGCGCGCACCGGCCTCGATCGACATGTTGCAGATGGTCATCCGCGCCTCCATGCTCAGGGCCCGGATCGCCTCGCCCCGGTACTCCAGCACGTACCCCTGACCGCCCCCGGTGCCGATCCGGGCAATCACAGCCAGGATCAGGTCCTTGGCGGTGACGCCGTCGGGCAGCGCCCCCTCGACGGTGATCGCCATGGTCTTGAACGGCTTGAGCGGCAGCGTCTGCGTGGCCAGCACGTGCTCCACCTCGGAGGTGCCGATCCCGAAGGCCAGCGCCCCGAAGGCACCATGCGTGGACGTGTGCGAGTCGCCACAGACGATCGTCATACCCGGCTGCGTGAGGCCCAGCTGGGGTCCGACGACGTGGACGATGCCCTGCTCAGTGCTGCCCAGGGAGTAGATCGGCACGCCGAACTCCGCGGCATTCGCACGCAGCGCCTCCACCTGGGCCCGGGACACCGGATCGGCGATCGGCTTGTCGATGTCGATCGTCGGGACGTTGTGGTCCTCGGTGGCCAGAGTCAGGTCGGGCCGACGGACGGGGCGCCCCGCAGCGCGCAGGCCATCGAACGCCTGCGGGCTGGTCACCTCGTGGATCAGGTGCAGGTCGATGTAGAGCAGGTCGGGCTCCCCCGGTGCGCTGCGCACCACGTGTGCGTCCCAAACCTTCTCAGCCAGTGTCTGGCCCATCTCCGCCTCCACTCATCTGTTGACGTCTCACATTCTGAGACTCTAGTATCATCTTATGGACGAATCATACTCCAGCGGCGTGGGCGTCATCGACAAGGCCTCCATGTTGCTCGACGCCCTTGAGGGTGGTCCCACGTCCCTGGCCGGGTTGGTGGCCGCCACGGGACTCGCCCGGCCGACTGCGCATCGGCTGGCCACGGCCCTGGAGCACCATCGCCTGATCGCCCGGGACATGTCCGGCCGGTTCGTCCTGGGCCCGCGCCTGCCCGAGCTCGCGGCGGCCGCCGGCGAGGACCGACTGGTCGCCTCCGCGGGACCAGTGCTGGCAAGCCTGCGGGAGTCGACCGGGGAGAGTGCCCAGATCTACCGTCGCCAGGGCGACCGTCGCATCTGCGTGGCTGCCGCAGAGCGACTCACCGGCCTGCGCGACACGGTGCCGGTCGGGGCGGTCCTGACCATGCATGCAGGATCCGCCGCACAGGTCCTGCTGGCCTGGGAGGACCCCGACCGGATCCACACAGGACTGCGCGACTCGACCTTCACGGCCGCGACCCTGGCCGGGGTACGGCGCCGAGGATGGGCGCAGAGCGTCGCCGAGCGAGAGCAGGGCGTTGCCTCGGTCAGTGCCCCCGTCCGCGGGCCCTCGAACAAGGTGGTCGCCGCGGTCTCGGTGTCCGGCCCCCTGGATCGGATGGGTCGAGTTCCCGGGCGCCTGCACAGCCACTCCGTCCTGACCGCGGCCGCCAAGCTCACCGAGGCGCTGCGCCGGGACTGACGCCACGAGCCGCGCCCGGACAAGGAAGAGGGACCCCCGACCGGGGGTCCCTCTTCTCGCGTAGCCCCGACGGGATTCGAACCCGCGCTACCGCCTTGAGAGGGCGGCGTGCTAGGCCACTACACAACGGGGCCGTGCTCTTGCAGTGCCGATCTCTCGGCGTGACGTCCGTGGTAGTACCCCAGCGGGCCATCCACAAACATCGAGCTGGGGTACCAGGACTCGAACCTAGACTAGCTGAACCAGAATCAGCCGGGCTGCCAATTACCCCATACCCCAAGGGCAAGCAGAACTATACCGGCAGCCCGCAGCACCGCCAAAATGGTTTCGGATCTGAGATCACGGGCCGGCGGTCACAGGAAGCCGAGCCACGAGCCCGGGAATCGCAGTCCATACCGACCCGTCCGGGGCGATCCTGATGGGTTCTGCCAGCCCAACAGGTGAGCGCTGCATGCGCCCGGAGGAGTCCACGCAGACGAACACCGACTCCTCGGGATCGATCCCACACACCGACCCGTCGGGGGCCACTTCCGCCCAGCGGATTCCGCCAGTGCCGGGCATCGTGGCCCACGTGCCGCCGCTGTAGAAGGCCAGGTCAGGGGGCCCACCTGTGGTCACGTCAGCTGTGATGGTTGCCCAGAACCCACCATCGGGCGAGGGGCCCACACCACTGATGCCCGATCCCGGATACGGAACCACACCCCACTGCCCGTCCCAGTGCAGCAGCTCGGGAGCACTGGTGCACAGGGGGACGGCTCCCGCCGTGCAGATCGTGCCCCAGAGTGTGTCCGCATCGCCGGCGTACAGCGCCAGGGGCGCCCAGACGTCATGTGGCAGGGAGACCGGATCGAGGCTGCCGTCGGCCTTGACATGGAGCACAGAGCCTCCTCCCATCTCCCGGCACCTCGCGTAGTCCTCCCGATACTGCGGCGGGGGCCACAGGCCCGACCACCTGGCGGGCGACACCCAGATGCTGCCCCCATCTGCGGCGACCAGCGCACCCACCAGTGGGATGCGCCGAAGAAGCTCGGAGTCGTCGCCGATGATCCTCACCAGACCCGCTCGGACGCTCAACCAGACGGCCCCATCCGCAGATGCCGTAGGGCTGGCCCCCCAGTCCAACGGTGAGGGCAGGGGCACCTCCTGCCAGCGACCGTCCTGGAATCGGAAGGGTGCCTCGTGGCCGGTGACTGTCACCCACACCTGCGTGGCGGACAGGGCCAAGAGCCCGACGCTCGACTCGCCGGACGAACCGAGCACGCCCCCCGCGGCGCTCGACAGAGCGGCGACCAGCCCGGCCGCCGAGCCATCCTGGTCGGAATCGACGCGCCACACACGGATCCACCGGTCATGCTCCCACCGGAGCAGGCCTGCGTCGTCGGCAACGAGGACCAGGTCTCCCACGAGCGCGAGATCCACTAAGGCGGGCTCATCCACCTCCAGCACGGGGCGCCACCCTCCTGCAGCCTCATAGCGATCCACGTAGTGCTCCCCCCACAGCCAAGGAGCACCATCCGGACCGGCCGCAAGGCCCAGCGGAGGGCCAACCCTGCCCGACCTCCCCATGGCCAGCCCCTGCCAGGAACGTCCTTCCATCCGAGTGACCTGAACGCCCGCCCGTACCAGTGCTCCGCCGGAGGAGTCGAGGACGAGATCCTCGGCGACCGTGGGCGAATCTGGCCCGCCCGGTCTGACCCACCGCGTTCCGGAGAACCGGACCACGGTCGGGGAGTGCGCCAGCTGGCCGGGACGCATCTGCCCCCTGGCCCAGACGGAGCCCGCTGAATCGATCTCGAGCTGAGCCACCCACGTCAGTTCCCCCGGGCCCACCATGGACCAGGATTGCCCGTCGCATCGGGCCACGCCCCCAGGACTGGCGACCCAGACCTCGGGCCCCACTTCGACGAGATCGGCGATGTCTGCCTGCGCACCGCCTCGATAGTGAGCAGGGACCCTGATGTCACGCACGAAGCGCCCGCCGTCGAACAGGCGCAGCCGATCCCCGGACACCAGCCAGACTCCCCCGGACGCGGAAGGACGCACCGCATCCACGGTGCCGAAGGCCGCGTCATCGGAGACATCCCAGACCTTGGCTGCGCCGCTGTGGGGGTCGACCCGTGCAAGGTACGCCGGGCCGTCGATCCATACCGCGGCGCTGCTGTCCACGACAACGCCATCCACTCCCGATCGGGCAACCACCTCGATCCCCGTGGGCTGCAGCATGGTCCGGGTGGCCACCGGCCACCATGACCGCGAACCCCCCGCAACGGCCGCGTACTGACCCGGCCACGCTGGAGCCACCACCTCCAGCGCCGGATCCTCAGACGTCGTCCGTACCGCTTGCCCGGCGCCGACACAGCCACCGCCGCTGCCCACCATCAGCAGCAACGCGACCAGCCCTCGACCCAGACTCAGCACCCGTGACACGACGAGTCACCTCCGGAACTCAGCCCTGTCCCTGTCCCAGTTCCAGTCCATCAGGACGTGATCGCACCCGCCAGAGGCCGAGGTCCCCGGCATCCGTCAGCCGCCCACCTCCCACCTACGAGGCGCCCACCAGCTGTGTGGGGACTGTGAGCGCCAGCCGGGCCACAAGTCCCGGCGCGGCCAGCCACACCGAACCATCTCCGGCAATGCGGATCTCCCCGCGCACGCCCAGGGGCGTGCGGGTGATCCGCCCGGCACCGTCGACGCACACGAGCGTCGGGTCGACGTCGGCCAGTCCGCACACCGATCCATCCGGCACCACCACCATCGACTCCAGCCGCCCAGCCTCGGGGAACGTGGTCCAGGCACCCTGCGTGTAGCGCGCGACCACCGGTGGCCCAACAGCATCGTCATCGGACCCGAGGGAGGCCCAGAACGCCTCGCCAGCAGCGCCGACACCAACAATGCCTGATCCCGGATAGGGCACCGTTGACCACTGCCCGTCCTCCCAGCGCATCAGGCCTGCAGCAGTCCGACAGTCCTCTGGTTCGCCGCTTGCTTCACAGGACGTGGCCCAGAGGCTTCCGTCGGCCCCGGGGAACATCGCGGTCACAGTCCAGACGTCGCTGGGCAGTGGGATGGATGTCTGGCTGCCGTCGGGCCACACCCGCCGCACTGTTCGTGCGTCCAGGGGCTTCCCGTTCGCGAACTGCCCTGCGTACCACCAACCGAACCACGGATCGGGGTGGATCCAGACGCTGCCCTGCGGGCCGGGGTACAGGAACTCACCCGGAGGGATCACACGCATCAGTTCGGCCCCATCTGCCGATGAACCGCACCAAGCCCTCCTGCGTGGCCACCCAGACAGCACCGTCCGTGGCCACGACCGGCGAGGTGTCCCAGGCAGCGGGCGACGGCAGGACCTCCACTCGCCGGGTCCCGCTGCCGAAGCGCGCCACCTCACGATCACCCAGGGCCCACACCTCGTCCGATGACACGAAGAGCAGCCTGCGCGCGACGTCGTCCGGATGGGTGTCGAGCCCGAGACCCAGGTCGGTCAACCAGGAGCGGACCGCGAAGACCCGACTGACGTGCTCACCCTCCACGCGAATCAGACCGCCAGCGTCGGCCACCATCACCTGACCGTCCACGAACGCGATGCCCACAGCTTCGGGAACCTCGGCGACCTCTGCGCCACTGCCCCGATCCTTCGAAGCGCACCAGCGTGCCCTCTCCCAGCAGCCACGCACTCCCATCCTCAGCGGCACCGATCGCAACGGATCTGCCCGAGTAGTAGGGCGGGAGAAGGCTCCACGACGTGCCGTCGAACCGGCGCACGCGATACCCGTAGCGGACCAGCATTCCGCCCGACCTCGTCGGCGACCAGCTCGTCGACGAACCCGGACTCCGCGTTCGGGCTCGCCAACTGCCAGCGAACCCCATCGAAGCGCACGACAGCACGCACCGAGCCGCCCTCCCGCAGCAGTCGTCCGGCGGACCAGACAGACCCTCCGGCATCGACCTCGAGCGAGGTGGCCCTCGTCAGCTGTTGGGGCCCGACGAACGACCATGCCCCACCGGCGCACCGAGCGACTCCCGCGGCGCTGCTCACCCACACCTCGGTCCCGACCTCGACCATGTCCGTGATCACCCCACCGGGCCCCCCGCGGTACTGCTCGGGAACGGGCAGGTCGTGCACGAAGCGAACGCCGTCGAACAGTCGCAGCCGATCCTCCGCGAGGATCCACACCCCGTCCTCCAGCGAAGGACGCAGGTCAGTGACCTCTGAGAAGGCCACGTCGTCACTGACGTCCCAGACGCTGGACGCGCCCGTTCTGGGGTCCACACGAGCGACCATCCAAGGACCGTGCAACCACACAACACCGCCGCTGTCGACGGCCATCCCCTCCACCCCAGAGCGCGCCACGACCTCGATGCCGGTCGGCTCAAGCACTCGGCTGGTGGCCACGGGCCACCACGTCGCTGGCCGATCTGGGGCGAGAACACCGGAACCACCGGGCCACGCAGGCGCAGCCCTCTGCGGCTCGCCCGGCGCGGTTGACCCCACGCCCTGTGGCCCGTGCGCACCCGGGTGGCATCCGATGAGCAGCGTGAGAGCCCACGCACCCACTGCCACCCGCGCCACACCGCGCCTCATGGGTCACCTCCGGCAGGCCTCACCGGCCACTCCCGGGTCCAGCAGAGCACGACAGCGCATGAGCAGCCAGAGTCCGAGGTCCTCGCCCTGGCCATCATGGGGATCAGGTACGTAGCACCGGATGGGTGTCGAATCGGGCCTCGAGGTCCCTGCCGACCGCGTCCATCACGGAGAGCACTGTGCCCTCGAAGTCAGTGGCCACGATCACCTGCACACCATGCCGGTGGCACTGCTCGACGATGTAGGCATCCAGCTCGCGGATGGCGTCCATCCGCTCCAGGTACTCCGTGGGCTTGCGATCGCCCTCGAGGAACCGCTTGATGAACCGGCCCCGGTGCTCCTCGGCGCTGCCGACGGTGAGCACGTAGGTGAACAGTGGGAACTCGGGTTCGACCGACTGCAGGCCGGGGACGATATGCACCCCGTTGATCATCACCTGCTGGCCCTCCTTGACCGAGCGCCGAGCCAGTGCCACCGTCCCGTGCTGGACGATCCGCGCCTGCTCCTCGTAGGCGAACAGCATCCGGTTGCCCGTCAGGTTGCTGCGCAGCATCTTGGCCGCGGAGAAGGAGCTCTGCGACAGCGCAGGCAGCAGGTCGGCGGACAGCACGCTGCGGATCACCGCCCGCACCTGGTCGGTGCTGATGACCGCTGAGATCCCCAGGCGATCGCCTGCCTCCTCGCTGACGGTGGACTTGCCCACCCCGGACGCCCCACCGAGCGCGATGACCAGGGGTTGGCCACTCGTGCGGACCCAGCGCCGGATACGGACACGACGCTCCACATCGGGTTGGCCGTCGGCGAGCAGGACGTCGCTGATCCGCGCGAACACCTCGTCCCGGCGCACGGAGTAGCCCTGGGCCGTGGAGGCCGCGGATTCGTGAGCACCTGTGACGAGGTCGACGACGCGTCCGGCTACCGCATCAGCCGGGTCCGAGTCCAAGCCTGCCTTCATCACCCAGCGCGCGATCATCCCCGAGGACAGCGGTACCCGCCGATCGTCGAGGTCCTGCATGAACAGGGTGCCATCGCTCACGGTGCCAACCTACGCGCGCCGGACCGCCGATGCTCCGCGCGCGGGTCGGCTCGGCGATGCCCGACGCATCGCCCTGGCGGTGGCCCGAAGTGCGTGTCAGGCCAGCGCGGCGTCGATGCGCGCCAGAGTCCGCTCCCGCCCGAGCAACTCGATCGACTCGAACAGCGGCGGCGAGACACGTCGACCGGTGATCGCGACGCGCAGCGATCCGAAGGCCACCTTGGGCTTGAGCCCCAGTCCCTCGATGAGCGCCGAGCGAAGGGCTGTCTCGATGTCCTCGCGACCCAGTTCTCCAGGGCCCCCAGTGCTGCCCGGCCGGCGGTCAGGACCGGCACCGAGTCCGGGCCGAGCATCCGCGCTGCGTCATCAGGGTCCGGGGTGAAGTCCGACTGCGGTGTGAAGAGGAAGCCGAGCATGCCCGCTGCCTGGGACAGGGTCTCCATGCGCTCCTGGACCAGCGGTCCGGCCGCCACGATCGTGGCGGTGTCCGACTCGGCGACCGGCTCGGTCAGGATCCCCCGCTCGACCAGCATCTCCTGCACGCGCCGCGCGAATTCCTGCGGTGGCAGCGCGCGGATCCAGTCCCCATTGATGGCCGTGCACTTCTTCAGGTCGAAGCGCGCAGGGTTGGCACTGACGCGCTCGAGGCTGAACGCCTCGGCCATCTGCTCCTTGCTGAAGAACTCGCGGTCCTCCCCCATCGACCAGCCGAGCAGCGCCAGGTAGTTCAGGAGCCCCTCGGGGAGGAAGCCCTCCCGCCGATAGTGGTTCAGGCTGGACTGCGGATCGCGCTTGGACAGCTTCTTGTTGCCCTCGCCCATGACGTAGGGCAGGTGCCCGAACTGCGGCGTGGTCCCGTCCGAGACGCCGATCTGCGCCAGGGCGTCGTAGAGGGCGATCTGGCGGGGCGTGCTCGAGAGCAGGTCCTCCCCACGCAGCACGTGCGTGATGCGCATCATCGCGTCGTCGACTGGGTTGACCAGCGTGTAGAGGGGTTCGCCGTTCCCGCGGACGAGCACGAAGTCCGGCACGTGCTCGGCAGCGAAGGACACCGGACCGCGGACGAGGTCGTCCCAGGCCAGCTCCGTCCCGGGCATCCGGAAGCGCACCGCAGGTCGGCGACCCTCGGCCCGGAACTGCGCCACCTGCGCCTCGGACAGGTCCCGGCAGTGGCCGTCATAGCCAGGGGTGCGGCCCTCCTTGCGGGCGAGCTCCCGGCGGACCTCGAGCTCCTCCGGGGAGCAGTAGCACTCGTAGGCGCGACCCGCCGCGAGAAGGTCGGCGGCTGCCTTGGTGTACACGTCGATGCGCTGCGACTGACGGTAGGGACCGTGGTCACCACCGGCCCCGGGGCCCTCGTCCCAGTCGAGGTCGAGCCACCTCAGCGCCTCGAGCAGCTGCTCGTAGGACTCCTCGGAGTCCCGAGCGGCGTCGGTGTCCTCGATCCGGAACACGAACGTCCCGCCCGTGTGCCGTGCGTAGGCCCAGTTGAACAGGGCAGTGCGCACCATCCCGACGTGCGGGTTGCCGGTCGGTGACGGGCAGAACCGGACACGCACGTCCGGGTTGCTGGCCCGGGCAGGCAGGTGGACGGGGGCAAGGACATCGACGGGCTCAGACATGATGGGCAGATCCTACCCGCGCCCCAGCCCCCGCCTGCGTAGTCGATTCGCCCCTCGACGAGGGCCACATCGACCACGCAGACTGATGGGGTGGGTCAGCGGACGGGGTTGACCAGCGTGCCCAGACCCGCCACCGTCACCGCCACCTCGTCGCCGGCCGCCAGCGGACCGACGCCGGCCGGGGTGCCGGTGAGGATGACGTCACCGGGCAGCAGCGTCATGACTGCCGACACCGCCTCGATCAGCGCGGGGATGGCGTGGATCAGGTCGGCGGTGGAGCCGCGCTGCGTCGTCACGCCGTTGACCTCGCACTCGACGACCACGTCGGAGGCATCGAGATCGGTGTCGATCCACGGGCCCAGCGGGCAGAACGTGTCGAAGCCCTTGGCCCTGGTCCACTGGCCGTCCGAGCGCTGGAGGTCGCGGGCCGTCACGTCGTTGGCGCACGTGTAGCCCAGGATCACCGAGGCAGCATCGGCGGCCGGGACCCGCCGGCACATCCGCCCGATCACCACGGCCAGCTCGGCCTCGAAGTGCACCTCCTGCGATTCCGGTGGCAGCACGATCGGGTCATCCGAGCCGATCAGCGTGGTGGTCGGCTTGAGGAACATGAGCGGCTGCTCCGGGGCCGCACCGCCCATCTCGGCAGCGTGGTCGGCGTAGTTCTTGCCGATGCCGATCACCTTGGTCGGGATCACCGGCGCCAGCAGACGCACCGCATCGAGGTCGTGGACCGCACCGGTGGTGGTCAGCGCCTGACCGGGCGTGCCGAACGGGTGCCCGGGCAGCTCGAGGACCTCGGTGCCCTCGACCACGCCGTAGCTGACCCGGCCCTCGTGGGAGTAGCGCGCGATCCTCATGCGCCGACACCTTCCCCGGACTCGTCGGCAGCGTCGGGGGCGGCCACCGCCTCGGGCGGCGCGACTCCCGCTCGCATCAGGCCGTAGTCGACCGCGTCCACGATGGCAAGCCACGAGGCCACGATCACGTTCTCATCGACGCCGACCGTGGACCAGCTGCCCTCGGAGTCATCGGTCTGGATCAGCACCCGCGTGACCGCATCGGTGCCCTTCGCGCCGGGCACGATGCGGACCTTGTAGTCGACCAGCTCCATGCCCGTGACCTCCGGGTGGATCTGCTCGAGCGCCGATCGAAGCGCGTTGTCCAGCGCGTTGACCGGGCCATTGCCCTCACCGACCCGCACGATGCGACTGCCAGCGGCGTGGATCTTGACGATCGCCTCCGAACCGTGGCCGCCGTCGCCATTCACCTGAGGGGACACGATCGTGCGCCATGACTCGACCTCGAAGTAGCGGCGCCGCTCCCCCGGCAGCTCGTCGCGCATCAGCAGCTCGAAGGAGGCGTCGGCCGCCTCATACGTCCAGCCCTCCGCCTCGCGGCGTTTCACCGTCTCGACCACTCGCGCCAGAGCCGCCGGATCGGAGGCGATGTCCACACCCAGCTCACGACCCTTGAGCTCGACCGTGGCCCGCCCGGCCATCTCCGTGACGAGGATCCGGGTGTCATTGCCGACCAGCCGCGGATCGATGTGGCTGTACAACGCTTCGTTGACCTTCAGCGCCGATGCGTGCAGGCCAGCCTTGTGGGCGAAGGAGGACACGCCCACGTAGGCCTGGTGGCTGTTGGGCGGGAGGTTGGTGATGTCGGCCAACGCGTGGCTGATCCGCTTGGACTCACGCAGGTTGCCCTCCGGCAGCGCGGCGATGCCCAGCTTGAGCTCGAGGGAGGCCACGACGCTGAACAGGTCGGCGTTGCCCGTCCGCTCGCCGTAGCCGTTGGCAGTGCACTGCACGTGGGTCACCCCGGCCTCGACCGCGGCCAGGGTGTTGGCCACAGCGCACGACGTGTCGTCCTGGCAGTGGATGCCCAGGCGCACGCCGGAGCGCGCCAGCACGTCGGTCACGACCCGGTGGATCCCCATCGGCAGCATGCCGCCGTTCGTGTCGCACAGGACACCAACACTCGCGCCCGCCTCGAATGCGGTCTTGAGCAGCTCGACGCCGTAGTCGGGGTCGTGGGAGTAGCCGTCGAAGAAGTGCTCACAGTCGACGAAGACCCGCCGGCCGTGGCCGACGAGGAAGGCGACGGTGTCACGCACCATCGCCAGGTTCTCCTCGTTGGTGGTCCGCAGCGCCTCCTTCACGTGGCGCACATCGGACTTGGCCACCAGGCACACAACTGGCGCCTGGGAGTCCAGCAGGGCACGCACCTGGGGGTCATCGGCCACGTCGATCCCGGGCTTGCGCGTTGCGCCGAACGCGACGAGCTGGGCGTTGGCCAGCTTCAGCTCGCCAGCAGCGGCGCGTGCGAAGAACTCGGTGTCCTTGGGCATCGCCCCCGGCCAGCCGCCCTCGATGAACCCCACACCGAGCTCATCGAGCAGCCTGGCCACAGCCAGCTTGTCGCTGACCGAGTACGAGATGCCCTCCCGCTGGGCCCCGTCGCGCAGGGTCGTGTCGAAGACGTGGAAGTCGTCGCGGTTCATGGTGCCCCTCCAACAGAAAACCCCCTCGCCCGGGGGCGTAGGGGGTAAGCGCGCTCTCGTCTGCGTCAGACGTCAGCGCGCTTTGTCGATAATGATCGCCGATGCGGCCATAGGGGCATCCTGCCACGGCGCACCCGCGATGCGCGAGCCACCCCCGGCTCGGAACTCCGCAAGGACGGGTTCAGTCGACCCGGTGCACCCATCCGAAGGGGTCCTCGGCCCGTCCCGTCTGGATGTCCAGCAGGGCGTGGCGCAGCCTCATGGTGACCGGGCCCGGCTGGCCATCCCCCACGGTCCACTGCGCGTTCGCGGACTTCACAGAGCCGACGGGGGTGACCACGGCGGCCGTGCCGCACGCGAACACCTCGGAGATCTCGCCGCTCTCGTTGCCCGCCTGCCAGTCCTCGATGCAGATGCGGCCCTCCTCAGCAGGGATTCCGAGGTGCCGGGCCAGCTTCAGCAGTGAGTCGCGCGTGATCCCCGGCAGCAGCGTCCCAGTCAGCTCGGGAGTGACCAGACGAGCTGACGCGCCGGAACCGTAGACGAAGACGAGGTTCATCCCGCCCATCTCCTCGACCCACCGGCGCTCCACGGCATCCAGCCAGACCACCTGGTCGCACCCCTGCTCGGCGGCGTGTGCCTGGGCGACCAGCGAGGCCGCGTAGTTGCCCGAGCACTTCGCCTCGCCCGTCCCACCGGGCGCGGCACGCACGAACTCGGTCGACAACCACACGCTGACCGGCTTGACCCCCTGGGGGAAGTACGCGCCGGCGGGCGATGCGAGCAGCAGGAACGTGTAGGCATTGGCCGGGCGAACCCCGAGGCCCACCTCCGTGGCGAACTCCACGGGCCGCAGGTAGAGCGACTTCTCCGGGTCGTCGGCGATCCAGTCCGCGTCGGCGGCCACGAGCGCCTCGACAGCCCCGAGGAAGATCTCCTCGGGGAGCTCAGCCATGGACAGCCGCGTGGCGCTGCGCACGAACCGGACCGCGTTCGCCTCCGGCCGGAAGGTCAGCGCGCCCTGCCCGTGGCGGTAGGCCTTGAGGCCCTCGAAGATCGATTGGCCGTAGTGGATGAACATGCTGGACGGATCCAACGAGAGGTCGGCGTAGTCGACCAGCTCCGGCTCGCCCCACCCGGAGCCGGCGGCCCAGTCGGCGCGGACCATGTGGTCGGTGAAGTGCCGACCGAAGCCGGGGTCGGCCAGGATCTCGGCGCGCTCGGACTGCGAGCGGACGACGCCGGAACGACGGTCGGCGACCTTGGCCCGCTCGCGATCTGTCACCGGGTACAGGTCGATGCCCGCCTTCGACATCTCCGCTGCGGTCCGGTACCAGTTCGTGGCTGCGTCGGTGCTCATGGGCCGCAGTATCGCTGATCCGGGCCCTCGACCGCGAGGGTGACCGGATCCCGGGGCGCTCAGCCTGCGGCAGCTGCGGCCAGGGCGTCGCCGATCTCGCTGGTGGACCGCACCGCGCTGCCCCGCGCGGCCAGGTCGGCCGCGACGGCGGCCTCCACCCGATCGGCAGCTGCCTGGTGGCCGAGGTGGGCCAGGAGCATCGCGACCGACAGGACCGTCGCCGTCGGATCTGCCTTGCCCTGCCCGGCGATGTCCGGGGCGGATCCGTGCACCGGCTCGAACATGCTCGGGTTGGTCCGGCTGGGATCGATGTTCCCGCTGGCCGCCAGGCCGATCCCGCCGGCGATGGCCGCGCCGATGTCGGTCAGGATGTCGCCGAAGAGGTTGTCGGTCACGACCACGTCGAAGCGCTCGGGCTGGGTCAGGAAGAACATGGCCGCAGCATCGACGTGGCAGTAGTCGGTGGTGATCCCCGGGTGCTCGCGCAGCAACCTCCGTGAACGTGCGCTGCCACAGCGACCCGGCGTGCACCAGGACGTTGGTCTTGTGCACGAGGGTCACCTTGCCGCGGCGTCCCTCTGCCCTGGCGAACGCGTCGCGCACGATCCGCTCGACGCCGAAGCGCGTGTTGAGGCTCTCCTCCGTCGCGACCTCGTGAGCGGTGCCCCGGCGCAGGGTCCCGCCGGAACCCACGTACGGGCCCTCGGTGCCCTCCCGGCAGACCACCATGTCGATGTCCGCCGGGGTCTTGCCGGCAAGCGGCGTGGACACACCGGCGAACAGCTTCACGGGACGCAGGTTCACGTGGTGGTCCAGCTCGAAGCGCAACGGCAACAGGACCCCACGCTCGAGCACTCCGGGCGGCACACTCGGGTCACCGATCGCCCCCAGCAGGATCGCGTCCTGCCCGCGCAGCTCAGCCAGCACGGAGGCGGGCAGCGTCTCTCCGGTCGCGTTGTAGCGCCGGGCGCCCAGGTCGTAGTCGGTGGTGGAGATGGTCAGGCCCGCGGAGGCCGACACGGCATCGAGGACCTTGAGGCCCTCAGCCACCACCTCGGTCCCGATGCCGTCCCCGGCGATGACAGCAAGATTCAGTTCGGTCACGGGCAGAACCCTAAGCCCCGCCGGTCACCACACGATGTCGTGGTCCTCCGTGACGCCGGGGACCCGATCCAGGACGTAGGTGCGCCCTGCAACGTCGATCTCGCCGACGAAGTGCCCGACGGGTTGGACGAGGTGGCCGCGCAGGACCTTGATATCGAGGTGCTCGTGGTGCAGCGCCAGCGGCACGAAGCGCAGGCGGACGGTTCCATCGGCAGTCGTGACCTGCCAGGGCGCGAGGATGTCGGCACGGTCGAAGGTGAACCTGGTCCGCGCGTCCAGGGGGCTCGGATGCCCATCTATCCACACGGCGCTCTCCCGACCCCGCTCCCCCACCCCGGAGAATCCCTCGATGAGGTTGAACCCGAGCACCGTCCCGTCTGCGAGCTTCCCGACCCCGTAGGCCCATCGCCATGCGGTGTGCCGGAGCAGGAAACCCTTGGTGTAGTCGTAGCCGCCAAGGCCGCCGTCCAGGCTGAAGGTGCGGGGGGAGCCGTGCACGTGCACCACGACCCGGCCCGTCACCGACATCCCGGCCGTCTTGCCGGTCACCGAGACACTCGAGCGCTTGCCGTGGTCCACCGGCGAGATCGCGGTGATGCCCGTGCCGGCCTCGTGCATGGTCAGGTCGACCTCCACCCACGGCTCGGAGTGGCGTGGCCGCCCGACCACGGCCTTTCCCAGGGAAGCGGTGAACCGGACGTCCGCGCCCTCGCGGTGGATCGAGTAGCGCGTCCCGGGCAACCGGTAGGTGGCTCGCAGCCCATCCCCGGGACGGTCGTTGACCTTGGCCAGGGCGCCCTGACGACTGGAGTCCACGATCGTCTCGCCAGTGCGCAGGTCGGTGACCATCAGGAAGCCCGAACCCGTGATCGCGCCATTGACCAGCGCCGCCACCACTGAGATCTCGGGGGTGGCGGCGAAGAGGTACACCCACGCCTTCTGCCGCACACCCCGGCGCGCGCGGGCCAGGGGATCCCCACCGCCCAAGCGGTACTCGTCGGCCAACCGGGGGAAGCCCGTGATCGCCACGATCCCCTCGAAACCACCGAACTGCGGCACGCCGTCCCTGCCGACCGCTGAGACCGGAGCGGGAGCGAAGGCATCCACGGGAGCCGGGTCGCTGTCTGGCATGGCTCACACGCTACTCGCGCGTCGCCCCGAGCATGCGCTACCCTGTGCTCGATGTTCACCGTGCGACTGCTCCTTGGCAGCCGCGACGGGGCCTGACCAGACCGGCTCCCCTGTCGCGGGTGATCACGTGCGCCGGTTCGAGACCCCCAGGGTCGAACCCCCCACACAGCCCAGGAGCACCACGATCATGAATGCCACCCCACCCGTACCGTACGCACAGCGCACTGCCCAGCAGCCCTCAGCGATGGCCTGGCAGCGCTACTCCCCCTTCACCCCGGTCGACCTGCCCGACCGCACCTGGCCCAACAAGGTCATCGACAAGGCGCCCCGCTGGTGCGCCGTCGACCTGCGCGACGGCAACCAGGCGCTCATCGACCCGATGAGCCCCGAGCGCAAGCGGCGCATGTTCGAGCTGCTGGTGCGGATGGGCTACAAGGAGATCGAGGTCGGCTTCCCGTCGGCCAGCCAGACCGACTTCGACTTCGTCCGCCAGCTCATCGAGGAGGACCTGATCCCCGACGACGTCACCATCCAGGTGCTGACCCAGGCCCGCGAGCACCTCATCGAGCGCACCTACGAGTCGATCCGCGGGCGCCAAGCAGGCGATCGTGCACCTGTACAACTCGACGTCCACGCTGCAGCGCGGGGTCGTGTTCGGCCTGGACCAGCGACGGCATCATCGACATCGCCGTGCAGGGCGCGCGGCTGTGCAAGAAGTACGCCGAGCAGGTCACGCCGGACACCGACGTCTTCTACGAGTACTCCCCCGAGTCCTACACCGGCACCGAGCTGGAGTTCGCGGTCGAGGTCTGCAACGCGGTGATCGACGTCTTGGAGCCGACGCCCGAGCGCAAGGTCATCATCAACCTGCCGGCGACGGTCGAGATGGCCACGCCCAACGTCTACGCCGACTCGATCGAGTGGATGAGCCGCAACCTGGCCCACCGCGAGAGCGTCGTCCTGTCGCTGCACCCGCACAACGACCGCGGCACCGCGGTCGCCGCCGCCGAGCTCGGCTACCTGGCCGGCGCCGACCGCATCGAGGGCTGCCTGTTCGGCAACGGCGAGCGCACCGGCAACGTCTGCCTGGTCACGCTGGGCATGAACCTGTTCAGCCAGGGCATCGACCCGCAGATCGACTTCTCGCGACATCGACGAGATCCGCCGCACCGTCGAGTACTGCAACCAGCTGCCGGTGCACGAGCGCCACCCGTACGGCGGCGACCTCGTCTACACCGCGTTCTCCGGCTCGCACCAGGACGCGATCAAGAAGGGCTTCGAGCGCCATGGAGGCGCGACGCCGGCGCGGCGGGCGTGCCGGTCGACGACTTCGCGCTGGGCGGTGCCGTACCTGCCGATCGACCCGCAAGGACGTCGGCCGCACCTACGAGGCGGTCATCCGGGTCAACTCCCAGTCCGGCAAGGGCGGCGTCGCCTACCTGCTGAAGACCGAGCACGCCCTCGACCTGCCGCGCCGGCTGCAGATCGAGTTCTCGCGGGTCGTGCAGCGGCAAGACCGACGCCGAGGGCGGCGAGGTCGCGCCCGACGCAGATCTGGGAGATCTTCGCCGACGAGTACCTGCCGGTCGCCGACGCGCCCGTGGGGCCGGTTCGAGCTGCGGCACGTGATCGACGAGTCCGACGTCGAGGGCGCCACCGAGGTGCGCACGGTGATCCGCGACAACGGCGACCATGCACGGGAGTTCGAGGGCATCGGGCACGGCAACGGCCCGATCGCGGCGTTCTGCGACGCGCTGGCCGCCCACGGCGTCGACGTGCGGGTGCTCGACTACGCCGAGCACGCGCTGTCGGCCGGCGGCGACGCCAAGGCGGCCGCGTACGTCGAGTGCGCGGTCGGCGACCGGGTGCTGTGGGGCGTCGGGATCGACCCGTCGATCGTGACCGCCTCGCTCAAGGCGATCGTCTCGGCGGTCAACCGGGCGCAGCGCGACCAGGTGGGCTGAGCTCAGCCCTCGACGATGTCCCCGAGGATCGGGTCCACCTCGATGCCCAGGGACCTCAGGTACGCCTCGCCGGCATCCAGCTGATGCGGGCTCACCGGTCATCTCCAGCACCATCCACCCGAAGTGGTCCTCGATGGCCGCGCGCCGGATGGACGTGACGACGCCGTAGTCGACACCGAGGTGGTACACGACGGGCTCGCGGACCTGGGTCTGCGGGAAGGTCAGC
>CAVONS010000020.1:0-23535 GCA_963697345.1 uncultured Actinomycetes bacterium | reverse complement strand
CCCTTGGGGGTGATGGGCTACATCGACGTGGAACATGTCCTGGGTCTAGCCTCGACACGTGCCCCGCGCCCGACTCCTGGTCGTCCACCACACCCCGTCCCCTGCGGTGCGCGAACTACTCGAGGCGATCGTGGCAGGGGCGTCGGTCCCCGAGCTCGCCGAGGTCGAGGTCGTCGCCGAGCCCGCACTGTCGGCGACGGCGTCCGACGTGCTGTCCGCCGGCGGGATCGTCCTGCTGACACCGGCGAACATCGGGTACATGAGCGGGGCGCTCAAGCACTTCTTCGACACCATCTACTACCCCTGCCTGGACGCCACCCGCGCAATGCCCTGGGGGTTGGTGGTTCATGGCAACGACGACACAAGTGGTGCCGTCCGCTCGGTGGAGAAGGTGGCCGGGGCCCTGCAGTGGGAGCGGGTCGCGCCCATCGTCGAGATCGTCGCGGCGCCACGACCACCCGACGTGTCCTCAGCCCGTGACCTCGGCGCGACGGTGGCCGCCGTCACCCACGAGCGGTTCCCCGGACCATCTCCGTCGTGACGTCCCACTCGGGGAGCCGGCGCGCCTTCGTGAGCAACCAGAACGTGAACCACAGCTCGGCGACGACCGAGGGGATGGCCACCATCATCACAAGGACATCCGCGTATCGGGCGTAGTCGACAAGCACGAGGTGGGCCACGGAGTCGGTGAAGTAGGCGGCCCCTGCAATCACGAGCACGCCGCCGAGCAGGCGCGGCCCCCCACGCCACGTCAGCATGATCCGACCGACCACGATCAGGTGGGCACCGAAGGCCAGCAGGCCCACGAGCCAGGTGATGTCGAATGCGCCCAGGGCCAGCATGACCCCGGCCTCCCGTGCCGCGGCATCCAGCGCCGCAGAGTCGGTGGTGGCCAGCTCGAGGGCAAGGAACATGAAGGTCACGGCCACTCCCAGAAGCACGGCGTAGCCGACCCGGAACCAGGCGGCGAGCAGCGAGCGCTGCCGACCTTCAGGTCGAAGCACCACGTGCAGGGCCCAGGCCACAACGATGTCGATGACGAACACCAGGGCGAACGCCGCCATGCTCAACCTGACCAGCGATTCGTTGGCGGCCAGGTTGCCCACGGTCGCCGCCGGATCATCCGGGTCCACGAGCCGGGTGCGCACGCCGAAGTTGGCGAAGATCGCGAGGATGAAGAGCGCGGCGTAGCCCAGCCCCGCCCACAGGGCCGCGCTGCGGCGTGTTGTGTCGGTGGTCAAGGCGGCGGTGGCAGCCCGGGTAGCGGTCGTGCTCGTGTCTGTGGCCCAGCTCGTGTCGGTGGTGGTGGGGGTGGTGGGGGTGGTGGGGGTGGGGGTGGTGGGGGTGGGGGTGGTGGGGGTGGTGGGCATAGTCGTGTTGGTCCTTCCGGGAGGAGTCGATCAGTGAGGCGGCCGCGAGCGGGTGAAGGGGCCAGCCGGCCTCGCGGTGTGCAGGTCCGCGGGTGACGGGGCCAGCTGGGTCCGCTGGGTCAGCCAGGCTCCGAGACGACGATCACGGCCTTTCCGGCCAGCCGACCGGCCTCGAGGTCAGCCAGGGCGACCGATGCATCAGCCAGCGGGTACGTGGTCACGGCCGCAGGCTGCAGGGTGCCCGCCGCGAGGCGCTGGGCCAACCGCTCGATCGCCTCGCCGGACTCGGCTGAGACGAGCATGGCGAGCCGCTGACGCGTGAACGCAGAGAGCATCACTGCGCGGAGCTGGCGCCCGATCCCACCGGTCCACCTGCCCCCACCCTCCCCGCCGACGATGACGAGGGTGCCCGTCGGGGTGAGGACGCGGCGCAGCCTGCGCACAGGGGTCCGGCCGCCGATGTCGATGATCACGTCATAGCGCTCGTCTCCGGCGGTGGCATCGCAGGTGCGGTAGTCGACGACGCGATCCGCGCCCAGGGACCGCACGTAGTCGGCCTTGGCCGCGCTGGCCACGCCGGTCACGACAGCCCCAGCGGCATGGGCCAGCTGCACCGCGTAGCTGCCCACGCCCCCCGACGCGCCCAGGACCAGCACGCGTTGGCCGGCTTCCACACCGGCGATGTCGCGGACAGCCTGCTGCGCGGTGAGGCCCGAGATCGGAACGACCGCCGCGGCGGCCCAGTCGAGGTCCGCGGGCTTGTGCGCCAGCTTCGACTCCGGGGCGACCGCGTACTCGGCGAAGCTGCCGCGGCCGATGCCGAACACCTCATCACCGACCGCGAACCGCGTGACCTCGGCGCCCACCTCCACGACGCGGCCGGCCACGTCCATGCCGGGGACCTCGTTGCTCGGTCGGGTCAGCCCATACCCCATGAGCCGGATCAGGTAGGGCGTGCCGGTCATCAGGTGCCACACGCCGCGGTCGACACCCGCGGCCCGGACCTCGAGCAGCACCTCGCCCGGGGCCGGAGCGGGACGGGGGATCTCAGCGAGTTCGAGGACGTCAGGGGTTCCGTAGCTGCGCTGGACGATCGCGTGCATTCCGGGGGTCGGCACGTCCAGCGCGGCAGCTGCGGCCGTGAGGTCCGTGGCTGCTGCCGCGGCGTGGGTTGGCTTGGTGTCGGCGGGAGTGGTGGGCATGGTTCCTCCTGGGGACTCGGCGGCCGTACTTAGTACGATTAATGCGATACTGTAGACGTACTTAGTACGATGGTCAAGCGCCCACCACGAAGGAGCCCTCATGCCACAGCCTCATGCCGCTGCCACTGCCGCGCCAGCACGCACCCCGTTGACCCGGGACCGCATCCTCGAGGCGGCGATCGGGCTCGCCGACCGCGACGGCATCGAGACGCTGACTATCCGCAGGCTGGCCACGGAGCTCGACGTCAAGCCCATGACGCTCTACCACCACGTGGACGGCAAGGAGGCGGTCCTCGACGGGATGATCGACCTGGTGTTCACCGAGATCGACCTCCCGGACGACGACCTGACGTGGCGCGCCGCAGTCCGCGCGCGCTGCATGTCAGCCCGCACCGTGCTCGTCGGCCACCCCTGGTCGGTGCCGCTGATGGAATCCCGAAGGTCACCGGGGCCGGCGACACTGCGGCACCACGAGGCCATGCTCACGCGCTTCCTGGACGCCGGGATGTCCCTGCAGCTGACGGCGCACGCCTACGCCGTCATCGACAGCTACGTGTACGGCTTCGCGATCCAGGAGGCGAATGTGCCCGTCCAGGGTGCCGCGGGCCAGGAGGATGTGACCCGCGAGATCGCCGCGCAGATCTCCCCCGAGGAGTACCCGCACCTCGTGCGCTTCGCCGCCGAGCACGTCATGCGCCCCGGGTATCGCTTCGGCGACTCCTTCGAGTACGGCCTCGACCTGCTCCTCGACGGGCTGGACGCCGCGGCTCGGGCTGAGGCTGAGGCGTCGGCGGCGTCGGCGTCGGCCGCCCGGGGGCGACCTCAGTAGGGGTCAGGGCGTTCGCTGTGCGGCGATGCCGCTGGTGGCCCGGTAGCGCTCGACCATTCCCGCAAGGAGCTCCTGCCAGGGTGTCGGCTCGAGCCCGAAAGCCTGGCGGGCGGCCGTATCGTCGAGTTGGTAGGGGCGCTCGCGCTGGTACTCGGTCTCCTTGAGCTCGCGGAGGGCCGGCTGGAAGAGGCCTGCGAGCCGTAGCAGGGCAGTGGGCACAGTGGAGACCTTGACGGTTGGAACGCCCGCCGCCCCGGCGAGGTCGTCGACCGCCTGCCGCTGGGTGCGAGTGGCGTTGCTCGGCACGTGCCACGCCCGGCCCCAGCCGCGCTCATCGGCGGCCACCGTGACCAGGGTGCGGGCCACGTCCACCGGAGCCGTCCAGGTGTGCGGCTGGTCGATGTCCCCCAGCAGCTGGACCCCCTTGCCGGCGAGGATGCGCGGCACGACGCGGTCACCGAGCATGCTGTGGGGACCCGGGCAGAGGTAGTCCGATCCGCGGACCTCGGTGGCGCGGATGCGTCCGGCATCGTTGGCCGCCTTCGCGTCCTGCCACATCCGGATGCGGACCTGGGCCTTCCGGCCGGTGGCCGCGAGCGGGAGGTCCTCCGTCATGGGGACGTCGACCGGTCCGTAGCCGTACAGGTTGGACACGGTGGCGAGCACGGCCCCGGTTCGCTCGGCGTAGGCGAGGAAGGCCGCGGCCACCGGCGGCCAGTCGGTCGCCCAGCGGTGGTACTCGGGGTTGACGCAGTTGTAGATGACCACGGCATCGGGGACCGTGGAGAGCAACGCCTCCGCGCTCGAGGCATCGACGCTGGCCAGGCGGATCCGCGCGTCGGTCGGGCCGCGGCCGCTGCGGCTGGCTAGCACCACGTCCACACCTGCTTCAGCGAGCACGGTCGCCACTGCCGTGCCGACCTCGCCGGCGCCGACCACGAGATGGGTACCGGCGGTGGGGCTGATGGGAAGTGTGTTCATGACGGCTCCTCTGCGACGAGTGCTCTTGTATGCGAGCACTGCTCACATTAGGACACGCTCGGGCCTGCGTCAAGAGCACCGCTCGCAATTGTTGTCACCGCTCTCGTATTGGGGCACACTGAGGACCATGGCAGCCACGGACGTCCCCCGCACCGCCCGCGAGCGGGCCCGAGCCGAGATCATGTCCGAGATCCTGCAGGTGGGGCGCCTCCATCTGGCCGAGGACGGCGCTGCGGCCCTGTCCCTGCGCGCAGTCGCCCGCGACCTCGGGATGGTCTCCTCAGCCGTGTACCGCTACGTGCCCAACCGGGACGCCCTGCTGACCATGCTCATCATCGACGCCTACGACGCCGTGGGGGCCGCTGTCGAGCAGGCAGATGAATCCTGCGCACGGGAGGACTACATCGGCCGATTCCTGGCCGCTTGCCGAGCGGTCCGCGCGTGGGCACTTCAGAACCCGCACGAGTACGCACTCATCTACGGCTCACCCGTGCCCGGCTACGCCGCTCCCGAGGACACCATCGCCCCGGCCACGCGGGTCCCGATCGTCCTGCTCACCATCCTCGTCGACCTGACCTCAGCCGGGGCCGCCCCCGAGCCCGAGCCCGTCTCCCCTGATGCCATCGCGAGTGTGGCGCCGATATCTGCGTTCACCGGCGGTGAGGTGTCCGAGGACCTCCTCCTGCGTGGTCTTGCTTCGTGGGGCACGCTGCTGGGCAGCATCTCGCTGGAGCTGTTCGGGCATCTGCACAACGTGGTCGAGGAGGATCCGGTCCTGCCGCGAGGCCTTCTTCGACCACCAGATGCACCAGGCGGCCGCCGGCCTCGGGCTCGCCTGACCTCGCTGGGACGACACCCGCGCGGAGTGATCGCTCACCGGGCTGGCGGGTCCGTCCTGAACGAGGGCGCCTCGCGCCCAGGACCGCTGCGACGAGCCCGCTGATCAGCAGGGCCAAGCTGGACCAGCACAGCGGCCTGCGACGTCACAGCCAACCGCGGTCACGGGCAAGCCGCGCCGCAGCGACCCGGTTGGCGGCACCGAGTTTGCCCATCGCCTCGGACAGGTAGTTGCGCACCGTGCCCTCCGACAGGTGCAGTTGCCCCGCGATCTCGCTGTTGGCCAGCCCGTCACCGGCGAGGCGCAGAACCTGGCGCTCGCGGTCGCTCAGCGGGTCAGGCTCGCCCCACGCATCGACAGCGAGCCCGGGGTCGACGGCGCGACCGCCGGCGTGCACGTCGCGGACGGCCTGGGCCAGGGCGCTGGCCGGCGCGTCCTTGAGCAGGTAGCCGACGGCACCGGCGTCCATCGCCCGTCGCAGGTACCCGCTGCGGGCGAAGGTGGTCAGGATCACCACTCTGGTGGTCAGGCCGCGGCGTCGAACCTCGGCAGCCACCTCGAGCCCCGTCATCCTGGGCATCTCGATGTCGGTCAGCAGCACGTCGGGCCGCAGCGCCTCAACCAGGCGCACGGCCTCCTCGCCGTCGGAGGCGGTGCCGGCCACGGTGATGTCGGCCTCCAGCGCCAGGAGGGTGCTCAGGGCGCCCAGGACCATGAGCTGGTCCTCGGCCAGGACCACGGTGATCGTCATCGCCCACCCACCTCCTGCGCCTGACGGCCATCGTCGACTGTCCCCGCGAGGGGCAGTGTCACCTCGACCGCTGTCCCACTCCGGTCGGGGCGGCCTCCCCCGTCGTGCACCTCGACATGGCCGCCGAGGGCGGCGATCCGCTCGCGCATGCCGGTGAGTCCGGATCCAGCCAGCCCCGAGGTGCCGCGCCCGTCGTCGGCCACCTCGAGCCGAACCACACCGCCGCCCATGGTGATGCTGACGGTGGCGCGCTGGGCGTCGGCGTGACGCACCACGTTGGTCACGGCCTCACGCAGCGCCATCGCGAGGGCGGACTCCTGCTCGGGGCGCAGGTCGGTCGGGGCGGCGTGCACCTCGACGTCAACGCCCGCCGCCTCCAGCGCCACCCGCGCCCCATCGAGCTCGGCGCCCAGGCCGCGGGCCCGGTATCCAGCGACCGCCGCGCGCACCTCACCCAACGCCTCGCGACCGATCTGCTCGATGTCGTTGGCCTCGGCCACTGCCCGGTCCGGGTCTGCGCGCACGAGTCGCGCGGCCAGCTCGGACTTCAACACGATGACCGACAGAGTGTGCCCGAGAAGGTCGTGCAGGTCCCGGGCGATCCGCTCCCGCTCGGCGATCGTCGCCAGCCGCTCAATCTCCTCATCGGCACGGCGCAGGCGCTGGTTCGCCCGGTCGCGCTCAGCGTCGAAGATGCTCGTGGCACCGACGACCGGCGTGAAGAGCAGCGCAGGGCCGAGCGCGGCCAGCCGCCACGGCATCGGGACCGGCGAGATCACGAAGATCACCCCGACCACTGCGCAGAGGCCCGCGACCACCGTGACCGCCCGCCTGGTGGGGTACAGGCGACTGGCTACCCCGGCCGCGTAGATGACGAACACGCTGGCCCCGCTGTTGACCAGCGAACCCACGACAGCCAGTGCGATGAGGGCCCCAATCAGGATCAAGGTCCGCTGGTCGTCGCGCGCGCGGAAGGTTGCTGCGTAGATCGGCAGGAACAGGGCGATCAGGACGGCGACAGCCAGCCAGTCGAGGGCGCCGGCCTCCGGGTCGAACACGGGCTCGAAGAACAGCGCGCCCAGGTAGACCAGCCACACGTAGCGCATGTAGCGGGTTGGGTGCGGCGGGCTTTGGCTCATCGTGTGCGCCTCATCCGTAGGTCCGGCCCTCGTCGCGCCGGAAGCCCCACGCGGCCACGGTCAGGAAGAACGCCGTGAACGCTAGCAGCACGACCGCGTGCAGCGCCGGACCAGGTTCAGCCTGTCATGCGCGGGCGACCCGAGGCCGGCCCTGACTGGCGACCAACCGGGCAGCCAAGGATGACAATCGTCATACCGAACCTGTGATGCGTGGTACTACCCGCCCTCTGTCGCGAACGCGACGCTTGAGCCATGACAGGCATACCACTGACCGGGCTCGACGCGGTGCAGGCCGAGAGGCCAGGAACGCCGAGCATGCTCGGCCTGACCGACGCTCGCTTCCGGCCGATGCGGCCACCAAGCCTGACCAGCATCGTCGGATCCGTCGCCCCGGTGGGGGTGTTCCTGGTGGCCGACGCGGCATGGGGCCTGGTCCCCGGCGTGCTCGCGTCAACTGCCGCAGCGGTCGTGGCGTCCCTCGCCCGGCTCCGCGGCGGCCTGGGGGTGGGATGGCCATCTCTGGCGCTGCTCGGCTACGTCCTGATCCGCGGCGCGGCCGGCGCACTCACCGGCTCACACCAGGTGTTCTTCGGCATCAGTGTGGCAGCCAGCATGACCGTCGCTGCGGCCGTGCTGGCCACCGCGTTCACCAGCCGACCGCTCGCTTCCTACGTCCTGCCGATACTCATGGGCGGCAGGCTGCGATCTGACACGCTGGCCCACCCCACCTACCGTCGGATCAGTGCTCAGGTCACCGCCATCTGGGCGGCGTCAGAGATGGCCGTGTCCGGCGGGGAGGCGTGGCACCTGCAGCACGCCGGCGCGGTCGAGTTCGTCGCCACCCGCGCCCTCCTCGGCTGGCCCACCATGGCCACCGTCATCTTCGTCTGCGCGTTCTACGCCCGATTCCGAATCGAATGGCTCCAAGGCCCTTCGACAACACACGGCTGAACCGCCCGCCAGTGGCGGGCCTGCAGGTTGGGTCGATCGTGAGCATCGCCGCAGGTCAGACCCTCATGTGCGGATGAGTCGGTCTGTAAGCCGGGTCCTGTCCAGGGGTCCGTCACCGGACTCCCTTGCGCGACCATCCCTCTACGACTGCCGTTGCCGACAGCCTCCAGCGGTCTACCCGTGAGCTCGGGCGGGCCACCCTCGAACGCTCACGCAGGACCGACGCGGACGCCGATCCCTCCTGACCTTGCTTCGGGTGGGGTTTGCATAGCCACCCCAGTCGCCTGGGGTGCTGGTGGTCTCTTGCACCACCGTTTCACCCTTACCCCGCGCCCGAAGGCACGAGGCGGTCTGCTCTCTGTTGCACTGTCCCGCGGGTCACCCCGGGTGGGCGTTACCCACCACCCTGCCCTGCGAAGCCCGGACTTTCCTCGACGACGCCGATCCGAGGACCGTGCCGCCGCGGCCGCCCGACCGACTCATCCGCGCCCCAAGAGTAGCGCCCACCGGCCGCCGGCGGGGCCACTATGCTGCCAGCACAAGGCGAATTCGACGGATGGTGAGCACCCATGGCACCCGGCAACGATTCCCTCTCAGCTGCGAGCCCCTCGGGGCGGCAGTTCGAGATCCGCTCGGAGGGCCATCTGGCGGTGATCACCGAGGTGGGTGCCGCGCTGCGTCTCTACTCCGTCGATGGCCGCGACGTGGTCGTGCCGTTCGGGGCCACGCAGATCAGTCCCGCCTACCACGGGGCCGTCCTGCTGCCCTGGCCCAATCGTCTGCGTGACGGCCAGTACTCCTTCGACGGTGTCGACCACCAGTTGGCGCTCAGCGAGCCCGAGCGCCGGACGGCGATCCATGGCCTCGTGGCATGGGAGCGCTGGTCGCTGCGTGAGCAGTCGTCCTCGCGCGTCCAGCTCGCACTGGCGCTCGTGCCCACCCACGGCTACCCCTTCACCCTCCAGTCGGAGATCACCTACGAGCTCACCGACGCCGGGCTCAGCGTGTCGCTGACCACCACGAACGTCGGCCTGGTCGATGCGCCCTACGGAGTCGGTTTCCACCCCTGGCTGTCACCTGGCCCCGGGAGCCTGGACGACTGCGTGCTGACGCTGCCTGCCGACACATGGATCCCCACGGACGAGCGGCTCCTGCCCACCGGTCGTCAGCCCGTCCCCGAGACCCTGGACTTCCGCGAGCCGCGAGTCCTGGGCACCACCGCCCTCGATGACGCCTTCGTCGATGTCACCCACGTCGACGGGCGGTCCCGACTCCTGCTCGCCGGCAGCGATGGGCGGACCGCCGTCGCCTGGATGGATGAGTCCCTGACGGCCTGGCAGGTGTGCACGGGCGACGCCATGCCACCCGAGCACAGGCGAAGTGGGTTCGCTGCCGAACCGATGACCTGCGTCGCTGATGCCTTCCGCACGGGTGAGGACCTGCTCCGCCTGCGCCCCGGCGAGAAGCACCGCGTCACCTGGGGTCTGACGCTCCAGTAGCCGGGCACGCCCCACGCAGGGACCTCGCCGCGACCGGCGCAGGACACAAGTAGGACAAACACGTACCACCGGAGGTATTGCCCCCGCTGCGGCGGCGCTCTACCGTGGGGGTGTTCCGAACGAAGCACGGAATGACCGTCTGACCGACAACTGAACAGTCCACCGACGCGATCTGCGACAGCAGGAAGCACGACCTCAGGTCGAGCTGACCCCAGGACCGGGACAACTCCACGGTTGACCCTCCGAGGGCAAGCGAAACACCTAGTTGATCGCCGAAGGGCGCCGCGGATCAATCACAAGCGCCGGGCAGGATGTTCGTGGGCGCGCAAGCGTCAGGAAAGACAACCATCACGCTTCGAACGGAACTTGGGGCTCCTCGATCTCAACCATCGAGGAGCCCCAACCCTTTGCCAGCACGGGCGACACTTCCACAACGAGGACCCACCCCTGCCGGGACACGCCGCAGGTCGGGCGCTGCGGGAGCGCTCTCCACCCATCAGGACCAGCACAAAACCGCACCAATCAGGCGGTTTCGTGCATCACACCATGCAGGTGGCCCGACTCGCCCATGCCGAAGACCGTGCTGATCCCGTCAGCCCACCACGCAAGCGTCGTCAGCGAGCAGGGCGCCAGTTCGAAGCGGTAGGCGCTGGAGGCCGGCGCCTCGAGCACATGCTGGACGAGCACCTTGATCGGGGTCACGTGGCTCACGGTCAGCACACGCTGGCGCGGGAAGCGGTGCACCAGTTCCGCACGCGCGGCATCCACGCGCCGGCGGACCGTGGCGAACGACTCCCCGCCCGGCGGAGCGACCTCGAAGGAGGACATCCACGCGGCCAGTTCGTCGGGCCAGCGTTGCTTCACCTCGGCGAAGTTCAGCGAGTCCCACTCGCCGAAGTCGGCCTCCGCAATGCCGTCCACGACGATCGGCTCGCCCAAGCCGAGGTGCTCGGTGATGATCGCCGCGGTCTGGCGCGTGCGCTGCAGCGGCGAGCACACGATGACGTCGGCTCCGCCCGCGGCGAGCCAACTCCTCGGCGGCGGCTCGCGCCTGTCGCTCGCCCAGCTCGATCAGGGGCGGGTCGAAGCCGTTGACACCGGAGAACCTGTGCTCGACGCTCTGCTGGGTCACGCCGTGGCGCACAAGCAGCAGGGTTGTGGGAGCGCCGAGGTCGGCGCGCGACCACCCGATGATCTTGCTCTTCCCGGTGGGCTCGGAGTCCGACCCATCGGAGCTCACGTGGGCCGCCCCGCCAGCGGTCGACCCGGGTGCGGCGTCCGCAGCTCGGGCCGGCTCCCCCCGCAGCGTGGCCCGGATCTCGGCCGCGCCGGCCTGCGCAGCGGCGGCTGAGTCGACCCACGCCCCGCTCGCACGGTCGTCCTCACCGCGTGCCCGTGATGCGGCGGCCTCCGCGTCGGCGGCTCCGCCCAGGTGCTCCGTCACATCCACGTACATGTCGTCGTCACCCGCCCCGCGGTGCCAACGCTCGATCCGGCCCGGCCGTCCCGCAGCAGCGGCATCCATCGACTCGTTGGCCAGGGCATCGGCGCGCTTGTTCTGCGCGCGCGGGACCCACGTGTAGCGCACCTGATCCACGGGCGCCAACGCCTTGGCACGTAGCGCGAGCTGACGAAGCCGGGCGTTCTTGATCGACCAGCCACCGGAGAGCTGCTCCACCACGAGCTTCGAGTCCAGGCGCGCCTCGATCATCGCGTTCGGGTCGATCTCGCGGGCAGCGACGAGCCCGGCAGTCACGCCCTCGTACTCCGCGACGTTGTTCGTCTGCTCCCCCAGGTAGTCGGCCAGCTCGACCAGCACCTCTCCGGTGTCGGCGTCCACGACCACAGCCCCGTAGGCCGCCGGACCGGGGTTGCCACGCGACCCCCCATCGGCCTCGATGATCAGGTGCCTCACAGGCCGGACTCGTCAGTCCGCACAAGGATGCGCCGGCACTCCTCGCAACGCACGACCGCGTCGGCGGGCTCGGCACGGATCCGGCCGATGTCGGCCGGGGTGAGGGTCAACTGGCAGCCCTGGCAACGGCCGCGCTGCAACGGGGCGGCACCCAGCCCGCCGGACGAGGCCCGGATGCGATCATAGAGCGCGGCGAGGTCCTCAGGGATCTCCGGGGCGACACGGGCGCGTTCACCCTCGACCCTGGCCACCTCGGCGTCGATGTCGGCGAAGGCGGCGTCGCGGGCCCGCTCGGCGGCCGTCCGGCTCTCGGCCAGAGCCGCCACCTCAGCGGAGGCAGCGGCAGCGCGTGACTGCGCGTCCTCGAGCTTCTCCATGACCTCGAGCTCGGCGTCCTCCAGATCGCTGACACGGCGGCGCAGGTTCTCGATCTCGCGCTGGAGGTCCTCGAGCTGGCGCGCGGAGTGCACCGATCCCGCGTCCAGAAGCCCCTGGTCGCGCGTGATCCGTTCGCGCACCTGGGCCACATCCGACTCGGCCCTGGTCATCTCGCGCTCGAGGTCGGACACGGCCGTGCGCACCGCGACGTCGTGGTCACGCACCTGCGCGGCGCGGGTCTCCAACTGCGCCAGCTCGTCGATCTGCGGCACGCAGCGGCGACGGTGTGCCAGCTGGCCCAGCACCGTGTCCAGCGCCTGCAGGTCGAGCAGTCGCAGCTGGGCTTCTGCATCAGCGCGCATCAGAGGGCCTCCCCACGTGGAACGTCCACGGATCAGTGACGGTGGTGGACACGGTAGTGCCCAGCGCGTAGCCGGCCACCGCGGCGTCCTGCTCCAGCATTCGTGCGGCCTGCGGCAGCCACATCCACTCCGCAGCCCAGTGCGCGATGTCAACCAGCGCGCAGCCACCGGCCTCCAGGTGCTCGCTGGCGCGGTGGTGGCGCAGGTCGGAGGTGAGGTAGACGTCGGCACCGCTGGCGTTGGCCGCCCCGAGCATCGAGTCCCCCGAGCCCCCGCAGATCGCGACCCGGGCGACGGGCTTCTCCGGGTCTCCGGCCACGCGCAGCCCGCCGGCCGTCGTCGGGAGCGTGGCGGCCACACGTTCGGCGAATCCGCCCAGGGTCGTGGGTTCGGCGAGGGTACCGACCCGACCGCCGCCCCGCTGGCTGGGGACCTCGGCCAGGGCGATCACGTCGAACGCCGGCTCCTCGTAGGGATGTGTGGCGCGCAGAGCGCGGACGACTTCCGCGCGTCGACCGCGCGGGGCGATCATCTGCACCATCGACTCCTCGACGATCTCGGTGCGCCCCACCTCGCCGATGGTGGGATTGGCACCGGGCAGGGGTCGGAAGGTGCCCGTCCCGGGGGCGGTGAAGGCCGCACGTTCGTAGTCGCCGATTGTCCCGGCCCCCGCGGCGGCCATCGCGTCGATGAGTGGCTCGGCGTCGGCGACGGGGACGAAGACGATGTACTTGTCGCGCGCATCCGGGTCACGTTCGAGCGGCTCCAACGGCGTCACATCGACCAGACCCAACGCCGCGGCGATGGCGTCCGAGACCCCCGGCGAGGCGTTGTCGGCGTTGGTGTGGGCGGCCAGCAGGCCGATGCCCGCGCGGACCAGGCGGTGCACGATCCGGCCCTTGGCGTCGTCGGCGGGCACGCCGTGCACGCCGGACAGGAACAGCGGGTGGTGGGTCACGAGCAGCTGCACGCCATCAGCGATCGCCTCGTCGACCACGGCGGCCACGGGGTCGACGGCGAACATCACCTGCTCGACGCGCTCCTCGGGGTCGCCACATACGAGGCCGACGCGGTCCCAGGAGTCGGCCGTCCGCGGGTCATAGCGCGTGTCCAGGAGGGCGACGACCTCGCGAAGGGTCGGCGTCAAACTCGAATCAACCACGCAGGCAGCCTATAGCCCCCCGCTCCCCCGGGATTTGGTCCAGCTTTCGGTCGCCCCGAGGCGACTTCGTCCAGGATTGCGGACGTCGAAACGCCCGAATCCTGGAGCAAATCGGTGGCGGGGGTGGGCGCGTGGCGGCGGGCCTGGGCCGCTGGGCGCGGGCGTGGGCCGCGGGCCGTGGGCGGCTGGGCGCTGGGGGGTGGCGGTGTGGGTGGTGGGCGTGGGCGGCTGGGCGTTGGGCATTCTGCTGGGCGTTCAGTCAGGTCAGGCGCTCGCCCAGGTAGGCGGTCGCCGAGTTGATCGTGTCCAGCTTCGGGTAGTCGGCCGTGGGGATGTCGGCACCCAGGGCGTCAGTGAGCATGGACACGACCTCGAGGAAGTCCATCGAGTCGAGGTCGGCCTGCTCACGCAGGAGCTCCGTCGGATCAAGTGCCGCCGCCTCGACGTCGGGGGCGACTGCCTCGATGGCCTCGAACAGGACCTCACGTGCGCGCTCTGTGCTCACAGCTCCTCCGGGTTCTGCAGTGCTCGGTCGAACGTGGCGAGGAAGGCGGAGGCGGTCCGCCCGTCCGATGCCCGGTGATCGGCGGCCAACGTGATCGTGACGGTGGGGCGCACGGCCAGCATCCCCGCGACCGCCCACGGCCGCTCGACGATCCCGCCGACGCCGACCAGTGCCACCTGCGGCGGGAAGATCACTCCGAACAGGGCGTCCGGCCCGGTCTCGCCCAGGCTGCTGACCGTGATGCTCGCGCCGGCCATCTGGCCCTGGCGCAACTTGCCGCGGCGCGCCCGGCTGACGAGGTCGACCAGCGCCGCCATGAGCTCGTCGATCCGCATCTCACCCACGTCGGGCAGGGCCGGGGTGACCAGTCCTCCGCCGCGCGTGGCGACCGCGACTCCGAGGTCAACATGCTCCGAGCGGTTCAGCGCCCCGTCGATCCAGTGCCCGTTGAGATCCGGGACCTCACGAGCGGCCATCACCGTGGCCCGCAGGAACAGCGCCGCCGGCAGGACACGCTTGGCCGCGGGCAGTTCGGCGTTGTGCGACTCCAACCACGCCAGGGCCGCGGCGAGATCCATCGTGTGTGAGACGTAGTAGTGCGGGATCTCGGCGTTCGATCGCGACATCAGGTTCGCGATCGCCGTACGCATCGCCGCCTTGGGGTCAGGCGATGTGGCCGCCGCCCCGGCCACTGGCCCGCCCGGCGTCCCGCCGCTTCCGTCTCCCTGACGGTCTCCGGCGCCGCGCGGCTCACCCCCGGCAACCGCGCCGGGGGCCTCCGAGCTGGAGGCACTCGCGGTCTCGGATCCGCCGCCCCCCAGTGCGGTCACGTGCTCCAGGTCGGCGCCCGAGATCGCCCCGAGCGCCCCAGAACCGACAACGCGCGCCCACATCGATCCCCCGCTCCGCAGCGAGCCGGCGAGCCCGCGGCGAGACCCGCAATCTCCCCGCCCCCCGCGGATCTGCGGCAGCTTTCGGGAGCGCTTCCGGTGGTTGATCCAGGTCTCGGGCGTCCAAACGTCCTCGATCCTGCCGCGAATCGGGAGAGGGGGTCGCGTGGAGGAGGTCGTCGTGGGTGATGCGGCCGTCGGGGCCGGATCCGGTGACCTCGTCCAGGTCGACGCCCAGCTGGTGGGCGAGGTGGCGGATCGGTGGGGTGGCACGCGGGTGTGCTGCCACGACCCGCTTCCCCAGCGCCCGCGCACCCTCGCCCGACGCCCCCGAGCCTCGGCCCGCGTCCCCGCCCGCGTCCCCGCCCGTCGCCCCGCCCGCGTCCCCGCCCGCGTCCCCGCCCGTCGCCCCGCCCGCGTCCCCGCCCGACACCCCCGAGCTTCGGCCCGCGTCCCCGCCCGCGTCCGCGCCCGTCGCCCCGCCCGCGTCCGCGCCCGCCGCCGCGCCCTCGCCGCTGCCGCCGCCGACACGCTGTCCCGCACCGCGGTCGGCGCCCGCTGCGACCGACTCCCCGATCACGGCCAGCGGGGTCCCCACCGGCACCTGGACGCCGAGGCCGATCAGGATCTCCTCGAGCACGCCCTCCTCGAAGGCCTCGATCTCGATCGCCGCCTTCGCGGTGTCCACGACGGCCACGATCTGCCCGCGATGCACCACGTCACCGGGCTTCACCAGCCACTCCACGATCGTGCCGACGTCCATGTCCGCCCCCAGGGACGGCATCCGGAACTCGCCCACGGCTCACGCCTCCCCGCGGAGGGCCCGGCGCGCGGCTTCGGCGATCCCCGTCACGTCCGGGAGGGCGGCCAGCTCCAGGTGCCGCGCGTAGGGCATGGGCACCTCGGCGCTGCACACACGGCCCACGGGAGCATCGAGTTCGTAGAACGCCAGCTCGGTGATCCGCGCAGAGATCTCGGCCGAGAGGCTCCCGCTGCGCCAGCCCTCGTCGACCACGACCGCGCGATGGGTCCGGCGCACTGAGCCGAGGATGGTCATGTCATCGAGCGGTCGCAGCGTCCGCAGGTCGATCACCTCAGCGTCGACGCCCTCCTCGGCGAGCACGTCGGCGGCCTCCAGCGTCGTCGCGAGGGTCCCGCCGTACGTGATGAGCGTGATGTCCGAACCGGACCTCCGGAGGGCGGCCGTGTCGAGGTCCACCGGTCCGCCGCCCTCGGGCAGCTCGCCGGCCACGTTGTAGAGCGAGCCGTGCTCGAAGACCAGCACGGGGTCCGGGTCGGCAAGCGCGGTGGCCAGCATCCACCGGGCATCGGCGATCGTCGCCGGCGCAACGATCCGGATCCCCGGGATATGGGCGTACCAGCCCTCCAGGCTGTGTGAGTGCTGCGCGGCCAGCTGCCGGCCGGCGCCGGTCGTCATCCGGATGACCAGCGGGACGTGGAACTGCCCACCGGTCATGTGCTGCAGCGCCGCAGCGGTGTTCATGATCTGGTCGAGGGCCAGCAACGAGAAGTTGACGGTCATGATCTCAACGATCGGACGCATGTCGCCCAGGGCCGCCCCGACGCCGGCCCCGACGAACGCCGACTCGGACAGCGGCGTGTCCCGGACTCGATCCGGGCCGAACTGCTCGAGCAGTCCCGTGCTCACGCCGAAGCAGCCGCCATAGGCCCCGACGTCCTCTCCCATGAGGAAGACGCGCTCGTCGGCGAGCATCGCCTCGCGCATCGCCTCCCGCATGGCCTCGCGATACGTGGTGCTGGTCGCCCCGCCGTCCCGGTCCGGTGCTGGCGCGGGTGTGCTGGGCTCGACCGAGGCCGCAGCGCCAGTGGCGGGCGCGGCCTCCGCAGTCGACACAGCTGCCTTGCGCGCGGTCATGTCACCACCTCCTCGCGTGCGGCCGACCGAACCCCGACCGAGCTCTGCGGGCTGTGCACGAAGAGCTCGAGGTCGGCCACGTCCTCCAGCGGCGAGGACTCCGCGAACGCCGCCGCATCCTCGACGATGGTCGCGATCTCGGCCTCGATGCGCTCCACGTCAGCATCGGTCAACGATCCCTCAGCGACCATGTGGGCGCGCAGCCCCTCAATCGGGTCGTGGGCCTTCCACTGCTCGACCTCGGCACGCTCCCGGTAGCGCTCCGGATCGAACATCGAATGTGCCCGGAACCGGAAGGTTCGTGCCTCGAGGAAGTGCGGACCTCCGCCGGCCCGGATTGCGTCCACCGCGCGCACGGCCGTGGCATGCATCGCACGCACATCCATGCCGTCGACCGACCAGGCCGGGACCTCGTAGGCGGCGGCCTTCACGGCCAGGTTCGTCTCGGACTCCGAGCGGGCCAGTGCAGTGCCCATCGCGTAGAGGTTGTTCTCGCAGACGAACAGCACCGGCAGGCCCCAGAGGGCGGCGAGGTTGATCGACTCGTGGAACTCGCCCTCGGCCATCGCGCCCTCCCCGAAGAAGCACACCGTGACCCGGTCGCGCCCAGCGAGCTTGTCGGCCAGGGCCAGCCCCACGGCCATCGGCAGCCCGCCCCCGACGATCGCGTTCCCGCCGTAGAAGCGCGTGGCCGCATCGAACAGGTGCATCGACCCGCCACGGCCCCGACAGCAACCCGTGACCCGGCCGAACATCTCGGCCATCACCGAGCGCGCCGACATCCCCTTGAGCAGGGCATGACCGTGCTCGCGGTAGGTCGCGACGACCGCGTCGTCATCGCGCAGTGCCGACATCACCCCTGTGGCCACAGCCTCCTCGCCGATGTAGACGTGCAGGAACCCACGGATCGACCCGGCGCTGTACAGCTCGACGCACTTCTCCTCGAAGCGACGCACCAGGAGCATGTCGCGCAGCAGGAGAAGGTCTTGGGATCCCTCGGTGTTCATCGAGACTCTCCTTCGGGTGCAGCGGGCACTTCCAGGGTGCTCAGGTCCCCCTCGGCCAGGCCCAGCTCTCGTGCGCGCAGCAGGCGGCGCATGATCTTCCCCGAGCGGGTCTTGGGCAGGTCGTCGTTGAAGGCGATCTCCCGTGGGGCCACGGCCGGCCCCAGCCGACGGCGGGCATGCGCGGTGATCTCCCGGCGAAGCGCCTTCAGCTCGTCGGGCTCACGGCCGACGCCGGGCTTGAGTGCGACGAATGCCTTGATCCGCTCACCCATCAGCGGATCGGGCACGCCGATCACGCCCGCCTCGGCGACAGCGGGATGCTCCATCAGGACGCTCTCCACCTCGAACGGACCGATGAGGTGCCCCGCGGACTTGATGACATCATCGGCACGGCCCACGAACCAGAACCAGCCGTCCGCGTCACGTCGGGCGAGGTCCCCGGACAGGTACCACCCGCCGGCGAAGCACTTCGCGTAGCGCTCCTCGTCGTTGAGGTAGCCGCGGAACATCGACGGCCACCCGGGTCGTAGCGCCAGCTCGCCCACCTCGTCGGGACCGCACTCCTGCACCGAGCCGTCCGCGGAGACGGCCGCGCGGCCCTCGTCACCGCGCTTCAGCACAGTGGCCACGATGCCCGGCATGGGCCGGCCCATCGAGCCGGGGTACACCTCGCACGCGGCGTAGTTGGCGATCATGATCCCGCCGGTCTCGGTCTGCCACCAGTTGTCGTGGATGGTCAGGCCCAGCGCCTCGCGACCCCAGATGACCGCCTCGGGGTTGAGCGGCTCACCCACGCTGGCCACGAAGCGCAGCGCGGACAGGTCGTACTCCCCGGGCAGGTCGGCGCCGGCGCGCATCAGCATCCGGATCGCGGTCGGGGCGGTGTACCAGATCGTGACGCGCTGCTCGGCCAGGGTCTGGTACCAGCGCCCGGCGTCGAACTCGCCCTCGTCGACCAGGGCGGTGAGCCCCACGGTCAGCGGCGCGATGACCCCGTAGGACGTGCCGGTCACCCACCCCGGATCTGCTGTGCACCAGTAGATGTCCTCGGGATGCATGTCGAGGGCGAACCGCCCGGTGGCGTGGTGCGCGATCACCGCGGAGTGCACGTGCATCGCGCCCTTCGGGGTGCCTGTCGTGCCGCTGGTGAAGTGCAGCAGCGCGAGCTCCTCGTCACCGGTCGGCTCGATCGCGAACGTGGTCGACTGCCCAGCCACCATCTGGTCGAGGTGCAGGGCGCCGGGGATGTCGGAGACATCGGTACCGGGCGGGTCGACGAGCAGGATGTGGGTGAGCGCAGGCAACTCCGCGCGCACGGGGGCGACCTTCTTGCGGTAGAGATCCGCCGAGGTCACCAGCGCCCGGCCATCTCCCAGCGTGATGCGCTGGCGCACCGGCTCCGGCCCGAACGCGCTGAACAGCGGCGAGAACACACAGCGGGCCTTGAACGAGCCGATCATCGCCACGTACAACCAGGGCACCCGCCCCACCAGGCTGAACACGCGGTCGCCGGGCTCCAGGCCGAGCGCGCGCAGCCCGTGGGCGAAGGCCGAGGTCCGCTGCGACAGCTCGCGGTAGGTGATGTCCGAGGTCGAGCCGTCCTTGCCCAGGCAGCGCAGCGCGACGTGCTCCCCCCGGCCGTGGGTGACGTGCCGGTCGACTGCCTCATGGGCGATGTTGATGCCCCCGGCCGGCAGGCCATCCAGCCACCCCCGGGCCTCGTCCCAGGTGAAGGTGGCGCGCAGCGCCTCGTAGTCGTTGAGGTTGGGTTGTGCGTGCGAATCATCGGGCAACTTGTGGATCACCCGAACCAGCGGATCGGCGGCATCCATACCACCGGCCTATCAGCCAGGAACCCCGATCGGTAGGGACATTGGTCCCCGCCCCGGTGCGTCAGCCGCCTGACGGGTCCGGAGCCATCGTGGGAACGCCATACTGGGTCAACCCATCCTCGGCCGTGTAGATCTGGACCTCGGCCGGGATGTACTCGACGCGGATCGACACGGGGCCGCCGAAGGCCTCGGTGAGATCCTCCTCCAAGTCCGACAGCTGCGGGACCGAGCCGTTGCCGCTGAGCAGCACGTCCACCGCGAAGTCCTCGACCGTGACCCGGACGGTGTCCAGTGTCGAGTCCTCGCCGAGCCACTCGGCCACGGCGTCCTGCGCCGATGCCTGGCGACTGGCCGAGGAGATCACCCCTTGGCCCGTGAAGACGAGCGGAACCAGGATCAGGAGCGCGGCGAAGACCACAGTGCGCAGCCCGGCACCAATGCTGTCGCGGTTCTCCCTGAGCCTCTTGAGGTCCGCGTACCCGGTGAGCAGGAACACGAGGATCGCCGAGAGGATGATCGACACGAAGTTGGTGAGGAACAGCAGGAAGGCACCCGAGGCGTCCGAGTACTCCCCGGCCTGGAGCTGGAGCCCGACGACACCCAGCGGCGGCACAAGGGCGACTGCGATGGCTACGCCGGCGATCGACGACGAGACCCGCCGGTCGACGCTCGCGTACGCGCCCGCTGCCCCGGCCGCGAGTGCGATGAGCATGTCGATCAGGTTCGGGCTGACCCGTGAGGTGATCTGCGAGTTGGTGGCCAGCGGGAAGATCGTGGGCAGCCATTGGCCGATGATGAACGCCAGTCCTACAGCCGCCGTCACGCCGAGGAAGACCAGGAGGATCGAGCGCTTCAGGCGCCCGGGCCACGCGTTGACGATCGCCGCTGCCGATCCGAGGATCGGGGTCATCAGTGGCGCGATGAGCATCGCACCGATCACGACTGCGGTGGAGTCCTGCATGATCCCGAAGGTGGCAATGGCCACCGAGAGCAGGAGCATGACCCACCACGAGGCCAACTTGGCCACCTGGCTCGGCTGCTCGAAGAACAACGATTCCCCGATCTCCTCACGGCGTGGATCGCCGACGTCGCGATCCCTGATCCAGCTGACCATGATGAAGGAGACGGACTCCGCATCGATGTCGGCGGATTCAGCAGCAGACCTGACGCGCAGCCCGTAGCTGAGCATGACCCCGCCGACGATCACCGCCGCGGCGGCCAGGAACACGGTGAAGCCCACCAGCACGGCAGCGGGGATGATGAGGGCGATCAGGCCAAGCGCGAGTGCCAGTGATCCCCGGGAGAAGTCCAGCTTCCACCGGTCGTCGTGCCGTCGCTGGCGCAGCGCGCCGACCACCGCCACCAGACCTCGGGTGAGCAGGTAGAGGGCCAGGATCAGCCCGATGATGCCGACCGTCGCGTTCGGCCAGACGAGCAGCCCAATCCCAGCGGCGATGGCCGCGACGGCCTCGATGACCCCGCCGAACCTCCTGCGTCCCCGACGCAGGAGCTTGAACCACAGATCGGACAGGCCCGCGACGATCAGGCCCAGCCCCAGGACCAGCTGCAGCAACGACTCCGAGACCCTGGGCGCGTACAGCAGACTCAGCCCCACCAGGATGGCCAGGGACCCCTTGACGGTCGCTGGGTTCAACCAGAACGGCAGGACCCATCCACTCCCGCGGTTGTCGGTGGCGTCATCTCCAGGCGGTGAGGGGACCTCGCCCACGGTGCCCTTCGTCTGATCTGCATCGTCCTGGCTCATCGGACCTCCTAGCCCCACGAGATGGTAGGCGCGCCGGAGCCGCGCAGCGCGTGACGCACCGCGAAGGGCGGGGAATTGCTGTGAGCGGTCGGGTGGCCGACCAACGATCGGTGGGCCCGGCCGGGCTCGAACCGACGACCTACCCGGTGTAAGCGGGTTGCGCTACCAGCTGCGCCACGGGCCCGCGGGCAAGGGTACGCACCCCGGGCGCAACGACCAAAGCGCCACCCGGTGCACCTACAGCAGGTCGGCCAGGGCCGCCCGGTAGTCAGCCGGATCACGCGGCTCACCGGGGCCGTTGATGAGCGCCCAGCGCACGACGCCCTCACGATCGATCACGAAGGTCGCCCGCGTGGCCTTGCCACCCGCATCGGGCAGGAACACCCCGTACTCCTGGGCGACGGCACCGTGCGGCCAGAAGTCGCTGAGCAGGTCGAAGCCCAGCCCTTCCTGCTCGGCGAACACACGAAGGGCGTACTTGGTGTCCACCGAGATCCCCAGCAGGACCGTGTCGTCGTCGAAGTCGCCGCGGCGGTCCCGCAGGTCGCACAGCTCCGAGGTGCACAGTGGCGAGAAGGCGAACGGGTAGAAGACCAGGACGACCTTCCGACCGCGGAAGTCCGACAGCGTGACCTTCTCGCCAGCCTGGCTGACCAGGGTGAAGTCGGGGGCAACTTGCCCCACAGTGACCGACATCTCACATCCTCCTGAAGCAACGCGGGAACTCCGAGGCGCCAATCCTGCCGGGATCGGGGCAGGATTGGCCAATGGTCGACCAACACCAGCTTCCCACCGGACTTGCACCGGATGCCCACGAGCACGGCCTCGCCTCGGGCGACCGGGCCGCTCTGGCCGCCGACATCGATCGCGCCTGGGAGCTGTTCGAGGAGATCGCGGCGGAGGTGGATCCGGATGCTCCCTCGCGCAAGGAGGGCTGGACGGCTCGCGAGCTGATCGCCCGACTGGGTGACTGGGAGTTCGCCCGCCAGTTGGAGGACCTCGTGGCCGAGGCCCACGACGGGGACGCCGACTACTTCGACGCCGATGCCCACGACGAGCAGATCCGGGTCGCGACAGAGGGGCTCGCCTACGAGGAGATCCAGGAGAGCCTGTCCCTGGCCCGGGCGAAGATCGCAGCGTGGCTGGCCTCCGATGAGTCGGACACGTGGGGACTGGTGCACACCTCGTCGCCCATCGGGCCGCTACCCCTGCTGACGGTCCTCAACGCCATGACCTACCAGATGAGCATCGCCGCGCTGGATGTCGAGATGTGCGGCGCGACCGTGCCTGACGAGCTGCTCCGTGTGGGCCTGCTGGCACTGATCGACACCACAGGAGCCCTGGCCGGACGCACCCATGTCACCGGGTCGTTCCTGGCTGTCACGCCCGAGGGGACCGTCGGTGTCGGTGCCCGGGGTGGGCATTGGCGCACGCGCCCACTCGATGAGGACCCCCACATGGGACCCGCCGTGGTGGCAACGCCGCGGATCCTCATCGATGCGACCAGTGGCCGGGGCAACGTCGGGCATCTGTACCGCACAGGCGCACTTCACGTCCGCGACATCGGCGGGATGGTGCGACTCGCGCCCGTGCTCGAGGGCATCCCGGGGATCCCACCGATGGGCGCGATCGGGCGAGCCATGACCGTCGTCGACGCGGTCGGCGGGCTGTTCGGACGCCTGCGTCGCTGAGCCACGCGCCACGCACACTTGCGCGCACATGGCACCGCTGTGACTACCGGGATACCAGCCTGACTGCCTGCCACTGGCTCAACGTCACCGACGTGGTGCGGCGCATCCCCGACGTCGACGCTGCATCTGCGATGTCGGCCGGTTCCAGGGCGCCGGTGCGACCGAACTTCGGAGTCAGGAGCCACACGATGCCGGTGTCAGCCAAGGGCGTCTTGGCATCCACGAGCGCATCGGCGAGATCCCCGTCCTCCTCGCGCCACCACAACAGGACCACGTCGACGACACCGCCGAAGTCCTCGTCCACTGCTTGATCCCCAGTCGCGGCCACCACAGCGTCAGCAACAAGATCGTCGGTGTCGGTGTCGTACCCGATCTCCTGCACGGTCTGCCCTGCGATGATGCCCAGCCGCGTGGCCAACGCCGATGCCTCATCGGCGTCGTCGGCCGTTGCGCCCACCTGTCTCCCCTTCATCTCGTGCCCGAACCGCACCCACGTGCAGAACCTGTCGCCGCCAGTATGGTGCTGATCGGTGCCCAAAGCCCACCTCAACGCGCACGTGCCGCCGGGAAG
>CAVONS010000019.1:0-22039 GCA_963697345.1 uncultured Actinomycetes bacterium | reverse complement strand
GCCGCGGGTAGATGCTTTGGCTAGGTTCTTGACCGGCCGGCCGGATGTGCCGCCTATGTCCACGGACATCGACACAAGGAGTTCGACATGGACGACTCAGGCGGCTTGTTCTCCACAGGCTTCGTGATCATCTGGTTCTTCTGGACCATCCTGCTGCTGGTCGCCGGGTGGCAGATGTACGTGAAGGCCGGGCAGAAGGGCTGGGTCGCGATCATCCCCTTCGTCAACCTCTTCGGCCTGCTCAAGATCGTGCACAGGCCGTGGTGGTGGTTCCTCCTGCTGCTGATCCCGATCGTCAACTTCTTCGTCTGGATCGCACTGATGCTCGACCTGGCCAAGGCGTTCGGCAAGGGCGTCGGCATGGCCCTGGTGCTGATATTCCTCACGGGCATCGGCTACCTGGTGCTCGCCTTCGGCAGCTCGACCTACCAGCTAGAAGAGGACCCGCTCTTCTAGGCACTCCAGGCGCGCAGCAAGTTGCGGCAGGTCTCGGGTCGAAATCCGCCCGGTACCTGCCGCAACTTGCGTTCTGGCGCCCGGAACCTGCCCCACATCGATGCTTCGGGGTGGGTACGCGGAGAGGGCGGCCCCTGGTGGGACCGCCCTCTCCGTTCGCTGTGGTGCTCGGCGGGTGCCTGTCCTGTGGGACCGACCCCTCCCTCACTCCTCGCTCAGAAGTCCATGCCCCCGCCGTCGGGCATGGCCGGCGCCGAGCCCTTGGGCTCGGGCTTCTCGGCGATGACTGCCTCGGTGGTCAGGAACAGCGCCGCGATGGACGCCGCGTTCTGCAGGGCAGAGCGCGTGACCTTGGCCGGGTCGATGATGCCGGCCTTGAGCAGGTCGACGTACTCGCCCGTTGCGGCGTTGAGGCCCCAGCCCGGCTCGAGGTGGCGCACCTTCTCCACAACAACGCCACCCTCGAGGCCGGCGTTGATCGCGATCTGCTTCAAGGGGGCCTCGACGGCCACCTTGACGATGTTGGCGCCCGTGGCCTCGTCGCCCTCGAGCTCCAGCTTCAGGAACGCCAGGTCGGTCGCGTGGATCAGCGCCACACCGCCACCGGCGATGATGCCCTCCTCCACTGCGGCCTTCGCGTTGCGCACGGCATCCTCGATGCGGTGCTTGCGCTCCTTGAGCTCGACCTCGGTCGCCGCCCCGGCCTTGATGACTGCAACGCCGCCGGCCAGCTTGGCCAGGCGCTCCTGCAGCTTCTCGCGGTCGTAGTCGGAGTCCGACTTGTCGATCTCGGCACGGATCTGCGAGACGCGACCCGCGATCTGGTCCGCGTCGCCGCCGCCGTCAACGATGGTCGTCTCGTCCTTGGTGATGACGATCTTGCGGGCAGTGCCCAGCAGGTCCACCGAGGTGCTCTCGAGCTTGAGCCCGACCTCCTCGGAGATGACCTGGCCACCGGTCAGGATCGCGATGTCCTGCAGCATGGCCTTGCGGCGGTCGCCGAAGCCGGGGGCCTTGACGGCCACCGAGCGGAACGTGCCACGGATCTTGTTCACGACCAGCGTGGACAGGGCCTCACCGTCGACGTCCTCGGAGATGATGACCAGCGGCTTGCCGGACTGCATGACCTTCTCGAGGATCGGCAGCAGGTCCTTGACCGCGGAGATCTTCGAGTTGGCGATGAGGATGTAGGCGTCCTCGTAGACGGCCTCCATGCGCTCGGGGTCGGTCACGAAGTAGCCCGAGATGTAGCCCTTGTCGAAGCGCATGCCTTCAGTGAGCTCGAGCTCCAGGCCGAAGGTGTTGGACTCCTCGACCGTGATCACGCCCTCCTTGCCGACCTTGTCCATCGCCTCGGCGATGACCTTGCCGATCTGCTCGTCGGCAGCGGAGATGGAGGCCGTGGAGGCGATCTCCTCGGTGGTCTCAACCTCCTTGGCCATCTCGAGCAGCTGGGTGACGATCTCCTCGACAGCCTTCTCGATGCCCCGCTTGAGGGCCATCGGGTTGGCTCCCGCTGCCACGTTGCGCAGGCCCTCGCGGACCAGCGCCTGGGCCAGGACGGTGGCCGTCGTCGTGCCGTCGCCGGCCACGTCGTCGGTCTTCTTGGCAACTTCCTTGACCAGCTCGGCGCCGATCTTCTCGAAGGGCTCGTCGAGCTCGATCTCCTTGGCGATCGAGACACCGTCGTTGGTGATGGTGGGAGCGCCCCACTTCTTCTCGAGGACGACGTTGCGCCCTCGCGGCCCGAGGGTCACCTTGACCGCATCAGCCAGAGTGTTCATGCCACGCTCGAGGGCCCTGCGGGCTTCCTCGTCAAAAGAGATGATCTTCGCCATATGTGTGTGGTTCCTTCGCACGTCGTGCCGGAATGCCGGTGCGCCTGCCCGCGACGGACGGTTCTCAGGAGCGGGATCACATCTCCCACTGCCTGGGGACCTCAGGTGCGCCGACCTGTCGGTGACCCGGTGGGGCGTGTGGTCCCGGGTGACCGGGTTGTCACTCGACCCCTCCGAGTGCTAAGGCGATTCTGGCACTCCACCCCCGCGAGTGCAAGTGAGCGCTGCGGTCGTCGAAACCGCCTGGCGCACGCGACACGAGGTTCACGCCGTCTGGCCCTGTCATGCCCCAACCGCCTGATCTAGGCTGTCGATCAGGACACATCCACCGGGTCGGCCCGTTGCGACCCTGTTGCGCGGAAGGAGCGAGGCGATGACCGAGTACGAGCGATCGCCGGGCCTGTTGAAGAGGGACGACCCTGCCGCGGATCTGGTGGAGGCCTACCACCACCACGTCTCTGAGGAGCTCGGCACCGACGGCCCGGAGGCGACCTTCGGCCACCCGGATGAGGCACGCGTGGGTCACCTGGTCGGCGACGACGAGGGGGTGCGTGCAGACGAGACCCCTGAGCTGATCGCCCATGACTCCCATGACCTGGAGGATCTGGCGGCCGAGGAGTTGGCCATGCACTACGTGGATGACGAGTCCGCCACCAGCCTGGGCAACGACGACCTACCGGAGAACCTGCGCTCAGCGCTGGCTGAGTAGCCCTGCAGCCCGAGCCCCTGATGTGGGGGACAATCATCGGATGACCGATGGCCCCCTGATCGTCCAGAGTGACAAGACCCTCCTGCTCGAGGTCGACCACGAGGCTGCGGCGGATGCTCGCCGCGACATCGCGGTGTTCGCCGAGCTCGAGCGGGCCCCGGAGCACATCCACACCTACCGCATCACGCCGCTCGGGCTGTGGAACGCGCGCGCTGCTGGCCATGACGCCGAGGGGGTGGTCGATTCCCTCATCCGCTACTCCCGGTTCCCCGTGCCGCACGCCCTGCTCGTCGACGTGGCCGAGACGATGGATCGCTACGGTCGGCTCCGCCTGCTCAAGCACCCGGTGCACGGCCTCGTGCTGGAGTCGACCGACCGCGCCGTGCTTGCGGAGGTGCTGCGCAGTCGCAAGGTGGCCCCGATGGTTGGGGCCCGGCTCGACGAGGACACGGTTGCGGTCCACCCCAGCGAACGCGGGGCGCTCAAGCAGGTGCTGCTCCGTCTGGGCTGGCCGGCAGAGGATCTCGCCGGGTACGTGGACGGCGAGGCCCACCAGATCGACCTGGTCGAGGACACCTGGGAGTTGCGCGACTACCAGCGCCAGGCAGCCGAGGGATTCTGGCATGGCGGCTCCGGTGTGGTCGTGCTGCCGTGCGGGGCGGGCAAGACCCTCGTGGGTGCCGCGGCCATGGACCTGGCCAAGGCAACGACGCTGATCCTGGTGACCAACACGGTCTCCGCGCGGCAGTGGCGCGACGAGCTCCTCAAGCGCACGAACCTGACCGAGGACGAGATCGGCGAGTATTCCGGGGCCCGCAAGGAGGTCCGGCCGGTCACGATCGCGACCTACCAGGTGATGACGACCAAGCGGAAGGGCACCTACGCCCATCTCGACCTGTTCGATGCCCGGGACTGGGGCCTGATCATCTACGACGAGGTGCACCTGCTGCCCGCGCCCATCTTCCGGTTCACGGCCGACATCCAGGCCCGCCGGCGGCTCGGCCTGACGGCCACGTTGGTGCGTGAGGACGGCCGCGAGGGCGACGTCTTCTCACTCATCGGGCCCAAGCGCTACGACGTGCCCTGGCGGGAGATCGAGGCACAGGGCTGGATCGCCCCGGCCGACTGCGTCGAGGTGCGCGTCACGCTGCCCGACCCCCAGAGGATGGCCTACGCCATGGCCGAGCCGGAGGAGCGCTATCGACTGGCCGCCACCGCGCGGGAGAAGCGCGGGATCGTGTCCACCCTCGTTGCCCGGCATCCGGAGGACCAGGTGCTGGTGATCGGCCAGTACCTCGACCAGCTCCACGATCTCGCCGAGATGCTCGGGGTCCCGGTGATCACCGGTGAGATGCCGGTGAAGGAGCGCCAGGAGCTCTTCGACCTGTTCCGCTCCGGGGAGATCTCAACGCTGGTGGTCTCCAAGGTGGCCAACTTCAGCCTCGACTTGCCCGAGGCGTCGGTCGCGATCCAGGTGTCGGGTTCCTTCGGGTCACGCCAGGAGGAGGCGCAGCGGTTGGGCCGCATCCTCCGGCCCAAGTCCGATGGTCGGGGGGCGCGGTTCTACACCGTGGTGACTCGCGACACCGTCGACGCGGACTTCGCCGCGCACCGCCAGCGCTTCCTCGCCGAGCAGGGCTACGCGTACCGCATCGTCGATGCCGACGACGTCCTGAACGGCCAAGCCGACTGACCCCGAGCTCCCGCGGTTCCACACCCACGCCGCCCCCCGCCCCCCACACCGCCCCCAGCCCGCGTGCGCCGGGGTTCATGCGGCGATTTGTGGCAGTGTTCGGGCGCCGAGGCCGGGGTTGCGGCAGGTTTGAGGCGCGGTTCCGTACTGAAACCTGCCGCAAATCCCCCGGGTGGCGCGCGGCGGCGCGCGGCGGGGCGTGGGCCGGGGCCCTGGGCGGGGCGTTGGGGCTTGGGGCTACCCGGGTTGGGCGCCTGTGATGCGGGCCAGGGCGAAGGTCGCGATGGACTGTGAGCGTGCGTCCAGGGCCGTGAGGTAGCCGCCGGTGAGGCGCAGCGGCTCGACGCGGCGATCGCCCGCGACGCCTGCGGGGTCGGCGTAGCCGATCCACACCGAGGTCTCCGAGGCGATCGCGGCACGCAGCAGGGACGCGATCTCGACGGGGGGCATCGTGGGGATCGGATGCTGGGTGGAGCCGTTGTCGGCGGCTCCCGCTCGGCCGGGACGATCGGCCACGCCCTTGCCGGCGCCCCGCGATAGGGGACCGGCCGTGGGGCCTTCGTCCCGGTCGTTGGCGCGAATGGCCCGAACAGCCGCCGCCGCGAGCGCCGGGGTGATGACCGCGACCCCCGCCTCCTCGGGCTGGACCCGGCCACGGGCACGCCGGGGTCCCTCGACGGCAGGACCGCGGCCGTGCTCCGGCAGCAGTGCGTGTCCGAGCTGGCGCAACTGGTCGAGCACGTGCTCAGGGGGTTGATCGGAGGCCAGCACCGTGTCCGACAGCGCGAACAGGCCCAGGGCAGTGGCCCCCGGGTCAGCCAGGATGCCAGCCAGGACGACAGGGTCGTCGCAGCGCAGGAACGTCGCCGCGGCACCGATGCGCAGCACCGCGTGGCGACGTGCGACATCGTCGATGAGGTAGGCCAACGGCTGCGGGACCGATCCGCGACGGCCCAGTTCGGTGCGCAGCTCGCCGGCGGTCCACCCGTGGTCCAAGGCCCGACGGATGCTGTCCGTGGAGAAGCGGTACGTGCTCGCGGCGCCGGTGGACTCGGCATCAGCCATCGTGCGCAGCAGCTCAGCCAGCGCGGGGGTCGGCAGCCCCGGGACGACGGCGGTGAGATCGCCCTGAAGGATCACCGCGTCGACCTGCTCGGGCAGGGACTCGGCGAGCGCATCGGCGACCGAGCGGTCGAGCTCCAGCAGAGCCCGCCCGGCGCTGGTCGGGGTGCCGTCCACGACCAGGCCCAACTCCCGGCACTGCCCCAGGATGGCGCGGACCCGATCGGCGCGGGTGGCGTCGTGGCGCCGTGGTGCCCACCAGTCGAGGGCGGCAGCGACCTCGTCATCGGTCCATGACCCGGGTGCGCCGGACAGGACCCGCAGGACGTCGCGGCGCAGGTCGGGGAGCGCGGGCGCGGCCAGCTCGGGGGCGAGCGGGCGCTGGCCCGGCCCGGCGACCCCACGCGGCATGGCCAGCCACGCGGTGAGCAGAGAGGCCGCCTGCTCGCTGGGCGGCAGGGACGCCCAGGCGTCGAAGCTGGTCGTGGGCAGGATGCTCACCTGGTCGCGGGAGTCCGCGGCCACGAGTCCGGCGGCGGAGGCGATCTCGATCACGAGGGCTGCGGCGCCCTCCGCTGCGCCCATGGCTCGAGCCGTCCGTGTGAGGTCGCGGGCCGCGATGCCGCCGGTGCGCAGCCGGGAGGGAGGAGCTGCGGCCCACCCACGTCCGAGCTCCGCGGTGCGATGCAGGACGTCGAGGACGGCGCCGACGGCACCGGGATCCACCCGCCGGGGGTCGGGGGCTGGGCGTTGAGGTGCAGGCTCAGCAAGGCTGAGGACCGCGCGCGCCGCGTCCCCGTCATCGACACCGCGCAGGATCGCCACCACCTCGGCGGGAAGCACCGCACGGTCGGCGCCCAGCGGCACAAGGATGTGGTGCGCGAGCATCCAGTCCACGGGACTGCGCTCTGGGTCTGGCACCCGGCGGGCGTCGGCCACGGTGCCGATCACGGGTCCGGCCAGGAGCCGCTCGAGCGCAGCGGGAACGCCGGATGGGGCCGAGCGCAGTGTGGCGTGCAACGACTCGGGCTCGCGCGTGTACCCCGCCACCACGGGGTCGAGGGCGGCAACTCGGGGCCCCCGGTCGGCCGGCACCATGAGGTCCCGTGCTGGCCCGACCAGGTGCAGGGATCGGTCACCCCACAGCAGCGCGTGGGAGCGCATGGTGGTGATGATCCCCCGGACGCGGGCAGGAGCCGCAGCTCCCGGGACGGCTGCCGCCACGTCACGCGTGAGCGTGGCCGGCCGAACGGGGTCCGGGCCGAGCGCCGCAGCCAGGACGACATGCAGGGCCAGCTGGTCGTAGCCGCGCAGGCAGGCCGCAACGCTCCCGGGGGATCCCGCGTGCTGGGCCAGCGCGGTCATGTCCGCGGGAACCGGGTGCAGGAGATCCGGACGTGCCGACAGCAGGGCCGCGAGCTGCTCGTCGGAGCGCGATCGCAGGTCGTCGGCAAGGCTGCGCATGGCCGCCCCGATCAGTCCAGCGTCGCTCTGGCGGCCGTCTGGGACCGGGAGCGCGAGCGGCCGTTGCGGGCCAGGCCGACGATGATCATGCCCAGTCCCACGCCCGTGAGCATGGACAGCCACCAGAACGCGCTGGGCAGCTCGAGATCAGTGACCAGGGGGAGCATGGCGATCAGCGTCAGCGCCATCCCGAGGCCCGTCATTGCCACCCCGGCCCGCAGCAGTCGGTCGCCGGGGCCGACGGTCCGCTCAGGCATCGAGGTCGTCGGCCACCGCACGCAGGACCGTGGCGATCTTGGAGCCCTTGGCATCCGCGGGGTACCGGCCCTTGCGCAGGTCGTTGCCGACATCATCGAGGAGCTTGATGAGGGTCTCGACGATGATCGACATCTCCTCGGCGGGCTTGCGCTTGGCCTTCACCACCGAGGCGGTGGGCTCGAGGACGTGCAGGGAGAGCGCGGTCTTGCCCTTCTTGCCGTCGACGACGCCGAACTCCACGCGCGTCCCGCCCTTGAGGCTGGTCACGCCGGCGGGCAGCGAGTTGCCGTGGACGAACACGTCGTCGCCCTCGTCGGAGGTGAGGAAGCCGAAGCCCTTCTCCGTGTCGTACCACTTGACCTTGCCGGTGGGCACTGTGAACTCCTGGTGGATGGATCGCGAAGGAACCAGACTACGCCCGGGGGGCGCAGTGCCCCCAATCCGCTGGCAGCGTGCTCAGCGCGGGACGAGCTGGAAGAACCAGTAGCCGCGGGCACCGTTGGGCCTGGCTGCGGCGATCACCTGCAACGTGAACCCGGTCCCGTCCGTGGCGACCTGCTCCGGGAACGTGAAGCGGTAGTAGGTGTCGGTGATGCCGGTGGCCAGCGACTGGCCGGCGATCTGTGCCGACCATCCGGCCTCGGCCACGACCGGGTCGACCGAGATGCCGACCGTGTCACCGGGGGAGACCGGGATGATCGCGATGCCCTGCCCGGAGCCGGCGGTCTCCACGACGTCAGCGGCACACTCGTTGGGCGTGAGTCCGCCGATCTCCTCGGGCTGCCAGCAGAGCGCGGGCTCGTGCTGGCTGGAAGTGCCCGACCACACAGTGACACCGGGGTAGGGCTTCTCACAGCCGGCCAGGATGAGCGGGGACAGGGCGACGAGGGCGATCGCCAGGGAATGGCGCGGCGACTTCATGGGGGTAGCCTATCTGCGTGGCGGCGATCCGCCCCACCCGGCCGTTGGTCGGACAGGGCAACCCGGGAAGACCCATGACCGAGTCCATGACCACGCGCCCGCGCCGATCGGCGCCGATGGATGCCGTGTGCCGTGATGCAGTCGAACTGGCCCGCGCAGCGATCCTCGAGCTGGTGCCGGCTGAGCACGTCGGGGAGCACCTCTCAGTTGTCGCGGAGGCCGAGCGCGTGGTGACCCACCGCTTCGAGTCACGTGCTCCCGGCTATCGGGGATGGGAGTGGGCCGTCACGGTCGCCCGCGCCTCGCGGGCCCGGACAGCGACCGTCGACGAGATCGCGATGCTGCCCGGGTCCGATGCCCTGGTGGCCCCGGAGTGGGTGCCGTGGAGCCAACGACTCGAGCCCGGCGATCTCGGGGTCGGCGACGTCCTGCCCACCTCCGCCGATGATCCGCGCCTCTCCCCCGGATGGTCGGGGCTGGACGACCTCGCGGCCGCCTCCGACGAGCCGGGGTTGCGCCCGAGCGGGTGGGAGATCGGCATCGGACGGCGTCGTGTGCTGTCCCCGGAGGGCCGCGACGACGCGACCACACGCTGGCTTGAGGGGGACACCGGACCGACGACTCCGATGGCTCGCTCAGCACCCGCGCCCTGCAGCACGTGTGGGTTCCTGCTGCCGATCGGCGGGCCCACCGGTTCGGCCTTCGGCCTGTGTGCCAACGGGATGTCCCCAGCCGACGGCCGGGTGGTCGCCCTCACGTTCGGCTGCGGGGCCCACTCCGAGGTCGCCCCGGACCAGCCACGGACCTGATCGATGGACCCTCGGGCCCGGCGCGTCCTCACCCTGGCTGTTCTGGTGGGGTTGGTGACAGTGACCGTCCTGGCCGCCCTGCGCTGATCCGGGCGGGCCCTGGATCGGGTTAGGGTTGTGCGCATGCCTGGGTCCGAGCCGCTTGCGCTGGAGCCCGTCGCCGATGACGGGATCGCAGCCATCTGGGTCGGCCTGGTCCTGTGGGTCGTGGCGGGGGTCGTGCTGCTCGTGCGGCGTGCGGACCTCGCCGACCAGGGGACCGAGTGGTGGCTGCTCACCTGCTTGGCCGGGGTGGTGATCGGCCTCGTCGAGTGGGGGATCTTCGCCAAGCGCGCCGCCAACCGGCGCGCGCGAGCGGCAGCTGCCGCCAGCGGGAGCGCTACTGCGTCGACGGATCCAGCAGGTGGTCCCGCGGATCCCGCAGCCCGGGATGTGGCAGGACCGCCCGCTTGACCGTGCGCCGGGTGACGCGGCGGGCCTGGCTCGCGGCGGGCTCCATGGCGGTGGTGGGCGCCGTCCTCGCCGGGCCCGCACCCACGTCGACCGGTGCCCCGGCCAGCGCCCCGGCCGTTCTGGGTGCCGCCGATGAGGTGCTGTGCACCTTCGACTCCGCGGAACTCGACGAGGTCAGCGGCATCGCCCTCTCCCAACAGCATGACGACATCCTCTGGATGACCAATGACTCCGGCGGTGGCCCGTACCTGTACGCGCTGGACATCACTGACTGTTCTCTGCGCGCCGAGCTGACCCTGCTGGACACCCCTGCCCGCGACCACGAGGCCCTTGCCGTGGGTCGTGACGAGCAGGGCAACGACGTGATCTGGGTGGCCGACATCGGGGACAACCGCGACTCGTGGCCCTATGCCCGCATCCACAAGGTGATCGAGCCCCAGGAGCTGACGGACGCCGAAGTGCCGGTCACGACCTACCGGTTCACCTACCCGGACGGCGCGCGCAATGCCGAGGCTCTGATGGCCGACCCCAACCGGGAGCGGCTCTGGGTGATCAGCAAGGAGGATGGCGTGGGTGGCATCTACCGGCTGCCCAGCCCGATGAGTCCGGCGCAGACGCCGATGCAGGCGAAGCTGGTCGGGGAGGCCAGGTCCCAGGTCACCGACGCCGCCATGGCCCCCGACGGCAGGCGGTACGTGGTCCGGGACTACCTCTCCGCCGAGGTGTTCAGCGGCAAGCCGCCCGGCGAGGCGCAGGCGCGTTTCGGCCTGCCGCTGCAGCCCCAGGGTGAGGCCGTCACGTGGACCGCCGATGGGAAGGGGCTGATCGTCGCCTCCGAGCGCTCGGGGCAGCTGATCCAGGTCGACGTCCCGGGCACAGCGCTGGGCACCGACGGCGGGATCGCCGGGCGGCTGCCCCGGGTGGCCGGCTTCGACATCTACCCGTATGCGCGGATCGTCGCCCTCGTGCTGGCGGGCCTGGTCGCCCTGGCCCTCGTGGGCAGGTCGAGGCGCCGGCGCCGCCGGGCCCGCCGCTGACCCTGTTGCCGCACGTCCCGGCTCGCTACGCTGCCGAGATGGACGAGCACATGACCATGAATCGCCTCATCCACCACGCGGTGCGCCGCGACCTCACGCGGATCGAGGGCGGCCTGCGCGGGCTGCCCGACGGGGATCGCACCCGGGCCGGTGAGATCCAGCGGACCTGGGACAACCTGTCCGACCAGCTCACGCGCCACCACGAGGGTGAGGACACCTACATCTGGCCGTGGCTGGAATCCGTGGGGATCGACCCCGAGCTGCTGGCTGCGATGGAGTCCGAGCACGAGGCACTGGCCAATGCGCTCAGCGAGTCGGCCACCGCGATCGGGGCTGCCTGCTCGGCCGCATCCGGCGAGGAGGCCGTGCGGGCCGCCGACGTGGTGGCGAACACGGCGATGGTGGTGGACAAGCACCTCACGCACGAGGAGAACGAACTCGAACCGCTCATGGCGCCCTACATGAACTCACCGCAGTGGAAGGACGTGGAGAAGAAGCTGCGCGCCGCCTCGCCGACGACGGCCGGCTGGTTCTTCGCGTGGGTCCAGGACGGCGCGACGGCCGACGATCAGGCGTACCTGCGCTCGGTCGTGCCGGGGCCGGTGGTCCTCGTCCTGAGCAAGGTGATGGGGCGCGGCTACACCAAGCAGGTCGCCTCCGCCTGGTCCTGAACCTCAGGCCAGCGCGGTCACCACGTGGTCGATGCAGCCGGGTGAGGGCCTTGACGTCCTCGGGCGACACTGAGGGGAACATCGCGATCCGGAGCTGGTTGCGGCCCAGCTTGCGGTAGGGCTCGGTGTCCACGACGCCGTTGGCGCGCAGGACCTTGGCCACCGCTGAGGCGTCGATCGCGTCGTCGAAGTCGATCGTGCCGACCACGTTGCTGCGCAGGGCGGGGTCGGCGACGTAGGGCGTCGCGTAGCTCGAGGCCTCGGCCCAGCCGTAGAGGTTGCCCGCGGATTCCGCCGTGCGAGCGGTCGTCCAGGCCATCCCGCCCTGCTCGTTGAACCAGTCGGTCTGCTCGGCCATCATCAGGATGGTGGCCAGGGCTGGTGTGTTGTACGTCTGATCCAGTCTGGAGTTGTCCAGGGCGATCTTGAGGTCGAGGAAGGCCGGCACCCAGCGGCCCGAGGCGGCGATCGACTCGATCCGCTCGATGGCTGCCGGGCTGACCAGTGCGAACCACAGCCCGCCGTCCGAGCCGAAGCACTTCTGGGGGGCGAAGTAGTAGGCGTCGAACTGGGTCGGGTCCACGGCCAGGCCGCCGGCAGCTGAGGTCGCGTCGAAGGCCATCAGTGCTCCCGCATCGGCCCCGAGCACGCGGGTCGGGGTGATCGCCACACCGGTCGATGTCTCGTTGTGCGGGCTGGCGTACAGGTCGATGCCCGGCTCGGCGCTGAACACCGGGGCGCTGCCCGGGTCCGAGGTGATCACGGTCGGCTCGCCCAGGTGCGGGGCGCTCCGGGCGGCCTTGGCGAACTTGGAGCCGAACTCCCCGAACGTCAGGAACTGGGCGCGGTCGTTGATCAGGCCGAAGGTGGCGGCGTCCCAGAACGCTGTCGACCCGCCGTTGCCCAGGAGCACCTCGTAGCCGTCGGGCAGGGCGAAGAGCTCTGCCAGGCCGGCACGCACACGGCCCACCTGCGACTTCACGGTCTTCTGCCGGTGCGAGGTGCCCAGGATGGTCGTGGCAGCGCCACGCAGCGCGTCCACCTGCTCGACGCGGACCTTGGAGGGGCCGCAGCCGAACCTGCCGTCCGCGGGGAGCATGTCGGTGGGGATCGTGATGGTCGTCGGGTCAGGGGTGGTGCTCACCGTGGTGTCCTTCGTGGGCTGATGGGCTGGCTGTTGTCTCGCTGGTCGGTCCCCACCCGGGTGGGTGGGGACGGGTCAGATCCGGTCCGGATAGCCCGGGTAGTGCAGGCGCTGGGCAAGGGGCGGCAGGGCGCCGTCGTAGGGGTTCAGCATCCAGTCCTGCCAGCCGGTGACGTCCTCGGGGTGGCGCGGACCCGGACCTTGGTACAGGGCCGAAGGCCGCACGAGGCGACCTGTGCGCTTCTGCTCGAGGATGTGCGCGCTCCAGCCGGCCAGTCGGGCACTGGTGAACATGGCCGGGAACATGCTCGCTGGGACCTCGGCGAAGTCCAGGATGATCGCCGCCCAGAACTCGACGTTGGTCTCCAGGACCCGGTCGGGGCGGCGCTCGCGCAACTCGGCCAGGGCTGCCCGCTCCAGGGCTTCGGCCACCTCGTAGCGGGGGGCATTGAGCTCCTTGGCGGTGCGCCGCAGCACCTTGGCACGTGGATCCTGGGCGCGGTACACGCGGTGGCCGAAGCCCATCAGGCGCTCACCACGGTCGAGGACGCCCTTGACGTAGCCCTCGGCGTCGCCGGAGGCCTCGATCTCCTCGATCATGTGCAGCACCCGGCTCGGTGCGCCGCCGTGCAGCGGACCCGACATCGCGCCCACGCCGCCCGAGATCGCCGCGGCGACGTCGGCGCCGGTCGAGGCGATCACGCGGGCGGTGAAGGTGGAGGCGTTCATGCCGTGCTCGGCTGCCGACACGAAGTAGGCGTCCACGGCGCGCACGTGCTGGGGGTCGGGGTCGCCGCGCCAGCGGATCATCATCCGCTCCACGACCGTGCGGCCCTTGTCGATCTCGCTCAGCGGGGTCATCGGCTGCCCCACGCCGCGTGCGGCCTGGGCCACGAACGACATGGCCATGACCGAGACGCGTGCGAGGTCGTCACGCGCCTGGGCGTCGTCGATGTCGAGCAGCGGCTTGAGCCCCCAGGCGGGGGCCAGCATGGCGATGGCTGATTGCACGTCGACTCGTACGTCACCGGAGTGCACGGGGATCGGGTACGGCTCGGCCGGCGGCAGTCCGGGGTTGAACTCGGCGTCGACCAGCAGGCCCCAGACCTGGCCGAAGGTCACACGTCCGACGAGGTCCTCGATGTCGACACCGCGATAGCGCAGGGCCGACCCCTCCTTGTCGGGTTCGGCGATCTCGGTCTCGAACGCGATGACACCCTCGAGGCCGGGGGAGAAGTCGGTCATGGAGCACTCCTGCGCGCATGCGGGGACGTGGACAACGGCCATTCTCCCCGATGGTGGGCCTCCCCGCGGCCGCGGCCCCCGCCTCGGCCCACCTGAGGTGCCTCGGGGGTCGATACTGGAGCCATGGTCGAGCAAGTTCCCGTCCAGCGGATCGAGTACCTGCGCGCCCCGATCGAGGGCTTCGAGGTGGACACCGTCCCTGTGGCCCCGCTGGACCTGTTCCGGGCCTGGCTCTCCGATGCAGTGCTGGCGGGGCTGCCCGAACCCAACGCCGCCACCCTGGCCACGGTCGACGGTCGCGGGCACCCCTCTGTGCGCATGATGCTCGTGAAGGTCGTTGATGCCCGCGGGTTCTGCTTCTTCACCAACCAGGGCTCGCGCAAGGGCCGGGACCTCGATGAGAGTGGCAGGGCGGCACTGCTGTTCCCGTGGCACGGCATGCATCGCCAGGTGGCCGTGCGCGGGGAGGCCCACCGGCTGCCCCGCGCTGAGTCCGAGCAGTACTTCGCCTCTCGGCCGCGCGGTGCCCAGTTGGGGGCATGGGCCAGCCAGCAGAGCCAGGAGGTCACGCGCGCGCAGCTCGACGAGAGGGTGGCTGGGCTCACGGAGCACTTCGGAACCGACGAGCCGATCCCGATGCCGGACAACTGGGGCGGCTTCGTCCTCGTGCCCGACGCGATCGAGTTCTGGGTCGGCCGCTTCTCCAGGCTCCACGACCGGATCGAGTACCGGCGCACCTCGCCAGGTGGGCTCGATGATGGCGCCTCATGGGCGCGCCGTCGCCTGTCGCCCTAGGCGCGGGCGGGCGACCTGCCGGAGAGCCCGCGGGCTGTCACCTCACATCCGGCCGAGCAGCTCCGTCTTCTTCGCCTCGTAGTCCTCGGGGGTGATCGCCCCGCTGTCGCGCAGCTGCGCGAGGCGTTCGATCGCGTCGGCAATCTCACTGGAGGAGGCTCGCTCGGCGGCCGGCGCCGGCGGTGGGGACGACTGGCGCACGGCGTCAGCGATGGACCGGGCGTCCTGCTGCTCGAAGGTCTGCTTCTCGTCCAGGATCGCCTTGCGGAACTCCATGGGCTCGCGCATCGCGGTGTAGACGAGGTTGGACTCATCGGCGGCCGTGAGCACCTTCAGCGTCCCGTAGCCCAGCCACCGGCCCATGAGGGGCTGATGGATCGTGATGTCGTTGATCTTCTCCAGAGCTGAGCCCTCGGCGGACTTGCGCAGGATGCCGCTGACCTTCAGCACCTTCTGGTTGGTCACGAAGTAGTGCTCCGACCACCACTTGACGAATGCGTTGACCAGCAGGACCAGGCCCAGCAGCAGTGCGATCAGACCGCCGTACAGGAACAGGTTGTCCAACCAGGCCCGGTCGGTGAAGAGACGCCCGAACATTGCGGCGATACCGCCGACGGTCAGCACCGTTCCGGTGATGGTCGACAGCAGGGGCGCGACCCAGTGCTTGCGGGTCTCGTAGACGAACCGCTCGTTGTTGGCCAGCAGTGATTCGACGTAGGACACACGATCCTCCTGTGCATGGGGCCGTGCAAGGCCCGGACGATGGCAGAGTAGCGCGACCGTGGGGCCCTGCGCCGACGTGCCGCGTGCGCATGAGCCGTGTGGGTGCACTGGGTTGTGCCCGCAGGCTCGATCGGGCATGCGGTGCCAGACTTGGCCCGTGGCGGCGCAGGAGCTCGAGGTGCAGGGGCTGGAGAAGTCCTTCGGTGACCTCGTCGTGCTCCAGGGGTTGAGCCTGCGGGTCACGCCGGGGCGGATCCTGGGTTTCCTCGGGCGCAACGGCGCAGGCAAGACCACAACCATGCGCTGCGTCTTCGGTCTGCTGGACCAGGATGCCGGGACCATCACCTACGGGGGTCGTGCGCTGACCCGCCCGATCCGTCGCTCGTTCGGCTACATGCCCGAGGAGCGCGGGCTGTACCCCAAGATGGCGGTCATCACCCAGCTGGTGCACTTCGGGCGGCTGGCCGGGATGGGCAAGCGGGACGCTCGCGACGCAGCCATGGGTTGGCTGGACCAGCTGGGCCTGGCCGAACGGGCAGGGGACAACCTCGAGACGCTGTCACATGGCAACCAGCAGCGGGTGCAGCTTGCCGCCGCGCTCGTGCACGGGCCCCAGGTCCTTGTCCTCGATGAGCCGTTCTCCGGGTTGGACCCGGTGGGCGTCAGCGAGATGGGGGCTGTCCTGCGCGCGGCCGCGGCCCGCGGCGCCACCATCCTCTTCTCCTCCCACCAGCTGGAACTCGTCGAGGACCTGTGCGTCGATGTCGCCATCATCAATGGTGGGCGCACCGTGGCCGCCGGGGACCTGGCGAGCATCCGGACGCGGGCCGGATACCGCCGCGTCGAGGTGGCGGTATCCGGTGCTCCGTGGGTTCCCGAAGGGATCGGGACCGTCCGTGTCGAGGGTGAGCGTGCGCACGTGCTGGTGCCCCAGACTGTCACCGCGGAGGAGCTGCTCGCGGCCGCTTCGGCGGTGGGTCCGGTCACCTCGTTCCGCTACGAGGCACCCTCCTTGGCGGACCTCTTCCACGAGGCTGTGGCGCCGGTCCAGGAGCCGGAGGCGGACCGCGCACACCTGTCCGTGCCGGCCGGAGCGGCCGGGGGCGCGGGCAGCGACGGTCTGACGGGCGGTGCCGAGCATGGCTAGCGGCGTCGCGCTGATCGCCCGACGGGAGTTCGTCGAACGTGGCCGGAGCCGGGTCTTCATCGGCGTCCTGGTCGGATCGATCGTCCTGATCCTGGTCGGCATGTTCGCCGTGTCGTTGTTGGGTCGCCCCGTCCCCTCGTCGTCGGTGACCCTCGCTGGGACGTCCCCGCCGGGCCTGCCGGGTGAGGTCGAACGGATCGCAGCATCGCTGGGTGTGGACGTGGTGGTCCTCGACAGCGATTCGGTGGCCGAGGCGCGCGCTGCGGTGGTGTCGGGCAGCGTCGATGCCGCGCTCATCGATGGCGACACCATCGTGGCCGTCGGATCACCGCCCGCCTCGTTGGATGCCGTGCTGCGCGGCGCGGCGACAGCGTCGGCCAGGCTCCAGGTCGCCTCGCGGCTGGGCCTCTCCGAGGAGGCGCTGGACTCCGTGATCCGACCGGTGGTGATCCTCACTGAGGACCTGGGCAGCACCGCACCCGTTGATGAGCTCGCCGCCGCGCGCGGGGCTGCAGCGTTCTTCAGCGTGGTCATCCTCTTCATCCTGGTGATGGCCTTCGGGCAGTTCGTGGGCTCGGCCGTGGTGGAGGAGAAGCAGACGCGGGTGGCCGAGCTCGTCCTGGCCAAGGTGTCGACTGCGTCCATGCTGGTCGGCAAGGTCCTCGGGGTCGGCGGCCTGGGGCTGGTGCAGCTGATCCTGCTCGGCCTGACCTACATGTTCGGGCTGTGGGCGTTCGGCGACGGTTCCGCCGGCCTCGACCTGTTCCGACTCGGTGTCTCGGCGTTGGTGTGGATGGCACTGTGGTTCGTCATCGGGTACGCGATGTACAGCTTCGTCTTCGCCACCATGGGAGCCACCGTGTCCCGCCTGGAGGACCTGCAGTCCCTGACCTACGTGCCCTCGGTCCTGCTGCTTCCGGCCTACGCGATTGCGGCTGCGTCCCTGGCCGGGGCGCCGAGCCCGCTGTTGGCTCCTATGTCGATGATCCCGATCTGGTCGCCGTTGCTCATGCCGTTCCGCATCGTCACCGGGGATGCTCTCTGGTGGGAGGTGGCTGTCGCCCTGATCGGGTCCGTGGCCTTCGTCGCCCTGCTCGTCTGGTTCGGCTCACGGGTGTATCGCGGCGCCGCACTGCGGACCGGGGGCCGCGTCGGGCTGCGCGAGGCCTACCGCGCGGGCTGACCACCCGGCGAGCGCCGCTGCAGGGCCTGGGCCACCAGCGCCACGGCCAGCCCGCCGAGCACTGCGAGGAGCAGGTGACCGGAGGCCCCCAGAACTCCCACGGCCAGCGCGAGGGACCAGTCGAGGGCGCCGCGGACATCGTTGAGCAGCCGGACGTGGGCGACTCCGGCGACAAGCAGCAGCCCAGCGAGGATCGCCAGCGGGAACGAGCGGAGGATCATCGTCAGGTCCTGGCCGAGGACGACGGCCACGCCTACCAGGACTGCACCGATGAGGGCGGGCGCCCGCCACGTACGGGCCCCGAAGGCGTGATGCGCACTCATCCCGCCCGCGCCGTGGCACATGGGCATCCCGCCGATCGCGGCCACGGCGATGTTGGCCCCGCCGAGGGTCCGGGCCAGCCGACTCGGCGTGATCCGGGCGGCCTGGTCGGGGAAGTACCGACGGGCGGCATCGGCTGGGGCCAGGCAGGAGTTGGTCAGGGTCAGCGGAACCTGGGGCAGGACGAGCACGGTCGCGGCCAGGAGCAGATCGGCCGGGGAGATGGAGGGCAACTCGATCGGGGTGGGCCCGAGCGTGATCGTGGCGTCCCCCGCCAGCCACGTGGCACCTGCGGCCAGGGCCAGCCCCACCAGCACCGCCACCAGGGCCGACGAACGCCGCCACCGGAGCAGGATGACGGTGACAAGGATGCAGGCGAGGGCCGTGGCGGCGACGGGCCACTGGCTGGTGAACGTCGACGGGGGGTGGACCACCAGGCCCCACGCGATCCGGATGAACGTCAGGCCCACTGCCAGCTGCACGCCGCGGATGACCGACCGCGGGAACGTCGCGCCGAGTCGGTCGAGGAGCCCGGTTGTACCGAGCACGAGGAAGACCAGCCCCATCAGGAGTGACCCTGCCGCGATCACGTCGGTCCCGGCGCCCACCGCGATGGCCACCGCGCCGAACGCCTTGAGCGGCTGGACCGCCACCGGCGCGCGGTACGTCTGAGCCACGATCAGGTACAGCGCACCGGCCGGCAGCAGGACGGCCGTGGCCGACAGCCCGTTGCTCACGATCAGGGCGATCGCAATGGGGATCAGGACGCCGAGATCGGCGACGGCCCCGGAGGCCTCGTGCCACCAGGACGTGGTGTCGGGTCGCTCAGGGTCCGGCACAGTCCTCGTGGTCGCGGCGTGACTGGTCATCTCAACCGCCGGCGAACGGCGGCAGGACCTCCACGGTGGTCCCCGCCGGCAGCACGTCGGCTGAGGTCGGGTCGAGCCTGGTCCCGTCAGACATCAGCGAGGAGGCGGCCAGGACGTCGGCGAACCGGGGCGGCAGGGCCGCAGCGAGGTCGGCCAGGACTGTGGCGGTCGGTCCGGGCGGCGCGCTGGCCTGCTGCGTGCCGGCCGCCGCGCGTGCTGCTGCATACAGCCGGAACGTCACGGTCGTCGAGCTGGACATCGGCTCAGCCGCCGATCGCCGACATCGGCCGGCTCGGCTGGAGGAACGCGGGGTCGTCGATGCCGTGGCCGCGCTTCTTCACCGCGATCTCCCCGATCATCGTCGCCGCCAGGCCCTCGTCGTCGGCCCCGGCGCGCAGCAGGGTGCGCAGATCAGCCTCCTCGTGGGCGAAGAGGCACGAGCGCCAATGGCCGTCGGCAGTCAGGCGGACCCGGTCACAGGCGTCGCAGAACGGGTTGGTGACGGAGCCCACGATGCCCACTCGTGCAGGCCCGCCGTCGACGAGGAACTCCTCGGCAGGGGCCGATCCACGTCCCGGGACAGCGCTGAGCCGGAAGCCGGCTCGCTGCAGCTGATCCAGGATCTCGGACCGGGTCACCATCATGGCCCGGTTCCACCCGTGCTGGGGGTCCAGCGGCATCTGCTCGATGAAACGCAGGTTCACCCCCTCGGCCAGGGCCCAGCGCAGCAACGGGGCCGCCTCGTGGTCATTGACGCCCCGCATCAGGACGGTGTTCACCTTGATCGGCTCAAGCCCCGCTGAGCGTGCCGCGGCGATCCCGGCCATGACGTCGTCGAGGCGGTCGCGCAGCGTGAGCTTCGCGAAGGTCTCGGGGCTGAGCGTGTCGCATGAGACGTTCACCCGAGTCAGCCCGGCGTCCTTGAGAGGTCCGGCGAGGGCTGCCAGTCGCAGGCCGTTGGTGGTCACCGACATGTCCGGCGCCAGGGGCAGGGCGGTGATCCGGGCGACGATGTCCACGACGTCGGGCCGGATCAGGGGCTCACCGCCAGTGAGCCGCACCTCGGTGATGCCCAGCTCCGTGGCCACCCTGACGACTCGGGTGATCTCCTCGGCGGTCAGCAGGTCGGCATGGGGCAGCCACTCCAGCCCCTCGGCCGGCATGCAGTAGGTGCAGCGCAGGTTGCACCGGTCGGTCAGCGAGACGCGCAGGTCTCGGTGCTCGCGCCCGAACCGGTCCACCAGCTTGGCGGGTGTGGCCGCGGCGCTGTCCGCGGTCATGGGCTGTTCACCCACTCGTCGGTGCCGTCACGGAAGTGCTGGTGCTTCCAGATCGGCAATCGGGCCTTCGCCTCGTCGACCAGCCAGGCACAGGCTGCGAAGGCCTCGCCCCGGTGTGCGGCGCTGATCGCGGCGGCGAAGGCGAGGTCGCCGATCTCGAGGTCGCCGACCCGATGCCGCGCTGCGGCGGCCAGCACGCCCGGGCGGTGACGGGCCTCCTCGACGACCTCGGCCAGGATCCGACCCGCGTCCGGGTGTCCCTCGTAGTGCAGGGAGGCCACCGCGCGTCCCTGGTCGTGGTCGCGCACGACCCCGGCGAACGTGACAACGGCCCCAGCCGCGGCCTTGGCGACCTCATCAGCCACCTCAGCCACGTTGATGGGCTCGTCAGACACCGCCGACCGCTCGTCTGCGTCGTCGATTCCTGCCACGAATGGGGCTGAATCGACCACGGGAACGGCGGAGGGGCGTGTGTGGCCCGCGCCACCGGCCACGGCGGCCGCGTGTTCCAGCAGCGTGCCCACCGCCGCCAGGCCGTCCCGGACGCCGCCGGGGCTCCCGGGGAGCGCGAGGACCACGGCCCCGTCGAGGACCCCGCCGAGGGCTCGTGACAGGTCTGAGGTGGGGACGCGTGCGCGCGAGGCCGCGCGGATGGCCTCGCCGATGCCGGGCAGCTCGCGCAACCCGGCGCTGCGCAGCGCCTCGGGGGTGACGTCGCGGGGGCCGGCCCCGGTGCCGCCGGTCAGCACGACGATCCGGGCCCCGTCGCCCACGGCGCGCTGGACCGCGCGGGTGATCGCCGACCCGTCATCGGCGACGACGACCACGCCGCCCACCTCATGGCCGAGCTCGCCGAGCAGCGCGGCCGCCAGGGGTCCGGAGGCGTCCGGGGCAGTGCCGGCGGACGCGGAGTCCGAGCACGTGATGACCACCGCACGCAGTCGTGCCTCGGTCATCGATGCCACGACCCGCTCCGGCCGCCGTCCTTGGCCTCCACCTGCACGTCACGCAGCGCGGCATGCGGGTCCACGGCCTTGACCATGTCGATGACCGCGAGCCCGGCCACCGCCACCGCGGTCAGGGCCTCCATCTCAACGCCTGTGCGGTCAGCCGTGCGCACAGTCGCCCGGATCAGGACCTCGTCGGCATCGGCGGCCGTGCTCACCTCGACATCCACACCGTGCACCGCGATCGGATGGCACAGCGGGATCAGGTCCGGCGTGCGTTTCGTGGCCATGATCCCGGCGATCCGTGCCACCGCCAGGACGTCGCCCTTGGGCACGTCCCCGGAGCGGATCAGCGCGGTGGCCGAGGTGCTCACCCGGCCGCTGGCGGTTGCCGTGCGAGTCGTCACGTCGCGGTCGGCCACGTCGACCATGCGCGCGTGTCCGGCATCGTCGAGGTGCGTCAGCTCACTCATCACGGCCCTTCACTAGACCCCCATTGTGCAACACGTTCCATCGCGCTTCCGTCGATCGTCCGTGCTTCCATCAGGACCGAAGCACAGCGACCGAATGGAAGCACCAGACGTGCTGAGGCTAGGAGCTTGTCGTGGACATCACCTATGTGCCGGATCTTGGCGCGCTCGCGGAGGTCGCTGCCGATGCCACGGTCTCGCGCACCGTGCTGCGCGCCGAGGGGGTGCGCGTCGTGCTGTTCGCCTTCGATGCCGGGCAGGAGCTCAGCGAGCACACCGCTGCCATCCCGATCCTGCTGCAGGTGCTCGACGGTCGGTTGCGCGTGGGTGCGGCCGGCGAGCAGGTGGAGCTGGCCGCGGGCGGCATCCTGCACATCGGTGCCCGAGTCCCGCACGACGTGCTCGCGCTCGAGCCGTCCCGGATGGTCCTGACGATGCTGGACCCGCGCAGCACCTCCTAACTGTCGGGCATGGCAGGTTCGGTCAGCGACTCGATCACGATCGAGGCAGATGCCGCACTTGTGGTCGATCGGCGCGATGGCCG
>CAVONS010000018.1:0-98618 GCA_963697345.1 uncultured Actinomycetes bacterium | reverse complement strand
ACCGAGCACTCCATCATCGACCCTCGGCCGGGTTCTCGGTCCTGCACCGGGGGTAGATCATAGTGCGCGCGAGCGTACCGAACTGGTCCACCACGACGCCCAGCGGACGATGCTCGCCGGCTGGCATCCCAAGGTCAAGGCGCCGTCGCCATGTCTCACAGGAACGCCCTCCCACGACACGTGGGTGCGGCCACCGTCCGCGTGATCGCCCACGTCTGTCGGACGTCGGCGCGTCACCAACCCGACGAGGGCGCTGACTCGATGAACCTGATCCGGGCGGTGAGCACCGGGAGCAGCCCGCGGGCGATCTCTGAGTACTTGTCCATCACGGCCGTGAACGTCAGGGCCGAGATGGCGAATGTCTCGACCCCCTCGGGTCCAGCCGTGACCGACGCCGAGCGCGGCGCGTGGTCGATCAGGGACATCTCCCCGAAGTAGTCACCCGCTGTGAGCAGGGCTCGCTTGACCCCATTCACGGACACCGTGGCTGACCCGGCACGTATCAACTGGAAGCCGGCGTCAGTGCTGCCCTGCTCGACCACGGATGTTCCCGGCCGCAGCTTGAGGGTGGTGCCGGTCTGGATCACTTCGTCGAGGGCGGACTCGGGCAGCGCCCGGAACAGGTCCACCTCCGTCAGTTCTTCACGCAACGTCATGACGTCCTCCTGGTACCCCCAGCCCACGCGGCTCAGGAACTCCGGAGATTATCAGCACGTCGGCTGATTGCTCTAGGGAGTCGCAGTTGAGTGCGCGGCAGGGATCCTCGCGACGTCCAGCGCCTGTGTCAGCGTCAAAGCCCGGCCGGCCTCCGTGGCTCGGGCGACGTCCTGGGCCGGGAGCACGCCACGCTCGCGCTCGACGAACTCGCGGCTGGGTGCGTGGTCGGAGTAGGTGAAGGCGATGCCCTCCCCCGAGGCGTGGACCTCCGCCGCGGCGATGATCTGCAACGCGATCCTCGATGCCGACCTTCGGCGGCCACGGTGGCCGCCAGGCCGATCAGGCAGAGCGCCACACCCCGCACGCTGGCCAGGTCCGTGTACGCCCGGACGGAGGCGACGAAGTGCTCTCGGGCCTCGCCGATGTCGTCGTTGAGCAGGTACGTCCACGCCATCTCGTCGTGCATCCGCGCCTCCTCGCCGCGGTCCCCGATGATCTCGTACCCGGCCAGTGCCCGCCGGTACAGCCCCAGGGCGCCCGGCCGGTCGCCGGAGGCTGCGCGCAGCGCGGCGAGGAAGCTCAGTGACATGCCCCCTCCCTCGTGGTCCCCGAGCCCCTCCTGGATCCGCATCGCCTCGAGGTAGTCCGCCTCGGCAGCCGCCGCGTCGCCGGCCACAGCACTGACCAGGCCGTGGACCGTCAGCGCGAACCCCAGCATCCAGGGGGCGCCGAGTACCCGGCTGCGTTCAAGGGCATCTGTGGCCCATCGTCCCGCCGATACGTCACCCACGGGGATCAGCACGAGGGTCCGGGAGAACGCCGAGATGCACATCTCCCGGGTGGCGCCCACCTCCTCCGCGACGCGATACGCCCTGGCCCACTCCTCATCCGCCTGCGGGAGATGCCCGAGGGCGAACGACCCGAGGCCTGCGGAGATCAGCGCGCCGGCGCGTGCCGCGGTGGGCTGGCCGGAGCTGTCCGCGTCGAGAAACGCCGTGGAGTACTGGCTCGCAGTGACATTCTTCCCGCGGATGTGCCAGTACATCCAGAGGTCACCGCACAGCTGCAGTCCCGCCTGCGCGGCGTCTGCGTCGTCCGAATGCGCCCTCTGCAGCAGCGTCTCCAGCGCGGCCATGAGGTTCGCGTCCTCTTCGACCCCGCGCTGGAGGGACCCCACCTGGTCGAGGCCCTCGATCCCATCGCGGACCTCCCGAGCTGTCGCGGAACACCGGGCAGCGAACCGGCTCGCGACATCCTCGGCCTCCCCCGACGCGTCGAGCTTCTCCCGCGCGAACTCCCCGATCGTCTGGAGCATGCGCAGCCGATCACCCTGGGTGTCGGGCTGGACCAGCCCCTTGTCCACCAGCGACTCGAGTTCGTCGAGGCAGGACGTGCCGTCCTGCGCGCAGACCGCCTCGACATCATCGATGCGGGCCCCACCGACGAAGACCGCCATCCGGCGGAACAGCTGCTGCTCGCCCGCGTCGAGCAGCGAATGACTCCAGTCGATCGTGGCCCGCAACGTCTGGTGCCGGCGGGGGGTGTCGCGCGAGCCCGTGGTGAGCAGGTTGAGCGCATGGTCCAGCCGCTCGAGCAGCGCCTCCGGTGACAGCAGGCGAAGGCGGGCGGCAGCCAGTCCCAGCGCCAGCGGCAGGCCGTCGAGGCGCCGGCACACCTCCGCGACCGCGGCGGCGTTCTGCGCCGTGAGCTCGAATGACGGCCTGCTGGTACGGGCCCGGCCGACGAACAGGGCGACCGCCGGGAAGGCCATGAGCGACTCCGGCGGGACCTCCTCGCCCGCCGGCGGGAGTGCCAGCGGCGCAAGCGGGTACTCCTGCTCGGCGGAGATCTGCAGGGGCGTGCGGCTGGTGGCAACGATCCGCAGGCGCGGGCAGCTCGCGATGAGTCCGGCGATCTCCGGGGCGACCGTGACGACCTGTTCGAGGTTGTCGAGCAGCAGCAGGGCCTTCTTGTGGCCGATGAGCGCCCGGACGCCGTCGCTCATCGTCCGCGCCCCGGACTCCTTCACCTCGAGTGTGTCCGCCATGGCAGGAAGGACATCGGCCGGGTCGGTGACCTCGGACAGGTCGATGAAGCTGACGCCGTCGAGGAACTCCGAGGCGAGCTGCCGGCACAGCTCGACGGCCAGCCGGGTCTTGCCGACACCTCCGGGACCGGTGAGGGTGACCACGGGAGTCTCACGGACGAGCTCGACCAGCGTCGCAAGGTCGTCGGCCCGGCCGAGCACCGGAGCTGCCGGATCGGGCAAGTTGCTCGGCAGGCTTGCGAACCGCTCCCCCTTGCCTTCGAGCATCTCCATGTCCGGGACGACGATCCCGACGTCGGACACCGCGAACAGCTCGACAGGGCGCCCCAGGTTCTTGAGCTTGAACAGCCCGAGGCTCACCAGGGGGACCTCGGCATGGTTGGTCAGCTGGTCACGAGCGGCGTCGGAGAGCATGACCCCGCCTGGCACGGCGAACGACTCGATGCGGGACGCGACGTTGACGGCCTCGCCTGTCAGTCGCTCCGGCTCGACGATCACCTCGCCCACGTGGATCCCGATGCGTACCGGGATGTCGCGTTCGGACAGCTCCCGTTGGATCTCCACCGCCGCGTTGACCGCCGCCAGGGAGCTGGGGAACCGACTCATGCTCCCGTCGCCGAGACGTTGCACGACCGTGCCGCCGAAGCCGGCGTGATACCGGTCGACCGCCCTCCAGTAGGCGTCGCGGCGCTCGACGGCCTGTTGCTCGTCGGCGGCGATCAACGCCGTGTAGCCCACCATGTCGGTGAACATCACTGCCGCCAGCTGGCGCGGTAGCCGCTCAGTCACGTAGCCCTCCTCGAGCTGCCGGGTCGTCACGCATGGTGTCCCCGCGACCATAGCGGTGAACCGATCTGCCTGAACAGGTGAGATCCGCGGACCATCACATAGGTGGGATCAGGCGTGGGCGCGGGCGGCAGGGACGCGTAACATCGAGACTGCCCTGGCCAAACACCTGCTCTTGCTCCGGGCCGCCGGGCGGCTGGCCGAAGCCCGGAAGATCCTCTCCTCGACCGCGCACAACGCTAGGACCCCTCCTTGCGACCTATCCTCCACGGGATCTCCCGGTGGCTCATGCCCGCCGCTCCCGTCTGAGAGATCACCCCATCACGGGGCGGACGAACAGGTAGTCCGGCATCCGCTCGTCGTTCGCAGACCCATCGGTCTCCTCCAGGACCGTGAACCCGTTCTTGGTGTAGAAGGCCACAGCACGCGCATTCGCCTGGAAGGTCCACAGCCTGGCTTCTGGCACACCCATGTCAGCGACGGCCCGATCCAGAAGCCGAGTGCCGATCCCCGAGTGCTGATGGTTCGGCTCGACATAGAGGTGGTCGATGAACGCGCCCAGCCAGATGACGAACCCCACAACCGAGCCGTTGCCGTCCACCCATACGTAGCCCGACTTGGCTTTGATCTGTGAGCGGTAGAACTCGAGATCCTCGGCCGGTGTATGCAGATCAGGGAAGTTGGGGATCGCACCGAATCTAGCCACACGCGCGATGCGCGAGACAGCCTCGGCATCCGCGATCTCGATGCGTCTCATCACGCAGTCATGGTGGCAGTGCTTGGGCCGCGGTGACGAGACCCGGAAGGAAGCCATCCGATTCGAGTGGCCTTTCCAGGGCCGAGGCTGGTCAGCGGCAGTGGTGCGAGAGCCTGACTACTTGTTCTGGTTCCCTGATGTTGCTTGGAAGCGGAACTCCACCACGTCACCGTCGGCCATGACGTACTCCTTGCCCTCGATGCGCACCTTGCCGCGCGACTTGGCCTCGGCCATCGAACCGGCAGCCATGAGGTCGTCGAAGGACACCACCTCGGCCTTGATGAAGCCCTTCTGGAAGTCCGTATGGATCACGCCGGCAGCTTCCGGCGCAGTCGCCCCCTGGGGGATCGTCCACGCGCGCGACTCCTTGGGCCCAGCCGTGAGGTAGGTCTGCAGCCCGAGGGTGTCGAACCCGACCCGCGCGAGCTGGGTCAGGCCGCTCTCCTCCTGGCCGATCGACTGGAGCAGCTCGAGGGCCTCAGCCTCGTCGAGCTCGACGAGGTCGGCCTCGGTCTTGGCGTCCAGGAAGACCGCCTCAGCCGGAGCCACCAGCGCCGACAGCTCGGCGCGCATCGCATCGTCGGCCAGCTCGTCGGCATCGACGTTGAACACGTAGAGGAACGGCTTGGCGGTCAGCAGGAACAGCTCGCGCAGCGGCCCGCGGTCCAGCCCGGCCGCGAAGATCGTGCTACCTGACTCCAGGACGGCCTTGGCCTCCTCAGCGGCCGCAAGGACCACCGCGCTCTCCTTGTTGATCCGCGCCTCCTTCTGCAGGCGCGGGATCGCCTTCTCGAGGGTCTGCAGGTCAGCAAGGATCAACTCGAGGTTGATGACCTCGATGTCGTCCTTCGGCGAGATCCGGCCATCCACGTGCACGACGTCAGGATCGACGAAGGCGCGGATGACCTGGCAGATGGCATCGGACTCGCGGATGTTGGCCAGGAACTTGTTGCCCAGCCCCGCGCCCTCGCTGGCGCCCTTGACGATCCCGGCGATGTCGACGAACGTGACGGTCGCCGGCAGGATCTTGGCTGAGCCGTGGATGGTGGCCAGCTGCGCGAGCCGCCCGTCCGGCACCCCCACGACGCCAGTGTTCGGCTCGATCGTGGCGAACGGGTAGTTGGCCGCCAGGACGTCATTGCGGGTCAGCGCATTGAAGAGCGTGGACTTGCCTACGTTGGGCAGTCCGACAATTGCGATAGTGAGTGCCACAACGCACGATTCTACCGGCGCCGACGGCCGCACCTGGACGGTTGATCCACGCCACGAGCCTCGCCTTGGCCCGCCATGTCGGACGCCTGCGATATCTATGGACCATGACCTCCACCGAATGGATCCCATTCGTCGTCTTCGTGCTGATGGCGGTGGCCGCTGGGTGGGTGATGCGCGGGTTGCGCGACGCCCCCGGGATGGCTGCCGAGCGGGCAGTCGTGGCCGAACGCGCCGCCCGGCTCGAGGCGGAGCTCGAGTCCCTTCGAAGCGCCGCAGAGACCCGGACCGAGGCGCCGGTCCAGGTGGCGCAGGCGATGGCTCCGGTGCACACCGCCCTGGGTCGTCTCGAGGAGGCCGTGGCGCGTGCCGAGGGCGGCCGCGCGTCCTCAGCCGCGGAGCTGGCCGAGCAGATGCGCGCGGTCGCCACGGCGACCAGTGCCTCCACCGATGGCCTGCGCCGGGAGACCGCCCGTCTGGTCGGGGCCCTGGGTCACAGCGAGGTGCGGGGCAAGTGGGGCGAGTTCCAGCTGCGTCGCCTGCTGGAGTCCTCGGGCCTGGTCCGCGACGTCCACTTCGTGGAGCAGCCCACGGTCTCGACCGATGCAGGCAGGCTGCGTCCGGACGTGGTCCTGCACTTGGGTGAGGACAAGACGGTCGTCGTGGACGCGAAGGTGTCCCTGCGCGCGATCCTGGGCATCGAGGCCGGAGATCCCAAGGACGAGGTGGCTGCCGCTCGCGCAGCCCACGCCCGGGAGATCCGAAGCCACGTCGATCGGTTGGCGGGCAAGGAGTACGCCCGGCAGTTCGACACCGCCCCCGAATTCGTGGTCATGTTCCTGCCCGCGGAGTCCCTGCTCGCCGAGGCGCTGGCATGTGACCCCGCGCTGCTCGAGCACGCGTTCGACCAGAACGTCGTCCTGGCCACCCCCACCACGCTCATGGCCCTGACCCGCACCGTGGGCCACATCTGGCGCCAGGACGCGCTGGCTGCCAACGCAGCCGAGGTCCAGGCCCTGGGGCGTGAGTTGGCCGACCGCCTCGTCACGATGCTCAAGCACCTGGACAAGGTGGGCGCTGCCCTCGGGTCCGGCGTGACGGCCTACAACAGCGCGATCGCGTCCCTGGAGTCCCGCGTGCTCGTCACGGGCCGGCGCTTCACCGAGCTGCAGGGCCTTCCGGAGATCGAGGCACCGAGGCAGGTCGACCAGCAGCCCCGCAGCCTGGCTCCGGCCGTCACCGCGGCCCGGGTGCTTCCGCCAGGGGACGACTTCGAGGTGGCCGACCCCAGCAGCTCGGCGGACCCTACTCAGCCCACCCTCGATGAGCTCGAGCAGGCCGCCCTGACGTCGGACTCAGGAAGCCCATCGCCGGAGGCCGAGGCAGGCGGACGCAGGAGCACCGCGGTCGCGTAGTCGCGGGCTGGGCGCTCAACCCGGCTCGAGCCGAGCGTGAGGAGCGACGCGTTCACGCGCGCGGCGACCGCAACGCCAGGTGCTCGACGTGCCGGACTACCATCGCTGCGTGACTCTGCCCGCCTCACAGCCCGGCGCCCGGCCTCCGGGGTCCCCCGGCGCGCCCGATTCTCCGGGCGCAGGGAACGGGTCGACGCAGGAGGATCGCGCAACCCTCCCGAGCCACGGACTGCCCGGCGGTCGTGTGGTCACTGTCGCGAGCCTGCTGGTGGTCGGGGTTGCCGTGGCCGAAGTGCGCCTCGAGGACCGGATCAGCACCTGGACGAACATCATGCTCGTGGTCGTGGCCGTGATCGCCCCGATCGTCACTCGTCCCGGGGATCGCTCTCTACCCGCGATGATGCCGCCGCTGGCCTACCTCGCGGCGGTGCTGGTCGCCGGTCAATGGCTCCTGCCCGAGACGGAGAGCTCGCTGCGCACCCGCGAGGCGGTCATGGTCATCCAGACACTGGGGCCCAACGCGCTCTGGGTCATCGCCGCCACGGTGCTGGCGGTCTCGATCGCCGCGATCGGACATCTCGTGGATCGCCGGATCGCTCGCCGCTCGGCCAGCGCCGCGCTGGCCCCCACCAGCAGCTGAGCCGAAGCCCAGCCCGCCTACTTGAGCCCGGCGGCCTTCAGGTCCCGGCGAAGCTCAGGTGGCAGGGCGAAGACCATGTGCTCCTCGACGGCGTCCACGTTCTCGACATCATCGAAGCCGAGCTCGGCCAGACGGGTCAGGACACCGCGGACGAGGATCTCAGGAACCGACGCGCCACTGGTGACCCCGACCGTCGCCGCGCCCTCGAACCAGGCCGGGTCCAACTCCGCGGCCATGTCGACCCGGTGTCCGGACCTGGCCCCGTACTGCAGGCCGACCTCGAGCAGCCGAACGGAGTTCGAGGAGTTGGCGGAGCCGACCACGATCAGCACGTCACTGCCTGGGGCGATCTTCTTCACCGCCACCTGCCGGTTCTGGGTCGCGTAGCAGATGTCATCACTGGGCGGGCTCATCAGGTTGGGTGCGCGATCGCGCAGGGCATCGACCGTCTCCATGGTCTCGTCCACCGACAACGTGGTCTGGGACAGCCAGACGAGCTTGTCATCCTCGGCGATGTCGAGCTCAGCGACCGCCTCGGGACCATCCACGAGCGTCATCGCCCCGGGCGCCTCGCCCATGGTCCCCTCGACCTCCTCATGACCCTCGTGGCCGATGAGCAGGATCCGGTATCCCTCGTCAGCGAAGCGCCGCGCCTCGTTGTGCACCTTGGTCACCAGGGGACACGTGGCATCGATCGTGCGCAGGTTGCGCGCCTCGGCCTCCTCGTGGACGGAGGGCGCCACACCATGGGCGCTGAAGACCACGACGGAACCTTCGGGCACCTCATCGGTCTGGTCGACGAAGATCGCGCCGCGGGCTGCCAGGGTGTCGACGACGTAGCGGTTGTGCACGATCTCCTTGCGCACATACACCGGGGCCCCGTGCAGGTCGAGGGCCTTCTCGACGGCAACAACGGCTCGGTCGACGCCGGCGCAGTAGCCGCGCGGCGCCGCGAGCAGGACCTTGCGACCTGGAGCAGACATGTCCCCATGGTAAGGCTGACCTGCGTTGTCTGCCGCCTGTCGTACGCTCGCGACCATGGTTCCCGCCACCCCCGACACCAGCCAACCGGACACCGGCCGTCCCGACGGCAGCGCCCCTGAACGCGCCTGGCCCGTCCGTGAGATCTCGGTGAAGCTGCGCGACTACATCGCGCGCCTGAACCGCGTGTGGATCGAGGGACAGGTCGTCGAGGTCAGCAGGCGCAGCGGATCTCAGGTCTACCTCACCGTGCGCGATGTGGACGCGGACGCCTCGGTGTCGGTGGTCATCGCCAGCAGCCTCGACCGGGCGATGAATCCCACCCTCGCCGCCGGCCAGCGCGTGCTCCTGCATGTCCAGTGTGAGTACTGGGTGCGCAACGGTCGGCTGATGCTGCGTGCTGGTGAGGTCCGGCCCGTGGGCATCGGTGAGCTGCTCGCCACCCTCGAGCGCCGCAAGCAGCAGCTCGCCGCTGAGGGGCTGTTCGCCCCCGAGCTCAAGAGGCGCCTGCCCCTGCTCCCCCGCCGGATCGGCCTCATCACGGGCGTGAACGCCCAGGCCAAGCACGACGTCGTCACCAACGCCCGCCTGCGTTGGCCCGCGGCCGACTTCGACATCAGGGAGGGTGCGGTCCAGGGCGCGCAGGCCGTCGCCTCGATCCTGAGCAGTCTTGCTGCGCTCGACGCACAGGACGACATCGACGTCATCGTGATCGCCCGGGGCGGCGGCAGCCTCGAGGACCTCCTGCCCTTCAGCGACGAGTCCGTCATCCGCGCCGTCGCGGCGGCGCGGACGCCCGTGGTCAGTGCGATCGGCCACGAGCAGGATGCCCCGCTGCTGGACCTCGTGGCCGACCTGCGCGCCTCGACACCCACCGATGCAGGCAAGCGGATCGTTCCGGACTGGGCGGAGGAGTCCCGCCACATCGGCGAGGCGCGGTCCCGGATCGACCGGACGCTTCTGACCGGGCTGGACCAGGCCCAGACCTGGCTGGACCAGAGCCGAAGCAGGCCGGCCCTGGCCGATCCGGCGGGGATCCTGCCCCGGCTGACCACGGAGGTCCGGGCCGCGCGTGAACGCGCCTTCCGCGCGATGGAGCAGCGGATCGTCGCACCGGAGCGGGACCTCGCCCACCTGCGCGCACGTGCTCGTGCGCTGTCCCCGTTGGCCACCCTCGACCGCGGCTATGCGGTCGTGGTCGGTCCAGCCGGAGACTTCGTCCGCGCCGCCGACCAGCTGCACGCGGGCGACTCCGTGCGCGTGCGGGTCGCCACCGGTCACTTCCGGGCCGATGTCACCGACGTAGCATCGTCCTCATGACCGAGCCCCAGACATCCCTGCCCGGCGGGAATCCCGAGGACCTTCCCGGCCTGAGCTACGAGCAGGCACGCGCGGCCCTCGACCAGGTCGTCTCCGCCCTCGAGTCCAGCACGGTCAACCTGGAGATGTCGCTGGCCCTGTGGGAGCGCGGCAATGCCCTGGCTGACATCTGCCAGGCTCACCTCGACGGCGCACGTGAGCGCATCGAGGCGGCACGACCGGGCCTGACCGGATCGGCGCCGGCACCCGAGTAGCACGCCGTGAGCCATCCACCCCGAGTGGATGAACCGATCGCCTAGGGCTCGACGGGGCCGAGTGCACCGGCGAGGGTCTCCAGCTCCAGCCAGGAGGCCGAACCCGTCACGACCGTCACAGTGCCGTCCTGGACGAGCAGCAACGACCGGCGGTCATCAGGCACCGCGTCACCTTCAAGCCTGGTCCAGTCCCGACCCCCCACACTCACCGATTCGCCGGCCACGCCATTGCGCGTCTGGGTATCGACCCAGTCCTGCTGTGCCTGCGCGGCCTGATCGGGGAAGGACCCACGCTGCATGATCGCGGCGTACTCCTGCTCGGGGGTGTAGAAACCGGCCTGCCACGCCAGGGTCCCGTCGGGCTCCGGCTCGATCCGCGCACTGGTCGCCGGCCAGCCGAATGTGGCCGGCGGCGCCAGAACCTCGTACGACGCGGCCTCAGCAGCCGACTGGGCCACAGGTGCCCACTCCACCTCACGCACGGCCTCCGGCGTCCGCGGGTGGGCGAAGTACAGCCACACCAGGAGGGCGATCGCGACCAGCCCCAAGGAGCGGACCATGTCCATGCCGACCTGCCGGCCCCGGGAGGGGGCGCGCCCGACGATCTGCTCTCCCATCCCCCGATGGTGGACCATGTCGGGGCTCAGCGCACAATCTGCCCCCACCCCGCCCCTGCAGCGAGGCGGACTACGCTGCAGACCATGGCCGAATTCACCTACACAGACCTGCTGCCGACCGGGCCCGACGAGACCCCCTACCGACTGCTCACGAGCGAGGGCGTGTCGACCATCGAGGCAGGTGGACGCACGTTCCTGGAGGTGCAGCCCGAGGCGTTGCGGATGCTCGCCTACGAGGCCATCCACGACATCCAGCACCTCCTGCGCCCCGCCCACCTCGCCCAGCTGCGCGCCATCCTCGACGACCCACAGGCCAGCCCCAATGACCGGTTCGTGGCCCTCGACCTGCTCAAGAACGCGAACATCGCCGCCGGTGGCGTCCTGCCCATGTGCCAGGACACCGGGACCGCGATCGTCATGGGCAAGCGCGGCCAGCAGGTCCTGACCACCGGTCCGGATGAGGCCGCGCTCAGCCGCGGCATCTTCGACGCCTACCAGACCCTCAACCTGCGCTACTCGCAGCTGGCGCCGCTGACGATGTGGGAGGAGCGCAACACCGGCACGAACCTGCCCGCCCAGATCGAGCTCTACGCCGACACCGAGCCGGGCCACGAGCTGGCCTACAAGTTCCTCGTGATGGCCAAGGGTGGCGGCAGCGCGAACAAGTCGTTCCTGTTCCAGGAGACCAAGGCGCTGCTGAACCCGGCCGCCATGACCCGTTTCCTCGACGAGAAGTTGCGCAGCCTGGGCACGGCAGCCTGCCCGCCCTACCACCTGGCCGTGGTGATCGGCGGCACGAGTGCCGAGTACGCGCTCAAGACCGCCAAGTACGCCTCAGCCAAGTACCTGGACAGCCTCCCCACGCAGGGCAGCGCGGGAGGCCATGCCTTCCGCGACCTGGACATGGAGGCCGAGGTGCTGGCCCTGACCCAGCAGTTCGGGATCGGCGCACAGTTCGGAGGCAAGTACTTCTGCCATGACGTCCGCGTGGTCCGCCTGCCCCGCCACGGCGCCTCCTGCCCCGTGGCCATCGCGGTGTCGTGCTCGGCCGACCGCCAGGTGCTGGCCAAGATCACGCCCGAGGGGGTCTTCCTGGAGCAGCTCGAGCGCGACCCGGCGCAGTACCTGCCCGAGGTCACCGACGAACATCTCGACGACGACGTCGTGCACATCGACCTCAACCAGCCGATGGACGCGGTGCGCGCCCAGCTGACCAGGCTGCCCGTGAAGACCCGCATCTCCCTGACCGGCCCCCTGGTCGTGGCACGCGACATCGCCCACGCGCGGATCAAGGAGATGCTCGACGACGGGCAGCCCATGCCCGACTACCTGCGTGACCACGCCGTCTACTACGCCGGCCCGGCCAAGACACCCGAGGGCTACGCCTCAGGCTCCTTCGGCCCCACGACCGCCGGTCGCATGGACGCCTACGTCGACCAGTTCCAGAAGGCCGGCGGCTCGATGGTGATGCTGGCCAAGGGCAACAGGTCCGCCGCGGTCACCAACGCCTGCAAGGAGAACGGCGGCTTCTACCTGGGTTCGATCGGCGGTCCCGCCGCCCGGCTTGCCAAGGACAACATCCGGTCGGTGGAGGTGCTGGACTTCCCTGAGCTCGGCATGGAGGCGGTCTGGCGGATCGAGGTGGAGAACTTCCCAGCCTTCGTGGTCGTCGACGACAAGGGCAACGACTTCTTCGCCGAGACCTCGACCCCGACGATCACGCGGATCCCGGTCGGTCCTCCGCAGGGCTGAGCCACTGCGGCTCAGTACCAGTGGTGACCGTTCCAGAACGACAGGGCGCTGCAGGGGCTGCCGTAGCGACCCTTGATGTAGTGCGTGCCGACCTTGATCTGGATCTCGGGGCTGCTCATGTACTGCTCGGTGCTGTAGCCCAGCGGACCCCACACGCGTGACGAGGTCTGCGGGATGCCGCGGTAGATGCCGTTCGGGTTGCTCACCCAGTGGCGCCAGCCGCTCTCCCTGTTCCAGAGCGTGACCAGGCAGGACATCTGCCCGGAGTCCCATCCGTACCGTTCTGCGATGTAGGCCCGCGCGTATGACTGGCTGGCAGCCGGGGACCCAGCGCGCGGCAAGCTGCGCGAGGACTGCTTACTGGCGCGTTCCGCGGCGCGCATCTGCTTCTTGATCGCCGTCAGGGTCTTCTTCGAGACGACCCCGTTGGGCTTGATCCCAGCGGCCTTCTCGGCCCGCTTGACGGCCTGCTTGGTCTTCTTGTTGAACGTCGCGGTCTTCTTCACGCTCAGGAGCTTCTGCAGCTCCTTGACGTCGGGGCCCTCGTCCCCGCGGCGCAGCGTCCGCTCGCCCAGCTTGTAGGCCACCGGAGCGGCAGGCTCGACGGCCGGGACAGCCGAGGCACTCTCGTTGGTCGTCGACTCCTCAGCGAGGGCGGGCGTGCCGGCCAGGGTCGGCAGGCCGACGATCAGCGCTGCCGCGACGAAGGCTGCGACGGGTCGGCGACGCGCTGAACGGGCACGCGTGACGGGGGGAAGAAAGGGGGCCATGGGCTAGAAGGCTGCCAGTCGCCCCCCGCCGAGATCCAACCGAAGTTATCCACACGTTGCGACACAACTGTGACGCAATCCACATACCCGGCGCGACAATTACCGACATATCGGGATCTGGTTTACTCCAGTTACCCGATTTCGTGTGACTCACCTCACATCAAATGTCACAGAATGGTCACAGTCGTATTCCTCGCAAAACGGATGTTCTCTATCTTCCGGGCACGCGGCAGCAACTAGTTGGGCAGGTCCTCGAGCATCTCGGTGACCAGCGCCGCGATCGGTGAACGCTCGCTGCGAGTGAGCGTGACATGGGCGAACAGCGGGTGCCCCTTGAGCTTCTCGACGACCGCCACCACGCCGTCATGTCGGCCGACCCGGAGGTTGTCGCGCTGGGCGACGTCGTGGGTCAGCACCACGCGTGAGTCCTTGCCGATGCGTGACAGGACGGTCAGCAGCACGTTGCGCTCCAGCGACTGGGCCTCATCCACGATGACGAACGCATCGTGCAGCGACCTGCCCCGGATGTGGGTCAGCGGAAGCACCTCGAGCATGCCTCGGTCCAGGATCTCGTCGACGACCTCGGAGGTCGTGATGGCACCCAGGGTGTCGAAGACCGCCTGCCCCCACGGCGACATCTTCTCCACCTCGCTGCCCGGCAGGTACCCCAGTTCCTGCCCGCCGACGGCGAACAGGGGCCGGAAGACCACCACCTTGCGGTGCTGCTGGCGCTCCAGGACGGCCTCCAGCCCCGCGCACAGGGCGAGCGCGCTCTTGCCCGTGCCCGCGCGACCGCCCAGGCTGACGATCCCGATGTCGGGGTCCAGCAGCAGGTCCAGGGCAATCCGCTGCTCCGCGGAGCGCCCGTGCAGCCCGAACGCCTCCCGGTCGCCGCGGACCAGGCGCAGGCGCTTGTCGGCAGTGACACGGGCCAGCGCCGATCCGCGGTCCGAGATCAGGACCACGCCGGTGTTGCAGGGCAGGTCACGGGTCTGATCACAGTCGATCCACTCGTTGTCGTACAGGCCGTCGACGACCTTCGAACCGACCTCGACCTCCTCGATCCCGGTCCACCCGGTCGAGACGACCAGCTCGGCGCGGTACTCCTCAGCCTGCAGCCCCAGCGTCGAGGCCTTCACCCGCAGGGGAAGGTCCTTGCTGACCACCACGACGTCGCGACCCTCGGCCGAGAGGTTGCGGGCGACGGCCAGGATCCGCGTGTCGTTGTCGCCCAACTGCATGCCGGTCGGCAGTCGTGACAGGTCCGAGTGGTTCAGCTCGACGCGCAACGTCCCACCCTCGTCGTTGAGTGGGATGCGCTCATCCAGCCGCCCGTAGTCGATCCGGAAGTCGTCGAGCATCCGCAGGGCCTCACGTGCGAAGTAGCCCAGCTCGGAGTGCGTGCGCTTGGCCTCGAGCTCGATGATCACGACCAGCGGGATGACCACCTCGTGCTCGTCGAACCGGAAGACAGCCTTCGGGTCGGACAGGAGCACCGAGGTGTCCAGCACGTAGCAGCGACGCGCCTGCGCTCGGTTCCGGCTGGATCGGGGCTTCGTCGCAGTTGGCACACACGCCTCCACAGTGCGGTCGGGCCGCTCGGGGTGCGCCCGATGCGCCCGAATCTAGGCCGCGGACGCATCCGGGCGGGGCCGACACGCCGCGCGCGGGTGCACGGCCGGGCGCACCTAGCCTCCGTAGCGCCGCTCCCGGGCCGCGTAGTCACGCAGTGCCCGCAGGAAGTCCACGCGCCGGAAGTCCGGCCAGTACGCCTCGCAGAACCAGAACTCCGAGTTCGCGCTCTGCCACAGGAGGAACCCCGAGAGCCGCTGCTCACCGGAGGTCCGGATGACCAGGTCGGGGTCCGGCTGGCCCTTCGTGTAGAGGTGGGCAGCGATGTGCTCCACATCCAGGATGGACGCCAGGTCCTCCAGCGAGGTTCCCTCCGCCGCGTGCTCGGTGAGCAGCGCACGCACGGCGTCGACAAGCTCCTGGCGACCGCCGTAGCCGACGGCGACGTTGACCATCATCCCCGAGACGTTGGCCGTCGCGGACTCGGCACTCTCGAGGACCTCGCGGGTCCGCTGCGGCAGGGGCGCCTTGGAGCCGACGTGCCGGATCACCCACTTGCCCGATGCGGCCAGTTCCTCGACCGTGGTCTCGATGATCTGGAGCAGCGGGTCGAGCTCCGCGGCAGGCCTGGCGAGGTTGTCCGTGGAGAGCAGCCACAGCGTGACGACCTCGACTCCCACCTCGTCACACCAGTCCAGGAACTCCGCGATCCGGGCAGCACCCGCCTCATGGCCGGCCTCGCTGCTCGATCCCTGCTCCGTGGCCCAGCGCCGGTTCCCGTCCAGGATGACGCCGACGTGCCGGGGGATGTCGCGCTGACTGAGGTCATGGGCCAGCCGCCGCTCGTAGAGCCCGTAGACGAGGTCGTCCAGACCCATCCGTGCCTCCCCGCGCCGACCACGTGCGCATCACGCACCCGTCGAGCGGAGGTTATCGCACGGCGCCGACCACCAGCGTGGCGGCGACGAAGTGCGCCGCCCATCCGCCCAGGGTGAAGGAGTGGAACACCTCGTGGAACCCGAACCACTTCGGCGACGGGTTGGGCCACTTCGTGGCAAAGACACCTGCACCGACGGTGTAGAACACCCCGCCGAGCACGATCAGGCCCAGGACCCAGGCATGTCGGGCATCTGAGAGCGTGTCGGAGCGCAGGAACGCCGGGAGGAACATCGCCGAGGCCCACCCCAGGGCCAGGTACATGGGGACGAAGAGCCACCGGGGTGCACTCACCCACGCCATCCGCACCACGGCCCCACCAACAGCACCGAGCCACAGGACCGCCAGCAGCGACTTCGCCGGACCCGGGCCCAGAAGGGCCACAGCGAAGGGCGTGGCACTTCCGGCGATCACCAGGAAGATGTTCGCGTGGTCCCAGCGCTGCAGCAGGCCGGTCACCCGGGGCGAGAAGTTCCCGCGGTGGTAGACCGCAGACACCGAGAACAGCATGATCGTGGTCAGCGCGAACAGGACCGCCGGGATGCGCAGGTCGGACGGGGCCAGGATGGCCAGCAGGACGGCCGCCGTCCCCGCGATCGGAGCAGCCACCAGGTGCAGCCACCCGCGCAGGGCGGGCTTGATCGCCAGGTAGTGCTCCCGCAGGTTCTCAGCGGGATTCATGTCCGAAGTAAAGCCGGGTCAGGCGCGCTCGGCAAGGCGCGGGGCCACATGATCACTCGAGGTCGACGATCACCGGGGCATGGTCGCTGGGCGCGGGGGTCCCCTTGGTGCCGGGCTTGCGGGCATCGCGGTCCACGACCGCGTCGCGCACACCCCGGGCGAAGCTGGCGTTGGCGTAGACCAGGTCGATGCGCATCCCCATCGCCTTGTGGAACGAGCCCGCGCGATAGTCCCAGAACGTGTAGGGATGTGGACCTTTGCTGATGGTCGGCACGACGTCCACCAGCCCGAGGGCCCGCAGGTCGGCCAACGCCTGGCGCTCCGGCGCAGTCACATGGGTGCTCTGCGCGAACTGCGCGATGTCCCAGACGTCGTCGTCGGCCGGAGCGACGTTGAAGTCGCCCAGGACGGCGAACGGCTGCTCCCCGGCGGCCGGGGCCGCGAGATGCCCAGCCAGGCTGCGCAGCCACGCCAGCTTGTACTCGTAGTGCGGATCCTGGGGCGTGCGGCCGTTGGGCACGTACACCCCAGCAACCCGGACACCCGCGCAGGTCGCGGCCACGTAGCGGGCCTCCGGCGGGTCCTGCGGGGAGGGGAAGCCCGGGACCCCGGGGAGGTCGGTCTCGACGTCGGAGATGCCGACACGTGACAGCACCGCCACGCCGTTCCAGCGCCCCTGCCCCCGGTGCACGGACTCGTAGCCGGCCTCGGCCACCGCGGCGGTCGGGAAGGCATCCTGGGCCAGCTTGGTCTCCTGCAGGACGACGACGTCCGGCTCGGCCGTGGCCAGCCAGGACAGCAGCCGGGGCAGGCGGGCGGACAGTGAGTTGACGTTCCACGTGGCTATGCGCACGGTCGTGATTCTGGCACCCCGCGAACAGCCGGCGAGCCCGCCCACGTTCCCGCGGCGAGGGGCTGACGGAAAGTAGTCCGCTGATCGCACTGCGCGTTCGCCGCGGGCGGATCCACGGGCCGGGCGCCACGGCGGGGCGAGTCACATCACCACAGGGGGCGGTGGCAGGATCGCCCCCATGCCCGTGTCCGCCGCCGTGAATGATGTGCGCCGCATTGCGCACGGACCGGTGCGACGGCTGTTCATCGGGCAGTTCCTCAACGCCCTGGGCAACGGGCTGACGCTGGCCCTGCTGATCGTCTACCTGTCGACCGTGCGCGAGATCCCGCTGGGCGTGGCCACGGCACTTCTGGCCTGGCAGGCGGTGCTCGCCCTGGTGATCTCACCGATCTCGGGCACGCTCGTGGATCGCTTCGGACCCCGGCATGTGCTGCTGGCCGCTGTGCTCGTGGAGGCGGTGGGCGTCTTCTCCTACGGCTTCGTCACGAGCACCGGCTCGGCCTTCCTGGCCATGACCGTGGTGGCAGTGGGCGGCGCCGGCATCTGGGGGCCCTCATCGGCGCTGACGGCACGGATCGTGGCCCCCTCCGATCGCGCCACGGCCTTCGGCTTCGGCTTCATGCTGCTCAACCTGGGGCTCGGCCTCGGTGGACTCATCAGCTCCACGATCGTCGACCTCGATGACCCGTCCACCTTCGTCCGGCTGTACACCTACACCTCGTTGGCGTACATCGCCCTCTTCGTTGCCGTGCTGTCCATGGGCAACGTGGGTCGCGCACCCGTCCTGGATCCGGGTGCCCAGCGGGCCGACGAGGCCTCCGGCACAAGTGCGTCGGCCCCGGAGTCCGGCGGCTGGATGGACGTCCTGCGTGACCGGACACTGCTGCGCTTCGCGGCCGCGGGCCTGCTGATGCTCACCTTCGGCTACGGGAGCATCGACGCCGGCGCCTCGGTGTTCATCACCGACTTCGTGGGCCTTCCTGCCCGGTACATCGGCATCGTGTTCGCCGCCAACACCGCGGTGATCGTCATCAGCCAGCTGTTCGTCCTGAGCGTGGTGAAGGGCCGCTCGCGGGCCCGGGTGCTGGCTGGGGTGGGTGTGATGTGGGCGATCAGCTGGCTGCTGTTCGGTTCGGCGCTGACGACCGATGGCTGGGTCGCAGTTGGCATGCTCATCCTGGCCATGTCTGTCTTCGCCGTCGGCGAGACGATGTGGTCCCCGACCGCTCCGGCCCTGCTCAACGACCTGGCCCCGGAACACCTGCGCGGGCGCTACAACGCCTTCCAGTCGGTGCTCTGGGGAGTCTCGGGGGCACTGGGGCCCCTGCTCACCGGGCTGTTCCTGTCGGCCAGGATGGGTGAGGTCTGGACCGCGACCCTGGCCGTGGGCTGTCTCGCGGCTGCCGTGATCGCGCTGCGTCTGCGCCAGCACCTGACTCCGGGCCAGGATGGGCGACAGCCCCCCGGCGCGTCACCGGACGACGACCCGGATCCGATCGACCACGACGGCGAACCCGGGATGAACCCCTCGATCGGTCGGGCCACGACCTGACCTGCGCTCAGGCCTGGGGCAGTTCCGGATCCTTGCGCCCCGAGAGTCCCCTGCGAGGCTTCTTGCGTGGGGTGCGCTTGACCTCGACGCCACCGAAGAAGGCAGCACCCTTGACCCGTAGGAGCGGTGCCCCGGGCTGGCCCGGTCCCTCGGCCTGCTGGTCGAAGCCCCCGAAGATGCCCACCCCGTCCACCTGCACGTTCAGGCCCTCGGGCACGGTGATCTCCACTCCGCCCATGACAGCTACGGCCACGATCTCGGATTCAGCCTGCGAGAAGGTCACGTGAGTCAGGTCAAGCTCCACCCCACCGAACATGGCGAAGGCGGTCAGCTGTGCGGGCATGACCCACTCGCCCTTGCGGGTGGCGCCCCCGAAGATGGCCACCACCGAGGAGGATGAGGAGTCGATCCCGGCCGGCGGGTACCAGCCGGGAGCCGGTGTCGGCGCGGTGGCTGTGTCGTGGGCAGCCACGGCCATCCCGGTCAGTGGCGCCAGCGCAGCCGCCACGGTCGAGGGCGGAAGCCCGTCGACGACCGGGACGAGGTCGGCGGCCGTGCGCGCCGACATGGTGGCGTTCAGTCGGACCTCGTACTCCTCGCGGGTCAGGCGGCCCTCGGCGAAGGCATCACCGATGACGTCGGCGAACCGCGCACGATCCGAGTCAGCGACCAGTACGCGCCCAGCAGCACCCAGCGGTCCGACATCGTCTGCGGGCACCTCGGGCACGCTCACGACGCTACCGACCCGGCCTGGGCCCCCGCCTGGAGCTGGTGGGTGATGCGGCGCTCGAAGACGAAGGACATGAACGGGATGGTGCCGGCCAGGGCCACCAGGACGGTGCGCCCGGGACTCCACCGGGCGCGGATCGCGACATCGAGCACGGTCACGAGATAGAGCATGTAGAGGAAGCCGTGCAGTTGCCAGCCGAGGGCGTACCAGAGGGATTCCTCATTGCCCAGGACGTACTTCCAGGGCAGGCCGACCACCGTCATGAAGGCAAGCAGGACGCCAGTGACCCATGCCATGACCTGGAACCGCTTGTAGGCCCCGGACCTGAGGATCCGTGCGGGCGCCGGGGCGGTGTTGGTGGTCATCGCGTGCTCTCCTGCTCGACGGGTGGATCGACGTAGTCTCGCCGGAACCGGTTCCAGAAGAAGACCGCGAACCCAGCGAACAAGACCCATTGGACTGCGTAGGCCGCATTGCGCCAGTTCAGGCCCACCTCGGCTCCGGGCAATTCTGTCACCTGCAGTGCCAGCGGCTGGCCCACGCCCTCCGGGCGCACGTCGACCAGCGCGAACCACCCTGAGCGCACGGGGTACCCGGCGTGCGCCGCCAGGGCGCCGGTGTCGACCACCACGAGGGTGGGCGGGTCACCAGGCGCGACCGCGACATCGGGGCGCCTGCTGTCGGCCACGAGCACACCGGTGACCTCGACGACCCCGTTCGGCGGGGCCGCCGGGACCTCGCCGCGCGGGACCCACCCACGCACGATGGCCACGGCTGTCCCTGCCGCAGCACCGGCGCTGTCCGTGTCGCCCGCCCCCTCGTCAACCACGCTCGGCCGCAGGGGGGTGAGCACCCAGGAGCCGTCCTGACCATCCCGCGGGCGCGGGTCGACCAGCACCTCGTGGGCACCATCGAACTCGCCGGTGATACGCACCTGCATGCCGCTGAAGGCCGTCGCGGGATCGAGGTCGGACAGCGCCACGACAGGCCCCTCGGGCACGGCGTCGGCCTCGGTGCGGTTGGCCCGGTCCCACTGCCAGCGCGCGGCAACCACGCACACCAGCACCGCAAGCACGGTCAGGGCGTGGAAGCCCAACCGCCGTGGATCCGACCAGGAGCGACCCGCAGACATCAGCGGGAGTCGCCCTCCCCCGAGCCGGGATCGCCGAGGCCGGCCGATGCCTGCCGGTCGGACTCGGGCGGGGCGCCCGGGCTGAGCGGGGCGTCGCCGGCGGCCGAGGGGGCGCTGCCGGTGCCGGTGCCGCGCACGCCGGCGGGCAGTGTGCGCGCTGGGCCGAGGTTCGCATCCACTCGGCGAAGGTGCCTCAGGAACGACCAGAGCAGCAGGATCATCGCGCCCAGCAGGAACACGAACACGACAGTCCCCAACGGACTCGGACGCACCGTCGCGGGGTCGATCTCCTCGGCGACGACCAGCGCCGCGAGAACTCCGTGCATGACCAACCTCCCGGACTCCGCCCCTGTGATGGGTACTAGTGTCGCAGCATCATGTCCCCCGCACGAACGGCTGGTCGCCACTCGCAGTGGCCGCCGCGCATCCGGGCGCGGTACGGGATCACGGACCGGCCGCGTTGGGTGCCGGTGGCCGTGGCTGCCCTGGGCATCGCGTTCTTCGCGGTGGTGCTCCTCCTCGGTGTGCGGCTGTCGAACACCGCGATCGACGCCGGCGTCCTGGGCTACTCCACTGTCTCCGACGAACGCATGACGATCCAGTTCGAGGTCGAGCGCCGCGATCAGACCCCGGCCACGTGCGTCCTGCGGGCCCGGGCCAAGGACGGCTTCGACGTGGGCTACGCGGTGGTGGTGCTCGCCCCGGCGCAGGGTCGAACCAACCACACCTTCGAGATGGCCACCGCCTATCGCAGCCTCGTCGGGGAGCTGCTGGGGTGTGGCCTGGACCAGCCGCCGCCGGGGATCCCCGGGGCGCAGTTCCGGCCCGGTGTCATCCCGCCCGAGCAACCCTGGACCGCCGTCGGTGGATGATCCCCGGGAGCGTCGACGGCCGGTCGGCCGGGCTCGGTGAAGGCGTTCAGACTCCGGGGATGCTGCGCTGCGGTGCTAGGCTCGACGATCCGAGCAGCACCGGCCCCTTCCCCCACCCCGATCCGCTCACGAGGAGAACGCCGTGTCCGACAGCCCCACCATCACCTGGTTGACCCAGGAGGCGCACGACCGGCTCGCCGGCGAGCTCGAGGAGCGCCAGACCACGCGCCGGACCGAGATCACGTCCAGGATCGCCGCGGCCCGCGAGGAGGGCGACCTCAAGGAGAACGGCGGATACCACGCCGCAAAGGACGAGCAGGGCAAGAACGAGGCGCGCATCCGCCAGCTGCGCCAGATGCTCGAGAACGCCCAGATCGGCTCCCCGGAGACCGAGGAGGGCGAGGCAGCACACGGCACGGTCATCACGGTCGAACTCACCAGCGGGCGGAGCATGACGTTCCTGCTGGGCTCCCGCGAGGAGGCCGCTCACGCGACCGTTGACGTCATCTCGCCGTCCTCGCCCCTGGGTGCGGCCGTCGACGGCGCCGTGGTCGGCGACGAGGTGACCTACACGACCCCAGCCGGCAAGGACATCACGGCCAGGATCATGAACGTCGAGCCCTACGCCGGCTGACGCCCGCCTTCGCCGGCGCTGGCGGCCGGGCACCGCAGCTGCCGTGCGCTGCCGGCTGCCGCCCTCACTGGTCGAGGCGGACCCGGAAGCCACGCCCACGAAGCTCGGCCGCCACGCGCTCGCAATGTTCCTGCCCGCGCGTCTCCAGGTGCAGCGAGACATCCACCTCCCCGACCGACAACCCGACCGTCGTGCGCAGGTGCTCGACCGAGATGACGTTGGCCGACAGCGTCGCGACCTCGGCCAGCAGGTCGGCCAGGCCGCCGGGCCGGTCGGGGATCCGCACCCGCAGCTGCAGGTAGCGCCCGGCCGCGATCAGGCCGTGCTCGAGGACGCGCGCGAGCAGGAGCGGGTCGATGTTTCCCCCGGAGAGCACGACCACCACGGGCGGTTCGACGCCGCTGACGTCCTCGAGGAGGGCGGCCACGCCGGCGGCGCCAGCGGGCTCCACCATCAGCTTCGAGCGTTCGAGCACGAGCAGCAGCCCGCGGGACAGCGACTCCTCGGAGACAGTACGGATCTCCACGCCCAGCTCAGCGATGATCCCGAGTGGGACGACCCCCGGGCGCCCGACAGCGATCCCGTCGGCCATGGTGCTCATCCGGTCCAGCGCGACGGGATGGCCCGCGGCCAGGGACGCGGGGTAGGCGGCTGCCTCGGCGGCCTGGACCCCGATGACCTTCACGTGCGGGGCGAGCTCGGCCATGACCGTGGCGATGCCTGCCACCAGTCCGCCGCCGCCGGTGCACACCAGGACGGTCCGGACGTCAGGGACCTGTTCGAGGATCTCCAGCCCGATGGTCCCCTGCCCGACGACGATGTCCTCGTGGTCGAAGGGGTGGATCAGCTGCGCCCCGGTGCGCTCGGAGAACTCCGTCGCCGCGATCAGGGCATCGTCGATCGTCTCCCCGACGGTGACGACCTCAGCGCCGTAGGCCCGGGTCGCGGCCAGCTTCGGCAGCGGAGCTCCCACGGGCATGAAGACGGTCGTGTGGATGCCCAGCCCCCGTGCGGCCTTGGCCACGCCCTGGGCATGGTTGCCGGCGCTGGCCGCGACCACGCCCAGCGCGCGCTGCTCCGCGCTGAGCCGCGACAGGCGCACGTGCGCCCCACGCACCTTGAAGGACCCCGCGACCTGCAGGTTCTCGCACTTGAGCCACACGGGTCCACCGACCCGCTGGGTGAGGTAGGGAGCCGGGGCCACCGGGGTGAGGCGCGCCACTCCGCGGAGCAGCTCGCTCGCCTCGCGGATGGCCTGGACGGTGACGGGCATGGTCACATGGTGGCCCACGCACTGGCAGGATGATCCCCTGTGCTGGGTCAGAGGGTTTTTGCGTGGGCCCGGCGGACCCCCTACCTGGCCGGACTGCCACGGGATGTCGCGGTGCTGTCCTTCGTGGCGTTCGCCGTAGCCCTCGGATACGGGATCGCGGCTCCGGCGCTGCCGGTCTACGCCCGCACGTTCGGTGTCTCGGCCTTCCTGGCCTCGACGGTCATCTCCGGCTTCGCGCTCATGCGCCTGCTCAGCTCCGCCCCGGCCGGGCTCATGGTCGACCGCTTCGGGGAGCGCCGGATCATGTCGATCGGCATCTGGGTGGTGGCGGGATCCTCGCTGCTCACAGCGCTCGCCCAGACGTTCACCCAGCTCCTCGTGCTCCGCGGTGTGGGTGGGATCGGTTCGGCGATGTTCACCGTGTCGGCGATGGCGCTGCTGCTGCGGACCGCGGGCCCCGAGCAGCGCGGTAGGGCATCGGGAGCGTTCCAGGCGGGGTTCCTCTTCGGCGGCGTCACCGGGCCGGCGATCGGCGGCCTGGTCACAGGCATCTCCATCCGGGCCCCCTTCGTGGTGTACGGATTCACGCTGGTGGTGGCCGGGCTCCTCGCAGTCCGGTTCCTGTCGCGCGCTCCGGAAGCGGCGGCGCGGGGGCGGCGGTCGGGGGGCGGCGGTCGGGGGGGCGGCGGCCGGGGGGGCGGCGGCCGGGGGGGCTGCGGTCGGGGGGGCTGCCGGTGACGGGGCTGCGGGTGACGGGGCGGCGACTGGTTCGTCGTCACCCGTCCTCGAACCGGGGGGTTCCGCCCCGGCGGGTGGCGAGCACCTCGGCACCGAACCGCCCGGCCCCCAACCGTCCATTCTGGAATCGGCGCGTCCGGAACCGCCCAACCCGGAAGCGCCCGGTCCGGAACCGGCGCGTCCGGAACCGGCCAGTCCGGAACCGCCCAACCCCGAAGCGCCCGGTCCGCAACCGGCGCGTCCGGAACCGGCCAGTCCGGAACCACCCAACCCGAACCGGCCAGTCCGGAACCGCCCAACCCGGAACCGGTGCGTCCGGAACCGGCCAGTCCGGAACCGGCCAACCCAGAACCGGCCAGTCCGGAACCGGCGCGTCCTGGGCCGCCCGCCCGGCTCGGTACGGCCCTGCGCAGCGCGGCATACCGCGCGGCGCTGATGGCCAACCTGTCCAGCGGCTTCATCGTGTTCGGTCTCCGCATCTCGCTCGTGCCGCTGTTCGTCACAGAAGGGCTGGACCAGGGCGTGGCGCTGGTCGGGATCGGATTCCTCTGTGCGGCCGCGGTGCAGGCCGGGACGCTGATCCCCGCAGGTCGGTGGACCGACCGGGCGGGACGCAGGGGCGCGATGCTTGTCGGCAGCGCCACCATGACCGTCGCGATGCTGTTGCTGGCTGTGGGCACGGGTGCGGCCGGGTTCCTCCTGGCGATGGCCGCCTCGGGCCTGGCGTCAGCGTTCCTCGCGCCAGCCTCGGCGGCGGTGGTCGGGGACGTGACCCGCGGACTGTCCGGCGGCCGGGTCGTGTCGGCCTACCAGATGGTCGGCGACCTGGGCGGGATCCTCGGTCCCCTGATTGCCGGCGCCCTGGCGGATGCAGCAGGGTTCGAGTGGGCCTTCGCCGCCGGGGCGATCGTCGGTCTCGTGTCCCTGGCCATGGTGTCGGTCATGCCCGAGACCCTGCGCCGCGCGGAGCCCTCGACGCCCAGCCCCAACTGAGACGACGCGGGCCCGCACCCGCAGGCCCGCACCCGCAGGCCCGCACCCGCAGGCCGAGCCTGGCCGGCGAGATCACCCCACAACGAGCGCACCGCGCACCGCACCCCGCGGCGCGTCTCGCCGGCCAGGGAGCGGACATCTGCCCCAGAGCCGGCCGGACCCAGCCACGCCCCGGCGTGGGCTGCTGCGACTCCAGCCGGACCAGCGATCCGCCGGGCCCGGTCCGGGGCCCCGCGCCAACTCCGGCCGGGCGCCGACCAGTCCGCACCAGAGACTTCGCGCCCGTTCTGGTCGATAGGGGGCAGATGCAGGCTGGCACATCCGGACTTCGCGCTCGTTGTGGTTGATCCCGACGTGGTTTCTGCCCGTCTATCCACCACAACCAGCGCGAAGTCGGGCTCGGGCAGAGCTGGGTGGGTCGGGTTCGACCACAACCAGCGCGAAGTCCGTCATCAGGCCGACCCACCGGAGCAGCAGCCCCACGGTCCCGCATGGGTGCCTGTCGACCGGAGGCGGGGCGCCGATACGCTGCCGGGCGTGCTCGACAAACCGGAGTCCACGTCTGGGCGCGCCGCCTCCACGCCACAGCCGGAGGGCCCGACCAGCGCCGCCTCCACGCCACAGCCGGAGGGCCCGAACAGCGCCAAGGCGCCGCCCTCCGGCGCAAGCACGGCGCCCTCCGGACAACGCCCCGCCGCCCCGCCGCCGCCCCCCGCAGCCGTGCAGCCGCGTCCCGACGCGCGGCGGTCCCTGGACGAACTTGTCGCGCCGGACTGGGCTGAGGCCCTCGCCCCCGTGGCAGGGCGGGTCAGCGACATGGGCGACTTCCTCCGCTCCGAGCTCGCCGCCGGTCGCCGGTACCTGCCCGCCGGCCCGAACGTGCTGCGCGCCTTCACGCGCCCGCTCTCCGGAGTCCGCGTCCTGATCGTCGGGCAGGACCCCTACCCCACCCCCGGCCACGCCGTGGGCCTGTCGTTCTCCGTTGCCCCGGACGTGCGCCCTGTCCCACGCAGCTTGGGCAACATCTTCCGCGAGCTCCACGACGACCTCGGCTGCGACCGCCCCGAAGCCGGAGACCTCAGCCCGTGGGCCGACCAGGGTGTGCTGCTGCTCAACAGGGTCCTGACGGTGGCACCGGGTGCGTCCGGCTCGCACCGCGGGAAGGGCTGGGAGGAGATCACCGAGGCCGCGATCCGCGCCCTCGTTGCACGCGGCGGCCCACTCGTGGCGATCCTCTGGGGCCGCGACGCACAGGGCCTGACCCCCATGCTGGGCGACGTGCCCCGGATCGCCTCGGCCCATCCGAGCCCGATGTCGGCCGATCGCGGGTTCTTCGGCTCGCGGCCCTTCAGCCGGGCCAACGCCGCTCTGGCTGCCCAGGGCGCCGACGCGATCAACTGGTGCCTGCCCTAGCTGGAACTGCGGCATCGGGGCCTCGCCCGGCCGACCACGAGCACCTAGGGTCCGAGCAGGCCGCTGGCCAGGGAACGCGCCTGGGACTCCCTCCCGGTCAACGCCAGCAGGCCGATGGGCGCCAGCAGGTACTGCTCATCGAGCATCGCACGGGCACGCTCGGGCAGGCGCCAGCCACCAGCAACGTCGCTGAGCACGGCCTGCAGCACCGCGGCGCTGGCGGGCGGGTCGGCGTGCCGCAGGACCCCGCCGGAACCGATCAGCAGCCCAACGTGGGTCAGGTCGCGCGACCCCTCTGGTCCAGGGCGGCCATGCCGACGTGCCGCGATCGTCGCCGCCGCCCGGGCCAGCCACAGGTCGTCGGCCACCTCGGATTCCGATCCGGGCAGGAAGCCCACGTCGTCACGTCGTTGCTCGGCAGCCTGCACCAGCGCGTCGAGTTCCGGGTCGGGCCCAGCACTCGGGGCGCCGATGAGCTGCTCGCCCCGGGCAGCAAGCACGACATCCGGCGCGCTCCAGCGCATGCCCAGATCACCCTCCACCGTGCGCCCGTGCCAGAGCGTCTCGACCGCCTCCCGGGGGGCCCGCTCGTCCGGGGTCAGGACGCTGTACACATCGGTCGTCGCCCCACCGACATCCAGGGCCATCACGTCGCCCGTGGCCCCCGGGCGACACGCGAGGACCTCGGCGACGACCTCAAGCCCGGCCAGCACCGCGTCCGGGGTTGCCGCGATGACCAGATCCCCGAAACGCGGTCCGCGGGACAGGCCCTTGCCCCCGATCACGTGTGAGATGAACACCTCGCGGATCGCACGGCGAGCTGGGCCCGGGTGCAGCGCGCCGATCCGCGGGATGACGTTGGCGGTGGCCAGCACAACCCGTGAGCCACCCGCCGGGCCGCTGGCACCGCGCCCGCCGGCGCGGCCGCCAGTGCGCCCACGGCCACCCTCACGCGCACCGCCCTGATGGCGCAGCAACGCCGCACCGGCTGCCACCGCGTCGCTGTTCCCGGCCAGGACCACGGGACACGACAGCTGCGACGCGCCCAGCGCCCCGCAGTTGTGCAGCAGGACCTCGGAATCGCCGCCATCGGTCCCACCGACGACCAGGACCACGTCGGGCGCTGAGGCGACCAGCTGCTGGATCCCACCGTCATCGAGCTGACCTGCCGAGACGGACACGACCCGCGCCCCGGCCGACAGCGCCACCCGCCGCCCGGCCTCGGCGGAGATGACCCGCTCCTGCCCGACCACCGCGAGCCGCAGGCCCCCACCTGCCGAGGAGCAGGCCAGGATGCCGACGTCGGCGACGCCACCCACGTCCAGCGAAGCCACGGCAGCATCGAGGCCCTCGAGCACGTCGGACCCGGACGTCGTGGGGTGCTGGGCCAGCGCCACGACCTCCCCGTTGGGGCCGATGGCCGCGGCCTTCGTGAAGGTCGATCCCACGTCCACGCACACCAGGACGGCCGCCGAGGACGCACTGCCGAATGGCGCTGCGGGCTGGACCATGCGCGCGAATGTACCGCTGATCACGCAGCCCGCCCCCGATCGCAGGGCTCAGGGCGCAGGGCTCCGGGATCAGGGCTCCGGGCTCAGGGTCCCACGGCCCAGGTCCCACGGCTCAGCTGTTGAGGATGCTGGCGATCTGCGCGGATGCCACGACTGTGGCCTCCTGCACCGTCGTGTCGTTGTTGAAGATGCCGACCAGCATGTCGGGAAGGACCTGCGACGACTCGACGTAGGGCCAGTTGGGGCTCACCGGCGTGAACCGGGAGTTCGTCGCCGCCCGGTCGGCGACCGCCAGGAACGGGTTGCCCTGGTGGCCGGCGAAGGCCGCCTCCTGGTTGGGGATGACCCCGCCACTGGCGAGCAGGGTCTGGGCCCTGGTACCGGTGAGGATCTGCAGCCACTGAACACCGAGCGCCTGCTGCGCGCTCCTGGCTGAGACCGCGAGGTCCGATCCGCCGAAGTACACCGGTGAGGTCGTACCCGGCTCCGAGCCCGGAAGGGCGAAGGCGCCGACGGCCCCCCGGAGGTCACCGTTGTCGAGTGCTCCCGGGACCCACCACGAGTCGATCATCATGCCGACGTTGCCGGTCTGGAACGCCTCGAGGTTCTTGGTCTCGTCGCTGTCGACAGGCGCCGTCGAGTACTTCTCGACCAGCCCTTTGAGCGTGGTCAGCCCCGTGACCGCCTCCGGTTGGTCCAGCGCCCCGGACCAGGTCTCACCCTCCGCCGTGGCGATCTCACCACCGGCGTCCCAGACGAAGGGCAGCGCGCCGGCCCAGTACCTGCCCGGGAAGTAGAAGGCGGAGTAGGCGTCGTTGTCGGAGTTGGCCTCCTGCAGCGCTGCCGCAGCCTCCTCGAGCTCGGCCAGCGACTTGGGCACGGCCACCCCGGCCTTCTCGAACTGTGCCCTGTTGTAGACCACGACGCGCACGCCGCCGTAGTAGGGGATGCCGTACCGCTTGCCGTCGAGCTCGCCCGAGGGCTGCAGCCCGGGCAGCATCCCCTCGACGTCGAAGTCCTCGGCGTGCGCCGACAGGTCGGCGAGCAGGCCCGCATCGGCGTAGCGTGCGGTGAGGCTGTTGCCGATCTCCACGACGTCCGGAGTTGCCTCTGTGTCCAGCGCGGAGTTCAGCTTCTCCTGGACCCCGGACCACTGCTGCAGTTGCACATCCACGTCCACGTCGGGGTACTGCTCGGCGAATGACTCGTTCACCGCGTCGATGACGTCCGAGGTCTGACTGCCGTCCATCAGCCACACGGTCAACGTCCCGGTGGCGTCGGCCGGAGGTACCGACCCGACGTCCGAGGTCACCCCGGAGTCGCTCGTGCAGGCGGTGAGCACCAGTCCAGCGGCCGCCAGGGCAGCCATCCCGAGCCCGAACCTCATGCGATACCCCCTCGGACGGTGTGGTTCAGCAGCGTTCTGAGCATGACTCGGACGATACCTGCCGCAACCCAGGACCCCGTGGCGACTTGCGCCCGGAGTGCGCGCGGGCGACCCTTGGGTTATGTGGTTGCAGTCGCGTCGTCGTGACCAGGTGGTCGCCGCCGACCAGGCTCTCGCAGGCCGGCCGGACTACCCCTACGCGCTGGCCCACGTCCATGACGTGCTCGGCACTTCCATGATCGGTCCCTTCCCGTCCGGCGTGGTCAGCCTGTACCTGGGCATGGGGTGCTTCTGGGGTGCGGAGAAGCGGCTGTGGCAGCTGCCCGGCGTCCACACCACAGCGGTGGGCTACCAGGGCGGAACGACGCCGCATCCCACGTACCACGAGGTGTGCTCCGCCAGGACCGGCCACTCCGAGATGGTGCTGGTGGCCTACGACCCGAGCGTGGTGGGCACGATCGACGTCCTGCGCGTCTTCTGGGAGAACCACGACCCGACGCAGGGCATGCGCCAGGGCAACGACGTCGGCACGCAGTACCGCAGCGCGGTCTACTGGACGACCCCCGAGCAGCAGTCCCTGGTCGAGCGCAGCGCGGCCGCCTACGGGGACGTGCTCCGAGCTGAGGGCTTCGACCCCATCACGACTGAGATCGGCCCCGCCGTGGATGACGGTGAGGTCCTCCGGCACTTCTACTACGCCGAGCCCCACCACCAGCAGTACCTGCACAAGAACCCGCACGGGTACGACTGCCACGCCCACACCGGCATCCTCCTGCCGGACCTGGAATGAGCCCGGACCTCTCCCGACGTTCTGCAGCCCTGGGGGGTGGGGGAACGGCTGGACTTCTGGCGGCCGGCTTGGGCGTCCTGGCAGCCCAGGCGGTGGCGGCGCGACGTGCCATCGGCCCGCAGCGGGTCGTTCCCCCCTACCAGGACGGGCGCTTCGGGCCGCGCACGGGAACGTCGATCCGGCTGGCTCTGCTGGGCGACTCCGTCGCGGCCGGGTTGGGTGCCGACACCGTCTCCGACACAGTCGCGGGGATCCTCGTGCGCGGAGTGACCGAGGCCAGCGGGCGCTCGGTCACCATGCACAATCACGCAGTCGTCGGGGCACGCTCCGCCGACCTGGAGCGCCAGGTCACCCGGTGCCTGAGTGCCCGCCCGCACGTGGCCGTCATCATCATCGGCGCCAACGATGTGACCCACATGGTGCCGCGCGCCCTGGCCACCCGACGGCTCGAGGACCAGCTGGTACGCCTCGCGGACGCCGGAACGGCCGTGGTGGTCGGCACGTGCCCCGACCTGGGGACGGTGCGACCCGTGGGCCCGCCCCTGCGCTGGGTTGCCCGGGAGAGGTCGCGGTCACTGGCACGATCCCAGCGGCGCGTGACCGTCCGCACGGGTGCCACCCCGGTGAACCTCTACGACCTGCTCGGCCCGGAGTTCACCGCCAACGCAGAGGCCTTCTTCGGAGCCGACCGCTTCCACCCGTCCAGCCTGGGGTACCGCCGGATCGGCATGACGCTGCTCCCGCCCGTGCTGGCCTGCCTCGGCCTGGCGCCCACCCGGCCCCGCCGGGAGATCACTGCATCGCCCTCCTGAAGCCCGGCTCGATCCCCGGGCTCACAGCTGCTGGCGCAGGGAGATCATGTCCTGCACCGCCGCCCGGCACGTGGCTGCGGCCGACTCTCCCGGACTGCTGTCGAGCTCCTCGGCGAGGTCCTGGGCACACACCGCCAGGACGTCGCCGGCGGCCGGTGATGCCAGGTCGGGCAGCGTCCTGGCCGGACGCCCCGACAGCTGCGCCGATGCATCGGCGAGCTCCTGGGCCAGCTCGTGGGCGGCACGGGCCCGGCTGCGACCGTCGGCCAGGGATGCGTCCAGACGGGTCAGCGACATCGACCTCAAGCGGTCGCAGGTGCGCCCCGACTCCAGCCGCAGACGGGCGGGGTCATCCATCCCCGGGGTCGGATCCAACAGGCTCACGCGGGCACGCTACCGGCTCGGCCGGGTGCGGTGGCACCGCACCCACCGGCAGGGCTACGGTAGGACCAGCACCCCGGCCCAGAGGAGAGCACATGACCCTGCACCACTCCGAAGAGACCCACCAGTTGCTTGTCGATCGTGTCCCCGACGCGACCGGCAAGCCGATGAAGGAGTGGTTCACGGTCGTCGAGAATGGGCCAGCCTTCGCCCGATTCGATGATCGGGTGAACTGGCTGCGCGACGAGTATGAGCTCTCGCACGGCTACGCGACGGCGATCATCCACGAGATGGACAAGGCGAAAGCGGCTCGCCGGGTCCAGTAGCGCCCATCGCGCCCATGCGCACCGACGAGTTCGACCTGGTGATGGACGACGGGGTGACCGTTCATGTCCATCGCTGGGAACCTGGGACCGCACCCCGGGCCGTGGTGCAGATCAGCCACGGGATGGCCGAGCATGTCGGGCGATACACCCGGTTGGCAGAGGCACTGGTGGCCGAGGGGTACGAGGTCTGGGCACACGACCACCGAGGCCACGGCGGCACCGCGCTCACTGATGCCGACCTGGGCCACTTCGCCGACCACGACGGCTTCGATCGCATCGTCGCAGACCTGCTCGCCGTGCGCACCGAGATCGACCGAGCGGCCCTGGAGCGCGCTGGTCAACGCGTCGCCCTCTTCGCCCACAGCATGGGCACCTTCGTCACCCAGTCCGCACTCGCCCTGCATCCCCCGGCGCCCTGGGATGCGATCATCCTCGCTGGTTCCGACACCCCGGGCGGCCTGCCGATCACGGCCTTCCACCAGGTGGCCAGGCTGGAGCGTCTGCGCATCGGAGGGCGCGGGCGCAGCACGCTTCTGGACAGGCTCGCGTTCGAGCCCTACAACCGTGCCTTCCGCCCGACCAGGACCGGATCCGACTGGCTGACCCGAGACACCGCGGAGGTCGACAGGTTCGTCGCCGATCCGCGCGCGGGCTTCCTGTTCACCACGCAGGCCTGGTCGGACTTCATGGCCGGCCGGGAACGTGTCGCCGCAACGGGCTTCGGGGCCGTGCAGCCCAAGGACCTGCCGATCCTGCTGCTGTCCGGCGACCGGGACCCCGTGGGCCGGATGGGCAAGGGGGTGCCTCAGCTGGCAGAACAGCTGCGCGAGGCGGGGATGACCGACGTCACGGTCACCACCTATCCAGGGGCCCGCCACGAACTCGTCAACGAGACCAATCGCGACCTGGTCCATGCCGACATCCAGGAGTTCCTGGCTCGGACCATCGGCTGACCTGCTGCGAGGAGAGGGCCCGGGATGACCCGCATCTCATGGATCTACGACGCCGCACTGACGGGCGTCGAGCACTCGCCCGCGACAGCGCCGGAGGCGATCGCGCGCCTCGATGCGGGCAACGCGGAGTTCGCCGGTCTTGACCCCGGGGCTGACGAGCCGCACATCCACCGGGTCAGCGCCGACGAGTTGGGATTCGGCTCGGTCCCCGGGGTTGCCCCCGCGCAGGCACCCTTCGCTGCGATGCTGGGGTGTGCCGACGCGAGGGCCCCACTCGAGCTGGTGTTCATGCAGTCGGCCAACGACCTGTTCGCGGTGCGGGTCGCAGGCAACGTCCTGGGGGCGGAATGCGTGGGAAGCCTGGACTTCGCAGTCGAGAACCTGTCGAGTGTCCGGCTGCTCGCGGTCGTCGGCCACACCGGCTGTGGCGCTGTCACGGCCGCGGTCGAGGCCTACCTGGACCCCACGGCCCACCTGCACCGATCGGCGAACCTCCCGCTGCGGGCCATCATCGACGCCATCCTGCCTGCCGTGCGGGCGGCCGATCGCAGCCTCCACCAGGCCCACGGCGCGTCGACAGGGGACCGTCCCGGGTTCCGGGAGGCGCTCATCGACACGGCGGTCGTGATCCACGCCGTCAGCTGCGCCGGAATGCTCGCCCAGCTCTACGGCACACGAGTGGGCGTTGCTGCCGGCGTCTACGACCTGGCCAGCCGCAGTGTGGGACTGCCCGCGACGCAGGACGGTGCCCCCGCCTGGCAGCCGGGGCTGGCCGTCCCACCGGAGCGCGGCGGCTTCATGGAACTTGTCGCCCACATCGCGTCGTCGCAGTACGTGCGAAGCATCCTCGAAGGGACGTGAGATGACGATCGGCCCACTCCCCGTGGGGGTGCGGGCCGATCGGCAGCGTCTTCAGAGGGCGACTAGTCGCGACCCGACAGGATCGCCAGCAGTCGCAGGATCTCCAGGTACAGCCAGACCAGGGTGACCAGGAGCCCGAACGCCATGCGCCACGACTCCCGTGCCGGCAGCCCAGCCTGGATACCACGGTTGATCGACTCGAAGTCGAGCATGAGGCTGAATGAGGCCAGGGCCACACCCAGCATGCAGAGCGCGATGCCCATCCAACCCATGCCGTAGAAGCCGAACCCATTGCCGGCCCCGAAGATGGCGGCAACGAAGGACAGCAGGGCGATCACGAGGTAGGACACCATCGCGACCATCATGATCTTGGCGAATCGGCCATTGACCTTGATGAGCTTGGACTTGTAGAGCGCCAGCATCACGACGAAGGCCACGAGGGTGCCGATGACCGCCTGGGAGATGATGCCATCGGAGCCATTGGCCAGCGCCCACTGGTTGAAGGCGTAGGAGATGCCCCCGAGGAACACTCCCTGGACGGCGGCGTAGGCAAGGATCAGCGGCGGGCTGACGACCTTCTTCAAGGCGTTGGCGAAGCCCAGCCCGAGGCCGACGAACATGCTCACCAGGTACAGCCACGGCATGCTCGGTGCGAGGTTGTAGCCGATGACTGCGAAGGGGATCAGGACGGCGATCGAGATCCCGGCGCGCACGATCACGTCGTCGATCGTCATGCGGTCGGTCACAGGCTCGTAGGCCGAACCGGTCGGGCGGCCCGTCTGGACGGGGGGCACCTGGCCGTAGGGCTGCGGGGGCTGCTGGCCGTAGGTCGGTTGAGCCGGGGCCTGCGGGCCCGCCGGCTGACCGGCCTGGCCGAAAGCGGTGACACCTTCGCTGTAGGCGAAGCCGCTCTGACCCTCGGTCTTCTGATCCATCCGGCTGAAGATGGGGTTCTTGTTGTTCATCGTGTGTGCTCGACCTCCACGTCGACAGGCAGCCCCGCCCGGCTGGCAGGACTCTCACTGAACCACATAACAGGCGATTCGGCACGTTCCTTCCCCCAAGCGGCCAGCCCTACACCCCCACGGGGCCCCGGACCCGGAACACGTAGGCGAAAGCGTCGCGTGTGTAGCGGATCCCGCGACCGCTGCTGCGGATCTTCTCGGGATCCGCAGCCTCCGGCTTCCTGGGCACGAGGAATGTGTGGAGCTCGTCTGTCACCAGCCTGTACCGGTCGTCGCGGTGCTGCACCGCTGCGACCAGCTCGAGCTGTGGGTCCAGAGCGGCCAGGCTGGCATCACCGTGGCTGGTGTTGGCCAGCAGGAGCCCCTCGGGTGCCAGATACTGCCGGCAGCTGGCCAGCACGCGGTCGGCATAGAGCGAGATGAGCAGGTCGAAGCTGGCCGGCGGGAGCGTGATGTCGGTGTAGTCCCCGTGCAGGAACGACACGTGCACGCCGGCGCCCGGTCGACACCTGCCCGCAAGGTCGGCGCGCACCAGCCCCTCGTCGGCGAAGTACCTGGCTGCCCGTCGGTCGAGGTCGACGTAGGTGACCGATGGGATCGCGGTCGATGGGGAGAGGTCGACGTAGCTGCCCGCGTACAGCGCGTGTTCCGGCGCCCACCTGTCAACAACCGCGGCGAACAGCGCTGACCTGTCCCCGATCGACGTCTGGTACTGCGACCAGGTGACCGGGCCGGACCTCCCACGACCCTGCGTGCTGGGGGCCATATGCATCCCTCCTGGGTTGCGGGCCCTCTGCATGGCCCGCACTTGTGTGTGTGCCCCCGGTGGGAGTCGAACCCACACTTGGGCGGTTTTAAGCCGCCTGCCTCTGCCGGTTGGGCTACGGGGGCCCGGCCTGGTGGGACGTGGTCAAAGGTAGGTGGTGCGCGGATGGATCGCGTGGGCACCGGCCACTCTGTCGAGGAAGAGCTTGCCATCGAGGTGGTCGATCTCGTGCTGCAGCGCTCTGGCCTCGAAGGCGTCAGTGACCAGTGTGACCTGCTCGCCGGTCACCGGCAGGCAGCCCGACACGGTCAGGCGGGTGGCGCGGCGGACGTCGCCGGTGAAGTCCGGGACCGACATGCAGCCCTCCCGGCCACGCTCGTTGCGCGACGCCGACTCGATGACCGGGTTCACCAGGACGAAGGATCCATGGGTGGTCCGGGTCTTCGGGTGCGCCGAGACATCGAGGCTGAAGAGCCGCTTGCCGACGCCGACCTGGTTGGCTGCCAGCCCGACGCATCCCGGTGAGACCACCATGGTCGCCACGAGGTCCGCGGCCAGCTGCACGACCTCGGGGTCTGCGGGATCCACCTCGGCACAACGCGTCGCCAGCACGAGGTCGGCCGCCACGACCACCGGCAGGACACGGCCTGGCGGAAGGTCGGGCATGGGCAGCCGGGGCCTGCTGTCAGTCATCGTGCGGCTACAGGACGTCGGAGTCGGCCGGTCGAAGGGACACCCCGACTCCGAGGGTCCGACCCGCATCAGCCAGCTGCGCGCCGAGCTCGACGACATCCACGTCCGGGGGAAGGCTCACCTCGGCAACCAGCAGGTACAGGCCCCCCTTTCCCAGCCGCGTGGACAGGTCCGTGATGTTGCCTCCGCTCGCGGCCAGGGCGGCGGTCACACCCGCGACGATGCCCGGGTGGTCGGCCCCATGGACGCTGAGCACATAGCCAGCCTCCCCACCGTGGGCCTGATCCGGACCCACGGGCAGGACGGAGACCACCAGCTGGTCGTCGTGCAGATGGGCAAGGCGAGCAGCGATCTCCTGCGCGGGTGCGTCGATATCCACGATCAGTGTCCACGTGAAGTGCCCGCGCAGCAGGGTCATCGAGGAGTCCTCGAGGTTGCCACCAAGTTCTGCCAGGACGCCGGTGACCTCGGCGATGATCCCCGGACGATCGCGGCCGATGACAGTGACGGCAAGGCTGGGCATGGGCACAGCCTACGGCCGAGGACCGGCGCGCAGGGTTCCCCCGCTCATCTTGGGGCAGCGGGGCGGCCAGGCTCGTCCGGCGGCATCGCCCATGTCTCAGGCCGGGCCGCCACTGACCGCGCGACCCCGTCGAGGATGTCGTGCTCGCTGACCAGCACGTCGGCAGCACCGGTGGCATCCATGATCCTTCGCAGCACCAGGGCGCCGGCCCCGATGACGTCGACCCGCCCGGGATGCATGACCGGAAGCGCAGCACGCTCGGCACGGGTCATCACCAGCAGGGCATCACTGACCCTGCGTACCTCGGCCACGGGGATGCGACTGTGATGGATCATCTGCGCGTCATAGGCGGGAAGCTCCAGCGCCAGGGCTGCGACCGTGGTCACCGAGCCCGCCAACCCGACAAGAGTGGCCGCCTCGGCGAAGGGGACCACAGCGCCGGCCTGCGCGATCGCCGCGTCGATGTCGATCCGGGCGGCCGCGACCTGCTCGGGGGTCGGCGGGTCCCCGGCCATGTGCCGCTCGGTCATCCGGACACAGCCGACGTCGACACTCGTGCGGTGGGTGGGCGCGTCGGCGCCGAGGACGAACTCCGTCGAGCCACCCCCGATGTCCACGACGAGGAAGGGTGCCTGCGTGCCCGGGGGAATCCCCGCGGTCGCGCCGGCGAAGGACAGCGCCCCCTCCTCCTGGCCGCTGATCACCTCGGGAGCCACCCCGAGGATCGTCTGCACTCCGTCGACGAACTGCGAGCGGTTGGACACATCGCGCGAGGCGGAGGTCGCGACGAACCGCATCGGCGGGCTGCCGGCTTCGCGCAGGAGCTGCGCGTAGTCCCGGCAGGCCGCGAACGTGCGCTCCAGCGCCGAGGCGGAGAACGCGCCCGTCGCGTCCACGCCCTCACCCAGCCGGACGACCGTCATCTCGCGGACGACGTCCTGCGCAGTCCCGCGCTCCACATCGACATCCGCGATCAGCAGCCGGATCGAGTTGGTGCCGCAGTCGATCGCCGCGGCGCGCCGGACGGTCACGATGCGTCCTGGGGCACACATCCGGGCAGGGAGCCGCCCCAGGCGGCCAGGGGTGTGATGCCCCGCTCGGCCAGGATCCCCAGCGCCTGGTCGCCCAGGGGGTTCACGCCGGGACCGGCAGCCAGGGAGTGGGCGACCAGCACGTGCAGGCACTTGACCCGGTCGGGCATACCACCCGCGCTGATCCCCACGATGTGCTCGACGTGCCCGAGCTCCTCCCGCTCGGCGAGGTAGGACTCGTGGGCCGCAGCGTAGGACGCGGCCAGCTCGGGGTCCTCCGCGAGGCGGGCGGCCATCTGCTTCATGACACCGTCGGCCTCCAGCGTGCCGATGGCACTGGTGGCTCGCGGGCAGGTCAGGTAGTACAGCGTCGGGAAGGGCGTGCCATCCGGCAGCTGGGGCTCGGTGCGCACGACATCGGGGCGGGTGCAGCTGCACCGGTGGGCGATGTCGTGCACGGACCGCACGGGCCGACCCAGCTGCGCGGCGACGGCCCCGAGGTCCTGCTCACTGGCGGGCCAGCCACCGGAATCCGGCGAGGGGGCAGTCACTGCCCGTAGCTCTCCGCCGGCTCGGCGGGGGCGGGCGCCTGGGGAGGTGCCTGCGCCTCCGGGTCCGCCGCCTGCTCAACGGTCGTCCAGACCGCGCTCCACCACGGGCCGCCCTTGGGTGCGGCGGCCATCGGCCGGGTCTGGGTGGTCTCCGGGGCCGCGGCCGTCTCGTCGGTCAGGACCACATAGCCGACCTCGCCCGGACGCACGAAGTGCAGGCGCGCGCGGGCCTGGGCCTCGATGTAGGCGGGGTCCTTCCAGCGCTTGTGGGCTGCCTCGAGATCGGCGACGCGCTGGGTGTGCCAGGCCACCTGGGTCTCCAGGTCGGCGATCCGGGTTCCCTGGGTGATCCACTCGCGGAAGGGGATGGCCAGGATCGTGATGAGGACGACGACGACGCCCAGCGCAGCCCCCGCGCGAGCGGAGAGCACTGGGCGTCGGGAGTCGGGCTTCCGGTCGCGCCGGGTGGAGGATGAACGACCGGCTGGCATGCCGTTCATCCTCCCACGGTCAGGCGGTGAACCTCGGGAACGCCGCAGCCCCGGCGTACCGTGCCGCGTCATCGAGCTCGTCCTCGATGCGCAGCAGCTGGTTGTACTTCGCCACGCGGTCCGAACGGGCGGGGGCACCGGACTTGATCTGGCCACAGTTGAACGCGACGGCCAGGTCGGCAATGGTCGAGTCCTCGGTCTCACCGGACCGGTGGCTCATCATCGTCTTGAAGCCGGCGCGGTGTGCCGCCTCGACAGCCTCGGCCGTCTCGGTCAGCGACCCGATCTGGTTGACCTTCACCAGCAGGGCATTGGCCGTCTTCTCCTCGATGCCCCGCAGGATGCGACTCGTGTTGGTGACGTAGTGGTCGTCGCCCACGATCTGCACCTTGTCGCCCAGGGCCGCGGTGATGGCGGTCCAGTCGGCCCACTCGTCCTCGCCGAGCGGGTCCTCGATCGAGACGATCGGGAAGTCGGCGACCAGGCCGGTGTAGTACTCGACCATCTGGTCGGTGCTCTTGGCCACGCCCTCGACGAAGTACTCGTTCGGCTTGACCTCGCCGGAGCCCTTGAGCACGTTGCCGTAGAACTCCTGGGCGGCGACATCCATGGCCAGCGCGATGTCGGTGCCCGGCGTGAAGCCGGCCTTCTCGATCGCCTCGACGATGAGCTCGAGGGCGGCGCGGTTGCTGGGCAGGTTCGGGGCGAAGCCGCCCTCGTCGCCCAGGCCGGTCGCGTAGCCCTTGGACTTCAGCACGCCCTTGAGCGCGTGGTAGACCTCAGCACCCTTGCGCAGCGCCTCCGCGAACGTCTCGGCGCCGATCGGGGCGATCATGAACTCCTGGAAGTCGACGTCGGAGTCGGCATGCGAACCGCCGTTGATGATGTTCATCATCGGCACGGGCAGCAGGTAGGCATTGGGCCCACCCAAGTAGCGGAACAGCGGCAGGCCGGCGGACTCAGCCGCGGCCTTGGCCACAGCCAGCGAGACGCCGAGGATCGCGTTGGCGCCCAGGCGCTCCTTGTTGGCGGTACCGTCCAGGTCGATCATCGTCTGGTCGATCAGGCGCTGCTCGGAGGCGTCGAAGCCCAGGATCGCCGGAGCGATCTCGTCCTCCACGTTGGCCACCGCCTTGAGCACGCCCTTGCCCAGGTAGCGGGACTTGTCGCCGTCACGCAACTCGCACGCCTCGAAGGCTCCGGTCGACGCGCCCGAGGGCACAGCGGCCCGGCCAGTCGAACCATCCTCCAGCGCGACCTCGACCTCGACGGTCGGGTTGCCACGCGAATCCAGGATCTCGCGCGCGATCACCACATCGATACTTGCCACAGGATGCTCCCATCAGATTGTTGGTCGAACGGCGAGCGATCGGGGCGCCCGCACCCCCGCCAGACTACCGACTCAGGTCGCCGGGCTCCTGTTGACGGAGAACCCCGCGGGCATGCTCAGGCAGAGCCCGACTCCACCCCGCGAACCCGCTCCGCGTGACTGCGCAGAGCCCCACGCAGCGCGGATTCGGGGTCGACCCCACGATCGAGTGCGCCCGTGGCCAGTGCGAGCAGCAGCTCGCCGACGCCGTCGGGGCCCACGTCATCAAGGGCACGCGCGGCTCGCTGTGCCATGTCCGGGTCCGCTGGGGGCACCACCACCCCGCCGTGGGTGACGCGGTAGTGCATCTTGGCTGCGAGCAGCAGGGCGGGCAGCCCGGTGGGGATGCCGTCAAGCACCGAGTCGCGGGACTTCTCGGCCGTCTTGCGGGCCAGCCATACCGACTCCACGTGGGCAGCCGACTCGGCCGTCTCGTCGCCGAAGACGTGCGGATGGCGAGCAACCAGCTTGGCCGCGATCCCGGCAGCCACGTCATCGATCGACCAGGGATCGGCGGGATCCTCCTGGGCGATGCGGGAGTGGAACATGACCTGCAGCAGGACGTCACCGAGCTCCTCGCGCATGGCCGCACGGTCCCCGGTCTCGATCGCCTCAACCGCCTCGTGCGCCTCCTCGGTCAGGTAGGAGACCAGCGATTGGTGGGTCTGTTCGGCGTCCCACGGGCACCCGCCGGGCGAGCGCAGCGTGTCCATGACCGTGATGAGCTCCAGGAGGGCGGTGCCGCTCGGGCTGGGTACGTCGCGGGGCCCGGGGCCGACGGCCGTCATCTACTGGCTGGCCTCGCCCTGGACAGCGGGCTGGGTCAGGTCCGAGCCGGTCACGATGGCCAGCTGCTCGTCATCCCACGTCCCGTACCTCGGGGCCACGGCGACGTCGATCTGCGCCGAGTACTCCGAGAGGGCGACGCGGGCGGACTCCACCTGGGCCGCCGCATCACCGGTGGCGTTCAGGGCAGATCCGATCCGGGTGACCAGGAGGTTGGTGGCGATGGTGTCCTCGAGCTCGTCCAGCGGGATGCCCGACTGCAGCGCGAGATCGTTGAGGGCCGTCTGGCCCCCGCTGTCCACGACCAACTGCTCGAGGCCCGCCTCGACCTGCGTCTGGGTCAGCTCGATGCCGTTGCCCTGCGCGTAGCTGAGGATCAGCCTGTTGAGCACGATCCGTTCCGTGGCCGCGGTGGCCAGGCCCGGCGGCGGCTCACCTGGCGGCTGGTTGAGCCCGGCCATCACAGCACCCACGGAATCGGCGATCTCCTGCTGGGGGACCCGGAACTCGCTGGACACGGCCGCCTGCCCGGAGTCGAGCACGACGGACTGCCCGGCCCCCTGGGTGGAGCATCCGGCCAGGAGCAGGACCCCGAAACCCAGGGCGATGGCGCGTCGAGGCATCACTTGACTCCGATCGGTTCGAGGATGACCGAGCCGATCACCTCACGGGCCCATGCTACGAGGGGAGCGTCGATCACGGGTGCAGCACCCATCGTGGCCGGCTTGGGGCGCGGGACCAGGATCGTGCGCGTCACCGGCTTGACCTGTGTGCCCTTGTAGAGACGAAGCAGGCGCAGCTGCCGTGACTCGGGCAGGTCAACCCCGCCGAAGCGCACGTGCGGGCCTGCCATGACCACCTCGCTGACGCCCGCGGAGCGAGCCAGCGCGCGCAGGCGGGCCACCTCGATCAGCCGCTGGACCGGCTCGGGCAGGGGTCCGTAGCGATCGCGCAGCTCATCGACGACCTCGTCGATCGCGGCATCGTCACTGGCCCCCGCGATCCGGCGGTAGGCCTCCAGCCGGAGCCGCTCGCCGGTGACGTAGGTGTGCGGGATGTGGGCATCGACGGGCAGCTCGACCTTCACCTCGGCCAGCTCCGCGCCCGCGTCCCCGCGGTACTCGGCCAGGGCCTCTCCGACGAGGCGGACGTACAGGTCGAAGCCGACGTCGGCGATATGGCCCGACTGCTCGCCGCCGAGCATGTTCCCCGCCCCCCGGATCTCCAGGTCCTTCATCGCCACGCGCATGCCGGCGCCCAGGTCGGTGTGGGCCGCAATGGTGGCCAACCGATCGTGGGCGGTCTGGGTCAGCGGCTTCTCCGGCGGGTACAGGAAGTACGCGTAGGCGCGCTCACGGCCGCGGCCGACCCGGCCCCGCAGCTGGTGGAGCTGGCTCAGGCCGAACGCGTCAGCGCGGTCCACGATCAGCGTGTTGGCATTGGGGATGTCCAGGCCGGACTCGACGATCGTGGTCGAGACGAGCACGTCGGAGCGCTTCTCCCAGAAGTCGACGATGAGCGACTCGAGGGTGTGCTCGTTCATCTGGCCGTGAGCCACGGTGATCCGCGCCTCCGGCACCAGGTCGCGCAGCTTCGCAGCGACCCGCTCGATCGACTCGACCCGGTTGTGCACGAAGAACACCTGCCCGTCGCGCATCAGCTCACGGCGGATCGCCGCTGAGATCTGCTTCGGGTCGTAGGCCCCGACATAGGTCAGGATGGGGTGGCGCTCCTCAGGCGGGGTCAGGATGGTCGACATCTCACGAATGCCGGTGACCGCCATCTCCAGCGTCCGCGGGATCGGGGTGGCCGACATCGTCAGGACGTCGACGTTGGTCCGCAGGGCCTTGATGTGCTCCTTGTGCTCGACGCCGAAGCGCTGCTCCTCGTCGACGATCAGCAGGCCGAGGTCCTTGAAGCGCGTCTGGCTGCTGAACAGCCGGTGAGTGCCGATGACGACATCGATGGTCCCGTCGGCCAGGCCGACCAGGACCTCGCGAGCCTCCTTGTCGGTCTGGAACCGCGAGAGCGCAGCGACCTTGACGGGGAAGCCGGAGTACCGGTCGGAGAACGTCTGGAAGTGCTGCTGGACCAGCAGCGTCGTGGGCACCAGGACCGCGACCTGCTTGCCGTCCTGCACAGCCTTGAACGCGGCGCGGACCGCGATCTCGGTCTTGCCGTAGCCGACATCACCACACACGAGGCGATCCATGGGCGTCGCCTGCTCCATGTCGGCCTTGACCTCGTTGATGGTCGAGTCCTGGTCGGGTGTCTCGACGTAGGCGAAGGCGTCCTCGAGCTCGCGCTGCCACGGGGTGTCGGGGCCGAACGCGTAGCCGACGGCCTGCTGCCGCGCGGCGTAGAGCTTGACCAGCTCGCCGGCGATCTGGCGCACGGCACGGCGCGCCCGGGTCTTCGTCTGCTGCCAGTCCGCGCCTCCCAGCCGGTGCACGCTGGGCGCCTCGCCGCCGACGTAGCGCGTCACCTGGTCGAGCTGGTCGGTCGGCACGTAGAGGCGATCGGGCGGCTGGCCGCGCTTGCCCGGGGCGTACTCGAGCACGAGGTACTCACGGGTCGCCCCGCCGACCGTGCGCTGGGTCATCTCGACGTAGCGCCCGACCCCGTGCTGCTCGTGGACCACGAAGTCACCTGCGGCCAGCTGCAGCGGGTCCACCGTGTTGCGCCGGCGCGAGGGCATCCGGGCCATGTCCCGGGTCGAGCCCTTCTGGCCGCGGATGTCGGTCTCGGTGACGATCAGCAGGCCGGGGGCCTCCAGGCCGCGATCGAGGCGCCCGGTGCTGACCGTGACGACCCCGGCGGCCGGGGGCCAGCGGGTGATCCCCGGGGCGAGCCGGGCTGCCACATCGGCGGCCCCCAGCTGCTCGGCCAGTCGTTGGGCGGAGCCGTGTCCGGCGGTGATGGCCACCACGCGGCGACCCTCGCCCAGAGCCACCCGAAGGTCCTTCACGAGTGCGGCACCGTCGCCGCGGTACGCGGGGGTCGCCCGAACCGGAAGGGTGATCGCGTCCTCGTCGATCCCGAAGGGGCCGGCGGTCCACCACTCCACGTCGAGTGCGTCGGCGGTGGAGCGGACCTCGTCGATGGTCCGATAGGTCGCCGGGCCCAGGTCGATCGGGGTGGTGTTGCCCACGGCCGCGTTGTGCCACGAGGCTTCGAGGAACTCGTTGCTCGTGGCCACCAGGTCATGGGCGCGGGTCGCGACCAGCTCCGGGTCGCAGAGGAGCACGAGCGGCGCAGCCCTGCTCGTCTGGCTGCGCGCGACCACATCGACCACGCTCTCCAGCCCGTCAGCGAGGACGGGCGCCAGTGCCTCCATGCCCTCGACCGCGATCCCCTCCGCCAGCTTGGAGCACATGTCGGCCAGTTCCGGGTGCTGATCGGCCAGCGCGGCTGCCCGCTCGCGCACCGCCGGCGTGAGCAGCAGCTCGCGACAGGGCGGCGCCCACAGGCCATGCCGGGCGGCTTCCAGGGAGCGTTGGTCCGAGACGCGGAAGTAGCGGATCTCCTCGACGTCGTCGCCCCAGAACTCCACGCGCAGCGGATGTTCCTCGGTGGGCGGGAACACGTCGAGGATGCCGCCGCGGATCGCGAACTGCCCGCGCTTCTCCACCAGGTCGGTCGGGGCGTACCCGATGTTGACCAGCGTCTCGGCCAACTCGTCATGGGCGACCTCGTCGCCGGGGCGTACCGAGACGGGCAGCACGTCACCCAGGCCGATCACGATCGGCTGCAGGAGTGCGCGGATCGGGGCCACGACCAGGTCGAGCACGCCGATCGTCTCGTCGGACGCGTCCGGGTGGGCCAACCGGCGAAGGACCGCGAGCCGTCGACCGACCGTGTCCGAGCTGGGGCTCAGGCGCTCGTGCGGCAGCGTCTCCCACGCCGGCAGGACAGCGACGCGGTTCGGGCCGATCAGGCTGGAGGCAGCGGCGGCGAGATCCTCGGCCTGCCGCGTGGTGGCCGTGACCGCCAGGACGAGACGGCGGCGGGCCATGCCGGCGGCGAGGAACGGGATCGCCTCGTCGGGCGTGACGATCGACCCATGCGGGCCTTCAGCGCGAACGGCGCGTGCGAACGTCGGGTCCTCGAGCAGGCCGGGGAGAAGTCCAGAGAGATCCATGGTCGGCCCCATTCTCCCACCCCGCCCACCACCCCCCAACCCGCGGTTGCGACAGGTTTCGCGCGAACAGCCACCCTCAGCCAGCCAAGCGCCCCCTACCCGCCCCCGCCACACCACGTGCGCAGGGGGTGGCCTCCAGGGATTTGCGGCAGGGTTCAGGACAAAACCCCGCCGGGATCCTGGATCAGGTCGCGCTTGCCGTCCGAAACCTGCCGCAAATCGCCGGGCGTGCGGGGTGCGGAGGGCGGGGGTGCGGGGGGCGGGGGGCGGGTTAGCGCCAGTTGGCCGTGAAGGCTGGTACGAGGGCGGGGTGGCAGATCAGGACCGGGCCGGCCTTGGGGGGCATCTGGTTGAACGGCTGGTCCGGGCCGAGGGCGACGAATCCGGCGGCCACGGCGCATGCCTGGGGGGCTGCGAGATCCCACTCGTTGAGTCCGCCGGGGTGCAGGTAGGCCTCGGCGCGCCCGGCCATGACCTCGCCGAGCTTGGCGCCCACCGACCCCACGTTGGCGGCCTCGATGCCCCGCGACGTGACGCCGGAATCGGCCAGGTCGACCGAGACGTCCTCGAGCAGCCGCGTGAGCCCCGCCGGCGGCCTCGACCTGGACACCACGATCCGCAGAGCGCGGTTGGCCGGGAGCGGCTGTAACGCCCGAGGCGCATCGGTGCGCCAGACCTCGCCGAGCGCGGGCACGTCGACGACCGCGTCCGTGAGCCCGCCGCCCTCCCCGGACGCACGCTGCCACAGCGCCACGTGCACCGCGAAGTCGGTGCGACCCTGGGAGTACTCGTGCGTGCCGTCCAGGGGATCGATGATCCACACGCGATCCGCGGACAGTCGGACGTCGGAATCCACGGCCTCCTCCGAGAGCACCGCATCCGCTGCGCGCTGCGTGGTCAGCCGCTCGGACAGGATGCCCTGGGCGACCCGGTCACCGGCGTCCTTGAGCTCCCTGCGTCGGGTCTCATCGCCCACTTCGCCGAAGCCGGCACGCAGCTCCAGCAGGGCACGCCCGGCTTCCTTGGCGATCTCGGCAGCGAACTCGGCATCAGTGGGCACGAGCGAATCCTGTCATGGAGGGCGCGGACGTGGGGCTCAGCGGTTGAAGCGGTTCTGCGCCTCGTCGAGGCCCTGGCGCACCAGAGCCTCCACGGCGTCCACGGCGTCGGCGAGCAGCAGGTCGACCTCGGTCAGCTCAGAGGTCGCGAAGGGTCGCAGCACAAACTCCGCGGGGTCCTGCCGACCGGGCGGACGACCGATGCCCAGCCGCACTCGGAAGAAGTCGCCACTGCCCAGTGACCGGCGCATCGAGCGCAGCCCGTTGTGCCCGTTGTCCCCGCCACCGAGCTTCAGGCGCAACCCACCCAGCGGGAGGTCGAGCTCATCGTGGAGCACCACGACCTGCTCCAACGGCACCTTGTAGAAGTCCATCAGGCAGGCGACGGGCCCGCCGGACTCGTTCATGAACCCTCGTGAGCGCGCCGTGATCACCCGCGTCGCACCGTGGCCCAGCGGCCCGAACCGACCCTCGTAGGCCTCAGCGCGACAGCGGCGATGCGTCGACAGCGTCCCCTGCAGGGATCCCGTCAGCGCCTCGACCGCCATCGCACCGACGTTGTGCCGTGTGTCGGCGTACCGCGAGCCGGGGTTGCCCAGCCCGACCACCAACCAGGGCGCGTCGGACAAGTCCGGATCAGGCCTCTTCGTCAGCCGCGTCAGCGCTGTCGGCAGTCGCACCGATGGCCCCCTCGCCTGCCTCTGCCGCTTCTGCCTCTGCCTCTGCCTCGGCCGTCGCGGCCTGGGCGTCCTCAAGGGCGTGCTGGGCCTCGACGGCCGACTCGATCGCGGCCGCCGCAGCAGCCTCCGGGTCCTCACCGGCGGCGATGGCGGCCTCGATGGCCTCCACGGCCGAGCCGACATCGACCCCGGCCTCCTCAGCGGCGACGGTCGCGTTGGCGATCGCCTGGGCGGCGGCGGCGCGGGCCCTGGCCTCAGCCTTGTCGATCACGACCAGGTCGACGTGCTCGAGGATCTGGCGGACCACGTCGCGCTGGACGTCGCGGGGGGCGCACACGTACTCGGTTCCATCGAGTTCGAGGTCGAAGACCACGCGCGGCTGGCGCAGGGCGATGGCCAGGTCGTGGCCGTCGAGGGCCACGTGCACCGGATCGGTTCCGTGACCGTAGATCACGGCCGGGACCATCCCTGTGCGCCGAAGGCGACGGGCAGCGCCCTTGCCGAAATCGCTGCGCTTGACGGCGGAAATGTTGACCTGGGTGCCAGACATGACACGAACTCCTCAGACGTGGGGCATGGGTCCTTCGGCTGGAGGGGGACCCACCACCACGTCGATCACGGTTCCGCAACGTGCTGAAGCAGCGGGGCACCCTCGCCGAGGAATGTCGCAGAGTCTACCGCCGCCGGGACAGTGGAAACAAACGCGCTGAGGGGGCCGCCCAGAGCTGCCCGACCATGCCCTCCCCCGCTGGGCCACCCACCTGCTGGTTCAGTGCGCCGGATCGCCGTTCGGCGTCGGATCGAACAGGCGGGTCACCGATCCGTCGGTGAACACCTCCTTGATGGCGGTCGCCAGCAGGGGGGCGATCGACAGGACGGTGAGCTTGTCGATCTGGGCCGTGATCGGCAGCGTGTCGGTGACCACGACCTCGGAGATGGGCGAGTCGGCCAGCCGCTGCGCAGCGGGATCGGACAGGATCCCGTGCGTGGCCGCGACCACCACGTCCCTGGCCCCCTGCTCGAGCAGGGTCTCGGCCGCCTTCACGATGGTCCCGCCGGTGTCGATCATGTCGTCGACGACCACACACGTGCGGCCCTCCACCTCGCCGACCACCTCGAGCACGCGCACCTGGTTGGGCACGTCCGGGTCGCGGCGCTTGTGGATGATCGCCAGCGGAGCGCCCAGGACGTCGGTCCAGCGCTCAGCGACCCGCACACGACCGGCGTCCGGGGACACGACCGTGATCGGCTGACCCTCGAGCTTGTCCTTGATGTAGTCAGCCAGCAGCGGGAGCGCGAACAGGTGGTCCACGGGGCCATCGAAGAAGCCCTGGATCTGTGCCGTGTGCAGGTCCACGGAGATCAATCGGTCGGCCCCGGCCGTCTTGAACAGGTCGGCCAGCAGGCGGGCGCTGATCGGCTCGCGCCCCCGGTGCTTCTTGTCCTGGCGCGCGTAGCCGTAGAAGGGCACCACCACGGTGATCCTCTTGGCCGAGGCGCGCTTGAGCGCGTCGACCATGATCATCTGCTCCATGATCCACTTGTTGATCGGCGCTGTGTGGGCCTGGAGGACGAACGCGTCGGCGCCGCGCACGGATTCCTGGAAGCGGATGAAGATCTCGCCGTTGGCGAAGTCATAGGCCGTGGTCGGGGTCAGGGAGATCTGGAGCTCCGCGGCGACCGCGTCAGCCAGCGCCGGGTGGCTCCGCCCGCTGAAGAGCATCAGGTGCTTCTTGGGCTTGTGGGTCATGCCGGCCATGCGGGGTCCTCCTGGGGGACGATCAACGGGGCCCATCGTTGCCGATGGCGGACCCGGATGGGACACCGGCCCCGTTGTTGCCCGACGCGGCCCGCAACCGGACCCGCCAGCAGCGGTAGCACATGGGGTCATAGGTGACCTGGGCCGGTGCTGAGCCCGTACGGGCGACATCGGCGATCACCACGGTGTCGCCGGTCGCCGTCAGGTGACCATCGACGAACCTGGCATTGATCACCGCCGGCCGTTCGCACGCCGCGCATCGCGGCTCGATCGCCATCGGGGCGACCTTGTCGGCGAGTTCCAGCAGGCGCCGGGCGCCCTCGAACAGGGCGGAGGAGAAGTCGGTCCGCAGGCCGAAGCAGATGACCTCGGTGCCGGCCGCGGACATCCCCGCGAGCACGTCCACGTCGTCGGCCGTGAGGAACTGGGCCTCGTCGATCACCACCGTGTCAGCACCATCGAACATGTCGGGCCGGACTGAGCCGGGCGTCAGCTGGATCGCCTGGGCCGCCATTCCGGTGCGTGAGGTGACGGTGTCGGTGGAACGGTCCATCGTGGTGGCCAGCACCGCGCGGTTGGGGTGCGAGACCGCATCCGGCCGGTCCTTCTCGTAGGCGGTCATGAGCGCGAACGCGGACTTCCCCGAGCCCATGACCCCGAAGTGGAATGCGAGCACGCCGCTACTCCCGATCGCCGGAGTCGGGCCGCGGGGAGGCGCCGTCAGTGACCGGACCCGTCTGCTGCGCGGCACTGGCCGCCCGTGCCGATGCCGTGCCTGCCCGGCGGGTGAGCACCCAGTCCGGGATCGTGCGCTGCCTGGCCCGGCCCACCCCCAGGGACCCGGGTGGCAGGTCCTCGGTGATCACCGAACCGGCGGCCGTGTAGGCGCCGTCGCCGATCGTGACAGGTGCGACGAGCATCGAGTCCGACCCGATGCGCACCTGGTCCCCGACGACGGTGGCGTGCTTGGCCACGCCGTCGTAGTTGACGAAGACCGTGGCCGCACCGATGTTCGACCCCTCGCCGATCGTCGCATCACCGACGTAGGACAGGTGCGGCACCTTCGAGCCCGCCCCCACCTCGGAGTTCTTGATCTCCACGTACGCGCCCGCCTTGGATCGTTCCCCCAGGGCCGTTCCGGGGCGCAGGTACGTGAACGGTCCGACCTGGGCGCCCGCCCCGATGCACGCCGAATCCGCATGCGTCCGGACAACGCGCGCCCCCTGCCCCACCACGCAGTCGACCAGGAGGGTGTCCGGTCCCACGAGGGCGTCGGCCGAGATGCTGGTGGTCCCACGCAGCAGCGTCCCCGGCTCGAGGGTGGCGTCGGTCCCGATCTCGACGGTGACGTCCACCCACGTGGTCGCGGGGTCGACCACCGTGACGCCGGCGCGCATCCAGCCCTCGACCACGCGACGGTTGAGCTCGCGGCGCAGGGCGGCCAACTGGACGCGGTCGTTGACACCCTCGGTCTGCCAGACGTCGTCGGTGACCAGCGCCGCGACGCGACCCCCGGCCGCCCGGGCCAGTGCGAGGGCGTCGGTGAGGTACAGCTCGCCCTGGTCGTTGTCGGGGCGCAGCTGGGCCAGGGCATCGACGAGGACCTGTCCGTCGAACGCGTAGATCCCGGAGTTGATCTCGCTGATCGCGCGCTGGTCGGCCGTGGCGTCCCGATGCTCGACGATCGCCGCGACGGAGCCGTCCCCCGCGCGCACGACGCGTCCGTAGCCGGTGGGATCGCCGACCTTGGCGGTCAGGACGGTCACCGCGTTGCCGTGCGCCTCGTGCTGGGCGACCAGCTCGGCCAAGGTCGCGCCGGTCAGCAGGGGCACGTCACCGTAGGTCACCACGACCGTGCCGCCGGTGACATCGCCGGCCTCGTCGAGCGCGCACTGGACGGCGTGGCCCGTGCCCAGCTGCTCGTCCTGGACGGCCGTGCGCACGTGCGGGGCGACCTGCGCCAGGTGCGCGGCCACGGCGTCGCGCCCGTGCCCGATGACCGCCACGAGTCTCTGCGCGGCCAGGACATCGGCGGCCGCGACGGCGTGGCCGACCAGGGTGCGCCCACCGATCTCGTGCAGGACCTTGGGCGTCGCCGACTTCATCCTCTTGCCCTCACCTGCGGCGAGGATGATGACAGCGCTGACGGGGCGGGCGGAGTCGGTCACGGCGGGCCCTTCGCGAGAGGTCTCAGGCCGGCTCGGGTGAGCTCGGCCACATGGCTCCCGGTGAGGGACTCGAACCCCCATTGAGTGCTCCAAAGGCACCTGTCCTGCCGTTGGACGAACCGGGATCGGCGGTGGCGCAAGCCTACGCGACCGTCCTCGGGTGACAATGGGCCATGGCCGCCAGCACACAGCCCACCAAGGCTCGGGTTCGGATGAGCGCATTGGAGCGCCGCGCCCAGCTGATCGAGGTCAGCCGGGCGATCTTCGCCGAGCGCGGGTTCGACGGTGCCAGCATCGAGGAGATCGCCGCCGCAGCCACCATCTCCAAGCCTGTCGTGTACGAGCACTTCGGTGACAAGGAGAGCCTCTACGCGATCGTCGTGGACCGCGAGATGACCCTCCTGATGTCGATGATGACCGAGTCGCTGACCTCCGACCGTCCGCGAGTCCTGCTCGAGCAGGCCGCCACCGCGCTGTTCGACTACATCGACACCCATACCGATGGCTTCCGGGTCCTGCTGCGGCCACACCCGCGCGGTGACCAGCGCGGCGGCACGTTCGGCACCGTGATCCGCGAGGTCGCTGACCACCTCACCGACCGGCTGGTCGTGGTGTGCACCCGCTACGACTACCCGGTCGAGCTGGCGCCCATGTACGCCCACATGCTCGTCGGCATGGTGGCGCTGACCGGGGAGTGGTGGGCCGAGGTCCGTGAGCCCTCCAAGGAGGAGGTCATCACGCAGGTCGTGAACATGGCGTGGAACGGCGTCTCCGGGCTCGAGACGGATCCGGGCCTCGTCACCCGGGAGCACCCGTGACGCCGGCCCCGGGGGGCGCGGCGAAGCCGAGCGGCGTGGGCGACGACGTGGACCAGGTCATCGCTGCCTGGCACCGGGAACGCCCCGACCTCGACCTCGCCCCGCTGGCCGTGCTCTCACGCGTCAGCAGGCTCGCGCGACGGCTGGACCGTGCCCGGGAGCGTGCCTTCGCCACCCACGACCTCGCGGTCTGGGAGTTCGATGTGCTCGTCGCCCTGCGGCGGACGGGTGCGCCGTACCGGCTGACCCCCGGCCAGCTGCTGTCCGAGACCCTGGTGACCAGCGGCACCATGACCAACCGGATCGACCGCCTCGAGGAACGGGGACTCGTGCTTCGTGAGCCCGTCGCCGACGATCGGCGTGGGACGTGGGTGGCCCTCACCGACGAGGGCCGGCAGCTGGTCGACGCCGCCTTCAGCGACCTGCTCACCGAGGAGCGCGCCCTGCTCGCGGTGCTCACAGCGTCGGACCAGACCGACCTGGCAGCCAGCCTGCGCCACCTGCTGCTCCACTTCGAGTCCCCGACGCCCTGACGCGCGCCCGCCCTACCGCGCTTGGTGCTTCCGTTTGCGGTCGCTGCTCCCGTCCCACCGGAAGCACCAACGCCGAAGTGAAGCACGAGGGCCGTTAGGGTTCCAGGGATTCGGCTAGGGTCAGCCAGCGTTCCTCCAGGTCCGTGTGCTCGGTGGACAGCTGGGCGTCCTCGGCGCTCAGGCGCAGCAGCTGCTCGTGATCGGTGTGGGCATCGGCCATCTGGGCGTGCAGGCTCCCGCGCAGTGCCTCGACCTTCGTGATCCGCCCCTCGATGCGCGACAGCTCCTTGCGCGCCGCATGGGCTGCGGCCCCTGTCAGCGCTGGCGCCCCCGCTGTCGCGCCTCCCGCGGCTGCCGGCCCCCTCGAGGTTGCTGCCGAAACGGCCAGCGCGGAGGACCCGGTACCGGTCGCGGACGCCCCGGACGCAACGGCCAGCGCGGAGGACCCGGTGCTGGTCGCGGTCGCGGACGCCCCGGACGCCCCGGCCCTCTCGGAGGACCCGGTGCTGGTCGCGGTCGCGGACGCCCCGGACGCCCCGGCCCTCCCGGGGGCCCCCGTGCTGGTCGCGGCTGAGGGCTCAGCATTCCGGGCGGTGTCCGCCCCGGTGGAGCGCAGGCCGGCATCGGCCGTGGACCGCAGGTCGAGGTACTCCTCGACGCCGCGCGGCAGGTGGCGCAGCCGACCGTCACCGAGCAGGGCGTACAGGTCGTCACAGGTGCGCTCGAGGAAGAACCGGTCGTGGCTGACCACCACCAGCGATCCGGGCCACGTGTCCAGCACATCCTCGATCACGGCCAGCGTCTCGACGTCGAGGTCGTTGGTGGGCTCGTCGAGCACGAGCAGGTTCGGCCCTCCGATGAGCAGCTTGAGCAGCTCGAGGCGGCGCAACTCGCCCCCGGACAGGTCGCCGATACGCGTCATCGACTTCTCGCCCACGAACCCGAAGTCCTCGAGCAGGGTGCCGGCGGTGACCGTGCGTCCCCCGATCTCGATCTCCCTGCGCAGGCGCTCGACGCTGGCCAGAACGCGGTCGTCGGGGTCACCGGCCACGATCGTCTGCGACAGCGTCGCGGGGACGACCGTGGCCCCGATGGTCACCGAGCCGGCATCGGGCTCCCGCTGGCCGGTCAGCAGGCGCACGAGGGTTGTCTTGCCCGCACCGTTGGGACCCAACAGTCCGACGCGGTCCCCGGGGCCCAGCTGCCACGTGAGATCAGCGACCAGCGTCCGCTCGCCCGGGGGGGCATCCGGGGAGCCCGCACTGGGCGCGCCGGGCACCCGCAGCGCCACTGCCTTCAGGTCGACGACCTGCCGCCCGAGACGGGCCGAGGCCACCCGCCGCAGTGCGAGCCGATCGCGCAGCTCTGGGACGTCGGCGATGAGCGCGTTGGCCGCGTCGATGCGGAACTGCGGCTTCGAGGTCCGCGCTGGCGGGCCACGACGCAACCACGCGAGCTCCTTGCGCACCAGGTTGCGCCGCCGGGACTCGGTGACAGCGGCCCGTCGCTCCCGCTCGGCGCGGGCCAGCACCCACGCGGCGTAGCCCCCGTCGTAGCGGAAGACCGAACCGTCGGCCACCTCCCAGGTGGTGGTCGCGACCTCGTCGAGGAACCACCGGTCGTGGGTCACCACGGCCAGTGTCGGCGGTGCGGTCGGACCCGTCAGGAAGCCCGCGAGCCAGGTGACCGCCTCGATGTCGAGGTGGTTCGTCGGCTCGTCGAGCAGGAGCACGTCACCGGGGTCGATGAGCGCCCGGGCCAGGGCGAGTCGGCGTCGCTCCCCGCCGGACAGGTCCTGGACGCCTGTGTCCAGGCCATCGGCGTAGCCCTCGGCCGAGACCCCCCCGAGCAGCCCGTTGAGGACCGACCTGATCCGCGGATCAGCAGCCCACTCATGCTCGGGTCGATCCCCCACGGTGACATCGCGCACGGTCCGGGCGCCCACGGGCAGCTCATCGGACTGACCCACCATCACCACGCGAGCAGCCCCCGTGCGGATCACCCGACCCGAGTCAGGCTCCGCGAGCCCCGCCAGGACCCGGAACAACGTCGACTTGCCGTCGCCGTTGCGCCCCACCACTCCCACGCGCTGACCGCGCTCGATGCCCAGGGTGACTCCAGCCAGCACCGCACGCGTCGCGAACACGACGTGCACGCCTTCGAGGGCGACGATGGGGGGCATGGGGCCCAAGGCTAACGTCGAGTGGCCCCGCTGGTGGACGACGAGTCGACCGGAGACCCGGCGCCGAGGGTCACGAGGTCGGACCGCAGTCGGGCAGGCGGCCGGCCTCCAGCCCGTCCATGACGGCCGGTCAGGGTAGCGTGCTGTGATGTGAGCACTGGGCCGGACGAGAAACCGTCGACGCGGGAATCGCAGGACTACGCGTGGCCCGATGAGGCATCTGGTGACGACGAGTACCGCCCCGGCTTCTACCTCCTGGCGATCATGTACTCGGCGCCGTTCCTGATCCTCATCCTCTTCCCCGCGCTCGCATGGTTGGCACTGCTCCCCCTGTGCTTCGCCATGCGCTGGAACGCCCATCCACCGCATCGCCGCCGTCTGATCTGGATCTACCTGACCACCGGATTGATCTCCCTCGCGCCCTGGGTCGCGATGATCCTGGGCTAGTCCCACGCGCCGGTAGAGTTCCACAGGCAGACATCCGGCCGACATCCGACTGCGGGCCGCGCCGAGACCAGAGGGAGGAACACGTGCCCGATCTCCTCGTGATCGAGCCAGTGTTCGCCGAACGGCTCTGGGGTGGAACGACCCTGCGCCAGTGGTTCGGAGCCTCGGTCCCCGACGGCGTCATCGGTGAGTGCTGGGCCGTCTCGGGGATGCCTGGGATGAGTGGGCACGTCCGCTCGGGGGCCCCGGAGGGGTTCACCCTCCGCCAGGCCTGGCGGGCAGGGCTGGTGACCGGGCACGCAGAGGACGGCGACTTCCCGCTCCTGTGCAAGTTCCTGGACCCCCAGGACTGGCTGTCCGTCCAGGTCCACCCCGACGACCGGCAGGCCCAGGCTCTCGAGGGCCAGCCACGCGGCAAGGCCGAGTGCTGGTTGGTGGTCTCCTGTGCTGACGACGCCGAGCTGATCCTGGGACACACAGCCGGCAGCGCCCAGGACCTGCGCGACGCGCTGGCCCAGGGCACGCTCAGCGACCACCTCGTGCGGGTCAAGGTGCAGCAGGACGACTTCTTCATGGTGGCCGCCGGTGAGGTGCACTCCCTCGGGCCCGGGATGCTGGTCTACGAGGTCCAGCAGAGCAGCGACCTCACCTACCGGCTCTATGACTTCGATCGGGTCGGCCTGGACGGCCAGCGCCGCGAGCTCCACGTGGACAAGGGCTTCTCGGTGGTGTCCCCGACACACGATCCTGCCGCGGCCCGAACTGGCGGACCGTGGCAGCAGATCCGACCTCGAGCGCGGACACGGGTCCTGGTCGACTGCCCGCAGTTCCAGGTCCAGCGCTGGGAGCTGCTCGGCGAGGAGTGCCTGATGAGCACGCCGGGATACCGGGTTCTGACGGTCATCGGTGGCGCGGGGACCCTGGCAACGGACGACGGTTCAGTTGAGCTGGGCATGGGCACGAGTGTGGTCATCCCGGCAGGCAGCGGCCAGGCCCGACTGTCCGGGGACCTGATCGCGATCACCACCGACCCCGGCCCCGAGCTGGCCTGAGCACCCCACACGACGGCGGCACCCGGCCGGCCGTTCAGGTCCGAGCTGCGGCCCCAACGGCCGGGCTACGGCCCTCGGCGGACCACTCGCGCGCCCGGCGCCGGCCCGCTGGTCGTGAAGCACTCGTGCACCTGCTCGAGCCCGGCGACGGCAGCGCTGACCGCGGTGGCAACCACCTCATCTGCAACGAGGAACGCCACTGTCGGCCCGGACCCCGACACGATGCCGCCCAGGGCGCCCGCGGCGCTGCCGGTCTCGAGGACGTCGCGCAGGGTCGGACGCAACGTCAGCGCCGGCTCCTGGAGGTCGTTGTGCAGGACCCTGCCCAGGGCAGCGGCGTCGCCGGCGATGAGCGCCGCGCCGATCGCCGCATCCGCCTGCGGCTCGGGGACGAGCCGGCCCTGCACCAGCCGGTCGAACGCCGAGTAGACAGCCGGGGTGGACAGGCCCTGGGTGGCCGTGGCGAAGACCCAGTGGAACGTGCCACGGGCCATCAGCGGGCTGAGCAGTTCGCCACGACCGAGGCCCAGCGCGGTACCCCCCATGAGGGCGAACGGCACGTCGGATCCCAGGTCGAGGCCGACCCTGGCCAGGTCGTCCCGGCCCAGTTCAGCGCCCCAGAGGTCGTTGAGCGCCACCAGGGCAGCCGCGCAGTCGGCCGAGCCACCGGCCATGCCGCCAGCCACCGGGACGCCCTTGATGATCGAGAAGCGCACGTCCGGCGCCGGGGCTCCGAGCTCGGCCGCCAGGCGCTCGGCCGCCCGCCAGACCAGGTTGCTGCTGTCACGGGGCACCTCGTCGGCCTGCAGCCCCGTCACCTCATCGATGACGATCCCCGACCCCGGCTCGCCAGCCGCAGCCGTGACCTCCTCGTACATCGCCACGGCGTGGAAGACACTGGCCAGCGGGTGGAAGCCGTCATCACGCACCCCGCCCACGGACAGCTGGATGTTCACCTTGCCCGGGGCGCGGGCCGTGACGAAGGTACTCACGGGGTTCAGGGTAGTTGCCCGGCGGCCGCAGCGACTGCTGCGAACTGGCCCACGTCGAGGGCCTCGCCGCGCGCTGTCGGGTCCACACCCGCGGCCTCGAGGATCCGGATCGCACGGTCGTGGCTCCCGGCCCAGCCGGACAGCGCCGAGCGCAGCATCTTGCGGCGCTGGGCGAAGGCCGCATCGATCACCGCGAACACCTCGAGCCGAGTGACGTCCTCCCGCGGGGGGTTGGTGCGCACCAGCTCCACGAGCCCGGAGTCCACGTTGGGCACCGGCCAGAAGACGCTGCGCCCCACATGCCCGGCCTGCTTGACGTCGGCGAACCACCGGGCCTTGACCGAGGGCACACCGTAGACGCGCGACCCCGGCGGGGCGGCCAACCGTTGGGCCACCTCCAGCTGGACCATGACCAGGGCACGCTCGACCGTTGGGAACTGCGCGAGCAGGTGCAGCAGCACCGGGACGCTGATGTTGTAGGGCAGGTTGGCGACCAGGGCCGTCGGGGCAACCGGCAGCTCCGAGATGCGCAGGGCATCGGCGAGCACCACCGTCAGCGAGTCGGCCAGCTCCGGGGCGCGGTGGGCCACGGTGTCGGGCAGCTGGGCAGCCAGCACGGGATCCACCTCGACGGCCACGACGTGCTGCACCTGCTCCAGAAGCGCCAGGGTCAACGAACCGAGCCCGGGGCCGACCTCCAGCACGGTGTCGTGCGCGCCCACGCCGGCCACCCGGACGATCCGCCGGACCGTGTTGGCGTCGATGACGAAGTTCTGGCCCAACGTCTTGGTCGGGTGCAGGTCGAGCTGCTCGGCCAGGGCGCGCACCTCGGCCGGCCCGAGCAGTGCAGCCCGCTCGGTCACTCGAAGTCCCCGAATGCCCGGATCGTGTTGGCGTAGATGTCGTCGCAGAGCTGCTCGAGGTCGTCGCCCCGCAGCTCGGCCAACCGGCGCACCGTCAGCGGCACCAGGTAGCTCGCGTTCACGCGGCCACGGTGCGGGGTCGGGGTGAGGAAGGGTGCATCTGTCTCCACGAGGATCCGATCACGCGGGACCACGAGCGCGGCGGCGTGCAGGTCACGGGCGTTCGTGAACGTCACCGTCCCGGCGAAGGAGACGTACCACCCCTGCTCGGCGGCGATCTCGGCCATGGCGGCGTCGCCGGAGAAGCAGTGGAACACCACGGCCTCGGGCAGCCCCGCACCAGCAAGCTCGTCGAGCAGGATCCGGATCACGGCCTCATGCGAGTCACGGTCGTGGATCACCAGGGCCCGCCCCAGCCGTCGGGCGATGTCGATGTGCGCCCGGAACGCCTGCTCCTGAACCACGTGCCCGTCGGGCTCGCGGGTCCGGAAGAAGTCCATCCCGGTCTCCCCGATCCCACGGACCCGGTCGGAGCCCGCAGCCAGCTCCTCCACGGTCGCCAGTGCTGCGTCCAGCTCTCCCCTGGCCGCCAGGCGCGGAGACTCATTGGGGTGGATTCCGATGGCTGCGACGATGCTCGGGTGCTCCTCGGCCATGGCCACCGCCGTGGCGAGGTCCCGGATGGAACACCCCACCTGCACGATCCCGGTCACGTTGACCGACTCGGCGCTGGATGCCGCCTGGGCAGGGCTCAGCGCCTCCTCGTCCTGGCCACGCATGTCGATGTGGCAGTGCGAGTCGATGACCGGTCGGGGCAGCGGCTCGGGCAGCGGGGGCCGCTTCTGCGAGCCCTGGGGATCAGGCACCGGCCGGCTCCTCGGGCAGCCGGGGGAACAGGGCGGCACCCTTCGTGACCCGCACCCCGGGTGGCAGCTGGCCCCAACGACTCACGTCGGCGATCCTCTGGTCGGCGATCGGGCCGAGGCCCTCGGCTGCGCCGATCGACTCCCACAGGGTGCCCATCGCGCGGGGCATCACGCTGTTGTGCAGGACGGCGATGGCCCGCAGCGCCTCACACGTCGTGTACAGGACGGTGGCCAGGCGCTCCCTGGCGACCGGGTCCTCGTCGGCACGCTTGGCCAGCACCCACGGCTCCTGCTCGGTCACGTACAGGTTCACGGCGTCGACGAACACCTTGACCGCGCCGATCCCGGCGGTGAAGTCCAGCTTGGAGTACGCACGGTCCGCGTCCTGGACGGCGGTGAGCAGCGCATCGGCCAGTGCCAGGTCGGCATTCGCGGAGGCCGCCGGCGCCGGCAGCACCCCGTCGAAGTACTTGCCGACCATCGCCGTGGCCCGGGACGCGAGGTTGCCCAGGCCGTTGGCGAGCTCGGCGGTGTAGCGAACGGACATGTCCTCCCACGAGAACGAGCCGTCCTGGCCGAACTGGATCGCACGCAGGAAGTAGTACCGGAAGGCGTCGACGCCGAAGTGGTCGATGATCTGCTCGGGGGCGATGCCGGTCAGCTTGGACTTGCTCATCTTCTCGCCGCCGACGAGCAGCCATCCGTGGGCGTAGACCTGGCCCGGCAGGGGCAGCCCCGCTGCCATGAGCATCGCCGGCCAGATCACGGCATGGAAGCGCAGGATGTCCTTGCCCACCAGATGGATGTCGGCGGGCCAGGTCGAGGCGAAGGTGGCCGCACCGGGCATCGGCTCCTCGTCGCCGAGTCCGACGGCGGTCGCGTAGTTGAGCAGCGCGTCGAACCACACGTAGACCACCTGCGAGGTGTCCCACGGGACCGGGATGCCCCAGTCGAAGCTCGACCTGGAGATCGACAGGTCCTGCAGGCCACCTCGGATGAAGGACGTGACCTCGTTGTACGCGCTGGTCGGGGCCACAGCACCCGGGTGCTGCTCGTAATGAGCCAGCAGGGGGTCGGCGAAGGCGGAGAGCCGGAAGAACCAGTTCGTCTCCGACACGATCTCCACGGGGCGGCTGTGGACCGGGCACAGCATCTGCCCCTCGAACTCCCCGGTGCCCGGGAGCAGGTCCCCGGCCAGCTTGAACTCCTCGCAGCCCACGCAGTACGGGCCCTCGTAGTCGCCGGAGTAGATGTGCCCGGCGTCCTTGAGCCGGGTCAGGAACTTCTGGACCCTCACCTCGTGGCGCCGCTCCGTGGTCCGGATGAAGTCGTCATTGGCGACGTCGAGGGTGGCCAGGACCGGCTTCCAGTGCTCGGCCACGAGCCGGTCGGCCCACTCCTGGGGGGTCACACCCGCGGCCTCGGCGGTCCGCAGGACCTTCTCCCCGTGCTCGTCGGTACCGGTGAGGAACCACACCGACTCGCCGCGCTGGCGGTGCCACCGGCAGATCGTGTCGGCGGCCACCGTGGTGTAGGCGTGGCCGATGTGCGGGGCGTCGTTGACGTAGTAGATGGGTGTGGTGACGTAGAAGGCCTTGCCGGTCGGGCTCATGGGGAGATTCTAGTTGGGCGCGGAGCACCGCCTCCTCGATCGTCCGGTGCGGCACGATGGGCACATGCCCGCCGAGGATCGTCCGCCCGCCGATCAGCCCGCCGAGATGACCGACGGTGCTGTGCACGACCGGACCGGCCAGGGGGTCCTGGTCCTGGCCGGCTCCCCGCTGGGCAACCCGGCCGATGCCTCATCGCGCCTCGTGGAGATCCTCGCCTCGGCGGACCTCGTGGCCGCCGAGGACACCCGGCGGCTCCGGCGGCTCATGTCAGACCTGGGCGTGCGCCGGGAGGGTCCGGTCGTGTCCTTCTATGAGGACGTGGAACGCGAGCGGTTGCCCCGGCTGCTCGACGTCCTGGGTGCGGGCGGGACGGTGGCGCTGGTCACCGACGCGGGCATGCCCTCGGTCAGCGATCCGGGCTACCGCGCGGCGCGGGCTGCACTGGATGCGGGCCACCGGGTGACCTCCATCCCCGGTCCGTCGGCGGTGACCACGGCCCTGGCGGTGTCCGGACTCCCCTGCGACCGGTTCACGTTCGAGGGCTTCGTCCCGCGCCGACCGGCCGAGCGCCGGGTCCGCCTGGCCGAGATGGCCGACGAGCCGCGCACCCAGGTCTACTTCGAGTCACCACGGCGGCTCGCGGCCACACTGGTCGAGATGGCTGGGGCCTTCGGCGCCGACCGACCGGCAGCGGTCTGCCGGGAGCTGTCCAAGACCTACGAGGAGATCGTGCGTGACTCCCTGGGCGCCCTGAGCAGGTGGGCCGAAGAGGGGGTGCGGGGTGAGATCACGCTGGTGGTGCAGGGCGCCCCCGCAGCCGACCAAAGCGGCCCCGACGTGGCCGGTCTCGCGGCGCGGGTCGCGGCCCTCGAGGACCAAGGGGTGGGGCGCAAGGAGGCCATCGCCATGGTTGCCCAGATCACCGGGACCCCGAAGCGTTCGGTCTTCGATGCGGTCGTGGCGCACAAGCCGCACTGAGCCTCACACCCAGGTCGGCATCCACATCCGCAGGTCCCACTGCGAGAACGGGATCACCTCGCCGGTCCAGATGGGCAGGAAGAACCAGGTCGCGACCACCACGAGGAGGAGGAAGGCGCCTGCGGCCGCGATGCCCCACTGCCGGCGCGGGGCACTGGCATCCGGGCCCCCGGCCAGGCTTGCCAGCGAGATGGCCAGCATGCCCGCGAGGAATGGAACCAGCAGGACGGCGTAGAACGTGAAGATCGTGCGCCCGTGGAACACCAGCCACGGGACCCACCCGGCCAGGTAGGCCACGAGCAGGGCGCTGCTGCGCCAGTCGCGCCCGGCCACCGCGCGCCAGGCGTTGTGCGCGATCGCGAGCAGGCCCGCCCACCAGATGATCGGGTTGCCCAGTGCCAGAACCTCCTCGGAGCAGCGGTCTGCCCCGCACGCGCCCTCCGGTGCCTCGTAGTGGAAGGACGTCGGGCGCGACATGACCGGCCACGACCACGCGCTGGACTTGTAGGCGTGTGGTGAGTCCAGGCCCACATGGAACGTCCAGGCGGCTCGGTGGTACTCAGCCAGGGAGCGCAGTGCATCGGGGATGAACGGCAGCCCGGGATGTGCGGCAGCCCAGTCGCGGTCATAGCCGCCATCGGTGATCAACCAGCCCGTCCACGTCGTGAGATAGGCCAGGAGGCCGACCCCCACGATGCTCACGAACGCGGGGAGCGCATCGCGGGTCAGCACCGCGGTGACGGGGCGAGTTGCGCCCAGTTCGCGCCGCAGCTGAAGGTCCCAGTAGACGGTGAGGAGCCCGAACAGGGCGACGTACCAGAGACCACTCCACTTGACCCCACACGCCAGGCCCAGGGCCACACCGGCGGCGATCCGCCAGGGCCGGGCACCCAAGCGCGGTCCGAGGACGATCGGATTGTCCTCCCAGCGGTCCCGCCACACCTGCGCCCGGCGTCGAGCGGCATCCCGGTCGAGCAGCAGCAGGCCGAACGCGGCAAGGACGAAGAACAGCAGGCTCATGTCCAGCAGGCCCGAGCGGCTCATCACGATGTGCAGGCCATCCAGCGCGACCAGGAGGCCCGCCACGGTACCCACCACATCGGAACGGGTCAGCCGGCGGATGATCCGGGCGGTCATCAGGACAGTGAGGGTGCCGAGCACCGCCACGCCGAACCGCCAGCCGAACGGAACCACCCCGAAGGCCCACTCACCGACCGCGATCACCCACTTGCCCAGCGGGGGGTGCACGACGAAGGAGGGGTCGGAGGCGAAGATGTCGAGCTGATCCCAGGGGGCGTCCTGCGCCAGGATCATGTCATCGGCGCCGTCGACGGCCTTGCGCTCGTACCCGAACCGGAGCAGGGCGAGAGCATCCTTCACGTAGTACGTCTCGTCGAAGATGATCGCGTCGGGTCGGCCCAGGTTGACGAAGCGGAGGACCGCGGCCAGGGCCGTGACGAGTATCGGCCCGATCCAGCCCCGTACCCCGTGCGAAGGCATCGACCGGCTCAGGGGCGCCCTCGGGATGGGGACGCGGGCCTCAGGGGCAGGCGACTCCAGCAGGACGGACACGCGGCAATGCTAGGGCCGCTTCCTGCCGGGCCCCACCTGCCATCCCGGTCGCCGGGTCCAGCCGGGGTCACGAGGACGCGGGTGTGGACCCTCCTGCGGGCGCTGCCGCCTTCTTGGCCGGCGCCTTCTTGGCCGGCGCCTTCTTCGCCGGCGCCTTCTTGGCCGGCGCCCTCTTGGCCGGCGCCCTCTTGGCCGGGGCCTTCTTCGCGGGCGCCGTCCCGCTACCGGAGTGCAACCCGGTGACGGCATGCGCCTGCGGATCCGTGATGGCGAGCACCTCGTCGAACGCCGCACGGATGTCCTCGACGAACGCCTCAGGGTCGGGGATGGCGCGGGTGTCGATGTTGATGCCCACGTAGGCCGTCCCGTTGTAGGTCATGAGGCCCACGTTGGCCGCAGCCCCGCCCTTGGGGGCGAACGGGACGATGGCCTGCACCGCGGCACCGGAGGCGAACAGCCCGATGGGCGGTCCCGGCACGTTGGTGATCGCCAGGTCGCAGCCCTTCATCATCGAGGCCGAGATCGAGGTCGTGGCGCTCTGTGGCAGGGCGGTCAGCAGACGATAGATCGTGTCGCTGAGCAGCAGGGCGGGCTCGGTGCGTGCCTGCTTGAGCAACGGCGACAGACGCTGGATCCGCGTCACTGCGTCGCCACTGTCGATCGGCATCGGGAACCGGGCCGGCACCCACCTGTTGCCAGCGCGCATATCCCCAGAGGTCCGCATGTTCACCGGCATGTTGACCCGGACGTACTCACACGGCGCGTTGTGGGCCTCGTGATAGGCAGCGACGCCACCACCCACCGCCGCCATGAAGGTGTCGTTGAGTGTTCCGCCGGACGCCTTCGACGCGGCCTTGAAGGCCCGGAAGGGGACCTGCACGACGGCCATGTGGACCGAGAGGGAGCGCCCGTGCATCAACGGGCTCAGGGGCTCATCAGCCGGGGCGAGCAGGCGCGCGGCAGACTGGGCGAACGCTGCGCCCGCCACGACTGCCTCACCGGGATCCGATACGGCGCGTGAGGCCAGCTCGACCGCGCCACCCGCCAACGCCTGGCCGCGCCGAACCGCTCCCTTGCCGGCGAAGACCACGCCGTTGACCATCCGACCCGCCACACCCAGCACGTCCCCGGTGGGTTCCTCCGGCAGGGGCCCGAGGTCGGTGGCAGGGTCGCGAGTGAGGTCGAACAGGCTGGCTGCCATCGCCATACCGCCGACGCCGTCGGTGATGGCGTGGTGCAGCTTGATGATGATCGCGGATCTCCCGCCGTCCCAGCCCTGCACGAGGGCCATCTCCCAGAGGGGCCGATCCCGGTCGAAGTCCTGCTCGGCCATCTGCTCGGCGATCCGCATCAGCGGGCGGTCAGTGCCATCAGCCGGGACGTGGAAGCGCTTGAGGTGGAACGCGATGTCGAAGTTGGGATCGAACTCCCAGCGCGGTGGGATCGGCGACACCGGGTTGCCGATCACGCGCTGGCGGAGCTTGGGCACGGCCAGCGTCATCCGGGTGATCCGGTCGATCACCAGGTCCACCTCGGGCTCCGTGTCGAGGACCGTCATGGCAACGATGACCGAGCGCAGGATCGGGTCCTGCTCAACCCCCCACATCACCGAATCGAACGCGCCCATCCGGTCCAGCCTGTCCTCGGACATCCCATCTCCTCACATCTGCCGGTCTATGGGGTGAGGCTAGCCGGACAACGGCAGCGATGCGCGTGAGCCGAAACGGCCGAGGGCCCGGGGGGACGTCCCCGGGCCCTCGGCCGTTCTGTGGAGCTGAGGGGACTCGAACCCCTGACCCCCTCGTTGCGAACGAGGTGCGCTACCAGCTGCGCTACAGCCCCTTGAGCCCCCCTAGGGTACCCAGACCGCACGTCGACCACCAAACGCCTGCAAGGCCGACAGGACGCCTGGCCGCAGTGCGCGAAAGGCTGCTACTCGTTGACTGCTCGCGGTCGGTAGACCGGGGCCGAGGTGTCCTGCGCCTGCCATGCCGCGGACTGCTGCGCGAGGAACTCCTCGTCGCGGCTGCGCGCCTCTGCCGCTGCCTGCTCGGCCTTGGCGCGAGCGATCGCCTCGGCCTTGGCAGCAGCCATCCGCTCGGCGCGTGCCTTCTGCTGCTGGGCGCGCTCGAGCATGGCTGCTGCTGTCCAGGCGCCGGGCGTCGCGGTGTCGATGACGCGGGGGAACTCCGCAGCTGGCGGCGCGGTGACGTAGGTCGGCAGTGTGGTCGGGCGCGCCTCCCACGTGGGTGAAGCCTGGGTGGGGTGCACACGCTCCTGCGGGCGCATGGCCACGGGCCGGGCGGCCGGCACGTGCTGGCCCCGCACGGTGCGGCGCCGCTGGGCGGTGCGCACCTGATGGCGCGCGGCGGCAACGAAGGCCACGAGAAGGACGCTCGGAGCGGCCAGCGCCACCGGAAGCAGGACCCCGGCGGCGACGAGGCCCGCCACCACCACCAGACCCACGGACAGCACCGCGAGGACCACCCGACGACGAGCGGCGGCTGAGTGGGTGGACTTCGAGGACGGACGCGCGATCATGCCTGAGACGCGGGCACCCATCGCGGACACATCCTCGCGGCGGATGCGCAGGATCTCCGGGGCGACATCTGGGCGCTCCTCGCCGGATTCACGCCCGTCGGCAGAAGACGAGTGCAATGGGATGCCGAGGACGGAATCGCGCTGGGACAGCACCTGCAGGCTGCGGCTGAAGCGATCGACGGAGCGCTCGGGGTCGCGGTGATCATGGCGCCGAAGCCATGCGGGAACAAGGACCACAGCCCAGACGGCGATGATTCCCACATAGATCAGACCCGTCACGAACCGGAATCTACTTCAGTTGGGGTCACCGGGTGCGGGAAATCCGGTCTGTGGAGATTCGTGTCGCGCCGCGAGCCTCTCGACCATCGGGCCGGAGACCTCATCGGCGGTCAGCGCGTACACCTCGTGGTCACGCCAGGCCCCATCGATGTGCAGGAAGGAGGGACGTGAACCCTCGTACCGGAAGCCCAGCTTGGCCACGACCCGAAGGCTGGCGACGTTCTCCGGCCGGATGACGATCTCGATGCGGTGCAGCCTCAGGACCGAGAAGCAGTGGTCGCACACCATCGCCACGGCTGTGGGCGTCAGCCCGAGCCCCGCCACACGGGAGTCGATCCAGTAGCCGACGGCGGCCCCGCGCAAGGACCCCAGGGTGATGCCCGCCGCGGTCACCTGGCCCACGAAACGCCCGTCGAGGGTCACCGCCCACGCCAGAGTCCGCCCGGCACGTGCCTCGGCCCGGAACCGGGCGACCATCTGTCCGAAGCTGGGCACCTCCTCACCGGAGTGGGGTGGCACGGTCGCCTCCCAGGGTGCCAGCCAGGCCACGTTGCGTGCCCGCACCTCGCGCCAGGCACGCACGTCCCTGCGACGTAGTTCGCGCAGCTCGAGAACACCGGACGGGGTTCGCCGGGTGAGCGTCGGGACGCTGGTCATCAGGAGCGGCTGAGCGGCATGACCGACACGACCGCACCGGCAGGGATCTCCCCGGAGTCCTCGGGGAGCACGATCAGGCTGTCGGCCAGGCGCAGACCCCGCAGGCCACCCTCCTCGATGGGGCTGACCAGGCGCTGGTCAGCGTGGCCGTGCAGGTGCCCGTGCAGGTACGTGCGCGCCTGGGGCACACCCACGACAGGATGGGTCAGGCGGGCCGGGATCAGGGGCCGGAAGACCTGCTGGTGGCCGAGCATCCGGCGGATCACCGGGCGCACGAACACCTCGAAGGCGACGAACGCACTGGCCGGGTTGCCGGGCAGCGTGAAGATGGGGATGTGGTCCGGGCCCAGGTAGCCATGGCCCTGAGCACGTCCCGGGGAGATGGCCACGCGCGTGAACTCGACCGCCCCCAGCCGGGCCAGCACGGTCTTCATCGTGTCGTAGGTGCCGGCCGTCACCCCGCCCGTGGTGACGATGAGGTCGGAGCGGACGAGCTGGTCCTCCAGCGTGTCCATCAGCGCGTGCTGCTCGTCGCGCACAGGTCCGGCCCGATAGGCCATCGCCCCGGCGTCCTGGGCCGCGGCGGTGAGCATGTAGCCGTTCGAGTCAGGGATCAGACCGGGTGTCATGGCCGCACCTGGTTCCACGAGCTCGGTCCCGGTGCTCATGACCACGACACGTGGGCGGGGGCGCACCGTCACCCGCGACTGGCCCACCGCGGCCAGCAGGGCCACCTCCCGGGCACCAACCAGGGCACCGGCGGGCAGGACCGTCTGGTCCTTCTCCAGATCCTCACCGGCCCGCCGGATCCCCGCACCGGCAAGGACGGGCCTGTGCACCGCGACATGGGACGTCCCACCATCGGTGACCTCGAGCCGGACCACCGCCTGTGCCCCCTTGGGCATCGGCGCCCCGGATCCGATCCGGATGGCGGTCCCCTCAGCGATGGCGTGGCTGGCGCGATAGCCCGCCGGCACGACATCGGTCACCGGCAGGACCACGGGAGTCTCAGCCGATGCCGAGGCGACGTCCGCGACGATCACCGCGTACCCATCGGCACCGGCGGTATCGAACGGGGGCAGCGCCCACGGTGCCGTCACCGGCTCAGCCAGGAGGCATCCGCGGGAGTCCAGGAGCGAGACATCGAGCATCTCGAGGGGGTGGGCGTGCGCCAGGACCTCGGCAAGGTGCTCGTCGACGGTGCGCATCCCGCTAGCCGTCCGTGAAGATCAGCGTGGTCATGCCCGCACGATAACGCCGAGTTCCCCCACCGTGGGTGTTGGTGCATGATCACGCGTGTGGCTGATTCCAAGGCGGCACTGCGCGCGCGTCTCCGGTCGAGCCGGGCCCGCGACCACCAGCGCCAGCTCGCGCAGCACATCGGCGCCCAACTCCTGGACACTGCCCGGGCGGCCGGGATCCTCGATGTGGACGGGGGCCGCGGTGGCCTTGCCCCGGGGGTCATCACCGCCTACATCGCAGCGCCCGGCGAACCTGACGTCGCGGCCATCCGGTCAGCCGTCCGCGGCGCCGGTGGCACCGTCCTGCTGCCGATCCCCCGCCCCGGACGGGCGCTTGCATGGGCGCCCGACGACGGGTGCTACCGACCCGACCCACGGCTCCCGGTCGAGGTGCCGTGCGGCGAGTCGATCGCGGCCGGCGCACGGGGGCTCGTCGCGCAGGCCGTTCATCTGGTCCTGGTCCCCGCGCTGGCGGTGGATACGACCGGGACGCGCCTCGGGCAGGGTGGCGGCTACTACGACCAGCTCCTCCACGAGCTCAGCGGCCTGCCGAACCGCCCGGCGCGGATCGTTGCGGTCGTCCATGACGATGAGGTCCTCCCGGGGGGGACAGTCCCCCGCGAGGCCCACGACAGGCGCATCAGCGCAGTTCTGACCCCCACCCGCTTCCTGGAGCTGAGCGACTGACGGGCCCTCGTCAGGTCAGGTCTTGGCCGGGGTGGATCCGCCTGTCGAGCTCGACGATCCCGATGTGGAGCCCGAGGACGAACCCGAGGTCGAGTCCGAGGAACCTGACGAGGCCCCCGAGCTGGCGGGCTTCTTCGTCTCGGTCTTCGCGGCCGCCGGCGAGGTGGCCGTGGGCTTGCCACGGCTGTCGGTGCGGTAGAAGCCGCTGCCCTTGAACACGACCCCGACGTTTCCGAACACCTTGCGCAGCCGCCCGTCCTCACATGACGGGCAGTCGGTGAGCGAGGGCTCGTGGATCGACTGCACGACCTCCAGCGGCGTGGAACAACTGGTGCACACGTACTCGTAGGTCGGCATCCACACCCTCCTGGCACTGGTCGATTGCGCGGCCACCATTCTGGCACTCAATGACGCTGAGTGCTAATCACGTCGGGCTCCTCCCGGCCGACGCCCGCCGGGGAGGGCTCGTCGGGGCCCGCGGAGCCGGGCGGCCTGTGGACAACACATCGGCCCCCACCCCCCTCGGGCCTACGGTCGGGATCGCGGAAAGGGGATCGGCCATGGGTGGGGAGCAGCGCACTGGTGCGCGGACGGGCGTTGCACGACTGGTGCGCCGGCACCGGCGGGTCCTGGCCGGTGCGGCGGCCGCCGCCTCCATAGCGACCCTGGGCATGGCGCTGCAACCACCGGCGACCCCCACCCACCCCGTGGTCGTCGCGTCGGCGGACCTTCCGGCGGGACGACTGCTCTCCGCAGGTGACCTGGTCGTGGCGCACGTGCCTGCGGGGGTGCTGCCCGAGGCGACGTTCGACGACGCCGAGCAGCTGCTCGGCCTGGTCCTGGCCGCGCCCGTGGCGCGGGGCGAGGTGCTGGGTGGCCATCGGCTCACCGCGCCGCCTGCCTGGTCGATCCCCGCGGGGACGATGCCGCTGCCAGTGCGATTCCCCGATACCGGTGCCGCCGCACTGCTCACGGCCGGCCAGCACATCGACGTCCTGGCGGCCTCGGGACCCGGCCTGGACGACGTCACGGCATTCGCCTCGGCCGAGCTGGTCGCGAACAGGGTCCTCGTCCTCGAGGTGATCACTCCCGACGCCGGCAACGGGGGCATCCTCGACACGCCAGCCGGCGATGCCGACGGGGCGCTCGTCCTGCTGGCCGCCGACCGGGCCTCCGCGCTGGCCATCGCCGGGGCACAGGCCCGCGCCACCCTGGGGTTCGTCATGCATCCCCGCCCCTGAGCGAGCGGAGCGGGAGCTCGAACGGGTCGCCGATCAGTCGGTCGAGGTGGCCTCGGGTCGGCCCCCGGGCGTTCCAGCCTGCTGCGCGGCCAGCAGGTCGCGGATCTCGGTCAGCAGCGCCACGTCAGCCGCGACCTCCTCCTCGGTCTCCTGCTCCACCTCGCCCTTGGAGCGCAGCTTGTTCATGGGCAGCACGAACACGAAGTAGACGACCGCCATCGTGATCAGGAAGGACACGAGGACTGCGAACACGGACCCCAGGTCGATGAACGTCGCCGAGTCGGCAGTGCAGGGCTCGTCCCCAGCGCGCACGCAGAACCCGAAGCCGCCCGTGTCGACGCCGCCCACAGCGGCAAGGACGGGATTGATCACGAACTCGGTGAAGGCTGCGATCACCGCTGTGAAGGCCGCGCCGACGACCACCGCGACAGCGAGGTCCATCACGTTCCCGCGCATCACGAATTCCTTGAAGCCCTGCAGCATGCCGGTCTTCTCCTCGGACATCAGTCACTTCCGATCACGGTGGGGGTTCAGTGGGCGTCCCAGATCCTACCCGGGCGACCGCGCACGACGTCCGGGCCGGTCTCGAAGTGGCGGACACTCAACCCCCGTGGTGCGGAGGGCGCTCATTCTCGTAGCGGGTCAGGCGATCGGATTCGGACTCACCGTGCTCGCCCCAGGCCTCAGGTGTGTCCTCCGCGGCCCGAGCACGAAGGGGATCGCCCAGCGCCAACTTCGGCGCCGCGTCCTCCGTCGGCCTCGACGGGGTGCCGTTCACTGGGGGTCTCCCTGGTCCAGGTCGGCGAGGAAGGCCTCGACCTGCGCCGCGATGTCGGTGTCGGTGGCCAATGCATCCGCCCCGCCGATGGGCTCGTTGGCCCGTCCGGCCATGAGCGCGTCGTACTGCTCCTCGAGGGTCGTGACGGCCTCGAGGTTCTCGGGGTTCGACGCGATCTGGATCGAGATGTCGGCGTCAGACTCCTCGGCGACCTCGCGCAGGCCCTCCAGCGGAACCGCCATGCCGGTCGCCGTTGACAACGACTGGAGCAGGGTGAGGGCGCCGCGCGGGAACTCCGCCTGCACCAGGTAGTGCGGCACATGGGCGGCGAAGCCCATCGCTGGGCGGTCCACCTTGCCCAGTTGCAGCTCGAGGATGGCCGCAAGGCTGCCGGGTACCTCGAGGGACCCGACCCAGGGCTGGGTTCCGACCGTGAGCGTCGGATCGTTGGCGTGCACCGTGACGTTGATCGGTCGGGTGTGCGGCGCCGGCCACGGGATGGCCTGCAGGCCGACCACCAGGCGGACTCCCAGTGCCTCGACCAGGCGGATGATCCCGTCACTGACCGCACCCCACGCCGTATCCGGCTCCGAGCCGTGCAGGATCAGGAACCGCTCGCCCCGCTCGTCGACCGCCGCGTCGACCACGAGCTCGGGCATCGCCACCGAGGAGTAGTGGTCGGCGTTGAACACGGTGCGGGGCCGACGCCCGCGGTAGTCGAAGAGCGAGTCGATGTCGAAGGAGGCGACCCTGGTGTGCTCACAGCTCTCCAGGAGATGCTCGATCGCGAGGCGACTGGCGCCGCCGGCGTCCATGAAGCCGGTCAGCCCATGCACGAGCACCGGCGCACCCAGCTCCGGGCGGTCAGGCTCAAGCCGGTAGGACCCCGCCGTCACGACATCTCCTCCTTGTGCGCCCGCGCTGGGCGCAGGCGATCGCTTCTCCGTGTCCAACGAGCGTACTGCCGTGGTGATTCCCTCGCCGGACATCACCTTGCTGATCCGCGACGCGCCCCCTCAGCCGACGGACTGGGCCACATGGTCGCTGGTAGTGTCGAATCGCCTCGTTCTGCTCCGCGGGGCTGGGCCCGCTGAGCCAGTTGCGGCCCGCCGCCCACGATCGCCAGGAGGCGCGGTGACCTCGACATCCGGGGACGAACCCGAGCCCACCGACGATGCTCCCGACAGGGAACGGGGCCGGCTGGCGCGGTTGGTGCGCAACCAACGCTTCGTGAAGCTCGTGGCGGGCGTCATCATGATCGCCCTGCTGTACTACGCGTTCTTCGTCGTCCTGCCCAACGAGATCAACTGGGCTGACGTGACGGCGGCCCTCGAGGCGCTGAACGCCGCACAGATCGTGGCGCTGGGCATCTCCGGCGTGATCGTGATGATCTTCCTCGGCTGGGCGTCCAAGGCCTCGCTGCCAGGGCTGAACCTCTACCAGGGATTCGAGTCCTCCGGCACCAGCCAGATGACTGCGTTCGTGATTCCCCCGCCGGGTGACTACGTGATCCGGTTCTCGATGTACCGCACGTACGGGTTCACCGACGCCCAGTCCGCAATCTCCGTGCTCATCGCCATGGTCCTGCGCTACGTGACGATCTTCTTCATGCCCGCCCTTGGCTACGGTGTCGCGCTGGTCGGCGGGGTGGCTCCCCCGGATGGCTTCGCATGGTTCATCGGGCTGACTGTGGCCTGGTTGGTGGCCGTGTTCCTGCTGCGCCAGGTCATCCAGAGCGATGCCGCAGCCCACGCCGTCGGGCGATGGATCAACGCGGTGGTGTCGAAGGTCATGAGGCTGTTCCACCGCACTCCGGCCAAGGACCTCGAAGCCAGCGTGGTGGACTTCGGCTTCAAGACCCGCGGGACCATCGAGGAGAACCGGACCTCCCTGGTCGCCTCGAACCTCCTCTGGGGCCTGAGCAACGTCCTGGTCCTGGGACTGGCCATCCGCTTCAGCGGCCTGGACTCCTCCACCATCTCCTTGGCTGCGATCTTCCTGGCGTCCGGCGCACTCATGGTTGTCAACATCCTGCCCATCCCGGGCAAGAACGCGCTCGTGGCCCCCGCCCTGTTCACCATGCTCGCCCTCACGACCACGGCCGACCAGTCGCAGCTCACCGCGGCACTGGTGCTCTACCGGGTGGTGACGTGGATCGAGCCGATGCTGTTCGGCATCGTCCTGTTCTTCCTGTGGCGTCGGCGCGTGCGCCGCGACACCGTGACCACGGTCAACGATCAGTTCGCCGAGGACGCTGGAGCGCGCACGACTACCGCGGGCCAGGCGCAGGTCGACGAGGCACCCCCGTCGTCCTGAGTCAGCGCGAGGCCGCCCGGCGGTAGCGCGACACCCCAGTCGGCATGAAGATCGCCAACAGGAGCAGGCACCACAGGACCGAGGCCAGGACCGGGTTCTGAAGGGGCCAGTAGTCAGGTGCCTGGTAGCTCGCGGGGGTGTTGCCGAACAGCTCCCGGACGGCCGCCGAGACCGAGCTGATGGGGTTCCACGCGGCGATGGGCTGCAGCCAACTCGGCATGGTCTCCAGCGGGACGAAGGCGTTGGACATGAAGGTCAACGGGAACAGCCAGATGAGGCCCGCAGTCTGGGCGACCTCCACGCTGCGCACCGACAGCCCGATCACCGCCCCGATCCAGAGGAACGCGTAGGCGAACAGCGCGAGCAGCGCGAACGCGCCCAGGACCTTCAGTGCGGTGGAGTCGGTGCGCCAGCCGACCAGCAGGCCGGTCAGCGCCATCGCGGCCGTGGTGACGCCGGCGAACGCGAGGTCGGCGAAGGTCCGGCCCGCCAGGACCGCGGAACGCGACATGGGAAGTGACCGGAATCGGTCGAACAGGCCCCGGGAGAGGTCGTCGGCCATGGCGATGCACGTCGTCGCGCACGTGAACGCCACGGTCTGGACGAAGATCCCGCCCATCAGGTAGTCGGTGTAGTCGCCCCCACCGGGAACCGCGATCGCACCACCGAACACGAAGGCGAACAGCACCACGAACATCACCGACTGGATGATCCCGAAGACGATGGAGTCGGGCTGGCGACGCAGCCGGGTGAGATTGCGGCGGGTGATGGTCCCGGTGTCCGACAGGGACTGTGCGAGGTCGCTCATGTGCTCGATCCCTCCGCCTGGCCAGCGCCGGAGGTGTCCGAGCGTGGCGTGGATGCTGCTTCTGAGGTCTCCTCGGCGTGATGCCCGGTCAGTTGCAGGAAGACGTCGTCGAGTGTGGGCCGGCGCACGCCGATGTCGAGGATGTCCACGTTGCGCTCGTCGAAGGCCCGCACCGCGTCGAGGAGCGCGGCCGCACCACCGGCGACCGGCGCCACCAATCGTCGCGCGTGCTCGTCGACGTCGAGGGCGCCGGTGGCCAGCCGGTCCAGGACCTCGCGGGCATCGGCCACCTGCCCCGGGCCGACGGTCACCGCCAGCCGCTCACCTCCGACCTGCGCCTTGAGCTGGTCGGAGGTCCCGCGCGCGATGACCTGCCCCCGGTCGACCACGGCGATCGAGTCAGCGAGCTTGTCCGCCTCGTCCAGGTACTGCGTGGTCAGGAGCACGGTGGTCCCCTGCGCCACGAGGCCCTCGATGACCTCCCAGAGCCCGATGCGGCTGCGCGGGTCGAGCCCCGTCGTCGGCTCATCGAGGAAGATGATGGGAGGCCGTGCGACCAGGGCCCCTGCGAGGTCCAGGCGCCGGCGCATGCCACCGGAGTACGTCTTGGTCGGCCTGTCCGCTGCCTCCACGAGGTCGAAGTCCTCGAGCAGTTCCTTCGCGCGCAGAGCGGCTGCCTGCGTACCCATGTGGTACAGCCGACCCACCATGACCAGGTTCTCCCGCCCGGTCAGGTACTCATCGACGGCCGCGTACTGGCCGGACAGCCCGATCGCGCGCCGAACTCCCTGGGGGTCGGCAGCGACGTCGATCCCGTTGACGGTTGCCCGTCCGGCGTCCGGAGTGAGCAGCGTGGCCAGGATGCGCACGGTGGTGGTCTTGCCGGCTCCGTTGGGTCCGAGCAGGCCCAGGACGCTGCCGGTGGGGACGTCGAGGTCCACACCGTCGAGGGCCCGCACCTCACCGGAACGGCTCGGAAACACCTTGACCAGGCCTTCAGCGGAGATCGCACCCATGGGCAGATGAAACACCACCGCACCGACACGCGCTCACTTGGCGCGTGTGCAGGGTGCTGATCGCCTTCACCGACTGATATCCACATCCTTGGCCCTTGATAGGGCCTCGATGGCGCTGCGCCCTGCTACGTTCGCTGCACTGGAGTGCCGAGTCCGGGGGGACAGATGGACCGCAGGTCGTGGTGGCCGAGCGCCTTCGCTCGCCCAGACGCGCGTCGGGGACTGGTCTCGGTGGCCTGCACCCTTGCCCTCCTCGCCGGCGGGCTGGCGGCAGTCGCGCCATCCTCCAGCGCCCTGACTCCCCAGCCCGAGCAGACGTGGGAGACCGGCGTCATCCGGTACATCGTCGATGGCGACACCGTGACCGTCGACATCCAGACGGCCCGGGATCCCCAGTTCATCGCCCCCAGCTCAACCAGCGCCCGGTCCTACTGCGCCGAGCGGGTCAACGCCGACGGGTCGATGCCGGCCGACGACGGCGACCTGGACCGCTGCCGCATCCGGCTGATCGGCATCCAGGCCCCGGAGAAGGCCGGCGCCTCCGGTGGATCGGCCAGCGAGCAGTGCCGCTCCAGCCTGGCCACTGCCACCCTCGCCTCCGTGCTGCCGGTGGGAACGGCGGTGCAGCTGCGCTCCCTGTCAGCGCGCTCAGTCGAGGACGACTACTCCGGCGGACGGCTCGCCCGGTCGGTCTACTACCAGGACCCATCAGGGGAGTGGGTGGATGCAGGGCGCGCAGTGATGGCCAGCGGCCATGCCATGTGGTTCCCACACAGTGTCGGCGACGAGGAGAAGCCCGAGTACACGCACAACCTCGAGTACCGCCGCCTTGTCGACGCGGCGGCAGCAGCACAGCGCGGGCTGTGGTCCTCGGGCTACTGCGGGCCCTCGACCCGGGCCCCGGTCCGCACATGGATCGTCTCGGACCCCATCGGCAGCGATTCGGGCACCGAGTTCGTCGTGGTGGTCAACGAGGGGGCGACAGCCCTGGACATCAGCGGCTGGACGGTCCGCGACTCCTCGCTGACCACCTTCACCGTCCCGGCCGGAACCGTCCTGGCCCCGAGCGGCCACATCCGCGTGCACAGTGGTTCCGGGGCGCCGGGAACTCCCCTGCCGCAGGACTTCTACTTCGGTGGTCCGGACAACATGTTCGCCAACTTCACACCTGCCGACAACTACTTCTACGGTGACGGCGCCTACGTCCATGACACCCAGCCCGGGTACGCCTACGGCAACCTTCAGGCCTGGTACCACTACCCCTGCGATCCGAGTGCGTGCACCGACCCGCTCGTCGGCAGGGTCGTCATCGATTCCGTGCAGTACGACCCGCCGGGCAGCGACACAGCGGCCGGGGAGTACGTGGAGTTCCGCAACACAACCTCAGCTTCCATTGCACTCGGCGGCTACGCGTTGGGTCGGCGCGGCTCGCAGTACCCCTTCCCACCAACGACCACGATCGCTGCGGGGGGCACGCTGCGTGTGTCGATGGGGGTTGGGACCGACACCGGCACCACGCTGCACGTGGGTCGGACCGCGAGCCTGCTTGCCAATAGTGGAGACCAGGTGACGCTGACCCGCCTGGATCACGCCCCGGTCGACTGCCGGGCCTGGGGGTCATTCACGTGCACAGGGCTCCCCGTCAGCGGGCCCCTGGTGACCCCGGCCACGGACACCACCGCGCCGCCCACCCCGCCCCCCGCCCCGCCCCCGCCCACAGCAGGTGTCGACCGGGCGACAAACCCGCCCGGGGCACCGGGCTCCGTGCGTGTGAAGGCCAAGAATCGACGGCTCGTGGTGCGCTGGTCGGCGCCGGTCCCCGACGGCACCGCAGAGGTCACCAAGTACCGCGTCCGTGTCCTGCTGCGCGCCAAGAAGAAGCTCAAGCAGCGCGCACGGTGCGCAGCAAAGGCGACGAGCACGAAGTGCCGGACGAAGAAGCTTGTCAAGCGCCGGACCTATGTGGTCAAGGTCCAGGCGCGCAACGCGGTCGGCTACGGGGCGCCGGCACAGGCAAGGATCCGCCTGAAGTGAGCGCTGCCTCCTTGGTCTTCTTCGCGACCGGCCCGGCGACGAACCCTCTGGACCCCATCGCCAGCTGACCTCTCCCGGGCCACCCACGGGCGTTCGTCGATTCGGCGGGCGCCCCGGCCCTTGTCCGTGGATGGCAGGATCGATGTGTGCTCCGGTCAACAACGCCTGCCGATGCCCCGGCGCTGTACCGGATATGCCTGCTGACCGGGGATGCGGGCGGGGACGCCTCCCCGCTGCATGGGGACCCCGGCCTGCTGGGGGACGTGTACGTCGGTCCCTACCTGCATGTCGCGCCCAGCGTCGGCCGCGCGGCACTCGATGAGCAGGGCCAGATCCTCGGCTACGCGGTGGGCACCCCCGACAGCGTGGCGTTCGCGGCCGCCTGTGAGGACAGTTGGTGGCCCACCCTGCGCAGGCACCACCCCCGCCCGGCCCGTCCTGGACAGCCCCCCCGAACGGCCGCCGACCAAAGGCTCGTGGACGCCATCCACCAGCCGCCAGCCCCCGAGGCGGGTGTCGTGGCCAACTACCCAGCGCACCTGCACATCGACCTGCTCCCCGCCGCGCAGGGCCGGGGCCTGGGACGGCTGCTCATCGCCGAGCTCCTCTCCGGACTCCACGACGCCGGTGCCCACGGGGTCCATCTCGGTGTCGACCCGCGGAACCGGGCCGCGATCGCCTTCTACGAGCACGTGGGCTTCTCGCGCTGGGACATGGGCCGCGAGGCGCACGGGATCACGCTCGTCCGCCGGCTGGGCTGAGCCACACCCCAGCGCGGCTGTCGCGCCCCAGGCGCTCGACCACTCGCGTGGGCATCGATTCCGGCGCACAATCGTGTCCGTGAGCAACTGGGGCTCCTACTCCTTCCTCTTCGGGCCCTTCATCGCCGTCATGGCACTCGGCGGGCTGGCGATGGTTGCGAAGTGGGCCAGCCGAACAGGAACGTCGCTGATCGAGGTCCCGCCGACGGCCGGATCGGCCGAGGAGTACGGGCTCATGATTCCCGTCGCCAGCCCCTCGAACTCCCGGACCTCGCACGCCGTGGTTGCCCAGTTGGCCGCGGCCGGCGTCCGCTGTCGGGAGGTGGACACCACCGAGGGTCGTCGCGTCATGGTCTGGGCCGAGGACCTGTCGCGCGCGCGCTCGGTCCTCGATTCCCCTCGACGCTGAAGCAGAACGGGTCGACGCCCCTCCCCGACGAATCACTCACGGGACTGCGGACGGCGTACGGCGCTCAATCATCGCGTGTCGGTGCAGGGATCCCACGTCGGGTGCGCGCCGCGATGGACGTCTGCATCTCGACCGCGGGGCATTCGTCGGCTGCCCAAGTGCCGTACCGGACGGCCAGGGGCTGGGCGCTGAATCCGTGCGCGATGACACTGAGCAGCGCCGTGACCGAGATGGTGGCCAGGACGGTGCGCAGGCCCGCGTCGGGGGCAAGGGATTCCAGCGCGATCAACCCGAAGATGACAGAGGCGAGCCCTCGGGGCCCGAACCAACCGATGAAGGCGAGGGTCACCGGGCGCAGGCCGGAGCCAACCAGGCTCAACGCGACCGGGACCATCCGCAGGGCAGTCAGCGCCAGCACTGCGAAGACCACCTGGGCAGCGGTGACGTCGCGCCAGATGAAGGGGACGGCGGCCATCCCGAACACCAGCCAGACGGCTGCCGCCGTGAGGTCGGAGAAGGACTCCGTCAACCGTAGGGGATCCTCCTCCTCGACCCATCGTGCCGAGCCCGTGAACGCCGTCCCCGACACGAACGCGGCCACGAAGCCGTTCCCCGAGACGACCAGCGCCAACCCGTACGCCAGCAGCGGGATCATGAGCACCGCCAGGACACGACTGCTCACCGTGCTGTCGCCCCTGGTCCGCGACCAGCCGAGGAGCAGGCCACTGGCGCCTCCCACGGCCGCACCGACCGCGACACCGATCACGAGCTCGACGCCGGCGACCGCCAGCGACTGCCCGGGCGCCAAGCCCTCCGCTCCGGCGATCGCGGCCACCGCGAACAGCACGATCGGCGTCGCCAGGCCATCGTTGAGTCCGCTCTCGACGTTGAGCATCCGCCGTACCCGGGTGGGCACCACCGGGTTGAGGACGGTCGCAGCGCCCAGGCCCGCGTCGGTCGGGGCCAGCGCGGCGGCCAGCAGGAGCGCCATCATGGGATCGAGGTCGGGGAACAGCACGCGAGCCAGCCCGTAGCCGGCGAGGATCGTCAGTGGGAAGCCGATCAGGAGCAGGCGCCCCACCAGACCCCGGTCGTTCCCGATCTGCCCCGGGCGCACCTGTGCCGCGTCGTGGAAGAGGATCAGCACGAGCGTGATCTCCGCGAGGACCTTGATCCCCAGCGCCGCGGCGGTCCCGTCGGGGGCCAGCGTGAACCCGAGGATCGCGCCAATGACCACGAAGGCCAGGGGAGCAGTGACAAGCCACCTGGTCAGCAGCCCCGCGACAAGGCAGAAGGCGAGGACCAGAGCGGCGAACAGGACCGCCGCGATCAGCTCCGGGGACGTAGCTTCGGCCACATCCACACGGTAGCCACGTACGGACGTCGAAGACACGACCAGACCGGCCCAGGCTCCCGACGGGTCGATCCCGACCCTTCACGGACAACGCCGTCGCCCCTGCACCGCTCACACGGTGCCCCCGGCAGGATTCGAACCTGCGGCCTGTGGCTTGGGAATTGCCTTGGGGGCATTGAAGGTGACACCGCGCGCGAAGAGCTCGTCGGCCAGCGGCCAGAACTCGTCGTGAATCGCCCCATCACCCCCCAGCAAGGTGCGGTCCATATCGGTGGCGATCAGCCGGATGTCCGGCCGGGTCGGGCGTTCGGCGAGCTGGGCAGGTCGTGGTGCTGCTCAGCGAGCATCAGCCGCGGCGACTTCCCGGTCCAGCAGCAGTCGCCATGTCCCTACCTCCTCGGCCGAAACCGGTTCGGACCACCGCCCTGTTGCTCGCGCACCCGAACCGATGTGGAAGGACCGGATCCCGGCGCGGACCAGGCCAGTGACATGCTCCGGCCGCAACCCACCGCCCACCAACAGGCGACTGCCCCAGGAGGTGCCCGCTCGCTGGCGCAGGTCCGCCCAGCCGTCGGTCACGCCTGCTTCAGAGCCGGCAGTCAGCACCGCCGTCAGCCCCGGCAGGGCGTCCAACTCGCCGAAGGCACGGTCTCGATCGACAGCATGGTCGATGGCCCGGTGGAACGTCCACACCCGACCCGCCTGAACGACGCGCCCGGCCAGGTGGGCGACGGCATCGAGGTCGACCTGACCGTCAGCACGCAGGAAACCGAACACGAACCCGTGGGCTCCGATGGCAGAGAGGTCATCGACCAGGTCACCCAGCCGCTCCACCTCACCCACCCGGGCAGTGAAGTCACCCCGAGGGCGGATCATCACCCGGATCGGCAGCCCTGTGGACTCCAGGATCTCTCGCACCGTCGACGGCACCGGGGTCAGCCCATCGGCCTCCATCCCCGACACAACCTCCAACCGGTCCGCCCCGCCCGCGTCGGCACCCCGACAGTCACGAGGGCCAGTGGCAATGACCTCCAGCAGGGCCGATCGCACCCTCGTCACCTCAGGACGACCTGCAGGGCGAGGAGTCCGGAGAATGCCCCGGTCATGATGATCATGAACCTGCGGGCGCCTGCCCCCTCGTCGCGCATCCCGGTGAGCAGGATGGACAGGCCGAAGAAGATGACCATCCCCGCCGTGAACGCCAGCACCGACTCAGTGAAACAGCAAACAGCCGGGGCGCCCAACCGGCGCGCTCGGAGGGCTGGCTCGGACTGGCTGGGGTGGGCGTGATGCTCACAGCCAGTAGGAGTACTGCACTGGGATGCGATGAGTGTCGCGCCGATGGGTATCCAGTGCCGCGGCACCGTGCGGCGGGCTTCGGATTGGCTCGGGGCGTAGCGTGGCCGAGGTGCTCGACCGACGGCACAGCCGAATGTGAAAGGTCCTGAGATGAGTGATGTGTCGATCTCCGCTCCCGCAATGCTGCGCGACGGACAGTTCACTGGTCCGGGCGTGGTGACGATTCGAGATGGGCGGATCGTTGAGGTCTCTGAGCGGGTGACTGGCCCCGGCGTGCCGACGATCGTCCTGGAATCGGGGGCCCTGACCCCCGGACTCATGGACCTGCAGAACAATGGCTCCTTCGGCGCCGACTTCGCCGACGCCACCCCAGCTCAGTGGGAAGAGGTCCTGAGCGGGCTGGCCGTCCGCGGGGTGACCAGCCTGGAGCCAACGATCATCACCGCCCCGCTGGCTGAGCTGGATCTGGCGTTCGACCGGGCCCGGGCCGCGCAGGTCAGGCACGCGGGAGAGCCGGTCTGCCGGATCCTGGGGGTCCATCTGGAGGGCCCGTTCATCTCGGAGGTGCGCAAGGGCGCGCACCGCGCGGAGTGCATGCTGGATCCCTCGCCGCAAGCCCTCGACCGGTTGCTGGGCAACGAGTCGACGCGCGAGGTCCTGCTCACCGTCACCCTGGCCCCGGAACGTGACGGTGCGCTGGATGCCATCCGTCGGCTGGTGGACCGAGGCATCGTCGTGTCGGTCGGGCACTCCGATGCCACAGCGGAGCAGGTGTGGGCCGCCGCCGATGCGGGGGCCACGATGACCACCCACCTGTTCAACGCCCAACGGCCGTTCGGCCACCGGGAGCCGGGTGTGCCCGGCGCAGTGCTCGCCGATCCCCGGTTCTTCATCGGGACCATCATCGACGGCCAGCATGTGGATCCTGCGGTCGTGAGGATCGTCTTCGCTGCGGCACCCGGGCGAGTTGTTGGGGTCACCGACGCCATCGTCACCGCCGGGCTGCCCAACCACACCCCGCTGATGTTCGGCGGCCAGGCAGTCGCCAACGATGAGACTGGCCTGGGCCGGCGTGATGATGGCACCATCGCAGGGGCTGGGATCGTCCTCGACGAGGCCATCCGGCGGATGGTGGCCGCCGGGTTGGATCCGGCCACCGTGATCGCGTCCACAACCGAGGCAGCTGCCCGGTCGTTGGGCCGGACCGACATCGGCCACATTGCCGTCGGATCGCTGGCCGACCTCGTGTGGTGGGACGAGGGCTGGAACCCGCGCCGGGTCTGGATCGGGGGCCTCGAAGTGGATATGCCCGAACCAATTGCCTGAGGGGCGCTATTGCGGCACCGCTTCCGTGGAGGCCACTGTCCCGCTCGCGTCGGGTGCGGTCGGTGTCACTTCAATGATGACGGGAGTGGCCTGTGCTGGCGATCCGACACACACCAGCACCCACCCCTCCTGCGGGAGCGCGACGTCCAGCTCCCAGTCGCGGGCAGGCACCGCAGGCGACCAGCCCGCCTCGTCGGCGCAGTCGGTTGAGACGAGGGGTCCCTGCTTGTCCGACACCAGGTCTGGGGTTGCCAGCCTGCGGTCGATGCGCACCTCGGCCGTCGTCCCGGGTGTGGCGACCCTGTCTGCGGAGGCTGGGACGACTCCGGTGGGGTCCTCCAGCGGGCATGGGCCCCCCAGCGTGAAGGTGCCCTGGGGGAAGCACGCCCCCAAGTCGGCCACCGGGGCCAGGTAGGTGGTGTCGGGGACGAGCGCGACCTGGCTGTCCTGGATCTCACAGGGCTCTCCGGCGTAGCAGTGCGTGGTCTCCTGCGCCCCGATGCTGGTGGTGGTCACCATGGCCACAGCTTCCCCGGCGGGGTTGAACGCGGGGGAGCCCCACGACCCCAGGAAGACCCCCTGGCAGTCCGAGGTCAAGCGATCGCGCCAGAGCCAGACATCCTCGACCACGTCGGCGGGCTGGCCGGCGGCGCAGGTCGCGGCCCGCAGGTACTGCTGATCCGAGGGGACCGTGTCCACCGGGACGCCGGCCACCAGGATCTGCTCGCCCGTTGTGGGTGGTGCGGCGACCGAGATCGGGCTGACCCCCTGGTCCGCCAGCTCGCCGTACGTCGCCCCCAGCCGCAGGACGGCCAGGTCGGTCCCGCGGCTCGAGGCCCAGACGACCTCCTCGATCGAAGTGGTGACCAGGTTCGGCAGGACCGCCGTGGTGAGCGGCGCGAATGCGTTCAAGTCGACGCTGGCCCCTTCGAGCGGCTCACCCGTCAGGACGGTCGCGGAGTCGGTGATGCCCGCGCAACGCCCCGTGGTGGCCGCGTAGGCGTCGGTGTCCGCACCCGCTTGGACATCGAGCAGCCACGCGGTGCAGGGCTGGTCGAGTCCCTGGGTCCGGCCCACAGCGGTCAGCGACGTGCCCTGCCCCTGGCTCTCGATGACCAGCCCGCCAGCCGAAGCGGCGGAGACGATGGCCTCGTTGTCAGCCTGCTGGCGGTACCAGAGGCCGACGATCGACAAGAACGTGATGAGGGCTGCGACGGCGGCCCACACAGTCCGCCGCCGGCTCGTCCTCGGTGAACCGGGCTTGGTCGCTTCGTCAGGCATAGAGGTCAGACTATGGGCCAGGTCCGCTTCCCGGGTCGGCACTGTATGCGCCATGACCGAGATCCTGGCTGGCACCGCGACTCAAGGAGTGCGTCCCCGGGCCGCTTCGCCTGCAGGGCGGCAGGCGTTGCAGGCGAGTAGCGACCCTGCGACGACGTGCGTCTGAGGCCGTGCGTGGGAACTGGTGCCGATAGGTGGGTATCCCGGGTCGGCCTGTACTAGCGTCCTGCCGTGTGGAGTTCCTGAACGAGCCGCCCGGAGTGGCGCGATCCATTCTGGGGTGCGGGGGCGGTAAGGCTGGACCGGATGGCTCCTGACAGATCGAGCGCCGCGGCCGAATCTGGGTTGCGGGTGTTGGATCGGCCGCACCTGTTGAGCAGGCTTGACCGGATCCAAGAGTCTGACATCGTTCTGGTCGCCGCCGGTGCAGGATTCGGCAAGTCGCACCTGGTCACGTCATGGACGGAGAGCCAGGAGGGCGGCCACGTTGTGGTGTGGGCCCGGCCCACCGTGTCCAGCTCCCTCCCGGACCTGGACACGGCTGCCCGGGAGCTCGCGGACCGGACTGCCGCAGGCGGCGCTGCCGGCGTCATCGTGGTGGACGACCCGATCCGGACCTGGCCCTCGCCGACGATCGAGCTGGTCGCCCGGTTCGCCGAATCGATGCCCAGCAACAGTGCCCTGATTGTGTGTACCCGCGACGGGCGCACCAAGCCCTGGTCCACCGCCCAGCACGCCGGAAGGCTCTGGGTGATCGGCCCTCAGGATCTGGCCCTCGATGATGAGGAGGCTGGTGTGGCCCTGGAGGCTTGGGCGGAGAGGCCGATCCCCGCGAAGCTGCGCGGGCAGGTGAACAAGCAGGTGGAGGGATGGGTGACTGGAGTCAGGCTCGCATCCAATGAGTTGCGCAGGCATCGAGGAGACCTGCGGATCGTACCCACGTGGCCGGCGAGTTCTGTGGAGCTGGAGTCGTTCCTTGCCGAGGAAGTGATCTCGGCCATGTCCGTTGAGGACGTGGAGTTCGTCGAGGTGACCGCGGAGCTCCCGTGCCTCGACCCGGACCTGTGCGACCACCTCACGGGACGACAGGACTCAGCCAACCGGCTGGACGGCTTCGTCCTTGCGAGTCTGTTCACGGAACGAGACCCTGACGTGCGCAGGTTGTTCCGCTATCACAGGATCCTCGCCGGAGAGATGGCTCGGCGGCGGCGTGCGCGCGACCCTGAAGCGGCCCGGCGGACGCTGGCGGAGGCCAGCGACTGGCACCGGGATCGGGGCGATTTCGACGTTGCGGTGGAGGCGGGTCTTCGCGCAGGTGACGGGGCGCGGGTTGCGGCGCTGCTGAGGGAAGTCTCCGGGTCGAAACTCCGGGGTGGCCAGGCAGCTCAGCTTGTCGGCTGGATGGAACGGATGCCCCAGGCCGACCTGTGGAAGGACCCAGCCCTGGCCTTGGCCCTTGCCCGGGCATGCGGGCTCTCCGGGGACTCCCTGACGCCGCGTGCGGTGCTCCGAGCCACACAGTCCGACCCTTCCATGAGCGATCCTCCGGTGGGCCTGCGGATCGTGCGCGCTCAGCTGGAATCCTCCATCTTCGGCTGGGAGGGGCGCCTCGCATCCATGGGGGAGCCCCTGCACGACATCCCCACCACGCTCGGCTCGCTTGTGGAGGACCCCTACCTCCAGATTTGTGCCATTGACGAGACTGCGATGTCCAACTGCCGGATGCGGGCACTGCTGTTGTCCGGGCATGTCGACGAGGCTCTGAGCTCCTCTGAGACCACGCTCACTGCCGCGGAACTCCAGAACCCGAGCAGGTACACCGTCGCAGCCGTCGGTCTGCATGCCCTGGCATTGGCCTGGGCAGGCCAGGTCCCTGAAGCCCGTGAAGCAGTACGCCAGGGACGAAAGGTCCTCGCCCGGTTCCACGGGGCGGGCGAGGACGCCGTCTGGCTGCACGTCGCCACGGCGTGGGTATCCGACGCGCCAGAAGCCAACGAGTCGCTGGCCCAGGTCGAGCAGTTCGCTGCAGGCTCGGGACTTCCCTATCGGCGGGTCCTGGGCGCGCTGTCCGGCCTTGCACTGCGCGTTCGGCTCGGCCCCGCCTCTCAGGTGGACTGGGCGTTCGGCGTCGCTGACCGAGAGATCCACGCCCTGCCCGAGCCCGGACTCCTCGGGACCCTGCTTGAGGGCTTTCGAGTGGATGTGCAACTCCTGGAGGAGCCATCCGGGCCTCTGAACCCGCAGGAAGTAGTCATGTTGAGGCTGTTGGCTGGGGGTGCGACTCGTTCTCGGATCGCCCACGAGACCTCATACTCGGTCAACACCGTGAAGGCCTACCTGAGGTCCGCATACCGCAAGCTCGGAGCCGCTGACCGTGAGCAAGCGGTGGCGGCGGCCGTTGCCCTCGGCATCGTTGACCCATCCTCGGTTGCCCACCGGGAATCTGGGGAAAGCTAGCCCACACGCCTTGCGCTGACCGTCGAGATTCCCAACTGCGGATAGAACGCTGCCCCTGCCCCTTGGGTTGGGGGTGGAGTGCTGGTCTCCAGACGGGGTATACCCCGGCTGCACCTGGGGTGCCCACATCCCGACATCGATCGCACCCTGACTGCACCCCGGATGGTGCCGCCGGGAAGGTGCGCTGTCCATCCCGGAGGCGGCACCGTATGCGCCATGACCGAGATCCTGGCTGGCGCCGCGGTGGTCCTCCCCACGGGAATCGTTCCCGATGGCTGGGTGGAGGTGGACGGTTCCACGATCGTTGCGGTGGGCGTTGGGGCTCCGCCCCGACCGGCCGATGTGCACCTGGACGGTGGGTACCTGTCACCCGGGTTCGTCGACATCCACAGCCACGGCGGGGGTGGGGCGAGCGTGGTGGGGGCCGACCCGGCGTCAGTGGCACGGTTCGCCGAGGCTCACCGGCAACATGGCACGACCACGATCGTCGCCAGCCTGGTGTCGGCGTCCTTCGATTCCCTGGCCCACGACGTGGCGGTCCTCGCGGAGCTGACCGAGGGCGGGGTGATCGCAGGCACGCACCTTGAAGGCCCCTGGATCGCCCGGGAGTACAAGGGCGCCCACGACGAACGCACCCTGCGCGACCCGGACCCGACTGAGGTTGATGCATTGATCAGGTTGGGCCGCGGGACGATCCGGATGGTGACGCTGGCCCCCGAGTACCCGCATGGGCTCGACGCGGTGCGGCGCTTCGCCGACGCGGGTGCGATCGCCGCGATCGGGCACACGAATGCCACCTACGCGCAGGTGCGGGCCGCCATCGATGCTGGCGCGACCTGCTCCACCCACCTGTTCAATGCGATGCGGCCGGTGAACCACCGCGAGCCGGGCCCGATCGTGGCCCTGACAGAGGACGACCGGGTCACCAACGAACTCATCCTCGACGGGGTGCACGTGCATCCGGCGGCGGCTGCCTTCGCTGGGCGGGCTGCGGATGGCCGGGTCGTGTTCGTCACCGACGCGATGACGGCGGCGGCTGGCGAGGACGGGGAGTACATGCTCGGTGACCTGCCGGTCCTGGTCGTCGACGGGGTGGCCCGTCTTGTCGATGGTGGCGCGATCGCTGGATCGACCCTCACGCTGGACGCTGCCCTGCGGTTCGCGATCGAGCAGGTTGGATTCAGTCTGGCTGACGCGTTCGCGGCAGTCACCTCGACGCCGGCTCGCATGATCGGCCTGAGCGACCGCGGTCAGCTCGCCGTGGGGATGCGGGCGGATCTGTGCCACCTGGACGCCGGGCTCAACGTCGCCGAGGTCTGGGCCGGTGGCAGACGGGTCTCAAACGTGTCGTGAGCGAGATAACGCGGCACGGGAACCCTATGGTTCAGGAGTCAGGGGTGAGCGGATGTCGCGCCCACGCTGGGCCTGATGCGCGGGGAAGCCCACGGTAGTGACGGACACTCAATCGAATCCGAAGAATCATGATGAGAAAGGTTCGCGCATGAGTACGGAAACGAAGGCGGGCGCCGGAACCAAGGCGTTCGCGATCCTTCAACGCGTCGGCAAGAGCCTGATGCTGCCGATTGCGGTCCTTCCCGCGGCAGGCATCCTGCTGCGACTGGGTCAACCGGATCTATTGGGCGGCGTGGGTGAGTCGGGGCCTGACGTCGGAGACGGCCCGTTCTCGATCCTGAGCTACGCGGGCGGCGCGATCTTCGACAACCTCGCCCTGCTGTTCGCCATCGGTGTCGCGATCGGGTTCGCGAAGAAGTCCGACGGGTCCACCGGCCTGGCCGCGGTGGCTGCCTACGTGGTCTTCAAAGGCGTGCTGAACTTCAACTCCTTCGACACCGATCCCAGTCCGGATGCCTTCAAGGCTCCGGACCCCGGCGTGTTCGGCGGTATCACGATCGGTATCACGACTGCCATGCTGTGGCAGAGGTACCACCGCACCAAGCTGCCGTCGGCGCTGGCATTCTTCTCCGGTCGTCGGCTGGTCCCGATGCTGGCGGCCTCGGCTGCCATCGTCTGGGCGATCGTCTTCGGCTTCTTCTGGCCGCCCATCGGTGAGGCCCTGAACAACATGGCTGAGTGGATGTACGACAACGGTGAGCTCGGCGCCGGCGTGTTCGGTGTCGTCAACCGGCTGCTCATCCCCACGGGTCTGCATCACATCATCAACTCGTTCGTCTGGTTCCAGGCCGGCGAGTGCCCGACTGCAACTGGTACCGCCAACGGCGACCTCACCTGCTTCTTCAACGCGACAGAGGAGCGCGAGAAGTACGGCCTGTTCATGACCGGCTTCTTCCCGATCATGATGTTCGCGCTGCCCGCGGCTGCGTTCGCGATGATGCACGAGGCCAAGGACAAGGTTGCGGCCAGCGTTCTTCCTGCCGCTGCCCTGACTGCGTTCCTGACCGGTATCACCGAGCCGCTGGAGTTCTCGTTCATGTTCGTCGCGCCGCTGCTGTACGGCGTCCACGCGCTGCTGACCGGCGCTTCTATGGCCCTGAGCTACGGGCTGGGCGCTCGCGACGGGTTCGGGTTCTCCGCTGGCCTGATGGACTTCGTCCTGAACTGGGGGTTGGCGACCAAGCCATGGTTGTTGATCATCATCGGTGTGGGCTTCGGTGTCCTGTACTACTTCCTGTTCCGGTTCGCGATCCGCAAGTTCAACCTGCGGACACCTGGCCGCGAGGAGGACGCAGAGGTGATGGACGCGGAGATGACCGCCGCGTAGGCAACATCTCGAGGGGCTGCCCCCTGGCTGCGAAGTTGGGTGCCAGCCCCTCGGGACCGCACACAAGTTGGATCGAAGCGGGCGGGAGTCGTCCGGACAACCTGAAAGGACATGGCAATGGGCAAGGCAGAAGACATTGTTGCGGGGCTCGGCGGGCTGGAGAACATCGAGGAGATCGAGGCGTGTGCCACCCGGCTGCGGACGGTTGTGGTCGACCCCTCATTGGTCGATGAGGCGGCGCTGAAGGCTGCCGGTGCGTTCGGCGTGATGAAGGCCGGCAGTGTGCTGCAGGTCATCGTCGGAGGAGAGGCTGACGGCTTGGCCATGGACATCGACGACATGATGGACTGATCGATGGAGGTCATCGTCGTCCGCAGGCCCGAGGACGCAGCGCCCATCGTTGCGGACGCCTACTCGGCACTGCTCGGCGCGAAACCGGATGCTGTGCTCGGGCTCGCGACGGGTTCAACCCCGCTCGGGGTGTACCGCGAGCTGGTGCGTCGGCATCGTGAGGAGGGGCTGAGCTTCGCCCGTGCGCGCGGCTTCAACCTCGACGAGTACGTGGGCCTCCCGGCGGGGCACCCGGAGTCCTACATCACCTTCATCAAGAGGGAGTTCACCGACCAGGTGGACTTCGCCCCTGGGGCCGTGCAGGGCCCGGACGGTCTCGCCGCTGATCCGGTGCAGGCGGGGCGTGACTACGACCAGGCCATCAAGGACGCCGGGGGGATCGACATCCAGATCCTCGGGATCGGGTCCGATGGGCACCTTGCGTTCAACATGCCCATGTCGTCGCTGGTGTCGCGGACGCGGCTGAAGACCCTGACGTCGAGGACCCGTGAGGACAATGCGCGGTTCTTCGACGGGGACATCACCCAGGTGCCGAAGCTGTGCCTGACGCAGGGCCTGGGCACCATCATGGAGTCCCGTCACGCGATCATGCTCGGCTTCGGCAAGGGCAAGGCCCAAGCCGTCGCTGAATGCGTGGAGGGCGCGGTGTCGGCGCACTGGCCGGCCTCGATCCTGCAGATGCACCCCCACGCGACGGTCGTGGTCGACGAGGACGCAGCCAGCCAGTTGCGGTTCTCGAACTACTACATCGACACCTACCAGGGGAAGCCGGACTGGCAGGGCATCTGAGGCGTCGGGGCGTTCCCCGAAGCGGCCCGGCGTAGTGGTATCCGGGCAGTAGCCGGCACACCTCCGCGGTTGTCTCCAGGATGTGCCGGTGATCATGGTGGGGGCCCGCGGCCACCTCCACAACAAGCCAGCCCCCGACCTCACCGGGCGGGGGCTGGCTTGTACCGTCGATCAGCTTCCGACAACACGGACAAGCCGGGACACACTACCTACTTCTTGATGCACTGCACGGACGTATGCGCCTTGGGCCACGTACTCTGCAGAGCTTTCGCCAGATGTCCCTACAGTCCAGGATCGTCGGGCTCTTCGGGTGAGGGATCCGCGGGGATGATGCACGTCCGGCAGCCCCACGGGCGCACTTCCGAGTGATCGACACGGGGCGGTTCAGCCGCACCCAGCAGGGGGATCAGGGTGACCACCAACAGCAGGGCAGCGTTGACCGACGCGCTCTTGCCCCTGTCCGTCCCGCCGTGACTCATGCACGACAGGATGGACCGGAACTGGCAGGCCCGCATCCGGTGAACCTCGGGACCCGGATTCTGGCCCCGGGACGTCGAGCGGGAGTGGGATCACGGGTGCCGCTGGGCGTGCTGCACCTGGGTCCGGCGGCCAGCTGGGTGATTGCGGAAGTCCCGCTGGGATCCGGTCGCCGGCGACCCCGGGGGGTCCGTGCACATTCGAGAGACGACACCCACAACGACGAGCGCCCAATGACCAACGCCTCGAATCCCAGCCGGCGCAAGGGAACGGCGCCCACTCCCGCGCCCGCCGGGTCAGCTGGCTCGTTGCTCGAGCCGTTCGGCGATCCACACCTTGATGACGGACTGCCGAGTGACACCCAGGCGCTGGGCCTCTCCATCGTGTGACTCGACCATCCATACCAGCCTCTGACCTGCAGTGTTACTCGGTGCCCCCGGCAGGATTCGAACCTGCGGCCTGTGGTTTAGGAATTGCCTTGGGGGCATTATCCGGCAATGTCCGTGAGCGCCCACAATAAGCCGCTGACCTGCACCGATAATGCGTAGAAGGCGTGCGCTAATTGTCCTCTGCACACCCTCACAAACCCAATTTCGCCATCCGATCTGGCACGAATCTGGCACGCGGCGGCGCGTCGTCCATTGACGGAACGGGACCCAGATCAGAGGTCGTCGCCTGGACCCTCCCTGGGCCGTCGGACGAGCGCGCGGCTGTGCAGTCGACCTCGAGCGTTGACGCTACCCCAACCGCCGGCCCCCATCTCCCCGGCGGGCGGTGTGATGGGGTTCTTGACAGTCATACGCGGCGAAGTGGGGCAGGTCGGGCGGCGCGTTCTGGTCGAGTCGATCCAGTAGCGGACCAACGGTGATTGGCGGTTGGCCCTCGGCGCGGCGACCCCTATGAACCTCACTCGGCGGGGTTGGCGTGTTCGGACTCGCGTCGGATGATGCTGAAGAAGTTGTGGCTCCATCGGTTGCTGCCCGACCTGTTCTGGACAGGCGAGGAAGGACATCCGGGTCGGTCCTCACTTCCGCCCGGCACGCGTGCGGCCTGCTTGATCAAGGCGTCCATCTCCGGCCCCGGCGCCTCGTCTAGGGTCTTGACCTTCACGTCGCGGGTCCACGGACGCCGGCGCCGCTCGACCCAACCCGCGGCCTCCGCCGCCACCTCGTCATCAGGGCATCTCCGCCTTCTGGCGCAGCACGACCCGGATCGAATCGCCTACCGCCATCTCCTGGTAGGGGGTGCACTCGACGATCTCGAGCATCGCGGGTACAGCGGCGGCGAAGGTCTGCGCGGTGTACAGCTGTGTGTGGAGCCCCTGATGGTCCTCGGCCCCGTCGCCGGCCCAGAGCCCGTGGAGCAGGAGACCGTCGGGTCCGACGAGCGCAGCCTGTCGCTGTAACGACGTCGTCAGCTGTTCGGTGGTGAGGTGGTGGAGGACCTTGTTGCTGTAGATGGCGTCGAACGCCTGGGCCGTATCGATCGTGACCGCATCAAGCTGCAGCAGCTCGGCCTCGGGTCGCCGCTCGGCGTAGCGTTGGAGGAACGCTGAGGATAGGTCCGAGCCAACCACCCGGTAGCTCTGGGCCAGTAGATCCAGGTCCACTCCTGGGCCCATGCCAAGTTCGAGGACGGTCGCGCCCGGGGGTAGCAGCTGGTTGAGTCGCTCCACGTGGTTCCGTCCGTCGTAGCCCTCAGCCATCGCGGCGTACTCCTCGACGCCTTCGGTTGTGTCGTACATGCTCATCGGTGCTCCCAACGTTCCGTGGCGGTCTCGTGGACGATGGCTTCGGCGCAAGCTGCCCCTTCTGCTGCTGCGGCGATCACGCCGCTGAATCCGGTCCGGGCGTCGCCGATCACGTGGAGGCCTGGGATGACGGTCGTGCCGGCCGCGTCGACGTCGAGCGAGGTCGTGCCCCATTCGTTCGGGGAGCTGGTGACCCCGAGCGACTCGGCCAGAGTGGTCGCCGGGTGGGAGTAGTTGTCGCCGATGAAGCCTGCGTCCCGTTCGACGCGCTGGCCAGTGTCGAGCACGACCGCCCGCAGCCGTCCGTTCTCCGACTCGAGTCGCCGGATCTGATCGGTGTGGACCCGGACCCCGTTGCGTCCCAACGCTTCGGCGTCCTCGGCGCCGACGCCGGCCCCGTTGGTGAACACGATGAGGTCGTCGGACCACAGCAGTGCCATGGGGGCGTATTGGACGGCCCCCTCGCGCCCGAAGAGCGCCAGACGCTCGCCTTGGTGCTCGAACCCGTCGCAGAACACACACGGGTAGACGCTCCTGCCGTACACGGCGTCGATCCCCGGCACGCTCAGCTGTGTCAGGTCGTCGACGTGGCCCGTGGCGATGACCAGACGGCGGCCGCTGAACCGAATGCCGCTGGTCAGGACGACCTCGAAGCCGGCGTCGACGCTGGCGGCGGCCGCCACAGAGCCCTTCACGTAGGAGACGGACTCGTACTTGGTGAGTTGTTCCTTGGCCACCGCCAGCAGGTCGGCAGCGTGAGCGCCGTCCCGGGTGAGGAACCCGTGGGAGGCAGTAGTGACGAGGTTCCGAGGTGATTCAGCGTTGATGATCACCGTGCTGAGCAGGGCCCGACCAGCGGTCAGGGCGGCGCTCATCCCGGCAGGTCCCCCACCAACGATGAGCAGGTCGAATGCGGATGCGTCGAGATGGTGCGGGGACATCATTCTGGCTGCTCCGCTCTACCGACGACGAGTCTGACCGTCGGTCAGTCGAGTATGACCCATGGTCAGTCGATTGGCAACCCGATAGGATCGCCGACGTGACACCTCCACCGAACGCAGGGCCCACGGGCCGGTTCCAGAGCCCCGAGGTGCGGCGTCGTCAGATCCTGGACGCCGCCGCACGCCTCGCTGTGGAGGACGGGCTGGAGAACTCCTCGATCGCCGAAGTGGCGAAGGCCGCAGGCATCGCGAAGGGGTCGATATACCTGCACTACGAGTCCCGCCAGCAGCTCCTGCGCGACCTGCAGGCCGACCTGTGGCGCCAGATGCTGGAACGGCCAGGCGCGATCGTCGCCGACGATGGCCTGACGTGGGCGGCCAAGCTCGACGCGGTCGTTGAGCACTGGATGCGATTCGAGTTCGACCGACACGACCTCTACCACGCGGTGTTCCACGCCGCCGCCACCGACAGCGACGAACCGCTCGGCGCGGCCCGGGCTCTGTTGGGCGACCTCATCGCCGCGGGAGCTGCCGCAGGCGAGTTCAACCTCGACGGGCTCAACCACGATGTCGTGCTTGAGTTCCTGCTCCACGGCTACGTCGGACCGTGCTTCCACCACACCAACCCCGACACGGCAGTGGCCGACGTCCAACAGCTGTTCCGCCGAACCATGGGAGTCCAGAGCGAAGCTCGCTGATTCGCCCGCGTCCAGCGCGCCTTAAGCCTAGGAATCCCCCCCAAGATCGAAGCTCCAACACTCGCGCCGGAGCAGCCCCGACTCATCGGCCCGATCGGCTCGCCAGGCCCGCACAGAGGATGAACGGTCCCGCGTCCACAGGCGGCGAAGTGACGTGGGTCAGACTTCACACCCGTATCGCAAGGGCGCGTAGAACTTGGCGTGCGTCGGCGTAGACATGGTCGTGGCGCACGTGACGAGATGTCCGAGGTTCCCGACCTCGATGGCTTCCCTGGCTGCGTCGTTCAGGGCGCTCAAGCTGCGCCCTTTCCTTTGGGCGACGCACTGTCGACGAACTCGCCAAGGAGTGCCTCGGCAGCGAGTCGGCCCAACTCGTCGCACGCCCGGGGGCTATCGCCGGTGTACAGCCTGCGGTCGACGTGGGTGTCGCCCTTCGTGCCGTCGTTGACCACACTCAGGCCCTGTCGCTCCAGCTCCTCGACCTGGAACCACGGCAGCTGGCCCGGGAGGTAACCCAGCGAAGGCGATCGACGGTCGATGCTGTCAGGAAAGGCGCACATCTCATAGCCTGCGTATGGGTGGTGCTGTTCGTCGTCTACCCGAGTCGCAAGCATCGCCGCGGGGCCGTGGCAGACGGCGACGAGGTGTCGGTCGGTGCTGGCGACCCACCGGATCAGGCGTCCGACGTTGCCGTTCTCGGGTAGTCCGACCATGGCTCCGTGGCCGCCTGGCAGGAAGACGGCCACGTACGGTGAGTCATCGGCCAAGCCGTCAACGACCAGGTCGGCCAGTGATAGAGGTGCGTCGAAACGGCCGCGGTGCTCTGTGATGAAACCCATAACGGCGTCGTCATCGACGGGCGCCGACCAGTCCTCCAAGACCGCGGGTGCGCCGGTCGGGGTGACGACGTCGAAGTCGAAACCGGCAGCGGTGAGATGCAGAAGCGGTACGGCCGTCTCGGTCACGTTGTGGCCCGTGGAGAAGAGCTTGCCGTTCGTCATCTCGAAGTAGCGCTGTTCGGTGCACAGCACCAGCACCTTGGCAGGTCCGTCGTAGGTGCGGCCGAAGTCGACCAGCGCGTAGTCCGTGGTCTTGTCCACGCCCAGGCGTAGGCCTAGGGCGGAGGGGATGAAGCCCGGGCCGTCCGGCTCGGGGGTGGGGGCGATTCCGATCATGCGGCGAAGCGCTGAGGCCACGGTGGGGTCCTTTCGGGAGGGGTCGAGGGGGGGCCGCAGGGTGCTGGGTTCACAGGCCGAACTGGGCGCGCATGCCGGCCACGAACTGCTCGTCCTGCTCGGCTGAGTAGCGGTTGGCCAACAGTTCCTGGGCTCCATGTCCCGAGATGTACCGAAGCTGCGTTGTGTCGTCCGTCGCAGCGGTGTAGATGACCTCGGCGACCTCGCCGGGCTCCTGGTTGCCGCCCCGATCAGCGCTCTCCATCGCTGCGATGGCCATGTCGACCAACGGCCTGTAATCGGTGAGTTCGGGATCCTGGGTGAAGACGAAGGACCGCCCACTGAAGTCAGTGTTGACTCCACCTGGCTCGATGAGCTTCACCCGGATGCCGAGCATCGCGAGTTCGAAGTGGACCGCCTCGGAAAGACCTTCTACCGCCCACTTCGACCCGTGGTACAGCGAGCCGAGCGGGTAGGCCATCCGTCCGCCGATCGATGAGATGTTGATGATGACCCCACTGCGCTGGGAGCGCATCGTCGGAAGCACCGCCTGCATCGTCTCGACGAGGCCGAAGAAGTTGACATCGAACTGTCGGCGAAGGGTGTCAGTCGGGGTGGCTTCGAGCGGCCCGTAGGCGCCGTAGCCGGCATTGTTCACCAAGACGTCGATGGTGCCGAAGTGCTCGACCCCAGCGGCGACCGCTGACGTGATCGACTCGCTGTCGACCAGGTCGAGCGGGGCAACCAGGACGTTGCTGCGGTCTGCGAAGTCAGCGCCGTCCTCGGGGTTGCGCATCGTGGCGACGACATTCCAGCCCCTGTCGGCGAAGAGCGCTGCAGTTGCCTTGCCGATGCCTGAGCTGGCACCCGTGATCAGGATTGTCTTGGCCATGGTGATACCTCGATGTGGTGGTGAGTGGGTCGGGTCGGTCTCTGCCCGGGGGGCGTCCACTCCTCGACTTCCGAGGACGTCGACGAGCGGCCGTGAACGCAGGACCGAGCCTCGGGGGAATTTCTGATTCGAGATCCCGAGAGGAGTCCGTGTCGTTCGACCGTGGCGTGCGTGTCGCCCGACGAACGGTGTCTGTGTGGTCGTCATGCAGCCAGTCTCGGCAACGTGGAACGGAATGTCACTCGCCCAATGCGCCAACGTGCTTGCCAGATGCGTCAGTTCCGTGGCGGACTCACCGCCATGAACTCCTCTGGCGCTGTGGCTAGACCGATGGACGCGCCTCGGCGCGCCATGCCTCGGGAGTCGTGCCCGTCCATCGGTGGAACGCGCGGTACAGCGAGTTCGGGTCGTTGAAGCCGAGCAGGAAGCCGACTTCCGTTGCGCTCAGGTCGGTCGACCCGAAGTAGTGGAGGGCGAACCGCTCCCGGGTCTGGTTCAGGACCCCCACCCAGCTCGTGCCCTCTGACGCCAGACGTCGTTGCAGGGTGCGGCCACCAATACCGAGTTCCTTGCGAAACATCGGCCATTCGGCTCCTTCCGCTGGGGAGAAGCACGAGCAACGCCTCCTCGACTTCCTCTGTGGTGGACCGCCGCGCGCCGGCTTCGGCCATGCGTCTTCGCAGACCGGGCTCGAACGTCTGCCACATCTCTTCGTTGCGAGTGAGGAACGGTCGCCTCGCGTCGAAGGCGTCGAACACGACAGCCCACGCTTCATCCTCGACGATCGGGCACCCGAAGAACTCATCGCACCCGCCTAGGTCATCCGCTGGCGGCGGCGACCGTGACGCGCCTCGGCACGACCTCATAGCGAGTCGCACGTCGAGCCAACGCGACTATGAAGGCCAACTGGGAGAGGCCCAACGCTCGAGCGAGATCGGGTCGGTGCTTGCACCGGTAGCGGACGCTCGTCTGGTCAGCCTCAACCTCGACATCGAGGGCGAACGGACCGACGAACCGCATGTGCTCGCTGAGTCGGCAGAGGGCGGCGTTGAGGTCCTGCGAACAGATAGCCGCGAAGTAGGCGGGGTCGAACAGCTCCGCCGACAGGATCTGGCCGCCCCGCAATGCGACCGTTGGATCGCCCGCCTCGGCGTCAACGGCGTCGAAGATCGCGTAGTAGTCGTCGACCGAGATCCAAGACCCTTCCCCTTCGAAGAGGCTTGGAGGCTGCTGTGCACGACGCAGGACTGCGCGCTCATCCAACCCAAGGTCCCGCAGCACGATGCGCCACGGCTGTCCGACGTACACCGACTTGGTGTGTTCGCTCCTCAAGACCGCCCTCGCAATGCCGGCGTCGTGCGCCTTGCACTACGAAGGGTAGACCCGAGGAGGCGTAGGCACCCGGCACGGGTGCGGGTCAATTCGACTTGATCGGGTGTTGAGCACCATCGAAGGCAAGGTCGTGTGGCCATCGTGGCGACCTTCCGGTAGTCGCCATTCTATTGGGGTGCGGGTGGCCGGCCACCGAGAACCCACCCAGTCGTTCGACTGCCCTGGGAGCCTTCCCGCCTGTCACCGATGCCCCCCGACGCTTGAAGATTCGCCAAGTGGGCGACGCCCGTCCTACTGGGCGCAGCGCAGCGTGCGTGCCCCACGATGGGGCGATAGGCGGCGGATAGACGTACCTGCGGTGGAGTGCCCGAGTCATGCCCGACACTCGGGCAGCGTGGCCCCTGACTGCGCGGTCCTGGTGCCCGCGAAGTGCCGCAGATCGTGGAACGCTCAGCCTTCCTCGAGGTCGGCGATGGCCGCACGCACCCCCCCGGGCAGCGCCGCTTTCGTCCCAGCACCGTAGTCGAACGACACGACGCGAGCCTCGCCGTCTGCCGCGACCAGCCCGAGCCGCTGGCTCACCACCCGGTAGCGCATGGTGAACCGGTCCTCCCCCACGTCCTCGACGCGGGCCGCGAGCACCACCTCGTCCGGGAACACCAACGGGGCGCGGTAGGTGCACGACGTCTGCGCCAGGATCGGGCCGACTCCACCGGAGGACAGGTCCGTCGCCCAGCCGATCCGGGCGAAGTAGCCGATCCTTACCGACTCGAACCACCGGAAGTAGGTAGTGTTGTTGACATGCCCCAGGGCATCCATGTCACCCCACGCAACCGGCCAACGCAAGGTCACCGGAAAGCCGGCGAGCAGATCATCGGACACGAACGCCATGCTACGCACGGCACGGACTAGCCAACCGGGGCGCCTCGCCCCCCGCGGCGGCTTGACCGCACTCGCGGCGCTATGTAGCACAGCCGCGACCGGGACGGTACGCGGCGATGTGGGGCACCTGGAATCGTGAGGAGCGCGGCCCGGCCGGCGGAACCCGCAACGCGTGAGCTTCGGTCAGGAGTCTCGCCGCACTCGGTGGCCGATGGACCGCGTCAGCGGTGCTGGTCGACCATGATGGTGTTGCCATCGGGGTCGGTCAGCACGATGTGGGCCGGGCCGGTGGTGGCCTCGTCCGCCTCGACCGTGAACGCGATACCGGCGGCCCTGAGCTGCTGCTGGATCTGGCGCACGTCGGTGAACGGATCGACCTCCTGGGCCGCCTGGTCCCACCCGGGATTGAACGTGAGGATGTTGCCTTCGAACATCCCCTGGAACAGGCCGATCACCGTGGATCCGTTGGTGAGGATGACCCAGTTCTCATCAATGTTGCCGCCGGTCGACGTGAAGCCGAGCTTCTCGTAGAAGGCGCGCGACGCGTGGATGTCCTTGACGGTCAGCGACACCGAGAACGCTCCGAGTTCCATGTCTCCTCCATTGAAGTCGGGAAGGTGACGCTACCGGTGATCGGGGCCTCTGGGATATCCCGCGATGTCCCTGCCCGCGAAGTCGTCGTGGTCGAGGGCGCCCAGCAGGCGGCGAAAGGACGCGCCTGGCCCAGCCGAGTCCGGGCGTGGCTGACTCACCCTGACCCCGGGTCACACCGGGCGTCGGCGCGAACCGAACTGGGAAGGCTCGCCCATGAAGCCGGGTGAGTGCGGCATCATGCCAGCCGCGATGGGGCCCGGTTGGCGCCTTCTGGGTGCCCACAGGTCCCCTTGCGGCTCGGGCGCTGCGCGGCGGCTACTTCCCGGTGTCTTCGAGGGATTTCGCGTACGCGGTGAGGAAGGCGCTGCCCATCTTGGCACTGCCGAGCCGGCGGTAGAAGAACCCCAGCAGCCCGGACGCAGTGAGGTCGCTAATGACCAGCCGGTGGCTGACCCCGCCGTCGGTGGGGCTGAACTCATCGCGGAAGTGCGCAGTGGCCGTGACTGTTGTGCCAGCCTGATACTCCTCGTCCACATCCAGGGTGACAGGGTCGTGGTCAAGGTTCACGGCGATGGCCGTACGTGTCATAGTGCCTTCGTTGGTCTGGATGGTGACCGAATCGGCTGACTTATCCAGCACCTCGACACTGGTCATCCCCGGCATGTGGCGGACGACCCCGGCAAAGAGGTCTCCGGGGTCCGCCAGCGCGCGCTTCACATCCTGGATGCTGCAGTCGATCTGCTGGGAGCCGTCAAACCACACTGACATCTGAGGTCCTTCCACGAACCGTGGTCCCGTGGGGTGAGCGCGGTGGGCTTCCGCGCTTCTCGCCGCGCAGGGCTGATGCTCAAGGCAAACTACCAGCCCACGCGCACCGCAGGAGGGTTTGTGACCTGCCCCGTGAACCCACCAGTCACCTGGACTGCCAGTCCACCTCCCGGTTCCACTGAAACGGAGGCGTCTACCGTCGCGAGGCGCGTGTTGGTGGTCGTTCCGGGAGACGGTCCACT
>CAVONS010000017.1:0-35328 GCA_963697345.1 uncultured Actinomycetes bacterium | reverse complement strand
TCGGCGGAAGGTCGTGGACCGTGACTGATGCCAGGCAGTTGGGACGCCAGTGCTCGGGCTGCAGCGGAACGTCAGGATGCGCGACGTAGTCGCGCTCGAACCACATGATGCTCGTACCCAGGATGCCACGTGCCTCCAGGTACTCCTGCACCCACTGCTCGACCGTGCCGAGGTCCTCGCCCACCAGCCAGGCCCCGGCGCGCTGGGCCTCCAGGGCCAGGATCCCGATGAGCGCCTCGTGGTCGGAGGTGACGAACGTGCCGGAGTAGGCCGGCATCCCCTCCGGGATCCACCACAGCCGGAACAGCCCGAGGACGTGGTCGACGCGTATGCCGCCCGCATGCCGCAGGATCGTGCGCAGCATGTCGCGGTACGGCCGGAAGCCTGCCTCGGCCAGTGCGTCGGGCCGCCACGGCGGCTGCGACCAGTTCTGGCCGAGTTGGTTGTACATGTCCGGCGGGGCACCGACCGAGATGCCGTGCGCCAGCACATCACGCAGGGCCCACGCGTCCGAGCCGTAGGGATGCACTCCGACGGCGAGGTCATGCACAATCCCCGAGCGCATTCCCGAGTCCAGGGCAGCCTGCTGCGCCCGGGTCAGCTGCTCATCGAGCTGCCATTGAAGCCAGGAGTGCCAGCGCACGGAGTCGGCCAGGCGCACCCGCTCTGCGGCGACCAGCGCGGATCCGGCGTCCCGCAGAGCCGCCGACCACGACTCGGGATCACCATGCTCCTCCACCAGCGCGCACCAGGTGCCGAAGTCGGCCAGGCCCTGGCCCTCCCGCTCGACGAAGGCATCGAACAACGCCTGGCGCCCCGGCGTCAGCGGGGCGGCGTGGACGACCTTGAGGGCCTGGGACTTGGCCGCCCAGATGACGTCCCGGTCGATCAGGTCCGGGGACGTGGACAGCGCCCGGACAGGGATGGACAGCGCCTCGATCCGCGCGCGGTCATCCATGGACAGTCCGGCGTACTCCTCGATCGCCTCCACCCGCAGGTAGATCGGATTGGCGAACCTCCGGGTCACTGGCAGGTACGGCGAAGGCTCCATGGGCGCAACGGGCGAGGCCGCATGCAGCGGGTTCACGAGGACGAAGTCCGCGCCCTCGGCATGCCCGCTCCACGCGGCGAGGTCGGCAAGGTCCAGGAGGTCCCCGATCCCCCATGAGCCCTCAGAACGCATCGAGTACACCTGGGACATGAAGCCCCACTGGCGACCCGCCGCCAGTGCTGGCGGGTCCAGTCGGGCGGGGGTGACGATCAGGGGGCACGACTGCTCGCGCAGCACACCATCGGCACCCTCGGATCGGGCCCAGATCGTGTGCCAACCCAGGGGGAGCTCTCCAGGGATGCGGAAGGTCGCCTCCCCGATCTGGAGCCCGTCGACGTGCCGGGGCTCCACCCAGCGATCGACCTGGTCGAGGAACCAGGCCTCCCCGCCCTCCTCCCGGTCGACCCACATGGAGACCGAGTCACCGTGCGGGACGTGCACCCAGCACTGGTTGTCCGAACCAGAGCGGGTGACGAACACCGGTGGCAGCATCCTGCGCCACGGCTCGTTGCGCCGATCGTAGAGGGCATGCCAGATGCTGTCCGGCGAGCTGACGTCGACATTGAGGGCCGCGAGGACGGCCGTGATGGTGGCAGCGCCGACCCGGTGGTAGTTGCCCCCCTGGTCCCAGTACTCGACGGCCACGCCGAACGCGCGGGCAAGTTCCACGAGCTCGGGGCTCGGTTCGATCCACTCCGGTTCCACGACCTCCGGTGTGCGCACACCACCCCCGGGCGCAGGCGCCGAGTCGAGCGCGGGGTCAGTATCAGCGCGACGATCTGCACTCACAGGGATGGCCTCCAGTCACGGTGGGTAGGACCACGGGTCCCGATCGGCGCGAGGACTGACGCTCAGCCGCGCCCCGCGCCGGCACCGGAGTCATCCCCGCGGGTCTCGGTGTCAGGCTAGGCGTTGTTGCCGTGCGGCTGCGCGCCCACGGGCGCCCGACGGCCGCTTCATTCGCCGCGCCGGCTCCCGGGCGTCGTATGGTGCCTGCGTGATCCATCTGGCCGAAGACTCAACTCCCGCCGAGGGTGACGGAACCTTCTGGGCGTCGTTCACCGGATTCTGGGGGACCGCGCTGAGCGTTGCCATCGTCCTGGTGGTTGCAGCCGTGATCCACTTCGTCGGATCGCGGATCATCAGGCGCTCGGTCGCCCGGTGGATCTCTTCCGGACGCAGTCGCGAGGATTCCCTCACCGACACACCTGAGGCGACCGTCGAACTGCAGGTGATGATCATGTCCCAGCGCCGCGAGCAGCGGGCTCACGCGGTGGGGCAGCTGCTCAACAGCGTTCTTGTCGTGATCGTCTGGGGTACCGCCAGCCTCATCGTCATGACCCAACTGGGTGTGAACATCGCCCCGATCATGGCCAGCGCGGGAGTCGTGGGCGTCGCCCTCGGCTTCGGTGCGCAGACCCTGGTCAAGGACTACCTGTCAGGCTTCTTCATGATCGTGGAGGACCAGTACGGCGTCGGTGACCTCGTGGACGTCGGTGAGGTGACCGGCCGGGTCGAGGAGGTCCAACTGCGGATCACCCGGATCCGCGACCCATCCGGGGTCGTCTGGTACGTGCGCAACGGCGAGATCCTGCGTGTGGCCAACCAGTCGCAGGGCTGGACGATGGCCTCCGCGGTCATCCCGGTCTCCTATGACGCCGATCTGGCCGAGATCCGACAGGTCGTGATCGAGGTCGGCAACGACATGTTCAACGATCCCGAGACCCGTCAGCGGATGCTCGGTCGACCCACCTTCGCCGGCGTCGAGGCCGTGTCCGGCGAGGCGGTCTACGTCAAGATCCTGGCCAAGGCCCGTGGTGGGCAGCAGATCCCGCTCACCCGGGAGCTTCGGGAGCGTCTCAAGACAGCGTTCGACGCCCACGGGGTGATCGTGCCGGTCCTGGTCCGGCAGATGGGATTCAACCCCGACGGCACCCCGCAGACCCCCGGGTCCATGCCCGGGCCCGGCGCATAGGGCCAGCAACGTGACAGATGACGAGCCGGACCTCGTGGAGTCCACTCACCCGGGCCGGCGGGAGCGCTTCGACGTGCTGCGGGATCACGTCGAGCACCGCGGCCGCGCCTTCGGCCGTTCCGTGGACCTCTGGCAGCAGCGCCATGCGATCATCTCGTTCCCCTGGTCGGTCTACCGCAAGTACGCTGATGATTCCGGTGGCCGCTTCGCCGCGCAGCTGGCCTACTACGCGCTGTTCTCCATCGCGCCGCTGATGCTCGTCTTCTCCGTCTTCGTGGGACAGTTGCTGCAGGACGACCCGCAACTGCGGGACAGCGTCATCAACGCGACGTTGGGCGCCTTCCCGGATCTGGCTTCGGCTGTCAACGACGCCATCGAGACCCTCCCGACCAGCGGGGCTCCCGTGGCGCTCGGCGTGCTTGCGGCTCTGTACGCCGGACTCGGGCTGACTGAATCCGCGCAGTTCGCCTTCAACCAGATCTGGGCTGTCCCATGGCGCATCCGCCCGGGGTTCTTCCCCCGACAGCTGCGCGCTCTGAGCATGACCCTGCTCTTCTACACCGGCCTGGTGGGCTACGGGCTGGTCACCGCGTGGGCCGGCGTTGCCTCCAACCAGAGCGTCCTGCTCCGGGCTGCGGTCACCCTCATCATGGCCGGCATCGTCTTCGGCGTCGTGATGCTCTCCTACTGGGTGCTCTGTGGGCGCAAGCTGACCTTCTGGCAGATCTGGCCGGGGACATTGGCCTTCCTGGGGGTCACCGTGCTCGTCATCCCCTTCCTCAGCGCCTGGTTCGCGCGCCTGGTCGAGAACGCAAGCGCGCTCTACGGGGCCCTGGCAACAGTCATCGCCTTCCTCACCCTGCTCTACACCACCGCCGTGCTGTTCATCCTGACCGCCGAGATCAATGCGGTGCGCACATGGCACCTGTGGCCACGGGCGTTGTTCCCGGACTGGCTGTCCCACGCCGACCGCAAGACCTACTCGATCCTCGCGCCCGTTGAGGAACGCATGCCCGAACAGCGGGTCATCACCTACTTCGGGGTCATGTCCGACAGGCACACCCGTGAGCTGGGACCGGAGTTCGACGAGGAACGCTTCGAGTACGTGGACTCCCCGCCGCCCTTCGTCCTCAATGATCCCGACACGGTGCTGATGGACTACTACGTCGAGGGTCGTGAACCCACCGTGGTGATCGAGCCGCACTCCCCACCGGAGCGGTGATCCATCCGCCGGCGTGCGGGCTGCGGGCTTGCGCAATGACCACCTCGGGGCAGACTGTCGGTCATGACCACGAGTGCAGGGCGGTTGTGCCTGGTCACAGGCGCGACCGGTTATGTCGGCGGACGGCTCGTCCCTGAGCTGTTGGCAGCCGGCTATCGGGTCCGAGTGCTCGTGCGGCACCCGGAGCGGCTGCGCGACCTGCCCTGGCACGACGCGGTCGAGGTGGCAGTGGGTGACGCTGCCGATCCCGAGGCCCTGGGCCGGGCGCTCGACGGGATCGATGTCGCCTACTACCTGATGCACGCGATCGGCACCGGCCCGGACTTCGACAGCACCGAGCAGGCGCTGGCCCGCACCTTCGCTGGAGCCGCGCGCGAGGCTGATGTCGACCGCATCGTCTACCTGGGCGGGCTCGCGCACGACGAGAACCTCAGCGAGCACCTGCGCTCGCGCGCCGAGGTCGGTGACATCCTGCTGGCCAGCGGCGTGCCGACCGCTGCACTGGGGGCGGCCACGATCATCGGCTCCGGGTCGCTGTCCTTCGAGATGATGCGCTACCTGACTGAACGCCTGCCGGTCATGATCACGCCGCGCTGGGTCCGCACCCGGATCCAGCCGATCGCCATCCGGGATGTCCTGCGCTACCTGGTCGGTTGCGCCGACCTGCCTCCCGAGGTCAACCGCACCTTCGACATCGGAGGGCCTGACGTCCTGACCTACGAGCAGATGATGCAGCGCTTCGCCGCCGTCTCGGGGCTCAAGAAGCGCCGCATCTACCCGGTCAACCTCCTGCAGCCGGAACTCTCCGCCCGGTGGGTGGGCCTGGTCACCCCGGTGCCGAGCCTGATCGCCCGCCCCCTGGTGGCCTCCCTGCGCAACGAGGTCGTCTGCCAGGAGGACGACATCAAGCAGTACGTCCCTGATCCTCCCGGTGGGCTGCTCGGTTTCGATGCATCGGTCCGGCTGGCGCTCAAGCGGGTGCGCGACGCCGACGTGGCGACGCGTTGGTCGGACGCCTACATGCCCGGGGCGCCCAGTGACCCGATGCCGACCGACCCGGACTGGGCGGGCGGGTCGCTGTTCACCGATGACCGCACCACCCCCGTCGCGGCCTCGCCGGAGGCTCTGTGGGACGTGGTCGAGTCCATCGGGGGCAGGAACGGCTGGTACTCACTGAAGTGGGCCTGGGAGGTCCGCGGGCTGTTCGACCGCGCGATCGGCGGGCCTGGCCTACGCCGCGGACGACGGCACCCACGCGAGCTGCACGTCGGGGAGGCCTGCGACTTCTGGCGGGTCGAGGAGATCGTCCCGGGGAGCCTGCTGCGCCTGCGCGCCGAGATGAAGGTGCCCGGACTGGCCTGGCTCGAGTTCCACGTCAGCCCGGGGCCTGCCGGCGGGTCGACCCTGCGCCAACGGGCCACGTTCTTCCCGCACGGCCTGGCCGGTCAGGCCTACTGGTACTCGGTGCTCCCGTTCCACGGGGCCGTCTTCCCCACGATGCTGTCGCGAATCAGCGATGCGGCAGTGGAGCGTGACCGGGCGCTTCAGGCCGGACCCGGGTAGGTGTTCACCATGCTGTGCGCCGCACGGGTCAGGTAGTCCCACAGCTCAGCCTCGTCGTCGGGCGCCATGCCCACGGCTGGTGCGGCCTCGTCGAGCGCGGTGCGCATGTGGCGAAGCCAGGCGTCGTGGGCGGCCGCGTCGACGGGGTAGGGCGCGTGGCGCATCCGCAGCCGGGGGTGGCCGCGCTCCTGGGAGTACGTGGTCGGCCCGCCCCAGTACTGCTCCAGGAACATCTGCAGCCGCTCCGCCGCCGGTCCGAGGTCGGCTTCGGGGTACATGGGCCGCAGGTCCGGGTCGTCGGCCACACCCGCGTAGAAGCGCGCGATCAGCAGGTCGAAGAACTCATGGCCGCCGAACCGCTCGAAGGGTGAGGCGGGGGTGGTCTGCACGGGACGAATGTAGTCCACCCCTGGCCGACACGGGCCGGCCGCTGCTCCGGCGGCGGGCGCTGACGCGGGGACCGGCGGGCGTGGAATCCCAGGGGCGGACAGGACAGGATGGGTCCATGTCGATCACCACCGAGTCCGACTGGTGGCGCACTGCCGTCATCTATCAGGTGTACCCGAAGTCATGGGCTGATTCGGACGGCGACGGCATCGGCGACATCACCGGCATCCGCGCGCACCTGGCCTACCTGGCCCAGCTCGGCGTCGATGCCGTGTGGTTCTCCCCGTGGTATCTCTCACCCCATGCCGATGGGGGCTACGACGTCACCGACTTCCGCGCGATCGACCCCATGTTCGGCGACCTGGCCGATGTGGACGCACTGGTGGCCGACGCCCACGACCTGGGCCTGAAGGTGATCGTCGACGTCGTACCCAACCACACGTCCGACCAGCACCGGTTCTTTGTCGAGGCGATGGCCAGCGAGCCCGGATCGGAAGCATGGTCGCGCTACCACTGCGTGCGGGGAGCCGATGGGGGCCTCAACCCGCCCAACGACTGGGCCAGCGTGTTCGGTGGACCTGGCTGGGATCCGATCGCTGACGCGTCGGGCAACCCCACGGGGTGGTGGTACCTGCACCTGTTCGACTCCACCCAGCCGGACCTGAACTGGGAGCACCCCGACGTGCGCCAGGAGTTCGTCGACACCCTGCGGTTCTGGTTCGACCGCGGTATCGACGGCTTCCGCATCGACGTGGCCACCGGCCTGGTGAAGGCCCCCGGCTATCCCGATTCCGGGGAGGGCAGGGGCCGGCGTTCGACCCTGGAGGAGATCCTCGAGCTCCCCCAGTGGGACCAACCCGGTGTCCATGAGATCTGGCGCGAGTGGCGCGCGGTTGCTGACCAGTACCTTCCCCCGAGGGCGTTCGTGGGTGAGGTCTGGGTCGGCTCGGAGGAGTCCCTGGCGGCCTACCTGCGCCCCGACGAGCTGCATACCGCATTCAACTTCGACTACCTCAAGTGCCCGTGGGATGCCGCCACCCTGCGCGCCACGATCGAGGGCTCGTTGCACGCGACGGGCCTGGTCGGGGCGCCGACCACCTGGGTGCTTGAGAACCACGACGTCCCCCGGATCCGCACCAAGTACGGCATGGAGGCCGCGGGGGCGCGGCTGCCCTCGTCGAACGTGGCCGCACCGCCCCAGGTGGAGCCCGACGACGCGCGCGGCCTGGCCAGGGCGCGGGCGGCGATGCTGCTCCTGCTCGGCCTTCCGGGCTCGGCCTACATCTACCAGGGCCAGGAGCTCGGGCTCGAGGAGGTGCTGGCCCTGCCGGCATCCGCACGTCAGGATCCGGCCTTCCTGCGCACCGACGGCGCCGAGGGCTTCCGGGATGGGTGCCGGGTGCCGATGCCCTGGACCTCGACGGGCCCGTCGTTGGGCTTCAGCCCCTCAGGGGAGTCGTGGCTGCCGATCCCCGAGCACTGGGCGACCCTGAGCGTGGCAGCGCAGACCGATGACCCGGAATCCATGCTGGAACTGACACGGCGGGTTCTGCGGCTGCGGCGCGCCGAGCCCGCGCTCGGGGGTGGCGACCTGCAGTGGATCAGCGAGCAGGGCGAGGACTGCCTGGTGCTGCGCAGGACTGCCGCGCCCGACGATCCGCTCGTGGCCGGTGAACCGGCGCCGCACGTGCTGATCGCGATGAACCTCGGCGAAACGCCGGCCTTCGTGGCGGCCGCCGAGCTCCTGGCAGCCAGCAGCCCGGCGGTGGTCCCCGGCCCGGCCCCAGCAGGTATCGACTCCGCCGGCTACTGGCTGCCCCCGGACACTGCGGCCTGGCTGCGCTGAGCCCGTGGCCGACCCCGCACCGCGCCGCGGGTCAGTAGCCGCGCGAGGTGTCACCTGACTCGGCGCCGGCCAGCGCCTCGGCGAACTCCCCGGAGGTCATCGGCTTGGAGAACATGGGGTAGTCGTACTTGATGGCGTTCTCGTGCTCCTCCATGCTGGTCGCGCCCAGGCAGTCGGTGATCGTGATCACCTCGAAGCCCTTCTCGTAGGCCGAGCGCATCGTGGACTCCACGCAGCAGTTGGTCAGGAAGCCTGCCAGCGCCACGGTCTGCACCCCCTTGGAGCGCAGGATGAAGTCGAGGTTCGTGCTCGCGAATGCGTCCAGACCACGCTTGCCCTCCAGGACGATCTCACCCTCCTGGGGCTCCACGTCCGCCACGATCTGGGAGCCCCACTCACCCTTGACGAAGGCGTTGGTGTCCACGACGCCCTTGAGGATCCCGTAGGGGTGCGAGGTGATCTCGTTGTAGCCGGGGGCGAACTGGATCGGCGAGTGGATGATGGTGGCGCCGGCCTCGCGTGCGGCTGCCAGGAGCGCCTGGGTGTTCTCGATCATGGACGTCTGCTCCATGACATCGGCGACCGCGCCGTGCAGCGCACCGCCCTCACTGGTGAAGTCGTGCTGGAACTCGATCAGTACGACGGCGGACCTGGATGCGTCCATGTGAACTCCTGTTGGTGGGTGAGCGGGCGGGCAGGGGGTGGCTCACCACGCTAGCGACAGCATCGCTGCGCAGGCGACCCGAGCAGGGGTCGCCTGGCGCCGGCACATCAGGACATCGCGTGCCGACAATGACAGCCTGCTGCCCATGCGCAGACTCCTCGACGCCCCGACAAGTGCCTTCCGCGTGGCCCACCCGGAGCCGACTGCCGACCGCGCACCCGACGCTCTGGCCTCGGGCAGTCCGCAGCGGCTGCGCGACGACCTCCTCGAGCTCCTCGGTGACCCGGAGGTGGTCCTCACCCGGGGAGTCGACCTCATCCGCTTCGCCACGGACGCCAGCCCCTACCGGATGTTCCCCCAGGCTGTGGTGCTGGCCCGCACCGTCCGCGACGTGCAGCAGGTGCTCGCCTACGGCCACGCCCACTCCATCCCCGTCACGTTCCGCGCGGCCGGGACAAGCCTGTCGGGGCAGTCCCAGGGGGACGGCATCCTGGTCGAGGTCATGCGGCACTGGATCGGCTGCACCGTGGAGGAGGGCGGGCGCGTCCTGCGCAGCAAGCCGGGCACGATCCTGGCTAGGGCCAACGCCGCACTGAAGCCGCACGGCTTCCGGCTGGGTCCGGACCCGGCGTCCAAGACGGCCTGCACGATCGGCGGCGTCGTGGCCAACAACGCCAGCGGCATGTGCTGCGGGACGGTGGAGAACTCCTACCAGACCCTGCGTTCCCTGACCCTGGTCCTGCCGTCCGGGACCGTCCTGGACACCGGCGCGCCCGACGCCGAGGAGCATCTCGCCACGGCCGAACCTGCGATGACATCGGGGCTGATGGAGATCCGGGACGCGATCCTGGCCGAGCCGGAGGTCGCCGACCGCATCCGCGCGAAGTACCGGATCAAGAACACCACCGGCTACGCGATGAATGCGTTCCTCGATGCCGACACCCCCGTGCAGATCCTGCGGCGCCTCATGGTCGGCTCCGAGGGGACCCTGGGGTTCATCGCCGAGGCCGTCTTCGACACGGTGGCCGATGACGCGCACCACCTCACGTCGCTGATGATCTTCCCGGACCTGGCCGAGGCCTGCCGCGCGGTCGCGCCCTTCGTGGCGCTGGGGGCCGCGGCTGTGGAGCTGCTGGACAGGGCGTCGATCGCCGCCGTGAGCGGACGACCCGGTGTCCCTGCCCGCTGGGACGACCTGCCGGCGACTGCCACGGGGTTGCTGGTCGAGTTCCGTGACGAGACGGCCGAGCGGTCGTTGGCCTCCCAGGCCGGCGCGGACATGCTGCTTTCCGAGCTGACCCTCCTGGAGCCCACGACCTTCACCCGCGACCCGGAGCAGGCAGCGCAGTACTGGGTGATCCGCAACGGGCTGCTGGCCAGCGTGGGGGGCGCCCGCCCATCGGGGACGTCGTTCATCCTCGAGGACGTCTGCTTCCCCCCGGAGCGGCTGGCCGAGGGCGCCCTGGCGCTGCAGGGCCTGTTCGCCAGGCACGCCTACCGGGCCGTCATCTTCGGCCACGCCTCAGCCGGCAACCTGCACTTCCTGGTGACCCCGTGGCTGCGCGAGCCCGCGGAGGTGGCGCGGTTCGATGCATTCCTGCGCGACGTGGTGCGCGTGGTGACTGAGCAGTTCGACGGGTCGTTGAAGGCCGAGCACGGCACGGGGCGCAACATCGCCCCCTTCGTGGAGACCGAGTGGGGGCCGGTCATCACCGGGCACATGCGCGCGGTGAAGAGGCTCATCGACCCGAAGGCCGTCCTCTCCCCCGGGGTCGTGCTGACCGACGATCCCGAGGCGCACCTCAAGCACCTGAAGACCGCGCCCACCATCGAGGAGGTTGCCGACCGCTGCATCGAGTGTGGGTTCTGCGAGAGCGTGTGCCCGAGCAGGCGCGTGACGACCACCCCCCGGCAGCGGATCGCACTCCGGCGCGAGATGATGCGCCAGCCGGCCGGCTCCCCCGTGGCCGACGAGCTGGCCCGCACCTACTCCTACGACGCCGTGGAGACCTGCGCCGGCGACGGGACCTGCGCGCTGGCCTGCCCCGTGGACATCAACACCGGCGACATGATGAAGTCGTTCCGGGTCAAGGGCCACAACCCCCCGGCAGAGGCCGTCGCACTGACCATCGCCAAGCGCTATCGGCTGATGCAGCGCGCGGGCCGGATCGCCTTGCGCACCGCGCACGGTGTGGGCAGCCTGACTGGCGAGGGCCTGATCACCGGGGTGACCCGGGCCGGCAGGACCGTCGTGAGCAGCGACGTGCTACCCACGTGGCTCCCGCAGATCCCCGACTCGGCACCGCGCACGCTGCCGACGACACGACGCGACGGAGCAGCGGCCGTCTACTTCCCCGCCTGCATCAACCGCATCTTCGGCAATCCTGAGTCGATGGCAGACCGGGCCAGCCTGCCCGAGGTGGTCGTGGCACTGGCGCAGCGCGCCGGGCAACCGGTGTGGATCCCCGAGGACGTGAGCGGGATGTGCTGCGGGACCGTCTGGCACTCCAAGGGCTACGAGCGGGGGAATCGCTACATGGCCAACTCCGTCGTCGAGCACCTGTGGCGCTGGACCGACGGCGGGCGCCTGCCGGTCGTGGTGGACGCGACCTCGTGCACCTTCGGGCTGGTCCATGAGATCGAGCCGTACCTCGAGGGCCCAGCCGTGGCCCAGCACGAGAGACTGCGCATCGTGGACTCCATCGAGTGGGCCCGCGACGAACTGCTACCCCGTCTCGAGGTGCGCACGAAGGTCGGGTCGGCCGTCATCCATGCGACCTGTGCCGGCACCCACCTCGGGCTCGGCCCGGCGTTGGCCGAGGTGGCCGGTGCGGTGGCCGAGGAGGTCACCGTCCCCATCTACGGCACGTGCTGCGGCTTCGCCGGCGACCGCGGGATGCTGCACCCGGAGCTCGCTGACGGGGCCGGGCAGGAACAGGCCGCTGAGCTTGCGGGCCGTGAGTTCGACGCCTACCTGTGCTCCAACCGAACCTGCGAACTAGGCATGTCAAGAGCGATAGGCCAAGACTACGCCAGCTTCCTCTACCTACTAGACGAAGCCACGCGCTAGTCTAGCCCCCCGATTCCCTCCGCAAGAGTCGATTGCCTCCGTGTGCTCGCGGAGGAGATCGACTCTTGCGGAGGAGATTCGGGGGGACACGGCGGGGACACGGCGGCGTCCACAGATCCGTGGTGGAGGGGGGTCAGTTGGGTCGTTCTGCACGGATCATCCATTCATGAGCCGACCAACCACGCGCCGCGTCTCCCCTGCGACAGCCGGTCCGTCCCCGGCCCCCGGACTCCGCACAGCCCCGAATCCGATCGGTCCAGCCCTCGCCGACGCGCCCACGTCGGGGGCTCAGGTCATCCGGATCAGTGACCTCCAGTCGGTCACTGGCAGCTATCAGGCGGCTCGGGCGCAGGTGGCCGGGCTGCAACGCCTGGCACGTGGGGCCTACGGACACACGACCGGGATGACACCGGAAGCGACACACGTCCTGACAGCACGAGCGATGCTCACCCGGGTCGGAGCGGCTGTGGCCAGCCACACGACGGCGGCGGTCGCCTGGGGGTTGCCCGTCAGGACGATGGACCTCGAGCGCGTCCACCTCTCCCCCGTCGCGGGCCGGGCGGGAAAGCCGAAACGGGGCCCGGGGTACCACTTCCACAACACGCCCGTGCCGCCGGAGGATGTCGACCTGGGGTGCACGGGTGCGCTGCGGACCGTCCTGGACTGCTCCCGACTCATCCGGGCGGACTGGGCCGTGGTGATCGCCGACGCCGCGCTGCACAGCGGGCCTCACAAGCCCGGCCGAGCTGGCCGAGAGCGCGAGTCGAGTGCGCAATGTCACCGGCGCGGCCCAGGCTCGCGCCCTGCCGTCGCTGTGCAGCGCCCAGTCGGAGAGCCCCGGCGAGACGCTGCTGCGCATGCGCCTTCGGCGGATGGGGATCCAGCCCGGGGAGCAGGTGGTCCTGCGCGATGTCGAGGGGAGCCCGCGCGTTGACTTCCTCGTCGACACCAACCTGGTCCTCGAGTTCGACGGACGGGCGAAGTACACGATGCAGGGTGACGTTGAGCGGGCGCACTGGGAGGAGAAGCAGCGCCAGGATCGGATCTCGGAGGCGGGGTACGAGGTGCTACGAATCACGTGGGCACAGCTGTGGGACGAGGCAGCGCTCGGACACCGGATCACCCGAGCCCGCGCCCGCGCCCGAGCCCGCCGGGCAACGCCCACAGCGAATCCCCTCCACTAGCGCCGATCTCCTCCACGGGCACGCGGAGGAGATCGGCGTACGCGGAGGGGATCCGGGGTTGGGGGGGTCAGCCTCGGGTTAGCTTCTTGTAGGTGGCGCGGTGGGGGCGAGCGGCGTCGGCGCCCAGGCGGGCGATCTTGTTCTTCTCGTAGGACTCGAAGTTGCCCTCGAACCAGAACCACTGCGAATCGCCCTCGTAGGCGAGGATGTGCGTCGCGATGCGGTCGAGGAACCAGCGGTCGTGCGAGGTGATGACCGCGCAGCCCGGGAACTCCAGTAGGGCGTTCTCCAGGGACCCCAGCGTCTCCACATCCAGGTCGTTGGTGGGTTCGTCGAGCAGGAGCACGTTGCCGCCCTGCTTGAGGGTCAGTGCCAGGTTGAGCCGGTTGCGCTCCCCACCGGAGAGCACCTTGGCCGGCTTCTGCTGGTCGGGGCCCTTGAAGCCGAACGCACCCACGTAGGCCCGTGAGGGCATCTCCACGTTGCCGACCTTGATCCAGTCCAGGCCGTCGGACACGACCTCCCACACGTTCTTCGTGGGATCGAGCCCTGCGCGGCTCTGGTCGACGTAGGAGAGCTTCACCGTGTCACCGACACGCAGCTCACCGGAGGTGGGCATCGCGGCCTTGTCCGAGGTGTCGTCCTCCGCGGCTGCCACGATCATCTTGAACAGGGTCGTCTTGCCGACCCCGTTGGGACCGATGACGCCGACGATGCCATTGCGGGGCAGCGTGAAGCTGAGGTCGTCCATGAGCAGGCGGTCGTCGAATCCCTTGACCAGATGGCTGGACTCCACGACGAGCGAACCCAGCCGGGGACCGGGCGGGATCTGGATCTCCTCGAAGTCGAGCTTGCGGGTCTTCTCGGCCTCGGTGGCCATCTCCTCGTACCGGTCCAGACGCGCACGGCTCTTGGTCTGGCGGGCCTTCGCGTTCGACCGCACCCACTCCAACTCGTCGGTGAGCCGCTTGCGCAGCTTCGCGTCCTTGGCACCCTCGACCTTGAGACGCGCAGCCTTGGCCTCCAGGTACGTGGAGTAGTTGCCCTCGTACGGGTAGGCCCGGCCGCGGTCGAGCTCGAGGATCCACTGCGCCACGTTGTCCAGGAAGTACCGGTCGTGTGTGATCGCGACGATCGTCCCCGGGTACTTCTCCAGGTGCTGCTCGAGCCACTGCACGCTCTCGGCATCGAGGTGGTTGGTGGGCTCGTCGAGCAGCAGGAGGTCCGGCTGCTGCAGCAGCAGCTTGCACAGGGCCACACGCCGGCGCTCACCACCGGAGAGCACCGACACGTCGGCATCCCCGGGCGGGCAGTTCAGCGCGTCCATCGCCTGCTCGAGCTGGCTGTCGAGGTCCCAGGCACCGAGGTGATCGATCTTCTCCTGCAGCGCGCCCATCTCGGCCATCAGCGCGTCGAAGTCGGCCTCCGGATCGGCCATGAGCTCGGAGATCTCGTTGTACCGATCGACCAGCGCCTTCGTCTCGGCCACTCCCTCCTGCACATTGCCCAGGACGTCCTTGGACTCGTCGAGCTCCGGCTCCTGCGCCAGGATCCCGACCGAGTAGCCGGCGCTGAGCGTCGCGTCCCCATTGGACGGCTGGTCAAGCCCGGCCATGATCTTGATGAGGCTCGACTTGCCCGCGCCGTTGGGTCCGACGACACCGATCTTGGCTCCGGGCAGGAACGACAGGGTGACGTCGTCGAGGACGACCTTCTCGCCGTGTGCCTTGCGGGCCTTGCGAAGTGTGTAGATGAACTCAGCCATGCGGGCAAGGGTATCCGCCAGGCACCGATGCCCCGAACCCACGAATCAGGCTGCGTCGCTGCGCCCCGCGTCGGATGGCGGGTCGCCGGCGCCGGCCTCGCCGATGGGTCGACTCGGCTCGCCCTCGGTGGCGGACTCGCTGGTCGGCCCCTGCGCCGAACTGGTCTGGGGCCCGATCGGGGCGCGCTGGTAGGCCGCCCTGCAACGGGTGAGGTCCAGCCCGAAGCTGACCGCCTCCAGGTCGGTGTAGGTCACCGGCATGGTGACCCCGGGTGCGCCAGCCACCTCCCGATCGACACTGCGCTGGCGGACCCTGCCGTGCACGATCACCGGATGGCCCTTGGCCAGCGACTGCGCGGCGTTCTCGGCGGCACGCCGCCACGCCGTGACGTTCCAGTAGGCGGTATCGCCGTCCACCCACTGCCCGGTGGCCCGGTCGTAGCGCTTGACCGTCGAGGCAACCCGGAACCTCGCCAGGGCGTCGCCCCGAGCGGTCTGGCGCATGTCGACATCGGACACCAGGTTGCCCGACACCGTCATCATCGGCTCGTTCATCACTCCCCCGTTCAGGCCGGCGCCGTCCGGCGCCGTCGACCCGCACACTGCCGCAGGGAGCCCCGACGGACCACCCCCGCCAGCCACATCTGTGGACAGCCGGGCACGAGCGAGCCACCGGACCCGGGCCGCCCTCAGGTCGTCAGCGGCCACCACCGAATCGTCCTCAGGTCGTGAGCGGCCACGCGATGGTGACCGCCGAGGCGATCCCGTGCTCCAGCAGGTCGTTGGCCAGCTCGCGCTCGACGTCGTCCCTGTCGAACCGACGTGTGCGCAGGGTCCGGTGGACCCACCGCGACTCCCGGCACCGGCCCAGGACGTGTTCGCCGGAGAGCATCCGGGCCTTGATCCGCGATAGGTCCCCCTCGTCGCCGACGGGATCACGCCGGTAGGCGGCGGTGGAAGCCCCGGCCTCGAGGATCGCCGCACCGAGGATCTCGCGGGCCCGCGCGGGGGCCTCGGGGTGGACCTGCGCACCACCGTGCAGGAGTCGGCGTCGTTCGTCCGGGCTCAGGGGGTGCAGCTCCCCGGCCACGAAGTCCACGACCTGGGTCCACCCGCCCGAGACCCACGTGGCACCGGCGCAGGCCTCGACGAGATCGGCGAGGCGATGCTCCGACGGGCTCCAGTCCAGCCAGTCCCCCAGCGAGATCTCCTGGGCGAGCTCCCCGAGATGAGCATCGGTCGTGAAGAGGTCCGCCCGACCGGCGCAGTGCGGACAGCCGGGGCCATGGACGACGGAGTGCGCGTGCACGACCAACTCCAGGATCGAATCCCCGATCAGCTCGAGCCGCTGGAAGTCCCGACCCCGCCCGGCCCTGATCGCCTCCATCGCCAACGGGGTCAACTGACCCAGGCGATCCCGCACCTGCGCACGTTGCGCGGCCTCGGCCACCGGATCGTGAACCCCGTGGGAGCCGGTCGACACGGCAATCAGCCGCTCACGACGCCAGCCACCAGGGCTCGGACGGGGTCCGCGCCCGAGGGCACGGGAGCCGTGGGGAACAGCCCGAAGCTGATCTCCCCGTCGGCACCCGCGCGCGAGCACAGGAACGGCGTCGAGGGAAGCTCCACGGGCCGACGGAAGGCGATCTCCAACCGGCGCCCGGGCAGGGACTCGTCCACCCCCAGCACAGCCAGCGACCGGCCGGTCGTCCACCAGCCATGGGCGATCGCACGTGGGAATCCGAACAGGCGGGCGGAGAGCCCATGCATGTGGATCGGGTTGACGTCACCGGTCACGCGACCGAAGGCACGTCCGGTGCCCTCCGGGACAGGGATCTGCTCCTCGGAGGTCCACTCCCCCTCGGAGTCCGGCTGCGGGACCGCGGACGGCTCAGCGCCTGCAGCGGTCCTGCTCCGGGACAGGTTGATCGCCGTCGAGCGCCAGCAGACCCGACCTCCGGAGCTCACCTCGCCGTTCAGGTCGAACTCGAGACCTGAGCGGACGTGCCGCCCGCCGGACACCCAGGCCCGGATGTCCCACGGGCCCTCAGGCGGCAGCGCGTCGAGGACCTCGACCACCGTGCCCTGGTGCACCACCCCCATCGCCCTGATCGGGAACGACCACTGGGACAACAGGTCGATGTGCAGGGCCATCACGGGTATCTGGGGGAACGCCAGCGGAATCTCGGCCGACGAACCCAGCAGCGCGCGGTACTCCGCCAGGCGCTCGCGGTCCGGGGTCCAGCCGGTCACCACGGTCTGGTTGTCGGGAATCGAGGTGTGCGCGGACGCCGAACGCTTCCACGGCGCAGCGGCTCGCGCCAGGCTCAGCGCGTAGTTCGGCAGGTCGCTGCGGGCTGATTCGGCAGATGGGCTCATCGAGACCCTCTCGACTCGGGAGGTGCGGGTCGGGCATCGGCCACGACGCTAGTGCGCCGCGCCGACCCATGCAGCGCTGATCACACCCGCGGCGAGCCTCCGAGGCCCACCGGGGCCAGAATGGCCGACGTGGACCACTCATTCAACCTGACCATCGCCCCGGCAACCGTGCTCGCCGACCTCACCACCGAGAACTTCCTGCATGCCTTCTCCGAGGAGGTCGGCGTGGAAGTCGATGAGCTGACGTGCGCCACCGAGGACGACCGTGCCACCGCCTCGATGCTGTGGCGGTTCTCGACGGCCCAGCCCGGGATCCCCGAACTCGCCCAGAAGCTGCTGCCGGGCGAGGTCCGTCTCTCCTGGGCCCAGGGCTGGGGTCCACTCGGCGATGGCGGTGCCGCTGGAACCCTGGAGGTGCACCTCCTGGGCAAGCCCAAAGCGACGTCCCTGGGCACCTCACGGCTGATGCCGACCGACGCGGGCAGCACCCTGGTGACCTCGACGAGCACCAAGGCCGCCCTGCCCTTCCCGGTCGCCGGGACGGTCCAGTCGATGATCGACAAGGACCTCGTGGGGTGGATCCTCTCGGTGCAGGCCCGGGTCCTGACGCGCCGACATCCCGCCTGAGGGTCCGCGAACTCCACCTGCGTCACGCCCTGTGCGGCAGACTGCCCCCATGGCCATTCGATCCCAACGCCGGTACCTGGCCCTGCGCACGGGGGTGACTGTCGCAGCCGGTGTCACCTCCAACACCTACGCACGCGGCCTGCTGCCCCGCAGCACGACCGACCAGGCGATGGCCACCGGCGCGGCGGCCGCCATCGGACTGGGGGTCGGGACGTTCGCGGTCTCGGCGGTGGAGGCAACTGCCGAGCTCGTGGCCACGGCGCGCGAGCGCGGCGAGGACCCGGAGAACACGACCCTGATGACCGCGGTCATCCTCGGTGCAGCTGGGTACACCGCCGGGCGCCTGCTGCCCAACACCCACCAGACCGCGCTGCCGGTCGCAGCGGGCAACTCGGCGGCACGGGTCCTGGGCAACGGGGCCATGGCAGCCGGCCTGGTGATCGCCTCGGACAAGGTGATCCGACGGGTCTTCGGTACGGCGTCCCCAGTCGTCGGGATCGCCACGTCGGCGGTGATTGGCGGCGGGGTTGCCGCCGCCCGGATGACCGCCCGGGAACGGCGCGCCTCCGCCGCGGGTGAGCCCCGCGAGCAGACCCTGGCGTTGCCGAACACTCCCGCGGGTGCCGCCCGCGCCGTCGCGACCGGGGCAGGCGTGGGTGGGGGCCTGCTCGCCATGGCCGGCGCCGAGTGGGCACTGGCCGAGGGGTCCACGATCCTGGTCAGCCGTGCCCTCGGTCGCAGCGACGACCGGGTCACGCCGCTGGTGGGGCACTCGATCGCCGCCGCGATGCTGGTGCCCGGCGCCCTCGTGGCACTCGATCGCCTGCGCCGCCGACTGATGCACGCTGACGAGACCAAGGAAGCTGCCTACCCCGAGCCACCGACCAGCCCCACCGTGACCGCCGGACCCACCAGCCTGATCGCGTTCGACGACATCGGCAAGGAGGGTCGGCGGTTCGTCCTGATGGCCCTGTCCGCCCCCGAGATCACCGACGTGATGGGCGAACCGGCCGTGGAGCCGATTCGCGCGGTGGCCGGCTTCGACAGCGCGGCGACCAGCGAGGCGCGGGCCGAGCTCGCACTGTCCGAGCTCGATGCCCTGGGGGCCTACGAGAGGTCGGTGATCGTCGTGGCTGCGCCCACCGGCGTCGGCTACGTCAACTACTCCTTCGCCGAGGCCCTGGAGTACCTGACCCGTGGCGACTGCGCGATCGTGGTCCCGCAGTACGCCCTGGTCCCCAGCGCCCTGGCCCTCAACCAGACGCGGGCCGGCGTGCGGATGCAGACGTTGATCCTGGCCGGCATCCGTGATCGCATCGCCGCCCTGCCCGAGCAGTCCCGACCCCGGTTGCTGCAGTTCGGGGAGAGTCTGGGCGCCCAGGTCGCGTTGGACGTCGCCGCTGACGGCACGGCCGCGTTCCAGGAGCTCGGGCTCGATGGGGGCCTGTACCTGGGGACACCGTTCCGGACCAAGCTCTGGGACCGCTGGTTCGAGGACCCGGCCGAGATCGACCCGGACGCCCTGCTGGGCCGGGTCTCCCAGGCAGATGAGATCCCCGACCTGGCGCCCAGCGTGCACCACGTGCAGGTCATCCATCACGACGACCCCATCAACAAGTTCTCCTACGACGCGGTCATTCGGACGCCCTGGTGGATGGGCGATCCCGCCACCCGTCCGCCGAAGGTGCCCAAGGAGATCCGGTTCCGGCCGATCACCACCTTCATCCTGAACCTCATCGACCTCAAGAACGGCATGAACAGCAAGCCGGGCGAGTTCCTGCGGATCGGTCACGACTACCGGATCGAGCTGTGCGACGCCATCCGGTTCACCTACCAGCTGCCGGCCAGCCCCGAGCAGGTCGAGCGCATCGAGGAGTCCCTGCGCGAGAGCGAACGCGCCTGGGCGACGCGGCGGATGGTGGCCAACCGGTTCGCCTCCGCGCAGGCGTCGGTGAAGGCCCAGCTGCAGAAGTGGGGCGTGGACCCGTCGACGGTGTCCACCGGCGACGACTCGACCGACCAGTTGGCCCGTGGTGACCTCTCCGGACTCGCGCGCAGGCTGGGATCGCTGGGATCCTCAGGTCCCGCGAGCTAGTTGTGCGCAGCCACGGCTGGCACTCGGTGCACGCCTGTGACGAATGTCACAAGTCGGCTCCCCGTCGATCCGGGGGCGGCGGGACCGCCACGGGTCGCGACCCGGGACCGGCCAGCCGGTCGGGACTTGCGGACGGAGCGCGTGGCGAGCCGCCTGCTGCGCGGCCAGCCGGCCGAGGTGCCGCCGGCGCGCGCTGGAGGTGCCGGCGGGACTTTCGACCCATGGAACCTACGTCGACGTAGGTTACGGTTGCGTAGGTAACCGATCCTCGCAGGTGGTGACATGAACGATCAGGACAGGCTCCCGACGATCATCCAGGGCGGCATGGGCGTCGCCGTATCGGGCTGGGAGTTGGCCCGCGCGGTCTGCATGACAGGACAACTGGGGGTTGTGTCCGGCACCGCGCTCGACGTCGTCTGCGCCCGGAGGCTGCAGTCCGGGGACCCCGGAGGACACGTCCGTCAGGCCCTTGCCGCCTTCCCGATCCCCGCGATGGCCCTGCGTGTGATGAAGCAGTACTACGTCCACGGCGGCAAGGCTGCCGACGAGGCCTTCCGCGCCGTCCCACGTTTCACCGTCAGCCCGCCGGTGGCCCTCCAGGAGCTCGCGATCGTGGGGACCTTCTGCGAGGTCTGGCTGGCCAAGCAGGGTCATGATCGCGCCGTCGGCATCAACTTCCTGCGCAAGATCGAGATCCCCCTGCCGTTCGGGCTGCTCGGCGCCATGCTCGCCGGTGTCGACTACGTCCTGGTCGGAGCCGGCAATCCCGCTGAGGTCCCCGGCGTCATCGCCGAACTCTCCCGGGGCCAGGACGTCGTCTTCGGGATCCGCGCCCAGGGGCTGCGCTCCGACGATCCGCCGGTGACCGTGCGCTGCAGCCCGCGCGAGCTGCTGGGCGAGGCTGCCCAGAACCTCCCGACGCCCCGGTTCCTGGCCATCATCGCCTCCAACGACCTGGCCGCCGGCCTGGCCGCAGACGCGAGCACCCGGCCCTTCGGGTTCATCGTCGAGGGCCCCGCCGCCGGTGGCCACAACGCGCCCCCGCGCGGCCCACGACGCGTCGACGACCTGGGCCAGCCTGTCTACGACGAACGCGACGCCCTGGACCTGCACGCACTGGCCACCCTCGGGCTGCCCTTCTGGCTCGCCGGCGCGTACGGCACCCCTGAGGGCCTGGTCGAGGCCCAGGCGATGGGTGCCGTCGGCATCCAGGTCGGGACCGCCTTCGCCTACAGCCAGGAGTCCGGGCTCGCCGACTCGCTCAAGCGCCAGGTGCTCGGTGAGGTGCTGGCCGGCACCCTGGACGTGCGCAGCGACTGGCGGGCGTCCCCGACCGGGTTCCCCTTCCGTGTCATCCAGCTCGAGGGGACGGTCAGTGACCCGGAGATCGCGGCCGGGCGCAAGGCGGTGTGCGACCTCGGGGCACTGCGGGTGCCGTACAAGAAGGACTCCGGCGAGATCGACTACCGCTGCCCCGCTGAGCCGCTGGCCGTGTACAAGCGCAAGGGCGGTCGAGAAGCGAATGCCGAGGGCCGCCGCTGCCTGTGCAACGCGCTCCTCGCGGCTGCCGACCTCCCCCAGCACCGACCCGATGGATCCACCGAACCGGCGATCGTGACCTCGGGGGACGACTTCCGGGCCGTGCTGGCCCTGGCCTCCAACGGCACCGACGGCGGCCCCTACCCCGCCAGCAGCGTCGTGGCACACCTGCTCTCCGGGCTCGTACCGGCCTGATCTGGACACTTCCGGCAGGGCAGCTCCGCGGCCCGGGACGTGTACCCACCGGTAACAGTCCTAGGTCCCCCCAACCGGGTCGCTTGGACCACCCATCGATGCCGCGCCGCCGCCTACTCTGAGCGGGAATCCGCGTAGGAGGAAAAGATGAGCATTGACCAGGGGCTGGACGCCGAAACACTCGGCCTGATGCTGGAGGGCCTCACGGAGTACATCTCCGATGCCCTGCCGCCCGAGCGTCAGCTGGAGCTGGACCACGAGGACATCTGCCCGGAGGACACCGTCCGGGCCATGTCGACCGATCTGGGCATCCAGTTGGTGTTCGTGCCCGAGGCGTATGGCGGCATGGGTGGAGGGGCGTTCGACTCCTACCTGCTGTGCGAGGTGATGGCCCGCAAGGACATCGGGCTGGCCACTGCGATCTTCGCCACGTTCCTGGGCAGCGACCCGATCCTGGTCGGCGCGACCGAGGAGCAGAAGCAGAAGTGGCTCGGCGCGATCGCCGAGGACGGCATGGTGTTCGCCTACGGCGCCACTGAGCCCGAGGCCGGCTCGGACCTGGGCGCGATGAAGACCAAGGCCGTGCCCATCGAGACCGACGGTGAGATCACCGGCTACCGCATCAGCGGGGCCAAGCAGTGGATCTCCAACGGCACGATCGCCGATGCCACCACGATCCTCGCCCTGGCCCCCGGTGGACCGACCTGGTTCGTGGTCGAGAAGGGCACACCCGGGTTCACCAGCGCGAAGCCTGAGGACAAGCACGGGATCCGCCTGTCGAACACGGCCGCGCTGTACCTGGACAACGTCGAGGTGGGCATGGACGCCCTGATCGGTGGGGTCGAGGGCAAGGGCCTGGTCCAGGCCCAGCAGGTCTTCGGCTACACCCGCGTCATGGTGGCCGCCTTCGGCCTCGGCGGCGGCTGGGAGGCCGTGGACCGCGCCATCGAGTACTCCAAGACGCGGATCTCCGGTGGCAGCCCGCTGGCCGAGAAGCAGGGCTACACCCACAAGCTGATCGTCCCGCACGTCGCACGCCTGGAGGCCGCACGCGCCTTCATCGAGGAGACCTCCATCGCGCATCGATGCCGGCGAGGGCCCCGACGGCGCCCTGAACACTGAGGGTGCGATCGCGAAGTACCTGGCCACGGAGTCGGGCAACCGCGCCGCGGAGGACGCCATCCAGGCGCTCGGCGGCTACGGCTTCACCCGTGAGTACGTGGTCGAGAAGATCAAGCGCGACGTGCGCATCACCACGATCTATGAGGGCACCTCCGAGATCCTGGAGATGACCATCGCCCGCGACCGCTGGCAGCAGCACCTGAAGTCCCGCGGTGGGTACTACCTGACCGCCGCGCAGGAGATGAACGCCCTGGCCGCGCGCAATCCCAACGTCGGGGCTGCCACCTCGGCGCTGGCCCTGGAAGCCCTTGCCGGCGTGTTCGCCGCATGCCAGGCCGGGCGACTCACCCGCAACCAGCATGTGCTGTTCCGGCTCGGCGAGATGGTTGCCAACGTGGAGTGCGCAGCAGCCCTGTCCCGACGTGCCGCTGCGGCTGCCGACGGCACGCTGGCGGAGAAGGCGAACCGCCGATTCGATGCCGACGCGCTAGCCATCATCGCCCGGATCTTCGCCCGCGAGGCCGCGATGAAGGCCGGCGAGGAGGGCCTGCGCTGGGTGGTCGGGTCCGCCGATCCCGCTCTCGGGCTGGATGCCGGCCTTGCCACGACGCTGCGCCTGGACGACATCCGGGCCGCCCAGGCCGGGCTGGTCAGCGACATGACCGCCCTGGCCGACGTGCTCTACGCCTGACCCACCGCACGACCCCCTCAGGAGACAGACATGACCTACCCCGAGCCGATCGCCATCGTGGGGATCAGCGCGATCATGCCCGACGCCCCCAACGCAGCCACCTTCTGGGGCAACATCCGCGACGGCCGGTACTCCATCAGCGAGGTCCCCACCGAGCGGTGGGATCCGGCCCTGTACTACGACGCGGACATGCGGGCCGAGGACAAGACGTACTCGAAGATCGGTGGCTGGGTCCGTGAGTTCGCCTGGGAGCCGATGTCGTGGAAGCTCCCCCTGCCGCCCAACGTCACCAAGCACTTCGACGATGGGCAGAAGTGGGCGGTCAGCGCTGGACGCGCGGCGCTGCTCGACGCCGGCTGGCCGGACTGGAACGTGAACCCCGAGGAGGTCTCGGTCATCCTGGGCAACGCCCTCGGTGGCGAGAAGCACTACGCCAGCCACCTGCGGATCGCCTACCCAGAGGTCGCCCAGGCCCTCGAGCGGTCACCGGCCTTCGCGACCCTGCCTGCCGACGTGCGGGCCTCGATCATCACCCAGGCGCGTGACGAGCTGGTCTCGGGCATCACCGAGATCACCGAGGACACGATGCCCGGCCAGCTGTCCAACGTGCTGGCCGGCCGGGTGGCCGCGCTGTTCAACTTCCGCGGACCGAACTTCACCACCGACGCCGCCTGCGCCTCGGCGCTGGCCGCCATGAGCTCGGCTGTGCACGGCCTGCAGGCCCATGACTACGACGCCGTCGTGTCCGGCGGCATCGACCGCAACATGGGCGTCAGCGCGTTCGTCCGCTTCTGCAAGATCGGCGCCCTGTCGGCCACCGGGACCAGGCCCTTCGATGCCGGGGCCGATGGCTTCGTGATGGGTGAGGGCGCAGCCCTGTTCGTGCTCAAGCGACTCTCGGACGCCGAGGCCGCCGGTGACCGCATCTACGCGACCATCCTCGGCATCGGTGGCTCCTCGGACGGCAAGGGCAAGGGCATCACTGCACCCAACCCGATCGGGCAGCGCCTGGCGATCGGCCGCGCGTGGGACCGCGCCGGCGTCGACCTGTCGACCGTCGGGATGCTCGAGGCCCACGGCACCTCCACAGCTGTCGGTGACGCCACCGAGCTGGGCAGCCTCAACGACGTGTTCGGCGGGAAGGGGCTCGCGCCCGGCTCCATCGCCCTGGGCTCGGTCAAGTCCAACATCGGCCACCTGAAGGCCTCAGCCGGCGCGGCCGGGCTGTTCAAGGCCGTGATGGCCCTGCACGAGAAGGTGCTGCCCCCCAGCCTGCACTTCGACGTCCCGAACCCGAAGGTGGACTGGGCCACGACCCCGTTCGCGGTGAACACCGACCTGCGCGAGTGGGAGCAGCGCGGGGCCGACCCCCGCCGCGCGGGAGTCAGCGCGTTCGGCTTCGGTGGCACCAACTTCCACATCGCGCTGGAGGAGTACGTCCCCGGCCGGCACCGCAAGGAGGAGGCACCCCGCTCGTTCGCCGGTGCTGACATCCCCGCGGCCACCGCTGCGCCGCCGCTGCTGCCGGCGCCCCGGCCCCGCGGAAGGCCCCGCTGCGCGGAGCTGCCGTGCTCGGTGGACGGGACGAGGCCGACGTCGTCGGTCAGCTGAAGGCGCTGTCGGCCGAGGCTGCCGCCGGACGCGCCCCAGCGCCTGCGGCTCCGGACCCCGCACTGGCTGATGCGGCGATCCGCATCGCCATCGACTTCGCGGATGCTGCCGACCTGGCCAAGAAGGCCGACAAGGCCATCCAGGCGTTCGGCGCCAACAACCCGGCCATGTGGAAGATGCTGCGCTCACAGGGTGTGTTCGTGGGCCGTGGACCGGCCCCGAAGGTCGCCTTCCTGTTCACCGGGCAGGGGTCGCAGTACGCCAACATGCTCGCTGAGCTGCGTGCGCGCGAGCCGATCGTGCGTGACATCTACGACGAGGCCGACCGGATCATGACCCCGTTGCTGGGCAAGCCGCTGTCCGAGTACGTCTTCGCCGACGCCTCGGACCCGGAGGCCGTCCAGCGCCTCAACGCCCAGCTGCTGCAGACCGAGATCACCCAGCCCGCGGTGCTGACCACCGACGACGCCATGGCCCAGCTGCTGGCTGCCTACGGGATCACTCCCGACCTGGTCATGGGCCACAGCCTTGGCGAGTACGGCGCCCTGGTGGCCTCCGGCGCCCTGACCTTCGATGCCGCGCTGGAGGCCGTCAGCGCGCGCGGTCGGGAGATGACCCATGTCTCCCAGGAGGACAACGGCGCGATGGCCGCCGTGTTCGGCCCGCTGGCCGACATCGAGCGGATCGTCGCCGACGTCGACGGGTACGTGGTCGTGGCCAACATCAACTCCAACACCCAGGCCGTCATCGGTGGTGCGACCGCAGCCGTCGAGGCCGCCGTCGCCGCCTTCCAGTCCGCGGGGATGACCGCGATGCGCATCCCTGTCTCGCACGCCTTCCACACGCAGATCGTGGCCGGGGCCAGCGAGCCGTTGAAGGTCGCGATGCGCCGGCTGGAGGTCCGCGGACCCCAGCTGCCGATCGTGGCCAACGTGACCGGGGAGTTCTATCCCGAGAACGCCGACACCGAGACCATGCTCGAGATCCTGGGTCGCCAGATCGCCGAGCCGGTGCAGTTCGTCAAGGGCCTGCACACCCTGTACGAGGCCGGCGCCCGGGTCTTCGTGGAGGTCGGGCCGAAGAAGGCCCTGCACGGCTTCGTCGAGGAGGTGCTCGGCTCCCAGCACGAGGACGTGCTCGCGCTGTTCACCAACCACCCGAAGCTCGGTGACGTCGCCTCCTTCAACCAGGCCCTGTGTGGGCTCTACGCCGCCGGATTCGGGCTGGCCCCCGAGCCCGTGGTCGCTTCCACCCCGGTCGCCGCCGCCCAGCCTGCCCCCGTGGCCGCAGCCCCCGCCGCCACGACCGCTGCGCAGCCGGCTGCTGCTCGCCCTGCTCCCGCCGGCGCACCCGTCCCATCCGTTGCTGCTACCCCAAGGACGACCATGACCACCGCCCGCTACGAGGAACTGGGCCGGTTGTTCGCCGGCGTGCTGGAGCAGGGGCTGGCGGTCTACTCCGGGCAGCCCGGCACGGCGGGTGCACCTGTCGCTGACGGCACACTGCCGCCCTCCACCGCACCCGTCGCCATCTCCGGCGCAGCCCTGGGCCTGCCCGGCGTCGAGCGGGTCTTCGACGACGAGAACCTCGCCCGGATCCTCGATGGGCAGCAGTTCATCGACATCATCCCGCACCGGTTCCGCGAGGCGATCGTCGACAAGCACATCACGCGGTTGGTGAAGAAGGCCGGCCAGGACCCCGTGTTCGAGACGATCGCCGACGAGTCCGGGGTCATCAAGCTCGCGGGTCGAGGCGCACCCCTGGACGTCGTCGAGGAGTTCGGCGTCGAGGCCGCACGCGACCTTGCCCTGGACCGCACCACCCGCCTGGCCCTCGGTGCCGGCATTGATGCCCTGCGTGACGCCGGGATCCCCCTGGTCATGCGCTACCGGCCCACGACCCTGGGCACCATGCTGCCCGAGAAGTGGGGCCTGCCGGAGTCGATGCGTGACGACACCGGCGTGATCTTCGCCTCCGCGTTCCCCGGCTACGGGGAGTTCGCCTCGGACATCGAGAAGTACATGACCGACCGCGGCCGTCGCGAGCAGGTGCTGGCTCTCGAGGCCGTCCGTGCCCGCATGACCGGTGCCGAGCCGGCGGCGGCCGAGGTGGACCGACGCCTGGCCGAGCTGCGCCATCTGCTGGACGTCGAGGGCTTCGAGTACGACCGTCGCTTCATCTTCCGCTGCCTGGCCATGGGCCACTCGCAGTTCGCCGAGCTGATCGGCGCCCGCGGGCCCAACACCCAGATCAACGCTGCCTGTGCCAGCACGACCCAGGCCGTCTCGTTGGCCGAGGACTGGATCCGTACCGGCCGAGCGCGCCGCGTGATCGTCGTGTCGGCCGACGACGTGACCAGCGACACGCTGCTCCCCTGGGTCGGCTCGGGCTTCCTGGCGACCGGAGCCGCAGCCATCGAGGACGTCGTGGCTGACGTGGCCACCCCGTTCGACCGCCGGCGCCACGGGATGGTCGTGGGCATGGGCGCAGCAGCCTTCGTGGTGGAGTCCAGCGAATCGCTGTCCGAGCGTGGCCTGCAGCCCATCTGCGAGGTGTTGGCCTCAGCCACCGCGAACAGCGCCTTCCACGGCACGCGCCTGGACGTCGACCACGTCGGGCAGGTCATGGAGGGTCTCGTGCGCACCGCCGAGGCGCGCGGCATCGACCGGGCCCAGATTGCCCCGAACACGGTCTTCGTGTCCCACGAGACGTACACGCCAGCGCGTGGTGGGTCCGCGGCCGCGGAGGTCAACGCACTGCGCCGTGTCTTCGGTGCCGCTGCCGACTCCATCGTGATCACCAACACGAAGGGGTTCACCGGCCACGCCATGGGCGCCGGCATTGAGGACGTCGTGGCCATCAAGGCCCTGGAGACCGGGATCGTTCCCCCCGTCCCCAACTACAAGGAACCTGATCCGGACCTCGGCACGCTCAACCTGTCGCTCGGCGGCGCCTACCCGGTGCACTATGCCCTGCGCCTGGCCGCCGGATTCGGCTCGCAGATCGCCATGTCACTGCTGCGCTGGACCCCCATGCCCGACGGACGTCGGCGTGCGCCCAGCGAGCTCGGGTACGCCTACCGGATCGTCGACCCCGCTGCATGGGACCGCTGGTTGACCGCAGCCTCCGGACGTGTGGGCGCCGCCCTCGAGGTGGACCACCGCCGGCTGCGTGTCGTGGATGCCGGCGCACCGGCCTTCGCACCCGCACGGACTGCCGCTTCCTCCGCGCCGTCGGCTGCCCCAGCTGCCCCGTGGCTCGCGCCACCCAGGCCGCGCCCGTGGCACCCGCAGCCCCGGTTGCGCGTGCTGCTGCGCCTGCCCCGGCTGCGGCTGCCCCCGTTGCCCCACCGGCCGCTGCACCGCCCGCGCCGCCCGCCCCCACCGCACCGGCCGAGGACCCGCTGGTTGCGCAGGTCGTGGGAATCGTCGCGCAGATGACCGGCTACCCGCCCGAGCTCCTGGACGTCGACCTCGACCTCGAGGCCGACCTCGGCGTCGACACCGTCAAGCAGGCCGAGGTCTTCGCCGCCGTCCGCGAGACGTTCTCCATCGAACGCGACGACAACGTCGCCCTGCGCGACTTCCCCACCCTGACCCACGTCATCGGCTGGGTCCGCGACAAGACCGGCATCCAGCCCGTCACCGCAGCCCCGGTGCCCGCGCCAGCTGCTGGCCCTCCCGCCGCGGTCCCTGCGGCGACCACCGCTCCCGCAGCGCCGTCGGCTGAGGACCCGCTGGTGGCCAAGGTTGTCGGGATCGTCGCGCAGATGACCGGCTACCCGCCTGAGCTCCTGGACGTCGACCTCGACCTCGAGGCCGACCTCGGCGTCGACACCGTCAAGCAGGCCGAGGTCTTCGCCGCCGTCCGCGAGACGTTCTCGATCGAGCGGGACGACAACGTCGCCCTGCGCGACTTCCCCACCCTGACCCACGTCATCGGCTGGGTCCGCGACAAGACCGGCATCCAGCCCACAGCCGCGCCGGCCGCTGTCGCCGGGGCCCCCGCACCGGCAGCACCGTCCGCCGCGGCCGCCCCGGCCGCTGCTCCGGCGGCTGACGAGGTCACCGACGCAGTCATCGGGATCGTCGCCGAGATGACCGGCTACCCGCCGGAGCTGCTCGACCTCGACCTCGACCTCGAAGCCGACCTCGGCGTCGACACCGTCAAGCAGGCCGAAGTCTTCGCCGCCGTCCGCGAACGGTTCAACGTCGAACGCGACGACAACCTCGCCCTGCGCGACTTCCCCACCCTGACCCACGTCATCGGCTGGGTCCGCGACAAGACCGGCATCCAAGCGCCACGCCGCGCCGGCCGCTGCTGCAGCCCCTGCCGCCGCGCCAGCTCCCGCCGCCCCGGCCGCCGCCCCGGCCCTCCGGCAGCCGACGAGGTCACCGACGCCGTCATCGGGATCGTCGCCGAGATGACCGGCTACCCGCCGGAGCTGCTCGACCTCGACCTCGACCTCGAAGCCGACCTCGGCGTCGACACCGTCAAGCAGGCCGAAGTCTTCGCCGCCGTCCGCGAACGGTTCAACGTCGAACGCGACGACAACCTCGCCCTGCGCGACTTCCCCACCCTGACCCACGTCATCGGCTGGGTCCGCGACAAGACCGGCATCCAAGCAGCCGTTGCCCCGCCGCCGCGCCGGCCGCTGCTGCAGCTCCCGCCGCCGCGGCCGCCCCTGCCGCCCCGGCCGCTGCTCCGGCAGCCGACGAGGTCACCGACGCCGTCATCGGGATCGTGGCCGAGATGACCGGCTACCCACCGGAGCTGCTCGACCTCGACCTCGACCTCGAAGCCGACCTCGGCGTCGACACCGTCAAGCAGGCCGAAGTCTTCGCCGCCGTCCGCGAACGGTTCAACGTCGAACGCGACGACAACCTCGCCCTGCGCGACTTCCCCACCCTGACCCACGTCATCGGCTGGGTCCGCGACAAGACCGGCATCCAGCCCACAGCCGCTGTGGTCGACACAGCCCAGCCAACACCCGGAATCGGCCATGCAGACACCACTGCCCCGGCTGCCGGCGCGTCGAGCGCGGCTGCGTTCGTCGGCGACTTCGCCGCCGTCGACGCCCTGCCGAGGCGCATCCCGGTCCCGGCCCTGCGCCCCGCTCTGGCGGCGTGCACCCCGACCGGCGTGCAGCTGGGTGAAGGCGCGCGGATCCTGGTGGTCCTCGACGACGGCGGTGTCGGCAAGTCGCTGGTCAAGAAGCTCACGGGCCTGGGCGCTGACGTGCTCGCCGTCCCTGCGGAAACCACCACCGATGACCTGCTGGCGGAGGTCGCGCAGTGGTCGGGCGACGCACCGCTGACCGGCGTCTACTGGCTGCCCGCCCTCGATGATGAGGGATCCATGGGCGACATGGACCTCGCCGGATGGCGCGAAGCACTGCGCAGGCGCGTCGTCGCCCTGCACGCGCTGTTCCATGAGGTGATCGATGCCAAGCCGTTCCTCGTCACCGGATCCCGCCTCGGTGGGCAGCACGGGTACGACGAGGCCGGAGCCACAGCCCCGTTCGGAGGCACCGTGGTCGGCTTCGCCAAGTCCTACAAGCGCGAGCGCGCCGACGTCCTGGTCAAGGCCGTCGACTTCCCGCCCAGCCGCAAGACCGCGGCGCTGGCAGAGGTCCTCATCGAGGAGACGCTGTCCGATCCAGGCTGCGTCGAGATCGGCCACGTGGACGGCCAGCGCTGGGGAGTCGGGCTGGCGACTCAGCCGTTCCCCCCGGTGGACGCACCCCTACCGGGCGCCATGGAGCTGGCCAGCGACTCGGTGTTCCTGATCACGGGCGCTGCGGGCAGCATCGTCTCGGCGATCACGGCCGACCTGGCCACGGCCTCCGGTGGGACGTTCCACCTGCTCGACCTCACCCCATCCCCGGATCGCGATGACCCCGAGCTCAGTCGCTACCTGACCGACCCGGACGCCATGAAGGGGTACCTGGCCGAGAAGATCACCGCGCGCGGCGAGCGCCCGACGCCGGTGCTCATCGAGAGGGAGCTGGCCCACTTCGAACGGCTGGCCTCCGCCCTGGCGGCGGTCGAGGCCGTGACGGCAGCGGGCGGGACCGCGGTCTACCACTGCGTCGACCTGCGTGACGGCGAGGCCGTGGCCGCCATCATCGAGGAGATCCGCGTCGCCCACGGACGCATCGACGTCCTGCTGCATGCGGCCGGACTGGAGATCAGCAAGGGCCTGGCCAAGAAGGAGCGCGCCGAGTTCGAGCTTGTCTTCGGCGTCAAGGCCGACGGCTGGTTCAACCTGCTGAGTGCGGCTGGCGACATGCCGATCGGGGCCACCGTGGCGTTCAGCTCGGTCGCCGGCCGGTTCGGCAACGCGGGCCAGACCGACTATGCGGCCGCCAACGATCTGCTGTGCAAGATCGCCAGCAGCATGCGCACGACCCGTCCCGACACCCACGCGGTGGCCCTGGACTGGACTGCGTGGGGTGGCATCGGCATGGCAACACGCGGCTCGATCCCGAAGATCATGGAGGCCGCGGGAGTTCAGATGCTGCCGCCTGAGGCGGGCATCGCGTGGATCCGGCGCGAGCTGACCAGCGGCTCCCCCGCTGGTGAGGTCGTGGTTGCCGGAACGCTGGGGATGATGGCTGCCGAGTTCGACGAGGCGGGCGGAATCGATCCCGAGATGTTCGTCGAGGCCTGCGCCCAGGCCGGCCCGATGGTCGGCCAGGTCGTCCGCGACAGCGTGAACTACGGGCTCGTGGTCCAGACGACGCTCGACCCGATGGAGCAGCCGTTCCTCAACGACCACCGCGGTGACCGAGTCACTGCCCTGCTCCCCGGTGTCATGGGCATCGAGGGCATGGTCGAGGCTGCCAGGATCCTGGTCCCCGACTGGGCACTGGCCAGCGTGGAGGACGTCGACTTCCACGCACCGCTGAAGTTCTACCGCGACGAACCACGCAGCATCGAGATCAGTGCCCTGCTGCATCCCGATGGTGACGACCTCGTCGCGGAGTGCCGGATCGAGGCCGAGCGGCAGCTGCCCGGCTCCGACGCCCCCACACGCACGACCCATTTCACGGGCCGCGTGCGGCTCACCCGAAGTGCCCCGGAGGGTGAGCACGAGGATCCTCCCGCCCGGGAGGGTGCAGAGGTCGCGGCGGACGACGTGTACCGGATGTACTTCCACGGCCCGGCGTACCAGGTCGTGAGCTCCGCCTGGCGTGCTGGGGACCGGTCCGCCGCGCAGTTCGCACCGGACCTGCCGGCGAACCACTCCCCCAGCGACCAGTCGACGCAGGCGGCGCCTCGCCTGATCGAGCTCTGCTTCCAGGCTGCGGGCCTCTGGGAGGCGGGGCGTGATGGACGGCTGGCACTGCCCACGCACGTCACCAGGGCGGTCGTGCTCGGCTCGGCCGGCGAGACGGCCGAAGGACCTCTCACCGTCTCGGCGCTGCAGGGACCCGACGGTTTCGACTGCGTCGTCACTGACGCAACTGGAGCCGTGGCAGTCCGGCTGGAGGGCTACCGAACCGTGGTCCTCCCCCAGCCGTTGGCCGACGATGTGCAGGCGCCGATCAGTGCCGTGATGACAGACTGAGGCCCACCATGGACGCCCCCGAGACAACAGAACCCCAGGACCAGGACCTCGTCGAGGTTCCGGTGGTCGTCGACAGCACCGGACAGGTGTGGGCCCTGCCCGCGTGCCGGCCGATGCATGGCGCCTCATCGGCCGGTAGGTGGGGTCTCGTGGAGGCCCCTGCGCTCGATCCGGAGGCCGCCATTGCTGCTGCCGGTGTGGCCGGCGACATCGCCGCCGGGCGTGGACCCGGGCGCCATGATGTCGCCCTGCTCCTGTCGGGAACACCTGCCGACGGGTCGACGGACCGCCCGGTGGAGGTCACCGTGAGCCCGGCGCCGGCCGAGGAGGTCGACAGTCTGGGCGGCTGGGCACTGGCTGAGGAGCTGCTCGGGATCGACCTGGACGCAGGCAGCCCGAGGGGCGAGCACGGCTGGGACGACACGTCCGCGACGGAGGCGCTGATCCCGCTGGGCCATGCGATCGAGGCCCGCCTGTTCGCTGCCGACGCACCTGACGACGCGACCCTCCTGCACCTGCGCACTCCACACGGGGCCGGCGTACGAGTCGTTGAGGTGGCCGCCGAGGGGGCCCCCGTGGGCTCCGGTGTGGTCCTGCGCCTGGTCGCCCACGGTCGCGACCGTGCCCATGCCCTGAACCGGATGCACCACGCCCTGTCGACGTGCGCGGCCGTGGTCACCGACACCGCCACCAACCGCACCGCGCTGATCGCTGCGGTCAGCGCGGAGATCGCAGGCTCCCCGCTGAGCGGCACAGAGGCACCCGCGCCGGACCCCGTCGCGATCCTGGTCTCGGCCGTCCGCGCCAGCGACTCGCAGCGCGAGACCCAGCGTGCCGCCTTCCACGCTCGCGCAGCCCGCGGCCGGCCGGAGCCGGTGGACGCCTCAGGAGTGGCCACGAGCTTGTCCTGCTGCGGCCAGCAGTACGTCCTGCGCGTCTTCCAGACCGGGCCGATGACCTACCGGATCGATGCCGGGGACGCCGTCGCAGAGCTGGCGATCGAGCGCACGAACGACTTCGAGTGGGAGGTGACTGCGGCTGGTCGCCTGCACCACGTCGTCATCGCGTCACACGGCACCGGGTGCCTGCTGGAGATCGACGGGGTGGCCCACCACGTCGAACGCGACGAGGGGATCGCTGTGCGGGCGCAGTGGCCCGCCCTCATCGTCTCGATGGCCGTGGAGGCTGGGCAGGATGTGGCCGAGGGGGACCCGCTGGTGGTCGTCGAGGCCATGAAGATGGAGTCGACGCTGCGCGCCCCCTTCGCGGGCACGGTCACCTCGTTGGAGGTCCTGCCCAACGCCCAGGTCGACGCCGGATCACCGCTGGTGATGATCCGGCCCGCCACCGTCGACGACGAGGTCCGCGCCGTCGCTCAGGGAACCGGGGCCCGGGTCAGCTTCTCGGGCATGGCCCTTGCCGACACCTCGGGGCGCCCCCCGTTCGAGCGGGTCTACACCGCGCTGGAGGGCTACCTGCTGGGATACGAGCTGGATCCCGGCTCCCTGTCGGCGCTGCTGGCCGAACAGCGCTCCTTCGCCAACCGGGCCAGCGCCGGGGACACCAAGCTCCTGGCCGCCGAGGACGCGTTCATCGACCTGTTCACGAGCCTGGGCCTGCTCTGGCAGTCAGCGCGCGAGGACGGTGCGCAGGCCGACCGGGGCGTGACCACGGCACGGGAGTACCTCCTGGGCTACATGCAGTGGCTGGATCCCGATCGGGTGGCCCTGCCCGCACGCATGCGCCGGCGGCTGGCCAAGGTGCTGGCCCGCTACGGCGTTGACGACCTGCACCGAAATGCCGAGCTGGAGCAGGCAGTCGTGCTGCTCTTCGGCTCCCAGGCCCGGAGGCCCCAGCTCGCCCGAGTGGTGTCCAGCATCCTCGAGCGCCGGCTGCGCTACCGCGACCGCATCCTGCCGTTCGTCGATGACTCCGCCCGCTCCCGCTACGACCGCCTCACCGCCTCGACCCAGGGCCAGCTCGAGAGCATCGCCGACCTGTCCCGCGACGCACGGTTCCGGTTCATCGACGAACCAGCGGTGGAGGCCGGGCGCGCAGTCACACAGGCTCGCATGGAGGCCCACCTCGAGGCCCTGGCCGAGGATCCGAACCGCGCCGAGCGCGCCGACCGGATCTCCGCGCTCGTCGAGGCGCCGCAGCCGATGCGTGACCTGCTCCTGCGCCGCCGACTCAGCGGGGCCAACAGGGACCTGCACGGGGTCCTGCTGGAGATCCGAGCCCGGCGCTGGTACCGCACCCGCCCGATCCGCGACCTCCGCATCGTGGACGTCAACGGGATCCTGCTCTGCTGCGCCGACTACGACTTCGAGGACCGCTCGATCCACGTGGTCCTGGCGTTCACCCCGCTCGAGGAGATCAGCGCGGTGGGCACGGCCATCGCCGCGCACATGGCGGACGTCGATCCCCAGCGCAACCCCGTCGTGGACCTCATGACGTGGCGCTCGACGAGCAGTCCGAACGGTGATGACCTGGCCGGCGCACTGTCCGAGCAGCTGGCCGACCTGGACATCGGCCGCCCGATCTGGCGCCTGGACGTCACCGTGTCGAGCCTCGCCAGCGACACGGACCCGGAGAACGCCACCCAGTACTTCACCTACCGCACGGGCGAGGGCGGCGACCTGGTCGAGGACCACTTCTACCGCAACCTGCACCCGATGCTGGCCAAGCGGCTCGAACTGTGGCGCCTGGAGAACTTCGACCTGACGCGGCTGCCCTCGATGGAGGACGTGTACCTGTTCCACGGAGTGGC
>CAVONS010000016.1:137500-142240 GCA_963697345.1 uncultured Actinomycetes bacterium | reverse complement strand
AACGACCAGGTCCGCTTCGAGGTCGGGATCACCAACCTCGCCCCAGATCTCACCTGCATCGCCCCGGTCCGCGACCTCGCGCTGACCCGGGACAAGGCCATCGACTACGCCGAGGCCCACGACCTCCCGATCGACGTCACGAAGAAGTCGCCCTACTCGATCGACCAGAACGTGTGGGGCCGTGCGGTCGAGACCGGCTTCCTCGAGGACATCTGGAACGGTCCGATCGAGGACATCTACTCCTACACGCAGGACCCGACCGTCCAGCGCGACGCCGGACGAGGTCGTCATCACCTTCAAGGCCGGGGTCCCCGTGGCACTGGATGGTCGGCCGCTGTCGATGCTCGAGGTGATCCAGGAGCTCAACACCCGGGCGGGGGCCCAGGGTGTGGGCAGGCTGGACATGGTCGAGGACCGCCTCGTCGGCATCAAGAGCCGCGAGGTCTACGAGGCCCCCGGCGCGATGGCGCTGATCGCCGCCCACCAGGAACTGGCCGCCGTCACCGTGGAGCGCGATCTGGCCAGGTTCGGCCGGGGCGTGTCCCAGCGGTGGACCGAGCTGGTCTACGACGGCCTGTGGTTCTCGCCGCTGCGTCGTGCCCTCGGCGGATTCCTCGACGATGTGAACGAGGCCGTCACCGGCGACGTCCGGATGACACTGCACGGCGGTCGGGCCACGGTCACCGGACGCAGGTCGCCGGAGTCGCTGTACGACTTCGGGATGGCCACCTACGACTCCGGCGACACCTTCGACCAGTCGCTGGCCAAGGGCTTCATCGAGCTGTGGGGGCTGCCGTCCAAGATGGCTGCCGCGCGCGACCTCCGGCTGGGTCGGTCGGTCGAGTGACCGGCCCCGCGGACATGGGGCCCCGGCCCCCGTCGGGTCCGGGTGGCTCCGAGGGCGGCGACCCGCCTGTGGGGTGGCCGCTTCGCCGGTGGGCCATCGCCGGAGATGGCCGCGCTCAGCCTGTCCGTGCACTTCGACTGGCGGCTTGCGCCCTACGACCTGCTGCAGACCCGTGCCCACGCCGGCGTCCTGCGGCGCGCGGGGCTGCTCGACGAGGCGGAGCTCGACCAGGTCCTGGTGGCCCTGGACACGATGGCTGCACAGGTGGCCGCCGGCGCGCTCATGGCCACCCCGACGACGAGGACGTGCACACCGCCATCGAGCGCGGGCTGCTGGAGCTGCTCGGCCCGGTCGGCGGCAAGCTCCGCGCCGGGCGCAGCCGCAACGACCAGGTGGCCACGGACTTCCGGCTGTACCTGCGCGACCAGGCGCGCGCCATCGCCGAGGCACTGGTGGGGCTGATCGAGGCGATCACCGGCCAGGCGGGCGCCCACGTCGGACTCAGTCGCTCCGGGCTTCACGCACCTGCAGCACGCCCAGCCCGTCTCCTTCGGGCACGAGCTGGCCAAGCACGCGCACGCCTTCGGCCGGGATGTGGACCGGCTGGCGGACTGGGACCGCCGGGCTGCGCTGTCGCCGCTGGGCGCCGGTGCACTGGCCGGGTCTGCCCTGGCGCTCGACCCGCATGCCGTGGCCGCGGAGTTGGGCTTCGACGCCCCGATCGCCAACTCGATCGATGCTGTCAGCGACCGGGACTTCGTCGCCGAGTTCCTCTTCGTGGCCGCCATGGTCGGCGTGCACCTGTCCCGGCTGGGGGAGGAGATCTGCCTGTGGGCCTCTCGCGAGTTCGCGTGGGCCACGCTCGATGATGCGTGGTCCACGGGGTCCTCGATCATGCCGCAGAAGAAGAATCCCGACATCGCCGAGCTGGCGCGCGGGAAGTCCGGGCGCCTCATCGGCAACCTCACCGGGATGCTGGCCACCCTCAAGGGGCTGCCGTTCGCGTACAACCGCGACCTGCAGGAGGACAAGGAGCCCGTCTTCGACGCCGTGGACACCCTGCTCCTGGTCCTGCCCGCCATGGCCGGCAGCGTGGCCACCCTCCGCTTCGACACTGCGCGGATGGCCGCCAGCGCACCCGAGGGGTTCGCCCTGGCCACGGAGATCGCCGAGTGGCTGGTGCAGCGTGGCATGCCCTTCCGGGACGCCCACGAGGTCGCCGGTGGCGTGTGTGCGCGCCGCAGAGGCGCGGGGCGTGGAGCTCTGGGACCTGACTGACGACGCAGCTCGCCGAAGTCTCGCCGGAACTCACGCCCGACGTGCGTGAGCGGTTGACGGCGCAGGCTGCGGTCGCGGCGCGCTCCCAGTTCGGCGGCACCGCGCCGGACCGCGTGCGCGATCAGCTGGCCGCCCTCCACGAGCAGGTCCAGGTGTGGTCCGCGTGGGCTGCGCCAATCCCGTCCCGATGGATCTGGTCAGCGGCCGGTAGACCCGCGATCAGTCCGTCGAGCGGATCACGTACACCTTGCGCAGGTCCTCGTGGATCGTCCATCGGGTCGCCGCGCCGGGGGGCAGGATCCCGACGTCACCGGGGCCGACCTCCATGGTGGTGCCATCAGCGAAGTCGACCGTGGCCCGCCCGGACAGCACCACGAAGACCTCATCGGCCTCGACGTCGGTGCTGATGCCCACGGTGTGTGCCCACACGCCCACCTCGACGCCGGGCGGCGAAGCGATCGCGGCTGCCCCGGCCGTGGACGCCCGCTCACGACCTGCTCGTCGGGCACCGGCTCCCAATCCAGGGCGAGGTCCGGCGCGTGGACCCGACGGGGTCCGGCCCCGGCGGCGAAATCGGTGGCGAGGTCTCTCATGGCGCCATGCTGGCACCCGCGGCCGGCCGATGCGGGACAATGCGCCCCATGACCATCGACCAGGCCGCCCCTGACCAGGCCAACTCCGACGGCGCCAGCGTGCTCGACGAGCTCCAGTGGCGCGGACTCATCGCCTCCTCAACCGACCTCGACGCCCTCCGGGCGGAGTCTGGCGGCCGGCCCGATCACGCTCTACTGCGGCTTCGACCCCACAGCGGCGAGCCTGCACGTGGGCCACCTGGCGCAGACGTTGACAGCGCGCCGGTTCCAGCTGGCGGGGCACCTGCCACTGGCACTCGTCGGCGGGGCCACGGGCATGATCGGTGACCCGAAGCCCACAGCTGAGCGCTCCCTCAACGAGGCCGACCAGGTGGCCGCCTGGTCCGAGGGCATCCGCGAGCAGCTCGAGCGGTTCTTCGACTTCGACGGCCCGGCGGCTGCCCGCATGGTGAACAACCACGAGTGGACAGCTCCGATGTCGGTCATCGAGTTCCTGCGTGACATCGGCAAGCACTTCAGCGTCAACCGCATGCTCGATCGGGAGGCCGTCGCCCGGCGCCTGGCCGACCAGGGCATCTCGTACACGGAGTTCAGCTACGTGCTGCTGCAGTCCATGGACTACCTCGAGCTCTTCCGCCGCTACGGCTGCCGGCTGCAGACCGGTGGGTCCGACCAGTTCGGCAACATCGTGGCGGGGGTCGATCTGGTCCGCCGGGTTGAGGGAGCCGCCGTGCATGCGCTGACGACGCCGCTGATGATGAAGGCCGACGGCACCAAGTTCGGCAAGACCGAGGGCGGGGCGATCTGGCTCGATGCCACGCTGACCAGCCCCTACGCGTTCTACCAGTTCTGGCTGAACACCGACGATCGCGACGTCGCAGGCTACTTGCGCATGTTCTCCTTCCGAAGCAGGCAGGAGATCGAGGCCCTCGATGCACAGACGGCCGAACGCCCGGCCGCGCGGGCCGGCCAGCGGGCGCTGGCCCAGGAGCTCACCGAGATGGTGCATGGGCGCCGCCGCCCTGGACGCGGTCGAGGCCGCCTCCCGGGCGCTGTTCGGGTCCGGGGACCTGCACGACGTCCCTGCGGTCCACGTTGGATGCGGCACTCCAGGAGACCGACTTCGGCCAGGTCACGGTGCCGGTGGGATCCGGAGTCCCGGCGATCGATCTGCTCGTGGCTGCAGGGCTCGCGGCGTCCAGGGGAGCGGCCCGGCGCACCATCGCCGAGGGCGGCGCATCGGTCAACAACGTACGCATTCCCGACGAAGCAGCCAGCTACGGCACGGCCGACGTCCTGGCCGGCCGCTGGTTGGTCGTGCGACGCGGCAAGCGCTCGGTGGCCGGTGTGCAGCTCGTGGAGGGCTGAATCGCGGTCCCACGAGGGGCCGGAGCGCCGAGAACGCCCATGCAGTGGGCAGTTTCGTGCTCGAGGCGGGTGGCGACGTGCCGAGATTTGACCGATTCGGAAACCCTCGCGTAGAGTTCTACTCACCGACCGCGAGGGAGGAACGAACGGCCACGGAGCCCATGTAGGCGCCGGCCGGTCAGTCCCTCGCCAAGGCCCCCGGAAGGAACAGCGCGGTTCGCCGTGCCTACTACGCCGGGCACAATCGAAGTACTGACTGAAGCCAGGCCGGAGACGGCCGAGCGGAGCGGGACCCGGATTTGACGGGCCATCGCGAAACGGCTAAGTTAGTGGAGTTGCCCCGACGCCGAAAGCCAAGCTGACGCGAAGGTGCGCGATCGCTCCTTGAGAACTCAACAGCGTGCCGAAAGTCAATGCCAATTTTTATAACCCCGTCAGTGCGTGGTGAAAGTCCCAAGCACGACGGAAATTCCTTTGGTATGACATCAAGCAAGTCAGCTTGAAGTCTTGCCAGAGATCAACTGAGGTTAACAAGTTTCCAGGGCTTGCCCTGGTAGCAAACTTAACGGAGAGTTTGATCCTGGCTCAGGACGAACGCTGGCGGCGTGCTTAACACATGCAAGTCGAACGGTGACCCATCTTCGGATGGTGATC
>CAVONS010000016.1:0-135000 GCA_963697345.1 uncultured Actinomycetes bacterium | reverse complement strand
AAGCGAGTCCGAATAGGGCGAATCAGTCGCACACTCTAGACCCGAAGCGGAGTGATCTATCCATGGGCAGGGTGAAGCGCCGGTAAGACGGCGTGGAGGCCCGAACCCACCTAGGTTGAAAACTGGGGGGATGACCTGTGGATAGGGGTGAAAGGCCAATCAAACTCCGTTATAGCTGGTTCTCCCCGAAATGCATTTAGGTGCAGCGTCGTGTGTTTCTTATCGGAGGTAGAGCACTGGATGATCTAGGGGGCCTACAAGCTTACCGAAATCAGCCAAACTCCGAATGCCGGTAAGTGAGAGCACGGCAGTGAGACTGCGGGGGATAAGCTCCGTAGTCGAGAGGGAAACAGCCCAGATCACCAACTAAGGCCCCCAAGCGTATGCTAAGTGGGAAAGGATGTGGAGTCGCAGAGACAACCAGGAGGTTGGCTTAGAAGCAGCCATCCTTGAAAGAGTGCGTAATAGCTCACTGGTCAAGTGATTCCGCGCCGACAATGTAGCGGGGCTCAAGCATACCGCCGAAGTTGTGACATTCGTATAAGGCCGGCCTTCGGGTCCAGCTGTACGGATGGGTAGGGGAGCGTCGTGTGGCGAGTGAAGCGGCAGGGTGACCTAGCCGTGGACGCCACACGAGTGAGAATGCAGGCATGAGTAGCGAAAGACGGGTGAGAAACCCGTCCGCCGAATGACCAAGGGTTCCAGGGCCAGGCTAATCCGCCCTGGGTAAGTCGGGACCTAAGACGAGGCCGACAGGCGTAGTCGATGGACAACGGGTTGATATTCCCGTACCCGCTTTAACACGCCCATGCTGAACCCACCGATGCTAAGTGCCTGAAGCGGAGCGGTCTTCGGACTGCGATGTGGAGCGCGCGAACCAGAGTGGCAGTAGGCAAGCAATGGGGTGACACAGGAGGGCAGCTGATCCCGGGCGATGGTAGTCCCGGGCTAACCGTGTAGGGCGAGGTGTAGGCAAATCCGCACCTCATGAGCCTGAGACGGGACAGGGAGCCGATTAGGCGAAGTCAGTGATCCCATGCTGTCAAGAAAAGCCTCTAGCGAGTGTTATGGCGGCCCGTACCCCAAACCAACACAGGTGGTCAGGTAGAGAATACTAAGGCGATCGAGATAATCATGGTTAAGGAACTCGGCAAAATACCCCCGTAACTTAGGGAGAAGGGGGACCAAGGCTGGTGTAGGGATTTACTCCCGAAGCTGGCAGTGGTCGCAGAGACCAGGCGGAAGCGACTGTTTACTAAAAACACAGGTCCATGCAAAGTCGCAAGACGACGTATATGGACTGACGCCTGCCCGGTGCTGGAACGTTAAGGGGACCGGTTAGACCTTCGGGTCGAAGCTGAGAACTTAAGCGCCAGTAAACGGCGGTGGTAACTATAACCATCCTAAGGTAGCGAAATTCCTTGTCGGGTAAGTTCCGACCTGCACGAATGGCGTAACGACTTCCGCGCTGTCTCAACCATGAACTCGGCGAAATTGCACTACGAGTAAAGATGCTCGTTACGCGTGGCAGGACGGAAAGACCCCGGGACCTTTACTATAGCTTGGTATTGGTGTTCGATTCGGTTTGTGTAGGATAGGTGGGAGACTGTGAAGCTCGGACGCCAGTTCGGGTGGAGTCAACGTTGAAATACCACTCTGATCGTATTGGATGTCTAACCTCGGTCCATGATCTGGATCAGGGACAGTGCCTGGTGGGTAGTTTAACTGGGGCGGTTGCCTCCAAAAATGTAACGGAGGCGCCCAAAGGTTCCCTCAGCCTGGTTGGCAATCAGGTGTCGAGTGTAAATGCACAAGGGAGCTTGACTGCGAGACCGACGGGTCGAGCAGGGACGAAAGTCGGGATTAGTGATCCGGCACCGGCATGTGGAAGCGGTGTCGCTCAACGGATAAAAGGTACCCCGGGGATAACAGGCTGATCTTGCCCAAGAGTCCATATCGACGGCATGGTTTGGCACCTCGATGTCGGCTCGTCGCATCCTGGGGCTGGAGTAGGTCCCAAGGGTTGGGCTGTTCGCCCATTAAAGCGGTACGCGAGCTGGGTTTAGAACGTCGTGAGACAGTTCGGTCCCTATCCGCCACGCGCGCAGGAGTCTTGAGGAGGGCTATCCCTAGTACGAGAGGACCGGGATGGACGAACCTCTGGTGTGCCAGTTGTCCTGCCAAGGGCACGGCTGGTTGGCTACGTTCGGAAGTGATAACCGCTGAAAGCATCTAAGCGGGAAGCACGCTCCAAGATGAGGACTCCCACAGGGTTGACCTGGTAAGGCCCCCAGTAGACTACTGGGTTGATAGGCCGGAGGTGGAAGCACGGTAACGTGTGCAGCTGACCGGTACTAATAGGCCGAGGACTTGTCCACTCACATTCATTTCTTATGTTTGCGTCCACTGTGCGGTTCCCGAGATACGGTCGGGGATCATATCTCAATAGAGTTTCGGCAGTCATAGCGAGAGGGAAACGCCCGGTCCCATTCCGAACCCGGAAGCTAAGCTTCTCAGCGCCGATGGTACTGCAAGGGGGACCTTGTGGGAGAGTAGGACGCTGCCGGACATACTTTCAAAAAGGGCCGTCCCGTATGGGGCGGCCCTTTTTGCTTTGTCAGTGCGTAGCCCTGTCTGATTCGGGTCTCGCTCGATTCGAGTCCCGGCGCCATTTCCTGGACTGGCTGAGCACGGCGGACCGGGCCCCCGGCACGACGCGGCGCGCTGTGGATCATGGATAGGCTGCAGCGCACAAGAAGAGGATGGAACGAATGACTCAGAAGGACTCCGGTGGTCAGGCCGGGCATGGGGATCGACGCCCGAGCAGTGCCGGGGGGTCCGGCCGCTCCTCATCGAGCGGCGGTTCGTCCCGGAAGTCGAGCTCTGGTAGGCCGTCCGGCTCGGGGAAGCCCTCGAGTAGCGGGAAGCCCTCGAGTACCGGGAAGCCCTCGAGTTCCGGAAGATCGTCGAGCTCGGGGAAGCCCTCTGGCCGGCCATCTGGTGGTGAACGCTCCGGTGGCTCGTCACGTCGCTCGGGTTCGGGGGACTCGCGTTATGCGGGCTCGCGGTCCGGTAGTTCGGGCTCCGGTGGCTCGCGGTCGAGCAGCTCCGGTGAATCGGGCCAGCACGGGACGCGTCGGCTCTCGGGCCCGCGGCCCCAGGATCCGCAGATCCCCGAGGGCGTGGCAACCAGCGACCTGGATCGGGTGACGTTGAACACGTTGCGCACCCTGCCCGACGGATTGGCCGAGATCGTGGCCCTGCACCTGGCCGCCGCAGCGCACCTGCTTGCCGATGATCCCGACGCCGCACTCGGACATGCCAAGGCTGCGGCGCGCAGGGCAGGTCGAGTCGCCATCGTGCGTGAAGCCGTGGGGGTGGCGGCCTACACCGCCGGTGACTTCGGCACCGCATTGACCGAGCTGAAGGCAGCCGCCCGGATCTCTGGTGCCTCGGACTACCTGCCCATGATTGCCGACTGTGAGCGTGGGCTCGGACGCCCTGAGCGCGCTCTGGCCCTTGCCTCGTCTCCGGAGGCCAGCACCCTGGACCGAGCGGGGAAGGTGGAGCTGCTGATCGTGGCGGCTGGGGCCCGGCGCGACCTGGGCCAGGCAGATGCGGCCGTGCTCACGCTTCAGGTGCCCGGCCTGAACGCCCGCGGCGAGGGCGAGTGGCTGGCCAGATTGCGCTACGCCTATGCCGATGCCCTGCTCGAGGTCGGGCGTACCGACGAGGCCCGGGCGTGGTTCGTACGGGCTGCTCAGGTGGATCCCGAGGGGTCGACCGACGCTGCCGAGCGTGTTGATGAGCTCGACGGCTTCTTGTTCGATGAGGTCATTGACGAAGAGTCCCAGCCTGAGGAGTGAGGTGCCCAGCTCCAGCCCCTGCCTGGCCGAGCTCCACGACGTGGCGCTGCTCGACCTCGATGGTGTGGTCTACGTGGGCAGGGAGGCCGTTCCGCACGCCGCCCACGCCCTGGACGAGGCCCGGACACGTTTCGGGATGCGCTCGGTGTTCGTCACCAACAACGCCTCGAGGCCGCCCGGCGTGGTCGCTGACCACCTGGTCGAGCTCGGGGTCAGGGCAGAGCCGGGGGATGTGGTCACCTCGGCGCAGGCGGGGGCTGGCATGCTCGCGGAGCTGATCGCGCCGGGGTCCGCGGTGCTTGCGATCGGCGGGCCGGGCGTGGCTGAAGCGCTGACTGAACGTGGGTTGACACCGGTCCGCAGCGTCGACGACGGGGCCGTTGCGGTCATGCAGGGGTACGGACCGGACGTCGGGTGGGCACAGCTTGCTGAGGCCTCGTTGGCGATCGGACGCGGCCTGCCGTGGGTTGCCACCAACCTGGATGCGACGATCCCCACGCCCCGGGGTCGGGTACTGGGCAACGGGTCACTCGTGGCCGCCCTCCAGCACTCGTCCGGGGTCGTACCGATGGTCGCCGGCAAGCCCGAGACCCCGCTGATGTGGGAGTCCGTGCAGCGATCCGGTGCGCTGCGCCCGATCGTCGTGGGCGACCGCCTCGACACCGACATCGAGGGGGCGGCACGCGCGGGGATTCCCTCATTGCTGGTCCTGACGGGGGTCACCGACTGGCAGGACCTCGTCGGGGTGAGCAGGTCGCAGCGCCCCACCCACCTGGGTCGGGACCTTCGTGCCCTGCTCGAGCCGATGCCGGAGGTCGAGGTCGTGCTGACCCAGGACACCATCAAGGGTCGCTGCCGAGGGGCAGTGGTCAGCGCACCGCTGGTGCGCGACGCCCCGATCCCAGGGGCCGACGCAGCCGCTGGTGGCCCGACGGGAGACGTGCTGTGGTGGGTGCCGGATCGGATCCGGGACACCGGTCGGGGGCACGGCGCCGACATGGGGCACGCCGAACTGGATGTCGCGCGCGCGCTGGTCGCGATCTCATGGGCGATCGACGACGTCGGGATCGCGGATCGCCGGTGAGGCACGGGTGCACGCCGGGGGCTGAAGCTGCGGGCGGACGGTACCCTGCGAGCAGGGAAGGAGCCGCCGTGATCGACATCATCAGGGACTACGCCGCGATCGGCATGGGCACTGCGCAGGCCACGAGCAACCGGGTCGTGGGAGTCAGCCGCGCCGGCGTGGGCCAGGCCTTGGCGTGGACCTCGTCGACTTTGGCCGATGTCCAGCAGGACCCCGTCGGAACCGTGACGCAGGGGCCGACCGCGTTCGTATCGCGTGTGCACTCGGAGCTTGATCGGGCCGTGGGTCGAGTGGGGTACGTGTCCGGCGAGGAGGTGCGTGCGCTGCGGCTGCAGGTCCAGAAGATGGAGCGGCGCATAGCCGAACTGCGAGGAGACCTGTGACTGAGATCCCAGAGGAGGAGCGCGGCGACGTCCCGACGGCGTCTGGCGCTTCCGACGGCGGCGAGATCATCCCCGACGCGCTCTTCCCGTCGGTGACGTCATCGGACCCACGCGTGGCTGATGCGGTGTCGCGCCTCGACGAGGCGGATCAGCTACCCCTGTCCGAGCAGGTGGCGGTCTACGCCGACATCCACCGACGGCTGGCCAGCGTCCTGGCCGATCCCGACAGCCAGGCGTAGCCGCCATGGCCCGACGGCGGCTCGACGCCGAGCTGGTCCGGCGTGGCCTGGCACGGTCCCGGGAGCACGCCCAGCAGCTGATCGCCGAGGGTCGGGTGCGCGTCGCCGGCAGCCCCGCCAGCAAGCCCGCCACGCAGGTGGATGACGCTGCCGCGCTCCTCGTCATCGAGGCCGCCACGGGACCGGACTACGCCTCGCGGGGCGCACACAAGCTCCTCGGGGCTCTGGACACGTGGGACATCGACGGCACGATGGTGCGCGATCGGTTCGCTCTCGACGCAGGCGCCTCAACCGGTGGGTTCACCGATGTGCTCCTGCGCCGGGGCGCCGCGCACGTGCTGGCTGTGGATGTCGGCTACGGCCAACTGGCCTGGTCGTTGCGCGGCGACGAGCGGGTCACCGTGATGGATCGCACCAACGTCCGCGCGCTGACGGTGTCCGACCTGCCCCAGCGACCGGACCTCGTCGTCGCCGACCTGTCCTTCATCTCACTGCGCCTCGTGCTGGGTGTGTTCGCCGCTGTTGTGGCCGAGGGAGCTGATCTGCTGCTCATGGTCAAGCCGCAGTTCGAGGTGGGGCGTGAGTTGTTGGGCAGCGGTGGGGTGGTGCGTGACCCGCAGCTGCGCGAGTCCGCGATCATCGGCGTGGCCAGTGCCGCCGAGTCGGTCGGGCTGGGAACAGCCGGTGTCGTCGCAAGCCCTCTGCCCGGGCCCAGTGGCAACGTCGAGTACTTTCTGCATCTGAGGGCCGATGCCGGCCCGGCCGATCCGGCGGAGGTCCGCCGCGCCGTCGAGGAGGGCCCGCAGTGACCGGGACCATGCCGAAGGAGGGGGCCACCTTGCCCGACCGGAGGATTCTGCTCGTCACCAACACCCGCCGGGAGGAGGCCGTCCTCGCCGCACGCGCGACGGCGACTGCCCTGCTGGAGCGGGGGATGGGGGTGGCGGCCACCCGTGATGAATGGGAGGTCCTGGCAGTGCCCGGGGTCCTCCCGGTGGACGCGCTCCCGGAGGGGATCGCGGCCAACGGCTGTGAACTGGTCGTGGTGCTCGGTGGGGATGGAACGGTCCTGCGCGGCGCCGAGCGCGCGCGTGGCATGGGGGTCCCGCTGCTGGGCGTGAACCTCGGCCACGTCGGCTTCCTGGCCGAGCTGGAGCGTGAGGACCTCCAGGAGGTCGTCCAGGCCGTGGTGGCTCGTCACTATCGCGTCGAGCAGCGGATGACCGTCGATGCCCGGATCTTCGATGGCGGGCAGGAGGTCGTGCACACCTGGGCGCTCAACGAGGTCTCCATCGAGAAGGGCCCCGCTGACCGCATGCTGGACCTCACCGTCGAGGTGGACGGGCGGCCGCTGTCGCGCTGGTTGTGCGACGGACTGGTGTGCGCCACGCCCACCGGTTCGACCGCCTACTCGTTCTCCGCCGGCGGTCCGATCGTGTGGCCCGACGTGGAGGCCCTGCTGGTGGTGCCGCTCAGTGCGCACGCGCTGTTCGCCCGCCCGCTGGTGACGGCCCCGACCTCGCGCATCGTGATCGAGAGTGTCGCGCCCTGGAAGCAGGGTGTGCTCTGGGCCGACGGACGGCGCTCCTTCGACCTGCCGTCCAACGCCCGCATCGAGGTCAAGCGCCACCCCGAACCCGTGTCGTTCGCCCGCCTGCGCGATGCGCCGTTCGCCGACCGGCTGGTGGCCAAGTTCGCATTGCCGATCGAGGGCTGGCGCGGGGCCACGGGGGGCCGCGCGTGATCCACGAGCTTCGGATCTCCGGGCTGGGTGTGATAGCTGAGGCGACCTGCCGATTCGCGCCCGGCTTCACGGCCGTCACTGGTGAGACGGGCGCTGGGAAGACGATGGTGGTCAGCGGGCTGGGCCTGCTCGCCGGCGGGCGGACCGATGCTGGGCTTGTGCGCGACGGTGCTGACCAGGCTGCTGTCGAGGGCTGGTTCGACGCGCCGCCGGGATCGGTGGCCGCACAGGTGGGTGAGGCTGGCGGCGTGGTCGACGAGGACGGCCTGACCGCGGCCCGGTTGGTCGCCGCGCGCAGTCGCAGCGTGCTGGGAGGTCGGGGAGTCCCCACGGCGGTGCTCTCCGAGGTCATGGGGCAGCTGCTGGTCATCCACGGCCAGCACGACCAGACCAGGATCGGCGCCCGGGCACTGGCGCTGCTCGATGCCTACGCAGGGCCGACCGCCCTGGAGCTGGTCGAGGAGGTGGGGCAGCTGCACGCCGCCCTGCGCAACCTCGAGCGCGAGCTGGCCGAGCTGCGGACCAGTGAGCAGGAACGCGCCCGCGAGCTCGACCTGCTGGAGTTCTCCCTGGCCGAGATCGCCGACGTCGACCCGGCTCCCGACGAGGACATCGCCCTGGCGGCTGAGGCCGAGCGCCTGGCCAATGCCGATGACCTGGTGGGTGCTGCGCTGACGGCCCGGGAGGCCATCACCGCCGATACGGATCGTGAGGGGTCCGATGCCATGGGCCTGCTCTCGGCGGCCCGTCGGGCGTTGGAGGCCGGCGCCGCCCACGATCCCCAGCTCGTGTCCCAGGCCGCTGCCATCAGCTCGGTCATGGCCCAGTTGGGGGAGGTGGCCTCGGACCTGACCAGCTATGCCCAGGACATCGAGGTGGACCCGCTGCGCCTCGCCACCGTCCAGGACCGGCAGGCCGCCCTGGGCCGGCTGGCGCGCAAGTACGGCCCCACAGTGACTCAGGTGCTGGCCTGGTCGGCCACCGCGTCCCAGCGGTTGGCGCAGCTGGCGGGTGCTGACGATCGGATCATTGATCTGGAGGCGCGCGGGGCGGACCTGCGCGCCCGCGCCTCAGTCCTGTGCGCTGCAGCTCAGCGCCGTCCGCAGGGAGGCTGCCCAACGCTTCGCCGACGCCGTATCGGGAGAGCTCGCGGCCCTGGCGATGCCGCGCGCCCGGGTGGCGTTCAGCCTGACCACGACGCCGGACCCCGGCGGTCTCGTGCTGCCCCGGGACTCCGCGCTGGGCGTGCCGGACGGATCGGCCAACGCGTCGGCGGCCGGCGCACCCACGGTCAGCGCACCCGCGGCCGACGCACCCACGATCAGCGCACCCACGGTCAGCGCGGCGACGGCCCACGACGCGTCCATGTCCGACCGCGCAGACGGCCCGGTCGCGTTCCGCCCCACGGGCATCGATGACGTTGCCCTGATGCTTGCCGCGAACCCCGGGGCACCGCTGCGGCCGATCGCCCAGGCCGCCTCCGGCGGTGAGCTGTCCCGGGTCATGCTCGCCGTCCAGGTGGTCCTGGCCGGAGCCGACCCAGTCCCGACGATGGTGTTCGACGAGGTCGACGCCGGCGTGGGTGGTGCCGCGGCCATCGAGGTGGGCCGGCGGCTGCAGGCCCTGAGCAGCCGCACGCAGGTGATCGTCGTGACCCACCTGGCGCAGGTCGCGGCCTTCGCCGACCAGCACCTGGTGGTGACCAAGGACTCCGACGGCTCCGTGACGGAGTCCTCCGTGCGCCACGTGGACGGGGAGGAGCGTGTGCGTGAGTTGTCGCGCATGCTCGCCGGCCTCGCGGATTCCGAGGCGGCCGGAGCACATGCCGGCGAACTGCTGGAACTGGCGCACAGCGCGTCGCGCGCGCGATAGGCGGGAGTGGCGTCCCGGGCGGGATAGTCTGGTGGCCCATGGGTGCGCCGCAGACGACGAAGCATGTGTTCGTGACCGGAGGCGTCGCCTCCTCCTTGGGCAAGGGCCTGACGGCCTCCTCGTTGGGTAGCCTGCTGAAGGCCCGCGGGCTGCGGGTCACCATGCAGAAGCTCGACCCCTACCTCAATGTGGACCCGGGCACGATGAACCCGTTCCAGCACGGAGAGGTCTTCGTCACTGACGATGGTGCCGAGACCGACCTCGACGTGGGGCACTACGAGCGGTTCCTGGACACCGACCTGCACGGGTCGGCGAATGTGACCACCGGGATGGTCTACTCGGCGGTCATCGCCCGCGAGCGCCGGGGGGAGTACCTCGGGGACACTGTCCAGGTCATCCCGCACATCACCAACGAGATCAAGAGCCGGATCCTGGACATGGCCTCGCCCGAGGTGGATGTCGTGATCACGGAGGTCGGCGGCACGGTCGGTGACATCGAGAGCCTGCCGTTCCTGGAGTCCGTGCGCCAGATCCGCCACGAGGTCGGGCGGGACAACACCTTCGTGGTGCACGTCTCCCTGCTGCCGTTCATCGGCCCCTCCGGAGAGCTCAAGACCAAGCCGACCCAGCACTCGGTGGCCGCCCTGCGCTCCATCGGCATCCAGCCCGATGCGATCGTCCTACGGGCAGACCGTGACGTGCCCGAGAGCATCAAGCGCAAGGTGTCGCTGATGTGCGACGTCGATGACGAGGCGGTGGTCGCCGCCGTTGATGCCCCCTCCATCTATGACATTCCCAAGGTGCTGCATGGCGAGGGCCTGGACGCCTACGTCGTGCGCCGCCTGGGCCTGCCCTTCCGCGATGTCGACTGGACGGCCTGGGGTGAGCTGCTGCGTCGTGTCCACGCTCCGGCACACGAGGTCACGGTCGGGCTCGTCGGCAAGTACATCGACCTGCCCGATGCCTACCTCTCGGTCACCGAGGCCCTGCGCGCAGGTGGGTTCGCCAACGACTGCCGGGTCAACATCCGGTGGGTCGCCTCCGATGACTGTGCGACCCCGAAGGGTGCCCAGGACACGCTCGGTGGAGTGGACGCGGTGTGCGTGCCAGGTGGGTTCGGGGTGCGGGGCATCGACGGGAAGCTGGGCGCCCTGACCTGGGCCCGCGAGTCCGGGACCCCCACGTTGGGCCTGTGCCTCGGGCTGCAGTGCATGGTCATCGAGGCCGCCCGTAACCTGGCGGGTCTGGCCGGCGCCAACTCGTCTGAGTTCGACGAGGAGACGCCGAACCCGGTGGTGTCGACCATGGCCGACCAGGTCGACGTCGTCAGCGGCGAGCGAGACATGGGCGGCACCATGCGCCTGGGGTCCTACCCCGCTGAGCTCGCCGAGGGCAGCGTGGTCGCAGACGCCTACGGGACAACCCGGGTCGACGAGCGCCATAGGCACCGCTACGAGGTCAACAACTACTACCGCCCCCAGCTGGCCGAGGCCGGGCTGGTCTTCTCCGGCGTGTCACCCGATGGGCACCTGGTGGAGTTCGTGGAGCTTCCGCGTGAGGTGCACCCCTTCTACGTGGGTACGCAGGCGCACCCGGAGTTCCGGTCCCGGCCGACCCGTGGCCACCCCCTGTTCGTGGGGCTGATCCGCGCGGCACTCGCAGCCCGCAACGAGGCGTGAACGCCCCGGAGCACGACCTCACCCTGGCCGACGAGGCCTTCGGCCATCCCGTGCTGGCCCAGGAGGAGCGCTTCACCGGGGCCAAGTGGTCGGTGTGGTCCGACACCGTCGACATCAACGGGCACGTGGTGGTCCGCGACGTCCTGCGGCACCCGGGCGCGGTGGCGGTGGCTGCCGTCGATGAGCAGGGCCGGGTCCTGCTCATCCGCCAGTACCGCCACCCTGCGCAGGCCTACATGTGGGAGCTCCCGGCAGGGCTGCTGGACCAGCTGGGGGAGGACCTCCTCGAGTGCGCCCGCCGCGAGCTGGTGGAGGAGGCGGGTGTGACCGCCGAGGAGTGGAGCACCTTGATGACGTTGGCGCTGAGCCCCGGGGGCACCAGTGAGCGGATCACGGTGTTCCTCGCGACGGGGCTCACCGTGGACCCGGGGTCGAGGCCCTACACAGGGGAGGCCGAGGAGCGCGAACTGCCTCAACTCTGGGTTACGCTTCCCGATGCTGTGGAGAGTTGTCTCGACGGATCCATCACCAATGCGACGGCTGTGGCTGCGATTCTGGCACTCGCAGCGCTGAATGGGTGAGGAATTCGTCGTTCAGCCGTCGTGACGACTCCCATTGTTGCGGTCGTGCCAGTGGGGCATGCTGCTTCCGGTGGTCTTGAGAGGACGGCATCGATGAAGGTCGGCATCCCCAGTGAGGTCAAGAACAACGAGTTCCGGGTGGCGATCACGCCCGCCGGAGTCAACGAGTTCCGCCTCCAGGGCCATGAGGTGTACGTCCAACGTGATGCAGGTGTGGGCTCGTCGATCACGAATGCGGAGTATGAGGCCGCCGGCGCCATCATCCTGGAGTCCGCCGACGAGGTCTGGGCCTCTGGTGAGCTGATCCTGAAGGTCAAGGAACCGGTTGCCGAGGAGTACCACCGGATGCGCTCCGGGCAGACACTGTTCACCTATCTGCACCTGGCTGCCTCGCGGGCGTGCACCGATGCCCTGATCGACTCGGGTATCACGGCCATCGCCTACGAGACCGTGGAGCTGCCCGACCGGTCTCTGCCGTTGCTGGCCCCGATGTCGGAGGTTGCGGGTCGGCTGGCTCCCCAGGTGGGGGCACACGCGCTCATGCGTGCCTACGGTGGGCGCGGCACCCTGATGGGTGGGGTGTCCGGTGTCTACGCGGCCAAGGTCGTGGTGCTCGGCGCCGGAGTGGCCGGTCAGAATGCCGCGGCGATCGCGCTGGGCATGCAGGCTGAGGTGCTCACGCTCGACCTCAACATCTCGCGGCTTCGCCAGATGGACGCGATCTATCAGGGGCACATGCAGACGATCGCGTCGAACGCCTACGAGGTGGAACGAGCCGTGCTCGATGCCGACATGGTGATCGGCGCTGTCCTCGTGCCCGGCGCCCGTGCACCGAAGCTGATCAGCAACGAGTTGGTGTCGCGGATGAAGCCGGGTTCGGTGCTGGTCGACATCGCCATCGACCAGGGTGGGTGCTTCGAGGACTCGCGGCCGACCACCCATGCGGACCCGACCTACCGGATCCACGACTCGGTCTTCTACTGCGTGGCCAACATGCCGGGTGCGGTTCCGCACACGTCCACCTACGCCCTGACCAATGTCACGCTGCCCTATGCGATCGCGCTGGCCAACAAGGGGTGGAAGCAGGCATGCCTCGAGGACCACCCGTTGTCGCTGGGTCTCAACGTGCACGACGGGAGCATCGTCTACGGTGCAGTGGCCGAGGAGTTCGGCCTCGCGCACCGGACGCTGGAGTCCGTCCTGTCCTAGTCCGTCACGACCCCAGATCGGCACCTGTGACTTCACCCAGCCCCCTAGCGAGGACGGCCCAGGCCTATCGCGACCACCTGGCGGTGGAGCGTGGCCTGGCGCCCAACTCACTGGCGGCCTATGGCCGGGACCTCCGGCGCTACCTGGAGTTCTGCGATGCCCGTGGGATCACAGCGGCCGATCAGGTGACGGAGGCCGACCTGGGCGACTTCCTGGCCTGGCTGCGGCAGGGCAGCGAGGGCCACGCCCCCCTGGCGGCGGCCAGTGCCGCGCGCACGCTGGTGGCGGTCCGGGGGTTCCACAAGTTCCTGGTGCGTGAGGGGATCAGCACCACCGATCCCGGGCTCGAGGTCAAGCCCCCGGCTGCTGCGCGACGGCTGCCCAAGGCCCTGACGGTGGACGAGGTCGAGTCGATCCTGACCAGTACCGGCGGCGTGGCCGCCGAGCCGCTCGGGTTGCGCGACCGCGCCCTGCTGGAGTTCCTCTACGGGACCGGTGCGCGGATCAGCGAGGCAGTCGGCCTCGACGACGAGGACCTGGATGTCGACAACGGGGTGGCACACCTGCACGGCAAGGGCGGCAAGCAGCGACTCGTCCCGATCGGGAGCAAGGCGCGCGAGGCGCTGTCGGCCTACCTGGTCCGGGCCCGACCCGGGCTGGTGGTCGACACCCAGCGGGCCGTGTTCCTCAACGCCCGCGGGGGTCGGCTGTCCCGCCAGAGCGCCTGGACGATCCTGCGCAGCGCGGCTGCCCGGGCGGGTGTCACCGCGGAGGTGTCCCCACACACCCTGCGCCACTCGTTCGCGACGCACCTGCTCGACGGCGGGGCGGACGTGCGAGTGGTGCAGGAACTGCTCGGACACGCGTCGGTCACCACGACGCAGGTCTACACGAAGGTGACCGTCGAGCACCTGCGTGAGGTGTACGCGCTTGCCCACCCGCGCGCTCGAGCCTGAGCCGGGCGGATCGGACCCCTGGCCGAGGTCCACTAGGCTGCCACTTGTTCCTGACGCCCGGAGGTGACGCATGTCGGCAGCACGCACGGCCCAGGAGGGGCTTGGCCCCACGGGCAGGCCGTCGCCCGCGCTCGGCGCCCCGGGCCCCCGCGCGACGTCCGGTCCGGCTGACATCATCGCCCTGTGCAACCAGAAGGGCGGCGTCGGCAAGACGACGACCGCGATCAACCTCGGGGCTGCCCTTGCGGAGTACGGTCGCCGGGTCCTGCTGGTCGACTTCGACCCGCAGGGAGCGCTCGGTGCGGGGGTCGGAATTCATCCCCAGACCCTCGAGCACACCATCTACGACGTCATGATCACCGGTGAGGCAAGTGCCCAGGAGGTGATCCGGTCCACGTCGGTGCCCGGCATGGACCTGATGCCGGCCAACATCGATCTGTCGGGGGCCGAGCTGCTGCTGGTCTCCGAGGTGGGGCGTGAGCAGTCACTGATGCGCGCGCTGCGCCCCGTGCGCAACGACTACGACGTGATCATCATCGACTGCCAGCCTTCGCTCGGCCTTCTCACGGTGAATGCGCTGACCGCCGCGAAGTGGGTGCTGATCCCCGTGGAGTGCGAGTACTTCTCGCTGCGTGGTGTGGCACTCCTGCAGGACACGGTCGCCAAGATCCAGGAGCGCACCAACCCCGACCTCGAGGTTCTCGGGGTCCTGGCCACCATGTTCGACCGGACCCTGCATGCCCGTGAGGTGCTTGCGCGTGTGGTCGAGGCGTTCGGTGATCGCGTGTTCCACACCGTGATCAACCGCACTGTGAAGTTCCCCGAGACCTCCGTGGCGGGCGTCCCGATCACCGCCTACGCACCTATGAGCACGCCTGCCAAGGCCTATCGACAGCTGGGGCGCGAGGTGCTGGCCCGGATCGACCCCGAGTCCATCGGCGCCGTCGAACCGGACGTGTCACCCGATGGCAGCCCCGGGTCCCAGCAGTTGGCGCTGGGGTGAGCCCGTGGACACTCCAGTGATGCCCGAGGTGGAGCCCGCGCTGCCCGATGGCGTCGACCTCGCCGAACCGGCGGCACACGGCTTCTCTGTGCGTGTGGGTGGCTTCGAGGGTCCCTTCGACCTGCTGCTCAGCCTGATCGCCAGGCACCGGATCGAGGTCACCCAGCTGGCGCTGCACGTGGTCACCGACGACTTCATCGCCCACATCCGGGCCCAGGGCGTGGAATGGGACCTGGACGAGGCCACCTCCTTCCTGGTCATCGCCGCGACCCTGCTCGACCTCAAGGCGGCGCGGCTGCTGCCCGACGGGTCCGTCGAGGACGAGGAGGACCTCGCGCTGCTCGAGGCACGCGACCTCCTGTTCGCCCGGCTCCTGCAGTACCGGGCGTTCAAGGAGGTGTCGGCCCGCATCGACGCGATGCTCACCGACGCCGCCACCCGGCGCCCCCGCGACACAGGCCTCGAGCCGTGGCTCGCAGAGCTCCTCCCCGAGGTCCTGCTGGGTCTGGGGCCCACGGAGTTCGCGGCGATCGCCGAGGCGGCGTTCGAACCGCGCCCGCCGGACCCCGGGGTCTCGATCGCCCACGTCCATGCGCCCGCGGTCAGTGTTCGTGAGCAGGCCGCCATCCTCGTCGAGCGGCTGCGACGCCGCGGCACGTCGACGTTCCGGGCGCTGACCGACGACGCCCCCAACACCCTGGTCGTGGTGGGACGCTTCCTGGCCCTGCTCGAGCTGTACCGCGACGGAGTGGTGACCTTCGAGCAGGCGGCCGCGCTGGGTGATCTCAGCGTGCGATGGGTGGGTCCCGAGGGCGAGGACGACGCGGCGACGATCGCCGATCGTGCGGTCACCGATGAGTTCAAGGGCAGCGCGCCCGCTGCGCCGCCCGGGTCTGAGGAGGAACAGTGACGCAGCTCGATGAGTCGATGCCCGACGCGGGCCGGGAAGTCGAAGACCCCTGGGTCGCCAGCGCGGTCGAGGACTCGGACGACGGCGACGATGCCCTGCTGGCTGACGCCCTGGGGGCGCCGACCCTCGAGGCTGCGTGCGAGGCCGTGCTGCTCCTGGCCGACGAGCCGCTGGACATCCTGACCCTGGCCACCATCGTGCGACGGCCGGCCGACCAGGTCGAAGCGGTGGTGCGTGGCCTGTCCGATCAGTACACCGACGACGGGCGCGGATTCGACCTGCGTGCGGTGGCCGGGGGGTGGCGCTTCTACACACGCAGCGACTGCGCCGACGTGGTCAGCCGTTTCGTCATCGACGGCCAGCAGGCTCGGCTGACACAGGCGGCGCTGGAGACGCTGGCCATCGTCGCCTACCGGCAGCCCATCTCCCGCGGCCGGATCAGCGCCGTGCGTGGGGTCAACGTCGACGGGGTGGTGCGCACGCTGATCACCCGTGGCCTCGTCGATGAGGCGGGCACGGAGCCCGGTGGGCACGCGACGCTGCTGCAGACCACGCCCTACTTCCTGGAGCGCCTCGGGATCTCGAGCATCGACGAGTTGCCGCCGCTGGCTGACCACGTGCCGTCGTACGCCGATATCGGCGACTTGGTGGACCTCCCATGAGCCCCAAGAAGGACGGGTCCGGCGAGGGCGTCAGGTTGCAGAAGGTGCTGGCCGCCGCAGGGCTGGGCAGCCGCCGGGCATGCGAGGTGCTGATCGATCAGGGCCGGGTCGAGGTCGACGGACGCATCGTGAGCGAGCAGGGCGTGCGGATCGACCCGCAGACCGCCGTGGTCCGGGTCGATGGCCAACGCGTCCCGACAGCAGCCGGCACCATCGTCGTCGCGGTCAACAAGCCGCGTGGTGTCCTGTCGACGATGTCGGATGACCGGGGTCGGCCCTGCCTGGGCGACATGGTCTCAGACCGCTCGGAGCGCCTGTTCCACGTCGGACGGCTCGATGCCGACACCGAGGGCCTGATCCTGCTCACCAACGACGGCGAGCTCGCCAACCGTCTCGCGCACCCGTCCTATGGGGTTGCCAAGACCTACCTGGCCACCCTCGCCGGCCCCCTGGCGCGTGGGATCGGCAAGCAGTTGACCACCGGCGTCGAGTTGGAGGACGGGCCCGCCCGGGCCGATTCGTTCCGCGTCGTGCAGAGCGTTCCGGGCCAGGTGCTCGTCGAGATCGTCCTGCACGAGGGGCGCAACCACATCGTGCGCCGCATGTTCGAGGCCGTCGGCTACCCGGTGCTCTCGCTGGTGCGCACCCGTGTGGGGCCGATCGTCCTGGGCCAGCAGCGCCCTGGCACGACCCGGATCGTGTCCGGCGCGGAGGCCCGTGCCCTCTACACGGCGGTTGGCCTCTAGGGCAAGGCGACCCGATCCGCGCTGTCGATGACGGGGCTTCCTCGCGGCGGAGCCGATAGCGTGGGGCTGTCGGAGTGAGTCGGCCCGAGGGAGCGCGATGCCCGTGGATTCGACAGATCTGGCTGTGCAGACGAAGTCCCTGACCAAGACCTACCAGGGCGCCAGCGCCGTGGACGCCATCGACCTGAGCGTGCCGCGCCATTCGATCTACGGGTTCCTCGGTCCCAATGGCGCGGGCAAGACCACGACGATGAAGATGCTGCTCGGTCTGATCCGGCCCACGTCAGGGTCGGGGAGCATCTTCGGCCTGGACATCGAGAAGGACAGCCCGGCAGTCCGGCGTCGCGTCGGGTACCTGCCGCAGGAGCCGCGCTTCTACCCACACATGACCTCACGCGAGACCCTGCGCTTCGCGGCCGGCTTCTTCTTCTCCGGTCCTGCGGACCGGATCGAGTCCCGGATCACCGACATGGTGGAGATGGTCGGGCTCCAGGACAAGGCCGACCGCCCGATCAAGACGCTCTCGGGCGGCGAGACGCAGCGGTTGGGCATCGCCCAGGCGCAGATCCACGAACCCGACCTGCTCATCCTCGACGAACCCGCTGCGGCTCTGGATCCGCTGGGCCGGCGCGACGTCCTGGCGATCCTGGAGCACTTCCGGGCCTCGTCGACCGTGCTCTACTCCACACATATCCTCGACGACGTCCAGCGCGTCAGCGACAGGATCTGCATCCTGAAGAACGGCCGGATCGTCGAGCAGGGGACGATCGATGATGTCCTGTCCTCAGGTCGCGACTCGGTGTTCTCGGTGGTGATCGAGGGCGACGTCGATCGGGCACAGGCGACTCTGCTCGCCCAGCACTGGGTGGATCGGGTTGACGTGGACGGTGGTGGCTCCTCCGCGCGCCTGCGGATCACCGTGAACGACGTGAGTTCCGCCGAGGCGCGGCTGCAGAGGGTCCTGCTCGAGGATGAGGCCCTTGTCGTGAAGGAGTTCAGCCGGCCGTCGGCAAGCCTTGAGGACATCTTCGTGGATCTGGTTGAGGACGGGCCGACCGATGCCCAGTGACAGCGCGGATCGTCTGCTATCTCGCGAGGAACGTGGTTGGCGGGCTGGCATGTCGGTCCTGATGGGAGCCGGCTTCGCCTCCTGGTGGCGCACCAGGGACTGGTGGACCCAGGCCCTCCTGTGGACGTTCATCCTCAACGGGTCACTGGCCGTCGCGATCTGGGGTGACGAGTCCGGTGGGGTGGACGTGTTCATCCTGTTCGGGGTCATGACGATGTTCGCCGCCATCGCGGTGGCCATCATCATGCAGGAGGCCATCGTGGGGGAGAGGCGCAGCGGGACCGCTGCATGGGTGTTGTCCAAGCCGGCGTCACGGGAGGCGTTCATGCTCTCGAAGCTGGTACCGAACGCCGTGGGCGTGCTCGCCACGATGATCGTGATCCCCTCGACCGTCCTGGTCCTGCAGATGTCGCTGGCCGGGATCGAGGTGTCGGTACCGCGATTCGCCCTCGGTGCGCTGGTGGCTGCCCTGAACCTGATGTTCTTCCTCACCCTCACGTTGATGCTGGGCACACTGTTCGAGTCGGCCGGGCCAGTCATCGCCATTCCGTTGGCCTTCGCCTTCGGGCAGCAGCTGATCACCGGGATTCCGGGTCTGGGCTCGGTGCTGCCGTGGGCACTGGTCGTGAGCGTCGGCGATTCGGACAACTCGGTGACGAGCGCGGTCATCACCGGTGCGCCGATCGATGCGCCGGGCGCCGTGGTGGTCGCTCTCGCGGCGTGCGTGGTGTTCATCCTGGTCGCGTTCTGGAAGTGGAACCGAACCGAGCTGTGACAGGCGGGCTGCCGGACTGGCCGGCTGCGGCTGGGTCGGTCGCGGGGACAGTAGGGTGGTCCGCGTACTGAGGTGGGGAGGTTCAGATGCCGGTGCGGGCAGTGCGCGGAGCGACGTGCCTGGATGCCGACGATGCCGACGAGATGCGTGATGCGGTCGTCGAGCTCGTCCTGGCGATGCTCGAGCGCAACGACGTGGGCACCGACGACCTGATCTCCGTGCTGTTCACAGCCACTCCCGATCTGGTCTCGGCCTTCCCCGCGGGTGCCGCGCGGGCACTGGACATCGGCGATGTCCCCCTGATCTGCGCCCAGGAGATCGACGTCGCCGGTGCCATGCCCCGTGTCGTGCGGGTGATGGCCCATGTCGAGTGTGACCTGCCCAGGTCGCAGGTGACCCACGTGTACCTGCGTGGGGCCGAGGCCCTGCGCACGGACCTCGCCCAGTGAGCGGGCTGCCGCAGCCGGTCCTCGTCGTGGGGACCGGACTGATCGGGACGTCGCTGGCGCTGTCGTTGCGTCGTGCTGGGGTCACGGTGTGGTTGGAGGACCGCGATCCGCAGTCGCTGGCGGTCGCGGTCGATCTGGGCGCGGGGGAGCCGCTGGCCGCACAGTCGCCGCCCGGCGTCGAGCCGCCGGAGGTGGGGCTCGTGGTCGTGGCGGTCCCACCAGCCGTGACAGCCACGGTCGTCAGCGACGCGCTCCGTCGCTACCCGCGGGCGTACATCACGGATGTGGCCTCGGTGAAGGCTCCGATCCACCGGTCGCTGGTCGCCGCGGGTGTGCCGATTGAACGCTACGTGGGTGGGCACCCGATGGCCGGCAGCGAGGTGTCGGGCCCTGCGGCTGCGCGCGCGGACCTGATCGACGATCGGCCGTGGGTCCTCACCCCGCACGCGGAGTCCGACGAGGCGGCGGTGGAGGCCGTGCAGGAACTGGTCCTTGCGGCGCGGGCCTTTCCGGTGGTGATGCCGGCCTCGGAGCACGATCGCGCCGTGGCCGTGGTCTCCCACACACCTCAGATCCTGTCCTCGCTGCTCGCGGCACGTCTCTTGGACTCCTCGGACACCGTGGTCTCGATCGCCGGCCAGGGCCTGCGGGACATGACCCGGATCGCCGCCTCCGACGCCACGCTGTGGGTCGAGATCCTGTCGGCCAACGCCTCACCTGTGGCGTCAGTCCTCGGCGAGGTGGCCGACGACCTGACCGCCCTGCTCAACGCCCTGGGCAGCATCGACCGGGGTGGGCAGGACGTCCTGGCCCAGGCCCTGCGCCGTGGCAACGCCGGCCGCGACCGCGTCCCCGGCAAGCATGGCGCGCGACCCTCGCCCACGGCTCTGGTTCCCGTCGCGGTCCCCGACCGGCCCGGCGAGCTGGGCCGGCTCTTCGCCGCCGTGGCCGATGCCGGCTTCTCCGTGGAGGACGTGCGCATCGAGCACGTCCTCGGCCGGCCCACGGGCGTGGTGGAGATCACCGTGGGAGAGGCGGCTGCTGGGCCCCTCGTCGAGGCGTTGCGTGCCGGCGGATGGGACGTTCGGGCCTAGTTGGGGGCTGGCCCTCACACGCTGGAACGCGATCAGTCCGCTCCTGGGGACTCAGGGATGGCGTCGCGGCGCTAGGGTGTGGCGTCGTGGACTCCAGTCGTGCAGTGGTTGCCATCGATGGGCCGTCGGGAAGTGGGAAGTCGAGCACCAGCCGCGGGGTTGCCCGGGTGCTGGGCCTGAACTACCTGGACACGGGAGCCATGTACCGGGCGATGGCCTGGTACATGCTGGACCGGGGCGTGGACCTCGACTCCGCGTCGGCGGTCGCCGCGCTGGCCGACGATCCCGTCCTGATGCTGACCACGGATCCCTCCGGGCCAACGATCTCGGTTGATGGCAACGACGTCAGCGCGCCCATCAGGGGGGAGGCCGTCACGGGTGCGGTCAGTGCCGTGGCTGCCGTACCGGAGGTGCGTGCGCGCCTGGTCGAGCTGCAGCGGGAGGCTGTGCGGCAGTCGTTGGCTGGGGGGCGCGGCATCGTGGTGGAGGGACGCGACATCGGATCCGTGGTGCTGCCAGATGCCACCGCGAAGATCTACCTGACGGCGGACGCCGAGGCGCGGGCGGCCCGCAGGGCACTCGAGGATGCCGGACGATCCGGGGGATCAGCGCCTGGGGCCGGCGACGTGGCGGCCACGGCAGCTGCCCTGGCGGCGCGGGATGCGATCGACTCCGGTCGGGCCGTCTCACCTCTGCGACGCGCGGATGGGTCCGTCGAGGTGGATGGCACCTACCTGACCCTCGACGAGGTGATCTCCACGATCGCCGAGATCGTGGAGAGTGCTGTGGTGGCTGCTGGCCTGTGAGGCCGCAGGATTTCCGAGGCGGGGCCGGGCCACTGTTCGCTCAACTACCCTTGGCACATGACCGACGAGCCGAGTACGTCCCCAGATGCCCCCGACGATGGGCAGTGGGTGGCGTTGGGTGACGTCGATCCGGCCGCGGGAGATGGAACCTTCGAGGTTGACGATGACGGCCTGGAGTTCGACGAGGCCGCCGAGCGTGCCGCGCTGGCTGCCGCAGCCGCGGAGTTCGGCGTGGAGCTCGACGAGGACGACCTTGCCGAGGCCTCGGGTCACGCCCTGCCGGTGGTGGCAGTCATCGGTCGGCCGAACGTGGGCAAGTCGACTCTGGTGAACCGCATCCTGGGACGCCGCGAGGCTGTCGTCCAGGACGTGCCGGGGGTCACCCGGGACCGGGTCTCCTATGACGCGGAGTGGTCCGGGCGTCGGTTCATCCTCCTGGACACCGGTGGATGGGACCCGGATGCGCGTGGGCTGTCGGCGAAGATCTCCGACCAGGCTGAGCGTGCGGTTGCCCAGTCCGACGTGGTGGTGCTCGTGGTGGACGCAATGGTGGGCGCCACCGATGCTGAGGAAGCGGTCATCAAGGTCCTTCGGCGCGCAGGCAAGCCCGTGGTTCTGGCGGCGAACAAGGTCGACGACGAGCGCGCCGAGGCCGATGCCGCGATGCTGTGGTCGCTGGGCCTGGGCCAGCCGTACCCCGTGTCCGCGCTGCACGGGCGGGGCAGCGGAGACATGCTGGACGCCGTGCTCGAGGTGCTCCCCACCGAGGGTCTCGGTCGGTCGCGAGAGGCTGGCCCGCGTCGTGTCGCACTTGTGGGCAAGCCGAACGTGGGCAAGTCGTCGCTGCTGAACAAGCTGGCAGGTGAGGATCGGGCCGTGGTCTCCGAGGTGGCCGGCACGACGGTCGATCCGGTCGACGAGGTCGTGACGTTGCGCGACCGTGAGTGGTTGTTCGTCGACACGGCGGGGATCCGTCGGCGGGTGCGGGTCGCCAGCGGTCACGAGTACTACGCGTCCCTGCGGACCCACGCCGCCCTGGAGAAGGCCGAGGTCGCCGTCGTGCTCATCGATGGTGGCCAGCCGATGAGCGAGCAGGACCTGCGGATCACCTCGATGGTGGTGGAGGCTGGTCGCGCGCTGGTGCTCGGGATCAACAAGTGGGACCTCGTCGACGAGGAGCGCCGGCGCTACCTCGAGCGGGAGATCGACCGTGATCTGGCCCCGATCGCGTGGGCGCCGCGGGTGAACGTCTCGGCCCTGACTGGTCGTTCGGTGGACAAGCTCGTGCCGGCACTTGATGCGGCGCTGGCCGGTTGGGAGACCCGGGTGTCCACGGGCCGGCTCAACCAGTTCCTCAAGGACCTGGTAGCAGCACATCCGCACCCGCTGCGCGGGGGCAAGCAGCCGAAGATCCTGTTCGGGACCCAGGCCTCGACCAGGCCACCGACGTTCGTGCTCTTCACGTCCGGATTCCTCGAGGCCGGGTACCGGCGGTTCGTCGAGCGGCGGCTTCGCGAGGATTTCGGGTTCGTCGGAACCCCGATCCGGATCAACCTGAGGATCCGCGAGAAGCGCGGTTCGAACCGCTAGGAGCCCCGGCTGCTGCGCCGGCCGTGCCGTGGCGCTGGGGGCATGCTCGCCCGGTCGGCGTCAGGCACTCAGACGACTTTGGGAACCTTCCCTGTCGCCTTGAGCATGCGGCACATGAAGCGGTGCCCGCCGTCGGAGGTGGGTCCGAACATCAGGGGGCAGCCGCCGTCGATGACGGTCACGGCGTGTGCCCGGCCGAGCTGCGTCGCGGACTCTGAGACGCTGCCCGCTCCGAACGCGCGGTGCATCCAGACCTTCCGGATTCCCAGGTCGATTGCTTCGCGCATGGTCGCCTCGGCGTGCTCGGGGCTTGTCCCGATCACCACGGCCTCGACTCCTCCTGGGATCGAGGTCAGGTCGGGGTAGGTTGCGTCGCCCTCAGCGGTCGGCGAGTTGGGGTTGACAGCGAACACCTCGTAGCCGCGATCGCGCATGCGCGTGTAGACGGCATTGCTGCCGTGCCCCTTCGGGTTGGCGGACACTCCCGTGACGGCGATGCGCTTCGTCGAGAGGAACTCCGTGGCTGCGTCCTTGATCTGGGTCATTCGATGGCTCCGTGCTCGTTCGGCGCCGACCTTCGACACCGGCTTCGACGTTACGCCCGGGTTCGGCGGGCTCGGTATGGTCCATGGTCCCGTCCGCGTCGCCGGTGATTTCGGGTCCACGTCAGCGCTGGGCTATCCTTGGCTCGCCCCGTGAGGGGTGGACGGGCTGTAGCGCAGCTTGGTAGCGCACTTGACTGGGGGTCAAGGGGTCGTGGGTTCGAATCCCGCCAGCCCGACCAGTATCACCGCAGGTCAGAGGCCAGTTCCGGAATTCCGGGACTGGCCTTCTTGCTGTCCGTCACCAACCGCGCTGCCAACCGCCTCCTGTTTCGGGCTGTTGGGACGGTCTTGGGCGCCGATGGGCGGGGCAGAACGAAGCCCCGGACCAAGCGGACCGGGGCTTCTCGAGGCTCATCCTGGTGGCCGCGGCGTTCGGGGCGCTGGTCAGCTCCACCGGCATGATCGACCGGCTCCTCGCGCCGCTGCTGAGTTGGGCAACCGGAACCTTCCGGCTGATTGCGGCGGCCGCTGCGACCTCGATCGGGATGAACGCCGCCCTTGCCGACCCGTACGCGTCGATCATCCTCAGCGGGACCACGTTCCGTGACCGTTTCAAGGCGGCCCGGCTGGAACCCTATGTCGCGTCGGTCTCGGTGGCAGGGTCCGGCACGATCGCATCACCGCTGATCCCCTGGAACGTCAACGGCGCGTTCGCCGCGGGGACGATGGGCGTCTCGACGCTGGCCTACGCACCCTATGCGGTGCTGCTGTGGGTGACGCCTCTGCTGCTGCTCGTGCTGGGTCTGGCTGTCTACCGGCGTGACCAGTTGCCGAGCGAGCAGGCCGCGGACGACAGCTACGACACGACGCCTGCCGCCCTGCCGGAGCGACGCGCCTCAGTGTGAAGCCGCACCCCTGAGACGCCAGCCGGGGGTTGACGCTGAACACGCCAAGATCCCGGGGCTCACGGGATCGGCCCTCAGTCTGCGCTTCGGCATCGGGGCGTCTACGGGCTGGCTGGGCCGGTGCCGGGTGGGGGGTGGGGCCCGGTCAGCGACACGGTCGGGACTCCCCAGCCGCGACGCAGCGAGTAGATGCGGATGGTGAAGATGACGAGGATGGGCAGCCAGAACACCGCGAGCGGCGAGACCGGCAACTCGAGCAGCAGCACGTAGAGCACGGCACCGATGAAGGCCGCGGATGCGTAGAACTGCCCGTTTCGCAGCACGTCGGGGATCTCCATGGCCAGCACGTCGCGGATGATGCCCCCGCCCACGCCGGCGATCACGCCGACCAGGACAGCGGCTATGGGGCTGGCGTCGGCCTGCAGGGCCACGTTGGTGCCGGTGATGACGAACAGCGCCATCCCGGCGGCATCGCTGATGCTCATCAGGTTGAAGCGCTGGCTGAACTGGATGATTCCCCGGCGGTGCAGAGGCAAGGTCGCCACCGCGACCACGGCGGCGACCACGACGAACGTGGGGCTGGCCACCCAGAACACGGGCTGTTGGAGCAGCACGTCGCGGGCCGTCCCACCGCCAACGGCCACGATGCAGCCCAGCACCAGGACGCCGACCAGGTCCATCCGTTTGCGGGCGGCCAGCAGCGCCCCGGAGACCGCGAACGCGATCGTGCCCGCATACTCGAGGATCGGCTGGACGATGCCCAGGGCCGCGGAGAGCGGATCGTCAGAGGCCGCCTGCGCCACCCCTTCGACAAGCACCACGGCAACACCTGGCACGGCGGCCGCGCTACCAGCTCGGCGCCGGCCGGGGCACGGTGGCCACGTCCACTAGGCGGGCCGGATCGGCTGGCGGACCGGCTTGCCCGGATACACCTTCAGCACCTGCGAGTCCTCGACGACGACCGTCCCGTTCACGAGCACGTACGGGATCCCGGTCGCCGGCAGCCCGGCCTGCTGCATGGTGGCGTTGTCGGTGACCGTGTCCGGGTCGAACACGACGAGGTCGGCGTCGGCGCCGACCTGCACCCGGCCCTTGGCCGCCATCTGCGGCACACCGTTGCGTTCGAGGAACGACGCCACCTTGTAGGACATCTTGGAGATGGCGTCGTTGAGCGACAGGTTGGGGTTCTCCCGTGCCCAGCGCAACACCCTGGCGGCAGATCCGGCCGTACGCGGATGGCCCTGGACCGCCTCGTAGGGCGTATCCCAGTCGCGAGCCATCGCGCCCGTCTCGCTCACGTTGAGTGGGAAGGCATCGCTGCCGACCACGCTCGAGGGGTGCAGGAGTCCAGCAGTCATGTCGTCGTCGGTGGCTGCGTAGAACATGATCGACGTCTGCGGATTGGTCTGCATCAGCTCGTCGTAGCGGTCCTTGGTCAACGGCTTCAAGGTGGCGGTCTCGATGATGTCGCCGTAGTCGCGGCCCATGTTCGGCCCGTAGTTGTCGGGCTTGAGGTAGTCCGCCCCCACGATCGACGCCCCGTAGTTGTAGGGGTAGATCTCGCCGACCACCGACACTCCGCGGGCGTTCGCCTCATCGAACATCACCAGAGCCCGCACCGTGTCGGCGAGGGCCTGCTGGTGCATGTGGTGGAAGTAGACACCGCCACCAAAGGCGGCGGCGTTGGCGATCATCTCCTCGAACCCCAACATCCCGGTGACCGGAGCACGCTGGCTGGAGAACCTGCCGTGCACGTACGTGGCCCGGCCATACTTGCCCGCCAACCGCTGCCAGGCCGACGTCTCGGCCGGCGTGACCCCCCCGGTCATGTACCCGACCGCGACACCCACGCCCAGAGCGCCCTGCTGCAGGCCCTCGTCGATGATCTGCACGATCTGCCCGATCTGATCCTCGTCGGGCATCACGGTGGACCACTGCATGTCCACCAGCACATGCTCGTCCTTGGCGAACACGTCAGTGGTGATGACCCCGGTGACCGACTCGTACTTCGGGTTGAACACCTTCTCCCGCGCCGCGATCGTGTTCACCGTGGCCCCGTAGTTGGCCTGCGAATTGCCCGCCAGACGGTCGTAGAACAGGTCCACCGGGTAGGCCCCCGCCTCAAGATCCAGCTGCGTGGTCACCCCCCCGCGAAGCATGATCTTCTGGCTCAAGGGCACATCGACGGTGTGCACGTGACAGTCGATGAACCCCGGGGCCACAACGTGCCCCCGAGCATCGATGGTCGCCCGGCCCTGCAGGGGCTCCGCGCTCACCGCGGCAATCGACCCACCCCGGATACCGACGTTGCGCACCGCATCCAGCCCAGACTCCGGATCGATCACTCGGCCACCCGAGATCACCAGGTCATAGTCGTCGGTAGTCACGCAGGGTCTCCTCTCGCTGCTGCGGATCGGCACCGCGGAACCGCGCGCGCCAAACTATCAGCGATGGTCCGCTGCCGCTGTGCAGATTCGGCGGTGCTCCTGTCACACGCCCCGACGACCCGGCTAGCGCCTCGCCATCCGGCGGCGCCCAGCGCGAGCAAGCCACTGGATGGCCAACGTGCTGGCCGAGCCGACGATGGCTCCGGCCAACCCAAAGGTGACGGCCGTGCTGGTTGAGTCGTAGTTGCTCGTCCTCGGCCCGGTCCGCACTGCCCGCAGACCGCTGATGACCGCCGCGCTCTCCGGTTCCGCCTCCACGAGCCGGAAATGGATCATGACCGGGGATGACGCGGCCCGATTGCTGGGGATCCGCAGGTATCGGCCCCACGGGGGCACCTCGAACTCGCCAGCAGCCCCGGAGAACGCCAGGACCCGTTCAACGGCTCCCTCGACGCGGGTGCGAAGGCCGGCGTGGGCAACGGCATACTCGAAGTCCACCAGGTCGGCGCCGTCGAGCGCGATGGCGATCGACACGTCCGGCCGCTCCGGGGTCAGCTCCAACTCCTCGATGGCCAAGGGCACCGCGTCGTGGCGGATCGGCGAGGCGACCGGTGACCGGCGGGAGACGGCGACCGGGGCACGATCGCCGCGGACCACGTACCCGGCGGCCAGGTTCCCTGGATCGAAGCCAGCGGCGGCGTTCCCGACCTCCGCTGCCCGCTGAGCGGCAAGCACTGACCATCCGTAGCCGCACTTCGGGTCCGGTGACTGCACTGTGGCCGCGTACCACTCGAGGGCGTACTCATGGGCGTCACCCACCGCACCACGGGCATCCCGACGCCTCAGCGCCCCGGCCAGGCGCACATCGACGACCTCGGACAGGCCCGCATGGCGGTGGTAGGGACGACCGAACATGGATGTGTAGGAGTCCACGAACACGTGCCCCGGCTCACGACCGGGCTCAAGCCGCGGCAGGATCCGGGCAAGCAGGCCGGCCGATGCACCGACCCTGCTGAACCAGTCCTCAGGGCAGTCCAGCAGCGTGAGCTGGGTCGGTGCCGACGGCAGCGCAAGTGCTGCGTTCGTCGCCACGACGGCGCCGTGGCTGTGTCCGATCAGCTGCACGGCTGGCAGGTCCCTCGAGCATGCGGCGACCAGGGCATGGGCCAGCCGGGCACCGTTGATGTGTGTGTGCTTCAGGGACTGCTGGCCAGCGAGCATCTCGCCCGCTGTCGCGCTCTCATCGACCCACGAGAACCAGAGGACTGCGGCATCCGGGTCACGGGCCGCTATGGCGGACAGCAACGGGATGAAGGAATCCGCGATGCTGAAGCCGAACAGGTCCACCATGCCGTCGTCCCATGCGCGAGGCTCGTTCCCCGTCTGGGCGTGGATCAGGTCCGCGGCACTCTGCGACCCCGGCGCCCAGCCGTGGACGGCTGCGTAGACCCGCGGCACACCGACCAGCGAGCCCATCGACACCGGCTCCATCGAGCCATCGGCCCGGATCCGGGCAAGGCGGTCCAGCGGGGAGAACGTGGGTGCACCGAGGAACGGTCGGTGGTCATCCCACCCGAGTGTCGGTACCCCGGCCGTCGGCGACGAGGACGCCCGGCTGAACGCGATAGCCATGAGCGGGAGCCTATCGCCGCGCTGCTAGCAGGCCATGGCGCATTCGATGGGACAGGTGACCGCTCTGGCGCCAGCACCTCGGCACTGCATGGAAGGTCGACCGCCAGTCGTCCTCGCCGCGCGGCACTCAGTTCCGGGCGGTACGTTGACGTGGCTCGCGATTCGCGACGAGCCAAGGCGTTCCAGGAGGGTGAGGGCATGAGCGAGGAATCCGGGATCGAGTACACCGAGGAGATTCGACAGGGCATGACGCCCGATGGGAGCGAGGTCGTGGAGGACATCGTGACGGCGGTCGATACCGAGACCGGTGACGCGCTGGTCGACGACTTGATCGTCTCGGTGGCACCGGACGGATCGGCCACGGTCGAGGAGACAGTCGCCGCGGTCGACGATTCCGGTGCCGGGGAGATCATCGTTGACGTCGTCGAGGAGATCGACCCGGCCTGATCGGACACGACGAGGGCACGAGGGTTGCACTCGACGGAAGGAACCGCGGAGACTACGCTCCGCTGGTGGGCGGTACCACCGAACAAGGTCCTGAGGATCTCTTCGCTGGTTTCCCCGAGTGCCTCGCGATCTGCCGCGGCGTCGAGCAGGCCATGTCCCGGATCGGCCAAGTGTCCGTGTCGGTGACGAAGAGTCAGGTCGCATTCCGGCGTCGCAAGGGTTTTGCGTATGTGTGGCGTCCTGGGCAGTACGTCCACAGCGAGGTCCCCGCGGTGCTCTCCATCGCCCTGCCGCACGAGGTCAGATGCCATCGCTTCAAGGAAGTCGTCCACCCATCGGCGAACGTGTGGATGCATCACATCGAGCTGCACGCGGCCAGCCAGATCGACGACCAGGTGCGCGGATGGCTCGAGGAGGCCTACGCGAACGCGGGTTGACCGAGTCTGGCCAGACACCGGCCCTACCCACAATCGTCAAGTAGCCGCGAGTCGGGCGGACATCTGCCGCGTTGAAGCGGCCGGACGATGCGGTGGTGGTGTGCAACTTGTCGCGTGCGTGTTCTCGTAGCCATTACGTCGGGTTTCGGTCACATCCGGCCCTCGGCTCCGATCGCTGCGGCCGCGCGTCGTGGTCATGGCACGGGGTTTCGGACGCAACGGTGGCTCGGTTCTCACGGCGCGGGAGGGCATGTGGGGTAGGGCTGGGCGCGGCCTCCGACGAGGAGGCGAAAGAGCTCGGTGAGCTCCGCGCAGGTACGTGCGCCCAGCTTCGGGTTGACTGACGACTCCACGTCAAGCAGTCCCCAGGCCATCGTGCTGGCGGCGAGCTCGACGCCCCGGTCGCCCCAGGCGACGTCCGCGGAGGCCCAGGACTCGAGGCCGGCCAGCTCGAGGAATGCCTTGCGCGTGTCGGTGCTGACGTGGTCGTCGATCCAGGCGTGCGCCAGCTCGTGCAGGGTGGTGGTCCTGGCTGCGTCGGTCCAGCGGTCGCAGAGGTCGCCCACGCAGATGGCGGTCTGGAAGCAGAGGGTCACCTCCCGGTCGGCGATCAGTCCGACGAGCTCGTCGCACTTGTCGGTGCGCCCCTCGAGGAAGGTCACGCTGTTCACTACGGGGGTGGGGAGCCCGGCGGCGGTGAACCTGCCGAAGGCCCATTCGACGAGGCCGTCCAGGCCCTCGGTCCCGTTGAAGACCTGGACCTCGTGGCCTGCGACGTCCAAGGTGCCGGTCAGCTCGATCGTGACAGCAGGCGGCACGGTCACCTCGTCCCACCACCCGGCTTGGAGCACGCCGCCGGCGCACCGGACCAGGTCGTCGACGCGGTGGTGGCGGCGCTCGCCTGTGATGCGTCCGTCGGCGTCCAGGTCGAGCACGATCGCCAGATGTCCGGGGCATCCGCCCCCGTTGTCGACGGTCACGAGCAGGATCTGGGTCTCCAGCGGCGGTGGGTCATCCCGCCATGTCGGCTGCCCGGCCGCGAAGTCGGCGGGGCCGGCGAAGTCGGGCAGCGAGTCCAGCGTGACACCGGGCAGCCCGCCGGCAGCGACATCGGCCTGCGCCAGCGTCCCGATCTGGGTCATGCCCGCGGCCTGGACGGTGGCCAGGTCATCGGTCGCGGTCGCGTCCGGCGCGTACAGGTCCTGCACGGCGTTGCCGTCGGCCGACGACCAGGCCGCGATGTACTCACCTGCGAGTTCGTGCATCTCGGACCGGCGGACGTCATCTGCCTGGCTGCGGCCCCAGGACAGCTCGGAGCCCGCGTACTGCTCGGAGGTGATCCCGCGGGCACCGAACTGCTCGATGAAGACCCCGTGGAACGCGTTGCTGTTCGTGGGCGTGACCAGGGCCAGTTCAACCACCCCGACCCGGGACAGGTAGACCGGCGCCGCCGGCGTCCGCACCCGCAGCGCGGGGCTCCACTGGGTCCCCAGGTAGGCCAGGACAGCGTCCTGGCCCACCACGACCTCCCCCCGGGTGAGGCCGCGGTGGTCGAGAACCACGTCCGGGTCGAGGAACGGGCGCAGGTTGATCACGCCCTGTCGCTGGGCGCTGTAGAAGTTGGCGAACCACTGCTCGGCTGTCGTGAGGCCGGGGTCGGAGTCGGCGGGGTCAGGTCCCGAGGGCCCCCCGCACGCCGCGGCTGCGGCCAGCGCCACGCTCACGACCCCCGCAACCACCCCCACCCGCCACCGCTCGCGCCGGTCCATCGCTGGCCTCCCTCACGGCTGGACGTCGGTCGAGTCGGCGCAGGACCTCGGGTCGGGGAATGCGCCGGTCAGTTCTTGGAAGTCCGTTGCCAACGCCTGGCAGGAGGGTGCACCTAGCTGCGCATCGATGAGGTAGGGCTCGTCCATCAATCCCCAAGCCACGGTCTCGGCAGCCAGCCACGCGGCCTGCTCGGCCGGCGGCAGGGTCGGGTCCGACCAGACCATGCCCCGCTCCTGCGCGAAGCTCTCCTCGTCCCACTCCCGGAGGTTCTCGGTCAGCCACACGCGCGCCAACTGGTGCAGCACGGCCGCCTTGACCGGTGTTGGCCATGGCTGGCATTCCCCGTCGGGGCACGCCTGGTCGGTGGTGACGAGCACGGCGATGTCCGTGGCGTCCCCGCCGTGCACGAACCCGTACCGGGCCTCCTGATCCCCATCCGGAGCGAGGAAGGTCACCGAGGCCGGGATCGGCGCAGGTTGGACAGCGTCGGCGAAGCGCCCCAGACCCCAGGACAGCAGCTGCTCGAGCTCGGGCGTCCCGTTCCAGACGGTGACCTGCTCGCCCCGGACGTCCAGCATGCCCGTCCGTGTGATCCCGGTGGGATCGGGAACCGTGACCGCATCCCACCACCCGGTCGGCAGGTCGGCGGGGTCGGTGCAGCGCCGCAGCGCATCCACCCGGTGGTACCGCTCCTCCCGGACGATCAGGCCTTCCTCGCCGTCACGCCAGAGGGCCACCGCCATCTCCCCGGGGCACCCAGAACCGTCATCGACGGTGAGGAGCTGGACCTCGCGGTCCTTGTCCCCGTTGCCGTACACCGCCGGTCCCCCCTCGTCGACGATCGTGTGCCGCACGGCACCGGTCAGCGCCCCACCCGAAACCGGGCCGGCAGCAGCAGCTCCGATCGCCGGTGTGCCCTCGAGGCGCCATCCGGCCATCGAGTCCCGCACGACCGCCCCGTCTGCGTAGAACGCCTGGACGGCCGACGGATCGCCCGACGTCCATGCGCCGAGGTACTCATCCCACCAACGCACACGCTGGTTGGGATCCAGCAGGCCGAAGTACTCACCCACCAGGTTTGAAGTGGCGAACGTCTGCGAGGTGATCCCCTCGTCGGAGACCGTGTACACGTACGCGGTCGAGAAATGCACCGGATACTCGGGTATGTCCAGCCTCGCGGGATCGACTGCGCCGTCCAGGGACAGGTAGATCGGCTCCTCGGCGGTCACCTCCAGTGAGTCCGGGTCGGTACTGGTCATCCACGAGTCGCGCATGGCCTGGACCCTTGCGGGCCGCCCGGTGTACCAGCCCGACTCGGAACGCATATCGACATCCACATCGTCGGCGTAGAACAGGGCCGCGTTCGTCACGCCGATCGCCTGCGCCTCATGGAACGCAGCGAAGAACTGCTCCGCAGACGCCGCCCAGGGCTCCTCCGGCGGTGAACAACCCACCATCAAGCCGGTCCCGAGCAGTCCCACCGCCAAGGACCAGCGCAACCACGCCCCCGTCCTCACATCTCCCGTCTACACCCATCGGGCGCGGCAGCAACAGGGCCCTTGGGCCTCCCGATGACGCTCATGGCGCCCCCATTGCATTGGTTCTCACCCCATGAGGGCAGGATGCGCGCTCTTCTGCCGTCGAGAAGCCGCGTCACTGCGCCGCGAAGGACTCGCGCCCGGACGCCTGAGACATGCGAGAGAGAGCGGACGAGACCGGGAGCGTGTGTCCGACTCGGGGTCACGGGGTCGTGGGCTCAAACCCGCCAGCTCGACGGTGGCGAAGGGCCTTGTGAGAGGGGACAGGCTTGGCGGGGATGCGAGCGCTCGCTGGCCGGATGCGGTACACACAGGGGATGACGTTGTTGGCCCAGCGGCTGCACGGTCGCAGACTGGCTGCCCTGGCAGCCAGCGGAGCCCTGCTGCTCACGGGCTGCACGGCGGGCGGGACGCCGGGCCAGCAGGCTGCAGCGCCGTCGGCCAAGGGCTCGGCCTCGGTATCCGCGGCTCCGAGCGCAGCGACGACCACCGCGCCCCCCGCGCCGACGTCCACCCCGAGCGGCGCCTCATCCCAGCCCTCGCCGAGCGCAGTCCCGGCCGACCCACCCCCGACGCGGGGGCCTGTGCGGCTTGATCGATGGTTCGACCGCGACCTGTCTGGGGGCCGCCTCAGGCTCGGGGCGCTGCGCGAGCAGACGAGCAGCTACCGCTCGTACAACGTCTCGTACCGCAGCGAGGACCTGCGAATCTCGGGAGTCATCGACGTGCCCATCGGCCGGGGGCCCTTCCCCGCGGTCGTGCTGGCCCACGGCTACATCGACCCCGCCATCTACGTCCGTGGCCAGGGGATGCCACGCGAGCGGCGCTACCTCGCTGCGGCCGGCTACATCTCCATGCACGTCGACTACCGCAACCATGCCGCGTCCGATGACGACCCGGCCCTTCAGCGCACGGCCCGGCTCGGCTACTCCGTCGACGTCCTGAACGCCGTGAACGCGCTGCGTGCCACCGACGAGCTCCCCGTCGACGACGACCGGATCGCCCTGATGGGCCGCTCGATGGGCGGCGGAGTCGTGATGCGGGCGCTGGAGATGGCCCCCGGCCTGGTGGACGCGGCCGTCGTGTTCGCCTCGGTGTCCTCGGACGAGGCCGACAACTATGAGCAGTTCTCCGGCCCCTCCCCGTACTGGGACTACATCGAACGGCGCTGGGGCAGCAACCCGGACTTCTGGTCGGGGATCTCGGCCGACCAGCACTTCGACCGGATCGCCGAGCCGGTGCTGATGCACCACGGGACCGACGACACGACCTGCCCGCCGCGGTGGGCACGCCACACTGCACGGGAGATGCGCCGAGCCGGGGTGGACGTCACGCTGCGGTGGTACGAGGGGGAGGGCCACACCTTCGAGGCTGCCTTCACCCGATCGATGGAGCGCAGCGTCGCCTTCCTCGAGCGAAACCTCGGGTGAATGCCGCGCTCCCGCGTGGGGGTGCTTGGCGTAGGTTCCCGGCATGGAGTTGACGTCCCCGAGGAAGGCCCGGGCGGGCGACAAGGTCGCGGTGCTGTCACCCTCGTTCGCCGCACCCGGGGTCGCTCCTGCGGTCCATGAGCAGGCCCTGGCGCGGCTCAGGGAACTGACCGGGCTGGTGCCAGTGGAGTTCCCGACCACGCGCCTTCTCGGTGCCTCACCTCGGCAGCGGGCCGCGGACCTGAACGCGGCGTTCGCCGATCCGGAGATCCGCGCGGTACTGGCCACCATCGGCGGGGAGGACCAGATCACGGTCATCCCACACCTGGATGCCGGCCTCGTCGTGGCGGATCCGAAGCCCTTCCTGGGCTACAGCGACAACACCAACCTGCTCAACTGGCTGTGGACCCATGGCGTCGCCGGCTTCTACGGGGGATCCACTCAGGTCCACCTCGGACCTGGTCCGCATGTCGACCCGATCCATGCCCTGTCCCTGCGGGCAGCCCTGCTCAGCGGCGAACGCCTCGACCTCACCGATCCCGGGGAGTCCGAGGACATCGGGCGCGACTGGAACGACCCACGAGCCCTCCGCGAGTTCGGCGACCGCGAAGCGACCGAGCCGTGGACTTGGGCGGGACCCGCGCGATCCGTCACGGGTCGGACGTGGGGTGGCTGCATCGAAGTCGTCCAGTGGATCCTGACCGCCGGGCGCTTCCCGGCCGACCCCGCGGTGCTCGACGGCGGGGTGCTGCTGCTGGAGTCCTCTGAGGAGCTCATCCCGGCCCGTGAGTTCGGCTGGATCGTCAGGTCGCTGGGTGAGCGAGGCATCCTCGGGGCTGTCGATGCCGTGGTCGTCGCGCGACCGCCGACGTCGGACTTCGCGATCCGACCCTCCGCGGCCGAGAGGCGCGCGAACCGCGACGCGCAACGTGACACGGTCATCGACACGGTGCACGCCTACAACCCCAACGCGGTCATCGTGGTCGGTCCACCGTTCGGCCATACCCGGCCGCAGTGGATAGTCCCCTACGGCGGGCGCATGACAGTGGACGGAGCCAGTCACCAGCTCTCGGCCGACTACAGCTGAACAACGGCATGCGCCAGAGTCCCGATTCTGGTAGCCGCCTATCGCGCACCCGGTGGCAGACATCACAGCGCCCAGCAGGAAGCGCCTTGGTCCAACTCACCTCGCAGTGGCCGGCGGTCGCAGTAGCGCGGGGCGGGCAGTCACGCCTGCTGCGGCGCGCGGCGTGGCTCGCTGTCGAGGCTGGCTGCCAGGGTCGCCGGTGATGCGGTGCGGCGGGGCCAGGTCCAGGCGGAGCGCAGGATGAAGGCCAGGAGCAGCACCTCGAGTCCGATGGAGAGGCCGTAGAAGTAGGAGTAGGTCCAGGATTCCCCTGCCGCGTTGTAGATCGAGACGGGGATGTAGAGCGCTGCTACGACGAGGTTGATGGTGCGGTTGACACGGGCGGACAGTGTTATGGAGAGCAGGATCATGAGGATCGGGATGGCGATGAGCGTGAGCGCCATGGCGACAAAGGTTGGGCCGGTGTCGAACTCGTGGACGATGCCAGCCAGGATGTCGTCGACGAAGCCGGGCTTGTACAGGGCGAGGTAGTCGACGTAGATGTAGAGGAACATGAAGCTGGTCCATGCTGCAGCGAGCCTGACCTGCACGGGCATGCGCAGATCCTCCAGCGGGCTCTGCGGCGGCGGATTCTCCAGCGCGGTGGGGGCTTGAGGCGTTCTCATCACAATGCTCCTTGGCTTGATCGGGTAGGTGTCTTCACCTTCGCGGTTGCCGTCAGCCGGCACATCAGCCCCGGAGCCTGATCTGACCTGGCCGTTGGCCCAGTCGTCCTGCTGTACTTTCGGCTGATACTCCGATGACGCGGGCCGCCTAGGCTGACCAGGTGGCCACCGACGTTCTGCGCTCGCTGTGGGTCGAACCTCGACCCACGATCCCCCCGGGCAGGGCGCCTCGGGACTGGGCCCTGGTCGCGGCCTTCACCTGCTGGTCTGTGGCCGAAGCGGTGCTCCGCGAGGACATGGCGCCGCCTGCGCTGCTGGCGATCGCCACGCTCGCGGCCGTCGCGCCCCTGCCGTGGCGACGTGTGCACCCGCTCGTCGCGGCTGCGATCGCTTTCGGCCTGTTGATGGTCGTCGACATCGTCAGGATCCTCACCGGAGCGCAAGGCGCTCTGCCCTCGAGTGTCTCGGCAACCCTGGTCCTGACCTACGCCCTGTTCCGCTGGGGCTCCGGTCGGGAGGCCGCATGCGGCGTGGGCGTGATCCTGGCCTGGCTGGTCGTCACCAACGTCGCCGACTCGACCGGCCTGGCCGATTCAGTCGCGGCGTACGCGTTCTTCCTGTTCGCCGCAGCGCTCGGCGCCGCGGTCCGCTATCGCGCGAGGGTCCGTCTCCGCGACATTGACGAAGCCAGGGCCCGCGAACGTGAACAACTCGCGCGTGAGCTCCACGACACCGTCGCCCATCACGTCTCGGGCATCGCCATCCAGGCCCAAGCAGGCCGTGCCGTCGCGGCCTCCCACCCCGAGCGTGCCATCGAGGCCCTGGCCACCATCGAGGACGCGGCGACCCGCACCCTGACCGAGCTGCGCGCCATCGTCGGCGTGCTGCGCGCGCCCCAGGACACCGAGTTCGCGCCGCAGCCGGGCATGGCCGACGTCGAGCAGCTGGCCACCGACGGTCAAGGGCATCCCGTCATCGAGGTGACGCTCGCCGGTGAGCTCGACGACCTCAGCCCCGCGGTCGGGGCCGCGATCTACCGCCTGGCCCAGGAGTCCATCACCAACGCTCGACGCCACGCCCGCCACGCCACCCATGTCGCGGTCGCGGTCACAGGCGATGACGACCAGGTCCGCCTGATCGTCGACGACGACGGCTCGACCGGGGCAGCCAGCCGCGCCCCGGCCGGCTACGGACTCATAGGCATGCGCGAGCGCGCCACACTACTCGGCGGCACCTTCCACGCCGGCCCCACCGCCGACCGGGGCTGGCGGGTCGAAGCGAACCTGCCCCGAACCGGGACGCCACGATGAGCATCAGGGTCCTCATCGCCGACGACCAGGCCATCGTGCGCACCGGGCTGACGATGCTGCTCGACGCCCAACCCGACATCGAAGTCATCGGCGCAGCTGCCGACGGACGCGAGGCAGTACGCCTGGCGCTCCAGCTGCGACCCGACGTCGGCCTGTTCGACATCCGAATGCCACTGATGGACGGCATCGAAGCCACCCGCCGACTCGCCGGCCCCGACGTCACTGACCCACTCCCGATCGTGGTCATCACCACCTTCGACCTCGATGAGTACGTCCACGGCGCCCTCAAAGCCGGCGCCCGGGGATTCCTGCTCAAAGACGCTGGGCCGGCGCTGCTGACCCAGGCCATCCACGCTGCAGCCGACGGGGACGCACTGATCGCACCCAGCGTGACCGTCCGACTCCTCGCAGCATTCGCGCGCTCAGCAGCCGATACTGCCCGGCAGCCGATCGAACCGCTCACCGCACGCGAGGAGGAAGTCCTCGTGCCGGTAGCTCTGGGCCGGACCAACAACGAGATCGCCAGCGAGCTGTACATCACCACCAGCACCGTCAAAGTCCACCTCGCAAGCCTCATGAGGAAGCTGGGCGCCCGCAACCGAGTCGAGGTCGCCATGTGGGCCCACGAGACCGGCCGCATCTAGCCCCAGGGAACTCTGTGCTGTCGGCTGCTTGAACGCTGCCAAGCCCCCGCCCGGCAGCGGATAGCAGTGCCTTCAAGGCTCGCCCCGCTCAGCCCGAGGCGCCCACAGTGCTCAGGAGGGGTCTGGCCGGTTGCGGCGCTTGCTCGGACGACTGCCCGGGGCTATCCGTAGTGGTACCGGCATGCGTGGCGCTGGATGTCAGCCAAGAGGGTGTTGGTGCGTTTGAGGACCCTGCGGTCCTGGGCCTGCCACCACAGGTAGTCCTCCCAGGCGTTCTCGTCCCAGACGAGCAGCACGTCAGTCGGTCTCGGCCAGGTCGTGGGCCACGCCCCGGCCGGCTTCCAGCCCCTCCATCGCATCGAGTAGGCGGCGGGCATTGGCTGGCGAACGCATCAGGTAGGCCGTCTCCTTGAGGGACTCATAGTCCTCGAGGGAGACAACAACCACAGGGCGGTCACGCTGCCCGAGTCGTCGCGAGATCCGATCGCCTCGCCCAGCGCGCCAATGGCCAACCACGGTGCGCGCGCGGGACCCTGAAGCGGAACGCCAGTCGGGCCTACCCCGAGTTGGCAGGGAACCGCTACGGGAGGGGCCGTAGCTGCACGAGCGTCGATTCCCGCCCAGTCCGGGCGTGCCGAAACGGACTATCGAGGTGGTCAGTCAACGGCCAACGCGACCACAGGCATGGCGTGCGCCGGCGACCCGCCCTAGAGCTTGGTCATCTTCCGGAACGGCGTCGTGATCCACACAGTCCTACCCATGAAGTCCACCGTCGCCCCACCTGCGTCCAGCCCCACGATCCGACCCAAGCCGTAGGCGTCGTGCGAGACCCTGTCGTCTATCACATAAGCCTCGATCACCGATGCCGGCTGAGGCTGGAACGGGCTGCTGGAGGGACGGGGACGCGGGCTTCCAGATGATGTGGCCACACCCCAGTATGCCTGTCGCAGGCATGAATGCGCCAAGGACGCGCATGACCTGGACCCACGACGGTCGTGCCGACGACTGGAAGGACGCAGTCGACGAGGCGATGCTCGGGCCTCAGCGGGGACTTGGGACCCTCCCCGACCCGGTTCGGTGGCGCTAGCCTCGAGGTGTGCAGGCAAACGCCGACACTGCGGCCGACGGGTGGCTGTGGTCCGGGCTCGTCGGTGACTCGCGTGCGTGGGTGCTCGACTCGGGTGAGCCGTCGGCCCGGTGGGCATTGCTGACCGGCGTGTATGACCTCCCCGCTTCCGAGGAGCGTGTCCTCGCCGCACGCCGTGAGGTGCTGAACGATCCCGCGACGTCGACGCTCATGGGCAGGTTGCCTGACTGGGAGGGCGGGTTGCCCTTCGCAGGGCACAACAGTCCAGCCTTCGCGCCGAACCTGCTCAACCTGCTGGCGGACATGGGCCTGCAGCAAGGGGATGCTTCGCGGGTCGACGCGACGCTGGAACTGATGATCGCTCACCAGGACGAGGCGGGCCGCTTCCAGTCCTTCGCCCCCGTACGGGGTGGCGACGAGCCGGTCTGGGGGGCGCTGCTGTGCGACTCGCATGCGATTCTCGAGGTGCTCGTCCGGTTCGGCTTCGTGGACGATCCCCGCGTGCGCGCCGGCCTGGCCCGCATGGGTGCTGACCTGGCCGGCACGTCCCAGGGGGTTGCCTGGCCCTGCCGCCAGGACCCAGCCACGGGTTTCCGCGGCCCCGGGCGCAAGGGCGACTTCTGCCCCCAGGTAACCCTCGAGGCTCTGCGGGTCCTTGCTCTCGTTCCGGAGTCAGACCGGCCCGAGGGGTTGCTTGATGTCGCCCGGGTCGCGCTGTCGGCGTGGCGGGCGCGGGGTGAGCAGAAGCCGTACATGTTCGGCCACGGCCGGGCGTTCAAGACCGGCAAGTGGCCCCCCACCTGGTACAGCGCGTTGGCCGTGCTCGATGCGCTCGGCAGATACCCGGCTCTGTGGCGGGGGAAGGACGCCGATCAGAAGGACCGGCTGGCACTCGCCGAGCTCGTCGCGTGCCTCGTGGAGTACTCGATGACCGCCGAGGGCAAGGTGGTGCCGCAGTCGATCTTCCGTGGGTTCACCGACTACTCGTTCGGGCAGAAGGTTCGGCCATCGGCCTTCGCCACGGCACGAGTGCTGACGGTCCTGCACCGCTTCGACGACCTGGCCGGGGAGGCGGCCGCCGTCGACATCGCCGGGCTGGCCAGCTCCAAGGGAGGCACTGGATATCCGGTTGCCCCTAGGGTCGGCCGCCCCAGCGACCTCGACAGGGCCAATCCGGCGCAGGTTGTCACATCTGGCGGGCGATTTGTCCTGCGGAAGCCGACTGGCTAGGTTAGGCATACCTAATCGCCGAGAGGAACCCGCTCCAATGATTCACCACTCCCGTGCGCGCAACCTGCGCTGGGTCGCAGCAGCCGCGGTCGCCGGATCCGTGGGCTTCCTGGCTGCCTGCGGCGGCTCCGCCGACAATGCCGCAGCCACGGCCGACACCGAGACGCTCACGCTCTACAACGGCCGCAGCGAGGAGCTCGTAGGCCCCCTGCTCGACATGTTCACCGAGGAGACCGGCATCCGGGTGGACGTACGCAGCGCAGGCTCGGGCGAACTCGCCGCTCAGCTGCTCACCGAGTCCGACGCCAGCCCGGCCGACGTGTTCCTCTCCCAGGACGCCGGTGCCCTCGGGGCGTTGACGAAGGAGGGCCTGTTCGCCAGCCTGCCCGAGGATGTCCAGGTGCGGGTGCCTGAGGCATTCCGTGCCGAGGATGGCACGTGGATGGGCTTGTCCGGCCGAGTTCGAGTAGTGATCTACAACCAGGACCTGGTCGCAGAGGCGCCGGACACCATCGATGAGGTCGTCTCCGGCGAGTATGCCGACGGCAGGATCGGGTATGCGCCCACCAACGCGAGCTGGCAGTCGTTCGTCACAGGGCTGCGGGTCCTCCGGGGCGAAGATGGTGCTCGCGAGTGGCTGGAAGCGTTCGCCGCCCAAGATCCAGTGCCGTTCGAGGGCAACTCGCAGGTGCGAGATGCAGTGGATGCCGGAGAGATCCAGATCGGTCTGGTGAACCACTACTACCTGCTCGAGCTGGCCGCCGAGAAGGGCGAGGAGAACCTGATGGTCCGAAACCAGTTCATGGCCCCAGGAGATCCTGGCGGGCTGGTCAACGTCGCCGGCGCCGGCATCCTCGCCTCCAGCGACCAACCGGAGGCCGCGCAGGCCCTGATCGACTACTTGAGCAGCAGCGATGCTCAGGGGTACTTCGCGACGAGCACCTACGAGTACCCCCTCATCGACGGGGTCGAGCCTGCGGACGGTCTTCCCACCCTCGACGAGCTGCAGCCCCCACAGCTTGACCTGTCAGACCTGGACTCCATCGCGCAGACCCAGGCCCTGTTGGCTCAAGTGGGCCTGCTGACCCAGTGAGTCGACCCCTGTGGCTCGAGGAGGACCTGTCGTGACCCACGTGGCAGTCGAACGGCCGGTGCCGCCCCGGCAGGTTCGGCGTGTCCGAGTGCAGCGGGCCCCCTGGTGGCTCGTGGCCCCGGCCCTCGTGGCCGCGATGGTCGCGGTGCTCCCGGTCTGGTACCTGGTTGTCCGGGCTGAGTCCCTGGCCGCGGTGGCCGACACGCTGCTCACGCCCGCCACGCTGAGACTCACCCTGCGCAGCCTCGGGTTGACCGCTCTGGTGAGCGCCGCCGCCACCGTGATGGGAGTGTCGGCGGCATGGCTCGTGGCAAGGACCGATCTGCGCTGGCGACGGGGTTGGCAGGTCGCGATGGTCCTCCCTCTGGCGGTCCCCAGCTACATCAGCGCGTTCGTATGGGTCGAGGCCTTCCCCGCGCTCGCCGGGCTCCCCGGGGCGGTCCTCGTGCTCACGCTCACCACGTTCCCGTACGTGTTCCTGCCCGCGCTGTCGGCGCTTCGCCGGGTCGATCCCGCCGTCGAGGAGGTCGGCGCATCCCTGGGCCGGGGTCGGGCCGCTGTGGCGCTGCTGACGATCCGACAGATCCGCCCGAGCATCGCGGCAGGAGCGCTGCTGGTTGCGCTGTACACGCTCAGTGACTTCGGCGCCGTTGCGCTGATGCGCTACGAGGTGTTCACCTGGGTCATCTACGGCGCATACCGCTCCGGGTTCGACCCGACGAGGGCAGCCACCCTCTCGCTGCTGCTGGTGGCCCTGGCCATGATCCTGGTCGTGCTGGAGGCCCGCGCCCGCGGTCGAACAAGTGCCCGATCGGGGCCTGGTGTGGCGCGTCGGGGCCGGACGATCCAGCTGGGCTCCTGGCAGATCGCTGCGGCTGGGGGCCTCGGTGCCGTCGTCGTGGCCGCGTTGCTCGTCCCAGCCGTCAGCCTGCTGCGCTGGACGGCGGAGGGGACAGCGCAGAGCCTGGACGTCGAGTCGCTGCTGGCCGCGGTCAGGGCCACCCTGTGGTTCTCTGTCCTGGCTGCGGCTGCCTGCGTCGCCCTCGCAGTCCCAGTCGGCATCCTGGCCGCGCGATATCCGGGCGCCGTCAGCCGCGTGCTCGAGCGGGCCACCTTCACAGGCCATGCCCTTCCGGGGATCGTCGTGGCGATCGCGATGGTGTACGTCGGGGTCACGCTCCTGCGTCCCATCTACCAGCAGACCCCACTGCTCGTCCTGGCCTACGTCGTGGTGTTCCTTCCGCTGGCGGTCGTGTCGGTGCGCGCCTCGGTGGAGGCCAGCCCCGTTCGGGCCGAGGAGATCGCGCGAAGCCTGGGTCTGACCCGCGGGGCGGTGCTGCGCCAGGTGACGCTCCCGCTCGCTGCGCCCGGCCTCGCTGCTGGCGCGGTCATGGTCCTGTTGACGACCATGAAGGAACTCCCTGTCACACTTCTGTTGCATCCCACTGGCACCGAGACGCTGGCCACCATGCTCTGGCGGTTCATGCTCATCTCGGATCGCGCGTCCGCGGCACCGTATGCCGTGCTCATCGTGCTGGGCGCTGCGCTCCCGGCCGTGATCCTGGGCCGTGCCGAGCCGTTCAGGAGGAATCGTGATCAGTGATGGGATCGACGTGAGGGCCGGCGCACCCGGGGTGTCAGCCGATACGCGCAGCCAAACCGCCGCCGTCCCCGCCCTTGCGCTATCCGTGCGGGGGGTCACCAAAGGCTTCGACGAGCATCACGTCCTCGAGGGCGTCGACCTCGATGTGGAGCCCGGTCGGGTCTTGGCGCTTGTTGGTCCATCCGGCTGCGGCAAGACGACCCTGGTGCGTCTGGTGGCCGGCTTCGAGTACCCCGACGCCGGCCGGATCGACCTGGCGGGCCGCGTGATCTCGGCGACCCGGACAGCGGGCCGCCCGGCGTGCCACATACCCCCAGAGCGACGCCGGGTGGGGGTCGTCCCCCAGGAGGGGGCCCTGTTCAGCCACCTGGATGTGCGGCGCAACGTCGGGTTCGGGCTACCCCGAGGCGGTCGTCTGCCTGAGGGGCGCCGCCGGGTTGAGCACGTGCTTGAGATCGTGGGGCTCGGCGGGTTGGGAGCCCGCCGACCGGACCAACTCTCGGGCGGCCAGCAGCAGCGCGTCGCCGTCGCTCGTGCGCTTGCGGGCCAACCGGACCTGATGCTCCTCGACGAGCCGTTCTCCGCACTCGACGCCGGCCTGCGACTGTCCGTCCGTGAGGCAGTGATGGGCGCCCTGCGGGCCGAGTCGGCCTCTGTGCTCCTGGTGACCCACGACCAGGACGAAGCCCTCAGCGTGGCCGACGACGTTGCGGTCATGCTCAGGGGGCAGATTGCCCAGATCGGCCCACCCGCCGAGGTGTACTCCCGACCAGCGAGCGCCGAAGTGGCGCAGTTCCTCGGCGAAGCAGTTCTGCTGCCCGGGCATGCTTCCGGTCGCCTCGCCCACACAGAGCTCGGCGACGTCCCCATCGCAACACCGGCCCGAGGCGCGGTCACTGTCATGCTGCGCCCCGAGCAGATCGTCCCGTCCGCGCTCGGCTCGGGGTCGAACTCCCCGTCGGCCGTGGTCACCGCCCTGTCGTTCCACGGGCACGACGCCCTGGTCAAGGCCCGTTCGTCGGCTGGCACGATGGTGCAGGCCCGTGTGATCGGTGGTCTCGTCCCGATCCCGCGGCCCGGGGACATCGTCGGCCTGTCAGTACGGGGCGAGGGCTGGGTGCTGCCCAGCTGAGCCGCTCTCGCGTCCGTCAGGAACGTGCCTGCTTGGTCGCAAAGAACGCGTTGGCGCTGCTGTTCCAGAGCAGCACGACGACGATCAGGGCCGTCCCTGTCGTGAGAGCCGCGGACCAGAACAGGATGTTGCCGGCGAAGGTGACCATGGTCCAGACGGCCCAGAGGATCCGGATGGCCATCAGGACCGTGATCGTCAGGCGTGCCGCGTTGTTGGCGTCCCCGAGGCTCCTGGCAAGGCCCTCGATCACGACTCCCAAGCCGATCTCGATCCAACCGATCGTCTGCGCGGTGCTGGCCGCAACGTGCCAGCGACACCTGAGACGGGTGCGCCGTGCAGAGGAGGAGCTGGATCCGCACCACCTGCCCGTGTCAGGTGCGCCCGGACTCGTCCTCGTCGTCGTCGATGTCTCCCCTCCGGCGTTCTGCGGCGTTCGCGGCACGTTTCGTGGCGTTTCGGCTCTCAGCTGCGCTGAACCGGTCGAGGACGACGAACAGCAGGCCCCAGGCCATGAGCACGACGACCGGGACGACGATGGAGAGGGCCAGGGTCCTCATTGGGCGGCTCCTTGGATCTTCGGGGGCGGCACCCGTGTTGCCCAGAAGGCAATCTTGCATGCCACGAGCGCTTCATGCGGTGCCATCTCGGCTCGTCCTGCCCCCAACCTCGGCCGGCCTGCTGCGCGGGACGTCACCTTGCCTTGCACCGGCATAGGCTTGCGCTCCACTCCGACGGTGCAGGGCAATCTGGAGGATGGGTTCATGAGTGGATCGGTTGCGCGGAGCGTCTTCCACGTGATGACCAAGCCGACAGGTGCGGTGTGCAACCTGGACTGTGAGTACTGCTTCTTCCTGTCCAAGGAGCAGCTGTACCCGGACAGCGACTTCCGGATGTCTCCGGACGTGCACGAGGCCTACCTGCGCCAGCTGTTCGCTGCCCATCCGGCAGACGCGGAGGTGTCGGTGTCCTACCAGGGCGGGGAGCCGACGCTCATGGGGCTGGAGTTCTTCGCCCGGAGCGTGGAGCTGTCCGATCAGTTGTCCGGACCGGGGCAGCGCGCCCTGCACACGATCCAGACCAACGGGACCCTTCTCGACGACGAGTGGGGCGAGTTCCTGGCCCAGAACGGCTTCCTCGTCGGCTTGTCGATCGACGGGCCCCGCGCGATGCACGACGCCTACAGGGTGGACAAGGGCGGCAAGCCGACGTTCGACCGGGTGCTGCGCGGCTGGGAGGTGCTGCGCCGGCACGGTGTGGAGTGGAACGCCCTGACCACGGTCAATGCGGCGAACGCCGACCACGGCCTGGAGGTGTACCGGTTCCTGCGCCACGAGTTGGGAGCCGGGTTCATCCAGTTCATCCCAATCGTGGAGCGGATGACTCCCGAGATGCTGCCGATGGCGGATTCCGGCTGGGGGGTCCGGGCCAAGGACCGCCCGCTCTACCGCCAGGCCGGCGCAGCCGTCACGCACCGCAGTATCACAGGCGAGCAGTACGGCCGGTTCCTGATCGACGTGTTCGAGGAGTGGGCCCGCCACGATGTGGGGGATGTGTTCGTCCAGATGTTCGACACCGCGCTGGCGCACTGGTTGGGGATGGACCAGGTGGGCCTGTGCGTGCACGCCCGGACGTGCGGTTCTGCACTGGCGCTGGAGCACAACGGTGACCTGTACTCGTGCGATCACTACGTGGAGCCCGAGTACCTGCTGGGCAACATCGCCGACGGCCGGACGATGCTCGAGCTGGTCGGCCTGCCCGCGCAGCGCGCCTTCGGTGACGCGAAGGTGGAGTCGCTCCCGCAGTACTGCCTGGACTGTGATGTCCGCTTCGCCTGCAACGGTGGCTGCCCGAAGGACCGGTTCGCCACGACGCCGGACGGTGAGCCCGGGCTGCACCACCTGTGCGCCGGCTACAAGGCGTTCTTCGGCCATGTGGATGCCCCGATGCGGTTCATGGCCGACCGGCTGCGTCTCGGGCAGGACGCGACCGCCGTGCGCGACTGGTACGCGGCCGCCGACGCAGTACGCGGGCGCAACGACCCGTGCACCTGCGGGTCTGGGCGCAAGTGGAAGCGCTGCCACGGAGCCCCTCGCGCAGCGACGATAACCTCCCCGACAACAGCTACGCTGCCACTTGGTAGCACAATGGTGAACCCGACCGCCCAGTACCGCGCCTCCGAGCGATCGGCGGCGCCAGAAGGATGGAGTGACTCATGAGCGAGGGAACCCAGATGCTCCTCGTCGCCGCGTACCCGGATCCGTCGGCAGCCCAGGCGGAGTTCGACGCGCTGGTCGCCAAGGTGAAGTCCAAGGAGATCGCCAGCCAGGGCGTGATCCTGGTGGCCAAGGATGCCGACGGCAAGGTCGTCGTTGCCGACACGGGCAACCACCTGGGTCGCAAGGGTGCGGGTTGGGGCGGCGGAGTGGGCGTGCTGGTGGGGCTGTTCGCCCCGCCGCTGCTGGCCTCGGTGGCGGTCGGGGCTGCCGCTGGTGGGGTGGTCGGGAAGTTCGCCGGGAGCAAGGTGACCGAGGCCATCCAGGAGAAGGTCAGCGAGGGACTCAAGCCCGGCACTGCGGTGATCATCGGGGTCTTCCCGGCCGGCCAGCGACTGGAGGTCCAGCAGGCGCTGCCGGGCTCGCCGCTGAAGTCGGTGGTGGAGTCCGACGAGAAGGGCATCGATGAGCTCAAGCGGGCCCTGGCCGAGGCGATGGGCACGTTCAACCCGGACCGCACCATCCTTCCGATCCCGGACAAGGCGTTCGGCGGGACCGCGGGACTCACGATCGACGAGTCGGTCGGTGACTGGGGCCTTGTCGCCGGGGTCAAGGCACCCGAGGGCGCCCCCAACGTCCTGATCGTCCTGATCGACGACGCCGGCTTCGGCGGCCCGGATACGTTCGGTGGAGGGATCCGCACGCCGAACCTCACCCGCGTGCAGCAGCAGGGCGTCACCTACAACCGGTTCCACGTCACGGCGGTGTGCTCGCCCACCCGTGCGGCGCTGCTCACCGGACGCAACCACCACCGGGTGGGGATGGGCGGGATCGCGGAGTTCCCAGGACCGTTCCCGGGCTACACCGGGATCCGGCCCCGGTCGTGCACTGCGCTGCCGCGCATCCTCAAGGACAACGGCTACGTCACCGGCGGGTTCGGCAAGTGGCACATCACTCCCGGGCACGAGATGGGCGCGGCAGGATCGTTCGACCACTGGCCCACGGGGTGGGGCTTCGACCACTGGTGGGGCTTCCTGACCGGCGCCGCGGGCCAGTACGACCCGATCATCACCCAGGACAACTCCACCCTCGGGATACCTGAGGGTGAGGACGGCAAGTCCTACTACTTCCCCGACGACATCACGGACAAGACCGTCGAGTGGTTGCATGCCGTTCGCGCCCAGGACGCCGAGAAGCCCTGGTTCGTGTACTACTCGACGGGTGCCACCCACGCCCCGCACCACGTGGCCAAGGAGTGGGCGGACAAGTACAAGGGTCAGTTCGACGACGGCTGGGACGCCTACCGGGAGCAGACGCTGGAGCGGCAGAAGAAGCTCGGCATCGTCCCGGCGGACACCGAGCTCACACCGCGGCCCGAGGCGTACCCGGCATGGGACAGCCTGTCCGACGCCGAGCGCACGCTGTACGCACGGCAGATGGAGGTGTTCGCCGGGTTCTCCGAGAACGCCGACTGGAATGCCGGTCGCCTGATCGACGCTGTGGAGGAGATGGGTGAGCTCGACAACACCCTGATCATCTACATCTGGGGTGACAACGGAGCCTCGATGGAGGGCACGCTCACCGGATCGTTCAACGAGACCACCTTCTTCAACGGGCTTGTGCTGTCCGCCGAGGAGCAGTTCGCCCTCATCGACAAGTACGGAGGCATCGAGGAGCTCGGTGGCTTCCACACCGCTCCCCACTTCGCGGCGGCGTGGGCGCACGCCAACAACGCGCCGTTCCAGTGGGGCAAGCAGATGGCCAGCCACCTGGGCGGCACGCGCGATCCCATGGTCGTCTCCTGGCCCAAGCGGATCCAGGGTGGCGGCGAGCTGCGATCGCAGTTCACCCATGCCATAGACGTGGTGCCCACGGTCCTCCAGGTCGCTGGCATCCCCGAGCCCACGGTCGTCGACGGCATCGCGCAGGAGCCCATCGACGGCACCAGCTTCGCCTACACGTTCAATGCCCCCGATGCCCCCGAGCAGCACACCGTTCAGTACTTCGAGATGTACGGCAGCCGGGCGATCTACTCCGACGGCTGGTGGGCGTGCACGAAGCTTGACAAGCTGCCCTGGGACTTCTCCCCACAGACCCTCGCCCGGTTCGGCCCGGGAAGTGGCTGGGACCCCCGCCAGGATGTCTGGGAGCTCTACTACCTGCCCGACGACTTCTCGCAGGCCCACGACATCGCTGGCGAGCACCCGGACAAGGTGGCCGAGCTCATCGACCTGTTCCTTGCTGAGGCGGAGCGCAACCGCGTGCTGCCCCTGCTCGGCGGGTTCGCGGCGTTCTTCGGGATCCTGCCCCCGCTGCCGACGCGGACCCGGTTCGCCTTCGCAGGCGACGTCCAGAACGTCCAGACCACCATGATCCCGCGCATCATCGGCCGCTCCTACGCCATCGAGGTTGATGTGCACGTGCCCGAGGAGGGAGCCGAGGGCGTGCTCGTGGCCTTCGCGGACTTCATCGGGGGCTTCGCCCTCTGGGTCGACGAGAACGGCCTGCTCAACCACACCTACCAGTACCTGGGCGTGGAGACCTACCGGCAGACCTCGACCGAGCCGATCCCGACAGGCGATGGCACCCTCACGATGCAGTTCGACGCCGACCAGGCGGCGCCCGGCACAGGTGGCCACGTCACCCTCTGGGCCGGCGACAAGCAGATCGGCCAGGGCGACATCCCTCGGACCATCGCGCTGATCTTCACGACCTATGCCGGGATGGACATGGGTCGCGACAACGGCGGCGTGGTGGACCTTGACTACGAGGACCGGGCGCCCTACGCGTTCACCGGGACGGTTCGCAATGTCGTGTTCGACCTGAAGCCCACGCCCATCGAGGACCAGCATGGGCTGCACGAAGCGGTCACGCAGGCAGGCATGGCGCACGGAGCCGCCGGGTGAGGAATGCGAGCCCAGCCGCGATCTCCTCGGCGAGGTCCGGATGGCTGGCAGTCGCCGCCGCCTCGGCATCCGCCCACCATGTCGTGATCGGACCGCGCGAGTACCCACGCCACCAGGGAGTTGGAGTTCCACATCTCACCGGCGCCGAGTTCATCGCGACCCCAGGTGAGCGACGGCACTGCCCGTAGCAGCGCCAGTGCGTTCTGAACGCTCATGGGGTCCTCGGTGGTGCGCACGGGGCTGTCCACGGCTTCGGCGATGTCCGGGATCCGGCCACCAGCCCAGCATCGGACTTCATAGCGGAAGATGCGCGAACGCCCAAGCCACCGGGCTCCGACCGGGCCCTCGCAGACGACGCCACGCGCGCAAGCTCCCCGTCTCGGGTTCCCGTGATGGTGGCGTGCCATCACGAGTATCGTGGAGGTGGAGGAGGTGGCCGCAATGAATGGGTCGCCAGGTATTGGTCCGCAGATGATCCGACGCCACGACGGCGACGAGGTGGCACTTCGGCAGTCGACCCGCGAAATCGAACTGGAAGCGCTCAAGCTGCAGGCCCGACTCGCGAAGGCTCGCCCGATGCCGAAGGAACAACCACCCCACTGGTGGCGCCGAAGCGCATAGGGGGCGCTGTCAGCGGCAAGGACCCAAAGCCGCCGGATCTGCGGCATGATCGGGTCCAGCCCTCCGGCCGTTCTCATCGGCTGGATGGGTCAGCCCTCGTCGGTCGCTCGCTACGGCCGGTGGGGGCGCCCTTATCTGGTTCCCCGGCCTCCGACCTCCGGGTCCTGCGGTGACCGCTGGGCTACGGTGTGCCCGTCGACTACAGGAGGGGAACCGTCATGGGGTCCGAGCAGGCACCCGCACCACCCGAGCAGGCGCCACCGGAGTCGGAGGGCTTGGCGGCAACACCGGTGAACTGGCTGCCGCTGATTGCGCTTGGACTGGCGCAGTTCGTGATGGTGCTCGACCAGACGGCGATGAACGTCTCGATCAGCGCGCTCGTGGAGGACTTCGACACCACGGTCACGACGATCCAAGCCGTGATCACTCTCTACTGCCTCGTGATGGCCATGTTCATGCTGACCGGGGGCAAGATCGGCGACATCATCGGCCGGCGTCGGGCGTTCGTCGTCGGCCTGGTGATCTATGCCTGCGGGTCGGCGCTGACGGCCGTGGCCCCCACGGTGCAGGTGCTGACCCTGGGGTGGTCCGTCCTCGAGGGCCTCGGCGCTGCACTGGTGCTTCCGGCCCTCGTGGCACTCATCGCCGGGAACTTCCAGGGCGCCGCGCGGAAGGTGGCCTACGCCGTGATCGGTGGCGTGGCCGGCGCGGGAATCGCTGCGGGCCCGATCCTGGGTGGGTGGGCGACGACCGAGTTCTCCTGGCGGATCATCTTCGTGGGTGAAGTGATCCTGGTCGCGATCATCCTCCTGATGACACCCAAGGTGGCCGACGCCGTCCGAACCGGACCCGCCCCGAAGCTGGACCTCGTGGGCACGCTCCTGTCGGCGTCCGGCCTTGGGCTCATCGTGCTGGGCGTCCTGCAGTCCGGCGCGTGGGGCTGGGTCAAGCCCAAGGACTCCCCGATCACCCCGTTGGGCTTCTCCCTGACGCTGTTCGTCATCGGGTTCGGTGGCCTCCTGCTCTGGGCGTTCACCGCGTGGCAGCGGCACAGGGAGGATGCGGGCAGGGACCCGCTGGTCCACCTGGCGCTGATGAAGATCGCGACCGTGCGCTCCGGGCTCGTGGGGCTGTTCACCCAGAACCTGATCCTCATGGGGATCTTCTTCATCGTTCCGCTGTACCTGCAACTGGTCATCGGACTGGACGCGCTACAGACCGGCCTCAAGCTCCTGCCCGTCTCGGTGGCCATGTTCATCGCGTCCGCCGCCGGGTCCCGGCTCTCCGCGAAGTACCCGGTGCGCTCGATCGTGCGAGCCGGGCTCGGCATCACGATCGTGTCCATCGTCATGATCCTGAGCACCATCGATCCCGAGCTCGACACCACCAGCTTCGCGGTGTCGATGGCTGTACTTGGAGTCGGAATGGGCCTGATCGTGTCCCAGCTGGGCAACGTGATCCAGTCCTCCGTCGACGCCTCCGGGCGGGGTGAGGCCGGCGGTCTGCAGTTCACCAGCCAGCAGCTCGGCTCGTCGATGGGTGTTGCACTGCTCGGGGCGATCGTGCTGTCCGGGCTGGCCACCTCGTTCGTCTCCAACGTCAGCCAGGACGAACGGATCAGCGCCGAGATCTCGACCCAGGTGGGAGTTGCGGCCGGGGGTGGCGTGGACTTCGTGTCCTCCGAGCAGATCGCCGTAGCCGCCCAGGAGGCTGGACTCGGTGATGTCGAGACGGCTGCGCTCGTCGACGACTACGAGCAGGCCCAGCTGTTCTCCCTCAAGGCAGGCCTGCTCGCAGCAGCACTGCTGGCGATGCTGTCCATGGCGTTCACCAAGGACCTGCCCAGCCGCCCGCCCCGTGAACAGGAGGCGCCAGAGGAAGTCGAGTTGTCGCCGGAGCCCTGAGCGGGAGGGGCTTCATGAAGCTCCGCCTCGACGTAGGCACCGGACACGATCGCGGGCTGGACCTCCTGCCGGATTCGTCACTCCGGCTCACACCTACTGTCCTGATCGGAGCCGGGGGTGCGCTACCCGCCCGGGAGCCAATCGACCAGGGATGAGTCGCCGGCGATGAGCCCGACCAGCCACCACACCAGCAGGGCGAAGGCCGCGATGAACAGGAACGTCTTGATCAGCCCGCCCCAGTTGAGGTGGCCGACAGTCGGCGGGTTGGAGTAGTGCGCATGTCTCATGGCTCCCCCTTCTGCTGCTCAGGGTGCGTTCCTCACGGTATGCCCGCCACACCGGTCACACAAGGGGCCAACGTTGCGCAGGCAAGGCCTGCGGACAGCCTGCGGCCGTGCGGAACTCAAGCCGCCTTGCCTGAGTCATCGGGTCGCGGTTGCCGCCCATCGGGCTCCACGCACGGCGTGGCCGGACCCGGTGCTGTGCCGGTGAGGGTCTGGAACAGGGCTGCTCGCTGTCTGCAGGTGCGCTGCCCGAGGCCCGCGCCCATCGGGGCTGGCTCGTCCATCAGTGCCCAGGCAATGGTCTCGGCAGCCAGTTCCACGCCCCGGTCCTCCCATGGTTCGTCCCGGTCTGCCCATGTGGCTTGTCCAGAGACCTGCAGGAACTCGGCGATGATCGCCTGGTCGACGTGCTCGGCCATCCACGTGTGGGCGAGCTCGTGGAGCAGGGTCTCCTTGGCCAGCGGCTCCCATCTGGTGCAGTCGTCGGCGCACCACAGTGCCGTGCCCTGGAAGCAGAGGGACACGGCGTCGTTCAGGGTCAGGCCGCGGATGCCGCCGCACACGTCGGACCACCCATGGTGGGAAGTGACGCGCGACACTCTCGGTGCGCTGAGCCCACTGGCTTCATAGCGCGCGAAGCCCCAGCTGAGCAGCTCCTCGAGCTGGTCGGTGCCGTTGAAGACCTCGATGACGTTGCCGCCCAGATTCAATGTCGCGGTGTGGATGTTCGGCAACGGATCAGGGACGTCGAGTCCGTCCCACCACGCTCTCGGGAGACTGGCAGGAGTGGAGCAGCGGACCAGATCGTCCACGCGGTGGTAGCGATCCTCCCGGCAGATCACACCGCCGGAGTTGAGCGTGAGGACCACGGCCAAGTGCCCTGGACAGGCATCCGGGGAGTCGGGTTCGAGCAGAAGTGCCACCCCGTCCAAGGGCACGTCCTTGGGCCATACTCCGATGTCGCCTGCTACGAACGTCGCGGGACCGCCAAATTCGGGCAGGTCCGATCGGTGCACCGATTCCATCAGCGTTGTGCTCTCGGAGGAGGCGATCAGGGCCTCGACCTCGGCTCGGCCCCTGGCTGCCGTGGCCCCCATGGTGTCCATGACCTGCGCCCCGTCGGCGTACAGGTCGCTGACAGCCTCCGCGGAACCGCTGGACCAAGCCGCGAGGTAGCGCGCAACGAGTCCTGTCACGTCGATCGTTCGGCTGTCGGCAGGCGAGGTCTCTCGCCAGGCAACCATGGACGAGTAGGCCGTTTCGGAGGTGATCCCGTGGGGGCCCATCGCGTACACGAGGACTGCGTCCTGATCATTGCCTGCCGTCGTCCGCCGGACTCGTTCCTGGGTCAGGGCGCCATCGGCGGAGACGAACAGCTGACCGACTCGGGACCGCGGTCCCACCCCCGGGGACCACCCAGTGTGCAGGAGTTCGAGGGCAGCCAACCTGCCCACACCCGTGGGGTGCCCCAGCGACCCGTAGTCCACCACGACCGCTGGGTCGAGGAAGGAGACGAGGTTCTCCACGCCCTGCCGCTGCGCCTCATCTCGTGCCGCGAACCAGTGCTCCGTCGTCACCAGCATCGATCCACGGTCACCCGGGTCCTCAACGCCGGTTGGGGCGCCACATCCAACGAGCAGCAGGACGGCCGCGACCAGTTCCGCGACGGCCCTCGTCGCCGTGATCCGGGACGCGTTCATGGCCGTGAATCCCGGATCACGCCCCAGGCCCGCAGGCCAGGGACAGAGTCGGTGCGTGGGTCAGTGTCGTGAAGTCGGCCGCCAACTGCTCGCACGTCATGTCGGCAATCGAGTCCGGCATCGGGTACGGCTCGTCCATCAAGCCCCAGGCGATGACGGCGGCGGCCAGATCGGCGGTGGGCAGGGACTCCTCATCCAGCACCGACAGCCACTCGAGATCGTGCCCCGCGGCGAAGTCACGCAGCGCCGGCCCGCGGCGAAGATCGCCCACCCACGATGCCGCCAGCGATTTCAGCGCCGCAGCCTTCGGCTGCGCAGGCCACGTGGCGCACCCCTCAGCTGGGCATCCCTGGGCAGTGAGAGGCAGGGACACGTCCAGGATCCGGTCCAGACCGTACTCGGTCCACGGATCCTCGACACTGGGCAGGAAGAAGGCTGAGTCCGGTTCCGGTGGCGGGACACCCGCATCGGCGAAGTGCTGCAGTGCACCTCGCAACAGTTCCTCGCGCTCGGTCGAACCGTTCCAGAGGGCGATCTCCCGACCACCTACTTGGAGGCTGCCCGTCGACACGAGGCGCGGATCGGGGTTCGTCAGGGACTCCCACCATCCGGGTGCCAGGGAGCCGACGTCCATGCACTCGCGCACCGAGTCGACGCGGTGGAAGCGCTCCTCCCGCGTGATCAGGTCGTTGTCATCGATCCACTGGGCGACGGCCACGTGACCGGGACATCCGCCCGACTCATCGACACTGAGCAGGTAGAGGCGCCGGACACCGTAGATGTGTGTTGGGTCCCATTCCTTGTTGGTGGAGTAGCGGGCAGGCCCACCGCCGTCGGGGATCTCGCGCAGGGTGGCGCCCGGCAACCCGCCGTCGGCGGCCGTGGTGGTCGCTGCGTCCGCGATCTGGTCGGCACCGTCCAGGCGCACCTGGGCCACGGAATCGACGAGCACGGCGTCGCCGGCATACCTCGCGCTGACGGCGTCGGCGTCCTGGGTGGCCCACGCGGTCACCCAACTCGCGACGACCGGTTCAGACACCTCCCGGGAGATGTCCCTGAAGGACACTCCAGACTCGATCGACCCCGTGAAGGTCATCGAGGAGATCCCGCCGTCCGTGACTGTGTAGATGATCGCCTCGTCCAGCCGCGGCCATCCGTGGGCTTCTTCGACATGCTCACGGACCGGATCGACGGCACCATCCAGGGACAGGTACGGAGGCTCTTCGGCCGTGACGACCATTCGATTCTCCGGATCCCGCTCCCGCATGGCGTGGGCAATCCAAGCCCGTCCGGTGCCCTCGTAGTCGTAAACCCCACGCATGTCGATCTCAACATCCGGGGTGTAGAACTGCATCACGCTCGTGTAGCTCTCGCCGTACGCCGCGTGCAGCCGACCCAAGTACTCCTCAGCACCCGTACCCCACGGCTCCGACTCCGGTCCACACGAGGCGAGTCCTGCTACGAGGGCCCCCGTCACGCACACTGACGCCCACGTCCACCGGGGCCGCGCCCACTTGGGCCGCGCCCGCTCCCCGTCCTCACGGGGCCCTGAGTTCATCCCCACATCTCTGGTCTATCAGCGCCGGCAATTCCCGCGACAGGGCCTTATGGCCCGGGATTCCACCGCGAGGACGTCACGTGACCATCCGCTCGCTGCCACCACACGCACCGCTCGTCAGGAGGTGACGACCTCGCCGACGATGACGGTGCCGGTGCTCGGAGTAGTCTCACTCCGCCCGTCGGTTGCTGCGCCGGTCATCGCATCGGCATGGCCGGCCCGGGCCAGGTCCCCGCCATCCCAGGCTCGGTAGGCGGTCGTTGCGCCGATGAGCGTGGCGATCAACCATGCCGCGACAGCTGCATCGTCCATCAGGCCGGGGACGGTGAGCAGCGCCTCGGGGACGAGGTCGATGGGGGAGACGATGTAGATCAGGGCTAGGACCATCATCGCCAAGCGGCCACGGCCAAGTCCCTCATAGCGACCCGCCAGCGTGTCGCGGACGAGGCCTGGAAGTGAGGTGACGCGCTGGCCGAAGCTCAGCGGTCCCTCGGACATGGCGGCTGCTGCCGCAGCCGTGTACGCAGCATTTCGACGATGACGTGACATGGGCTTCTCCTCTGACCGATGCCGAGCCCGAGTTGGAACCCGCGGGCACCGGATCTATACCCGCCCGGGCATGAGTCCAATCACCGCATGAGGCCGCGGTCAGCTCCAGCTGGCTCGGCCAGTGACGCTCGCATGGGGGCTGTCGCGAACTCGCGCAGTCCGCTGGTCGCATCGATCTGGGCGACGAACCCGAAGGTGGTGCGAGCCAGGTCCGGCGAGGCCGTGATGTGCCGCACGTCGCCGATGCGGTACTCGCCGGTGACGATGGGCGCGATCCCGCCGTCGCCCACCCCCGAGCTGACCGCGTCCGCCATCTGCAGGATCGTGCTCGCGTGGCCTGTGGCTATGTTGTAGGACCCCATGACGGAGTGGGGCGCAGTCAGGGCCAGTCGGTTGGCCAGGGCCACATCGACGACGTGGATGAAGTCACGGCGCTGCCCGCCGTCCTCGAAGACCCGCGGCGACCGGCCTGCCTCGCAAGCGCTGCGCACGATGCTGGCGACTCCCGCGTAGGGGGTGTCGCGGGGCATCCGCGGCCCGTAGACGTTGTGGTAGCGAAGGGAGACCACGTCGGAACCGGTCGCGGCGGCGAACGCCTGGCCGAGGTGCTCCTGGTGCACCTTGGTGGCGGCGTACACGTTGCGGGGGTCCAGGGGCTGGGCCTCGGTCACCACCTGCGTCACGAGGCTGGCGCCGCAGGTCGGGCAGCCGGGCTCGTACTCGCCGGCCGCCAGCGCCTCGCGGGTACGCGGGCCGGGTCGAACCGTTCCGTGCTCGGGGCAGGCGTAGCCGCCCTCGCCGTAGACGACCATGCTCGAGGCCTGGACGAACCGGCCGGAGAACCCCACCCTGTTCAGCGCGCGCATCAGGACGGCGGTGCCCAGGTCGTTGTCAGCGACGTAGTCGGTCACGTCATCGAAGTCGACACCCAGTCCCACGCGGGCGGCCTGGTGGCACACGGCGTCGATGCCGGAGCACAGCTGTGACATCACGTCCACGTCCTCGAGTGCCAGGAGGTGGTACTCGGCGTGCGGGTTGCGGTAGTCCGGGTCGACTGCGTGCGCCGCTGGACTCAGCGAGTCCACCACGACGACGTCGTGGCCCTCGGCGACCAGGTCGTCGGTGATGTGCGAGCCGATGAATCCCAGGCCGCCTGTCACCAGGACCCTCATGATTCTCCTCCGCCTGCGTTCTTGGCCGGGCTGTGCCCGAGCCGGGACTCATCTGCCACGGATCGGTCTGCGATCCGCGTGATGAGATCAGCGACGCAGCGCCCGAACCGCCCGTCGGGCACCTGCCGGGCAACGTCGACGGCGTGCCCCCATTCATCGACATCGACCAGGGGTGGCAGCAGATCCGGACCCAGGCCCATGGCCCGAAGGCGTTCCGCCTGCTGAGCACCGGTCGACGTGGTGCTCATCGGGATGTGGCGGAAGACGCCCGCGTGGGCCTGCAGCATTCCCAGGGCCCACCACCCGCCGTCATCGGCGTGCCCCAGGACGGCCCCGGGTGACGCCTCCAGGGCCGCCATCGATCCGTCCAGGAGCTCGGCGGTCACCTGGGGGGTGTCCATCCCGATCTGCAGGGTCGGGCCTCCCGTGTCGGTCCAGGCGTTCTGCAGCCGGTCGGCGAAGGTGTCCCCGCGCTGAGCGATGACCCTGAAACCGGGCGGCAGCCACGGGCCGGGCTCCCCATCGAGGGCAACCCAGCGCTCGGCTGCCCCGCAGGCTGCCACCACGTGCAACGTGTCCGCCAGCGCCGCCGCTGCGAGCTCGGCGGCCTCGGCCGGGTGCAGGGGCGGGCACAACCGGGTCTTGACAGCGCCCGGCACGGGGGCCTTCGCCATCACCAGGACCTTCATTCGTAGGCCCGCAGGAGCTTCGACATGGACGTGACCGCGCCAACGGTCCCGCGCACCGTCCCGGTCACCTTGGACTGCCCGACCCGCGGGGCGTAGCTGACGGGCCGTTCGTCGATCACCAGGCCGGCACGCGTCGCCCGCAGCACCATCTCCAGTGGCCAGCCGAACGCCCGGTCCTCGACACCCAGGGCCAGCAGCTGCTCACGCCGGATGGCCCGCATGGGGCCGAGGTCCGTGAGGGGAACGCCCGTCCTGTGCCGGATCCACCGCGCCAGGACCACGTTGGCGAAACGCGCGTGCCAGGGCCACGACCCAGCTGTGGGCACGCGGGCGCCCAGCACGAGGTCCGCAGAACCCTCGCGGACGGGCTCGACCACGGCACTCAGGTCGAGTGGGTCGAAGCTGGAGTCGGCGTCCATGTAGGCCACGATAGGAGCCGAGGCGGCGACGAGGCCGGCGAAGCAGGCCGAGCCGAACCCCCTGCGCGGTTCGTGGACGACCACGGCGCCGAGGTCCGCCGCGATCTCGGCGGACCCGTCGCTCGATCCGTTGTCGACGACGATCGCGCGCATCCCCTCGGGGATCCGCCCGAGCACCCAGGGCAGGCTCTGCGCCTCGTCGAGCACGGGGAGGATGACGTCGACCTCGGCCGTACCGCGCGTCGGCGTGGTGCTCACCGGCTGAGCTCGCTGGTGCGCACGTGCACCGACCGCGGCTTGACCGGGACGTCGGTCACGGGCTCGAAGGCGTCTCCCGGCACGACGTCGTCGGTCACGAGCGTGAAGTCGTCGGCCAGGGCGCTGCCGAACAGGAACGATGTCGCGTCGTTGTCGACCACGACCGCAGAGACACCCTCCAACGACCACGGCAGCTGCTCGACCAGGGCGGTGCGCGCCCGCGACGACCTGGTGTCCAGCAGGTCGGTCACTGCGATCGTGGAGGATGCCGGGGCCTGCCCGGCCAACCGGGCGTAGTAGGGATGCGAGATCACGATGGCCGGGCTGGGCAGCGCCGCGAGCTCCGCGATGAACGCATCACCAGCAGCGCGATCGGCGGGCGTCGGCACGATGCCCGTGAGCCAGAACTGCAGGGCGAGCACCTGGGCCACGGCGGCCCCTCCAGCGACCCAGAGCTCGCCGCGGGTCAGCAACCCCGACCCGGCGAAGCGGGCCAGGACGACGGCCAGCACGATTGCGGTCGCCAGGTGCGTCGGCATCGCGACGTTGGACGACCCCCCGTCGTGCAGCCGACCAGCCACTCCCGCGAGCACGAGGCCGACCAGGCCAGCCGCGACCACGAGGACGTCGTCCTGCGGCATCACGGTCGGGCGCCGTTCATGAAGCGAGGCCCGATGCCGCAGGGCCAGCAGCGCCAGGGCCGCCACGACCAGCGCGAACGGGAGGATGACGTCCACCACGGGGAGGTAGAGCAGCCACTGGAACCGGGTGTCGTGGCCCAGCAGCTGCGCCACGACATAGGGCGAGTACCACCCATCCGTGGCGGCGTCACCGATCAGGATGCTGCCCACGCTCCCGACCACCGCGACCGAACTCGCAGCCACCCCGACCCGGCGACGCCGCACCAGCAGCACGAGCAGCACGGGTGCCGCCGCGATGAGGGCGTTCTGCTTGGTGAGGAAGGCTGCCACCACGAGGGCGCCGACCAACAGCCCGCCCGCCGTGTTGCGGGCTCGCATGGCCACGACGATGACGGCCATGACCAGCGCCAGGAAGAGCGAGTCCACCCGCGCCGTGTCGGCCCAGGCTCCCGACACCCGATAGGTGGCGGCGGACAGGCCCATCCCGAGCAGCGCCGCCGAGGCACTGCCGGTGAGCCGGTTGACGACGATCCCGACGAGGACGAGGACAGCCACGCTGGCGAGCACCGACACGACTCGCATCGTCGGCAGGCTCAGGCCCAGGACCTGCGCGGCCGCGGAGGTGACCCAGAAGTACATCGGCGGGTAGGGCCACGGGGTGAACTCCGCGGAGGGTGGTCCGTAGAGCGCCAACCCGTCGACGAGCCGTCCGGTGACCTCCACGGTGCTGCCCTCGAAGAACGACAGCTCATAGGGATAGCGCAGCCGGCGCAGAACAGGGACGGCGTAGCCCACCAACCCGACCACCCCGGCTACGACGAACAGCCACCGGGCGGGGTCGGGGATCGGCGCGCGCGTGGTCGTGCGCGCCGAGACTGCCGCCTGGGTCATGGTCTGAGTCTGCCCCCGGTCAGGAGCTGAGCCGGTACGCCCGGGAGACCAGGGAGGTGCCGGTGACCCTGCGCCTGAGTGCACCGTCCACCCCCAGCACGCGTCCGGCCGCGAATCCCAGCACCGCCAGGTGCGCGGTCGCCATGAGGAAGTAGCTCCACTTCCACTCGTTGGGCGCTGCCCCGACGCTCAGGAAGATCGCGACCGTCTGGACCAGTCCCACCACGGCCCAGAACCGGGTGGCCAGGCCAAGGATCAGGAAGAGGCCCAGGCAGATCTCGACGAGGAACACACCCCAGCCGAACACCGCGAAGTTCGGCAGCACGAGGTTCTCGATCACTGCCGAGTAGGGGGCCAGCAGCGGGTACTCGACGGCCAGCGAGGTGAAGTAGTACAGCCCCGATTCGTCGTCAGCCCCGAAGTGCGGAGGAACCTTCCATGACAGGTTCTCGACCCACAGCAGGCCGACCACGATCCGCACGACGAACGCGCTGATGCGGGCCATCCGGTCATTGGGCAGGTCCCCTGGTGCCGCATCGGCGACCCGTTGATCCGACGAAGTGCTCACGGCGATCTCCTCGCGCTTGGGTCAGGCATGGTCGAACCGTCTCTGTGCGTTCGCCGCGGGCGCCACCGCGGATTGGTCCCCGGACGATCGCTGAGTCGGGTCAGGCGCAGCGGAAGACCTCGCGCCCGGCCCGTGCGGCGGCGTCCTGGGCCGCCACAGTATCGGCGACCACCGCGAACACCTCCGAGATCGGCAGCGGCGCGTCGGCGATCCGCAGGTTCGGGTTGGTGACGGCCACCGGGTGCCACCACGCGCCGTCGGCGGTGATCGTGGGTTCGGGGTCGAGCGTGTCGAGGGAGACATGGAGCCCGGTCTCGGCGAACCCCTCCTGGGCCACCGGCCTGATGAGACGGTCCTCGGGGTCCACCGCCATGTCGTCAAGGCGGCGGTGCAGCTCGCTGACTCCCTCGGGGTCCTCCGCGTACAGAGTGGCTGCCACCCTGACCCGGAAGCCCAGCGACTGTGCGAGACCGATGCCCTCCAGGGCCTTCGCCCATGATCCGGCACCACGTTGGGCATCGTGAAGCTCAGCTGTGGCGGAGTCCAGGCTCACCTGGAGCGCGACCCGGCGGTCCAGTGACTCGAGGGTCGCGCGCCGGGTTCCGCGCCCGATGATCATGGCGTTGGTCAGGATCACGCAGTCCAGGCCCTCCGTGGCCGAGACGAGGGCTCCCAGCTCGGGGTGCATGAACGGCTCGCCGCCGGTGAGGAACACCTCCCGCCCACCCATCTGGGCGAACTCGGAGAACGCCTGGGTGGCCACGTCGACCGGCAGTCGCCGTGCGTCCGCGCGGGGCGAGGACTGCGCACAGCAGTAGTGGCAGGCCAGGTTGCAGTCGAAGTTGGTGTAGGCCCAGAGCCGCGAGCCGATGGGGGTCGCGTTCCCCGTGGTGAAGACACTCCCATCGGCCAGATCCGGCTCCGACAGCGGTGCCGGGGGTCCCACGGCGGGTTTCGCGGCGGCCTTGCGAACGGCGAACCACCAGGGCCCCTCGGGTGACTCCTGGACCCGCGCGGCGACGGTGTGGCCCACCAGCTCAGCCCAGACCGGGAGGTCCGTGTCGACGCTGGGCTCGAGGCTGCGCACGCCCACCAGCTCACCGGCGCCGACCCGGCGCATGGCCCGGGTGATCAGCAGGAGCAGGCCGCTGCCGCAGTCCATCGACCCACCGTCGACCAGGGCCAGCACGGCAGTGCCGTCGGGGAGCAGGACGGCAGGCTGCGACGAGCCGGGGGTGGAGTCCATGGAGCGAAGATAGCCCGGTTCGGCCGCATCTCGGGATCGTCCGTGGCGAGTGCGCGCTGCCAACCGGTAGCGTCGCGCCCATGACCTCGCGGCCTGTCGATCCGGAGTCCCGGCTGTCCTACTGGGAGGGCGTGCACACCGACAAGCCCGAGGACGGCGTCTCCTGGTGGCAGTCCGTCCCGGGGCTGTCGTTGGACCTCGTGGACCAGGCGGGCATCGACCCGGGCCTGCCGGTCATCGATGTGGGCGCAGGGTGGTCGACGCTGGTGGACCACCTGGTTGGGCTGGGGTACTCCGACCTCACGGCGATCGACCTGTCCTCGACGGCGTTGACGACCGTTCGAGACCGTCTTGGCGAGGCTGGTTCCCGGGTCGTCCTCGAGGTGGCCGACGTGCTGGACCTCGACATGGGCCGCCAGTACGCCCTCTGGCACGACCGCGCAGTGTTCCACTTCCTCACCGAGGCCGACGAGCGCGAGGACTACCGGGCCTCGTTGCTGCGATCCCTGGCGCCCCACGGTTGGCTCGTCGTGGCCACCTTCGGCCCAGACGGACCGCTGACCTGCAGCGGCCTGCCGATCGTGCGGTACTCCCACGACGAGCTGGCAGCGGAGTTCGAGTCGGACTTCGACGTGGTGGCCTCCTCCGGTGAGGAGCACCAGACCCCGTGGGGCAGTACCCAGCAGTTCACGGCACTGCTGCTGCGCCGCAGGACCTGAGACCTCGCGCGGGCTCCGAATCCGATGCCCTTGTCGTCGTTGGCGACCGGTTGCCCGCCGAACAACAGCGGCGCGTCGTCGGGTACCCCGGCTGTGATGATGGCATCGGTGACGACGATGGTGCGCCCAGGAGCCGTGGAGTAGACGATCCTCGCGATGGCGGGGTGCATGTGCTGGCCGAAGTGGAAACGATATGGCGGCAACGCCATGGGACTCCTGCCATGATGGTTTGAGCCCAGGGCTTCTGGCGCCCCGCCGGGATCGGGAAGGCTGGAGATGTCGCGACGACGCGTGCGGTACATCCTCAACGGGCTCCTGCTGATCGCTGCCGTGATGGTGATCCTGACGGGGTTCCTGGTCGATCGGCTCGACCTGAACCAGTTCACGCCTCATCGTTGGGCGGGCTATGTGGTCGCCCTGTTGATCGCCATCCATGTGGGGTTGCACTGGCGTTGGTTCCTTCCCTCCGGCCGGCTGAGCCAGCAGCGGCGGCAAGCCACGCCTGTGTCCACGGGAGAGTCCGCAGCTGTGCCCGTTCCGGCCGGCTCGGCTGAGTGGGCGAACGAGTCGCGCGATCCAACACCGACCCATCCGTCGCGTCGTGCTGCGCTCACCGCGGTCGGTGCCGGAGTCGCCGGTGCCGTGGTCGGCTGGTCGGCCAAGGCGTTCGTGTCGCCGGCCCCCTACGAGGGCGGCGATGTCGCTCAGTTCTACCACCGCGAGAGTTCGCTGGGCCTGCGTGGACTGATCAGCGACCTTGCGGACTGGGGCCGTCGCCCGGCCCCCTATCTCCAGATCGGCGACGAAGCACCGATCCAGCTGCCTGCGGTCGCCGCACCGCCGGCGATGTCCCTGGCCATGGCATTGGAGCAGCGACGTTCGCTTCGGGAGTATGCCGATCGCGCGCTGAGCCCCGAGGAGCTGGCATGGGTGGTGCAGGCCGCCACGGGGATCACCTCAGGCCAGGGCTGGCGTACCGCGCCGTCGGCCGGTGCGCTGTACCCCCTGGAGACCTACGTGGCGGTGCGGAGCGTGACCGGGATCGACCCCGGCATCTACCACGTCGATGTCAGGGCTCAAGCCCTGGAACGTGTCCGCGAAGGGTCTGTGGCGGGCGACCTCATGGTTGCTGGGCTCGGCCAGGACTTCCTGCGCCAGGCGCCCGTGGTGCTGGTGCTGACCGGCCTGTTCCAGAGGTCGCGGTGGAAGTACCGTGAGCGTCACTATCGATACGTGTGCTGGGAGGGCGGCCACGTCACGCAGAACGTCTACCTCGCCGCGGAGTCGCTGGGTCTGGGTGCCTGCATGGTCGGGGGATTCTTCGACGGGATGGTCAACGACCTTCTCGGCGTGGATGGGAAGCGAGAGGCGGCGCTGGGCCTGGTCGCGGTCGGGCCGCGCTGAACCTCACACGTTGCGGCATCGACGTGCGCGGCCACTCTGCCGAAGCCTGATGTCGATGCCGCCCACAAGTCGGGAGGGCACCTACCCGGCCAGGGTTCCGGCGAAGACCTGCCACGCGAGCAGGGACTTGGCCACCAGGCTCAGGGTGATGTACGCACGCTCGCCCACCAGGTAGTCCGCCCACCTCCCGGCCTGCTTGTACTGGAGGAACTGGTTGAGGGCGAACACGTTGAAGAACAGGAAGAGCGAGACGATGATCCCGTACACGAAGACGGGCGGCTCGGCCGAGGACGTGGAACCGGGTGCGACGACGAAGAACGCGATGATCAGCCAGGGGACGATCCCCACCACGCACCCGAAGACGAACGGAAGCCATCCTCCGCCTGGCTGCTCGTACTGCTCCTGCAGCCAGCCGAAGAGGATCATCGCGGCGTTGACGCCGAAGATCGCTATCAGCGCACCGACGTCGGTGATGCCGGTGACCTGCGCGATCAGCACGATCATCATCGACGACGTGAGCGCGTACTCGACCCAACGGGCCCTGTTCCGCTTGCGTGCCAGGTCTGCGGCGTAGCCACCGGACCAGGCCGTCGCCACGATCAGCAGCGCGATGCCCGACAGCGCGAGGAAGCCCGCGACAGCAAGCCCGATGGGGGTGTTCATGAGCGTGACCGGGTCACCTGGCGTCGTGCCAGGAGGCCCCTCCAAGTAGCTGGCGGTGATCGGCAGGGTGAAGTCGTTGGACAGCAGGTACACGATCACCGCCTGGGCGAGCAGGACGATGCCGACGACGACGTTGTATCGCCGGAGCGCGGTCAGGCGAGCCGGCTCGACGGGGGAGGGCTCGGCGTGGTGGGTGTCTGCGGCGCTGCCAGCGGATGAGGGATTCATACGTGCCACGCTACTGGTCCTGGCTGATCGTGCCTGACAGGGTGGGCTCAGAGGGCGCGTCACTCTGCGCGGGGAGCCAGTATGGGGCAATGCGCTTCATCGACGTGACCGCCGAACCGGTCGGCACCATTCCGCTGTCGGAGGTCTCGGGACTGGCCCTCGGCCGTGATCGTGGGGGCCGGATGACTGTGGCTGCCATCGGGGACCGGAAGGCGACCATCGCCTGGGCGGCGGTCTCCGAGGGGCTGGCCGACCTGGAGTGGCAGACCCTGCCGCTGCGGGATGCCCAAGGGACACGCATCCCGCACCACCACCCCCAGCTCGAGGCGATCGCGATGGACGGCGCGCTGGGGCTGCTGCTCGTGCAGGAGACGCCCTGCCGTGCCGAGTACATCGACATCTCGCACCGACGGGTGCTGGCCCACGTCACCCTGGACATCCCCGACGGCGCCGGCTCCGCGGAGCTGAGGCGGTCCTGGCGCGACCCGGACGGATCGCACGCTGAGGGTGTCGTGATGCTCAGGGACGGGCATCTGCTCATCGTCAAGGAGAAGGACCCTGCAGCGCTGCTGGAGTTCGGTCCGGCGGACCAGTCGCCGCGTGGCTTCGGCCCCGGTCAGTGGTTGGAACCTGGCGACCCCTGGTGGGAGGGCGGCGGATCCGCACACGCTCAAGAGGTGCCCCTCGTCCTGCTCGCGGCGTGGTCGCCCACTGCCGAGATGGCATCGGTATGCCCCGATCTCAGCGACGCCGAGGTGGGGCCCGGGGGGAATCTGGTCCTGCTCAGCGACAAGGGCAGCTCAGTGGCGGTCGTGCCCCCGTCCACGCCCGCACCCGACCCCTTCGCCGGTTCCTTCCAGGCCGCCGTCGTCTGGCGCCTGTCCGGGGTGCACGACAAGCCGGAGGGGGTTGTTGTCCTGCCGGACGGGGGCGTCCTCGTCGCGTGCGATCGGCCCAAGGTGAAGAAGAACCTCTTCGTTGTCCCGAGGGACGAGTGGGACAGGGGCTGAGTCCCGGCGTCAGTGTCCTGGTAGCAGTCGCCGGCCGGATCAGGCGGCGCCTGCCTCACGACGGACGAGTTCTCCCTTCAGCGCGGTGATCCACGTGTTGAGGATGTGCATCTCGTCCTCGCTCCACGTGGCGGTGGGATCGTCACGACGATGCGTCTGGTGGACGAGTTCTGCCTTGAGGTCCGCGAGGGAGTATCCGGAATGGAGCAACTCCTTGACCTCGGGTGCAGTGGGATCTGGTGCTGGCATGGCGCAGTCCTTCCTCTCCAGTGCGACAGTCGCTCACGCCGAGCCGGAGCCGCCTCGGAACCGGCGTCTGCAGCACCTTCACCGTAGGCCGCGGAAGCATGCTGGCGACAGGGCCTGAGGTCCCAGCCATCGTGGCACGCCGGACGAGCCCGACGAGTCAGCTGAGTTCAACTGGTGGCCGGGCTGGAACGCTGGCGCGCCACGAGGGACAGACCCACCCCCCCGAGGACCAGCACGCTGGCTATGGCGATCCTGAGGGTGGCTGACTCTCCCAGCAGGGTCACTCCCGCGGCGAGGGCAATGATCGGCACGGTCAACTGGGCAACTGCGGCGACAGTGACGGGCAGGTCCGGCAGGACGGCGTACCAGAGCGCGTAGCCCAAACCTGAGGTGACAGTGCCCGAGACGACGGCCAGCAGCAGGCCGATCGGCGACATCGAGTCACTGACCGCGATCCACACCAGGAGCGCCAGCGGTGCCGCGAGGCTGAAGTTGACTGCCGTGGCGCGGAGGGGATCTGTGGCGCCGCGACCCGCCAGTGAGTAGATCCCCCAGCCCACGGCCGCGGCGATCATGAGGATGGCACCGCGCAGCGCGGGGGCCGACGATCCCGTGGGCCACATCAGGTACGCCAGTCCGCAGAGGGCCAGACCAGCACCGACCCAGCGCAGCGGTGGGACGTCCTCGCCAGTGATCACCGCCGCCGTGAACATCGTCACCTGGACGCCGCCGAACAGGATGAGCGCACCGACCCCGGCCCCGAGCGTGACGTAGGCGAAGGAGAAGCCCAGGATGTAGACGGCCAGGCTCAGGGGACCCACGGGTCGCACGGGACCGCGCAGCGAGGCGAAGCCACTCCGGGCCACGGCGAGGGCCACGAGCATGAGCGCCCCCGACAGGAGGCGGACGGCCGCGAAGCTCGCCGGGCCTGTGCCCTGGTCCTCGAGGGCCATCCTGTTCAGCACTGAGTTGGCGGCGAAGGCCGTCATCGTCAGCGCCGTCAGGAGGAAGAGCCTCATGTCGGGACTCTCCCAGCCTGCAACGATCGAGGGCGGCTGACGGGCCGCGGAGCAGTTGCCTCCCCAGTGCCGGCCCCGACATGATCGGCATTGCCGGTCGAGCCGCGGCGGCATGACGACAGGACATCTGGATGGGCGAGTACGACATCCTCTTCGAGCCGGTTCGGATCGGTCCCAAGACCGCCCCGAACCGCTTCTACCAGGTCCCGCACTGCAACGGACTGGGCCACCTGCGTCCCCAGTCCCTGGCTGCCATGCGGGGGGTCAAGGCCGAAGGTGGATGGGGTGTGGTCTGTACCGAGGAGGTCGAGATCCATCCGACCAGTGACATCGCGCCCTGCATCGAGGGGAGGCTCTGGGACGACCACGACGTCGCCGGTCAGCGGCTGATGACCGAGGCGGTGCACGCCCACGGCGCGCTGGCGGGCATCGAGCTGACCCACGCCGGCATCGATGCTGCCAACCACTACTCGCACCTCACGCCGATGGGCCCGCGCAGTGAGGGAGTCCTGGGCGACACGGGATTCGAGCCGCAGCAGACCCGGGCGATGACGCGCCGCGACTTCGCCGACGTCCGCCGCTGGCATCGCAAGGCCGCCCTGCGCGCCAGGGATGCCGGCTTCGACATCATCTACTGCTATGCCGCCCACGGGCTGACGCTTCCGATGCAGCTGCTCTCCCGGCGCCACAACGACCGCACGGACCAGTACGGCGGGAGCCTGGAGAACCGGGTGCGATTCCTGCGTGAGCTGATCGAGGACACCCGCGATGCGGTCGGCGACGACTGCGCTGTGGCCGTCCGCCTCGCGGTCGATGAGCTGCTCGGCCCCGAGGGCATCACCCACGACGGGGAGGGCCGCGAGATCCTGGGTCTGCTCGCCGAGCTGCCCGACCTGTGGGATGTCAACGTCTCGGACTGGAGCAATGACTCTGCGACGTCACGCTTCTCCGCAGAGGGCCACCAGGAGCCCTACATCTCCTTCGTGAAGTCAGTGACCACGAAGCCCGTGGTCGGGGTGGGGCGCTACACGAGCCCGGATGCGATGGTCTCGGCAGTCCGCCGCGGAGTCCTGGACCTGATCGGGGCGGCTCGGCCCTCGATCGCCGACCCGCACCTGCCGCGCAAGATCCGCGAGGGGCGCGCCGCATCGATCCGCGAGTGCATCGGCTGCAACATCTGCGTGGCCACGGATCCGAAGGGGCTGCCGATCCGGTGCACTCAGAACCCCACCATGGGGGAGGAGTGGCGTCGAGGATGGCACCCCGAGCGGATCGCCGTCCGGAGCAACGCCGCGCGGGTGATGGTGGTGGGCGCTGGCCCAGCCGGGCTTGAGGCCGCACGAGCCCTCGGCCAGCGCGGACACCCGGTGCAGCTGCTGGATGCACGGGCCGATATCGGCGGGCGGGTCGCCCGCGAGTCGCTGCTGCCCGGGCTGGCCGCGTGGCGCCGGGTCGTGGACTGGCGGCGTGGGGAGATCGCCGGCCTGCCCGACGTCGAGGTGTTCCCCGCCTCACCCATGAACGCCGCCGATGTCCTGGACTCCGGAGTGCGCGATGTCATCGTGGCGACTGGGGCGGTGTGGCGCCGGGATGGCCGCGGTCGCTCGACGGGGGCGGCTGTGCCGGGTTTCGACCAGGACCACGTCTTCACCCCGGATGACCTGCTGGATGACCTCGAGTCGGGTCGGTGGCGGCTGCCCGAGGGGGAGGTCGTGATCTACGACGACGACCACTACGTCATGGGCGGGCTGCTCGCCGAGCTCATCGCAGGCCGTGGCCACGAGGTCACCCTGCTCACGCCTGCGCCGTTGGCGTCCTACTGGACCCAGTTCACCCTCGAGCAGGTGCGGATCGAGTCCCGGCTGCGCCGCTTGGGGGTTCGCATCGTGCCGCGGACGACCCTGGAGCACATCGCATCGGATCACGTCGTCAGCGCCGGTGTCGTCAGCGGGGATCAGGCTGAGGGTGCTGCCGATGCCGTGGTGCTCGTAGCCGATCGCCAGCCACGCATCGAGCTGCACGACGCCCTCGTGCCCGCGCTCGACGATGGTCGACTGGACTCCCTGACCCTCGTCGGCGACGCCGATGCTCCGGGACTGATCGCCCAGGCGGTCTTCAGCGGGCACCGGGCTGCTCGGCATTTCGGGGAGGAGGTGGATCCCGATGCCGTCGAGTTCCTCAGGGAGGGGTGATTGCTACTCGCCCAGGATGCGGTAGAGGGCCCTGCGGGCCTCGTCGAGCTGCTCGACGGCGCGCAGTCGTTGGTCATCGGTCGAGGCGAAGCGGTACTGGTGGACGACGCCGGTCAGTGCTGTGACGCTGTCGCGCAGGGCGGTGCGTGAGGCCGAGCCCTGCGTGGCGTTGGTCCAGACCGCAGCCAGGGTCTCAGCGTTCTCCTGCACGTACTCGCGCCCTGCGTCGGTCAGGGCGTAGTCGGTGCCCTTCTCCGTGCCGGTCGGGGTGATGAGTCCCTCGTCGACCAGTTGTGCCAGGGTCGGATAGACCGAGCCAGGACTCGGCGACCACTCGCCCTCGGCGCGTTCGGCGATCTGCTTCATGAGGCTGTAGCCGTTGGCGGGATCCTCTGTCAGGAGAGAGAGGATCGCCTCCCGGACGGCGCCCTTCGGGCGACGGCGACGACCGCGTGGACCGAATCCGCCGGGGACCTCGGCGCCGAAGCCGCCAGGACCCCGGCCGCCTCCGCGACGGTGGCGACGACCTCGCCCGGGGCCACGCTGGCCGGCTGTCTCCTCGCCCCGGGGGTCCGGGGCGGGATCGTCGTGATGGTGATGATGCATGGGGGGGTGGGAATCGCTGTACATAGCGAGTCTCCTTTCGGGATGGTCGGAGCGTATGCTCAACGACATGTATAACGATAGGTCGGTATCCGCCGGACGTCAAGTGCGCGGACGAGGTCCCCGGTCGTGGCCGGTGCCCTGAGGTGCAACGTCGAGCATCACCGCCGAGGCTCGGGGTATGGATACCGAACCGCCCACCCGCATCGGCCTCGTCCTCGGTGGCGGCGGGCTGACGGGCACCGCCTTCCATGCGGGTGTCATCGCGGGGCTCGCGCAGGCGGCCGGGTGGGACGCTCGAGCCGCGGAGGTCATCGTCGGCACATCGGCTGGTTCGACATCGGGTGCCCTGCTCCGGGCGGGCCTACCTCCGCAGGACTTCGTGGCCCGCATGGTCGGCGCCCCGTTGACTGCCCGGGGCGATGAGGTGCTGGGCAGGATGGGTCCCCTGCGCTCACCGGAGAAGGTGGGGCCCCGTGGGTGGGCTCCGGCGGCGCCCCGGATGCTGGGCGAGCTCGTCCGGCACCCGCGCAGGGTTCGCCTCGGGCTGCTCGCCGCAGCGCTGCTGCCCGAGGGGGCGCTGGACGTCGGTGGCAGCGTTGCAGGGATCGCCGACCTCTTCCGGGCCTGGCCCGAAGCGCCCCTCTGGGTGTGCGCGGTACGGCTCGACGATGGGCAGCGAGTGGTCTTCGGGCGCGACATGCCCGCCGCCCTGAGTGACGCGGTGTCAGCGTCGTGTGCCATCCCGGGCTACTTCTCGCCCGTCATGATCCGGGGGAGTCGGTACGTCGACGGAGGCGTGTGGTCCACGCACAACGCGGACCTGCTTGCGGGACTCGGATTGGACCTGGTGATCATCTCCGCACCGATGTCCAGCACCCGGAGGACGCCGAGCGACCGTGGCAGCCTCCTGAGGATGCCTGTCCGCCATGCGCTCGACCGCCAGGTGCGCGTGCTCGAGGCATCGGGAACGCCAGTGGTGGTGATCCAGCCGGACTCCCAGCTGGCGTCCGTCATGGGGACGAGCACGATGCGGCTGGCGCGGCGCGGCCCCGTGGCGCTGGCAGCACGGGACCACGTCGTCGACCTGGTGGCCTCAGGCGAGGTGCCGGAACTCGGGGGTTAGGCACGGTCGTGCTACCTTGCGACATCGGTTGAGCGCTCAAGCAATGTGCCCCTGAGGAGACTCGATGAACACAGCACTGTGGATCGCGACCGGACTCCTGGCGGCGGTGTTCCTCGCCGCGGGGATCCCCAAGATCATCAAGCCCCGCGAGAGCCTGCAGGACAAGATGTCCTTCGTCGAGGACTACTCCGACACGCAGGTCAAGGCGATCGGCGCGATTGAGGTCCTGGGCGCGCTTGGGCTGATCCTGCCGGCGGTGACGGGGATCGCGGAGTTCCTGGTGCCGCTCGCGGCCGCCGGGCTGGCTGTCGACCAGGCCCTCGCTGCGCTGGTCCATGCCCGACGCAAGGAGTGGTCGCGGGTCCCCGTGAACGTCGTCCTGTTCTCGGTCGCGGTCTTCATCGCCTGGGGAAGGTTCGGCCCGTATCCGCTCTGAGTCCGCCGGCCGGATCACAGGTGGTCCACGAGCACATCGATCACGTAGGGCGCAGCACGTCCGGGTCGGTCGCCGGGTGGAACGGGCTCTGCCCGGAACCCGACAGCCCGCAGCGCATCGACGACGTCCTCTGTGGTGGTGGGGTCCACCGGCGAGGTGGCCAGAGCCCGCAGCAGCCGGCCCTTCGTCGCCTTGTTGAAGTGGCTGGCCACGGTGCGGCGAGCTCCCTGCTCGTGGATGACCCGGATGCGCGCGGTCCGCTCGGGCGGGCCCGCCCAGCTGGACGCATAGGTGGCGGAACGCAGGTCCAGGATCAGCTGGTCGCCGGCGTGCTCGCTCAACGCGGCCTGCAACGGTCTGCGCCAGAAGGTCGCCAGCCGGCCCACACCCGGCAGCGTCACGGCGCCTGACAATCGATAGGCGGGGATCGGATCCGCGAGCCCCACTGCGCCCCACAGGCCCGACCACACCAGCGTGGAGTGCATCAACCGGTCCCGAGTGGCCGCATCGCAGTCGGCCAGGTCGAGCGCAGCGAACAGAACGCCTGAGTACACCTGCCACGCCGGGGCCACGGGCTCATCGCGCAGGGAGGCGTCGCGCTCGACCTCCGCGGCCTGCCGCGGGCTGAGTCCCAACACGCCGAGCGCCCTGGCAGGGTCAGTACGGCAGAGCGTCGTGAGCTCGTCAAGGACCACCCCTCGGGATCTGCTGAGCCCCGGCAGGGACAGGGCAGTGAGGTCCAGGCGCGGGCCCGACGTGGGCGGGGTCTTGCCCTCGCTGGGCGGGAGGAGCACGAGCACGGGCCCATCCTGCCCTGCCCGCCTGGGGCGGCTGCAGGGAGACCGGTCAGGGCAAGATGGTGGCCATGGATGTCTTCCGAACGCCGGATGAGCGGTTCACAGATCTGGACGGGTACGACTTCGAACCTCACTACACGGATGTCGAGGGCCTGCGCCTGCACCACGTCGATGAGGGCCAGGGCTCACCGGTCGTGTGCTTCCACGGCGAGCCGACCTGGGCCTATCTCTACAGGCACATGCTCCCGAGACTGGTGGCAGCAGGCCATCGGGTCGTGTGCCCGGACTACGCGGGCTTCGGCCGTTCGGACAAGCCCACCGACCCGCAGTGGTACTCCTATGACCGCCATGTCGACAGTGTCAGCGCCCACCTGGCCACCATGGACCTGCAGGACGTGACCGTGGTCGTCCAGGACTGGGGTGGGCCGATCGGCCTGCGCTGGGCGGTGGAGAACGCCGAGCGAGTCAGCCGGCTGGTCATCCTCAACACGGGTCTGTTCACGGGGCGCGTGAGCAAGGGGTTCCGGGCTTGGCGCGACTTCGCCGAGCGCACGCCCGACCTCCCGATCGGCCAGGTCATCCAGGGCGGGACCACCACCGCGCTGTCCGCCGAGGTGCTTCGTGGGTACGAGGCGCCCTTCCCCAACGCGCAGAGCAAGGCCGGCGCGCAGGTGTTTCCGCTGCTGGTCCCGATGAGCGCCGATGATCCCGGTGCTGCGCAGATGGCGGCCGTCCGGGACGCCCTGGGCAGGTGGGACAAGCCGACGCTCGTGGCCTTCTCCGACGCGGACCCGGTGTTCCCGTTCCCGGTCGCCGGCGAGCAGTTCACGGCCCTGATCACCACATCCGGGGAGCAGACTCGCATCGAGGGAGCCGCACACTTCGTCCAGGAGGATCGTGGGGCCCTTGTGGCTGACGCGATGATCGCCGCCTTCGGCGGGGCCTCGTCGACTGGCGGGTGATCGTCTCGCCGTCAGCCAGTGGTCACGTGGACATGGTCGTAGTGGTTGGCCGTGGCCGAACCACGATTCGACATCCCGCGCCAGCCGTCGCCGGCGCGCTGGGTGGTCCAGATCTGCTGCGAGTAGATGATCTCGATGATGCCCAGCTGCGCGGAGTTGGCACGCAGCCAGTTGGCGACCTCCCAGCCCGCGTCACCACTGATCATGATGTCCAGCGCACGCCCGGTGGAGTGGTTGCCACCTCCGGGCCGATAGCCGCCGTAGGCGCTCACCTGCGGGTAGCGGGCGCATACCGCGCGGTGGACGGCGATGGCATTCGCGCCCAGGCCACCCTCGACGCCAGATCCGCTCGAACAGACGGCCGCGGACACCCCGCCACCTGAGCCGGACGTCGTCGTCGCTGGCGTCGGGGGCTTGGACTTGGAGAGGAACTTCGCCTTGACCCAACGTTCGTTGTCGTTGTGGATGACCAGGCGCCACCCGTCGTCCTTGACGTCTGTCGCCTTGATCTTGTCGCCAACCTCCATGGTGGTGACCACCTTGGCGTCGGAGTCCGGATCCTTGCGGACGTTCAGCGGGACTGTGGAGTAGCGCTTGCCGATGATCTCGGGCTCCACCTCGACCTCTGCGAGCTTCTCGTCAGGGGTGGGGAGTTCGCCGCGTGCGGACGATCGCGACGAACTCAGGGCGATAGCTGCCTGGCGGTCGCTCAGCGACGTGGCGGCGCGGAACTCGGCCGATCGGTCAGACGGCACGCTGGCAGCGCGCGCCAGCGGGGTGTCGGACGGTGCCGAGGAGGGGACGGCGATCGCGGCACCGGCGGCCGTCAGCAGCGCCAGCGACATCGCAGCGGTGAGGGCACCAGCACGCCGCGCGGGCGTCGGTGTGGTGCGATTCGTAGTCATTCGGGGGCAGTCGGAGGAGTCGGGACGACTCATGGCTGCGGCCTTCCTGTGGACGACGGCGGAGCCCGTACGACTGGCGGTTCAGCGGCCAGATGCCCAGACCCTCGTGAGGACCTGACGGGTTGGTGTGTGACCAACCGCATGACGGGCGTACCCCATCTTTGTACCCCGGGGCCGATTGAGACAAACCTGAGACATTTGTCCGGGAAGCACGGGGGTCTCGGCGGGCTGAGCGCTAGTCCTCGTCGTCGTCCAGGTCGGCGCTTGTGTCCTGGGCCATCTCGTCGGGGCCCACAGCCTCCAGAGCCACCTGGTTGCGCCCTGATCGCTTGGCCCGGTAGAGCGCGTGGTCCGATCGCGAGAGCGCGTCGTCGGTATCGGTGGTGGAGGCGGCCAGCACGGCCCCCACGGACACCGTGACGCGGACCTTCTTGCCGGCATGGGTCTTGACCAGTCCGCTGGCGGCCTTCTGCACGTTCTCCGCCACGGACACGAGGACCTCCTCGTCCGGGCAATGATCGAGCACGATGACGAACTCGTCGCCGCCGATCCGCCCGACGATGTCGCCATGACGGACAGCGCTGGCGAGGCGGTCTGCCACGGCCGCGATGACGTCGTCGCCGACTCGATGGCCGTACCGGTCGTTGATCTGCTTGAGGTTGTCGATGTCGCAGTACAGGACGCCCACGTTCTCCGCAGGCTCTGGCGTGATGCCCAGCCTCTCCTCGAGGCGCGTGAGAAGGCTGGCTCGATTGGCCAGCCCCGTCTGCACGTCGTGGGTGGCCCGGAATGTGAGGTCGGCCTGCATCCGCCGTGTCTCAGTCCGGTCGGCGAACTGGTGGACGAACAACCGGGGGCTTCCGGACTCGTCGCGCAGGATTCCGACTGAATGGTCCACCCACAGCTCTGCCTGGCTGCTCAGGAGCCGGTGCTCGAAGCGCATCGACTCCAACTCCCCGAGGACCAGACGCCCGCGCAGGTCCTCCACCGCACCGCGCTCCTCCTCGGGGATGAACTCGCGGAACCGGTGCCCGATGAGGGCCTCGGCCGTTGTACCCATCAACTCGGACAGGGCGGGGTTCGCGCGGACGATGCGGTCGTGGGAATCGGTGACGGCCACCCCCTCGGGGGCCCCCTGGATGGCCATGCGGAACTGCTCCTCGCTGCGCGCCAGCTCGCGCTTGGCGCGCAGCTCCTCGGTGACGTCGCGCAGGCCGAAGGCCATGCCGGTCACGAGTCCGCCGTCCACAGTCAGCGGCCTGGCGGTGACTGACATGAATCGGTACGCCCCGCTGGTTGTCCGGAACCGGACCACCTCGTCGTGCATGGCCTCGCCGTGCCGGATGCCGTTCAGGGATGTGGTGAAGGACTCGAGATCCGGCTTGGCCACGAAGGCCGTGATGGCCCTGCCCGCCAGCAGGCCGGACTCCCACCCCAGCAGGGTGGTGACTGACGGGGAGACCCAGGTGATCAGGCCCTGCGGGTCCGTCTGCGCCACCACGTCTGTGGAGTTCTCGCTGAGCACCTGGAAGTGTCGCGCGGACGCGTAGAGCGTCTGCAGGTTGTCCACCTCGGCGGTCACATCCACGAACTGGGCCAGGAACTGGATGGGCAGGCTGACCCGGCCGGGAGTGGCGGTGACGGTGAGGTCCACCCAGATCTGCGCGCCGTCGGCGGCAAGGCACCTCTGTCGCTGGGTGAAGGACTCCGCGTCACCTGAGTCGAGGTCGCTGAGGGCCTTGGCCACGTTGGACCAATCCTCAGGGTGCGTGATGTCGTACAGGCCCGAGCTGGCCAGGTCGGCGGCGGTGTGCCCGAGCATCTGGCAGAGCTTGGGGTTGACCACGAGGAAGCGGCCGTCACTGGACGTGACGGCCATGCCGATGGAGGCGAGCTCGAACAACTCAGCATCACCTCGCATGGACGGGCGCGTGGCGCCGTCCTCGGATCGAAGTCTCACGCGAACAGACTAGAAGGGAATGCGGACAATTCCGTAGGCCAGGAGTTGAGCCAATCGGGTGGTTGTGCCATTGCTGAGCCCGATTCGGGTGACGCAGGGCGGATTTCCACTGGTCGGCTCACCCATTCGGCTCAAGCGCGCAACTGGGTGGAGAACTCGTCAAGTTCGGTGAACTGCTCCTGCAGGGGTACCGCGCGCAACCACGATGCCAGGCCGGAGGCGGGCAGGGCACGCGACCAGAGGTAGCCCTGGCCCATGGGGGCGCCCAGTGACTGGAGAATCTCCAGCTGCTCGAGGGTCTCGACTCCCTCGGCGATGACACCGAGGGCCAGCGAGTCGGCCATCTTGACGATCGCATCCACGATCGACAGGTCCGAGGAGTCGCGACCCAGCCCATCGACGAAGGATCGATCCACCTTCAGCGCCGTGACGGGCAGCCGCTTGAGGCGGGCCAGGGACGAGTAGCCGGTGCCGAAGTCATCGATGATCAGGTGCACGCCGAGGTCGCGCAAGGCATCGAGTGTCGACGTGGACACGTCCAGCGAACGCATGACGGCCGTCTCGGTGATCTCCAGATGGAGGTTGTTCGGTGGGACCCCAGACTCGGCCAGTGCCCGCGAGACCTTGTGGATCAGGTCGGGGTCGGTCAGCTGCCGGGGGGAGATGTTGACCGCGACCCAGAGGTCCTGGGCCTCGGGGATCTCGCGGCGCCACTCGCGAAGCTGAGACAGGGCGTGCTCGAGCATCCAGGCGCCCAGCGGAAGGATGAGCCCGGTCTCCTCGGCGAGGGGGATGAACTGGTCGGGGCTGATCAGGCCGCGCTGGGGATGCTCCCAGCGGATCAGCGCCTCCATTCCCACGGCCTCCCCGGTGGCGAGGTCCACGGTCGGCTGGAAGTGCGCGCGCAGCTCATCTCGCTCCAGCGCACGACGCAGCCCGAGCTGGTCGTCGAGCAGGGCCGTTGCCTGGTCGTGCATGGTCTGGTGGAAGAGCGCGGACTGGTCGCGGCCCGCACCCTTGGCCCGGTACATCGCCGAGTCCGCCTCGCGCAACAGCGTCTGGGGGGTGGCACCGGGCGTGGCAGGAGCGACGCCGATGCTCGCAGTGAGGGTGATCTCGTGCGTAGCGCACGTGAAGGAGGGCGCCAGCGAGGCCCGGATCCGCTCGACGTGCGCCTCCAGCTCAATGTCCGGGATCGCCTCACATACGACCGCGAACTCGTCGCCGCTGAACCGGGCGAGCGTGTCGCCCGGGCGCATGACAGCAGACAGGCGCTGGCTCACATCGATCAGCAGGAGGTCACCGATCCCATGGCCCAGCCCGTCATTGACGTTCTTGAACGAGTCGAGGTCCAGGAGGAGGACCACCAAGCGTTCCCCAGCCCGCGCCGGCCTGGCAAGGCCCGCCTCGATCCGCTCGCCGAGGAGTTCGCGGTTGGGAAGCCCCGTGAGCGGATCATGCAGGGCGCGGTGCTCACGTTCGCGGGACATCGACGCAGTCCGCTGGACCGCCAGAAGCGGCAGCAGGAGCAACGGAAGCAGGAACCAGGTTGCGGCTTCGTCGGCGATCGCCACGACCGCCACCAACGGGGACAGGGCCAGGACGGCCAGCGTCGACAGGGTGTAGAACCAGATCTCCTCGGTGAACGACTCCCACCAGGACATTCCCTCGGCCAGCCCGGCGACCAGGGCGAGATTCACGAAGTGGAAGGCGAGCCATGACGTGGTGATCAGGACCAGGCTCCCGGGCGCGAGGGCGCCGAGCGAGAGCGGGGTCGACCAGCCGCCGAGGGCCAGCACGGCCCAGGCCGCGGTCAGGGCCAGCGCGTAGTTGCCCACGTTGAAGGCGATCTTCCACAGTGGCTTGCTGGCCAGGAGTTCACTGACCAGGACCGCTGCGGCGATCAGGACGGTGGCCGGGACCGGCCCCCAGAGGAACAGCGTGGCGAACACGAAGGCCTGCGAGATCGAGACGGGATCATTCTCGAGGCGGGACATGACGATGGGGCGCATCTCGCTGATGAACACCAGCACCGTGATCATCAGGAAGGGGCCCAACTGCTCCTCGCGGACCATCTGCGCCACTGCGGCGGGGAGCGCGCCGATCGCAGTCATCACCAGCGAGCACCCGACGACGACCGTCGCCGTCCACGTGGCGATCAGGACGCGGGGATGCCGGGCGGTGCGCACACACACGCGCATCCCGGACATGAAGCCCCCTCCAGAGCGTAGTCGGCCGATAACGCAAGGTAATGTATCGGCAGTGACAGCACAATAGATCAGCGCAAGCATCATCCATTGGGCGGCAGGGGCTTCGGTCGCCACGCGAGAAGTGGCACATTCCTTCTCGATCCGGTGCTCAGCAATAGGACTTCACGGACCTATCGGTCACACAGGGATGCCCTTAGTCAATCGCTGTGACCGGGTATTCCGGGGCTTGTCTCATCGAGGCCCTCGACGCAGATCCGGTTCCCCCCGGATCGCTTGGCCCGATAGAGCGCCTCGTCAGCCCGGCGAAGGGCTTCGTCGGTGTCGGCTGTCGACTCGGCCAGCACTGCCCCGACCGAGATGCTGACCTCGATCGGGGTGCCGGCGGTCTCCACCGGATGGCTCGCGGCGGTCTGGACGTTTCGCGCGACGATGGCCAGTTCCTCGACCGAGCTGCAGTGGTCCAGGACGATGAAGAACTCGTCACCTCCATAGCGTGCGACCTCGTCCTGACGTCGGACGGCCCGCTCCAGCCTGTTGGCCACGGCGGAGATGACTGCGTCCCCGGCCAGGTGGCCGAAGCGGTCATTGATCGGCTTGAGGTTGTCGATGTCGCAGAACAGGACTCCCACCGTGCTGCTCGACTCGGGAGGAAGGCCCAGCCGCGCGGCCAGCCGGGTCTTGAGGGACTCCTTGTTGGCCAGGCCGGTCTGCAGGTCGTGACTGGCCCGGTAGGCCAGGTCGGCCTCGAGGCGTCGCGCTGCTGTCCGGTCGGCGAACTGATGGACGAACAGGGCTGGGTTGCCCAGCTCGTCGCGCATGATCCCCACGGAGTGGTCGACCCACACCTCGGTCGTGGCCGTGGCCAGGCGGTGCTGGCAGCGTTCGATCGAGGAGTTGCCGCGCAGCAGGCGGATCCGCCACTGGTCGACCTCCTCACGCTCCTCCTCGGGTATGTACTCCCGGAACCGGTGCCCGATCAGGCTGGCCCCCGGTGCTCCGAGCAGCTCGGACAGGGCCGGGTTCACCTGCACGATGCGGTCCTGGGAGTCGGTGACCGCCATGCCCTCGGGCGCGCCGATCATGGCCATCCGGAACTGCTCCTCGCTTCGAGCCAGCTCGCTCTTGGCGCGACGTTCCTCGGTGACATCGCGCATGGCAATGGCCGTGCGCGGTCCCGAGCCGGTGTCGGCAACCGGGCGCGCTGTGACCGACATGTACCGGTATGCGCCGGAGGTCGACCGGAATCGCGCAGTGCGGGTGGTGGGCGCCTGGCCCGGTTCTGCGCCGGAGACAGCGTCCCGGTAGCCGATCAGGTCCTCAGGTGCGATCAGCTCGGTGATCGCCGTGCCGACGAGGGACTCGGGATCCAGGCCCAGGACCGGGCGTACTGAGGGTGAGGTCCACTTGATGGAACCCTCGTCGTCAACGAGAGCAACGACGTCCAGGACGTTCTCGCTCATCACCTCGAGGGACAACTGGGTCTGCACCGACTCGGTGACGTCAACTGCTTGGGCCAGCACTTGCGCGCCCCGCCCGGCATCAGGCAGGCGGCTGAGCGATACATGCAGCCACGTGCCCGGCGCCGGCCCGTGGACCCTGGCCATGGCGACGTTCTGGGACTGGAGTTCCACCATCGCATCCGCGATCAGGTCGCGATCCGAGGGGTTGACCAGGTCCGCGACGGACCTCCCCATGAGGACGTCCGCGGGCCTCTGGGCGAGGTCGATCATGGCGCGGTTGATCCATAGGAGCCGGCCATCGAGGCTGATGACGGCTGCGCCGACGGCCGCAGCCTCGTGGGCCAGGACGATCCATTCGGGGACATCGGCCACCGCAGTCGAGCTCTGGTTGGTGCCGGGGTCCTGGGTTTCTGCCACGGCGTCACTCTAGGACTGGTGGTCGATACTGGGGCCACTGACGCGCCCGCCCGGGCCTGTTGGCGAGCTCAACCGGCAGGAGGCTGCGGTGCGGATCGACCTCAACGCCGACCTGGGCGAGGGCATCGGAGATGACGAGGCGCTCCTGGACATCGTGACGTCTGCCAACATCGCCACCGGAGCCCACGCGGGGGGTGGATCGGTGTTGCGGCGGGCGGTCGCTTCTGCTGCGCAGCGCGGCGTGGGCATCGGTGCGCACCCGTCGTACCGGGACCGCCGGCGTTTCGGTCGTGCGTCACTGATGTCTGCGCTGGGCACAGACCCCCAGGCGCGAGCGGCCTTCAGCGCCGACCTCGTGGACCAGGTGCTGCTCGTCGCACGGGAGGCTCATCGCCACGGCCAGCACCTGTCGCACGTGAAGGCCCACGGCGCCCTGTACAACGAGGCCGTCCAGGACGCAGGTGCGGCCGAGGTCCTCATGGCGGCCGTCGAGCGCGTGACGGCCACGCTCGGCTACGCGGTCGCCGTGATGACGCAGCCCGGTGGCCTGCTGGCTCGACGGGCTGACGACCTGGGGTTCGAGGTGATCGGGGAGGGGTTCGCCGATCGAGGCTACCGTCGTGATGGACGACTCCTGGCCCGTGACGAGCCGGGTGCGGTGCATGACGATCTCGAGGTGATGGTCGCCCAGGCGCTGGATCTCGCGCGCGGCCGGGTCCGGCCACCCGCAGGCCCCACCATCGACCTGCAGGTGGAGTCGTTGTGCGTGCATGGGGACACATCCGGTGCGGTGGCGGCGGCCCGCGCGATCAGGGCCGCGCTGGAGCAGGGTGGATGGGAGGTCGGTGCCCGCGCACGGGAGGCGTCGCCGGCACCGCGACCGACGCCTCCCCGCGTTGTGGCCTTCGGTGACCGCGCCCTGCATCTCGACCCGGGGTCGGCCCTTCCCCCGGGGACAGCGTGGGTGCATGAGGTCGCCGCACGGGCGCGCCACCTGTGGTCCTCTGCGACCGTCGTTCCCGGTCTGGCCAGCGTCCTGGTGGTGTTTGACAGCCCATCGGCCCGCCCGGATCCCCAGGATCCTGACGTGGCCCACCGGATCGCCAGGGCAGGCGCCGTCCATCCCTCGGCGGCACCGGGGGCAGTGGGCCCGTGCGAGCCCCGTACGCATCGCCTGCCCAGCCGCTATGACGGGCAGGACCTCAGGGACGTGGCCGAGCTGGTCGGGGTGCCCACGCAGGAGCTCGTCGGCAGGCACTGCGCCGCGCCGTGGACGGTGGCGGCCATCGGGTTCTCCCCGGGCTTCGGCTACCTGACGTGCTCGGATCCACTCTTCAGCGGCATCGGCCGACGGCCGGATCCGCGCCCCCGCGTGCCGCGGGGCGCCGTGGCCCTGGCAGCGGGCATGTGTGCCGTGTACCCCTCGGCGACCCCAGGTGGATGGCAGCTGATCGGATCGACGGAGGTGGAGCTCTTCGATGCGGGGGCGGCCCGCCCTGCCCGGCTGCGGGTCGGGGACCTCGTCGAGTTCGTCGAGGTGCCCTGATGTCGGACATGCGTGTCGTCGGGCTCGCGGGGACGGCGCTGTACGAGGATTCCGGCCGCCGTCACCTCGACAGCGGTGTCCCGATCTCCGGAGCCTTCGACCGCCACGCCCACGTGTCGGGCAACCGCCTGGTCGGAGGCTCGGCGCTCGACACGTCACTGGAGATCGTGGGCATGATCGAACTGGCGGCCGACGTGCAGGTGACCTGCGCCGTGACGGGATCGGCTGAGGTCCGCGTGGAGGGCGGCAGCGTCGCCTCCTGGATGGCCTTCGACCTCGCGGCAGGTGACCGGATCCGAGTTTCTGCGCAGGGGCGGGGATATCTGGCCGTGGCAGGCGGCTTCCAGCCGGGAGCCGTCCTCGGGTCGCGCTCGACCTGCCTCCTGGGACCGCTGGGGCCGCCCCCCGTGGGTCTGGGAGATGCACTTCCCCTGACCGCAGCCCCGGCCTCTGGCACGGCCGGGGACTACCTGCGGCCGCCGGAGCGACTGACCGCGATCCGCGCGATCCCGGGGCCGCACCTGGACCTGAGGGCCGGCGAGGTGCGCATCCTCGAATCGTCGCGGATCGGCGTGCGAATGACCCCGGGCGTTGGTGTGGGGTTGGGGGAGACCAGAGCCCTCGACCACAACCTTCCCTCGATGGGAGTGCTTCCCGGGACGATCCAGGTGCTGCCCTCAGGGGACTGGATGCTCCTCGGGCCCGATGCCGGCACGATGGGCGGCTACCCCGTCGTGGGCGTTGTCTGCTCCCCGGACCTTGATGCCGTGGCCCATCTGCGCGCCGATGACCGGATCGCGCTGGTGCCGGCGAACGGCCTGCAACCTGCACCTCGCCCCGGGATCGTCCGTGTCGGCGGGCTCGGCGCCTGAGGCGGCGTCCTCAGACCTCCAGCATGGCGAGGATGATGGTCGCCACCTGGTCCGGGGGGATCTCGTCGAGGTCGAGTGCCTCCAGCCAGCGTGGTTCGAGCGTGTTCAGCCCCCAGAGCATGCCGGATACCGCCGCCGCCAGAACCCGTGGATCCACCGCGGAGGTCCTGCCGGTCTGTGCCTGATCGCCGGCGAGCAGGGTGGCCAGCTTGCTCACGCCCAAGGTCTGCTCGGAGCCGACCGACTCGCCGCGCAGGGCCCTGTCGGTCACCACCAGCATGGCCGGTCGTGCTCCACGCAGACTGCTGAGGAGCCCTGGCAGGCGGTCCCGGAACGTCTCGAGGTCCTCCGGCATCGACGAGCCGAATGTCGCCTCCACGCGACGCACGGCGAGTTCGACGAGCTGCTCCTTGGACTCCGCGTGCCGGTACAGGTCCGAGTGGGCCACACCAGCTTCCGTGGCGATCTCCCGGATGCTGATGTCCCGGCCGGGGTTGGCCAGCAGCAGTGCCGTGGTGGCTGCGACGAGCTCCTCGAGCCGCTCGCTGGGCTCCTGCCCGGTCCTGGCCCGACGGTGGCGGAACCGCTCGTGCCACTCCACGATCTCGCTGCGGCTCCAGAGCCGACTGCGCCCGCCGCCCGGCGCCGGCTGGCCGGCAGGGAAGTCGGCATAGCGGGTGCGGTAGGTCGACACGCTGTTCCTGTGGGCGAGCCCGAGGATCGTGGCCACCTCCTGGGCATCGATCATGTCGAGGACGTTGCTTGGCCGGTTCATCGTTGCAGTCTATACGTGTAGACAGCCCAGGGGAGTGCGCACGCCGATGAGTCGACTGCCGGGCCCACACGTCGCCAGGACGCCCGGACCTGCCCCGAAACGCACAGGTGCCCGGGACGTCGGACGTCCCGGGCACCTGGGTGAAGCGTGTGGATCAGGCCAGAGCCTTGGCCTTCAGCGAGTCGAACTCCGCCTGGCTGATGGCTCCGGAGTCGAGCAGGCCCTTGGCCTCGGAGATCTGCTCGGCCGGCGTCTTGGTCTGGGCGGCCACGCCCTTGATGTAGTTGTCGGTGGCGGCCTGCTGCTGCTGGGCAGCAACCATGGCGCGCTCCTGCATGCCCTTGCCACGGGCCAGCAGGTACACGAAGACGGACAGCCACGGCATGATGATCAGGAAGACGGTCCAGAAGAACTTGGCCCAGCCGCCCGTGGCGTGATCGCCGAAGAGGTCGAAGATGACCCGGATCCAGATCCAGATCAAGCAGATGACGGCCATGAACCAGATGGTCCACAACAGGATGTCGAAGAAGTTGCCGCTGAAGTCCATGGAGGACCCCTTTCAAGAATCTTGTCTCCCGTTCACTCGGGAGATCTTAGTGACCACATGGTGGCAGCCGGAGTCTAGCACCCGGGATGCACCCACTTGAGGTGATACACGCCGATTGCCGTGCTGCGCGTCGTGGCCTGCTCACGTACCGTGCAGCCATGTCAGATGCTGACGTGGTGGTCCATCAGGCCAGCCCGACCCTGTTCCTTGCCATGAAGGGCGACCATGAGGTCTGCCGGGCGTCGGTCGCGGTTGCGCCGGGGGTGTGGGAGTTCTACAGCACCGTGACCGCGCCGGGCTATGAGGGTCGGGGGATCGCCTCCCAGCTCGTCCGGTTCGCGCTCGATGCCGCGCAGGAGGCGGGGGTCACCGTGATCCCGAGCTGCTGGTATGTCGATGGGCTGATGCATAGGCACGCCCCGGAGTTCGACCACCTGCGGGCAGGGCATCGGGTCCCCGAGGCCAGTGCTGGGGATGCCTGTCGAATCGCCCCGGCTGTCCTGCCGGACGCGCCGCGGGCCGACTGACGCAGAGCTCGGCGGGTCGCCGACCCTCACAGCGGGCGGATCAGACCTGCGAGGTCGGTGCCCGGGCACGTCAGGTTGCGGTCCAGGGGGCTTCCGTCGCTGCCTGTGCCGATGCGTTGGACGATGGCCGGGCTACGGGCCCCGAAGGACACCTCCTGGCACGTCTCCTGGGCCCGTGTCCTGGAGGCCACACCGATCCCGACCCAGGTGGGCACCGAGACCGATGCGCCGCCGGTGATCTCCCTCCAGAGCGCGGGTGCGGAGTAGATGCCCACGGGGAACCCCGCCTCAGCCAGCTCACGGAGGTGCGCAGTGATGACGGCACGATGCCGGGCCTGGGATCCGCGCCACACCTCGGGCAGTTCGACGTCCAACCAGACCGGCGTCCCGGGTTCGACGCCCGCGTCGGCAAGGGCCCTCAGGTCACCACGCGCGTTGCGGCGGCCCTGCTTGACCGGATCGCCGCGCCCGTCGTCGGCGGTGTTCACGTAGACAGCCGCCCCGGACTGGCGCAGCGCGAACTGCCACTGGGCGGCGAAGCACGGGTTGGGCCGGTCGGGCATCCCCCCGTCGAGGCCGACGATCACGTACCCGTCACCCAGGTCGCGCAGGGTCCTGCCGCACTGGGGGTAGGACACGTCCACTCCGTAGTCCGGCTGCTGGCCCGCCCATGGCACCGGCGATGCCTCGGGGATGCCGCTGATGTCGCTGGGCCCGGTCTCGACGGGCCGGCCCAGGGCGCCGCCGAGGGATCCCGCTCCGGCAACGATGGCGTAGCCGAGGGCCAGGAACGCCGCGAGGCTGACGAGCAGGGACAGGGCGCAACCCGAGCGCCGGCGTCGGATCTGGGCGCGGGTCACAGGTCGGCGCCCCGCGGGGCCAGGTGTCCGCGCCGGGCGTGGGCCCACGCGGGATGGCGTGGCTCGACTCGTCACGTAGGTCCTCCCAGGTGGGCACGATTGTCCCGCACCGGACCGGAATGGGGGTTCAATGACCTGATGGAGAACTCAGGAGTCAGGCGAGGCCATGGCGAGCATGCCTCGGTGAATCGTGCCCAGTGGGACGAACGGGCTCCGGCGCACGCCGCGTCCCCGGACTACCACTTCGAGGACTTCGTGCGCGATCCGCACTACCTGTCCGACGTCGTCTGCTTCGACCTGCCACGGCTGGGTGACGTCGCGGGCCTGCGGGGGGTGCACCTTCAGTGCCACGTGGGAACGGACACGATCTCACTGGCCAGGCTCGGCGCCCAGATGGTCGGCCTGGACTTCTCCGCGGCGGCCATCCTCGAGGCCCGCCGCCTGGCTGAGGCCTGTGCCAGTGACGTGCAGTTCGTGGTGTCCGATGTGCACGATGCGGTGTCGGCGCTGGGCCGGGGTCAGTTCGATCTGGTCTTCACCGGCATCGGAGCCCTGTGCTGGCTGCCCGACATCCGGCACTGGGCCTCGGTCGTCGCGGACCTGCTGGCACCCGGTGGGCGACTGTTCCTGCGGGAGGGCCATCCGATGCTCTGGTCGCTGGCCGAACCATCGGCCAGCGGTGGCGTGCTGCGCGTCGATCATCCCTACTTCGAACAGCCTGAGCCGCTGCGGTGGGAGGAGGGGGGCACCTATGTGCGCACCGATGTCGAGTTCACCCACAACGTCACCTTCGAGTGGAACCACGGCCTCGGGGAGATCGTCTCGGCGCTGCTGGACAACGGCCTGCGGATCACCGGCCTGGTGGAGCACGACAGCATCCCGTGGGACGGACTGCCCGGGTTGATGCAGCCCGTGGGCGGTGGGGAGTTCCGGCTCGTCGAGGATCCCGAGCGACTGGCCGCCAGCTACACGCTCCAGGCCGAGAAGCCCACCTGAGTCGCCGCGAGGGCCTGCGGGCTCACGCCTTCTTGTCCTCAGCCTCCGGGACCGGCGGGGCAGAGGAGGCAGCACGCGCCTCCTGTGTCCGGCGGACGGACTCCTGCAGCGCGGCCATGAGGTCGATGACGGTCCCCGAGTCGTCGGTTGCTGACTCGGGGCTGGGCATGATGACGTCCTCGCCGGACAGCTTGCGCTCCAGCAGCGCCAGGACGGCCGCCCGGTACTCGTCGGTGTGGGCCTCGGGGTCGAAATCCGCGCTCAGGCTCTCGACCAGCGAACCGGCCATCGACAGCTCCTGAGGGCGGACCGCGATGTCGTCGTCTGCGATCCCCTCGAACTCCGGGACCCGTACCTCGTCCGGCCACAGCATGGTCTGCAGCACGAGCACATCATCGCGGACGCGCAGGAGCCCCAGCCGGGTGCGCTTGCGCATCGTCATGATCACCACGGCCGTGCGCTCCGTCTCCTGGAGTGCCCGTCGGAGCAGGACGTAGGGCTTGGCTGCACCGGTCGCCGGTTCCAGGTAGTAGGCGCGGTCGAAGAAGAGGGGGTCGATCTGGTCGGCGGGAGCGAACTCCAGGATCTCCAGGTCACGGCCGTGCTCGACCTGGAGGGTCTCGAGCTCGTCCTCGGCGACGATCACGCGCCGCCCGGTCTCATCCTCGAACCCCTTGCCGATCTCGGCGAACGAGACGACCTGGTCACACGTCTGGCAGGTGCGCCGGTACTTGATGCGGCCACCATCAGCGACGTGCACCTGGTGGAACTTGACGTCGCGGTCCTCGGTCGCCGCGTACATCCTGACCGGGATGTGGACCAGCCCGAAGGCGACGTTCCCACTCCACATGGCGCGCATTCTGCTCATTGTGCGCCTGTCGGGTCCCTGACGCAGGGCGATGACCGGTCGGGGAGTCCATCATGGGTCCGTGGTGGGCACCGGGGTCGTCGAGCAGTTGTGGCTCCAGGCCCGCCCCATGCTCGCCTCGGGACCACCCCAGCCCCTGGCGGTGCCCCCGGGAGATGACTGGTCGTTCGAGGTCAAGTGGGACGGCGTGCGGGCGCTGGCCCTGCTCGGCACCGACGGCTCGATCCGTCTGCGCAGCCGCAACGGTGTCGATCTCACGGCACGCTACCCGGCGATCGCGGCCGCGGGCGATGCCGTTCCGGCGAGGGGTGCCCCGGCGATCCTCGACGGGGAGTGTGTGGCCCTCGATGTGTCGGGTCGGCCCTCGTTCGACGACGTTCGGCGCGGGGGAGCGGTCGTCCGGTTCATGGTCTTCGACGTCCTGGCCTGGAGGGGGCGAGACCTGCGCGATGAGCATCTGGATCAGCGCCGCGCCCTGCTTGCCGGGCTCGACCTCCCGTGGCTGACCCAGGAGGTGTGGGCGCCCTCGGCCGTGTTCGACGACGGTGACGCCCTGCTCGCTGCGACCCGTGAGCAGGGCATGGAGGGGGTCATGGCCAAGCGTCGGGACAGCCGCTACCACTGTGGCGTGCGCAGCTCCGACTGGGTCAAGCTGCCGCACCGTTCGCTCACCGACGTGGTGGTGGTGGGATGGGTCCGGGCCCGATCCGGCGGCGAGGTGGCCGCGCTGGCGGTGGCCGACGCCGCCGGCCGGTTCCTGGGGACGGTCGGCAGCGGCATGACTCATCGGATGTCGGCGGCGCTGCTGGGTGTGCTCGACGGGATCGTCGTTCCTCGTCCCGATCCCGTTCTGGAACTGGGGGAGGTGGCAGCCGCACTCGAGCATCGCGTGGGTGATCGGCTGGTGTGGGTCCAGCCGCTGCTGGTCGCCGAGGTGCGCCACCTCGGTCGCACTGAGTCCGGGAGCCTGCGCCAGCCGACGTTGGTCCGGATGCGCCCGGGGCTGTCGCCGACGGAGCTGCCCGGGAGCTCGTGGTGAGCGATCCCGGCGTTGACGCTGTGGCCACCGAGGTGGCCGGGCGACGATTGCGGCTGACCAACCTGGACAAGGTGCTGTACCCCGCCTCGGCGACCACCAAGGCTGAGCTCTTCACCTACATCGTCGAGGTCAGCGGGCCCATGCTCGCGCAGGTGGCACATCGGCCGATCACGCGCCGTCGCTGGCCCGACGGGGTCGGGCAGCCGGGCTTCTTCGAGAAGGCGGTGCGCCCCGGGACGCCGTCCTGGATCGGGCACGCGCGCCTGCGGCGCAGTGGTGAGGACCACTCCGGATACATCGACCATCCCGTGCTCGCCGGTGCGCCGGAGGATGCCGCCGCCCTGGTCTGGCTCATGCAGCAGGGCGCCCTGGAGTTCCACACCCCGCAGTGGCGTGTGGGTCGCAAGTTCGGGTTGCATGCGACAGCGGGGCCAGCAGATCGGATGGTGCTGGACCTCGACCCGGGACCCCCGGCGGGGATCGGCCAGTGCGCGGAGGTGGCCCTCGTGGCTCGCGAGATCCTCTCAGGCGCCGGGTTCGCAGCGATCCCGGTGGCCAGTGGATCCAAGGGACTGCACGTGTACGTCCCGCTCCCTCGACCGGTGCCCAGCGCGGACGCGGTCGCCCTGGCGCGCACGATGGCCGAGGCGCTCGCAGCAGCACTGCCCGATCTCGTGGAGCTGAAGATGGCCAGGGATCGCCGCCCGGGCCGTGTGTTCGTCGACGTGGGCCAGAACCTCGCGGCCCGCACGACGGTCACGCCCTACTCACCGCGCGGACGGGAGCATCCGTTCGTGGCGACCCCGCTGACCTGGGATGAGGTGGGATCGGGATCCCCGGAGCCCGCGGACGTGCGCAGCATGCCTGGGCGACTGGCCCGACTCGGCGACCTGATGGTCGAGCAGGGTTGAGTCGTTCGGCGCGGTCAGCCCGGGGCCGGGTAGGCTCAGCCCTGACTGAGGAGGATGTCATGCGTGGGACAGCTGCTGTGATGGCGGGTCTGGTGCTTGTGGGTGGTCTGGCTTCGTGCGGGCAGGACAGTGTCGAGGACGCCAACTCCGAGGCCTGCTCGTCCCTGGCGGAGCTGCAGGGGGAGATCACCGACTTCCAGGCGATGCTCGCCGGCGATGCGACCCGCGATGAGTTGGAGGTCCAGATCCAGTCGATCATCTCCGAGACCAGGAACGTGGTGCTCGACGCGAGGGACCTTGCCGAGACGGTCCAGCAGGACCTGCAGGCCACCGGTGACCAGCTGCGCTCGGACGTCGGCGAGCTCGACGACGAATCGCTGTCCGACGGGGTCGTCAAATCGACGCTCACGACGGCGGCCAGCACCTACCGGGCCGGAGTTGCCGACGTCACGAGTCAGCTGGGTTGCTCTGCCGAGTGACCGCCGGGTCCTGCGGGACTGAACCGGACCGGGCGGGTGCGCCACCACTGGGGCATGTGGACCCATGAGGGCCTCGGTCGAGGAGTTCATCGTGGACTGCGTGTGACTCGGCTGAAGTGTCAGACCCCCGTGTCAGGGTGTCGACATGAGATTGCTGCACACCTCGGACTGGCACCTGGGCCGTCGCCTGCACGGGGCAGACCTGCTGGCTGACCAGGGCGTCTTCCTTGAGTGGCTCCTCCAGTTGGCACAGGCGGAGCACGCCGATGGGGTCCTGGTCAGTGGCGACGTCTACGACCGCGCCCAACCAGGTGCGGACGCCATCGCCCTGCTGGATCGCACCGTTGCGGCGTTCGCCCGTGCCCGCGTCCCCTTGATCATCACCAGCGGCAACCACGACAGCGCCGTGCGCCTGCAGTACGCAGGTGCGGTCATGGCTGAGGCGGGCATCCACCTGCGCACGTCGGTCGAGCAGGCTGCCGACCCGGTGCTGCTCTCCGATGGCGACGGCGAGGTGGGTGTCTACGGCATTCCCTACGTGCTCCCGGATGCCGTCAGCTCCGTGCTGGAGGTCGAGCGATCGCACAGTGCTGTGCTGGCCGTCCTGCTGCAACGGATTCGTGAGGATGCCGCGTCCCGCGGACTCGATCGGGTCGTCGTGATGGCCCACGCGTTCGTCACCGGCAGCGCTGCGTGTGCCTCGGAACGCGAGATCCGGGTCGGCGGGGTGGGTGACACGCCGGCGGCGGTCTTCGACGGTGTCACCTATGTCGCCCTCGGCCACCTGCACGGCCCTCAGGTCGTCGGCCTGGGCGGGTCTTCGACCGTGGTCGAGTACTCCGGGTCCCCGTTGGCGTTCTCCTTCTCCGAGAAGGACCACACCAAGTCGGTGACTGTGGTCGAGCTCGACGCCGTGGGCGCGGTGAGCACCAGGCGGGTGCCCACTCCCGTACCGCGGCCCCTCGTGGAGGTCAGGGGGCGCCTCGACGGCCTGATCGAGCGCGCCGGCGGCGACCTGACCGGGCTCGAGGATGCCTGGGTCAAGGTGGTCCTGACCGATCCGGGACGCCTGGCCAACCCCATGGAACAGCTCCGGGCGGTCTGGCCGTACACGTTGGTCCTGGAGTTCGCCCCTGAACGGGTGGACACCCCGCTGGGGCTCACCCGCATGACGGAGGCCAGCGACCCGGTCGAGATCTGCACGGAGTTCGTCACGGTCGTGTCAGGCGAACAGCCGAGTCAGAGCCAGCGGGATGTGCTCATCGATGTCGTGCTCTCGGCGCAGAGGGCCGAGGCGGTGGCCTGATGCGTCTGCACACCCTGCGCCTGTGCGCCGTCGGCCCGTTCGCTGACGAGCAGGTCATCGACTTCGAGCGACTCGCAGCCGGGGGCCTGTTCCTCTTCGATGGGCCGACAGGGGTCGGGAAGTCGACCATCCTCGACGCGCTGACCTTCGCGCTGTACGGGGGACTGGCAAGCGAGTCCGGCGACCCCGCACGGATGCGGTCGGACTTCGCCGACCCGGGTGCCCGCCCTGAGGTCACCCTGGAGTTCTCCGTGCGTGGTGGTCGGCACCGGATCACGAGATCCCCGGAGTTCACCCGGCCCAAGAAACGTGGCCAGGGAGTGACCCGGGAGAAGTCCAGCGTCCACCTCCAGCGCCTCGTGGACGGCGCCTGGGAGAGCCACTCGCACGCCAAGGACGAGGTCGGCTCCATCGTCGGCGAGCTCCTCGGCCTGAACCGGGAGCAGTTCCGGCAGGTCGTCCTGCTCCCGCAGGGCGAGTTCGCCACCTTCCTGCGTGCCGATGACGACCAACGTCGGGAGGTGCTGGGTCGCCTGTTCGGCACCCAGTTCTTCAAGCGCATCACAGACGGCCTGCAGGTCCGCGCCCAGGACGCCTCCCGAGCCCTGCAGGAAGCCGATGCCGAGGTGCGGGCCCGCGTCGCAGCAGCGGCTGAAGCGGCTGGTCTCGGCCCCGATGAGCATGCCTCGCTGTCGCTGCTCGCCCTCCCGGACCGGCTGGACGCCCTGGCCGACCTCGACGATCATCTGCGGCGCCGGTCGGAGGCGGCGCGACAGGTGGCTGATCTGGTGGACGTCTGGCGCGACGACGCGCGCTCCGGGTCAGAGGTTGCCAGGGCCGTGATCGAGGGGCTCGAGCGCAGAGCATCTGTCGAGCTCGTGCTGGCCGAGGCGCACGCGGGGCGCGGGGAGCACGAGGAGCGCCTGGCCAACCTTGCCCGCGCGCGTCGGGCCATCCCCGTGCGACCCCTGCTCGACCTGGTGGACCGAGGCACGCAGGTGGTGGACGAACTCCGCGCGGCCGTCCTGGCCGCCGGCTCGGTCGAGGGCCGGTCGGCGGACCACCTTCAGGGCGTGGGCTGGCAGGAGCTGGCGCAGGCAGCCGGCACCGCACGAACGACGATCGGGGGGCTTGCCCACCTGGTCACCGTCGAGGATCAGCTACCCGCCGACCGTGCGGCCGTCCAGGGGCAGAAGTCGGCTGTCGCGCAGCTGCTGGAGCGCAGCGACAGGGCAGCGGCCCGCGCCACCTGCATCCCGGGGGAACTCGACTCGGCGCGGGCCGAGCTCGCCCTGGCCCAGAAGGAGTCCGGGGCAGCGGAGGCCGCGGCAGCACTGATGGAGGCCCTTGCCCCGCAGGCGCAGGCAGCCGCGAGCCTGGAAGCCCAGAAGGAGCAGGTCAAGGAGCGGCGTGAGGCTCGCCGCGTGGCCAGGCGTGCCTACGAGGATGCTCGCGACAACCATGTGCTGCTCGTGGACCAGCAGTTGGAGGATGCGCGCGGTGAGCTGGCCGCCCGTCTGGTGTCCGGGGACCCGTGCTTCGTGTGCGGGTCGCCGGAACACCCCGCGCCCGCCCGGTCGGTCGCCTCGGAGGTGTCCGCAGACCAGATCCGGGAGTCGGCGGCCCGGCGTGACGAGGCGCGCGTCCTGCTCGATGACGCCGAGGTGGCCCTGGTGCGAGCCGAGTCGGACCACGACCACACGACCCAGCTCGCAGCAGGGTGCTCGACCGATGAGTGGCAACGACGCATGGACGGACTGCGAGCCGAGGTGGCCACGGGCGGGGCGGCACGGGCGTCCCTGCCCGGTCACGAGGCTCGCGTGCTTGCGCTGGCCACCGAGGAGCGTGAGCTCGGCGCAGAGCTCGTGCAGGTGAGCGAGCAACTCGCGGGCGCCCAGGCGCAGCACGGTCACAGCGCCGCCGAGCTCGCCGATCGCGAGGCGCAGGTGAGGTCCGCCTGCGGGGCGTACGGGAGCGTCCGGGAGCGCGCTGCGGCGCTTGCGGCCACGGCTGCAGCGTACGAGGGGCGCGCGGCCGCCGTCAGCGACCTCGCCCGCGGCCTCGAGGACGTGTCGAGCGCCACCGCGGTGGCGGTCACGGAGGCGCACAGGGCTGGCTTCGTGGACCTGACTGATGCCCGGACCGCGCTTCTGGATCCGGCCGAGTTGGAGCAGCTCGAGGCGGAGGTGTCGGGGTGGGAAGCAGAGGTCTCAGCAGCCCGCGCCCAGTTGGCCACAGCTGAGCTGCGAGCCGTCCAGGACGTGGACCCGGTCGCCGCCCAGGAGCATGTGAGGACCGCTGCCCTCGATCTGGCGCGAGCCGAGGCCCAGGCCGAGCGCACCCACGGCGAGAAGACGATCGCGGACCGTCAGCGGGAGCGCTTCCAGGAGCGGCTGGAGGAGGTCGGATCCAGTGCTCGGCACTGGCAGCGATCGGCGCTGGCCCACGAGGAACTGGTGGCCCTCGACCAGTACGCCCGAGGGATGGCCGGCTCCCCGAGGATGAGCCTGGTCACCTTCGTGCTCCGCTACTGGTTCGAGCAGGTCGTGAGGGCAGCCAACGTGAGGTTGGAGTCGATGTCGGCCGGCAAGTACGAACTGCTGCGCATCGATGAGGGTGCCCGCCGAGACGCCCGAGTCGGCCTCGGACTCTCCGTCCTGGACCGGCACACCGGCAGGGAGCGGAGCCCTGGAACACTCTCGGGGGGCGAGTCCTTCTACACCTCGCTGGCGCTGGCCCTGGGGCTTGCCGACGTCGTGGTGGCCCAGGCTGGCGGGGCGCAGCTGGACACCCTCTTCATCGATGAGGGGTTCGGCAGCCTCGACGCCGACACCCTCGACGATGTCATGGGTGTCATCGACGACCTGCGTGGCAACGGACGGGTGATCGGCATCGTGAGTCACGTGCCCGAGCTCAAGGATCGGATCGCCGAACGGCTCAGTGTGCGCCGGGTGCGCCCCGATGGACCGTCGATGGTCGAGGTGCGCGCCTGATTGACACGTGCTGGCGCTGGGCCTCCAGCGTGTGACCTGTCAGGCCAGTGCCAGTGCCGTTGCGGGATCGGACATGAAGTCAGCCACCTCACGCAGCGCGCGCGAGCCCATCGCACCATCGACGACCCGGTGGTCGAAGGACAGCGCCAGCGTCACCACGTCTCGCACCTCGACTCGCCCGTCGACGACCCACGGCCGGGGCAGCACGCGACCCAGGGCGAGGATCGCCACCTCACCCGGGTTGAGGATCGGCGTGCCGCCGTCCACCCCGAAGACACCGACGTTCGTGATCGTCAGGGTCGAGCCGCGCAGGTCCTCAGGGCGGGAGCGGCCTGCACGAGCAGTCTCGACCAGCCGCGCAAGGGCGTCGGCCATCCCGCGCAGGTCGAGGTCCTGTGCGTCGGCGACGTGGGGGACGATCAGGCCGCGGGGTGAGTCCACGGCGATTCCGACATGGACGGCACGGTGCACGAGGAGGTTCTCGCCGGTGTCGTCCAGGCGCGAGTTGATCGCGGGATGCTCGCGAGCAGCGCGCACAAGGCCCAGGGCGGCGAAGGTCAGCGCCGTGATCGACGAGCCGGCGAGGTCCTCACGGGCCCTCGCGGCGCGGATGAACGCGGTCATGGCGGTGACGTCGACATCCACCCACTCGGTGACGTGCACGGCGCTCGCGGCTGACTCGGTCATCGCGCGGGCCATCATCCGGGCGACGTGCGTCCGGGGTACCACCTGCACCGAGTCAGCGGCAGGCGCGGCGAGCCGGGGAGGCCGGGGCCCACCACCCCGGGGGATGGCCGTGCTCGTTGCGCCGGCCGCGGCGCGCGTGACGTCGGCGTGGGTGATGGTCCCGCTGGGGCCGGTGGGCAGCACATCCGCGAGGTCCACGTCCAGGTCACGAGCCAGCCGGCGCACCGGGGGCTTCGCGCGCACGTCGTGCCCACCCAGCCTGCTCTCCACGGCCCGGCCGAGTTCCAGGCCGCCATGGCGCACTGGCCGTCCCGTCTCGCCGGGCGGACCCGGTTCGACGTGGTCCGCACCATGGGGGGTCCGCCGGGGCCGGCGCGCGGGGACCTGGGCGGCCTTCACCCCGTACCCGACCAGGACTGCTTCCCGCTTCTCCTGCGCAGGGGCCACCCCCGCCCCACTGTCCGAGACCTCAGGTGTGGTGCTGTCGGAGTCGTGGCCTGGTGCGTCATCGTCGTCCCGCGCGACGCCGTCGTCGATCCGGATGATCGGCTGGCCGACGGGAACGACCTCACCGGGGGCGGCGAGGAGATCCACCACGCGCCCAGCGAAGGGGCTGGGCAGTTCCACGGCGGCTTTGGCGGTCTCCACCTCGAGGAGCACCTGGTTGATGACGACCTCGTCGCCGACCGCCACTCGCCACTCGAGGACCTCCGCCTCGGTCAGGCCCTCTCCGGCATCAGGCATCCGGAACTCCTGCAGCACGCTTCCTCCTCAGTAGGACATGGACCGATCGACCGCCTCCAGGATGCGGTCGAGGTCGGGCAGATAGACGTCCTCGATGCGCGAGGGCGGGTAGGGGGCATGGAACCCGCCGACCCGCAGCACCGGTGCTTCGAGCTGGTAGAAGCACTCCTGGGTGATCTCTGCGGCGATCTCGGCCCCGAGCCCGCCGACGACGGGTGCCTCATGCACCACGATGAGCCTGCCCGTGCGTCCAACGGACTCGACGATCGTCGGCAGGTCCAACGGAGCCAGGCTCCGGGCGTCGATGACCTCCAGGTCGCGGTCGGTGTCGGCCTGGGCGGCATCCAGACAGGTGCGCACCATCGGACCCCAGCCCAGCAGTGTCGCGTCGTGCCCCCGCTTGACGATCCTGGCGTTGAACAGCCCGGGCAGCGGCGCCAGCGGGGCGTCGAGGTCCACCTCGCCCTTGTCCCAGTAGCGGCGCTTGGGCTCGAAGAACAGGATCGGGTCGGGGTGGGCGATCGCCTGGCGGATCATCATGAACGCATCAGCGGGATGGCTGGGCGTGACGATGCGCAGACCGGGAGTGTGGGCGAAGTAGGCCTCCGGTGATTCGGAGTGGTGCTCCACGGCGCCGATGCCGCCCCCGTTGGGGACCCGGATCACGATGCGCATCGACAGGGTGCCCGCCGACCGGAGATGCAGCCGCGCCACCTGCGTGGTGATCTGGTCGAAGGCGGGGAAGATGAATCCGTCGAACTGGATCTCGGCGACAGGCGCGTAGCCGCGCATCGCCAGCCCGACCGCGGTCCCGATGATCCCGCTCTCAGCCAGAGGGGTGTCGATCACGCGGTCCTCGCCGAAGCGCTGCTGCAAGCCGTCGGTCACCCGGAACACCCCACCGAGCTGACCGATGTCCTCGCCCATGAGCAGCACCTTGGCGTCGTCGGCCATGGCTTGGGCGAGGCCGGCGTTCACCGCCCTGGCCATCGTCAGGATCGCCATCAGTGCCCCCGCCCCTGCTCGGCGAACCCGGCCAAGTAGGTCGCGAGCCACTCCCGGTCCCGTTCGACGAAGGGGTGCTCAGTGGCATACAGGTGGTCGAACATGCTGGTGGGAGTCGGGTCGGGCATCGACCTGCAGGCAGCGCGCATGTGCTCGCCGAGGGCCTCGGCCCGGGCCTGGACGTCGGCCATGAAGGTGGCATCGGAGATCCCGTGTCGCGCGATGTGGGCCCGCACCCGTTCGATCGGGTCCTTGAGCTTCCATGCCTCGCCCTCGGCTGACGTGCGGTACCGGGTGGGGTCATCGGAGGTGGTGTGTGCCCCCATCCGGTAGGTGAACGCCTCCACCAGGGTCGGGCCGCCGCCGCTGCGGGCCCGGTCCAGGGCTGTGGTCACGACAGCCTCCACGGCCAGCACGTCATTGCCGTCGACCCGGACGCCCGGGAAGCCGTACCCGGCTGCACGCTTGAACAGCGGGATGCGGGTCTGGCGCTCCAGCGGCTCGGAGATCGCCCACTGGTTGTTCTGGCAGAAGAAGACGACAGGGGCGTCATTGACCGCCGCGTAGACGAAGGCCTCGGCGACGTCTCCCTGGGAGGAGGCTCCATCGCCGAAGCAGACCAGCACCGCATCGTCGGTGGCATCGCGCTGGATCCCCATGGCGTAGCCGACAGCGTGCAGGGTCTGGTCGCCGATGACCACGGTGTACAGGCTGAAGCCGTGGTCGGCGGGATCCCATCCGCCCATGGTCGTGCCACGGAACAGGCCCAGCAGGGTCGCGGGGTCCACCCCACGGACGTAGGCCATGCCGTGCTCGCGGTAGGTGGGGAAGATCCGATCTCGGGCACGTGTTGCGCGCGCGGCGCCGACCTGGGCGGCCTCCTGGCCCTGGCACGGGGCCCAGAGCCCGAGCTCACCGTGGCGCTGGAGGGCGGTGGCCTCGGAGTCAAGCCGGCGCACCATGACCAGGTCGAGGTACCGGTCGCGCCACTGCTCATCGGTCAGGGTCAGGGCGTACTCGGGATGGGTGACCAGCACTCCCTCGGGCGTCAGCAGCTGGACCAGCTCGGGCCCACCATCGATGGACATCGCTGGCGGCCTCCTCCCGGGAGCGCCTGTCCCTGGTCCAGAACGCGGGGCACCCTTGGGCAGCATCGCAGGAGCAGGCCCGGTGTGGCCACCGCTGTGGGGCCACAGGCTGCGCCCTACGAGCCATCCACCTCCCGGGGCATGGACTTCTGCGCGTAGTTCGCCCAGTTGGTCTCCAGGGCCTCGATGAGCTGGGTGACCATCAACGGAGACAGGTTGACCCGAGCCACGACGACCCCGTTCATCTCGGGCCCTCCGGCCGAGAAGTCGATGCGCGCGAAGTCCAACGTGAACTCGTAGGGGCTGTGTGACACCCGGGCCATGTTCGCCCAGACCCCACCCTTGTGGGCATCGGGGACCTCGAGGGAGACGTGCACGGGCTGCGGACCCTGCTGGTGTTCAGACATGGGGGCAGTCTGGCTCAGCCGGCTCCCGGGAGCCAGTCCACGCGGCCCGCCAGGAGCGCGTAGCCGAGGAACGCGACGATGTCGATCAGTGCGTGGGCAACGAGGAAGGGCAGCACGCGTCCCCACCGGACGAAGAGCCACCCGAAGAACAGGCCCATCGCCATGTTGCCCAGCAGCCCACCGATCCCCTGGTAGAGGTGGTAGCTGCCCCGGACCACGGCGCTGGCGGCCACGGTCGGCCACGGCCCCCACCCCAGCTGGGTGAGTCGGCGCATCAGGAAGGCCAGGACGATGACCTCCTCGACGATCGAGTTCTGGATCGCTGCCCCGATCAGCACCGGCCATCGCCACCACACCTCGGGGAGGGCCTGGGCCACGACCGCCAGGTTCACTCCAGATGTGTAGGCCACCAAGTAGCCGACCAGACCGATCCCGCCCACAACCGCAGCGAGTCCAGCGCCCCGCGCGAGGTCGCGCACGGGCTGCGACAGGTCGAGCCCGATCGCGCGAAGGCCCTCCCCGGATCTCACCAGCAGGTACCAGACGAGCACGACGGGGGCCAGTGCGAACGCGATGCGCAGGACCTGTCGCGTGAGATCGAGCAGGGGTCGGCCCGGCGCCAGGGAGTTGTTCAGGACGGCGGTCTGGTCGGCGAGGGGAACTCCGCTGGTCAGGTCGGCGACGAAGCTGATGATCGCGTAGACGCCTGAGCGACCCAGCGAGAGGGCCAGGACGATCAGGATCTCGGCGATGATCATGGCACCGGTCAGACCCGCCGGCCGGCGCCCTCGTACCCCGATCCCGGGAGTCACAGGGCGCTGTCGAGCAGTCTGCCCGGGGGGGAGTCGAAGTGCGGCGGGGCGACGCTGTGGCGGGCGTCGGCCAGCATGTGTGTGGGGTCCTCAGGACCGCTGCCCAAGCTCCTGCGGGCCTCCTCGTAGGCCTCGATCGCGCCCTGCGCGACGGCGCCCCAGGAGTAGTCGGCCACGACGGACTCACTTGCCCGACGTGCCCGCTGTGCGTTCTCGCCAGGGTCGGCCAGCGCGTGGTTGACCGCCTCAACGAGGCTGTCGGCATCCCCGGGGGTGAAGGTGAGGGCGAGCCGCCCCCCGTCGGCGAACTCCGCGAGCCCACCGGAGCGGGAGACCACCAGCGGCGTCCCGATCGCTGCCGCCTCGAGGGCGACCAGTCCGAAGGGCTCGTAGAGGCTGGGCGCCACCACAAGGTCCGCAGCGGCCACGACTGCGCGCAGGTCCTCCTCGTTCACCCATCCGAGGAACCGCACCGCCCCGTTGAGGTCGAGGTCGCGTGCTTGCCTGCGCAGGTCGTCGAGGTATGTGCCGCGGCCGGCCACGAGCAAGCGGATCGTGGGATGGGCGGCACGCAGGGCGGGCATGGCCGACACCACGGTCTGCACGCCCTTCTCCCACTCGACGCGCCCGGTGTAGACGATCAGCGGGTCCGCCCCGTCGTTCGCCGCTCGGACCCGGGCGGCACCGGACTCCGGACGCTGCCACTGGCCCGGCTCGATCCCGTTCGGGACCACCCGGACCGCGGCCACGCCGAACAGGGTGTCGATCTCATCGCGCATCGTCCGGGAGCACGCGATCACGGCATCCGAGGTGTTGGCCAGCCACCACTCGATCGCGTGGATCTTGGCCGACAGGTCATTGCTGATCCATCCCCGGTTGCGGCCCGCCTCGGTGGCGTGGATCGTGGCAGTCAACGGTGCCCGGCAGCGCGCGCGCAGGGCCACGGCAGTGTGAGCCACCATCCAGTCGTGGGCGTGGATGACATCGGGCTGCCAGGCGTCGACAAGCGCGTTGCCGTGACCGACGAACTCGCACTCCATCTCAGCGACATGGGCCAGGAGATCCTCGGGGTCATGCGTGCTGGCGTCGATCGTGGCCCGGATGACACGCACGGGACCATCGTCGCTGGAGGGCAGCCGAGCCGGCGCCGCCGAGTTCGGGGCCTGGGTGATGACCACGACATCATGGCCGTCGGCGGCCTGCGCATGGGCAAGCGCGTGGACATGGCGACCCAGCCCGCCGTACATCACGGGCGGGTACTCCCAGGCCAGGTGAAGGATGCGCATAGCGAGCGAATCGTACGCCGACTGGGGCAACCGCGCGGTTACCCCGCGCGCCGCCCGGCGCCTGCGGCCATGGGAGCTCGAGTGGAACCGCCCATCACGTCGGCACTGTGTCCTTCGGGACCTTCGACCCGCCGATGTGGGCCGGGGGGCTGCTCGGGCGGGTCGGGCGCACACCTAGGATTGACCCGATCAGCGGCCCACGTTACCCGCGGGTAATATGGCGCTGCGGGCGGACGACTCGCCCAGCGGATCATAAGAACTGGCCACCGGCGCTGCCCTTGGGCATACCGGGCGATGAGAGAGGTCGACAACACGACCATGAAGATCGTTGTCTGTGTGAAGCAGGTCCCGGACAGCTGGGCGGAGAAGTCCCTCCAGCCGGCTGACAACACCTTGGACCGAGGCTCGGTTGACGCCGTGATGAACGAGATCGACGAGTACGCCATCGAGGAGGCGCTTCGTCTGCAGGAGGCGCACGGTGGCGAGGTCATCGTGCTCTCGATGGGCCCCGACCAGGCCAAGGACACCGTGCGCAAGGCCCTGGCGATGGGTGCCGACTCCGGTGTCCACATCGTCGACGACGGCCTGCACGGCTCGGATGCTGCTGCCACGTCCCTGGCGCTGGCCACCGCGATCCAGGGCCGCGACGCTGACCTCGTGATCCTCGGCTGCGAGTCCACCGACGCGCGGATGTCCGTGGTCCCGGCCATGGTCGCCGAGCGGCTCGGGCTTCCCCAGCTGACGTTCTGCAACTCGGTCGCCGTGGATGGCACGAACGTCACGACCAAGCGCGTCACCGAGTACGGCTACGACGTCGTGGAGGCGTCCCTGCCGGCGGTGATCAGCGTGGTCGAGAAGATCAATGAGCCCCGCTATCCCTCGTTCAAGGGGATCATGGCGGCCAAGAAGAAGCCGGTCGAGACCCTGGACCTCGCTGGTCTGGGCATCAGCGCCGGCGATGTCGGCCTGGCTGCGGCTTGGTCGATCGTCGAGGAGGCAGCTGCCCGCCCGCCGAAGGCCAAGGGCACGGTCGTCACCGATGAAGGTACCGGTGGCGTGGCCATCGCCGATTTCCTGTCCGCGCAGAAGTTCATCTGAGGAGTCCAGCCATGGCTGAAGTACTTGTGCTCGTCGATCACACCGACGGCAATGTGAAGAAGGTCACCTACGAGTTGCTGGCGCTGGCCAAGCGCATCGGCGAGCCCGCCGCGGTGCTGATCGGCTCCGGCGCCGATGCTGCGATCCCGGGTCTGGCCGAGCACGGCGCTGTGACGGTGTACGTCGCCGACGCTGCCGAGCTCACCGCCCACCCCGTCGCACCCAAGGCTGAGCTCCTGGCCAAGCTGGTCGCCGAGAAGTCCCCGGCCGCGGTCCTCGTGCCCAGTTCCGCCGAGGGCAAGGAGGTCGCCGCCCGCCTGGCGATCAAGACCAACTCGGGGATCATCACCGACGCGGTCGATGTGGCCGCCGATGCCACCGCCACGCAGTCGGTGTTCGGTGGCGCCACGGTCGTGAAGTCGAAGGTGTCTGTCGGTACGCCGATCATCACGGTGCGTCCCAACGCCACCGCACCCGAGGTCGCGCCGGCCGCCGGTACACGGGTCGACGTGTCCGTCGAGCTGTCCGACGCAGCGAAGTCGGCCCGGATCACCGAGCGCGTCGAGCAGGCCAAGGGTGGGCGTCCGGACCTGGCCGAGGCTGCGGTCGTGGTCTCCGGCGGCCGTGGAGTCGGCGGCGAGGAGGGCTTCGGCGTGATCGAGGCGCTGGCTGACGCGCTGGACGGCGCCGTGGGTGCCTCCCGCGCTGCAACGGATGCCGGCTGGTACCCGCACCAGTTCCAGGTCGGGCAGACCGGCAAGACGGTGGCGCCACAGCTCTACATCGCCAACGGCATCTCCGGGGCCATCCAGCACCGGGCCGGGATGCAGACGTCCAAGACCGTCATCGTGGTCAACAAGGACCCGGAGGCGCCGATCTTCGAGCTCGCCGACTTCGGCGTCGTCGGCGACCTGTTCGCCGTGGTCCCGCAGTTGACCGACGAGGTCGGCAAGCGCAAGGGCTGAGCTCGACGAACGATTCGGCGGGGTCCATCCGAGAGGAAGGACCCCGCCGAAGTTCTGTCAGGTCAGCGCAGGACGATCGGCGTTGTCCCCACCTTGATCCGGTTCCCACGCCCGAGGGTCCGGGTCGCGCCGGTCATCTCAAGGACCTCGGTGCTGCGGCTCAGGCGCACCGAGGTGGAGCCGGCACGGCGCCACAGGACGCGGGCCCGCGCCCCGGAGGGGGCGACGAATGTGCAGGTGCGCAGCCCCTTGCGCTGCGAGCACCCCACGTACTTGCGCCCCTGCAGCGCCCCCTGCAGGACCGCAAGGCCTTCACGCGCGGGGTTGCCCGGCTGCGTGCTCACATGCACCGCGGTCTGCTCGGGCCGCCAGGGAACCAGCCAGTAGACCGCAGAGGCTCCCCAGTAGTAGGCGTTCATCTGGGTCGCGGTCGCCAGGCGCCTCTGCCCAGCTGGGCTGGCCGTCGATGTCCGCAGGTTGGTGCCGTTGCCGTCGCGATTGACCAGGTTGAGGTTGGCCTCCGTGACGTGCATGGGCAGGGACCGCAGCTTGCGGAGCTTGACCACCCGCTTGCGGAACTTGGCCACCCGCCGGTCCCAGTCCGCGGCCATCTTGGTGGGGCTCTTGCCGTTGAAGCCGTACACGTTGACGTGGACCGCGTTGATCCGTCGCTTCTTGTTGTGCGCCTTCAGGTAATTGGTGGAGAAGGAGTTGGCGCGGGTGAACAGGGCGCTTGAGCCCAGCGACACCGTGCCGCGCGCACCCTTGCTCCGGATCACGTCGTAGGCGATCGAGTCGTACGTGTGCAGGGCCGAGACGGCCTGCTTCATGCTGCTGGCTGCCCCGGGGATGCGGAGCTTGTAGTTCAATCCGCTCGTGAGGTTGGGTTCGTTCCATGTCTCCAGGACCACGTTGAGGCGCCCCGCGTAGCGGGCCGTGATGTAGTCCACGACGGCACCCACATAGTCCGCCCAGCGTTGGGCCTGCACCGAGGGTGCTCCCGAGCGACGGCTCTTCAGCGAGGCCGGGCTGGGGATGGCCACGCCGGAGGCATGGTCGCCGCAGGCCCAGAGCTTGGTGGGGGCCACAGCCCGTGGATGGTTCTCGAAGACCCAGGGCGCCGGATGTCCCATCGTCACGATGGCGGTTCCGCCTGCGGCAGCCGCCCGGTCCAGGGTGGGGGACAGGCTGGCGTGGAGGTTGGCCGCCACGTCGGCGTCAGGGGTGGGCTGCATGTAGCACCAGATCGCCGATCCCCACATGCGCACGCTGGCCAGGCCGCCGGGGTCCGGGTTGCCGTAGAGGGAACCGACGGCCCCGGGGCTGACGGGCCAGTTCCGGGTGGGTGTGGCATGTGCAGGCGCGCCCTGCCCCGCGGCCAGGAGACCCAGCCCCACGGCACCAGCCGCACCAATTCTCAGCAAGCGTCGCACTCTGTCCCCTGTCCCCGCGTGGTCCCCGTGTGCCCGAGGTCCGAGCACCACCTGGTCAAATGCTCGCACGACCTGCCCGGACCTCCGGCCACGGCACGGCACGTGGCCAGCGAATATCCCATTCCTTGATGCGGACCTAGGATTGCCTTGATGAGCACCTACCTCGATCACGCGGCGACCACGCCCCTGCTGGACTGCGCGCGCGATGCCATGGTCGGGGCCTTGGGGAGCACGGGCAACGCGTCCTCGCTGCACCGTGCTGGGCGTGCCTCCCGGCGTCGGGTGGAGGAGTCCAGGGAGGTCATTGCGGCCGCCATCGGGGTGACTCCCAGTGAGGTCATCTTCACCGCAGGCGGCACGGAGGCAGACAACCTGGCGATCAAGGGGCTGTGGTGGGCACGCTCTGGCCAGGACCCGGCCCGCCGCCGGGTGCTCGCGACACGGATCGAGCATCATGCGGTCCTTGATCCGGTGCACTGGCTGGGTGAGCACGAAGGTGCTGAGGTCGTATGGCTGGACGTGGACTCCGAGGGTCGTGTTGATCCCGGCCAGGTCCGTGCCGAGCTGGAGGCGTATCCCGGCCAGACGGCCCTGGTGGCTGTCATGTGGGCCAACAACGAGATCGGCACCGTGCAGCCGATCGGCGAGATCTCTGCGGCCTGCGCAGCAGCCGGCGTGCCACTGCACGTCGATGCGGTGCAGGCGCTGGGCTCGATCCCAGTCGATGCCACGCTGCCCAGCACCCTGGCGATCTCCGCACACAAGCTTGGTGGGCCCTTGGGTGTCGGGGCCCTGATCGCCCGGCGGGGACTGGAGCTCACGCCTCTCACCCACGGTGGTGGGCAGGAGCGTCAAGTGCGCTCCGGGACGCTGGACGTGCCCGCCGTGATGGGGTTCGCGGCGGCCGTCGACCATGTCCTCGGCGACCTTCCCGAGCAGTCGGCGCGGATGGCTGGCCTCCGCGACGGCCTTCTGGCCGGTGTCGTGGCGCTGGCCCCCGACGCGATCATCAACGGTGCGCGCGGTGGGACCGACACCCGGCTGCCGGGCAACGCACACATGTCGTTCCCCGGCTGTGAGAGCGACGCCCTCCTGATGCTCCTCGACGCGGGTGGGGTGGAGGCCTCGACCGGTTCGGCGTGCACCGCAGGCGTGCCCGAGCCGAGTCACGTCCTGCTGGCCATGGGTGTGGACCCCGTGCTGGCCCGGTCCTCGCTGCGGTTCAGCCTCGGCCGCAGCTCGACAGGCGACGACGTCGACGCGCTCCTGGCGGCCCTGCCTGCCGCGCTGACCCGGGCGCGTCGGGCGGGGCAGGTGCGGGTCAGCGCCCAGATGGCCGCCGCGGTCCGGGACGGAGCCTGAGATGAAGGTCCTGGCCGCCATGTCGGGCGGTGTGGACTCTGCGGTCGCCGCAGCGCGGGCGGTGGCCCAGGGCCACGAGGTCACAGGCATCCATCTGGCCCTGTCGCGCAACCCGGAGTCGTACCGATCGGGAGCCCGGGGCTGCTGCACGATCGAGGACTCCCGCGATGCCTGGCGGGCCGCAGACCTGCTCGGCATCCCGTTCTACGTCTGGGACATGTCCGCGGAGTTCGCAGACGATGTGGTCGACGACTTCCTTGCCGAGTACGCCGCTGGGCGCACGCCCAATCCATGCCTGCGCTGCAACGAGCGGATCAAGTTCGCTGCCGTGCTCGACCGCGGACGAGCCCTGGGCTTCGACGCGGTGTGCACCGGCCACTACGCCCGGCTGGTCGACACGCCCGAGGGACGGCAGCTGCACCGTGCCGTGGATCCGGGCAAGGATCAGTCCTACGTCCTCGGGGTGCTCGACGCAGACCAGCTGGCCGGCTGCCTGTTCCCCCTGGGCGACTCGCTCAAGTCCGAGGTGCGTGCCGAGGCCGTAGCTCTGGGCCTCGCGGTGGCCGCGAAGCCCGACAGCCATGACATCTGCTTCATCCCCAGTGGGGACACGGCTGGATTCCTGCGCGCACGGCTGGGGGCGGAGCCCGGCGACATCGTGGATGCGGGCACAGGTGAGGTGCTCGGCAGTCACGAGGGCGCCTATGCCTTCACCGTGGGCCAGAGGCGTGGGGTCGGCCTGGGGCACCCGGCCGCCGATGGGGCCCGGCGCTATGTCGTCGATGTCGACATCACCCAGCGCCGGGTGGCTGTGGGCCCGGCAGCCATGCTCGATGTCCACCAGATCCGCGCGGTTCGCCCTCGATGGTGCGGCCCGCAGCTGGTCGCCCCCGCGGGACTGGGGGTCCAGGTGCGTGCCCACGGTGAGGAGATCCCCGCCAGGGTGAGCCCCTCCGAGGAGGGTTTCGTCGCCGAGCTCGCCGCACCCCTGCGGGGGGTCGCTCCCGGCCAGGCCGCGGTCCTGTACTCAGGGACGCGGGTGGTCGGCTCCGGGACCATCACGCGGCGTGCCGGGTGAGCGATCCGCCACCCGGAGAGCCGTCCGCGGGCGCTGGGTCGGGGCGTGCGGCCGGTGGAGCGGGCGCAGTGGGCGAGCCTGCGATCGAGGGCATCCGGTCCCGGGCGCTGTCGATCGGCGTGGCCACCGGGGCCTACGCCATCTCCTTCGGCGCGGTGAGCATCGCGGCGGGACTGAACGTGGGGCAGGCTCAGGTGCTGTCGCTGATGATGTTCACGGGTGCCTCGCAGTTCGCGTTCATCGGGGTGGTTGCCACGGGCGGCGGACTGGTCGTTGCCGTGGCGACTGCGTGGCTGCTTGGTCTGCGCAACGGGTTGTACGGCCTGCACCTCGCGACGGTGCTGACCGCGCCCGGGCGCCCGGGGCAGAGGCTGCGGGGATGGCGTCGGATCGGGGCTGCGCACTTCACCATCGATGAGACCACGGCGATGGCGCTTGCCTACGAGGCCACTCCTGAGGCGACCCGGCGGGCGTTCTGGGCGACCGGGTGGTCTGTGTTCGTCCTGTGGAACCTGGGGACTCTCCTGGGCGCTCTGGGTGCTGCGTCACTGTCCGACCCACGCGTGCTCGGCCTGGACGCCGCGATCCCGGCCGGATTCCTCGCGCTGCTGTGGCCGAGGCTGGTCGATCGGTCCGCCTGGGCCCTGGCCGCAGCCTCGGGCGTGCTGGCCCTGGCGCTGGCGCCTGTCCTGCGCCCGGGTCTGCCCGTGCTGGCCGGTGCCGGGCTCGCGGTCGCTGGTGCACTCTGGCTCTCGCGGGGTCAGCGCTGATGTGGCCCGCGGTCCTGATCGCCTCGATGGCCACGTTCACGACCAAGTGGGCCGGCCATCTGCTGCCGGAATCGCTGCTCGAGCGTGGTCTGGTGCGCCAGGCCGCGGCGGTCCTGCCCATCGCCCTGCTGGCCGCGCTCCTGGCGATCCAGACGTTCTGGTCGGTCGACGGCTTCGTCGTGGACGCGCGTGTGGCCGGGGTGGCCGTGGCCGTCGTCCTGCTTCGACTGCGCGCGCCCTTCCTCGTGGTCGTGCTGGCTGCGGCCGCCACGGCGGCGCTGCTGCGGGCACTGGGTTGGGGCTGAGGCTGGGAGGTGTTCGGCCCCCGCGCCGCCGTTCCGCCGGGCTGAGCGCCGGGAGAGGGACAATGGGTCCATGGATCCCCACTCCGAGTCCACCATCATGGTCACTGGGATCGGCTCGATGCCGGGCACGGACTCAGCGGAGTCCGCACGCATCGTGGCCGGCGAGTTCGACATCCCCCACGTTGCGGAGCTGCCGGCCCGCGGCCCGGGCGCGGACATGGTCGGTCGCACACTGGCACTCGTGGCGTCGATCACTGGGGAGTTCGCCGCCGAGACCACGCCGGACGGGTGGCGGCTGGCTGGTGGGCGATCGGGGGGAGAGCTCGGTCGCCAGATGCGCCGCGGGGCGTCGTGGCTTGCTGAGGACCTGGATCACATGGAGCACGAGCTCGAGGGCTTCAGCGGACAGGTGAAGGTCCAGGTCACGGGCCCGTGGACTCTTGCCTCCGCGTTGGAGTCGGTGCGCGGCACGCGCCTGCTGGCCGATGCCGGTGCCTGCACGGACGTGGCCGCGGCGCTGGGCGAGTCCGTGGCGGCCCACGTCCAGGACGTTCGGCGGCGGATCCCGGGCGCCCAGATCGTGGTCCAGGTGGACGAGCCGGCACTGTCGACTGTCCTGGCCGGTCACGTCCGCACGCCCAGCGGGCGCGGCGCACTGCGCGTCCCTGATCAGCCCGAGGTCGTGGCTGGGCTGGCCGCAGTGCGCGCGTCCGCCGACACGGCCGGTGCTGTCAGGACCGTGGCCCACACGTGCGCCGCCGACGTCGCCTTCGACACCCTCGGCCGGGCGGGGTTCGCAGGCGTGGCAGTGGATGCTGGCCTCATCGGGCAGGCCGCCGATGCGGCTCTGGGTGCGTGGTGGGAGGCCGGCGGTGTCGTCGTTCTGGGCCTGGCGCCGAGCGTGGACGGTGCGGCGACCACGTCCGAGTCGGTGGCGCGCTCAGTCACGGCAACGTGGGGCAGGATCGGGTACGGGATCGCGGATGTGGGGGCACGCTCCTGGCTCAGCCCCACCTGCGGGCTTGCCGGGGCCTCCCCGAGTTGGGCGCGCGACGTGGGTGGGCTCCTGCGGGAGGCGGCACGAATGCTGGAGACGTCGGACTAGCAACCAGGCGCAGATGTCGGTGGCCGGCGATAGCCTGCGGGCGTGACACAGACTGACGACGCCGGGGCGCGCTGGGCCGATCTGGTCGAGCAGGTGCAGGCGGCGCGCACGGCGTACTACCAGCACGACGCCCCGAGGCTCTCCGACGCGGAGTACGACGCGCTGTTCGTCGAGCTCGTCGCGCTGGAGGCTGCCCACCCCGAGCTGGCCTCCGCTGAGTCGCCGACACAGTCCGTCGGTGGTGCGCGGGCGGAGATGTTCGATCCGGTGGAGCACCTGCAGCGGCTGTACTCGTTGGACAACGCGTTCACCGTCGAGGAGCTCACCGCCTGGGCCGAGCGGGTCGAGGGGGCCGTGGACCGCTTCCCGCCGGTGCTCTGTGAGCTGAAGATCGATGGCCTGGCCGTCGACATCGTCTATCGGGGTGGGCGGCTGGCCACGGTCGCCACCCGCGGCGACGGTCGAGTGGGGGAGGACGTCACGTACAACGCGCGATTCATCGATGCGATCCCCGTGCGACTGACGCCGGTCGAGGGGGCGGGTGTGCCGGAGCTGGTCGAGGTCCGGGGGGAGGTCTTCTTCCCGGTCGCGGACTTCGAGCGGATCAATGACGAGCAGCTGGCCCTGGGCCGCTCCCCGTTCGCCAACCCCCGCAACACCGCCGCCGGGACGTTGCGCCAGCGGATCGACCGACGCGAGGAGGAGTTGGCCAGGGCGCAGGCCGCCCTCTCATCCGCGCAAGCCAGGGGGGCGGGCGCGGGTGTGGTGGCGCGCGCCCAGGACCGGGTGGCCCGGATGGCCGCCGAGGTGCAGCGCGTCCGCACCAACATGGGGCGCCTGCGGCTCACGGTCCACGGGGTGGGCGCGCGCGTCGGGCTGGCGACCGAGACCCAGTCCCACGGGTACGAGGTGCTGCGCGGGCTCGGGCTGCCGACCTCCGAACGCGCCAAGGTGGTCACTGACCTCGCCGCTGTCCAGGAGTTCGTCGACTACTACGCCGAGCACCGCCATGACGTGGAGCACGAGATCGACGGCGTGGTCATCAAGGTCGATGACCTCGACCTGCAGGCCCAACTCGGAGCCACCTCCCGTGCGCCGCGCTGGGCGATCGCCTTCAAGTACCCGCCCGAGGTGGTGCGCACGCGCCTTCTGGACATCCGGGTCAATGTGGGTCGCACCGGTCGGGTGACTCCCTACGCGGTGATGTCTCCGGCGAAGGTGGCGGGCTCGACCGTGGAGATGGCCACGCTGCACAACGCCAGTGAGGTCGAGCGCAAGGGGGTGCTCATCGGCGACCTCATCTTCCTGCGCAAGGCCGGGGACGTCATCCCCGAGGTGATCGGTCCGGTGGTCGAGGAGCGCACGGGCGCTGAGCGGGGCTTCGTGATGCCCACCCAGTGCCCGGAGTGTGGCACGACCCTGGCGCCGGCCAAGGACGGCGACGTCGACATCCGCTGCCCCAACACGCGATCCTGCCCGGCTCAGCTGCGTGAGCGGATCTTCCATGTGGCGTCCCGGGGTTCGTTCGACATCGAGGGATTGGGCTGGAAGGCCGCGGTGGCACTCCTCGAATCGGGAGTGGTTCGTGATGAGGGCGACGTCTTCGCCCTGGACGCCGCCACCCTGCGCACGGTTCCCTTCTTCACGCGCGCCCCCCGGGCCGGCGAGGTGGGGCCGCAGCTCAGCGCGAACGCCGAGGTCCTGCTCGCGCAGTTGGAGGAGGCCAAGTCCGCACCGCTGTGGCGGGTGCTGGTTGCCCTGTCGATCCGGCATGTCGGGCCCACCGCCGCGCAGGCCCTGGCCCGCGAACTGGTCTCGCTGGACGCGATCGCGCAGTCATCGGTGGAGCAGCTGGCGGCCACCGAGGGTGTGGGTCCGATCATCGCCGAGGCCGTGCTCGAGTGGTTCGGCGTCGACTGGCATCGCGTGGTGGTGGACAAGTGGCGCGCAGCGGGCGTCCGGCTGGCCGACGACGTCGTCGAGAAGGGCCCGCAGCCGCTGGCAGGACTCACCGTGGTGATCACCGGGTCCCTGCCGGGCTTCACCCGCGACAGCGCCGCGGAGGCGGTGACCTCGCTCGGGGGCAAGGTCGCCTCGTCCGTGTCGAAGAAGACCGACTTCGTGGTCGTCGGCGAGAACGCCGGCTCGAAGGCCGACAAGGCGATCGCCCTGGCTCGTCCTGTGCTCGACGCCGACGGATTCGCCGTCCTGCTGGAGCAGGGTCCGGACGCGGCGACAGCAGTCGCCAGGGTCGGGGAGTAGGTCGAGGCCCACTGGCGCCCACCTAGGATGTGCGCATGCCTGAGAACACATCGGCGATCACGCGTGAGCAGGTGGCCCACCTCGGCCGTCTGGCCCGCCTGTCCCTGACCGACGACGAACTGGATCACTACAGCGCGCAGCTGGCCGACATCCTCGGCGCGGTGGCCCGGGTGACCGAGGTCGCGACCCCGGATGTCCCGGCCACGTCGCACCCGATGCCGCTGCAGAACGTGTTCCGCGAGGACGTGGCGCGTCCGAGTCTGGATCAGGCAGAGGCCCTGGCCGCCGCCCCGGCTGCCGAGGACGGCCGCTTCCGCGTGCCACGGATCCTGGACGAGGAGTGAGCCCGATGACCTCCCCTCCCGACCTGACGCGCTTCACCGCCTCGCAGCTCTCCGAGCTGATGACCAGCAGGGCGGTCTCGGCGCGCGAGGTGGCCACGGCTCACCTGGACCGGATCGAGGCCGTCGACGGCGACATCCACGCCTTCCTCCATGTCGATCGTCGAGGGCGCCCTGCGCTCCGCGGACGACATCGACTCCGCGCGGGCGGCGGGTGCCTCCCTCGGGCCGCTGGCCGGGGTTCCCCTGGCGCTCAAGGACGTCCTGACGATGAAGGGCGTGCCCACCACCTGTGGATCCCGGATCCTCGAGGGATGGCGGCCGCCCTATGACGCGACCGTGACCCGCCGCCTGCGCGAGGCCGGCATCGTGATCCTCGGCAAGACCAACATGGACGAGTTCGCGATGGGTTCCTCCACGGAGCACTCAGCCTACGGACCGACGCACAACCCGTGGGACCTCGAGCGCATCCCCGGTGGGTCCGGCGGCGGCTCGGCGGCGGCTATCGCGGCCTACGAGGCGCCGTTGGCGATCGGCACCGACACCGGTGGCTCCATCCGCCAGCCGGCAGCCGTGACCGGCACCGTTGGCGTGAAGCCGACCTACGGGGGAGTGTCGCGCTACGGCCTGGTCGCGCTGGCGTCGTCGTTGGACCAGGCCGGACCGTGTGCCCGCACTGTCCTGGACGCGGCCCTGCTGCATGAGGCCATCGCCGGGTACGACCCGATGGACTCGACCTCGCTGCGCGAGCCCGTCCCCGAGGTAGTCGCGGCGGCCAAGCGTGCCGATGTTGCCGGGATGCGCATCGGGCTGGTCAAGGAACTGGGTGGCGAGGGCTACCAGCCCGGGGTCCGCCAGCGCTTCGCCGAGGCTGTCGCCCTGCTTGAGAAGCTCGGAGCAGAGATCGTGGAGGTCTCCTGCCCCTCATTCGACTACGCCCTGGCCGCCTACTACCTGATCCTCCCCAGCGAGGCCTCGAGCAACCTGGCGAAGTTCGACGGCATCCGCTACGGCGTGCGGGTCGGTGACGACGGCAGTCGTTCGGTGGAGGAGGTCATGAGCCTGAGCCGAGAGGCCGGCTTCGGCGCGGAGGTGAAGCGGCGCATCATGCTGGGCACCTACGCACTGTCCAGCGGCTACTACGACGCGTACTACGGCTCGGCGCAGAAGGTGCGCACCCTGATCCAGCGGGACTTTGCCGCGGCCTTCGACCAGGTCGACGTCCTGATCTCGCCCACGGCCCCGACCACCGCCTTCAAGCTCGGCGAGAAGCTCGACGACCCGCTGGCCATGTACCTCAACGACGTCGCCACCATCCCGGTCAACCTGGCCGGCAACGCGGCGATGAGCCTGCCCGTCGGGCTGGCACCGGAGGACGGCCTACCGGTCGGGCTGCAGATCATCGCCCCGGCGCTGGCCGACGACCGGCTGTACCGCGTGGGTGGTGCCCTGGAACGTGAGCTGTTCAACCGCTGGGGCGGCCTGTTGATCGAATCATCGCCCTACGGCTCGGTGTCGCAAGGTCGCGAACAGGCAGGGGGGTCGCCACGATGAGCCGGGCAACGGATGACGTGATGGACTTCGACTCCGCTATGGCGGCCTTCGACCCCGTGCTGGGGCTCGAGGTGCACGTCGAGCTGAACACGGCCACGAAGATGTTCTGCGGATGCTCCACGGTCTTCGGTGCGGAGCCGAACACGCAGGTGTGCCCTGTCTGCCTGGGCCTGCCCGGGGCGCTGCCGGCGCTGAACCGGATCGGGGTCGAGTCGGCCATGCGCATCGGGCTGGCCCTCAACTGCGAGGTGGCGCAGTGGTGCCGGTTCGCGCGCAAGAACTACTTCTACCCGGACATGCCGAAGAACTTCCAGACCAGCCAGTACGACGAGCCGATCTGCTTCGACGGGTTCCTCGATGTCGACTACGAGACCCCGGAGGGTCGCCAGACGTACCGCGTGGGCATCGAGCGGGCCCACATGGAGGAGGACACCGGCAAGAACAGCCACGTCGGAGGGGCCACCGGTCGCATCCATGGCGCCGACTACTCCCTGGTCGACTACAACCGTGCCGGGATTCCGCTGATCGAGATCGTCACCAAGCCGCTGGAAGGTGCTGGCCGGTATGCCCCGGAGGTGGCCAAGGCGTACGTGAGCGCGCTGCGTGAGCTGCTGCGCGCCCTCGGGGTCTCCGACGTCAGGATGGAGCAGGGTTCCCTGAGGTGTGACGTGAACGTCTCGTTGCGCCCAGACGCCGACGCGGCCTTCGGGACGCGTTCGGAGACCAAGAACGTGAACTCCCTGCGATCGGTGGAGCGGTCTGTCCGCTACGAGATCGGGCGGCAGGCAGCCCTGTTGACCGCGGGTGGCAGCGTCGTGCAGGAGACCAGGCACTGGCACGAGGACACCGGCCTGACGACCTCGGGTCGGATCAAGGAGGAGTCCGAGGACTACCGCTACTTCCCCGAGCCCGACCTCGTGCCCATCGCCCCGGAGCGGGAGTGGGTGGAGAGGCTGCGCGCGACCCTTCCGGAGAACCCCGCGGTGCGGCGCAGCCGCTTGGCAGCGCAGTGGGGCATCCCCGACCACGAGATGGCCTCTGTCGTCAACGCCGGTGCGCTGGACCTCGTGGAGGCCACCATCGCCGCAGGCGCGGACCAGGCCGCCGCACGCAAGTGGTGGACCGGGGAGCTGTCACGGATCGCCAAGGACCAGGGCGTGGAGCTGGCCGACCTGTCCATCGATCCCGAGCAGGTCGCCGAGCTCGAGTCACTGGTCGTCGCGGGGACCGTCAACGACAAGCTGGCCCGCCAGGTCATCGAAGGGGTCCTGGGCGGCGAGGGATCACCGACGGACGTCGTCACGTCCCGTGGGCTCGCGGTCGTCTCAGACGACGGCCCGCTGCTGGCCGCCATTGACGACGCCCTCGCCGCACAGCCGGACGTCGCCGAGAAGATCCGCGGCGGCAAGCTCCAGGCCGCTGGAGCGATCGTCGGTGCCGTGATGAAGGCCACGCGCGGGCAGGCCGACGCGGCCCGGGTCCGGGAGCTGATCTTCGAGCGCCTCGGCGTCGAGGGGTAGCCCGAGCCCGCACGGGCGTGGCTCAGTGCCCCTGCGCCGCGGGCGGGCCGACCAACTCCGGCCGGTGGGCCAGGACGGCCTGGAAGCCGCCCACCAGGTCAGTGGCGCGGACCAGGCCCAGCCGTTGGAGCGAAGCAGCGGCGAGGCTGGACGAGTAGCCCTCGTTGCAGACCACGATGATCCTCAGGCCGAGCCCTGTCGCCTGGGGGATCCGATGGGGGCACGTCGGGTCCACGCGCCACTCGAGGACGTTGCGGTCGATGACGATCGCGCCGATCAGTGCGCCATCCCGGGCGCGTTGCTCCACCGGCCGGGTGTCGACCAGGAGGCCCCCCGCAGCGACCTCGTCGACGAGGTCGGCGACGCTGACGCGGTCCAGCCCGGACCTTGCCTGGCTCAGCGCAACGTCGATCGCGCTTGTCCCGGGCACGGCCGACTCCTCTCGTCCGACTCCGTCGCGGACGCAGGTCCGGGCGCCCGGACGGGGGGCGCCCTACTTCGTGGTGAACTTCTCCACAGCCGCCCATGCCAAGGGGAACAGCCCTGCGGCGAGGGCGACCTTGAGTGCGTCGCCGAGCAGGAAGGGCGTGACGCCCAGTGAGATCGCCTGGGTCAGCGACACGCCGATCGCGGCGGCCAGCCAGAGGGCGCCGAAGGTGTAGATCACGGCATTGCCGAGGACCATGAGCCCCGCTGTCCGCAGCGCGGTACGGGTGGCGCCGCGCTGGGCCAACCAGCCGACGAGCGCGGCTGCGGCGATGAAGCCCACGACGTAGCCGAAGCTGACCACCAGTGCCCCACCGTTGAAGGCGCTCGAGCCACCGGCGAACCACGGGACGCCCGCCAGGCCCGCGATGGCGTACAGGGCCATCGACGCGATCCCACGCCACGTACCCAGAGCAGCAGCGGTCAGCAGGACGGCGAAGGTCTGCCCGGTCAGCGGAACGGGGGTGAACGGCAGGGGGATGGCCACCTGGGCGGCCAGGCCGACGAACGCGGCACCGGTGAGGACCAGTACGGCGTTACGGACCGCTGTGCGTCCGAAGACATCGGCAATGACCCCGGGGGCGGGGGTGGCGAGGGACATGGGCGCTTCTCCTGATCGAACGGCTGACGGGTGCCCGTCGGCTGGGACGTGCCGAGCCTAGCGGGATCGATCCACGCAGGTGAGCGGGCCCCGCTAGGACGAGCCCATCGGGCCGGTCCGGAACGGCGGCATGCGCCTGCGGCCCGCGGCGTCTAGTGTGCAGTCGGTGACAAGGACATTGGTCATCATGGGCTCCGGGGAGACGACCACGGGCATGCTCGGTGTGCATCGGGCCGTCTTCGGCTCGCTGCCCGAGGACGCGGACTGCCGACTGATGGACAGCCCGTTCGCCTTTCAGGAGAACGCCGACGAGTTGGTCGCGAAGATCAATCAGTACTTCACCGAGTCCCTCGGGCACCCGCTGACCCGCATCTGGCTGCCGGCCTCAGCTGACGCGTTGACCGTGGAGACGGCGCTGGCCGACATCCGTGGGGCGGACTGGTTGTTCGCCGGCCCGGGGTCGCCGAGCTACGCGCGTCGGTGCTGGGAGGGCACGGCCGTTCCCGACGCACTGGCCGACGTCCTCGAGCCGGGCAGCGCCGGGGCCCTGGTCATTGCCTCGGCGGCAGCCGTGACGTTGGGGCGCTGGGCCCTGCCTGTGTATGAGATCTACAAGGTCGGGGAGGACCCGCGCTGGGAGCCCGGCCTGGATCTCATGTTCCGGCTCCTCGGATGGACCTGCGCCGTGGTCCCGCACTACGACAACCGCGAGGGCGGGACCCACGACACCCGGTACTGCTACCTCGGCGGTCGCCGGCTGGAACAGATCGAGGGGGAGCTGGACGGCGGCTTCCTGCTCGGCGTCGATGAGCACACGGCCCTCGTCCTGGACCTCGATGCGCGCACGCTCTCCGTCAACGGGCGCGGGGGCGTGACGCTGCGTGTCGCCGGCGTCGAGGACGTGCTGCCAGCGGGCACGAGTCTGCCGATCGCCGACCTCGAGCGGCGGGTGGCAGCACTCGGCGCCCCCGGCGCTGTGGGGTTGGTCGACGACCCACGGCCGCTTGCCCCACAGCCCACGGGAGGGCTTGCCCAGCAGGACCCCGCCAGGGCCGGCGCGTCCGATCCGGCACCAGGGGCCGACGCGGGCCTGGCCGCGGTCGGTGATCCCACGGACCCAGATCCCGAGCAGCTCGCCAGCGACATCCTTGCAGCACTGCCCGAGGCCGCTGCCCGAGAACGGGCCGCGGTGGTCGCCCTGCTCCGGCGCGCCGATGAGGCTGCATCCCAACTCGATCGTGAGTTGGCGGGCCGAGCGGTGCAGACGCTGGTCGATGTTCGTGCCGCAAGTCGTGCGGCAGGCGACTGGGCGGCCAGCGACACCCTGCGTGATGCGTTGACCGGCCTGGGAGTCGAGGTGCGCGACAGCCGCGAGGGTTCCACCTGGGTGTGGGCATGACACCTGGGCCCATTGCGCTCGTCGGGTCGGGGGAGTACCTGCCCGTGATGCTCGAGATCGAGCGGGATCTGCTCGCCGGTCGTCCGCCCAAGTACGTCCAGATCCCCACCGCGGCGGCCCCCGAGGGGCCGAACGTCCTGGCGCGTTGGACCCGGCTGGGCGCAGAGCAGGCGGAGCGCCTGGGCGTCGAGGCCGTGCCCCTGCCCGTCCACGATCGTCGCGATGCCGATGACCCGGCGATCGCCGACCAGGTCCGGGGCGCCGGGCTGGTGTACATGTCGGGTGGGAGTCCGTCCCATCTGGCCGGCGCGCTGCGCGACTCGCTGCTGTGGCGGGAGGTGCTCCAGGCCTGGCAGCAGGGGGCGGCGCTGGCCGGATGCAGCGCCGGCGCGATGGCCATGACCGCGTGGGTGCCGCAGGTGCGGGCCCTTCACCGACCCGCGGACTCCGGTCTCGGCCTGCTGCCGCATCTGAGAGTGATCCCGCACTTCGACAAGATGCTCGGCTGGGCCCCGGACCTGCTCACGAGAGTCCTGCTGCACGCCCCGGAGGGGATCACCGTGCTGGGGATCGACGAGGACACCGCCCTGGTCGGTGGCCCCGTGGAGTGGGAGGTCAAGGGCCGGCAGTCGGTCTGGACCCTCGGACACGGCTCACGTGTCGAGCACCGGGCCGGAGCCGTCGTGGTGACCCCGCCACTGGGCTGAGCGCCACCTGGCGGGGACTGCTGGCCGTCCCGCTGCCGCGCCGCGGCCCGTGGCCAACTTCGCCACTGTTGTGGTTGATCCCGACCCCTGCGCGGGCCTGGGTCGTGGACTTCGCCACCCCAGTGGTCGATCCCGGGCCCCAGAGCGCGGCTCTATCGACCCGAACTGCGGCGAAGTGCGCCGACGGGTGGCCAGCAGGCCTCCCTTTCGACCACAACCGCGGCACACCTCGCCTCGATCCATTGGCTACTCTCGCGGCGTGCTCACCCTGATGCCGACCGAAGTCCTCGAAGGCCTGCCCACGGTGCCGGGAGTGCAGGTCGTGGCCTGGGATCCCGGTGACCCGGAGCCTGCGCTGGCCGCCGACGTCGAGTTCTTCGTCCCGCCGTACACATCCTCGGCCACAGATCTCGCCCTGATGGGGCGCCTGCCCGCCCTGCGGGTGGTCCAGACGCTGACCGCCGGGGTGGACAACGTCCTGGCCCAGCTGCCGCCGGGTGTGGCCCTGTGCAATGCCGCCGGCGTGCACGACGCCTCGACGGCAGAGCTCGCGATCGGTCTGACGATCGCCAGCCTGCGCCGCATCGATGACTTCGCCCGGGCGATGCCGCGGGGCAGTTGGTCCTACGCGCGCCACGAGTCCCTGGCCGACAAGCGCGTGGTGATCGTCGGGTTCGGTTCCATAGGCCGCGCGATCGCCCGTCGCCTCGCCGGATTCGAGTGCGAGATCGTGGCGGTGGCCAGGACCGCCCGCGAGGTCGACGGACACCACGTCCACGCGATGTCCGAGCTGGCCGACCTGCTGCCGGGCGCCGACGTCGTGCTGCTCATCGTCCCGCTCACGCCGGGGACCACGCACCTGGTCGACGGTGCATTCCTGGCGCGGATGCACGACGGCGCCCTTCTGGTGAACGTCGCCCGCGGGCCGGTCGTGGACACCGATGCGCTGCTCGCCGAGTGCGTGAGTGGGCGGCTGCGGGCGGCCCTGGATGTCACCGACCCGGAGCCCCTGCCGGTCGACCACCCCCTGTGGCGCGCGCCGGGGGTGCTCATCAGCCCGCACGTCGGTGGCAACACCTCGGCGTTCCTGCCCCGGGCCCGGCGACTTCTCACCGCCCAGCTGGAGCGGTATGTGGCGGGTGAGCCGCTGGCCAACGTGGTATCCGCTCCCGCGTGATCACGCTGCCGTGGCCCGTGAACAGGGTGAGGGCTGTGCGATCCGTGCTGGTCGTGAGGCCGCGGACGGATCCTTGACGGCGGGAGCCGCCGACGGCGGCCGCGCACTACGCTTGCCGCCATGACCACAACCCCCGACATCAAGCCCCGCAGCCGTACCGTCACCGATGGCCTCGAGCGCGCCGCCGCACGCGGGATGCTGCGGGCCGTGGGCATGTCCGACGAGGACTTCCCGAAGCCCCAGATCGGCATCGCCTCCAGCTGGAACGAGATCACGCCCTGCAACCTGTCCCTGGAGCGTCTGGCCCGCTCAGCCAAGGAGGGCGTGCACGCCGGTGGTGGCTACCCGCTGCAGTTCGGCACCATCTCGGTCTCCGATGGGATCTCGATGGGTCACGAGGGCATGCATTTCTCGCTGGTCAGCCGCGAGATCATCGCCGACTCCGTCGAGGCGGTCATGCAGGCCGAGTGCCTCGACGGGATGGTCACGTTCGCCGGCTGTGACAAGTCGCTTCCGGGCATGCTGATGGCCGCCGCGCGACTGGATGTGGCCTCCGTCTTCGTCTACGCCGGCTCGATCCTCCCCGGGCGGGTCGGCGACCGTGATGTCACGATCATCGACGCGTTCGAGGCCGTCGGTGCATGCGCACGCGGGCTCATCAGCCGGGAGGAGGTCGATGAGATCGAGCGGGCGATCTGCCCCGGTGAGGGGGCCTGTGGTGGTATGTACACGGCCAACACCATGGCCTCGGCCGCTGAGGCGATGGGTATGAGCCTGCCCGGCTCGGCAGCACCGCCAGCCGTGGACCGCCGCCGCGACGGCTTCTCGCGACGTTCGGGCGAGGCCGTCGTGGAGATGCTGCGCCAGGGGATCACCACCCGCGACATCATCACGAGGAAGTCCCTGGAGAACGCGATCGCCGTGGTCATGGCGCTCGGCGGCTCCACGAACGCCGTGCTGCACCTGCTGGCCATTGCCCACGAGGCTGACGTCGACCTCGACATGGAGGACTTCCAGCGCATCGGCGCCAAGGTCCCGCTGCTCGGCGACCTCAAGCCGTTCGGCCGCTTCGTGATGAGCGACATGGACCGGGTCGGGGGAGTGCCGGTCGTCATGCGCGCGCTGCTCGACGCCGGGCTGCTGCACGGCGACTGCCTGACGGTGACCGGGCGCACGGTCGCCGAGAACTTGGCCGAGGTGAATCCCCCGGACCCCGACGGCACCATCCTTCGCGCGATCAGCGACCCCCTGGGCGGGGCCGGCGGGATCACGATCCTCGGTGGTTCGCTCGTGCCCGAGGGCGCCGTGGTGAAGAACGCGGGCATCCCGGTGGAGGTCTTCGAGGGCCCGGCCCGGGTGTTCGAGCGCGAGCGCGCCGCGATGGATGCCCTGGAGGACGGCACGATCCAGGCCGGCGACGTCGTCATCATCCGCTACGAGGGCCCGAAGGGCGGCCCGGGCATGCGCGAGATGCTCATGATCACCGCCGCCATCAAGGGCGCCGGGCTCGGCAAGGACGTGCTCCTGATCACCGACGGTCGGTTCTCCGGGGGAACCACGGGCCTGTGCGTGGGCCACGTCGCGCCGGAGGCTGTCGACGGGGGCCCGATCGCGCTGGTGGCCGAGGGCGACCGGGTGCGCATCGACATCCCGAACCGGACCCTCGACCTGCTCGTCGATGACGCAGAGCTCGCCCAGCGTCGAGCCACGTGGGAGCCCCTGCCCCCGCGCTATGACCGTGGCGTGCTGGCCAAGTACGCCAAGCTCGTGGGCTCGGCGTCGAAGGGTGCGGTCTGCGACTGACCTCGCCGGCCACGGGCCACGGGCAGTCGACGCCGTTGGCGCCTTCCGGCCGCCACGTGGAACGCGTCATCTCACATGGTGGACGTTTGGGGCCCGGGGTTGCGCTCCCGGGCCGGGCGCGTCCATGATGAGCCCATGCGAATTCTCGTAGTAGCGACACACGCCGGGGTGGGAACCCCAGCCTGACTGTTCCCTACTCCGACGTGACCTCGTGACCCTGATGGGCACGGGGTCTTTCATTTGCACAGCAACAGCACTGGCAGGATCAGCACCGAAGAGCCGAACCGAGAGCAAGGGAACCGACGATGTCGACGGCACAGACCCCACCCCCCGAAACGATCAGCGGGGCCAGCAGCCTCGTCCGCTCGCTGGAGGCCGCGGGTGTCGACACGGTATTCGGCATCCCCGGTGGCGCGATCCTGCCGGCATACGACCCGCTGATGGACTCCACCCAGGTCCGGCACATCCTCGTCCGCCACGAGCAGGGCGCAGGGCATGCAGCAGCGGGCTACGCGTACGCGACCGGTCGGGTCGGGGTCTGCATGGCGACCTCCGGGCCGGGAGCCACCAACCTGGTGACGCCGATCGCTGACGCGTACATGGACTCGGTGCCGATGGTGGCCATCACAGGCCAGGTGAACTCGGCGGCCATCGGCACCGATGCCTTCCAGGAGGCCGACATCCGTGGCATCACGATGCCGGTCACCAAGCACAACTACCTGGTGACCAACGCCGATGACATCCCCCGGGCGATCGCCGAGGCGTTCCACCTGGCCAGCACTGGCCGTCCCGGCCCCGTCCTGGTGGACATCTCCAAGGACGCGCTGCAGGCCCAGACCACCTTCGTCTGGCCGACCCGCCTGGACCTGCCCGGGTACAGGCCGACGACGCGTCCGCACACCAAGCAGGTGCGTGAGGCCGCCCGGCTGATGCTCGAGTCCCACAAGCCGGTCCTCTACGTCGGGGGCGGGATCATCCGTTCGGGCGCCTCGGATGAGTTGTTCGCGCTGGCCGAGCTGACCGGGATCCCGGTCGTGACCACGTTGATGGCTCGGGGAGCCTTCCCCGACAGCCACAAGCAGAACCTGGGGATGCCGGGCATGCACGGGACGGTGGCCGCGGTCGGCGCGCTGCAGTCCTCGGACCTGCTCATCGCCCTGGGCACCCGGTTCGACGACCGCGTCACCGGGCAGCTCTCGACCTTCGCACCGGATGCCAAGGTGATCCACGCCGACATCGATCCGGCCGAGATCTCGAAGAACCGGCGTGCCGACGTGCCGATCGTGGGTGATGCCAAGGAGGTCATCGCCGAGTTGGTCAGCACGCTGCAGGCCGAGCTCGCCGCCGGACGCAGCTTCGACCTCGACAGTTGGTGGGCGGAGCTCGACCGATGGCTGGACAAGTACCCGCTGGGCTACGACATCCCCGACGACGGGTCCCTGGCTCCGCAGTACGTCATCGAGCGGCTCGGCAAGATCGCCGGACCTGACGCCCTGTACGTGGCCGGCGTCGGTCAGCACCAGATGTGGGCCGCCCAGTTCGTCGAGTACGAGAACCCGGGCACGTGGATCAACTCGGGCGGCCTGGGCACGATGGGCTTCGCGGTGCCCGCTGCCATGGGCGCCCAGGTCGGGGCCCCCGACAAGGTCGTCTGGGCCGTCGATGGTGATGGCTGCTTCCAGATGACCAACCAGGAGCTGGCGACCTGCACGATCAACAAGATCCCGATCAAGGTGGCGCTGATCAACAACGGCGCCCTGGGGATGGTGCGACAGTGGCAGACCCTGTTCTACAGCGAGCGCTACTCCAACACCGACCTGCACTCCCACGACGTGCCCGACTTCGTCATGCTCGCCGAGGCCTACGGCGCGGTCGGCCTGCGCTGCGACTCCGCCGAGGAGGTGGACGCCACGATCGAGAAGGCGATGGCGATCACCGATCGGCCCGTCGTGGTGGACTTCCGGGTGCACAAGGACGCCATGGTCTGGCCCATGGTGGCCGCCGGGACCAGCAACTCCGACATCAAGCACGCGCGCGACATGGCGCCGAAGTGGGACCGGGAGGACTGAGCGATGAGCCGTCACACACTGAGCGTGCTGGTCCAGGACCAGCCAGGTGTCCTGGCCCGGATCGCGGGGCTGTTCTCGCGGCGGGGGTTCAACATCGAGTCCCTGGCCGTGGGCCAGACCGAGACGCCGGAGGTCTCCCGGATCACCCTGGTCGTCGAGGTCGAGGGCCTGCCGCTCGAACAGGTCACCAAGCAGCTGAACAAGCTGATCAACGTGCTCAAGATCGTGGAGCTCGAGCCGGCGACCTCTGTGCAGCGGGAGTTCATGCTGGTCAAGGTGCGCGCCGATGCCTCGTCACGCAGCCACGTCCTGGAGACCGTCCAGCTGTTCCGTGCCAACGTCATCGACGTGGCTCCCGACGCCGTCACCATCGAGGCGACCGGAAGCCGGGACAAGCTCGAGGCGCTGCTGCGGGTGCTCGAGCCCTTCGGCATCCGCGAGATCGTGAAGTCCGGGGTGGTCGCCCTGGGCCGCGGCTCGAAGTCGATGACCGAGCGTGCTCTGCGCCCGATCGATCGCAGCGCCTGAGGCCCGCTCGGGCCGAGGCGCTCACACCTGACAGAATCAGCCCATTCCCGGTGGGCCCGCGTCCCACCACCCACCACCACGCAAGGAGCCCCCAGTGGCGCAACTGTTCTACGACGACAATGCCGATCTGGCGATCATCCAGGGCCGCAAGGTCGCCGTCCTCGGGTACGGCAGCCAGGGCCATGCCCACGCGCTGAGCCTGCGCGATTCAGGTGTCGACGTTCGCGTCGGCCTGGCCGAGGGATCGAGGAGCCGGGCGAAGGCGGAGGGTGAGGGCCTGCGGGTCGTGGACCCCGGCACCGCGTGCGCAGAGGCCGACCTGATCATGGTGCTCGTGCCGGACCCGGCCCAACGCGGGCTGTACGCGGAGGCGATCGCGCCGAACCTCAACCCGGGCGACGCCCTGTTCTTCGCCCACGGCTTCAACATCCGCTTCGGCTATGTGCAGCCGCCGGCGGACGTGGACGTCTGCATGGTCGCCCCCAAGGGCCCCGGGCACCTGGTCCGTCGTGAGTACGTGGCCGGGCGTGGGGTGCCCGCGATCGTCGCCGTCGAGCAGGACGCCTCCGGCAGCGCCTGGCCGCTGACCCTGTCCTACGCCAAGGCGATCGGTGCGCTGCGCGCCGGCGGGATCCAGACCACCTTCACCGAGGAGACCGAGACCGACCTCTTCGGCGAGCAGGCGGTGCTCTGTGGTGGTGCGTCCAAGCTGGTCCAGACCGGGTTCGAGGTCCTGACCGAGGCCGGATACCAGCCGGAGGTCGCCTACTTCGAGTGCCTGCACGAGCTGAAGCTCATCGTCGACCTCATGTACGAGGGAGGCATCGCCAAGCAGCGCTGGAGCATCTCGGACACCGCCGAGTACGGCGACTACGTGTCGGGTCCGAGGGTCATCGACACGCAGGTGAAGGAGAACATGCGGGCGGTGCTGGCCGACATCCAGTCGGGTGCCTTCGCCGCCCGGTTCATCGCCGACCAGGACGCCGGGGCGCCGGAGTTCCATGCGCTGCGCGCCGAGGGCGAGGCGCATCCCATCGAGGAGACCGGACGCCAGCTGCGCCAGCTGATGTCCTGGGTGCAGACCTCGGACAACGACTACCAGGAGGGCACTGCGGCACGGTGAGCTCGTGCCCTGCTGCGATGACCTGAAGCAGGTGACCCCCCGGAGCCGAGGCTCTGGGGGGTCACTTGCCCCTCAGGAGGTCTTCACGGGGGGCACATGGCGAGGTCGTCCAGCGCGCCCTCTAGTCCTACTTCGCCCGGACTGGTGCATTCGGATGCAGGTGCAGGCGAAGTTGCCCGGGCAACTTCTGCAGGCAGCCGCCAGGTCGAGGGCAGGTCCGGTGTCGTGGGCGGGGACGGGATCCGACAGGTCTGACATCCCCACGGACCGGTTCCGGTCGCAGCAACCTCGGTCCTGTCCACTGCGCTCAGCGCTGGTACGACCGCGAGGAGCGCGACGACCCACGCGTTGACGACCGCACTTCTTCTGCGATCGGGGTGTGACTGCCCAGGCATGGGCCAAGGATGACTCCACCTGGGTGACCCCGCAATCGCTCGGTGGGCCGGGCTCCCACCGGCCCCTTCAGGGTCGTTCGCGGGGTGGTTCGGGACCTTCGGGGTGCGGGGGACCTCTGCGTGCTGGTCGCTAGAATTGGGCCAGCCGTGGGGATCGACCCCGTGGACCGTCCAGAGGTGCCTACCGTGAGCAAGCCCATCGTCCTGATCGCCGAGGAACTCAGCCCAGCCACTGTTGAGGCGCTCGGGCCCGACTTCGAGGTCCGCTACTGTGACGGTTCCGATCGGGGGCAACTGCTCACCGAGATCGCCGATGTCGATGCGATCCTGATCCGGTCGGCCACGAAGGTCGACGCCGAGGCCATCGCGGCTGCGCGCCGGCTGAAGGTCGTCGCACGGGCTGGCGTGGGCCTGGACAACGTCGACGTCGCGGCTGCCACCCAGGCCGGCGTCATGGTGGTCAATGCGCCCACGTCCAACATCGGTTCGGCCGCCGAACTCGCGGTCGCCCTGCTGCTGGCCAGCGCGCGGCACATCGCCCCGGCCAATGAGTCCCTGAAGGGTGGGGCGTGGAAGCGTTCGAAGTACACCGGCGTCGAGTTGGCCGACAAGGTCGTGGGTGTGGTCGGCCTCGGCCGGATCGGGATGCTCGTCGCCCAGAGGCTCAGCGCGTTCGGCGTGACGCTGATCGCCTATGACCCCTATGTGCAGCCCGCGCGCGCAGCCCAGAGCGGGATCCGCATGGTCTCCCTGGACGAGTTGCTCGCCGAGAGTGACTTCATCACGGTCCACCTGCCCAAGACGCCGGAGACCATCGGCCTGATCGGTGACGAGGCGCTGCACAAGGTGAAGCCGACCGTGCGCATCATCAACGCGGCACGTGGCGGAATCGTCGATGAGGCTGCGCTCTACGAGGCGCTCGTGGATGGCCGCGTGGCCGGTGCAGGGATCGACGTGTGGGCCAAGGAGCCGTGCACGGACTCGCCGCTGATGGGTCTCGAGAACGTCGTGGTGACCCCGCACCTGGGCGCCTCCACGGACGAGGCGCAGGAGAAGGCGGGCATCGCAGTCGCGAGGTCGGTCCGATTGGCCCTGGCTGGGGAGCTCGTTCCCGATGCGGTCAACGTGAAGGGCGGGGCGATCGCCGACGACGTCCGCCCGATGCTCGCCCTGACCGAGGCCCTGGGTCAGATCGCCAGCGCGCTGGCCACGGCGCCGGTGGCGGCAGTCGAGACCGAGGTCCGCGGGGAGATCACCGAGAACGATGTGAAGGTCCTGGAGCTGTCGGCCCTGAAGGGTGTCTTCACCCCGCTGTCCGAGGAGCAGGTCTCCTACGTCAATGCGCCGGTCATCGCCAAGGACCGGGGCGTCGAGGCCGCGCTCATCACCGACGCGGACGGCGGCGACCACCGCAACCTCGTACGTGTTCGGCTGGCCCTGACCGACGGCACCTCCGTCCGGGTCGGCGGCACCCTGTCCGGGCCCAGGGACCTCGCCAAGCTGGTCGAGATCGATGACTTCGACCTGGAGGTCCCGCTCTCCGAGCACCTGGTCGTCATGCGCTATGCGGACCGGCCGGGCGTGGTGGGTGCCGTGGGCGGCGCCCTGGGTCACGCGGGGATCAACATCGGTGGGATGCAGGTCTCGCGCGACGCCATCGGCGGGCAGGCCGTCATGGTGCTGACCGTTGACGCCTCGCCCGGTGCTGAGGTCCTCGACGGGGTGGCCCGCGAGATCGAGGCCGACCTGGTCAAGGGCGTCGACCTGGTCTGAGGCGGGCAGTCACAGGTCCAGCCTCATCGGGGCAGGGCAATCCTCTGCCTGCTTCCGACGGGTTGAGTCCCAGCCGTCCCGGCTCATGGGCGTGGAGTGGGCCATCGACGGGCACTACAGTGAGTCGCATGTCTGAAGTGCATCGCCCCGTCCGGCTGACCTTCCCGCAGACCCAGGTCCGCGAGCCCGTCGTGTACCACCTCGGTGTCGATTACGGCGTCGTCACGTCCATCCGGCGCGCGGCCATCGAGGACCACTTCGGGTGGATGGTGCTGGAGATGACCGGTGAGCCCGCACAGCTGGATGCCGGCGAGGCGTACCTGAGGTCCCTGGGCATCGAGGTGGACCCGATCCTCGGGGACATCGTCGAGGGCTGAGCTCAGCCCACCTGGTCGCGCTGCGCCCGGTTGATCGCCGAGATGATCGCCTTGAGTGAGGCGGTCACGATCGACGAGTCCACACCCACGCCCCACAGCACCCGACCCTCGATCGCGCACTCGACGAACGCGGCTGCCTTGGCGTCGTCGCCGGCCGACATCGCGTGCTCGCTGTAGTCCAGCACCCGCACGTCGATGTGGTGGGCGGCCAGTACATCGCAGAACGCCGCGATCGGGCCGTTTCCGTGCCCGATGCCCTCGAACTCCCGTGCATGGTGGGCGTTGTCGCGGATCACCGTGCGCACCTCGGTGGCGCCCTCGACGTCGGACTCGACGATCACGTGCCGCAGCTTGAGCCGACCCCACGGCGCGTCGGCGACCGGCAGGTACTCGTCAGCGAAGATCTCCCACATCTGCGCAGGCGACACCTCGCCACCCTCCGAGTCGGTCATCCGCTGGATCACCTGCGAGAACTCGATCTGCAGCCGGCGCGGCAGCTCCAGGCCGTGCTCGGTGCGCATGATGTAGGCCACGCCGCCCTTGCCCGACTGGCTGTTGACCCGGATGACTGCCTCGTAGGTGCGGCCGATGTCGTGTGGATCGATCGGCAGGTAGGGCACCTCCCAGCGGAAGTCCTCGACGGGCACGCCCGCAGCGCCAGCGTCCACGGACATGGCCCGGAAGCCCTTGTTGATCGCGTCCTGGTGGGAGCCGGAGAAGGCCGTGAACACCAGGTCCCCGCCGTAGGGATGGCGCTCGGGGACGCGCAGCTGGTTGCAGTACTCGACCGTGCGCCGGATCTCGTCGATGTCGCGGAAGTCGATCTGCGGGTCGATGCCCTGGCTGAACAGGTTCATGCCCAGCGTCACCAGGCACACGTTGCCGGTGCGCTCGCCGTTGCCGAACAGGCAGCCCTCGATGCGGTCAGCGCCGGCCATGTAGCCCAGCTCGGCAGCTGCCACGGCCGTGCCGCGGTCGTTGTGCGGGTGCAGGCTCAGCACGACGCTGTCGCGGTGGGCCAGGTTGCGGTGCATCCACTCGATCGAGTCGGCGTAGACGTTGGGCGTGGCCATCTCGACCGTGGCGGGCAGGTTGATGATGACCTTGCGCTCGGGAGTGGGCTGCCAGACGTCGTTGACCGCGTTGCACACCTCGACCGCGAACTCCAGCTCGGTGCCCGTGTAGGACTCCGGGGAGTACTCGTAGTAGATGTCGGTGTCCGGCGTGACCTGCTCGGCGTACTTCATGCACAGCTGGGCGCCCTGCACGGCGATGTCCTTGATCCCATCGCGATCCAGGCCGAAGACGACCCTGCGCTGCAATGTGGACGTCGAGTTGTACAGGTGCACGATGGCCTGCTTGGCGCCCCTGATGGACTCGAAGGTGCGCTCGATGAGGTGATCGCGGGACTGGGTCAGGACCTGGATGACGACGTCATCGGGGATCACGTCCTGCTCGATCAGCTCCCGGACGAAGTCGAAGTCGGTCTGGCTGGCCGAGGGGAACCCGACCTCGATCTCCTTGTAGCCCATCCGCACCAGCAGCTCGAACATGCGCCGCTTGCGGTCAGGGGTCATCGGATCGATGAGGGCCTGGTTGCCGTCGCGCAGGTCGACGGCGCACCACCGGGGCGCCTTGTCGATCACCTTGCTGGGCCATGACCGGTCGGACAGGCCGACCGGGGTGAAGGGGGAGTAGCGCCGCCAGGCCATCGCTGAGGGCTGCTGGGCAGTGCGCTGTGCGTACGGTACGGGTGGGGTGGCATTCATGATCGTGGTGCTCCTGGGCTGTGTGGGGGGTTCGACCCTGGGGGTCTCGAACCGGCGCACGTGATCACCCGCGACAGGGGAGCCGGTCTGGTCAGGCCCCGTCGCGGCTGCCAAGGAGCAGTCGCACGGTGAACATCGAGCACAGGGTAGCGCATGCTCGGGGCGACGCGCGAGTAGCGTGTGAGCCATGCCAGACAGCGACCCGGCTCCCGTGGATGCCTTCGCTCCCGCTCCGGTCTCAGCGGTCGGCAGGGACGGCGTGCCGCAGTTCGGTGGTTTCGAGGGGATCGTGGCGATCACGGGCTTCCCCCGGTTGGCCGAGGAGTACCGCTTGGGCGGTGGGGATCCCCTGGCCCGCGCGCGCCGGGGTGTGCGGCAGAAGGCGTGGGTGTACCTCTTCGCTGCCACCCCCGAGATCTCAGTGGTGGCGGCGCTGGTCAATGGCGCGATCACGGGTTCGGGCTTCCTGATGGTCACCGACCTGCGCACTGGCGAGGTGATCGTGGACTCCAGTCGTCAGGGCGCCCTGGCCAAGGTCAACGACCGTCCCGGGGATGGGCTGCGAGCCACCTACCGGTTGCCCGGGACGCGCTACTCGATCCACCGCGAGGGCGCGGACGTCCGGTTCACCGCTTCCCTGGGAAAGGCCGTGGTCGGGCGGCCACGCCACTCCGAGCCGTGGGTGGAGGTCGACCTGACCATGCACGAGTCCGGCACGGGCATCACCGCGATCTCGCCGGTGGACCACGGCAAGCGCTCGAGTGTCTCGGTGACCGGCAAGACGGCCGGGATGTCGGTGTCGGGCCGGGTCGTGGTGCACGTGCACGGCTCCCCCCGCACCTTCAGCCTGGACGGCGGCCTTGGCGGCTACGACTACACCAAGGGTTTCCTGCTCCGGCACACCGCATGGCGATGGGCCTACGGGGTCGGGAAGCTCGCAGACGGGACGGTGCTCGGGTTCAACCTCATCGAGGGATTCTCCGGGGTGGGGGAGCGGGGTCGGGAGAGCGCCGTGTGGATAGATGGGCATCCGAGCCCCCTGGACGCGCGGACCAGGTTCACCTTCGACCGTGCCGACATCCTCGCGCCCTGGCAGGTCACGACTGCCGATGGAACCGTCCGCCTGCGCTTCGTGCCGCTCGCGCTGCACCACGAGCACCTCGATATCAAGGTCCTGCGCGGCCACCTCGTCCAACCCGTCGGGCACTTCGTCGGCGAGATCGACGTTGCAGGGCGCACCTACGTCCTGGATCGGGTCCCCGGCGTCACGGAGGACCACGACATCGTGTGGTGACCGGCGGGGCTTAGGGTTCTGCCCGTGACCGAACTGAATCTTGCTGTCATCGCCGGGGACGGCATCGGGACCGAGGTGGTGGCTGAGGGCCTCAAGGTCCTCGATGCCGTGTCGGCCTCCGCGGGCCTGACCATCTCCACCACCGACTACGACCTGGGCGCCCGGCGCTACAACGCGACCGGAGAGACGCTGCCCGCCTCCGTGCTGGCTGAGCTGCGCGGGCAGGACGCGATCCTGCTGGGGGCGATCGGTGACCCGAGTGTGCCGCCCGGAGTGCTCGAGCGTGGGGTCCTGTTGCCGTTGCGCTTCGAGTTGGACCACCACGTGAATCTGCGCCCTGTGAAGCTGTTCCCCGGCGTGTCCACGCCCCTGGCGGGCAAGACCCCTGCGGACATCGACATGGTGGTCTGCCGGGAGGGCACCGAGGGCCCGTACGTGGGTTCCGGCGGGACCCTGCGCCGGGGAACCGTTCACGAGGTCGCGACTGAGGAGAGCCTCAACACGCGCTTCGGCGTCGAGCGGATCGTGCGCGACGCGTTCGCCAGGGCAGAGGGACGCCGCGGCAAGGTGACCCTCGTGCACAAGACCAACGTCCTGGTGCACGCCGGGTCGCTGTGGCAGCGCACGTTCACCGAGGTTGCAGCGCAGCACCCGGGCATCACCACCGACTACTGCCACGTCGATGCTGCGGCCATGTTCTTCCTGACCCAGCCCGAGCGTTTCGACGTGGTCGTGACCGACAACCTCTTCGGCGACATCCTGACCGACATCGGCGCGGCCATCGCCGGCGGGATCGGCCTGGCGGCCAGTGGGAACATCGATCCCAGCCGGACCAACCCCAGCATGTTCGAGCCGGTGCACGGATCCGCCCCGGACATCGCCGGGCAGGGCAAGGCAGATCCGACGGCGACGGTCCTGTCGGTCGCGATGCTCCTGGCCCACCTCGGCCACCAGGCAGCTGCCGATCGGGTGGAGGCCGCCGTCGCGGCCGACCTGGCCGCGCGGGGCAGCGCGGTGCGGTCCACCAGCGAGATCGGCGACGCCCTGGCCGCAGCTGCCGCAGGCTGAGCGCCCCGGGATCCGGTCACCCTCGCGGTCGAGGGCCCGGATCAGCGATACTGCGGCCCATGAGCACCGACGCAGCCACGAACTGGTACCGGACCGCAGCGGAGATGTCGAAGGCGGGCATCGACCTGTACCCGGTGACAGATCGCGAGCGGGCCAAGGTCGCCGACCGTCGTTCCGGCGATGTCCGCTCGCACTCCGAGCGCGCTGAGATCCTGGCCGACCCCGGCTTCGGTCGGCACTTCACCGACCACATGGTCCGCGCCGACTGGGCCGCCGGCTCCGGATGGGGCGAGCCGGAGCTGGTCGACTACGCCGACCTCTCGTTGGATCCGTCCAGCATGTTCATCCACTACGGCCAATCGATCTTCGAGGGCCTCAAGGCCTACCGGCACGGGCAGGGCGCGCTGACCTTCCGGCCGGAGGCGAACGCGGTCCGGTTCGTGCGCAGCGCCACGCGGCTGTCCATGGCTGAGCTCCCCGAGGAGATCTTCCTCGGGGCTGTCGAGGCGCTCGTGGCCGCCGACGCGGACTGGATCGCCGACGATCCGGAGAAGTCGCTCTACCTGCGGCCCGTCGAGTTCGCCACGGAGGTGGGCCTCGGAGTCCGCCCGGCCAACGCCTACACCTTCCTGCTGCTCGCATCGCCGGCCGGCGCGTACTTCCCCCAGGGGGTCAGACCGGTCAGCGTCTGGTTGTCGACCGAGTTCGTGCGTGCCGCGCCCGGTGGGACGGGCGAGGCGAAGTGCTCGGGCAACTACGCGGCCTCGCTGGTCGCCCAGGCGCACGCCGCCGAGCAGGGGTGCGACCAGGTGGTCTGGCTCGATGCCGTGGAGCGCAGGTGGGTCGAGGAGATGGGCGGGATGAACCTCGTCTTCGTCTACGGTTCCGGCGCGTCGGCTCGTCTGGTCACTCCCGAGCTGACTGGGACGCTGCTGCCGGGGATCACCCGCGACTCCCTGCTGAAGCTGGCCCGGCACCTCGGAATCCCTGCTGAGGAGGGCCGCATCTGCATCGAGGACTGGCAGGCGGGCAACGAGAGCGGCGAGATCTCCGAGGTGTTCGCGTGCGGCACGGCCGCCGTGGTCACCCCCGTCGGCTCTGTGAAGTCCGCGAACGCGCAGTGGACCGTGGGGGATGGCCAGCCGGGCCCGGTCACCATGAGGCTGCGCCACGCCCTGCTGGACATCCAGACGGGACGGGCCGAGGACCCCTTCGGATGGGTGCACCGGGTCGACTGAACCCGTCCTTGCGGAGTTCCGAGCCGGGGGTGGCTCGCGCATCGCGGGTGCGCCGTGGCAGGATGCCCCTATGGCCGCATCGGCGATCATTATCGACAAAGCGCGCTGACGTCTGACGCAGACGAGAGCGCGCTTACCCCCTACGCCCCGGGCGAGGGGGTTTCTGTTGGAGGGGCACCATGAACCGCGACGACTTCCACGTCTTCGACACGACCCTGCGCGACGGGGCCCAGCGGGAGGGCATCTCGTACTCGGTCAGCGACAAGCTGGCTGGCGGCCAGGCGGCTCGATGAGCTCGGCGTGGGGTTCATCGAGGGCGGTTGGCCCGGGCGATGCCCAAGGACACCGAGTTCTTCGCACGCGCCGCTGCTGGCGAGCTGAGCTGGCCAACGCCCAGCTCGTCGCGTTCCGGCGCAACGCGCAAGCCCGGGATCGACGTGGCCGATGACCCCCAGGTGCGTGCCCTGCTGGACTCGCAGGCGCCAGTCGTGTGCCTGGTGGCCAAGTCCCGATGTGCGCGACGTGAAGGAGGCGCTGCGGACGACAACGAGGAGAACCTGGCGATGGTGCGTGACACGTCGCCTTCCTCGTCGGCCACGGCCGGCCGGGCTTCGTCGACGGTGAGACACTTCTTCGACGGCTACTCCCACGACCCCGACTACGGCGTCGAGCTGCCAAACACCGCATTCGAGGCGGGCGCGAGCGTTGGTGTCCCTGTGCGACACGAACGGCGGCATGCTGCCGATGGGGATCGACCGGGTCGTGACCGACGTGCTGGCGCGCTCCGGCGTGCGCCTGGGCATCCATCTGCCAGGACGACACGTCGTGCGCTGTGGCGAACACCCTGGCCGCGGTCGAGGCCGGGGTGACCGACGTGCAGTGCACTGCCAACGGCTACGGCGAGCGGACGGGCAACGCCACGTCTTCAGCGTCGTGGCCTCCCTCGAGCGAAGCTGGGCATCGCCGCGCTGCCGGAGGGCAACCTGCGTGAGTCCAAGCGGGATCAGCCACGTGTCGCCGACATCACAACCTCCCGTCCAACAGCCACCAGGCCTACGTGGGCGTGCCTCCTTCGCCTACAAGGCCGGCCTGCACGCATCGGCGCTGAAGGTCAACGAAGTGTTGTACAGCGACATCGATCCGCGGGCCGGTCGGCGACGACACCCGCACCTTGTCACGGACGATGGCCGGGCGGGCCACGGTCGACTACAAGGGTCGTGAGCTGGGGGTGTGGACATCGCCTCCGATCCGGCGGCTCTGGCGCGAGTGGTCGAGACGGTGAAACGCCGCGAGGCGGAGGGCTGGACGTATGAGGCGGCCGACGCCTCCTTCGGCTCGCCGATGCGGAACGCTGTGGAGTGGTGCTGCTACTTCGAGGTCGTAGTCATGGCGCACGATCGTGTCCCTCAGGTGAATGGCGACGGCGGCGACGTTCGGAGGCGATCGTCAAGATCCACGCCGCTGGCAGTCGCATCGTGCGGGTCGGTGAGGGCAATGGCCCGGTCAACGCGCTGGACAACGCGCTTCGATCGGCGCTCGAGCAGATCCACCCGGAGGTCACGGGCATGGTAGTGGTCGACGACAAGGTCCGCATCGTGCCCGGCGCGAGGGGGCACCGATGCGGTCAACGCGGGTGCTGATCCAGACCGATGACTCAGAGGGCAGCTGGTCCACGGTCGGCGTCGATGAGAACGTGATCGTGGCCTCGTGGCTCGCCATCGTGGACGCGGTCGACTACGGCCTGACGCGAGCGGGAGTCGCGCCGCCCGAGGCGGTGGCGGCTCCGACGCCGCGGCCGACGAGTCCGGGGAAGGCGTCGGCGCATGAGGATCGTGCGTCATCCACCAGGGCCTGGGTCAGCTACGGCGTGGTCGAGGGCACCGAGGTCCTCGTAGCCGTTGGCACCCTGTTCGGCATGACCGGTCAGGCGCTCGACCACTCACTCGGGCGCGGTCGACGACCTCGATGCGGTGCGTCTGCTGGGCGCCGGTGATCCCGACGAAGGCGACGGCATCGGCAAGAACTGACCGTCGACCACGCTGCCGAGACTGGCGGTGCTGGCCCCGGAGCAGCCGCTGATGTTCCTCAAGCTGACGACCACGCTGATCGGCTCGGGGACGACCCGATCGCCGCCACCGGAATCGAGGAGGTGCACTTCGAGGCCGAAGGGCGGTGGTGATCGGGCGGATGTGCCGGCGGTCGCCGTGGAGGCCGCCGACGTACCTGGGTGACACGTGCGCCAACGACGTGACGGTCCGGACCTTCAGCGCTCGGACGGCCAGTGGACCAGGGCCAGGGCTTCGAGCACGCCGCCTGTGGCGCTGGATCGACACCGATCTCGATGTCCTTCCGATGTGGTCGTCGAGCGCGAGGTCAACGGCGTGACGACGAGCGTGGTTCTACCGCTGACCTGATCCACGCCATTCCGCGCTGATCGAGGCGGCGTCGGAACGCATGACGCTGCTGCCCGGCTACGTCATCCTCACCGGGACCCGCCGGCGTCGGTCGCTGGCGGCCGGCGACCAGGTGGTGGTGACGGTGGTGGTTGCACGCTGGGCTGATCCGTCCGTGACCTATCCATCTTATCGCTGCGTGGTCGATGTGGCTGACTTCAGGGGCGAATCGATGATGCAGGCGGGCTGGGGCGCGGTAGGATCTGCCCATCATGTCTGAGCCCGTCGATGTCCTCGCCCCTGTCGACCTGCCTGCCCGGCGAGCAACCCGGACGTGCGCGTCCGGGTCTGGCTGTCACGCACCGGTAACGCTCACGTTCGGACGGTGCGCAACTGCCCTGTTCAACTGGGCCTACGTATGGCACACAGGCGGCACGTTGTGTTCCGGATCGAGGACACCGACGCCGCCGTGACCTCGAGGAGTCCTACGACGCCTGCTCGAGGCGCTGAGGCGGCAGGCTCGACCTCGACTGGGACGAGGGCCCGGCTGTGGTTACTACGGTCCCTACCGTCAGTCGCAGCGCACCGACGTGTACACCAAGGCAGCGGCCGACCTCTGCGGCTGGTTGCGCCTACGAAGCGCCATTGCTCTGCAGGAGTCTGAGTTCGCCGAGGCTCGCCCGCAAGGAGGGCCGCAACCCTGGCTATGACGGCCATGCCCTGGGACCTGTCCGAGGCGCAGGTGGCGCAGTTCCGGGCCGAGGGTCGCCGACCTGCGGGCGCGCTTCCGGATGCCCGGGGACGGAGCTGGCCTGGGACGACCTCGTCCGCGGTCCAGTGTCCTTCGCTGCCGAGCATGCTGCTCTACTTCGTGCTCGTCCGCGGGACGGGTGAGACCCTCTACACGCTGACCAACCCAGTCGACGACGCGATGATGGCATCACCGACGTGCTGCGCGGCGAGGACCTGCTGTCCTCGAGCCCGCCCCGCCAGATCGTCCTCTACCGAGCCCTGGAGGAGAACGGGATCGGACGGACGAGCCCGTCGTTCGGGCACCTGCCCTACGTCATGGGCGAGGGCAACAAGAAGCTTCTCCAAGCGGGATCCGGAGTCCAGCCTGAACCACTACTCCGGGGGGGGGTTCACCCCCGAGGGGCTCCTCGACTACCTGGCGCTGCTCGGCTGGTCGATGGGGAGGACGGCGAGTTCTTCAGCAAGGAGCAGATGGCGCAGGCGTTCAGCCTCGAGGCGCGTCAGTGCGCAACCTGCGCGCTTCGACCTGAAGAAGTGTACGGCCATCATGGACTGGATCGGCGGCGTCCACCGCAGGAATTCGCGCGGCGCGTGCAGGAGATGCTGGTCGAGCGGGAATCCTGACCGAGTCGGTCGCCGAGTCGGACACCGCCACGATCGTGGCGGCTGGAACCGCTGGTCCAGGAGCGCATGGAGACCCTGTCCGAGGCAGCCGGGGATGCTCGGCTTCCTCTTCACACCGCAGTCGGACTTCACCGGTACTGATGATGCAGCGCGGATGCTGGGCCCGGACTCGGCGCCGGTCCTACTGCGGGCGGGCAGCACTGGGGGCCCTGGAGAACTGGGTCGCTGAGGACATCGAGACAGC
>CAVONS010000015.1:0-21547 GCA_963697345.1 uncultured Actinomycetes bacterium | reverse complement strand
AGCAGGGCCTTGACGCCGTTGGGCTCGAGGTCCTCGTTCTTTGCGAGGACCGCGGCGACGGCGCCGGTGACCACGGCGGCGGCCATGGATGTTCCCGAGCCACGCATGTAGCCGCCCTCGACCAGCGAGTTGCGGTTGCGCTGCACTGCCAAGCTGTTCGGTGCGGCTGTTGAGACCAGCGAGACGCCGGGCGCCACGAGGTCGGGCTTCGCCCCGTCCACGATGCTGCCCCGGGAGCTGAACACGGCGACCGTGTCGTCGGCCGGGTCACCGGTTGCGTGCTCGTCGAGGGCACCCACGGTGATCACGTTGGGGGTGTTCCCGGGCGCCCCGACGGTGCCCCAGTCGGGCCCGTCATTGCCAGCGGCAACAACCACCGTCACGCCCTCGACCCACAACTCGTCGAGTGCGCGGGACAGCGGGTCGAAGGCCGGCGGCAGCGGGCTCTGCGTCGACAGGCTGAGGTTGACCACGTCCGCCCCAGCGTCGGATGCTGCTTGCAGCCCCTCGAGGACCCTGCTCAGGGAGGTGTTGCCCTTGGCGTCGGCCACCTGGACGTCCAGGATGTCAGCGCCCGGCGCGACGCCGGAGAACTCGCCCGAACCGCCGATCAGGCCGGCGAGGAAGGTTCCGTGCCCGAGGCCGTCGCCGTCGGGCCCGTCGGACACGTTCACGTGCGTCACGTGGGCAAGGTCGGGTACATCGGCGACCCCGGTGTCCACCAGGGCGACCAGCACGTGGTCGCCGAGGCGGCCGGTCAGCGGCAGCGCCGATCGTCTCGAGGTAGGTGGGCACCTCGGTGTCGTAGTACTCCTGCTTCGCGCCGTTGACTCGCATGGGCGTGTCCGGGATCTCCGCCGAGCCCGCCGGCAGGGCGGCGCCGCTGGGCAGCTCGACCAGCAGGGAGTCTGCGATCTCCAGGGTTGTGAGGACCCGTCCACCGAGGGCTGCGACATTGTCAGCCAGCTGTGACAGGCTTCGTTCCCTCAGTCAATGTCAGGAGGACCGTTCGGCTCTGTCCGTGAGCGCCCGCAGGCATTGGCATTGCCAGAAGTGCCAGGGCAGCAATAGCCGCCGCCATTCGGGTCGGCACTGCTCCCCGCGTCCGGTTCGCTGTCGTGCTCATGGTCACGTCCTCCTTGGGTTATCCACGCCCCACGTCGGATCGAACCCGCCCCCGAATGAAGCCCCCGCCCCACCCCGGAATTAAAGTTCGCCCGTTCGAGTGATAACAATTCACCCGATTGGCCCAATGATGCGCGTTGAACCCGCATTTCCGCCAGTTTGCTTCGAGAGGTACCTTCGGAGGGTGAACAGGCTCACAGCCCTCGAAGCCGTGCACGTGGTCGCCGACCAGGGCTCGTTTCGCCGATGGGATGGGACTTTCGCTCCTCGTGGAAGCCCTGTCCGTGGGCTACGCGGACGACCTGCATCGCGCCCGGGAAACATCTGGCTCCGACGAGGCCGTACTGGCCGGCAGAGCACAGATCGGTGGGATCGCTGTAGGTGTCCTGGCCTGGGAGTTCACCTTCCTGGGCGGTTCGGTGGGCATCGCGACGGCCGCCAGGATCGTCTCCTGCCGTGCGCAGGGCGACTGCCGAGGGGCTGCCGCTGGTCGCCATCCCGAGGTCGGGTGGAACCCGGATGCAGGAGGGCGCGCCTGCCTTCGTCCAGATGGTCGCGATCGCCGCAGCGCTGGCCGAGCACAGATCGGCTGGGCTGCCGTATCCTCGTGCACCTGTGCGATCCGACCGCGGGCGGGGTCCTTGCCACCCTGGGATCGGCGGGGGACCTCACGACCGCCGAGCCGAACGCCATGGTCGGCTTCCTGGGCCCGCGTGCCTTCGCCGCGATCACCGGTGAGCAGTTCCCGGCCGGGATCCAGATGGCTGAGAACCTGCATGCCCGGGGGCTGATCGACGCGGTCCTCGCCTGGGACGACCTGCGCGAGTACTGGACCGGTGTCCTGTCGCTCTGGGCCGACCGCAGGCCGCACCTCGCGGCGGCGCCGATCGACCAAGCAACCTCACGGGTCACCCCGCCTGTCGAAGGCGGACCGGAGTCGGCAGGTCAGCTCTGGGACTACGTGCAGGTGTCGCGGCAGTCTGACCGCATGGACCCCGAGCAGTTCCTCGCCGCCCACGTGGAAGACCTCGTGCTCCTGCCCAGCAGTGGGCAGGGTGACGTCGCCAGTGGGGCGCTGGTCGGGCTCGGCCGTCTGGTTGGCATGCCGGTCGTGGTGGTCGCCACCATGGACCGGCGCTCTGGGCTGCCGCTGACGGTGGGCGGCCTGCGGACGATCCGGCGAGGGATCGCGCTGGCCGGGCGCTGGGGGCTGCCCGTCGTCACGGTCGTGGACACGCTGGGGGCGCAGCTGTCGGTCGAGGGGGAGCAGTCTGGGATCGCCTGGCAGATCTCGCGTGTGATGCTGGACCTCGTGTCCGCTCCCGTCCCGACCGCGTCCCTGCTGCTGGGCGCGGGTACCGGGGGCGCGGCCCTGGCGCTGTTGGCCACCGATCGGATCGTGGCCGGATCGCACACGTGGGTCTCGCCACTGGCGCCCGAGGGGGCCGCGGCGATCCGCCGTGGTGGCTCGCATGATCCCGCCGAGATCGCGTGGGACCAGCGGATCGGCGCGCACGCCCTGGCCCAGCTCGGGTTCATCGACCAGATCGTGCGTGAGTCCCACCCCGAGTGGGAGCGCGAGGCGGCAGAGGCGCTTGCGACCCAGCTGCACGAGGTCATGGGCGGGCACGACCCCGCTCGTCGGTTCGAGAGGTACGCGGCATGGGCCAGTTGAGTGAACCCGGGAGCTTCGCCTCGGATGACGGAGCAGTCCCGGCCGATGTGGAGGTCGTGCTGGCAGCGCGTGCTGCGGGCACTGCAGGCATCCGCGAGGTCGTGACGTGCCTGCAGTTGCATCGCGTCCTCGTGCCGCTGCTGGAGGTGGACGGCGATGTGCTCGAGGGCGACGATGCGGACCCGTGCGCCGGTACCGACCGCGCGGTGGCCGCCGTCTCCGTCCGGGAGCCCGACGGGACGTCCCTGGGCCTGGTGTTCACCGGTACGGGCCCGCTGGCGCAATGGGACGCCGCGGCGCGACCGCTGCCGGTGGAATGCACGAGGGCCGCGGGTGCCGTCCTGGCCGAAGGGGGACGTGCCCTGCTCGTCGACCCGGGATCGCCGCGCGCGGTGCGCATCGAGGGGGTGGCGCTGACCCGCCTGGCCTCAGGAGAGCCCTGGCCCGAGCCGTGGGACGACCCCGTGGTCCGCGACGCCGTGGTGGCCGAACTCGGTCCGGTGCTGGCCAGCGGGGAGATCCAGGTGCGCCTGGCGGGGCCCGCGGCCGATCAGTGGCTGGACGCCCAGGAACAGGCGGGGGCCGGTGGCGTGGAGTCTCCGGCCGCCGGGCTGGTCCTGCAGGTGCGGTTCCGGCCTGATCTGGCAACGGACCTGCGCGCCCAGCGCACCGAGGTCCTGGCGCACAGGATGGCTCAGTCGGTGGCCCTGCGCGAGGTGTTCGACGGCGTTCTCGCCGTCCAGGTGGTGGGGTAGCTCGGAGCCGCGAGGCGTGTGCCCGACGCCCGGTCCCGGGCCGCTGGCCCGCGAAGCGCGACGGTGCGTCGCGGCCGCCGCCTACGTGACCGGTCCGGTCAACTTCTCCCCGGGTCCCTGGCCGAGTGGGTCGGGGAACTCCGAGGCCTCCCGGAAGGCCAGCTGCAGCGAGCGGAGCGCATCGCGCAGCGGGCCGGCGTGGAACGTGCCCAGGTCTGGCGCCGAGGTGACCACCAGCCCGGCAAGGGCGTTGATGAGCTTGCGTGCCTCGTCGAGGTCAGCGCCCGCATCACCTTCCTCCCCGAGGCCGCACTTGACTGCCGCGGCGCTCATCAGGTGCAGGGCCACCGTGGTGATCACCTCGACCGCAGGCACCTCCCCGATGTCGCGCAGGGCCTCGCTGATCTGGGCATCGTCGTGGGGGCCGTGTGCGGTCTCATCGAGCACGGCGGGATTCGTGGGAACCTCTGTCATCCTGCTACCCTGTCACGGACGACCGAACTGCCCAACTCGGTGCCCGAACTTCACGGTTCAGGTAGCGGGAAGCAGTTGGCGGAGAAGTGGAGTCTCGAACTCCCACCCGGACAGCCCTTGGGCGGTCGGGTTGAGATTCGGATGGTTCGTCCATCCGGAGCCGGCGTTGTGCTGGCATTCGAGGCCTGCTCACCTGCCCGTGAGCGGGCCTCTCTTCGTGGGAGGTCCGGCCCTGTCACCCGACGGGGAGCGGTTGCGCACACGACACGCGACCCAAGGAGGCGCCATCAGCGTCGAGCCCCGGATCAACGATCGGATCCGCGTCCCCGAAGTACGACTCGTCGGCCCCAACGGCGAGCAGGTCGGCATCGTCCGTATCGAGGACGCCCTTCGTCTGGCAGTCGAGTCTGACCTCGACCTGGTCGAGGTGGCCCCGAACGGCAAGCCGCCGGTCTGCAAGCTCATGGACTACGGCAAGTTCAAGTACGAGTCGGCTGTGAAGGCCCGTGAGGACCGCAAGAAGCAGGTCAACACGGTCATCAAGGAGATGAAGCTCCGCCCGAAGATCGATCCGCACGACTACGAGACCAAGAAGGGTCACGTGGTGCGGTTCCTCAAGCAGGGCGACAAGGTCAAGATCACCATCATGTTCCGCGGGCGTGAGCAGTCCCGGCCCGAGCTCGGATACCGGCTGCTGCAGAGGATGGCCGAGGAGATCGTCGACTACGGCGTCGTCGAGAGCTCGCCGAAGCAGGACGGCCGCAACATGATCATGGTCGTGGCGCCCACCAGGAAGAAGGCTGAGGCCCAGGCTGAACGGCACGCAGCGCGCCAGGCTCCGGCCACGGATGCGCAGGCGGGCGAGCCCGAGGCCGAGCCGAGCGCCTGACCCAAGAACCACGCGATGGGTGACCATCGTGTACAACCCCGCAGCGGTGCGACCGACGCGGTGAACCTAGGAGAAGCAACGATGCCGAAGATGAAGACGCACAGCGGCACCAAGAAGCGGGTCAAGAAGACTGGCTCGGGCAAGCTCATGCACGAGCAGGTCAACAAGCGCCACCGCCTTGAGGTCAAGAGCAGCAAGCGCTCACGCAAGCTGCAGGCGGACTCGCCTGTTTCGTCCGCCGACATGAAGAACGTCAAGCGCCTGCTCGGCATGCGCTGACTGTCCCCGAACTCGAACACGAAGGAGTAACACGTGGCACGCGTGAAGCGGGCAGTCAACGCCCATAAGAAGCGCCGCGAGATCCTGGAGAAGGCCAGCGGATACCGCGGCCAGCGCTCCCGGCTCTACCGCAAGGCCAAGGAGCAGGTCACCCACTCGGGTGTGTACGCCTACGACCACCGCAAGGACCGCAAGGGCGACTTCCGCCGCCTGTGGATCCAGCGGATCAACGCTGCGTCGCGTGCGCACGGCTTGACCTACAACCGGTTCATCCAGGGCCTCAAGGCCGCCGGTGTCGAGGTTGACCGCCGCATGCTGGCTGAGCTGGCCGTCAACGATGAGGCGGCGTTCGCCTCGTTGGTCGAGACGGCGCGCGCTGCGCTGCCGGCCTCGACCCCTGCTGCCTGACCCACTGCTCGAACCGGGCCCCGTCCTCCCCCAGGGAAGGCGGGGCCCAGCCACGTCCACCGAAACCCCGCGCGCCCGCCCCGCTCGGCGATTCGCTCCAGGTTTCGGGTGGGTCAAGGCAGCTTGCGCCACGTTTCGGACTCCGAATCGTCCTCGAACCTGCCGCGAAATCGGGGGCCCGCGTGAGCGGCGAATCGCGGGCCACGCGTAAGCGGTGTTGGCCGGCCGCGGGTGCGTGGGTTCCTGCGCGCGCGGGCGGCGGGCGTGGTGGGGCTGCTGGGCTGTGCGCCGTGGTGGGGCGCCGGCCGGCTTGGGGGCTGGCAGGATGACCGCGTGGACCTGCTCACCTCTCGTTCGGCTCGTGTGCGCGACGCCCGACAGCTGACGATCGGCAAGCACCGCCGTGCCCGGGGGCAGTTCCTGGCCGAGGGCCCCCAAGCGGTCAGTGCGGCTCTGGCCGTGGGAGCCGCGGTCGAGCTCTTCGTGGAGGAGTCCGCGCGCGAGCGTCGGGGGGAGGAGATGGATTCGGCACGGATGGGGGGCCTGCCGGTGCACCTCGTTGAGGAGTCGGCCTTCTCGACGTTGGTCTCCGCCCAGACCCCGCAGGGGATCGTCGCGCTGTGCACGTGGAATCCCGGCACCCTCGCGGAGCTGATCGACGTCGCGTCCGCTGACGTCGACGCCCCCACCGGGCAGGTGATCGTGGCCCACGAGATGGCGGATCCGGGCAACGCCGGAGCGCTGATCCGTGTGGCCGACGCTGTCGGGGCCCGCGCGGTCGCGCTGTCCGACCGCTCCGTCGACCCGACGAACCCCAAGTGCGTCCGGGCGAGCGCCGGTTCGCTCTTCCACCTGCCGGTGGTGCCAGCCGGAGGCACGCTTGATGCCCTCGCCGAGCTGCGGGCTGGCGGGTACCGCACGCTGGCCGCGGACGTCACCCCCGAGTCGATCGACCTCTTCGCCGCGGAGCGCGAGGGCCTGGTGGCGGGGCCGGTGGCCTGGGTCTTCGGAAACGAGGCACACGGCCTGCCCGACGGGGTCCTGGCGGCCGTCGACCACGTGGTGCGCATCCCGATCCTCGGCCGGGCGGAGAGCCTGAACCTCGCGACGGCTGCGGCGGTGTGCCTCTACGCCACCGCCCGCAGCGCGAGGTCATAGCCCCGGCGGGGATGGGCGAGGGCGGCGTCCGGCTGGATCGGCCGTGGGTGAAGCGCGGCTAGAATCTGGTCCCATTGCCCCCCGTACCGTCGAGCGCACGCCGGAAGAGGCCATGTCCGCCCCCAACAAGTCCTACGACCCGGTCGAGGTGAGCGCGCTGTCCGACGAGGCAGTGGCCACCGCCCTGGAAGCCGCCCTCGCCGCCATCGCGCAGGCCTCCGATCTGGACGCCCTGAAGGTCGTCCGCCTGGAGCACGCGGGAGACCGGTCGCCGTTGGCGCTGGCCAACCGCGAGATCGGCGCCCTGCCCCCGGCCGCGAAGGCCGAGGCGGGCAAGCGCGTGGGGATGGCGCGCGCCGCGGTGAAGCGGGCCCTGGAGGAACGCGACGTGGTCCTTGCCGCTGAGCGCGACGAGCGCGTGCTTGTCGAAGAATCCGTGGATGTCACCGTGCCGACCGACCGCCGGCCGCGTGGAGCCAGGCACCCGCTGACCACGCTGATGGAGCGCATCGAGGACGTCTTCGTGGCCATGGGCTACGAGGTGGCCGAGGGACCTGAGGTGGAGGCGGAGTGGTTCAACTTCGACGCCCTGAACATCGCCCCGGACCACCCCGCCCGCACGATGCAGGACACCTTCTTCGTCGGCGCGCCCGAGGGCGGGGTCGTCCTGCGCACGCACACGTCGCCCGTCCAGGTCCGCACGATGCTTGATCGTGAGCCGCCGATCTACGTGATATGTCCCGGCCGCGTCTACCGGACCGATGAGCTCGACGCGACCCACACCCCGGTCTTCCACCAGGTCGAGGGCCTCGTTGTCGACGAGGGCATCACGATGGCTGACCTCAAGGGCACGCTGGACCACTTCGCGTCGGCCATGTTCGGCGCCGGGCTGGTCACGCGGCTTCGGCCCAGCTACTTCCCGTTCACCGAACCGAGCGCCGAGGTCGATCTGCAGTGCTTCGTCTGCCGCGGGGCGTCCGTAGGCGATCCGGCGAACCCGTGCCGGACCTGCTCGTCCGAGGGCTGGATCGAGTGGGGTGGCTGCGGCATGGTCAACCCGCGTGTGCTGACCTCGTGTGGCATCGACTCCGACCGGTACACGGGGTTCGCCTTCGGCATGGGCATCGAGCGGACGCTGATGTTCCGCCACGGGGTCACTGACATGCGTGACATGGTCGAGGGCGACATCCGGTTCACCACCGCTTTCGGCTCGGAGGTGTGAGGCCATGCGTGCACCCATGAGCTGGATCCGGCAGTACGTGGACGTCCCCGCCGATCAGACGGGGCGCGATGTTGCCGCGCGCCTGATCTCCGCGGGGCTCGAGGTCGAGACGGTCCACGTCCTCGGCGGAGACGTCACGGGGCCACTGGTCGTCGGCCAGGTGCTCTCGATCGAGGAGCTCACGGAGTTCAAGAAGCCAATCCGCTTCTGCCGTGTCGAGGTCGGCGCCGGCAACGGCGAGGTCGTGGACGGGGTCACGACCTCGGAGCGCGGCATCATCTGTGGGGCCAGCAACTTCGCGTCCGGCGACCTGGTCGTCGTGGCACTGCCGGGTGCCGTGCTGCCCGGTGGGTTCGCCATTGCGACCCGTCCCACCTACGGACGGGTCTCGGACGGGATGATCACCTCCGAGCGGGAGCTCGACCTCGGTGAGGACCACAACGGGATCATGGTCCTGCCACCCGGCACGGCCGATCCGGGTGCCTCGGGCTATGACGTGCTGGGCCTCGGCGACGAGGTCCTCGACATCGCCGTCACCCCTGATCGTGGGTACGCCCTGAGCATCCGGGGTATCGCCCGGGAGGTCGCCACGGCCTACGGCCTCACGTTCCGCGACCCCGCCCTGGTCGATCCCGAGTCGCTCCTGGCGCAGCCCTCCGGTGGGGACGTGCACGGCTGCTCCATCAGCGACCCGGCTGCGGCCGATCGGTTCGTCCTGCGCTCCTTGGAGGGGCTGGATCCCGCCGCGCCGAGTCCCCAGTGGATGCGCCGCGCGCTGAGCGCGTGTGGGATGCGTCCGGTCTCCTTGGCCGTGGACGTCACCAACTACGTGATGCTCGAGCTCGGCCAGCCCCTGCACGCCTTCGACCGTGCGAAGCTCAGCGGCCCGCTGACGGTGCGCCGAGCCGTGGCCGGCGAGCCTCTGGAGACCCTCGATCACGTCAAGCGCACCCTGTTCGCCGAGGACATCGTGATCGCCGAGCCGGGCGGCCCCCTGGCGCTGGCCGGCACCATGGGTGGCCTGGAGTCCGAGATCGATGAGAGTTCGCACTCCGTCGTGATCGAGGCCGTGCACTTCTCGTCCCACGAGGTCGCGCGGATGTCTCGTCGCCACAAGGTGTCCAGCGAGGCCTCACGGCGCTTCGAGCGTGGCGTGGACCCGCAGCTGCCGGCCATCGCCTCCGCCCGGGCGGCAGCGCTGCTCATCGAGCTCGGATCAGCCCGCTACGTGGGCACCGAGCGCGTCGATGCCGTGCCGCCGACGCCGGCCGTGACCTTCCCCGCCGACCTGCCGGAGCGGATCTCGGGGCTGCCGGTGCCCGCTGACCAGGCGATCAGCCGGCTGGAGTCCGTGGGCGTGACCCTGGTGGTGGAGGGGACATCGCTGGTGGTCACCGCGCCCACGTGGCGACCCGACCTGACCGATCCGGCCGACTTCGTCGAGGAGGTTGTCAGGCTCGAGGGCTACGAGAACCTCCCGGCGACACTGCCCCTTGCTCGTGCCGGCTACGGGCTGACCGCGGACCAGCGCCTGCGTCGACGGGTCGGACGAACCCTGGCGGCCGCAGGGCTGGTCGAGGTTCTGAACTACCCGTTCATTGCGCGAGCAGATCTCGAAGCGCTGGGAATCGACGTCGAGGACCCGCGGATGGCACTGGTCGATCTGGCCAATCCGATGTCCGATGAGGCGCCGAGCCTGCGCACGACCCTGCTCCCGGGCCTGGCGGGCGCTGCGCGTCGCAACCTGAGCCGGGGGACCTCCGAGATCGCCCTGTCCGAGATCGGGCTGGTCTTCAGGGGCACCGGCACCGGAACCTCCGCGGAGCCGCCGCGCCCCTCGGTCGCCAGCCGGCCCAGCGACAGTGACGTCGACGCCCTGGCCGCCCTGTTGCCCGAGCAGCCACGAATGGTCGGTGGCCTTCTGGCTGGCGAGCGTGACCGGGCCGGCTGGTGGGGGGCCGGTCGGGCGGCCGACTGGTCCGACGCACTCGGGATCATCGGTGATCTGGCCGACGAGGTCGACGTGGCGATCGAGATCGCGGCAGCTGCGATGGCTCCCTGGCATCCGGGTCGATGCGCCTCCATCAGCGTTGCGGGAGCCGTGATCGGCTACGCCGGTGAGCTGCACCCCCGGGTCATCGAGACACTGGGCCTGCCCCCCCGCACCGTGGCCTTCGAGGTCGAGCTCGATGCGCTGCTGGCCGCATCTCCGACTGCGGCTGCCGCGCCGGTCTTCTCCACCATGCCGGTGGTCAAGGAGGATCTTGCCGTGGTGGTCGCCCGGGACGTGCCGGTCGAGGACGTCCGCGGTGCCCTGCTGCGCGGCGGCGGTGAGCTGCTGGAGAGCGTGCGGCTCTTCGACGTCTACTCCGGCGAGCAGGTGGGCCAGGGGCTGATCTCGCTGGCCTTCGCGCTGCGGATGCGTGCCGCTGACCGCACGCTGTCGGCCGCGGAGGTCGCCGAGGTGCGCCAGGATGCGCTTGCTGCGGCGCAGCGGGACTGCGGCGCCGTCCTGCGTGCCTGACTGCTCCGTCACGCGGGGGCCCAGCGGCGTGGTTGCCTCCGCCTCCCCACGAACTCGCATCGCGCCTAGAATCCTGCGGGTGGCTGCAACGTCGGTGTGGGATGAGTTCGCATTCGACCCGCGCAGCCCCCACCACGGATCCCTGCGTTCCTCCGACGCGGACCGAGATGTGGCCCACCGGGCACTGGGCGCCGCCTACGCGGACGGACGGCTGACCCGCGAGGAGTTCGACCAGCGCAGCGAGGCCGTCCTGGGCGCCCGGACCCTCGGCGAACTCCCGGAGCTGCTCTCCGACCTGGTTCCGGTTGTCGATCCGTCGGCGCGCGTGGTCGCAGTGCCAGTCGAGGACGCGGCGGCGCTGCAGGCCAGGGCGGTCGCGGCCTACCGATCTGACGTCCGCGAGGGGCTCTGGGGATTCCTGTCGGCATCACTGATCTGCTGGGTGATCTGGGGGGTCACCTCCGGCGGCGGGTCGTTCCCCTGGCCGGTGTTCGTCATGCTTGGCACGGGGTTGCATGTCCTGCGACTGCTCGTGATGCGTCGCGACCTCATCGAGTCCCAGCGTCAGCGGCTCGAGCGCAAGCAGCGCAAGGGGTTGGAGAAGCAGGCACGCCGTGCCCGCGACCCGGACGCCGACGAGGCGAGCTGACCCGCAGCGCCCCGCGGCTGGAGCTGGAGCGCCGACCCACGGCATCCCCGTTACGCTCATCCTGCGTGCCGCGGCGCCCGCCTGGACGTCGCCGAGGAGGACGATGGTCGTGTCAGAACTGCCTGTGGCCCTGGTGACCGGGGCCAGCCGTGGGATCGGAAGAGCACTGGCCGAGAGCCTGATCTCCAGCGGCTGGCGTGTGGCCGCCCTGGCCAGGGACGCCGACGCCCTCGCCCAGTTGGCGGCCGCCGCGCCCGCCGAGCGGGTCCTGCCGCTGGTCGCCGATGTCACCGATGGCCCAGCCATGGCCCAGGCGGTCGCAGCCCTGCACGCCCTGTGGCGGACCCCGGACCTGGTGATCGCCAACGCGGGCGTGAACGGTGCCGTCGGCCCGACCTGGGAGGTCGATCCGGATCTGTGGTGGCGTGACATCGAGGTCAACGTCCGCGGCATCTTCCTGACCCTGCATGACGTCCTGCCCGCCATGGTCGAGCGGGGCAGCGGTCGGATCATCATGATGTCCTCAGGCATGGGCAACTTCCCCTCGCCGTGGACCTCGGCCTACGGCGCGGGCAAGGCGGCCGTCACCCACCTGGCCGCGTCCGTGGCCGGCGAGTTGGCGGGCACCGGCGTCTCGGCCTTCGCCATCAGCCCCGGAATGGTCCACACCGACATGACCCAATGGCCCGACGCCCTGATCAGGCACCGCCCGGACCTCGCGGCGCTGCCCGAGTCGGCATACCTGCCGCCGTCGATGGTCGCGGGTCTGGTGGCCGACCTCGCCAGCGGGCGGTTCGACATCCTGAGCGGACGCTTCATCCACGTCCGCGACGACCGCGAGGCGATGCTCGCCGAGGCGCGGCCGGCCTGACGGGAGTTCAGCGACCGCACCGGAGCACGTCGGGCCGTATCCGTATATGCGTATAATGGCGCCGTGTCCTTCACCGTCTCCATCGCCGGCGCCTCGGGGTATGCCGGGGCCGAGCTGATCAGGCTCGTGGCCTCCCATCCAGAGCTGACGCTGGGCGCGCTTGCTGCCGGGTCCCAGGCAGGAAGGCCGGTCACCGCCGTGCATCCACAGCTGGAGTCGATGGCCGGGCGGGAGTTCGTGCCCACGGATGCCGACTCCCTCGCGGGGGCCGACCTGGTGCTGATGGCACTGCCGCACGGGGAGTCGGCGGCACTCGTGGCTGCCCTGCCGGGGGACCTGCCGATCGTGGATCTCGGAGCTGACTTCAGGCTCTCCGATGGGGGAGCGTGGGACCGCTACTACGGCGGCACGCCGCACGCAGGCGTCTGGCCCTACGGCCTGCCCGAGCTCCCCGGCCAGCGTGAGCGCATGGGCGGTGCCATCCGGGTGGCCAACCCGGGCTGCTACGCCACGGCCGTCGCGCTGTCGCTGTCCCCGCTCCTGGCCGCCGGTCTCATCGAACCGGCCGATGTCGTGGTCGTGGCGGCCTCGGGTACCTCTGGTGCGGGGCGCAAGGTCGCTGAGGCCCTGCAGGCCAGCGAGGTGATGGGCTCGATGAGCCCCTACAAGGTCGGCGGAGTCCACCAGCACACCCCGGAGATGGAGCAGGCGATGTCGGTGGCCGCCGGCGAGCCGGTCACGATGCTGTTCACGCCCACCCTGGCCCCCATGCCCCGGGGCATCCTGGCCACCTGCACGGCCAGGACCTCGCCAGGCGTGGATGAGGGAACCCTGCGCGATGCGCTCCATGCCGCCTACGACCACGAGCCGTTCGTCGCGGTGCTGCCAGCGGGGCGGGTGCCTCGCACGGCGGCGACGCTCGGCTCGAACAGCGTGCACCTGCAGGTCGCAGCCGATCCGCACTCCGGCCGAACGACCGTGATCGCGGCGGAGGACAACCTGGTCAAGGGTGCGGCCGGCCAGGCCCTGCAGAACGCCAACCGGATCCTGGGCCTTCCCGAGGCCCTCGGACTGCCTGTGGATGGAGTGGCACCATGAGTACCGACCCCCTCGTCACGCGTGGACCGCAGAGCCGGGGAGTGACGGCGGCTGCGGGGTTCCGCGCTGCCGGGGTCGCTGCAGGCATCAAGGCCTCGGGTGGCCCGGACGTCGCGCTCCTGGTCAACGACGGCCCGCGGCATGACGCGGCGGCGGTGTTCACCTCCAACCGGATCAAGGCCGCCCCCGTCGTATGGACCACGCAGTGTGCACGTGAGGGCCGTTTCCGCGCGGTGGTCCTCAACTCAGGAGGTGCCAACGCGTGCACCGGCCCCCAGGGTTTCGCCGACACCCACCAGACAGCCGAACACGTCGCTGAGCACCTGGGCGTGGCTCCGATCGAGGTGGCGGTCTGCTCGACGGGCCTGATCGGCGAGCTCCTTCCGATGCCTGCCCTTCTGGCCGGCGCGGATGCCGCGATCGCCGCGCTCTCCAGTGAGGGGGCCTGGCGGCAGCCGAAGCCATCATGACCACCGACTCGGTGCCGAAGCTGGCCTCCGAGCCACATGAGCAGGGCTGGACCGTGGGCGGGATGGCCAAGGGTGCGGGGATGCTGGCTCCCGGTCTTGCCACCATGCTCGTGGTCCTCGACCACGGACGCGGACGTCGATGCGGCGGGACTCGACTCGGCTCTGCGTGCGGCCACGCGGGTGACCTTCGACCGGATCGACTCCGACGGGTGCATGTCCACCAACGACACCGTGCTCCTGCTCGCCTCCGGAGCCAGCGGGGTCACCCCTGATCCCGAGGCATTCACCTCTGCCGTGACCGGGGTCTGCGCCGACCTCGCCCGCCAGCTGATCGGTGATGCGGAGGGCTCCACGAAGGACATCCGGATCGACGTCGTGGGAGCGGTGACCGAGGACGAGGCCGTCACCGCGGCACGTGCGGTGTCGCGCAGCAACTTGTTGAAGTGTGCGATCCACGGCGAGGACCCGAACTGGGGACGGATCATCTCCGCAGTCGGCACCACAGCGGTCACCTTCGAGCCCGATGCGATCGACGTGGCCATCAACGGCGTCACGATCTGCCGGGACGGAGCCGGCTTCGGCGACCGGGCGGAGGTGGACATGACCGGTCGTGAGGTCACGATCTCGATCGACCTGCGCGCGGGTTCCGCACAGGCCACGGTGTGGACCAATGACCTCACGGCGATGTACGTCCACGAGAACTCCGCCTACTCGACCTGACCGGACGCCGTCCATCCCGGCCCCAAGGAGTCCCGATGAGCAGATCCCGCGCAGTCCCGACCGCAGACGCCCTGGCGAAGGCGGAGGTCCTGGCTGAGGCGCTGCCCTGGCTCGAGCAGTTCCGCGGCGCCACGGTCGTGGTCAAGTACGGAGGGAACGCCATGATCTCCCCGGAGCTGCAACGCTCCTTCGCCGAGGACGTGGTGTTCCTGCGCCTTGCCGGGCTACGCCCGGTGGTGGTGCATGGTGGCGGCCCGCAGATCAACGCGATGCTCACCCGCCTCGGGGTCACCAGCGAGTTCCGCGCCGGCCTGCGGGTGACCACCCCGGAGGTCATGGACATCGTGCGGATGGTGCTCACCGGCAAGGTGCAGCGTGACCTCGTCGGCCAGGTGAACGCGCACGGCCCGCTGGCCGTCGGGATCTCCGGTGAGGACGCCCACCTGTTCGAGGCGGAGCGGCGCACGGTGGTCGCCGATGGCCAGGACCTCGAGCTCGGACTCGTTGGCGATGTGACGCGGGTGCGCCCGGACTTCGTGGTCAGCCTCCTCGATGACGGCTTCATCCCCGTCATCTCCACGATCGGGCTCACCGAGGACGGCGAGGTCCTCAACGTCAACGCCGACACCGCGGCCTCGGCCCTTGCCGTGGCGCTCGGCGCGCAGAAGCTCGTGGTGCTGACCGATGTCGAGGGCCTCTTCGCCGACTGGCCGGATCGCGGCAGCCTCATCGCAGAGATCCGTGCCCGGGAGCTCGAGGAGCTGCTCCCGACCCTTGATGCGGGCATGGCGCCGAAGATGGAGGCCTGCCTGCGTGCCGTGCGTGGCGGCGTCGAGCGCGCGCACGTGATCGACGGGCGGGTGCCGCACAGCCTGATGCTGGAGATCTTCACGTCCGAGGGGATCGGCACGATGGTGCTGGCCGACGAGGATCCCGACGCGTCGGGGTCGCCGGGGGGCGGGGGCCCGCGATGACCCAGCCCACGCCGCTGGACGTCCGCTGGCAGCACACGATGGCCGACAACTACGGCACACCGCCGCTGGCGCTCATGACCGGTTCCGGGGCCTGGGTGGTCGACGAGGGGGGGCGCCGGTACCTGGACCTGGTCGGCGGCATCGCCGTCAACGCCCTGGGCCACGCCCATCCGGCGCTGGTGGCCGCGGTGTCGGGGCAGGTGGCCCGGCTCGGCCACACGTCGAACCTGGCGATCACGATCCCGGCGCTGCGCCTGTCCGAGCGGCTCGCGGCGATGGCCGACCCACTCGGGCGCGGGGCACGGGTGTTCCTGTGCAACTCCGGGGCGGAGGCCAACGAGGCCGCATTCAAGCTCGCGCGACTCACCGGCCGCGGTGGGATGGTCGCTGCAGCCGGCGGATTCCACGGGCGCACGATGGGTGCCCTGGCACTCACGGGGCAGCCCGCGAAGGCCGACCCGTTCCGGCCGCTGCCCGGCGACGTGTCGTTCGTTCCCTACGGAGATGCCGACGCACTGGCAGCTGCGGTCGATGAATCCACGGCCGCGGTCATCCTCGAGCCCATCCAGGGCGAGGCCGGCGTGGTCGTCCCGCCGCCGGACTACCTGGCGCGGGCACGATCGATCACGCACGAGTCCGGCGCGCTGCTCATCCTCGACGAGGTCCAGACCGGGATCGGCCGGACGGGGCGGTGGCTGGCCCACCAGGATCCCGAGCGCGGCGAGGTCCGACCGGACATCATCACGCTGGCCAAGGGGCTGGGCGGCGGACTGCCGATCGGGGCCATGATCAGCCTGGGTGCCGATGTCCCCGCCTTCACCCCCGGGGCGCACGGCTCGACGTTCGGTGGGAACCCGATCAGTGCAGCTGCGGCCCACGCCGTGCTGGACACGATCGAGGCCGACGACCTGATGGCCAATGCCACGTCGCGGGGCCAGCAGTTCCGCGCCGGCCTTTCGGGGTTGCCCGGGGTGGCCCAGGTGCGTGGCGCCGGCCTGCTCGTCGGGATCGTGCTGACCCACCCGATCGCCAAGGAGGTGGAGGCGGCCGCCCGCGAGTCCGGCGTCCTGGTCAATGCCGCGGCGCCTGACGTGCTCCGGCTCGCCCCGCCGCTGATCCTGACCGCCGAGGAGGCCGCCCACGGCATCACGATCCTCACGGACGCGATCGGGGAACTGCGATGACGATTCCGAACACCAAGGCTGCGCGTCATCGTCGGATCGTCGAGCTCCTCGATCGGGTGCCGGTCGGGTCGCAGGCAGCCCTGGCCGGGCTGCTGGCCGACGATGGCTTCGCCGTCACCCAGGCAACCCTGTCGCGCGACCTCGATGAGCTGGGTGCCGTGAAGGTCCCGACGGAGCAGGGCGACCAGGTGTACGCGGTCCCGGCAGAGGGCGGGGACACTCGCGCACTGGCTCCCGACACCGAGTCGGTGGCACGTCTTGCCAAGGTGGCCCAGGACGTCCTGGTCGGTGTGGACAGCTCGGCCAACATAGTGGTCCTGCGCACGCCGCCCGGGGGTGCGCAGTACCTCGCCTCGGCGATCGACCGCTCCGACTGGCCCGACGTGATCGGCACGGTCGCCGGTGACGACACGGTCATCCTCATCACTCGTGCGGCCGCTGGGGGAGCGGCGGTCGCGGCCGCGATCCTGGGCCTGGTCGACCCACGTCGCTGAGGTTCGCCGTGGCCAGCACGGCGCCTGTTCCCCACTGACCGGGCGTGCGACACAAGCCCATGCGTATATGCGTATACTTGCCCCAGGAGCGCGGGGATCCCGCGCAGATCGAGACTGGAGAGACTCATGACTGACCGCGTCGTCCTGGCCTACTCGGGTGGACTGGACACCTCCGTGGCCATCGGCTGGATCGCCGAGCAGACCGGCGCCGAGGTGATCGCATGTGCGGTCGACGTCGGCCAGGACGGTGAGGACCTCGAGGTCATCCGGGAGCGCGCCCTGGCCTGCGGGGCGGTGGAGTCCGAGGTCGTCGATGCCCGCGCGGAGTTCGCCGACGACTACTGCCTGCCGGCCCTCAAGGCCGACGCGCTCTACATGGATCGCTATCCGCTGGTCTCGGCGCTCTCCCGGCCACCGATCGTCAAGCACCTCGTGGCGACCGCGCGCAAGCACGGCGCCACGGTCGTGAGCCACGGGTCCACCGGCAAGGGCAACGACCAGGTCCGCTTCGAGGTCGGGATCACCAACCTCGCCCCAGATCTCACCTGCATCGCCCCGGTCCGCGACCTCGCGCTGACCCGGGACAAGGCAATCGACTACGCCGAGGCCCACGACCTCCCGATCGACGTCACGAAGAAGTCGCCCTACTCGATCGACCAGAACGTGTGGGGCCGTGCGGTGGAGACCGGCTTCCTCGAGGACATCTGGAACGGTCCGATCGAGGACATCTACTCCTACACGCAGGACCCGACCGTCCAGCGCGACGCGGACGAGGTCGTCATCACCTTCAAGGCCGGGGTCCCCGTGGCACTGGATGGTCGGCCGCTGTCGATGCTCGAGGTGATCCAGGAGCTCAACACCAGGGCGGGGGCCCAGGGTGTGGGCAGGCTGGACATGGTCGAGGACCGCCTCGTCGGCATCAAGAGCCGCGAGGTCTACGAGGCCCCCGGCGCGATGGCGCTGATCGCCGCCCATCAGGAACTGGCCGCCGTCACCGTGGAGCGCGATCTGGCCAGGTTCGGCCGGGGCGTGTCCCAGCGGTGGACCGAGCTGGTCTACGACGGCCTGTGGTTCTCGCCGCTGCGTCGTGCCCTCGGCGGATTCCTCGACGATGTGAACGAGGCCGTCACCGGCGACGTCCGGATGACACTGCACGGCGGTCGGGCCACGGTCACCGGACGCAGGTCGCCGGAGTCGTTGTACGACTTCGGGATGGCCACCTACGACTCCGGCGACACCTTCGACCAGTCACTGGCCAAGGGCTTCATCGAGCTGTGGGGGCTGCCGTCCAAGATGGCTGCCGCGCGCGACCTCCGGCTGGGTCGGTCGGTCGAGTGACCGGCCCCGCGGACATGGGGCCCCAGGCCCCCTCGGGTCCGGGTGGCTCCGAGGGGGCGACCCGCCTGTGGGGTGGCCGCTTCTCCGGTGGGCCATCTGCGGAGATGGCCGCGCTCAGCCTGTCCGTGCACTTCGACTGGCGGCTTGCGCCCTACGACCTGCTGCAGACCCGTGCCCACGCCGGCGTCCTGCGGCGCGCGGGGCTGCTCGAGGAGGCGGAGCTCGACCAGGTCCTGGTGGCCCTGGACACGATGGCTGCACAGGTGGCCGCCGGCGCGCTCATGGCCACCCCGGACGACGAGGACGTGCACACCGCCATCGAGCGCGGGCTGCTGGAGCTGCTCGGCCCGGTCGGCGGCAAGCTCCGCGCCGGGCGCAGCCGCAACGACCAGGTGGCCACGGACTTCCGGCTGTACCTGCGTGACCAGGCGCGCGCCATCGCCGAGGCACTGGTGGGGCTGATCGAGGCCATCACCGGCCAGGCGGGCGCCCACGTGGACTCAGTCGCTCCGGGCTTCACGCACCTGCAGCACGCCCAGCCCGTCTCCTTCGGGCACGAGCTGGCCAAGCACGCGCACGCCTTCGGCCGGGATGTGGACCGGCTGGCGGACTGGGACCGCCGGGCTGCGCTGTCGCCGCTGGGCGCCGGTGCACTGGCCGGGTCTGCCCTGGCGCTCGACCCGCATGCCGTGGCCGCGGAGTTGGGCTTCGACGCCCCGATCGCCAACTCGATCGATGCTGTCAGCGATCGGGACTTCGTCGCCGAGTTCCTCTTCGTGGCCGCCATGGTCGGCGTGCACCTGTCCCGGCTGGGGGAGGAGATCTGCCTGTGGGCCTCTCGCGAGTTCTCGTGGGCCACGCTCGATGATGCGTGGTCCACGGGGTCCTCGATCATGCCCCAGAAGAAGAATCCCGACATCGCCGAGCTGGCGCGCGGGAAGTCCGGGCGCCTCATCGGCAACCTCACCGGGATGCTGGCCACCCTCAAGGGGCTGCCGTTCGCGTACAACCGCGACCTGCAGGAGGACAAGGAGCCCGTCTTCGACGCCGTGGACACGTTGCTCCTGGTCCTGCCTGCCATGGCCGGCAGCGTGGCCACCCTCCGCTTCGACACTGCGCGGATGGCCGCCAGCGCACCCGAGGGGTTCGCCCTGGCCACGGAGATCGCCGAGTGGCTGGTGCAGCGTGGCATGCCCTTCCGGGACGCCCATGAGGTCGCCGGTGGGTGTGTGCGCGCCGCAGAGGCGCGGGGCGTGGAGCTCTGGGACCTGACTGACGCGCAGCTCGCCGAAGTCTCGCCGGAACTCACGCCCGACGTGCGTGAGCGGTTGACGGCGCAGGCTGCGGTCGCGGCGCGCTCCCAGTTCGGCGGCACCGCGCCGGACCGCGTGCGCGATCAGCTGGCCGCCCTCCACGAGCAGGTCCAGGTGTGGTCCGCGTGGGCTGCTGCCAATCCCGTCCCGAAGGATCTGGTCAGCGGCCGGTAGAACCGCGATCAGTCCGTCGAGCGGATCACGTACACCTTGCGCAGGTCCTCGTGGATCGTCCATCGGGTCGCCGCGCCGGGGGGCAGGATCCCGACGTCACCGGGGCCGACCTCCATGGTGGTGCCATCAGCGAAGTCGACCGTGGCCCGCCCGGACAGCACCACGAAGACCTCATCGGCCTCGACGTCGGTGCTGATGCCCACGGTGTGTGCCCACACGCCCACCTCGACGCCGGGCGGCGAAGCGATCGCGGCTGCCCCGGCACGTGGACGCCCGCTCACGACCTGCTCGTCGGGCACCGGCTGCCAATCCAGGGCGAGGTCCGGCGCGTGGACCCGACGGGGTCCGGCCCCGGCGGCGAAATCGGTGGCGAGGTCTCTCATGGCGCCATGCTGGCACCCTCGGCCGGCCGATGCGGGACAATGCGCCCCATGACCATCGACCAGGCCGCCCCTGACCAGGCCAACTCCGACGGCGCCAGCGTGCTCGACGAGCTCCAGTGGCGCGGACTCATCGCCTCCTCAACCGACCTCGATGCCCTCCGGGCCGATCTGGCGGCCGGCCCGATCACGCTCTACTGCGGGTTCGACCCCACAGCGGCGAGCCTGCACGTGGGCCACCTGGCGCAGACGTTGACAGCGCGCCGGTTCCAGCTGGCGGGGCACCTGCCACTGGCACTCGTCGGCGGGGCCACGGGCATGATCGGTGACCCGAAGCCCACAGCTGAGCGCTCCCTCAACGAGGCCGACCAGGTGGCCGCCTGGTCCGAGGGCATCCGCGAGCAGCTCGAGCGGTTCTTCGACTTCGACGGCCCGGCGGCTGCCCGCATGGTGAACAACCACGAGTGGACAGCTCCGATGTCGGTCATCGAGTTCCTGCGTGACATCGGCAAGCACTTCAGCGTCAACCGCATGCTCGATCGGGAGGCCGTCGCCCGGCGCCTGGCCGACCAGGGCATCTCGTACACGGAGTTCAGCTACGTGCTGCTGCAGTCCATGGACTACCTCGAGCTCTTCCGCCGCTACGGCTGCCGGCTGCAGACCGGTGGGTCCGACCAGTTCGGCAACATCGTGGCGGGGGTCGATCTGGTCCGCCGGGTTGAGGGAGCCGCCGTGCATGCGCTGACGACGCCGCTGATGGTGAAGGCAGACGGCACCAAGTTCGGCAAGACCGAGGGCGGGGCGATCTGGCTCGATGCCACGATGACCAGCCCCTACGCGTTCTACCAGTTCTGGCTCAACACCGACGACCGCGACGTCGCAGGCTACTTGCGCATGTTCTCCTTCCGAAGCAGGCAGGAGATCGAGGCCCTCGATGCACAGACGGCCGAACGCCCGGCCGCGCGGGCCGGCCAGCGGGCGCTGGCACAGGAGCTCACCGAGATGGTGCATGGGCGCCCCGCCCTGGACGCGGTCGAGGCCGCCTCCCGGGCGCTGTTCGGGTCCGGGGACCTGCACGACGTCCCTGGGTCCACGTTGGACGCGGCACTCCAGGAGACCGACTTCGGCCAGGTCACGGTGCCGGTGGGATCCGGAGTCCCGGCGATCGATCTGCTCGTGGCTGCAGGGCTCGCAGGGTCCAGGGGAGCGGCCCGGCGCACCATCGCAGAGGGCGGAGCATCGGTCAACAACGTACGCATTCCCGACGAAGCAGCCAGCTACGGCACGGCCGACGTCCTGGCCGGCCGCTGGTTGGTCGTGCGACGCGGCAAGCGCTCGGTGGCCGGCGTTCACCTGGTCGCAGGGTGATCGGA
>CAVONS010000014.1:0-44193 GCA_963697345.1 uncultured Actinomycetes bacterium | reverse complement strand
TGGCGGCCGATCTCACCGACATCCGGGAGATCACGGACCTCGCGGGCCTGCTGGCGGCCATGGCACGCCTGCAGCTGCAGGGAGCCGTGGGCGGGTTCCTGGCTCCCTACGTGCACACCGATGCCCGGGACTCGAGCCGGTACGTCGTCTACCTCGAGCAGGCCGGGCTGGGCCTGCCGGACGAGGCCTACTACCGCGAGGAGTCGTACGCCGCGATCCGCGCGGCCTACCTGGCCCACGTCGCCCGCATGCTGACGCTCGCCGGCTGGGCGCCCGACGCGACGCGGCCCAGGCCGCGGCTGCGCGGGTCATGGCGCTGGAGACGGGCTGGCCGCCGGCCACTGGACGAAGGTCGAGGACCGCGACGCGCTCAAGACCTACAACCGTGACCCGCTGGCCGAGCGGGCCCCTCGTTCATCGACGGCTTCGGCGCCCGCGAGTGGCTCACCGCCCCGGCCGCACCGTGGAGCACCTCGACCACGTCATCGTGCGCGAGCCGACCTTCGTCGAGGCGCTCGCCGCGTGCTGGCCGACGAGCCGCTGGACGACTGGCGCGACTGGCTGGCCTGGTAGGTCGTGCACGACGGGCGCCGTCGCTGCTGACGAGCGCTGGATCCAGGCCAACTTCGACTTCTACGGCACCACCCTGCGCGGGGTCCCCGAGCTGCGCGAGCGATGGAAGCGCGGCGTCGAGTTGGTCAGGGGTCGCTGGCGCGAGGCCGTCGGCCAGCTCTACGTGGCAGCGCACTTCCCGCCCGAGGACAAGGCAGCGCATGGATCGAGCTGGTCGACAACCTGCTCGTGGCCTTCGGTGCAGCGACTCGAGGACCTGGAGTGGATGAGCCCGGAGACGCGCGCGCAAGGCGCAGGCGAAGCTCGCCACGTTCACGCCCGAAGATCGGCTATCCCGACAAGTGGCGTGACTACTCCGCCGCTGGAGATCTCGGCCGACGACCTCGTCGGCAACGTGCGCCGCGCCGGCGCTCTTCGAGCCCGGCACGAGCTGGGCAAGCTCGGCGGGCCGGTCGATCGCGACGAGTGGTTCATGACGCCGCAGACGGTCAACGCCTACTACAACCCGGGGATGAACGAGATCGTCTTCCCGGCGGCCATCCTGCAGCCGCCGTTCTTCGACCTGGAGGCCGACGACGCCGTCAACTACGGCGCGATCGGCGCCGTCATCGGCCACGAGATCGGCCACGGATTCGACGACCAGGGCGTCGCGCTACGACGGCGACGGGCAACCTCGCGACTGGTGGACCGACGAGGACCGCGCTCGCTTCGACGAACGGCGCGGCCGGCTGGTCGACCAGTACGACGGCCTCACGCCCCGCTCGCCAGCGATGCACAGGTCAACGGTGAGCTGACCGTGGGCGAGAACATCGGCGACCTCGGGTGGCTCTCGGTCGCGTTCGGGCCTACCGGATCAGCCTCGGTGGCTGAGGCCTCGCCGGTGATCGACGGGCTGACGGGCGAGCAGCGGTTCTTCCTCGGCTGGGCGCAGGTGTGGCGCAGCAAGCACCGGGAGGCACGGGCGATCCGGCTGCTCACGATCGACCCACACTCCCCGGACGAGTTCCGCTGCAACATCGTGTCGCAACCTCACCGAGTTCCATGAGGCGTTCGACGTCCAGCCCGGCGACGGGATGTGGCGGGACCCAGCCGACCGTGTGCTGATCTGGTAGCGGCGCAGGGGCGGCTACCAGAGCTGGTGAACGCTGGCCCTGAAGTAGCGGTCGTACAGGTCGACGACCTCGGCGCCGAATTCCGCCCCGAGGTCCGCGACCAGCCCGGCAGCGGCGTTGGCCGTGGCCTGCTCGGCGTTGCGCGCACCGGGGATCACCGTGGTGACCCCCTGGTTGGGCGACCCAGGCGAGGGCCGCGGTTGCCGGGGCGAGCCCATGGCGCGCGGCCAGCGCCGAGAACTCCCGGGCCGCCTGCACCCCGGGAGTAGTCGACCCCGGAGAACGTCTCGCCCACGTCGAAGGCCTGCCGTCGCGGTTGTAGGTGCGGTGGTCGTCGGCGGCGAACGTCGTGTCCTCGTTGTAGCGCCCGACAGCAGGCCGGAGGCCAGCGGCACCCGCGCGATGATCCCGACGCCGGCCTCCCGTGCGGCGGGCAGCACCGCGTCGAGCGGCTTGAGCCGGAACGCGTTGAGGATGATCTGGATCGACGCGACGTTCGGGCCGGGCGATCGCCGACAGCGCCTGGTCGACGGTCTCGACGCTGACGCCGTACGCCGCGATCGCGCCCTCGGCGACCAGCGTGTCGAGGTCGTCGTACGTCGCGTCGCGTCGATCACCGCGCTCGGCGGGCAGTGCAGCTGCACCAGGTCGAGGGTGTCGACGCCGAGGTTCGGCCGGGACCGGTCGGTCCAGGCGCGGAAGTTGTCGAGCGTGTAGTTCTCGGGCAGCTGGTCGACCCGGCGGCCCATCTTGGTGGCGACGATGACGTCGTGGCCCGGATTGTGCGGCGAGGAACTCCGCGATCGTCCGCTCGCTGCGGCCGTCGCCGTACACGTCGGCGGTGTCGAAGAAGGTGACGCCGGCCTCGACCGAGGCCTCGAGCACCGCCAGCGCGTCCTCGTGGCCACCTCACCCCAGTCGGCGCCGAGCTGCCACGTCCCGAGCGAGATCGCCGAGACCTGGCGCCTGGTCCTGCCAAGGACGTTCGTCGGCATCGCGCTGCGCGGGATGTCTGCCTGCGGGTCACGTGACATGGATTCCTCCTCGTCGGTTGACGCTACTACCCGCAGTTCATCGCGGGCGTGCTCACCGATGCGACCGTGGCTGGGTGTCGATCCATGACGGGAGCGTGTCGGTCACCCCGGGCGGGCCTTCTCATCGGCCACACTGTTCGGATGGCTGAGCGACTGGCACCGGAGCAGACCGCGCTGCGCGTGACGTCCAGGCCGGAGCGTCAGCGGGGCCGGGCCGGCAGTTGGGTCCGCCGGACGATCGCCCTGGTCGTGGCGATCGGTCTGATCGCCGTCGCTGCCCTGGGCACGCTGCACTTCCTGGCCATCCACCGCTCGGCGCAGGAGGTCCGGGCCACCGGACTGCTGCCTGCGGAGATGGCCGCCAACGTCCTTGTCGTCCTGGCCCGGCCCGGGCAGGAGCTGCCGATGGCAGGCACGCTCGCGGCGCTGGACGAGGCGGGGGTCACGGTGTCCGTGCTGTCGCTGACCAGCGGGGAGGCGCAGCCGCCGGATCTCGCCTCGGCCGAGGACCGGCTCGTCGACCTGCGTTCCGCAGAGCTGCAGGCTGGAGGTGACCTGCTGGGGATCGATCGGGTCACGACTGCCTCGTACGCCGATGGTGAGGTGATGGCCGCCGATCCGTGGGAGGTCACCGACGTCATCGCCGAGGAGATCGCCGAGGTCAAGCCCTCAGTGGTGATCTCCGTCAGCGACCAGACCGGTCAGGACACCGACTCGCAGGCGGTGGCCGCCTACACGCTGGCGGCGTCCGGTGCCGAGGACTCCGGGGTCGCGCGGCTGTGGACGGTCACCCGGGGTGATCGCGAGATCTCGTGGAACGCCCGGGTGGCCGACCCGATCGCCACACAGGCCCCGGAGCCGCTGGTCGGCGTGCGCATCGATGACCAGACCGCCGTGAAGGGCGAGGTCCTGCTGGCCCATGGGACGCAGAGCCCTGACCTGGTCGCAAGCACCTACCCCTACGCGGACCGGATCCCGGCGTGGGCGTACTTCCGCTTCTGGGACCGCGAGTACTTCACCCTGACCTGGGGCACCCCGCTCGAGTAGTTCCTCCCAGAGATCGGTGCGACCGTCCCGGTACTCAGACGTGGGATGATGGCGTCCCGGGCGTTCGGCTCCCGGCACCGCCCGGGGACGTGCTCCGGGCCCTGACGAGGAGATCCACCCGTGGCCATCCGCCAGCGCAGCGACCTGCGCAACATCGCCATCATCGCCCACGTCGACCACGGCAAGACCACGCTGGTCGACTCGATGCTCTGGCAGTCCGGGGCGTTCAGCGCGCACCAGGCCGACGAGGGCTCGGTCCAGGAACGGGTCATGGACTCGATGGACCTCGAGCGCGAGAAGGGCATCACGATCCTGGCCAAGAACACCGCGGTGAACTACCACGGGGTCGGGGCGCCCGAGGGCGGGGTCACGATCAACATCATCGACACCCCCGGCCACGCCGACTTCGGTGGCGAGGTGGAGCGCGGCCTGGAGATGGTCCACGCGGTCCTCCTGCTGGTCGATGCCTCCGAGGGCCCGCTGCCCCAGACCCGCTTCGTCCTGCGCAAGGCCCTGCAGAAGCACCTGCCGGTCGATCCTCGTGATCAACAAGGTGGACCGGCCCGACGCGCGCATCGCCGAGGTCGTCGATGAGACCTACGAGCTGTTCTTCGACCTCGATGCCACCGCCGACCAGATCGACTTCCCGATCATCTACGCCTCGGCCCGTGCCGGGCGTGCGTCGCTGAACCGCCCCGAGGACGGCGGCATGCCCGATGCCGAGAACCTCGTGCCGCTCTTCCAGGCGATCCTGGGCACCGTCCCGGCCCCCGAGTACGACGACGAGATGCCGCTGCAGGCCCACGTGACCAACCTGGACTCCTCGCCCTACCTGGGCCGGCTGGCGATCTGCCGCGTGCACAACGGCACGATCCGCAAGGGTCAGTCCCTCGTGCTGTGCCGCGCTGATGGCAGCCAGGAGCGGGTCCGCATCGCCGAGCTGCTGATGACCGATGCGCTTGGAGCGCAAGCCGGCCGAGGAAGCGGGCCCCGGTGACATCATCGCCGTGGCCGGGATCCCGGACATCACCATCGGCGAGACGCTGACCGACCCCGAGGACCCGCGCCCCCTTCCGGTGATCACCGTCGACGAGCCCAGCATCTCGATGACCATCGGGATCAACACCTCCCCCCTGGCTGGCCAGTCGGGCAAGAAGCTCACGGCCCGCCTGCTGAAGAACCGCCTGGAGGCCGAGCTGATCGGCAACGTGTCGATCCGGTTGCTGGACACCGAGCGCCCCGACACCTGGGAGGTCCAGGGCCGTGGCGAGCTGCAGCTGGCAGTCCTCGTCGAGCTGATGCGCCGGGAGTCCTTCGAGCTCACGGTGGGCAAGCCGCAGGTGGTCACTCGCGTGATCGACGGCAAGGTCAACGAGCCGATGGAGCGCCTGACGATCGATGCTCCCGAGGACTACCTCGGTGTGCTCACCCAGCTCATGGCCCTGCGCAAGGGCCGGATGGAGCAGATGGTCAACCACGGCACCGGCTGGATCCGCCTGGAGTACGTCGTCCCGGCCCGCGGGCTGATCGGCTTCCGGACCGAGTTCCTCACCGAGACCCGCGGCACCGGCCTGCTGCACCACGTCTTCGAGAAGTACGAGCCGTGGCACGGCGAGCTGCGCACCCGCCCGACGGGCTCCTTGGTGGCCGACCGCATGGGCCCGGTGACCTCGTTCGCCCTGTTCAACCTGCAGGAGCGCGGCACGATGTTCGTCGGCCCGGGCACCGAGGTGTACGAGGGCATGATCGTGGGCGAGAACTCGCGATCCGAGGACATGGATGTCAACCCCACCAAGGAGAAGAAGCTGACGAACATGCGCCAGTCCAGCAGCGACGAGCTCGTGCGCCTGATCCCGCACCGGATCCTGTCCCTGGAGCAGGCCCTGGAGTTCTGTCGCGAGGACGAGTGCGTCGAGGTGACGCCGGCCACCGTCCGCATGCGCAAGGTGGCGCTGGTGGCCACGGATCGGGCGAAGGCTCGCAACCGCAAGATGTGAGCCTGCCCGGCTCGTCTGACGTGACCGGTCGGGCTCAAACGGTTTCGATTTGGTAACTATTCCCGCCTGTTCGCCGCAATCTGCGAATTCGGTCACCTTCGCGGCCTACATTGCCCCATACCGTTCGTCGTCGCGTACCCTGACGGCGTCACGGGCGCTGTGTCCGATTCAGGTGACGATCAGAGAGGTGGGCCTATGAGTTCAGTCCCGATCCTGAGCGCCGCCGAAGAGATCGGTGAGAACTCCGAACAGGTCGACTCGGTCGAGGGCAAGTCGCTGACGCAGATCGCCTGGGGACGTCTGCGCAAGGACAAGGTCGCGATGATCTCGCTGACCGTCATCATCCTGATCTTCCTCGCGGCGCTGTTCGCCCCCCTGATCACCAGGGCGCTGGGCATCGACCCGTACTCGCCGAACACCGATCGCGTCAGCCAGTCCGGTGGCCTGCCCCTCGGCCCGCTGGGTGGCATCTCGTGGGCCCACCCGTTGGGTGTGGAGCCCCTGATCGGGCGCGACATCCTGGCCCGACTGCTCTACGGAGCGCGGATCTCGCTGACCATCGCAGCGTCGGCCACGTTCCTGGTCATCGTCTTCGGAGTCCTGCTGGGCACCATCGCGGGGTACTCCAAGGGCAAGACCGACATGGTCATCAGCCGCATCATGGACCTCACGCTGAGCTTCCCGTTCCTGCTCCTGGTGATCGCCATGGCCCAGCCGCTGCAGCAGCGCCTCGAGACCTGGATCCCCAGTGCCAGCGCAGCGCGCGTGGTCGCCCTGGTCATCCTGATCAGCCTGTTCAGCTGGCCCTACCTCGCTCGGCTGGTGCGTGGCCAGGTGCTCAGCCTGCGTGAGCGCGAGTTCGTCGAGGCGGCTGTCTCCACGGGTGCGTCCTCGCGGCGGATCCTGTTCAAGGAGCTCATCCCGAACCTCTGGGCCCCGATCCTGGTCTACGCCTCGTTGGCGTTCCCGGGCTTCATCTCTGCGGAGGCCGCGCTGGCCTACCTCGGCGTCGGCGTCCTGCCGCCGACCCCCACGTGGGGTGCGATGCTGGCCGACTCCGTGCGCACGTTCACCGTGCTGCCGAGCTACCTGTTCATCCCGGGGATGGCCCTGTTCATCACGGTGCTCGTCTTCAACCTGTTCGGCGACTCAGTCCGCGACGCCCTCGACCCGAGGGCGGGCCGCGGATAACCACAGATTCCCGTCCCGAACGGACGGGCCCGCTCCAGGCGGGGACATGGGCCCGGCACACCCGCCGGACCCGAACAAGGAGGAAATATGAGCAAGGCAACCACGAGTGCGAAGGTGGCAGCGCTCGCTGCTGCGTCCGCGCTTCTGCTGGCCGCCTGTGGTGGGAGCTCTGGCGGCGGGGACACTGGCGCCAGCGGCGATGCGGGAGCGATGGAGGCCACTGCCGGTGGCACCCTGACCTTCCTCACCCTTGACGAGGAGTTCAACCACCTCGACCCCCAGCGCAACTACACCGGTGAGGACCTGGCCTTCGCAGCCGGCTACCTGAACCGGACCCTGGTCCAGTACGCACTGTCTCCGGACGACAACGAGGCGGGCACGCTGGTCCCGGACATGGCGACCGACATCGGCACCGCCACCGAGGACGGCAAGGTCTGGTCCTTCACCCTCAAGGACGGGATGAAGTTCCAGGACGGCACACCGATCACCTGTGCCGAGGTCAAGTACGGCGTCTCCCGGACCTTCGCGACCGACATCATCACCGATGGCCCGACCTACGCCATCTCGATGCTGGACATCCCCAAGGACAAGGACGGCAGCTCGGCCTACAAGGGCCCGTATGACGGCACCGGCCAGGAGCTGTACGACGAGGCGGTGACCTGCAGCGATGACATGAAGACGATCACCTTCAACCTCGCCCAGCCGGCTGCTGACTTCAACTACACCACCACGCTCTCGGCCTTCTCCCCGGTCCCCGAGGCTGCGGACACAGGCGAGAAGTACGACACCGACCTGCTGTCCTCCGGCCCGTACCAGATCGAGGAGTACAACAAGGGTCAGAGCCTCACGCTGGTGCGCAACCCCGAGTGGGACAAGGCCACTGACGACTACCGCATGGCCTACCCCGACGAGATCGTGGTCAACTTCGCGGTTCCGACGTCAGTGTCCTCACAGCGGTTGATCGCCGACTCCGGTGACGACCAGATGATGACGACCAAGGGCCTGATCATCGACCCGGCGCAGCTCGCGACCGTCTTCAACGATCCGAAGTTCGAGAACCGGCGCTTCGACTCGTACGACCCGTACGTGCGCTACTACGCCATCAACACCGAAGCGGTCCCCAACCTCGATCACCGCAAGGCGATCGCGGCGGCCATGCCTCGTGCCGACCTGCTCACGATCTCCGGTGGCACCTTCGCCGGCGACCTCGCAGACGGCGTGATCAAGCCGAACCTGGCGATCGACTACCGGCCCTCGGAGATGTGGACCGGCCTGCTCGGTGCTGAGATCCCGGACAACGGCGACCCGGAGGTGGCCAAGCAGTTCGTGGCCGACTCGGGCGAGCCGCTGCCCAAGCTGACCTTCGACTACCCCAAGTCGGAGACCAACGACAAGGCCGCTGGTGCGGTCGTCTCGGCGTTGGCGCTTGCCGACATCGAGATCACGCCCAACCCGATCGATGCGGGTGGCTACTACGGCGTCGTCATGGACCCGGAGAAGGCCGGCTCCCTGATCAGCGGCGGTTGGGGTCCGGACTGGCTGAACGCCTCGACGGTCATCCCCGAGCTGTTCACCCCGGTCGGTGGCTTCAACCTGTCCCTGTGGGACAACGAGGAGTTCACCACGGCGTCCGACGAGGCCAAGCTCATCGCCGACCGCGAGGCACAGGGCCAGGCGTGGGCCGATCTGAACAAGCAGGCGATGGCCGATGTCCTGGTCGTCCCGACGCGTTTCGGCAAGATGCAGGGCCTGATCGGCTCCAAGGTGGGCAACGCCTACCCGTGGGCGCCGTACGGCTCCTGGCCGTACGCGAACATGTACGTCGTGCAGTAGTAGTACCTGGCGTCACCCGCTCAACAATGCAGTGACCGGTGGGGTGGTCCTTCCGAGGGCCACCCCACCGGGTACAACATCTGATCTGACCGAGTGAAGGGGAGACTGCGAGCCCATGGGTGCCTATCTGGTCAGGCGCGTGCTCCTGATGCTGTTGATGCTCTTCCTGGTCACAGTCGCCGTGTTCATCCTGTTCGCGATCGTCCCGACTGACCCGGCACGCCTCACCTGTGGCAAGTCATGCAGCCCGCAGATCATCGAGGCCAACCGGGTCCGCCTGGGCCTGGACCAGTCGCTGCTCATGCAGTACTGGAACTGGTTCCGTGGCCTCTTCGTGGGGCGCACCTATGCCGAGGGCACCTCGGTCGAGTTCAGCTGCCCCGCGCCGGCCCTGGGCTACTCGTTCCGCAAGGGCGAGTGCGTGACCCAGCTGATCGCCTCCCGCCTCCCGGTCAGCATGTGGCTGGCCGCAGGCGCCTTCATCATCTGGATGGTCGTGGGCATCCTCGCCGGCATCTACGCCGCGCTGCGCCGGGGCAAGTGGCAGGACCGCACTCTGGTCGGCCTCTCGCTGGTCGGCTACTCGTTCCCCACCTTCTTCATCGGCCTGCTCCTGCTCTTCTTCATCGTCATCAAGTGGAACCTGCTGCCGTACCCGAACTACGTGCCTCCCAGCGAGGACCCGGTGCAGTGGTTCCAGACGATGATCCTGCCGTGGATCACGGTGTCGATGGTCTACGCGGCCTTCTACACGCGGCTCACCAGGACCCAGATGCTCGAGACGCTGGGTGAGGACTACATCCGCTCGGCGCGGGCCAAGGGCCTGCCCGAGCGCACAGTCATCCGCAAGCACGCGTTCCGCGCCGGCCTGACGCCGCTGGTCACCGCCGCCGGTCTCGACCTCGCCGGCCTGCTGGGTGGTGCGGTCATCACCGAGTCGGTGTTCCAGCTGCCCGGCGTCGGTCGGCTGGCCATCGAGTCGGTCACCGACTACGACCTGCCGATCATCGTGGGTACGGTGGTCCTGGTCGCGTTCTTCGTGATCGTGGCCAACCTCATCGTCGATCTCCTGTACGCCGCCATCGACCCCCGAGTGAGGCTGGCATGAGCGCCACGTCGGCTACCGAGCCGTACCTGAAGGTCCGCGACCTCGAGGTCGAGTTCACCACTGAGGACGGCCAGCTCAAGGCCGTCGACAGAGTCTCCTACGACGTGCACAAGGGCAAGACCCTGGCGATCGTGGGTGAGTCCGGCTCCGGCAAGAGTGTGTCGAGCCTGGCCGTCATGGGCCTGCTGAACCGCAAGACCACCGCGATCACCGGCGAGGTGTGGCTCGACGGCGAGGAGCTCGTCGCCGCCACCGATGACCGCGTGCGCCAGCTGCGCGGTCAGAAGATGTCCATGATCTTCCAGGATCCGCTGAGCTCCCTGCACCCGTTCTACAAGATCGGCAAGCAGCTGGTCGAGGCTGTCCAGGTCCACCAGCAGGTGGACAAGAAGGCCGCACGGGCCCGGGCCAAGGAGATGCTCGAGCGCGTGGGCATCCCCGATGCGGAGAAGCGGCTCGACGCCTACCCGCACGAGCTCTCCGGCGGCATGCGCCAGCGCGTGATGATCGCCATGGCCCTGGTCAACGATCCTGAGATGATCATCGCCGATGAGCCGACCACCGCCCTGGACGTCACCGTCCAGGCCCAGATCATCGAGCTCCTGCGTGACCTGCAGGACGACTTCGGCACGGCCATCGTCCTGATCACCCATGACCTCGGGGTCGTGGCCGACATGGCCGACGACGTCCTGGTGATGTACGGCGGGCGGTGTGTGGAGCAGGCCGACAACCGTGAGCTGTTCTACCGGCCCCAGATGCCCTACACGTGGGGTCTGCTCTCGTCGGTCCCGCGCACGGACATCAACCTGGAGCGCCTCGAGCCGATCGCCGGCAACCCGCCGTCGCTGCTCAAGCTGCCCAAGGGTTGCGTGTTCCGGCCGCGATGCACGTACCACGACCAGGTGCCTGACGGATTGTGTGACACCACCCGACCCGAGCTGACCGAGTCCGAACCCGGTCACCTGGCCCGCTGCCATATGACATCCGAGCAGCGACTGGACATCATGCGGGATCGATTCGGCGATCGGAGCGTCCTGTGAGCGAGATCGAGGATCAGGGTCCCAGCGCGGGGCCCAGCGACGGCGAGAGGGTGACCGAGGGTCACGCAACGAGTGTCATCGACCGTTCCGGGGACCCCCTGCTCAAGGTGACCGGGCTGAAGAAGCACTTCCCGATCACCAAGGGTGTGGTGTTCCGCAAGCAGGTCGGCGCGGTGAAGGCCGTGGACGGCCTGGACCTGCAGGTCTGGCCCAGCGAGACGGTCGGCCTCGTGGGGGAGTCCGGCTGTGGCAAGTCCACCGCAGGGCGCGCCATGACGAAGCTGCTCGAGCCCACCGCCGGCCAGATCATCTTCGATGGCCGGGACATCTCGCAGTTGAGCAAGAAGAAGCTCGTTCCTCTGCGCAAGCAGATGCAGATGATCTTCCAGGACCCGTACTCGTCGCTGAACCCGCGGCACACCGTCGGCACCATCGTGGGTGCCCCGTTCCAGGTGCAGGGCGTGAAGCCCCCCGGTGGGGTGAAGTCGGCCGTCCAGGACATCATGGCGCGTGTCGGGTTGAACCCCGAGCACTACAACCGCTACCCCAACGAGTTCTCCGGTGGGCAGCGCCAGCGCATCGGGATCGCGCGCGCGGTCGCGCTGCAGCCGAAGCTCATCGTGTGTGACGAGCCCGTCTCCGCACTGGACGTCTCGGTCCAGGCGCAGGTGATCAACCTGCTCGAGGACATCCAGGACGAGTTCGGCATCGCCTACGTCTTCGTGGCTCACGACCTGTCGGTCGTCCGGCACATCTCGGACCGCGTGGTCGTGATGTACCTGGGCAAGATCATGGAGATCGCCTCGCGGGACGAGCTGTACTCCCGCCCGCTGCACCCCTACACGCACGCCCTGCTGTCGGCGGTCCCGATCCCGGACCCCGACCTCGAGGACGCCCGCGAGCGGATCATCCTGCAGGGTGACCTGCCCAGCCCGAGCAACCCGCCGAGTGGTTGCGTGTTCCGGACCCGGTGCTTCAAGGCCCAGGACCTGTGCGCCACTGAGGTGCCCGCCCTGACGACGCGTCCGGACGGCCATGGCGTGGCCTGCCACTTCCCCGAGGTCCGACTGGTCGGCGCCGGTGCGGGTGCCGCACCCGACGTCCCGACCGGCCAGGAGTTCGCCGAGGGCTGATCGGCCCTGCCCTGCGCTGGATTCGCGACTAGCCTGTCGCCCTATGGAGACCCTCGCGAACCGGCTGCTGCTTGTCCACGCCCACCCCGACGACGAGACGATCGGGTCGGGCACCACCATGGCGCACTACGCAGCCGAGCCCGACTCGTCGGTCACGCTCGTGACCTGCACCTCCGGCGAGGAGGGCGAGATCCTGGTGCCCGAGATGGCACACCTCGCCGCGGACCAGCAGGACGACCTCGGGGCGCATCGTCGGATCGAGTGGGCCAACGCCATGGCTGCGCTCGGTGTGACCGACTACCGTCTGCTCGGTGGGCCCGGCACGTACCGCGACTCCGGCATGATGGGAACGCCGGCCAACGACCGCCCGGAGTGCTTCTGGCGGGCCGACCTCCTGGCTGCCACGGCGCACCTGGTCGAGGTCATCCGCGAGGTCCGCCCCCAGGTGATGATCACCTACGACGACTTCGGTGGGTACGGGCATCCTGATCACATCCAGGCCCATCGCGTGGCGATGTACGGCGCCGCACTGGCCGAGGCGCCCTCCTACCGCCCCGATCTGGGTCCGGCACACACGATCGCCAAGGTCTACTGGACAGCCTTTCCCAAGGCCATGCTGCGTGCCGGTGTGCAGGCCCTGCGGGCAGCCGGTGAGACGACGGGGTTCGCCGCCATGGACCCCGAGGACCTCCCGTTCGGTATCGACGATGACCTCGTCACCACAGCCATCGACGGAAGCGCCTACGGCCAGATGAAGCTGGATGCGATGCGCGCCTATCCCACGCAGATCTCCCTGGACGGTGGGTTCTTCGCGCTGAGCAACAACATCGGATCACCGGCGGTCTCGACGGAGTACTTCCGGCTGGTGCGCGGTCAGGCGGCCGGACCCTTCGATGCCGAGGGTCGGGAGACCGACCTGTTCGCGGGCATCTAGGGCTTGCCGCGCAGCACCCAGCGCGTGCGGGTCGCGGCTCCACCGAAGCTGGCCGCGGCCCACTGCGGCCCATCGAGGGTGGGTCGGCTGACCAGGATCCCCCCGGCGATGAGTGTGGTCAGAACCGGGTCATGCCCGCCCATCCGCTGGACGTTCAGGTAGCCGGCCTCGTCCTGCTGGGCCAACCGCAGCGCCTGATCCGCCAGGGCATCGGCCTCCTGCAGGTCGGCCAGAGCCGTCGGCGGGTCGCTCTCCGTGGTGCCTGAGCCGGAGGTGAACAGGGTCGCGGCCCGCGCCAGGCAGGCCCTGGCCTCCGCACCGACCGCGCCGCGCCGGGTCATGATGAAGCAGCTGGTCACGCGCAGGGAGCTCCGGGCATTGGCCGGCACGCTCTCCAGCAGGGCCAGTGCGCGGCGGTGGGCCTCCTGTGCCGCGCGCAGGGGAGCGAGCCCCACCTCGAGCGCGCTGTCGGTGTCCTCCAACGCGCGACGTGTCGCCATCGGGTCGTAGGAGCCGGTGTCGGCCTCATCGCGGGCCCACTGCACCGTGTCCTGGGCGAAGGGGTGCGTGGTGGACAGGCCCTCGGGCATCCCCAGGCGTTCTGCCTCCGCGATGCCGCCCTCGGTCGTGGCGAGCAACGCGGTCACGGCACGCTCAGCCTGGGCGAGGTCCTCGGGGGCCTCCTGGATCCCGTCAAGGAGGCTGGCCGCCTGGCTGAGCGTCTCCTCGGCGACCCTGGCTCGCGCCACAGCCGTGCGGCGGTCGCCGCCTGCCAGGTCGCGGGCGCCGGCGGCAGCCCAGTCGCCGGCCGCCCTCAGGAGCTCCTCGGCGCGGCTGAGGTTGCCCAGGATGGTGGCCACGGCAACCCCCGGGTAGCGGCTGCGCAGGTCCTGCGCCGTGGCCCGGGCAGCATTCAGTGCGTCCGCAAGCCCGGCCAGGTCGCGGTCGAGCCGGGGCAGGAGCTCATCGATGTGGTGCTCGAGGTCGCGCAGCGCATCGAACTGTGGGACAAGGTCGTCGAGGCGCGTGTCAGCGGTGTTGGCCAACGTGATGATCGCCTCCAGCCACGTGCGGCGCTCCGGCTCGTCGTCCCCCTCCGGTCCTCGGTCCCACAGCAGGAGGGCCTCATCCAGGTCCTGGCGGGATCGGCCCAGTGCCGCCGTGAACGGTTCCCAGGCGTCCTGGTCGTCGGACGCTGCCCGCGCGATCCGCAGCTCGGTGGCCGTGGTCGTGATCGCGTTGTCAGCCTCGACCAACGAGGCGCCCGCCCGTGAGTGCAACTCGTCGATGGTGGGCGCCGGGGGTGCTGGTGGCTCCGTCGGTGTGGGCGCGCCGCGTTCCTGGGTGTCGGGCCCGCGGCGGGATCGCGCCAGCACGAAGCCGCCCACGGCCAGGGCCACGGCAAGCAGGAGTACCCACGGCCACAGACCGCCGGCGCTGGAGCCGTCCGCGGCTGCTGCGAGGTCGACCAGCGCGGTCCTCAGACCTGCTCCACTGCCATGGCCGCCCCAGCGATGCCGGCCTGGTTCTCCAGCTGGGCTGCCACGATCTCGGCCCTGATGTCGATCAGGTGCAGGTACTTGCTCGACTTCCGGCTGATGCCACCGCCGACCACGATCAGGTCAGGAGAGAACAGGAAGTCCAGGTGCGAGTAGAACCGCTGCAACCGGGGTGCCCACTCCTTGTAGCTCAGGCCCTCCCGCTCCTTGGCCGCCGACGAGGCGCGCTTCTCAGCCTCCTCGCCATCGATCTCCAGGTGCCCGAGTTCGGTGTTCGGCACCAGTCGGCCGTCCAGGAACAGCGCGCTGCCGATCCCGGTGCCCAGCGTGGTCACGATCACCACACCATCACGGCCCTTGGCCACGCCGAAGTCGACCTCGGCCAGGCCTGCGGCATCGGCGTCGTTGAGCACGGTGACGGGCCGACCGGCCCGCTTCGTGAGCAGGCCGGCGAAGTCCAGGTCGACCCAGTGCGAGCCGAGGTTGGCCGCCGAGTGCAGGACCCCGTGCTTGACGATCCCGGGGAACGTGCAGCCGAACGGGCCGTCCCACTCGGCCTTCTCGACCACGGCCAGCACCGTGTCCACGACTTCATCGATGTCGTAGGACTTGGGCGTGGGGATCTTCACGCGGTCGCTGGCCAGCTCGCCGGTGGTGAGGTTCACGCGAGCGCCCTTGATGCCGCTGCCGCCGATGTCCACGCCGAATCCGAAGGAGTCCATGGCACTGATCGTAGGGTCGCTGGACACCCTTACGCAGCCCGTGCGCCCGGTTGTCTCATGTGAGGTCGCCAGGACGTCCCGACGGCCCAGCCGTCACGCCGCGTCGCGGTTCTCACGCAGCGTGGTCGGGTCGCTCGCCCGATCGGGTGAACCCCCCGCACTTGCGGCCACGCGGGGCGTCGGACTGCCCCACCATGGACCCAACAGGAGGTGCGAGATGTCGATGCTCGACGAGGTGGGCTCAGGCCGGTTGGCGACAGCGACCAGTGACGTGGGTGCGGCCCGGGAGCGGGCGCGCAGCAATCGGCTGGGTCGGATGGCTGTGATCCTGGCGATCCCCCTGACCTGGATGTGGTGGCGGATCATCGACGGGAACCCGTTCGATCTCACGGCGCTCTCCCTGCCGCAGATCGACCCGTTCCTCCTGATCGTCGGTGTGTTCTTCGGTGTCATGATCCTGGCAGTCGTCGGCACGACGCTGGTCGCAGGTCGCTCGCCGCACGTCACCTACCGACCCGAGCAGATCGACGTCTCCCTGGCCGATGTCAAGGGCATCGACCTGGTCAAGGCCGACGTCGTGCGCTCCCTCAACCTGTTCCTGGCCAACCGTGCGTTCCGTGCCGAGATGGGCGGCACCCCGCGCCGGGGCCTGCTCTTCGAAGGACCCCCCGGCACGGGCAAGACCTACCTGGCCAAGGCGATGGCCGCCGAGGCCGGTGTGCCGTTCCTGTTCGTGTCGGCCACGAGCTTCCAGTCGATGTACTACGGGGCGACGGCCCGCAAGATCCGCTCGTACTTCAAGGCCCTGCGCAAGGCCGCGCGCCAGGAGGGTGGTGCCATCGGGTTCATCGAGGAGATCGACGCCATCGCCATGGCGCGCGCGGGCGTCGGATCCTCGGCCACCCCGATGCTGGCGGCCAACCTCACCGCGCCCATGTGCTGCGGCGGGCTGTCCGGCCTTCCCGCGACCTCGGTCGCCGCGGCTGGCGCAGGGGGCTCGGGAACCGTGGTCAACTCGATCACCTCCGAGGGCACCGGCGGCGTGGTCAACGAGCTGCTGGTCCAGATGCAGTCCTTCGACGATCCCGACGGGTGGCAGAAGTTCCGTGCGTGGTTCGTGGACCGCATCAACCTCTTCCTGCCGGTCGGCCGCCAGCTGCAGCGACCGGTCCCGAAGCCCTCGACCGTCCTGCTCATCGCGGCGACCAACCGGGCCGACAACCTCGACCCCGCACTGCTGCGCCCCGGCCGCTTCGACCGACGCCTCTCCTTCGACCCGCCCACCCGGGCCGGACGCCTCGAGCTGATCGACCACTTCCTGGACCACAAGTCACACGCCGCTGAGCTCGACGACCCGGACCTGCGCGCAGGCATCGCCGCCGTGACACAGGGCTACACGCCCGTGATGATCGAGCACCTCTTCGACGAGGCCCTCGTCAACGCCCTGCGCCGTGGCGCCAACGCCATGAGCCGCGCCGATGTGGAGACCGCCCGGCTGACCGAGGAGGTCGGCATGGGACAGCCCGTGGCCTACACCGAGCACGAGACCCGCCTGATCGCCACCCACGAGTCCGGGCACGCGACGATGGCGCATCTCGTGGCCCCGCACCGTCGGCTGGAGGTCCTGAGCATCATCAAGCGTCGCGACGCCCTGGGCATGCTCGCCCACGGTGACAGCGACGACGTCTTCACCCGTTCGCGCACCGAGATGCTCGCGCTGATCCAGATCGCGATGGGCGGCCAGGTCGCCGAGGAGCTGTTCTTCGGTGACGTGTCCACCGGCCCGGGCGGGGACCTGTCCTACGCCACCACTGTCGCGGCCCAGATGGTCGGAGCCGTGGGCATGGGCGGATCCCTCATCAGCCTCGCCGCCGTGCAGAACGGGGCCCTGTCGGACTCCAACCTCGTGGGTCGGGTGCTCTCCGATCCCGCGGGACGGACCGCCGTCGAGACGATCCTGTCCGACCAGAAGCAGGTCGCCATCGAGCTGCTGAGCCGCAACCGGCACATCGTGGAGGCACTGCGCGACGCGCTCATCGAACGCCACGAACTCGTCGGCCGGCAGATCGGCGACGTCATCGCGGCCTCCGACCCCCAGGTCGACCTGCGGGTCCCGGCCCCGATCGGCTGAGGGAGCGCCCATCGGGTGGTCGGGCGGCATAGCGGGTCGGGTGGGTCCCGAGAGGGACGGGTCCCTGAGCCGGGCTCCTCGCCGGGTGGGTCCGGGTGGGTCCGGGTGGTCGGGCGGGCCCTGCTAGGCCGAGATGCCCGGCAGGTTGCGCTCCGTCGGGCCGACGTACACCTGGCGCGGACGGCCGATGCGCGTGGCCGGGTCCTCGATCATCTCGCGCCACTGCGCGATCCACCCGGGAAGCCGGCCCAACGCGAAGAGGACCGTGAACATCCGCGGCGGGAAGCCGATCGCCTTGTAGATGAGCCCGGTGTAGAAGTCCACGTTCGGGTAGAGCTTGCGCGAGGCGAAGTAGTCGTCGGCCAGCGCGATCTCCTCCAGCTGCAGGGCGATGTCCACCAGCGGATCGTTGACACCGAGCTGGGCGAGGACGTCGTGGGTGGCTGACTTCACGATCGCTGCGCGCGGGTCGTAGTTCTTGTAGACGCGGTGGCCGAACCCCATGAGCTTGTGGCCCTCGCGCCGGTCCTTGACGTTGTTCACGAAGTCCTGGGCGGACATGTTGTCGGCGGAGATCTTGTTGAGCATCTCCAGGACAGCCTGGTTGGCCCCGCCGTGCAGCGGCCCGAAGAGCGCGTTGATGCCGGCCGAGACCGACGCGAACATGTTGGCGTGGGAGGACCCGACGAGGCGCACCGTGGATGTCGAGCAGTTCTGCTCGTGGTCCGCGTGCAGGATGAACAGCATGTCCAGGGTCTTGGCCACGACCGGATCGGCCATGTACTCGGCGGTCGGGACCCCGAACGTCATCCGCAGGAAGTTCTCCGTCAGGCTCTTGGAGTTGTCCGGGTAGAGGAACGGCTGGCCGACCGACTTCTTGTGGGCGTACGCGGCGATCGTCGGCAGCTTGGCGAGCAGGCGCACGGTGGAGATGTGGACCTGGTTCGCGTCGAAGGGGTCCAGGGAGTCCTGGTAGAACGTGCTCAGCGCCGAGACCGCGGAGCTGAGCACCGGCATCGGATGGGCGTCGCGCGGGAAGCCGTCGAAGAACCGGCGCAGGTCCTCGTGGAGCATCGTGTGCGACTTGATGTCGGACTCGAACTCGGCGAGCTGCACGGGCGTGGGCAGCTCGCCGTAGATGAGCAGGTAGCTGACCTCGGTGAAGGTGGAGTGCGCCGCGAGCTGCTCGATCGGGTAGCCGCGGTAGCGCAGGATCCCCGCATCACCGTCGATGTAGGTGATCTCCGACCTGCACGTCGCGGTGTTGACGAAGCCGGGGTCGTAGGCGACGTGACCGGTCTCCTTCAGCAGCATCCCGGTGTCCCATCCGGACTCACCGTCCGTGGCCGGGAGCTCTGCCAACTCCAGCTCGGCGCCGTTTCCGATCAGCTTCGCGTTGCCCATGGGCCCTCCCGATACGTGCGACCTGGCGGCTGCAATAGTCGCCACACTACCCACCACGTCGCTGGTGGGCGCGCGGCCAGGGGGGTAGTGAGTGCCGCGAAGTTGTCACAGTGTTCGATGGGGGCATGCGTCTCGATCACGTTTCCTACGCGGCACCCGTCGAGCATCTGGCTGACACCGTCCAGCGGATCGGCTCCGCCCTGGGCGCGACCTTCACCGATGGTGGGCTGCACCCCCGGTTCGGCACGCGCAACTTCATCCTGCCGCTGGCGGGTGGGACGTACCTGGAGGTCGTGGCTGCGCTGGACCACCCCGCGGCGTTCAGCGCGCCGTTCGGCCAGGCGGTGCGGGCTCGCGCCGACCAGGGCGGCGGCTGGATGGGGTGGGTCGTGTCCGTCCGGGACATGGCGCCCATCGAGGCGCGCCTCGGCCGCGAGGCGGTCGCGGGCCACCGGGTGCGCCCCGACGGCTACGACCTGCGGTGGCAGCAGATCGGCGTGCTGGACACCATGGCGGACGCGCAGCTGCCCTTCTTCGTGCACTGGGAGTGCGACGCTGAGCACCATCCCTCGGCCGGCGGGCAGGACGTCCGGATTGCGCAGCTGGACATCGCGGGCTCGGCCGAGCGGGTCTCAACGTGGCTCGGGCAGCCGGCGCACGACCCGCTCGACGAGGTCGACGTCACCTGGCTGGACGAGCACGACCCCTACGGCCCCGGCCTCGTCGCGGTCACCCTCCTGACCCCCCGCGGCGTGGTCCGCATCGACTGACGTTCGGAAGCGGCGGTGCCTGCCCGCTCCCGTGGCGTGGCGCGACTAGGTCGCGCTCCGTGATGACCACGCCCCGCCCGATCCCCGCGTGGTGTGGTCCGCATCGACGGACGCGCGGCCGTCCTGCCCGCTCCCGTGGCGTGGCGCCACCGGCTTGTCCTCGGCGGTGATCGCCGGCGCGGGAGTGGGCCTTGTGGACCACCGATCGTGCCTGTCATCCACAGATCGGGCCAGGACGGGTTCTGCTTCCTTGGTCCGGGAGACAGTGTGGGCCCGTGCCACGGATCATCAGGTGGGAGCCGCCGCGTACCCCGTTCACGCTCGACCACGTCGCCGCCCTGGGCGTGACCCGCAGCGCCCTGCGCACGGCCGTCGCAGCCGGAGTGGTCGTCCACCTCACGCGCGGTGTGTATGTGGCCGCCGACGCCGTGCCGGAGGACGCGTCCGCGCGACACGTGCAACTCGCCATCGCGCATCAGCTGCGCCGGCCCAGGGTCATCGCCAGCGGCCACACGGCGGCCCTCGCCTGGGAGCTGGACCTCGGTGATCGCCAGGGCGCCGCGGCGGCACCCGTGGCCTTCACCGCACCCGTGCGCCCCGGCGTGCGCTCGCTGCGCCAGGCGGATGTGACCATCGCAGTCCGGCCCTTGCCCGCAGAGCAGCGCGTGGCACATCCGAGCGGGCTCGTGGTGACGTCGCTGGCCAGGACGGCGGTCGACCTCGCGGCCAGTGCCCCACTGCCCGAAGCGCTGGTGGTCCTCGACGCGGCTGCGCGCCGCTCCCTGGCGGAGGTCGTGGGTCAGCGCCGGGTGCGCGCCCACCACACCCGCCCACAGAGCCTGCGGGACGCGTGTCGGCCTCTGCGCCAAGCCCTCCCGGCCGCGGCGACTCAACGAACCCGCAGCCACCTGCGTCGCGTCGTCGCGCTGGCCGACCCGCGCAGGGAGTCCGCGCTCGAGTCCCTGAGCTTCGGGGAGATGATCCTGCACAACCTGCCGCTCCCGGCCATGCAGGTGCTGATCCGCACGCAGATTGGGGAGGTCTACCCCGACTTCCTGTGGGCAGATGCACGGGTGATCGGTGAGGCGGACGGCATGGTGAAGTACCAGACACCAGACACCCTCCATCGGGAGAAGCTGCGCCAGGAGGCCCTGGAGGCCATGGGCTACGTCGTGGTCCGGTGGACGTACCGGGAGATGCGCCGCAACCCCGGAGCCGTCATGGCGCGGATAGCCGCGGCCCTCGCGGCCCGCGCCTGACGGCGCCGCGCCGCCGGCTCGACCCCGCCCGCCTGACTCCGCCCCGCCCCGGCTCGACCCGCCCGCGCTTCAACGCCGCGCCGGCCCCCGCCTCGGCTGACGCCCGGCCGGCCGTCACCTGACGTCCCCGGCCGGCTCGCGCAGGCCTCCCGCTCCTGGCAGTTGCGCCCCGCCGGTAGAACCGCTCGGCGCCCGCGGTGGCCGGCCCCGCCTCGGTCGGCCGCAACTTCGCCATCGTTGTGGTCGATAGGCGCCGTCTCGCCGCCGCCAGTGTCGGACTTCGCGCTGGTTCGGGTTGATAGATGGGCCTTGAGATGTGCCCTATCGACCACACCGAGCGCGAAGTTGGCGTAGACCGGTCAGGACCACGTGCCTATCGACCACACCGAGCGCGAAGTCACGGGCAGAGGGTAGCGCCCACGTCCCGGGCGGCCCGGTCGCGTCCGAGGGCCCGCGTCCCGGCGCGGCCCGGACGGAGGGCCCGCGCCCGGTCGCGACCCGGAGGGGCCGGGCGGGCGTCGGATGGGCGGCTGGGTGAGCCCGCGCGGCGGGCGGGCGGGTTGGACCACGGGGGCCCTCAGCCGGCGAGACGCTCGCCTGCCGCGGCCACGCGCTCATCGGTCGCGGTGAGGGCGACTCGCACGTGCTGCGCTCCCGCCCGACCGTAGAACTCACCGGGGGCCACGAGGATGCCTCGCTCCGCGAACCACGCCACGGTGTCCCAGCATGACTCGCCCCGCGTGGCCCACAGGTAGAGGCCAGCGGCGGACTCGTCGATGCGCAGGCCGGCCTGGGTCAGCGCGGCCATGAGCAGTTCGCGTCGGGCCTTGTAGACCGCTCGCTGGGCCACCACGTGGTGGTCGTCGGCCAGGGCGGCGATGGCTGCCGCCTGCACAGGACCGGGAACCATCATGCCGGTGTGCTTGCGCACCTCGAGCAGCGTGGCGATGACGCCCGGGTCGCCCAACGCGAAGCCGAACCGGTAGCCCGCGAGGTTGGAGCGCTTGGACAGCGAGTGCAGGGCGATCACACCGGTGGGATCGCCGCCGCACACGTCGGGGTGCAGGACGGACACGGGCCGCTCGGTCCACGGGAGCTCGTAGTAGCACTCGTCGGAGACCACGAGCACGCCGCGCTCGCGGGCCCACGACACGACCTTGGCCATGTGGTCCACGGGCAGGACCTTGCCCGTGGGATTGCTCGGCGAGTTCAGCCACAGCAGCGAGACGCGGGCCGGCCCGATCGCGGTCAGCGAGTCGGCGACCAGCACCTGCGCGCCGGCCATGCGCGCGCCCACGTCGTAGGTCGGGTACGCGAGCACCGGGATCACCACGCGGTCCTCGGCGCCCAGGCCCAGCATCGTGGGCAGCCACGCCACGAACTCCTTGGTCCCGATGGTCGGCAGGATGCCCACGTCGTCGGGGGCGTTGAGCGTGCGTCCCGCCCACGCCGAGATGGCGGCACGGGTTGCTGGCGCACCGGTCGTCAGCGGGTACCCGGGAGAGTTCGCGGCCGCTGCCAGCGCGTCGGCGATGACAGGCGGGGTCGGGTCGACGGGCGTCCCGATGGACAGGTCGACGATCCCGCCGGGGTGCTCGGCGGCGCGTGCCTTGTAGGGCGCCAGCCGATCCCAGGGGAAGTCGGGAAGGGTCCTCAGTTGTCGTGCTCCTGCGGCGGGAGCGCCTTGACCAGGGGGACGTCGTTGGCGATCAGGCCGAGCTTGGCCGCGCCGCCGGGGGAGCCCAGGTCGGTGAAGAAGTCGGCGTTGGCCTGCGTGTACTCGTTCCACTCCGCGGGGACGTCGTCCTCGTAGTAGATGGCCTCGACGGGGCAGACCGGCTCGCACGCACCACAGTCCACACACTCGTCGGGGTGGATGTAGAGCATCCGCTCGCCCTCGTAGATGCAGTCAACGGGGCATTCCTCGATGCAGGCCTTGTCCTTGAGGTCCACACAGGGGAGGGCGATGGTGTAGGTCATGGGGCGTTCTCCATTCTCGTCTCCGGCGTGACCGATCCTAGTGGCGGTCGAGGAGGTTGTCCGTATCGGCTCGGCACGGACCCGAGGAGCGCTACGGATTGGGGCCGCAGACGACGTTGGGCGTGGGCCGGTAGGTCGTGTAGAAGGTCTCGGTGCTCTGGGACTTGCCGTCCTTGATCCGCTTGCGCGTGACGTTGATGTTGAAGCCGTTCGAGCCCGAGGAGGGCACGCACTTGCCGTCGCTGTTGTTGTCGCGGATCGTCTCGTAGCTGGTGAAGTTGGTCCGGGGGCTGAAGGCCGCGGTGACCCTGTCCCACTTCTTCGTGCCCCACATCTCGATGACCACGCCGTCGGTGTAGCGGGTGGCGGTGATGAGCACGCCGTTGCCGGTCTCGTTGCGCATCTTGAGGTCGAGGTACCCCCACGCCACCGTCGCCTCGAGCCCAGCGGTGTACCTCGGGATGTAGAGCCCGTGGGGATGCTGTTCGACGCGCTCGAGCCCGGCGTAGTAGCCGGCGGTCCAGGTGGCGGTCGTGATGATCGAGACTCCGCCGCCGAGCTCCTCGCGGAAGCGTCCACCGCTGATGATGAACCCCTCTGTGTAGCCGTTGGCGGGGGTGCGCTCCTTGGCGGTCTCGTTCATCGAGAACGTCTCACCGGGCTCGAGGACCGTGCCGTTGATGCGTCGGGCCGCTTCGCCGACGTTGACGTAGCGGTAGTTCGCCGGGACGAAGTCCTGTCGGAAGCTCGAGAGCTTCTCCTTGATGTTGAGGGCCTTGGCCTCGGCGGTGGTGAAGTCCGCGGACGCCTTGACCAGGGCGACGGTGGCCGTGCGCGCCTCGGGTGTCGTCTCCGGCAGGACCGCCAGCACGGCCGGGCCCAGTTCCTGGGGGTCAACCCCCAGCCCAGCGCGTGACTTGATGATCACCGGGCGGCCGTCCTCGATCACGAAGCGTGCGTCGCGCCCGGCCTGCTCGATGTCAGCCAGCTGGTCCTCGGCGAGCAGCTCGTGCAGCGCCTTGGCCTTCAGCGTCGCCTCGAACGTGGCACCCACCGGCTTGAACGTCAGCGTCTCGGCGATGTCGGACGCGGGGATCGATGTCGTCTGCGAGTCGACGACGAGCGTGACAGGCAGTACGACCGCCGGCTCGGCCTGCTCGGTGAAGACGCGCTGGGCCTCCTCGGCCGGGATCACGGTGGGGATCGCGTTCATGGGCAGCGACACACGCTCGGTGATCGGCTGGAGGTAGGCCGCCGAGACCGCCCCCGCGGCCTGTTCGACGTTCACCGTGGTCCCCTCCACGGCCTCACGAAGCCGCGCGGCGCCGGCCTTCGTGTAGCGGATCCGCGGCTCGACCGGCTCGACCGCGGTCTGCGCGGCAAGCCGCTCCAGGGACTGCGCGAGAGCCTGCTCGTCGGTGGTGGTGATGAGCTCGAGCTCGACCTCGCCGCGCAGGTGCGACAGCAGTCGGCCCGGTCGCAGGATCACGCCGGAGGCCTGCTGGGCCGTCGCCTCCCAGTCCACGCTGAGTCCGGACTCCTGCGGCTCGACCTCCGCCTCGGCCTCCCCGGCTGTCACGGGGATGGGCGCGGTCGCCTCGGCCCCGAGCTCCAGCTCGAGTGTGGCCGCGGCCTGTTCCGTGCTCATCCCGCCGATGTCCACGCCACGGACCGACGTGCCCGCGGGGACCTCACCGGACACGGCGGCGACTGTTGCCGCGTAGCCGCCCACAAGCAGGATCGCGCCCGCTCCCAGGGCGAGGCCGGCCCACAGGCGACGCTTGTTCGCCGGCTGGGCAGGAGCGTCGTCCGGGAGAGTCACTGGTCCATGGTAGGTCGTGTCCGGTGATGCTCCGGCTCAGGCCAGCCCGAGGAACGTCGAGCTGAAGTACACGAGCGGGCGCTGCGCCCCGTTGGCGTCGTGCACTGCGGTGACCGCGGAGATGAGCACGTCGTGGTCGCCGGCGGGGACCACCTCCTGCGTGCGGAGCTCGAGCGCGGCCAGGCCGTCGGACAGCAGGAGGCAGCCGTTGGCCCCCCGCCGTGTGGGCACCTGGTCGAACTGCCCGGACAGTGGCCGCCCGCGCGTGGCGAACCAGCGCGCGACCGCCTCCTGGCCCTCAGGGAGGAACGACACCGACCAGATCCCCGAAGACATCACCGCGGCGTGGAACCGGGAGTCACGTTCGACGCACACGAGGGCGAGCAGCGGATCCAGTGAGACGGACGTGAACGAGTTGGCGGTCATGGCGTGATCGGTGCCGCCGGAGATCGTCGTGGCCACCGCGATGCCTGTGGCGTAGCGCGACGTGGCTCGCCGGAAGCGCTCGGGAGTCAGGGCGTCGCCCGACCCCCCGCCGGACGTTGGCATCGACACGGCCTCAGGCATCAGCCGACTCGATGGCTGCGCCCGCGAGCCCGTCGGGCCTGTCGGGCCTGTCGTCCTGCGGGAGCAGGGGGTATCCGCACGCTGCCGCCAGCAGGATCGTCCCGCCGATGAGGTAGGCCATCTGGCGCGTCCCGCTGCTGAGGATCAGGTCCCCGGCGCCCGTCTCGGAGCCCATCATCAGGGTGGCGGCGAGCCAACCGACCGAGAAGGTCACCGCGCCCAGCCGGGAGCCCTGCCACCAGGCTCCGGCCCGGGCCACGAGCACGATCGCCACGAGTGCGAGTGCCGCGCCGGTCGGCAGCCTGACGGAACCGACGGACAGGGTGTGGGTCTGGATCATCGCCCCGATGAACCCGAGGAACAGCCCGAGCACGAGCAGGGCGGCGGCACGCATGGGCCTCAGCCTACGATGCCGTCCCGATCCGGGCTCGCCGCTGCGCCAGCCCAACCCTGGCCGGCGCGTGCGCGTCAGTCGTTGGCGTGCAGGTGCTCGGCCAGGCCGCCCCAGTGCCCGGTCCGCGGTGTGGCCTCCAGCGCGCCGGTCACCGAGTTCCGGCGGAACAGCAGGTCGGCCACGCCCGAGAGCTCGCGGCCCTTGACCACGGCACCGTCGGGCAGCGTGACCTTCGAGCCGGCGGTCACGTAGGTCCCGGCCTCGACGACCGACCGGTCGCCCAGCGAGATGCCGATCCCGCCATTGGCGCCGATCAGCGCCCCCTCCCCGATGGTCACCTGCTCCTTGCCCCCGCCCGACAGCATCCCCATGATCGAGGCGCCACCGCCGACGTCCGACCCGGCGCCGACCACGACCCCCGCCGAGATCCGCCCCTCGACCATCGAGGGGCCAAGCGTGCCGGCGTTGAAGTTGCAGAACCCCTCGTGCATGACCGTCGTCCCCTCGGCCAGGTGTGCCCCGAGGCGCACGCGATCGGCGTCGGCGATCCGCACCCCGGAGGGCACCACGTAGTCGACCATCCGGGGGAACTTGTCCACGCCCAGCACGACCATCGGCTCGCCGGCGACCCGGGCGCGCAGCTGCACGTCGGTGAGGGCGTCGATCGCGACCGGGCCCAGCGTCGTCCACGCGACGTTGGGCAGGACACCGAAGATGCCCTCCACGTTGATGGTGCGCGGCGCAACGAGACGGTGGGACAACAGGTGCAGGCGCAGGTACGCGTCAGCGACATCGGCCGGCGGGGCGGAGAGGTCGGCGATCGTCGTGCGGATCACGCGGGACACCACACCCCGGATGGGATCCTCGCCGGCGGCGTCCTCCAGGTGCGCCACGGGCGTGGGCTGCGCGGACAGCTCAGGGGCGGGGTACCAGACATCGAGGATGGGGGCGTCGGCCGCGGTGCTGGCGTAGGTCGCCAGGCCCCACGCGGACGCAGGCGAGGTGAGGAGGTCCATGGGTGGGTAGCGTAGGGCAGCGCCCCGACGCCCGGGGCCATCGACGAGGAGAACCCATGGCCCTGGACCCCACCGGCGACATCATCACGCTGCTCGGCGCGCTCGTGGACATCAGCAGCGAGAGCTTGTCCGAGGAGGGCATCGCCGACGCGCTGGAGGTCGCCCTGACCGGGATCGAGCACCTCGCGGTGGAGCGTGACGGCAACAGCCTGGTGGCCCGCACGCAGTTCGGCCTGCCGGACCGCGTCCTCATCTGCGGGCACATCGACACGGTCCCCGAGGCCGACAACCTGCCGCACTTCCTGGAGACCGTCGACGACGAGGAGCGCCTCGTCGGGCTCGGTTCGTGCGACATGAAGGGTGGGGTTGCCGTCGCCCTGGCCCTGGCCGCGCAGGTCAGCGCGCCCACCCGCGACATCACGTTCGTGTTCTACGAGGCGGAGGAGATCGACGAGCGCTACAACGGTCTCAAGCGGCTCGCGCTGACCCGCCCGGACCTGCTCGAGGGTGACTTCGCGGTGCTCATGGAACCCTCGGACGCCGGTGTCGAGGCGGGTTGCCAGGGCACATTGCGTGCCGAGATCCACCTGGCCGGCCGACGCAGCCACAGTGCGCGGTCGTGGCTGGGCGTGAACGCCATCCACGGTGCGTCGGACATCCTGACGCGGTTGGCCGAGTACCAGCCGTCGCGGGTGATCATCGACGGCCTGGAGTACCGCGAGGGACTCAACGCCGTCGGGATCACCGGCGGGGTGGCGGGCAACGTGATCCCCGACGAGTGCGTGGTCACGGTGAACTACCGGTTCGCGCCCTCGTTGACCCCGGAGCTGGCCGTGACGCACGTGAAGACCATCTTCGAGGGGTTCGACGTCCGCGTCGTGGATGTCGCCGCCGGGGCACTGCCGGGGCTGTCCCAGCCAGCGGCCAAGGCGTTCCTGGAGGTCACCGGCAGCACGCCGCGGCCCAAGTTCGGCTGGACCGACGTGGCGCGGTTCACGTCCCTGGGCATCCCGGCCGTGAACTTCGGGCCCGGCGATCCGTCCCTGGCCCACACGCGCGAGGAGTACGTGCCAACGAGCCAGGTGCGCTCGACCTTCGAGGTCATGCGCACCTGGCTCGAGGCTCCAGTGCCGGCCAGCGATGTCTGGACGGTGGGCGCGGCGGCTGCTCCGTCTCAGGGGTGGCGCGCCCGGCAGATGTCCTCGCGGGGCGTCAAGGAGTCCTGAGGAGCAGCCAGCGGCGCGTCGACTGGCGTGCGGTCGGGGTCAGGCGGACTTGACCGCGGCGACGTCCAGCTGGATCTTGATCTTGTCGCTGACCAGCACGCCACCGGCCTCCAGCGCCACGTTCCAGGTCAGGTCGAACTCCTTGCGGGAGATCTCGGTCTCGCCCTCGAAGCCGGCGCGCACGCTGCCGAACGGGTCGGTGACCACGCCGGTCGGCTCGAGCTCGAGCTCCACCGTGCGGGTGACGCCCTTGATGGTCAGGTCGCCGACCATCACGAACTCGTCGCCGTCCTGCTTGACGGCGGTGGAGGCGAAGGTCATCTCCTTGTTCACCGCGACATCGAAGAAGTCAGGGCTGCGCAGGTGCGCGTCGCGGTCGGGGGAGCCGCTGTTGATCGAGGCGAGCTGCACGGCCACGGTGGCGGTGGAACCCGACGGGTTGGCGGCGTCGATGACGATGGTGCCCGAGACGTCCTCGAAGAAGCCGCGGACCTTGGTGACCATCGCGTGGCGTGCGATGAAGCCCAGGCGGGTGTGGGAGGGGTCGATGGTCCAGGTGCCGTTGTACTCGCTGTAGTCAGCCATGATGTCTCCTGAGTAGTGGGTTGAATGTTCAACAAGATGATTGAATCATCAACAGAGAGGCGATGCAAGTCCCACGGCTGTTCATCTGCGTGTCGCGCCGGGGACGTCCTTCGTACGGCCACCGTGGCTACCGTGTCGGCCATGGACCACCCCAGCGAGCCCACGTCCCCCGGCATGCCGTCCCCCGGCGACGAGCCCACGTCCCCGGCGCGCCGTCCCCCACGAGCCCACGTCCCCCGGCGAACCGGCGCCCCCCACCGCACCGCGCACCAAGGGCCCGGTCCTGCTGCGCCGCGAGCAGATCAGCAGGACCACCACCGACCAGCGCCTGCTGGACACCCGCGACGCCGGCGAATGGGTGCACACGGACCCGTGGCGGGTGCTGCGCATCCAGGCGGAGTTCGTCGAGGGGTTCGGCGCCCTGGCCAAGCTCGGGCCGGCGATCAGCGTCTTCGGTTCGGCGCGCACCCCGGAGGGCCATCCCGAGTACGCCCAGGCGCGGCACACCGCCCAGCTGCTCGTCGAGGCCGGCTACGCGGTGATCACCGGCGGCGGTCCCGGCGTGATGGCCGCGGCCAACCGTGGCGCCTGGGAGGCGAACGGGACGTCGGTCGGGCTGGGCATCGAGCTGCCGTTCGAGCAGGGGATGAACGAGTGGGTCGACCTCGGCGTGAACTTCCGCTACTTCTTCGCCCGCAAGACCATGTTCGTCAAGTACGCGCAGGGCTTCGTGGTGTTCCCCGGTGGCTTCGGCACCATCGACGAGCTGTTCGAGTCCCTGACACTGGTCCAGACCGGCAAGGTCACGACCTTCCCGATCATCCTGGTCGGCACCGCGTACTGGGCGGGCCTGCTGGACTGGCTGCGTTCCGTGATGGCCACCGACGGCAAGATCTCGAGCTCGGACCTCGACCTCATCCACCTCACCGACGATCCGCTCGAGGTGGTGGCGATCCTGCGGGCCGCCGAGGTCGAGCGAGCCGGGAGCCAACCGTCGGCCCAGACGGCGTTCGGCGTCCCGCCGACCGACGGCACCTGACCCTGCCGATCCTCCACGCCATGCCGGGACGCGCCATCTGCCGGCGACGGGTTCCCGTGGCAGGATCGGGGTGTGACCACTCTCCTCGTCGTCGTGGCCATCGCCATCGTGGGCGCGATCGTGGTCCTGGTCGCCCGGGACCGGCCGCTGATCGAGGATGATCCGGTCGGGTCGCGCGCCCTGCAGTGGTCCGGAACCGAGGACGTGACGGCACACGACCTCGCCGAGGTCCGCTTCACCGTGGCCCTGCGTGGCTACCGCATGGAGCAGGTCGACCGTGTCCTGGACGACACCCGCGCCGCGCTGTCCGAGCGCGATGCCCGGATCGCCGAGCTGCAGCGCGTGGTGGGCGCCCTCGGCCGTGATCGTGCGCCGGCGTCCGTGGGGGAGGCGCCCCCGCGCGAGCTCGGCGCAGTCGATTCGGCCCAGGAAGTGGGCGAGACGGACTACGTGGAAGGTGGGAACAGGTCGTGAGCGATCGCAAGCACCTGGTGCGCGACGTCATCGTCGATGCGCCGCCGGAGGCCGTGTTCGCGGCGCTGACCGATTGGGAGACGCAGGGCCAATGGATGCTGGGCACCCGTGTGTGGTCCGAGGGTCCGGCCAGCGGTGTGGGCGCCCAGATCAGCGCGTTCACCGGCGTGGGCCGTGTCGGCTTCCTCGACACGATGGAGATCACCGAATGGGAGCCTCCGCGGCTGGTGCGGGTCCTGCACACCGGTCGGGTCGTGCGTGGTCCGGGCATCTTCGAGGTGCTCGCGCTGCCCGGCGGGCGCAGCCGCTTCGTGTGGCGCGAGGAGCTCGAGCTGCCCCTGGGCGGGGTCGGGCGCGCAGGCTTCATGCTGGTCGGTCCTGTCTTCGCCGCCGGCGTCGAGCGTTCCCTGCGCCGCTTCGCGGCCCTCGTGGAGTCCGGGGAACTTGGTCAGAGGTCCTGATTTCGGCCGAATCTGGCCGACGAGGTCGCGCACCATGCCCGACCTCGGCATTCATGGGGGATAATGTCCGCAGCGGCCCGCTCTCGGGCCGGCCACTGAGAGGGGACTGATATGGCGGCCATGAAGCCACGCACGGGTGACGGCCCGATGGAGGTCACCAAGGAGGGACGCGGAATCGTCATGCGTGTCCCGCTGGAGGGTGGCGGACGCCTTGTCGTCGAGCTCAATGCCGATGAGGCCCGCGACCTGGGAGGCCAGCTCACAGAGGTCGCTGGCTGACCACAGTCGTTGACGCGGACCCCGCACCCCGTAGCCCTCTGGGCGGTACGGTGGCGGGGTCCGCGTCTGTATGGGGAGGCTCTGTGAGCGCGTTGCCGGAGATGGCCGTCGAAGCTGTGGCAGATCCGGTCGGATCCGGCCAAGCGGGTTCCGATCCGGCTGTCCTGGCGGCCGTGCTCGGCAGTGGATCCTCCGAGCCTGTGTCGGCCCCCGGGGTCGTGATCATCGCCGTGCACCCCGCCGCCGGGCCCGAGCAGCACGCCCACGCCGACGCGCCCATCGAGGAGATGCTTGCCTCCTGGGGTGTCGACCTCCCCCGTCGATTGAGCCGCACGCATGCGTCGGGGGCGCGGTCCGAGGCGATCTGGATCGACCTCGAACGTGATGAGCCGGCGTCCGTCCTCGCCCTGGGCCTGGGCACGGGCACGCCGGCCCAGGTGCGTCGATCGGCCGCCGCTGCGGTGCGCCGGGTCCGCGGTACCGAGGACGTCCTCGTCCTGGCCACGCGCGGCCTCGACGAGCCCGCACTGCGCGCGTTCACCGAGGGGCTGTTCCTGGGCACCGCGCCCCCGACGTGGGCCAGCACGCCGGCACCGGCCCCGCCCAACCGGGTGCGCCTGGCCGTGCGCGACGTGGAGGTGGGGCGCCGCGCGATCGAGGCGGGGCGCGCCCACGCGCAGGCCACGCTCAACGCCCGGGCCCTGATCCACACCCCGCCCAACATCAAGGATCCCGCGTGGATGGCCGCGCAGGCCAAGGCCGTCGCGAAGGGCTCGGACGTGTCGGTGCGCGTGCGCGACGAGGCCGACCTCGTCCGCGACGGGTTCGGCGGCCTGGTCGCTGTCGGTTCGGGGTCCTCGCGTCCTCCGCGGCTGGTGGAGATGTCATGGGCGCCGTCGGGGGCCGCCGACGCACGGCACGTGGTCCTCGTGGGCAAGGGCATCACGTTCGACTCCGGTGGGCTGTCGCTCAAGCCGCCGGACATGCAGATCGCGATGAAGACCGACATGTCGGGGGCCGCTGTCGTGTGCGCCGTGATGGACGCCCTGTCACGGCGTGCCCCGGCGGGCCTGCGCGTCACAGGGCTGCTCTGCCTGGCCGAGAACCTGCCCGGGGCCGCGGCGACCCGTCCCGGTGACGTGGTCACACATCACGGTGGCCTGACCAGCGAGGTCCTGAACACCGATGCCGAGGGCCGCCTGGTGCTCGGTGACGGCCTGGACTACGCGGTCAACGACCTGGCCGCCGACGTCGTGGTGGATGTCGCGACCCTGACCGGTGCCGCCACGCTGGGCCTGGGCCGGCGCTATGCGGCGCTGTTCGCCAACTCCGATGCGCTCGCGCGTGGGCTGACCGAGGCGGGCGAGGAGGCTGGCGAGCAGATGTGGCGCATGCCGCTGCACGGCGCCTACGCCGCGTTGATCGAGTCCGACGTCGCGGATCAGGCCAACGCGGGCCGCACGCCCGGGGCCGGGGCGGGGGCGATCACCGCCGCCCTGTTCCTGCAGCGCTTCGTCGGGACCACGCCGTGGGCGCACCTGGACATCGCGGGCACCGGGCGTTCGGAGGCCGAGCGCGACGACCTGCCCAAGGGCGGCACGGGCTTCGGCGCCCGCGCGCTGCTGCGCTGGCTCGAGGCCGGCGCACCCGCGTGAGACCGGCGGGATCCCGTCGGCTGTTGCTCGTTCCCTAGATGACGCGGGCCTTGAGCACCGCGACCAGCAGGCCATCGCTGACGGGCAGCAGGGTGGGCGTGAACCGCTCGTCCTCGCGCATCGCCGTGACCAGCGCGCGCAGGTCGATGGTCTGTGGATCACGCTGGGCCGGGTCGGCCACCTTGTCGTGCCACAGCGCGTTGTCGAAGACGGCCGCGCCGCCGGGGCGCAGGAGCCGGACAGCCTCGTCGAGGTATGCCGCGTACTCGGACTTGTCGCCGTCGACGAACACGATGTCGTACGCGCCGTCGGTCAGCCGGGGCAGGACCTCCAGGGCGCGGCCCGTGATCAGGCGCGTGCGTGCGGGGCTGATCCCGCCGGCGGCGAACGTCGCCTTGGCCACGCGCTGGTTCTCGGCCTCCACGTCGACCGTCGTCAGGATTCCGTCGGCGCGCATGCCGCGCAGCAGGGCCATGCCCGAGATGCCGGCTCCGGTACCCACCTCCACCACGGCGTGCGCATCGAGCAGGGCGGCGATCGAGGTCAGCGCGCTGGCGCCACCACGGCCGATCGGGGTGCAGCCGAGCTCGCCGGCCTTGGCCCGGGCGTCGGTGATGAATTCATCCTCGGGAAGCCACTTCTCCGCGTAGTTCCAGCTGGTGGCGTTCGGGGGTGAGACGGCGGCGCACATGGGTGGCCTTTCGTTGCTTCGGGCGTCTGGGGCTGGGCTCAGCGTAATGGCCCGCGGCCCGTGCTCGGACACGGGCCAGTCGCGCCGGCCCTCTGCGGTGTGCCGGGCGGGGGAATCTGCGAGGTCATGTGGTGGTTCCTATGGATTACATGGCGCTGACATTCGTCAGCCGCCCACCTGACCGGACGCGTCTACGTTGGCCCCCATGACGATCAGACAGGATGATGGACCCATGACGGATCCCTACTCGACGCCGGATCAGCCGCAGGACGCTGGCCAGGTGCACGACGGCGAACCCCAGCCCACGACACCCGAGACCGCGCAGGAGACCGCGCCGGCAGCCGGGTGGCCGACCCCCAGCGGGTGGCAGACCCCGCAGGGCGAGGGCTACGCAGCGCCCGCCGCCGCCCAGGGCCAGGCCGGCATGGGATATCCGAACGCCTACGGGTCCGACTACCAGGCGCCGAACCCCGGCTACCAGGGGGCGCCCGCCGCGGGCTATCCCGCGACGCCCAACCCGGGCTATGCCAGCGATCCGGCGGCCGGTGCGTGGCAGACCCAGACCTCGGCCTACCCCGGCACGGCCTGGTCCACCGACCCGGGCGCTGGCCCCGCCGCCGCGCCGGGAAGTTGGCAGTACGACACCACCGCCTTCCAGGCCACGGACGGTTCAGCCACGCCGCCCCCCACGGATCCGTCCGGGAACCCATCGGGATCCGGTGCCAGGGGCGCCAAGCCGCGGACCGGCCTCATCCTCGTCACTGCGGGCCTCGTGGCCCTCCTGGCCGGCGGCGTCGGCGGATACCTCGGCGCCCAGGCGGCGCCGTCGAACAACAGCGCGACTGTCCTGGCGCTGCCGAAGGTGAGCGGGGGCAGTTCCGAGCGCCCCAACGGCACCGTGGCGGCAATCGCAGCGGCGGTGAGCCCCGCTGTGGTCTCCCTGGAGGTCAACGGCTCCCAGCAGGGTGGCACCGGTTCGGGCTTCGTGATCCGCGAGGACGGCTACATCGTCACGAACAACCACGTGGTCGAGGCCGCCGCGAGCGGGGGCACCATCACCGTGCAGTTCGCTGACGGGGCGTCTGCCGACGCCACGATCGTGGGCCGCGACGCCAACTACGACCTCGCCGTGATCAAGGTGGACAAGTCCAGCCTGCCCACGGTGGTCCTCGGCGATTCCGATTCCGTCGTCGTCGGCGATCTCGCGATCGCCATCGGTTCCCCCCTGGGGCTCGAGGGCACCGTGACCGCGGGCATCGTGAGCTCGCTGAACCGCCCGGTCACCGCCGGCGGGCAGGGCGCGACCTCCTTCATCAACGCCATCCAGACCGACGCCGCCATCAACCCCGGCAACTCCGGGGGCGCGCTGGTCAACGGTGACGGGCAGGTCATCGGCGTGAACTCGGCGATCGCGACCCTGAGCGACGGCACCAGCCAGAGCGGTTCCATCGGGCTCGGATTCGCGATCCCCGTGAACCAGGTGACTCGGATCGCCGAGGAGCTGATCAGCACAGGTGCCTCCACCAAGCCGATCATCGGCGTGACACTCGACCGGAGCTACCGGGGCGAGGGCACGCGCATCGAGCAGGTCTCGCCGGGTGGACCGGCCGAGGCAGCTGGGCTCCAGGACGGCGACGTCATCGTCGAGTTCGACGGGAAGGCTGTCTCGGACTCCACGCAGCTCATCGTCGACATCCGCTCGATGCAGCCCGGTGACGAGGTTTCCATCACCGTGCAGCGCAGTGGGAGCACCGAGGACCTCACCATCACGCTCGGTTCTGATTCGTCCTCCGGCTGACGCCTGCGTACGCTGGGACCGTGCCTGACATCGGCTTTGGCGAGATCCTCGTGATCGTGGTTCTCGCGCTGCTGGTGTTCGGGCCGGACCGGCTGCCCAAGGTGGCCGCCGACGCGGCGCGGACGCTGCGCCAGGTCCGCCAGATGGCGGCGACCGCGCGCAAGGACCTCGTGGACGCCTCGGGCCTCGAGGATGACGGCGAGATGGCCCAGACCGTCCGCGACATCCGCGACCTCGACCCGCGCCGCGCGATGCAGGGCGTCCTCACCGACGATCCCGTCGCCTCGAGCCCGAACGGCGGGAAGTCAGCCGCGGCCGGCGCGTCCGGCCAGCGCGGCGGCCGGCGCGTCGGCCCGCGCTGCCTCCGGTGGTTCTTCCGGTGGGGCAAACGGAAACGGTGCGGGCAACGGCACCGGCAAGCCGGCGCCGGCGGCCGGTTCGGGCACGCAGGCCAACGTCGGTGGCGCCAGTAGTGCTGTGGGCGCCGCTGGTTCGGCGGGTCACGGCCGCAACGGTGGCACGGGTTCTGCGGCAGGTACCGCCGAGGGGGAGCCCCTGGCGGATCCAGTTGTCGATGCCGCCCCAGTGGACCCCGACTGGACCTGACAGCCGACCCCGCGTCCACTGGTCCCACGCCAGCGCGGGCGCGCACTTGCGGTGGCCAGTCGCTCGGCTCGCCTGCCTCGCCGAGTGCCCGGCCGGGCACCCGGCCAGGGGCCGCTGAGGGCGAACTTCGCGCTCGTTCTGGTTGATAGGGGGCCGGTCTCGGCCCCCGAGGGCGAACTTCGCGCTGGTTGTGGTTGATCCGGGCGCAGATTCCGCGCGCCTATCGACCCGAACGAGCGCGAAGTCCGGCCAAGGCAGGGCGGACAGGGGCGGGTTCGACCACAACCAGCGCGAAGTTCTTCACCGGGCTCGCTTGGCTGGCAGGCCGGCGCCCCCATCGCCGGCGGTCCCGAGCGCTGGTTGCGGCTGGCGCTACCCGGTTTCGGGCCGGCCGGGGCCGTGCTCCCAACTCCGGCGCCCCCGTGTTGTAGGGCCCGCCGAGTGACGGCGGCGGCCCCGAGCCGGGCGGCCCCGGGCCGGGCGGCCCGAGCCGGGCGGCCCGACCTGGGCGGCCCCGAGCCGGGCTCCCGACCTGGGGCACTGCGCATGTGGCGGCCTGGCTCTGGGGCGCCCGACCTGGGCAGACTGCCCGTGCGCGCCCAGGCCCTGGGGCACCGCGCTGTGGAACTGGCCCGTGGACGCTGCCGGGATACTCGTGCGCCAACAGCGTGTGAGTCAGAAGCGGCTGGCGGGCGTCAGGCCCAGCGACATCCCAGACAGGCCGCGTGGGCGCTTGCCCAACTTCCCGGCAACACCGCGGAGCACCTCGGCGGCCGGGGCGCTCGGGTCGTCGAGAACCAGGGGCATGCCCGAGTCGCCGCCCTCGCGCAGGCGCACGTCGAACGGGATCCGTCCCAGCAGGGGGATCTCGGTCTCGAGCGCGCGCGACAGCACGTTGGCGACCTTCTGGCCGCCGCCCGAGCCGAAGATGTCCACGACCTCGCCGCAGTGCGGGCAGGGGAAGCCGCTCATGTTCTCGATGACGCCGGCGATCTTCTGGTTCGTCTCCTTGGCGACCAGCCCGGCACGCACGGCCACCTCAGCGGCGGCCTCCTGCGGAGTCGTCACCACGATGACCTCGGCGTGCGGCAGCAACTGCGCAGCGGAGATGGCGACGTCGCCGGTCCCCGGCGGCAGGTCGAGCAGCAGGACGTCCAGGTCGCCCCACCACACGTCGGCGAGGAACTGCTGAAGCGCGCGGTGCAGCATCGGCCCCCGCCACGTCACGGGCTGGGTCACGCCGCCGGGCTTGAACGGGAGCATGGAGATCACGCGCACGCCGTTGCCCGTGGGCGGCATGATCAGGCCCTCGACCATCGTGGGGTTCGCGGTCACGTTGAGCATCCTCGGGATGCTGTGCCCGTAGATGTCAGCGTCCACGACCCCGACCGAGAGCCCCTCGGCGGCCATGGACGCCGCCAGGTTCGCGGTGACCGACGACTTGCCCACGCCACCCTTGCCGGAGGTGATCAGGTACACACGCGTCAACGAACCGGGCTTGGTGAACTGGATCTCCTTCTCCGGACCGCCGAGCTTGGCGCGCATCTCCTTGCGCTGCTCGTCGCTCATCACGTCCAGCGCCACGGTCACGCCGGTCACGCCGTCGAGGACCTCGACCGCGCGGGTCACGCGGCCGGTGATCTCATCGCGCATCGGGCAGCCGGCCACGGTGAGGTAGACGTCCACGTGGACCGATCCGCCGTCGATCTGCACGTCCTTGACCATCCCCAGCTCGGTGATGGGGCGGTGGATCTCCGGGTCCTCGACCTCGGCCAGGGCAGCGTCTACCTGTTCGCGTGTGGGCATGGGAGAAGCCTATGTCGGTTCCAGAACCCCGGCGCCCGCGCCCACCAGCCGCAGCGCTACTTCCAGATGCGGTCGAAGTAGTCGAGCATCGAGCGGTCGGAGGAGAAGAACCAGGTGCGGGCGGTGTTGCGGATCGACATGGCCGTCCATGCCTGCTGGTCGACCCACAGGGCATCGACGCGCTCCTGTGCGTCGATGTAGGCGCGGTAGTCGGCCAGCACGAGGTACTCATCGCGGATCAGCAGCGACTCGATGATCGGGGCGAACAGCTCGGGCTCGCCGGGCGGGGAGTAGTAGCCGCTGGCGATCTCGTCGATGACCGCCCGCAGCTCCTCGTCCTCGCGGTACACCAGGCCCGGGTTGTAGCCGGCTGCCTTGCGGGAGACGACCTCGTCCTCGGTCAGGCCGAACAGGAAGAAGTTGTCCTCGCCCACGAGCTCGCGGATCTCCACGTTGGCGCCGTCGAGCGTGCCGATCGTCAGGGCGCCGTTGAGCGAGAGCTTCATGTTGCCCGTGCCCGAGGCCTCCTTGCCGGCCATGGAGATCTGCTCGGAGAGGTCCGCGGCGGGGATGATCTTCTCGGCCAGCGTGACGTTGTAGTTGGCAGGGAAGACCACCGACAGCCGGCCGGCCATCGCCGGGTCGGCTGCGATGGTGGCGCCCACCTGGTTGATCAGCCGGATGATCAGCTTGGCCATCTGGTACCCGGGCGCTGCCTTGGCCCCGAACAGCATCATGCGCGGGGGGATCGGTGCGGTCGGGTCCAGGCGCAGGCGCCGGTACATCGTGGCCACGTGCAGCAGCTTGAGCAGCTGGCGCTTGTACTCGTGAAGGCGCTTGATCATGATGTCGTACATCGGGTCGGTGGGGAACACGCGACCGGTGCGGGCCTCGAGGATGCCAGCCAGCTCGCTCTTGTTGGCCGACTTCACCGCACGCCAGCGCTCCTGGAACGCCGGGTCGTCGGCGAACTGCTCCAGGCCGCTGATGCGCTCGAGGTCGGTGAGCCAGCCCTCGCCCACGGCCTCGGTGATGAGGTCGCTCAGGCGCGGGTTGGACAGCTTGAGGAAGCGCCTGGGTGTCACGCCGTTGGTCACGTTGGTGAACCGATCGGGGAACATCTCGGCGAAGTCCTTGAGGACGGTGTCGCGCAGCAGCTGGCTGTGCAGCGCCGCGACGCCGTTCACGTGGGCGCTGGCCACCGTGGCCAGATGCGCCATCCGGACCATGCGCTCGGGGCCCTCCTCGATGATCGACATCCGGATGACCCGGGACTCGTCCATCGGGAAGGCGAGGCGCACCTTCTCCAGGAAGCGCTTGTTGATCCGGTAGATCAGCTCCATGTGCCGGGGCAGCAGGTACTGCAGCAGACCCACCGACCAGCGTTCGAGGGCCTCGGGCAGCAGCGTGTGGCAGGTGTAGTTGAACGTGCGCCGGGTGATGTCCCAGGCCTGGTCGTAGTCCATCCCGCGCTCGTCGATGAGGATGCGCATGAGCTCGGGGATGGCGATCACCGGATGGGTGTCGTTGAGCTGGATGCTCACGCGGTCGGGGATCTCGCTGAGCTCGAAGCCCTCGATGTCCGAGACCCGCACGAGGTCGGCCAGCGCGCACGCGGTGAAGAAGTACTGCTGGCGCAGGCGCAGCTCCTTGCCCGCGGGAGTGGAGTCCTCCGGGTAGAGCACACGCGAGATGTTCTCGCTGAGCGATTGCTGGCGGACGGCCTCGATGTAGTCACCGGCGTTGAACACCTCGAGGTTGAACTGCGAGGAGCCGCGCGCCTTCCACAGCCGGAGCGTGTTCACGTGCCGGTTCTCGTAGCCGGGCACGAGCAGGTTGTACGGCACGCCCATGACGCGCTCGGCCGGGTGCCACGTGCGGTCCCCGGTCGCGGGATCGATGTCCACGGTCCCGCCGAACCCGACGGCGACCGCGTGCTCGCGCTGGCTGAACATCCACGGGTTGTCGTGGTCGAGCCACTGGTCGGGCTTCTCGATCTGCCGGCCGTCCTCGAAGGACTGCTCGAAGATTCCGTACTCGTAGCAGATGCCGTACCCGATCGCGGGGCGGCCGAGCGTGGCCAGGGAGTCGGCGAAGCACGCGGCCAGGCGGCCGAGGCCGCCGTTGCCCAGGCCGGGCTCGACCTCGAGTTCGGCGATCTTGTCGAGGTCGATGTCCAGGCTGGCCAGGGCCTCGCGCGCCACATCGGTCAATCCGGTGGCGAGCAGGGCGTTGTTGAGCTGGCGGCCCAGCAGGTACTCGGCGGACAGGTAGACCACGGTCTTCTCCGGGCCGCGGCCACGGCCCTGGATCGTCGTGAGCCAGTCGCCCATCAGGTGGTCGCGGACTGTGTGCGCCAGGGCCGCGTAGACGTCGCGTTCCCCAGCTCGGGCCAGATCGACCGCGCGGTCCAGATGCAGGTGCGAGAGGAACTCCTCAGCGAACTGCTCGGGGGCGGGGAGGGCCGTTGTGGGTTCGAGGGTCGTGCTCATCGTCGCTCCAGGAGTAGGCGGGCGGAAACAGGGTTCAGGCTAGTGCGTGGAGTGCGCAGAGGCATGCCTGTCCCGGCGGATCCTGCTGGCCGTGAGGCTGTGGGTACCGAGGGGGGCATGTGGGCGGGGCGGCGGGCCGTGGCTCGCGGACCGCGCGGGGCATGTGGTCGCGGAGGCGCCGCTCGTCGCGGAGGTGCCGCTCGTCGCGAACCGCGGCTTGGCTCAGGTGGCGGTGTCGGGGTGGTCGCCCGTCGCGCCCGGTCCGACGGACTGCCCGTCCTCGGCAGAGAGCAGCGCGGTGAGCTCCTCGGCCAGGTCGCGGACCTCGCCGCGCAGGAAGTCGCGAGTGGCCAGGTCGCCGGTGGCGATGCGGATCGACGCGATCTCGCGTGTCAGGTACTCGGTGTCGGCCACGAGGCGCTCGGTGAGGTTGCGGTCCTCGAGGTACTGGACGCGGTCGCGGTCGGCCTGCCGGTTCTGGGCGAGCAGGATCAGCGGCGCGGCGTAGGAGGCCTGCAGGGACAGCATGAGCGTGAGGAAGATGAACGGGAACGGGTCGAAGCGCAGGTCCTCGCTGGCCAAGGTGTTCCACAGGAACCACGCGATGACGAAGACGGTCATCCAGCCGATGAACCGGGCCGAGCCGATGAACCGCGCAACCCGCTCGCTCCAGCGCCCGAAGAACTCGGGATCGTACTGGGGCTTGATGCTGCGCACGCGCGAGCGCGGCTGGTCGATGCGGTTGCGCGACGAGGTGCGGGCCATGTCCTACTCCTCCCCGTCCTCGTCGTCGTCGACGTCGGGCTCCGAGTCGAGGTCGCGCCAGTCCTCGGGCAGCATGTGGTCCACGACGTCGTCGACGGTGACCACACCGAGCAGGCGGTCGCGCTCATCGACGACTGGCATCGCGACGAGGTTGTAGGTCGCGAAGTACCGCGTCACGGTCGACAGGGGCGCCTGCGGCCCGACGGGCTCGAGCGAGTTGTCGATCACCGCGGACACCAGCGTCGAGGGTGGTTCGCGCAGCAGCCGCTGGAAGTGCGCGACGCCGAGGAACTTGCCCGACGGCGTGTCCAGCGGCGCGCGGACCACGTAGACCTGCGCGGCCAGCGACGGGGACAGCTCGGGGCTGCGCACGCGGGCCAACGCCTCGGCGACGGTGGCGTCGGGGAGCAGCAGGATCGGTTCCGGGTTCATCAGGCCACCGGCGGTGAGCTCGCCGTAGGAGAGCAGGCGGCGCAGGTCGGCGGCCTCGTCGGGCTCCATCTCCTGCAGGAACCGGGCAGCCTGCTCGGGCGTGAGCTCGGAGAGCAGGTCGGCGGCGTCGTCGGGCTCCATGATCTCCAGGACGTCCGCGGCGCGCTCGATGCCCAGGGCGGTCAGGATCTGGACCCGCTCCTCCTCGGGGAGTTCCTCGAGGACGTCGGCCAGCCGTTCGTCGTCGAGGTTGCGGGCCACCTCGAGGCGGCGCTTGTTCGGCAGGTCCTGCAGGACGTTGGCGAGGTCCGCGGGGCGCAGCTCGTCGATGGTGGCCAGCAGGTTGTCGACGCCCTGCTCCTCCTTGGGGCCGTGGATCGACAGCCCGCCGACGTTCGCCCAGTCGTGCGTGGAGGTCTCACTGCGACGGCGGAACCCGCGCGACGCACTGGCGACGTGCACCCGGGTGATGCGCCAGTCGCGGTGCCGGTCCTCCTCGATGGCGGCGTCGACGACCGTGGCGGGCTGGTCGTCGGGGCCGATGGTCACGCGGCGGTCGAAGAGCTCGCCGATCACGAGGGTCTCGCCGGGGCGCTGCTCGAAGCGGCGCATGTCGATGCGGGCGTTGACCACGACCTGGCCGCTGTCGATGGAGGTCACGCGCGTGACGGGCAGGAAGATCCGGCGGCGGCGCTGCACCTCGATGACCAGGCCGAGCACCCGGGGCGGCTGACGGTCATGGCGGAGCACCACCACGAGGTCGCGCACCTTGCCCAGCATGTCGCCGGCCGGGTCGAACACGCCGATCCCGGACAGGTGCGACACGTAGACGCGCGCTGTGCTGCCAGCCGTCACAGCGCCGAGGTTACTGCCGGGAGCGAGCACGATCGGGCAGCGACGCACCTGCGCGGGCGCCTCATCGCGGGCGCTGGCGGGGCGTGGCCTACTGTCGCGCTCGTGAGCGCCGCACCCGTGACCCGTTTGGCGCGCCCTCCTGCGGCGGACCTCTGGCTGCTCGCGGTGGCGGTTCTGGCGATCTCGACGTCCGGGCCGCTGATCGCCGCGTGCACCGCGCCGGCGCTGGCGATCGCGTTCTGGCGCACGATCCTGGGCTCCGGGGCCACGTCGGTGGTGGTTGCGCTGCGGCATCGTGCGGAGGTTCGCTCGTTGTCGCGCGACCAGGTGCGGCTCATCGCCCTGGCCGGGGTGTTCCTGGGGGCGCACTTCGCCACGTGGGTGCCGAGCCTGCGGTTCACGACCGTGGCGTCCTCCACCGCGCTCGTGGCCACACAGCCGGTGTGGGCGGCGCTGATCGCGCGTCGGCGTGGGGTGCAGATCGACCGTGTCGCGTGGATCGGGATCGGCATCTCGCTCGTGGGTGTGCTCGTGCTCACGGGCGTCGACTTCGCGCTGACCCCACGTGCGCTGATCGGGGATGGCCTCGCCCTGGCCGGGGCGGTGCTCGCCGCGCTCTACGTGACCGTGGGCGAGCAGGTGCGCTCGACCACGTCCAATCCGGTGTACACGATGCTCTGCTACGGCGTGGCCGGGGGGTTCCTTCTCGGCCTCGTGGTGTTGCTGCGCGTTCCGCTCGTGGGCTTCTCGGTGCGCGATTGGGTCCTGATCCTCGCGATCACGCTGGGCGCGCAGCTGTTGGGGCACTCGGTCGTGAACCGCGTCCTGGCCACGACGTCGGCCACCGTGGTCTCGCTCGCGATCCTGCTCGAGATGCCCGGTTCGACGCTCATCGCCGCGGCGTGGTTGGGGCAGGTGCCCCCGCTGGCGGTGATCCCCGCGGTCGTGCTGCTGTTCGTCGGGATCGCGGTCGTGATCAGCACGACCACGCGCGCGGAGTCCGTCGAACCCAGCGAGACGCCACCGGCGTAGGCGCGCCCGGGGGGCTCACGCCACGTGGCCGCCCGCTTCGCCCCCGGCCGCCTCGCCCGCGCCAGCCCGGCCCGCGCCGCGAAGCCGCTCTCGGCGATTTGCGGCAGGTTTCGGGCGTTTCTGGTGCCCGAAACGTGGCGCAACTCGCGTCGGGGCGACGCGATCCTGGATGGAGTTCGGCGTGGGTGGGGTTGGCGGCGCAGCTGCGCCCCGCGCGACCCGCGATCCCCGATCCGCGAAGCCCGCGCCAGCCCCGCCCGCGCCGCGAAGCCGCCCCCGCGATTTGCGGCAGGTTCGGGGCGTTTCTGGTGCCCGAAACGTGGCGCAACTCGCGTCGGGGCGACGCGATCCTGGATGAAGTTCGGCGTGGGTGGGGTTGGCGGCGCCACTGCGCCCTGCGCGACCCGCGATCCCCGATCCGCGAAGCCCCGCCCGCGCGCCAGCGCCCGCCCGCGTGCCCGCGCCAGCCCCGCCCGCGCCGCGAAGCCGCCCCGCGCGATTTCCGGCAGGTTCGGGGCGTTTCTGGTGCCCGAAACGTGGCGCAACTCGCGTGGGGGCGACGCGATCCTGGATGAAGTTCGGCGTGGGTGGTTCGGGCGGCCCGTGGCGGGCGAGGGCGCGGTGGCCCACGCTCAGGGCGCGCGTCAGGGCGTCAGGGCGTCAGGGCTTCTATCGCGGCGTGGATGGACAGGATCCGCTCGGCGGATTCCACGTGCAGGTTCTCGACCATCCGCCCGTTGTACGTGACCACACCGGAACCGCGCCCGGCCTCCCACGCCGCGAGGATCCCGCGGGCGTCCTCGACGGCCTTCTCCGAGGGCGCGAACGCCTCGTTGGCCGGCGCGACCTGGCCGGGGTGGATCAGCGTCTTGCCGTCGAACCCCATCTCGCGGCCCTGCTGGCACTCCGCGGCGAAGCCCTCGGCGTTCTTCACGTCGTTGTACACGCCATCGAGGATCGCCCTGCCCGTCGCGCGGGCGGCCAGCAGCGCGAGCCCGAGCCCGGTGAGCAGCGGCTGGCGCCCCGGGACGTGCTCGGCGTACAGCTCCTTGGCCAGGTCGTTGGTGCCCATCACGAGCACCGACAGCCGCGACGAGGCGGCCGCGATCTCGTGCGCGTGAAGCATCGCGATCGGCGTCTCGACCATCGCCCAGAGCGTCGTGTGCTCCGGTGCCCCATGGCGCTGCATCGCCGCGACCAGCGCGCGCACGGCGTCTGCGGAGTCCACCTTCGGCACCACGATCGCGTCCGGCCCGGCTGCACACACCGCTGCCATGTCTGCGTCGTGCCACTCGGTGTCCGCGCCGTTGATCCGGATGGTCAGCTCGCGCCGCCCGTACTCACCGGACTGCACGGCGGCACACGCGGCCTCGCGGGCAGCGGGCTTGGCGTCCGGGGCCACGGCGTCCTCGAGGTCGAGGATCAGCGCGT
>CAVONS010000013.1:0-137150 GCA_963697345.1 uncultured Actinomycetes bacterium | reverse complement strand
GGGCGAACACACTCCACCAGAACCCGGCCAGGATCAGCAGCCCGAAGAACGACTGCACCCACTCGAGCACCGACTCGACCGCCGGCACGCAGGAACTGCCCGAGGATCGGGTCGAGCACGCTCATCGGCTGGCTGCTCGAGCAGCTCCCCGGAATCGATCTCGTCGGCGTGCCAGACGATCCCGTCACGCAGCAGCTCCACGTCGACCGGGTCGACCTCGTCGATGGGTGAGCCGATCCGCCCGCCGCCCCCACTTTGAGTTGCTGGGAACCACGGCCACTGAGCCCGCCAGTAGAAGAACAATCGCGCCGCACCCAGTTGAGCGGCGTCGCCCGCCAACTAGCCTGCGAAGGCTTCGACCGAGCCCGTCCCAAGCGACGAACCCTGCCAGCCGCTCACTCCCAGGCCCAGGGGTTCTGCCTGCGAGATGGAACATGTCCGGATCCAGGTCATCGAGGACCAGTTCCACATCGCCAAGCCCATCAAGCGCCGCCTCCCTGCACACCTGGTCCGCGGGGGTCACGGTTGTGCAGGTTCAGGATGCGCCCTACCCCTGACACAACCTGCAGGAACGGATAACCGCGGATCGGCCCGGCCAGATTCCAGCGTGTTCGCTCGCCAAGGGGGTTCAATCGGCCCCGAACCCCTGACGACCATCTCCGTGCAGCTGGCAATGCGCCCCGGGTTGGGTACGGCCCGCGGATGGGCCTGACCACAACGTTCGAGCGTTACAGCGACGAGGGAATGGCCGAAAACCCGGACCTGCACTTCGAACGGGTGGTCACGTCGCCCGCTCCGGACTTCGGCGCTTGCCGAGTTGCCGCACACTCGGACTCTCGCGACATGGTCAATCGTCGCTTCTTGGTCATTGCCGGCAGGTCACTACGCGTTCGGCACTGCACTGCCTCCGCGTCCTTCTGGGCTGCTAGATGATTTCGGTCAGGATCGGTGTCAGGCCAGACTGGGTCCAGGTGCCCGGCGGGACGCTCTCTTCTGGGCTGCCCACCCGTGTCTGGGTGTGGCTCACTTTCGGTTTGCGGACCGTCGGGCACCGTGACGAGGCGTGGCTCAAGAGGGGACTGCCCAGCTCGTAGTAGCGATGCCCACCTCGCCGTCCCATCCATCACGGCAGAGCGCGAGTGCATCCATGAACAGAGTCGTCATCGGGGTCGATCCCCACAACTGTCGGCCACAATCGAGGTCGTCGACAACCGAGAAGCCGCACTGGGCTCGGGCAGGTTCACCACCGACAAGGCCGGCTTCGCGGCGATGCGGAAGTACGCCGACCAGTGGCCGGACCGGGAATGGGCAGTCGAGGGCGCCCTGGGCGTGGGTCGCCCGCTGGCGCAGCGCCTGTTGGAGGCCGGCGAGCGCGTGGTCGATGTCCCGGCCAAGCTCGCCGCCCGGGCACGTCTGCTCGACACCGGCCACGGCCGCAAGACCGATGCCCACGATGCGCACTCGGTGGCGGTGGCCGCCGTCCGCGCGAAGGACCTGCGGGTGCTCGCCCTCGACGGCCAGCTCGAGGCGCTGAGGCTGCTGGTCGACCACCGCGACCAGCTGACCAGTGAGCGGGTGGCGACCGTCAACCGGTTGCACCGCCTCCTCGCTGAGCTCACTCCTGGCCAGGCGAAGAAGGACATGACCGCCCTGCAGGCCAAGGCGATCCTTGCCGGTGTTCGTCCCCGTGACGTCACCCGGCGGACCCGCCGCCGGATCGCCGCGGACGAGTTGGCGAACCTGATGGCGATCGAGAAGAAGGCCAAGGCCCTCACCATCGACATCAAGGCCATCGTCAAGGAGCGCGGCTCCAACCTGATGGAGCTCCCCGGGGTCGGGCCCGTCGTCGCCGCTCGCATCCTGGCCGATGTCGGCGACGTCACCCGGTTCGCTGACCGCAACCGGTTCGCCTCATGGACCGGCACCCCCGCCCTTGGACGCCTCCTCTGGCGAGCAGACTCGCCACCGGCTCTCCCGTGCCGGGAACCGCCGGATGAACCGCGTGCTGCACATCGCCGCGGCCACCCCAGATCCGCCTCTACACCGAGGGCCGGGCCTACTACCGCCGCAAGCTCGCCGATGGAAAGACCCGGATGGAAGCCATGCGCTGCCTCAAGCGCCGGATCTCCGACGCTGTCTACCAACAACTCGTCGCCGATGCCGAACGCCTGAATGGCACGGGTCCGGGAGGGCACTGCGGGGCGTCTCAAGAATCCAGCGCGGCCGGCTCACACCCGCATACCGGCACTTCGGATTAGCCACTTCCCGGACCCGCGAAAACGACACTACAACCCAGCCCACTACCGGAAGCAGCCCGCCAACCCCTGGAACAAGCAAGTCGACACCAAAAGGGAGCCGCACGAGCCACGCCGGCGGTGGCCATTGAAGCCCGCTCGGCCTGCGCGCCCGTTCGGTCGGCCAACTCATCAGTGGTGGAGATGTCCCGACCGCGCCTGCGTTCTCCAGGTTCCTGGTCGGCTGACAGTACGCACCGGCAGGGCGACGGGCTGAGTCAGCGTACGAAGTGCGCGCTGCCGGTCCCACTCGTCCCAGGCCCGCATGAGGATCTGGAAGACGTGGTACGCACGGGCCAGTTCCCGATCGGTGTGGGTAAGCGCAGCCGGCCTCATGCCGAAGGCGATGTCCGCAATCAGACTGGCGAAGCCATCGCGGGCGGGCGCAGCACCATCGGGGGCGCCCGTCGCAGCCTGGCCCGGCGGCGCCGGCTGCTGGCTCAGCCTCCCGGCGATCCGGGCGGCGTGATGCCAGGGTCCGTCAGGGTTGGCTTCCACGCTCTCGGCGGCGGCCGCGAGACCGGGGGCGAGCTCCACGACATGCCCGTGGAGTGCGAGGGCTCCGTTCTGGTCGGCATCGACCATGGCGCGTCGAATTGCCGCGATGAGCTGGGTCAGGTTCGGGTGGTCGCCCAGCCGTCGTGCGCGGCCACGCCTGGCGGTCCTGAAGCCCTGCCGTGTGCGCCAACTGCTGCTCCATCGCCTGAAGTCGGGCGTCCAAGGCGTTGATGAGTGCTGTCTGCTGCTCGGATTGCTCGACGAGCGCGGTCAGCGAGTGGGTGAGCAGTTGTTCGAGCTCGGTCATGGGTCAGGTCTCCTACTCGGGTTCACGGGGCGGCAGGGGCGCTTTGCGCCCTGCCAGGTGCAGGTGGTCCACTCGGTGCCGGTCAGCACCTGCATCTGTTGGCCCTTCTTGTTTGTGATCGTGGTGGCCGGGATGCCCCGCGCGATCGACCAGCCCAGGGCCAGGGAGCCGATCAGGATCAGGATCGAAAGGCTGATCGCCGCGATCGGTGGCCAGATCAGCCACCGGCGGACCAGCCGCTGGGAGGTCCACGCGTCCTGCCGGATGCGATTCAGCCGGGACCCGATAGCGGCGCTGGTTGAAGTCAGCTCGGCGTTGACGTGCGTGTTCCAGTCGCGCACGTGCGTGGCCAGCTGGGCCTGACATCTGCTCGACCAAGGCCTGCATCTGCGCCTGCGCTGCCTGCTGGATCGCGTCCTGGTCCCGACGGCTGGAGGCCTGCAGCCGCGCTTGCAGATCCCCGATCGTCCCCGGGGGCGGGTTCGGTCGGTCGTCGCTCGGGTGGTGGTGAAGTCGTGGACATAGAGGGCTCCCTTCAGCCGGATCGGCTTGGTGTCGGGTGCGACGCGGACGCTGACGTAGTCCTTGCCTGCGCGGGTGATCTCGACGTGCTCGGCCAGGGCGGTGAGCAGGGTGGGGCGGTCGACGATCCGCCCGGCGGCGACCTGGTCGACCACCCACCCGGTGAGCAGCGCACGGGGATCCACACCCTTGGTCTGGCCGGCGCGGGCCGCGGCGGCCGCCTTGAACATCTCGTGGGCCGGGGGTTGGACCAGCCGCGCTCGGGTCGGGTCGTCGGGGCGGGCCCAGCCCTGTTCATCATTCCAGGCGTCGCGGACGTGGTCGAAGTGGGTGCGCCAGGACGGTGGGGCGGGGTTGTACGCCAGCCCGCTGTTCAGCTCGACCCGGGCGATCAGCACATGCACATGCACCCCGTCCCCGGAATCAGGGCGGCCGTGTTGCACGGCGGTCCACGCGTACCCGTCGGCGGGTAGGCCGGCGAACGCGAGGGCCTCGAAGTCGGCTATCACCCCCACGATCTGCTCCGGGGTGGGGCGGTCATCGGGGTGGAACGCGATCACCGCCGAGCTGTAGCGGTGCACCGTGCCCAGGCTGTCGGCCACCGCGGCGACCTGGGTGGGGTCACCGATCAGGACCTGGACGTGGTCACGGTCAACGCCCTTGTGGTCCCGCTCGCCGAGCAGGTAGGCCGCGGCCTTCGCCGCCGATCCGGTGCCGTGGCGCAGGAACTTGATGTGCACCGCTCAGCCCTCCCCACCAGCCCGGGTTGTTCGGCCTGCCCGCGCGGGCAACCCGGACCGGAGCGCGGCGTCTATGTCGGCGGCGATCGTCTGCAGGGTGACCAGGCCGGCCACGGTCAGCGGGCCGCCGGTGGCGTTGAGGTGGCGGGCGATCTGGTTGAGGTTGTTTCCGATCCGGGCCAGCTGGACCACCACCGCCGGATCCACTGGTGGGGCCACCGCTCGGCCCAACCCTGTCCGGCGTCGCGGCGGGCGGCGGCCCACCCACCCCGCAGGCTCACCGGGTCGCGCCGCGGCGACCTGCCCGCGGACCCAATCGGAGACCGTCAGCTCGGCGGCAGCAGCCGCAGCTCGCCAGCCCGCGGCGACCTGCTCGGGCAGGCGCACCGTCACCTTCGCGGTGGACGCGCCCTGCGGGGCGCGTGGTGGGCGACCCATCAGGGCGCCCACTCGGGGGATCGAAGGGGGCCGCAGGCCCCCTCGCCGGCCTCGGCCGGACGGAAGCCGCGACAGCGGATTCCGTCCGACGAGTAGGCTGGCTTGCTCTCATCGGGCATGGCCCTGACGGGTGAGGTGGAAGCGGGCTGGCTTCCGGACGCTGGCAACGACGGGGGGATCGGAACACGCCAGATCCGTTTGCGGCTTGCCCTCGGATGCCAGCCCTTGCGAAGGGTCCCGCGCCATTGGGCGCAGGCCCGGCACACCCGCGCCTCGCCGACAGTACTGGTCGGATGCTCACGCCCCGACACTGCGGCCTCCAGCTGTGATGCGTCCAGACGTAGCGGCCAGGGCCTCACGCGTAGCGCCTTCGTGGGTTGGCGCCGCTACGGCTGTTGGCAGCCGTTCCTCGCCGGATTGAGCACGATTCGTTCCCAATTCCTCTTGATGATGAGTGTGTGTAGCGGGTGTAGCGCCTGTAGCGGGCTTCTGGGGGATGGCACCGGATGGGTTCCCAACGGGGTCCTCATGAACGGGAGCGAGGTAGCGCATCCACGCATCGGCGAGGTCGACCCGTCGGTAGCCCTTGGCGACCATGGCACCGGCGCGCAGGTTGGTCGACCGAATCTCATAGCCCCGCAGTCGTCGAGCCAGGCCGGACGGGTCCAGCGGCTTGCCCCGGAGATCCCGCCATGGAGATTCCTCCAGACCCAACAGACCCGCCAGAAGGGGCGCCGTCGCCAGGGCATCGGGGTTCCCAGCCTCGGTGAAGACCCGTCTAAGGTCCGCCAGCAACAACAGGTTGAGCGAGGGCTCGGCTGCGCCTGCGGGACCTGCGACGAAGTGCAGGCACGCCTCGGCCGCACGACCCGGCCAGGCTCCGCCGACTCCTTCGGCGACCGCCAACAGCGGCTCCCAAACATCGGCTGGCCGATCCGTCACACCAGCGGGCAGCACTGGGTCCTCGGGTATGACCAGAGAGTCGAGGGCGGCAGCCAACTGCTCGCCGATCGCCAGACCCTCGGGCTCGTGGACCCGCAACCGGTAGGGCTCGACGGCCTCGCCCGGACCCCGCCGGCGCATCTTGACGATGACGGATCGTGTGGCGATCGTGTCTGGCACGTCGTGCAATCCGGCAAGGGCAACAGCCGCGAAGGAAGCGAAGCTGACCACCGTGTGGGTGTTGCCGACTGACTCGCACCGGAAGGTGAGGCCCGACCGGCGGTGACCGGCGTTGAGGAACGCCCGCAGTTCCTCGTTCTCCCTGGCCTTCGGTCCGAACACCGAGTCGATCTCGTCGAAGAGGATCGTCGGCCGGTTGTCGAGGTCGCCCACGGCCCGGAATAGAGCCGCCGGAGTGCAGTGAACGGCGTGCATCGGCCTGCGGACGAGCGAACCGATCACCTCCAGCGCCCGGGTCTTGCCGCTACCAGGCTCTGGGGACAGGAAGGCCAGCCTGGGCGTTGAGTCGAAGTGCTCGAGCAGGTAGCTGTGCGCCACCCAGAGGGACGTGGCCACGCGGGCGTACTCGCTGGGGAAGCAGACGAACCTGCCGAGGAATGCTTCCGTGGCGTCCAGGGCTTCGGACGGAGGCATGGGGCGCGAGTTGCCCCCGCCGACCTGGTTCGGGGACCGCGCCTCGGGCCGCGCAGTCATGACCGACCCCACTCCGCGACCGAACCCGCGGCCAGGGCCTTGTCGAGCATCCGCGACGCGGCAGCACGGGCGTCCGGATCCGCACGAGTTGCTCGGCGCTTGGCCGTCTTCACTGGAACGGCAGGCGCCGGGATTGGGGCCACCTCCACAGCGGGAACGGTCCTGGCTGCGATGAAGTCGACGATCTGCGCTTCGGTGTAGCCGATCCGGTGACGCTGATCCCCAACGCCAAGACGGACGTGACCTATCGCGCCGCAGAGGGTGAGCTTGCGCAGCATCGACGTGGAGATGTTGAGCCTCTGGGCTGCCTCGCTCGGGAGGTGGACGCGCGGGGCACCAATTGGATCCCGGGCGGTGGTGGGTGGATGAGCGTTCGTGCTTCGTGACATGAGGGGGCGAGGGCACGCCGCGGAGTCAAGGGCAGGACGTGGGAGGTCGGCACACAGGCGCTCCGGGGCGTGCCCGACTCCTCACGATCGATGGGGTCGCAACTACGCGGCGCCGGCCTCCGCGCATCGCTGCGGCGAACCGGGCGCTCGCAGTTCGGCCACGAAACGTGCCAACTGGAGGGACGAGGGCGCGGGCCGGGAGTTGGTGAGCGCACGCATCCTGGTGGAGGCGACCCGGGTCTGCCAAGGCCTGCCCACCAAGTGGGTGACCAGGCCGGCGAAGGCAAGCCGGACGGCAAGCCGCACACGAGCAAGGGTGGTCACAGCCCCGGAGGCCCTCCGATGAAGGCGGTCCGCAGGAAGGATCTGTAGGCCCAGCAACACCGACGTGAGGATCACCGCCCACGACGTGGCAACCCCCAGGACTGTCGGCACCTCCTGGCTCTGCGTCAACCACTGCAGCTGTACGAGGGCAAGGACCAGACTCGCCGCCAGGGTGACGACCTCGGGCAAGAAGTACGCGAACACCTCGGGCCAGGTTGCGGCCGGCGGTCGCGCTTTGTCGCCTTCCCTGGCGTTGGACCACGGGTGATGCGGTACGGACTGCGGCACACGAAGCCCTGATAGGGCTCGGGTTGCGGCTGTTCCACGCATGGAATGCACCATAGCGTCCGATTCGTCCGGCTGACTACGGGGGGCAAAGCCAAGGTGAGAGTTTGCGTAGTTTCGTTGGCTCGGATCGTCGCGGACCTGCACCGGACGCGAGAGGACGTGCCGGAGGAGGGCTCCCATCCGGGCCAGCCGAGACCCACGCCGTGCTAGCATTGACAGCACATGAGAGGGGTGAGTGCCATGAGCGTGGTGACCATTCGCGACCTGGATCCACGGGTGAAGGCTGGCCTGCAGCGACGGGCGGCAGAACACGGCCGGTCCATGGAGTCCGAGGCTCGGGCGATCCTTGCTGAGGCTGTCCTGCCTCCCGGCGAAGGGCTGTTCACCGCCCTGCACCGGACGTTCACTGACCTCGGTGGGGCGGAGCTTGAGCTCCCGCCGCGGACTGCGGCCCGCCCGCCGGTGGAGTTCAGCGCGTGATCATCCTGGACACCAACGTCGTTTCCGAGCTGATGCGTCCTGCCGGTGACCCACGGGTGCTCAACTGGATGCGCGAGAGCACCGATGGGGACCTCGCGACCACGGCGATCACGGTCGCCGAGATCGAATACGGACTGGCGAGACTGCCCGACGGATCGCGGGCCGATGCGCTGCGGACCGCCGCGGCCGGGCTGTGGGAGTCCTTCGCCACAACGATCCTGCCGTTCGACGTCGCCGCGGCTCGCAACTACGGTTCCCTGATGGCCGCGCGTGACCGTGCCGGCCGGCCGACGAGTGCTTTCGACGCCCAGATCGCCGCGATCGCGAAGGTACACAAGGCCAAGGTCGCCACTCGGAACGTCGCCGACTTCCAGGGCATGGGACTCAAGCTGATCGACCCGTGGGCCTACACCCGGTGACAACGTCCCGGAGATCGCCCTCGATCTTGGCCAGGACCAGTCCTCCCGGCCCAGGCCGCCAGGCCGCTCATACGGGCGCTTCGTTGCACGTTCGTTGCACGAGCCTCTAGCGCTGACGCTGAAAGTGCCCATGCCATAGGCATTCCCGCCTTCGCGACTGACAGATTCCCAAGCTGACAGTGCGAGTTCGATTCTCGTCACCCGCTCTCATGCACGAAGGCCTCCCGGTGTTCCGGGGGGCCGTTGTGCATGAGACCCGAAGTGGAGCCGAGAATCGGGAGGAGATCGCCACAGGCGATCGACGGATCTCGTCACCGGCGAGCGCGACGGATCTCGTCAACCGCGCCACAACAAGAGCCCCAGCCTCACGGGCCACCACCAAATCCCGGTCCTAGGATGACCGCATGTCCGACGACCTGACACTGCTGCGGGCCTTCGAACCCACCGTCCGGTTCACCCGGGGCGAGTACTTCTTCCCTGTCTCGGTTGAGCGGTACGTGGAGCAGGCGACGCTGTGGAGCGCGCCTGAGGACGACGAGTCCAAGGTGATGGCCTTCGCAGGGTCGCTGGGCCTCGATTCCCTCGTCGCGCAAACCGCCGCCACCCAGGGCGTCGGCCAGTCACTGTCGGGCATCGTGACCGGCGACAAGGAGAAGCGGACGACGATCCCGTCTGCTGATCGGCCGCCGCGGCTCAGGGGTGGAAGTCGACTGGCCGCCGTGGGTCTTCTCGCGCGCCTCATCGACTCGCTGAACCGCGTGTCCCTGCTGTTCCGCGGAAGCGTGCCCGGCGGCAGCGCCGCGCGGTCCTACCTGCTCCAACGCGACCATCTGGATCCCGACTCGCCCACCTACTACGGCCGGGTGGTGCGCGACGGTGACTGGATCATCTGCCAGTACTGGTACTTCTACGCCTTCAACAACTGGCGCTCGGCCTTCGGCGGGGTCAACGAGCACGAGTCCGACTGGGAGCAGGTGACCATCTACCTGGATGGCACCGGCGAGGTCGACGCCGATGGCCTGCCCCCGGCGAGGTGGGTGGTGTTCTCCGCACACGACGAGACCGGCGACGACCTGCGCCGGCGCTGGGACGATCCCGACCTGAGCCTCGTCGACGGCCGGCATCCCGAGGTCTTCGCCGGTGCCGGTTCCCATTCGGGGGCGTACCTGGCCGGCGACTACCTGATCACCGTGCCCGCTCCCACCCTCGGCGGCCTGGTCACAGTCGTGCGCTGGATTGCCAGGATCCTCACGCCCTGGTCAGCAACCGGCAGGGAGGAGGGCCTGGGCATCCCGTACGTGGACTACGCCCGCGGCGACGGGCGGACCATCGGGCCCAGCGGGGATCCGTGGCACCCGGTCGTCATCACCGACGAGACGGGGTGGGTGCGCGACTTCCGCGGCCTGTGGGGGCACGACACACGCGACCGGCTCGGCGGCGAGCGCGGGCCCGCCGGCCCGCGGTACGAGCGCGACGGAACCGTCCGGCAGTCCTGGGCCGACCCGCTGGGCTGGGCCGGCATGGCCAAGGTAGCTCCGAACGCGACGGCCGAGGCCGGGCTCATGTCCGCCCGAGCCGACGAGCTGGAGCAGCGCGTCACGGAACTGCGTGCGGAGGTGGCCGAAGGTCGCCGGGCGCTGGAGGTAGCTGCCGCGGGAAAGGCTCCGGCCGCGCCTGAGGTCCGGGCGCTGGCCGGCGACGAGCAGCGGGTGCTGGCGCTCAGGATGGAACTGACGCGCCTGGAAGATGATCGCGCCCGGATCCTGGCCGCGCAGGCGACCCCGCAGGTCCGCGACGACCCACATGAGCACCTTGGGCACCGCCGCACGCCCCTGGTGGCTCTGGGCGGAGCTCGCAGCCGTGTGCTCGCCGGCTGGGCCGTGATCAGCACTCCTGTGATCCTCTGGGCCGTGAGCGCCATCATCCTTCCCACCGCCGGGGTCAGTGCCACCAGCATCGCCTTCACGTGGCTGGTCCTGCTGCTGTCCATCGAGGGCCTCGTACGGGGGCAGTTCCTGTCCGTCATGGGTCGGCTGATCTCGGTGCTCGTGATCCTCTTCGCCCTGTACTGGGTCGTGGTCGACTGGCGGCTCGTCCTCGGGTGGGGGTTCGCCGCTGCCGCCCTCCTGCTCCTGGTCGTCAACCTTCGCGACGCCATCAAGCGCTGAACCAGGTCCGCTCGGTGGGAATGATCCGCGCCAGAGGGTGACACACTTCCCCCATGAGCCATCCCCATCCCGAGCTGGGCCCGCCGCCCCCGCTGCCCAAGGGCGGCCTCCGCGTTGTCCCCCTCGGCGGACTCGGCGAGATCGGCCGCAACATGACCGTCTTCGAGCATGCCGGGCGACTTCTGGTCGTCGACTGCGGCGTGCTGTTCCCCGAGGAGACCCAGCCCGGGGTCGACGTGATCCTGCCCGACTTCACCTGGATCCGCGACCGGCTGGACCAGATCGAGGCGATCGTGCTGACGCACGGCCACGAGGACCACATCGGTGGCGTGCCCTACCTGCTGCGCGAACGCCCGGACATCCCGCTGGTCGGATCGCGATTGTCCCTGGCGTTCATCACCTCGAAGCTCAAGGAGCACCGGATCACCCCGGTGACCCAGCGGGTCGCCGAGGGCGAGCGGCGGACGCTGGGACCCTTCGACTGCGAGTTCATCGCGGTCAACCACTCCATTCCCGACGGGCTGGCCGTGGCGATCCGCACCTCAGCCGGCATGGTGCTGCACACCGGCGACTTCAAGATGGACCAGTTCCCGCTGGACTCCCGCATCACCGACCTGCGTGCCTTCGCCCGCCTCGGCGATGAGGGCGTGGACCTGTTCATGACCGACTCGACCAACGCCGACGTGCCCGGCTTCACGATCTCCGAGCGGGAGCTGGCACCGGCCATCGAGGAGGTCTTCCGCACGGCACCGCGGCGGATCATCGTGTCGAGCTTCGCCAGCCACGTCCATCGGATCCAGCAGGTCATCGACGCGGCTCACCACCACGGTCGCAAGGTGGCCTTCGTCGGGCGCTCGATGGTGCGCAACATGGGCATCGCCCGTGATCTCGGGTACCTGACGATCCCTGAGGGCCTGGTCATGAACCTCAAGGAGATCAAGAAGCTGCCCGACGACAAGATCACGCTCGTGTCGACCGGGTCGCAGGGGGAGCCGATGGCCGCACTGGCCAGGATGGCCAACCGCGACCACGAGATCCGGATCGGGCCCGGCGACACCGTCCTCATGGCCAGCTCGCTGATCCCGGGCAATGAGAACGCGATCTACCGGGTGATCAACGCGCTGACCCGCTACGGCGCGAACGTCGTGCACAAGGGCAACGCCAAGGTGCATGTCTCCGGGCACGCCAGCGCTGGTGAGCTGGCCTACTGCTACAACATCGTGAAGCCGGGCAACGTGATGCCGATCCACGGCGAGTGGCGCCACCTGTCCTCGAACGCGGCCATCGCGATCCGCACCGGCGTGGCAAGCGATCACGTCGTGATCGCCGAGGACGGCGTCGTCGTGGACCTGGTCGACAAGCAGGCCAGGATCACCGGGAAGGTGCCGGCCGGCTACGTGTACGTCGATGGGATGACCGTCGGCGGCGCGACGGACGCCTCCTTGAGGGACCGCCGCACACTGGCCGAGGAGGGCCTGGTCACGATCGTGGCGATCGTCGATGCCGACACCGGCGCGCTGGCCGAACCGCCGGACTTCCTGACCCGGGGTCTCGTCGACAGCGACACGATGTTCGCCGAGGTCGTGCCGCACATCGACCGCGCCCTGGCCAAGGCGGCCAGCGAGTCGATCGGCGACCAGCACCAGCTCGAGCAGATCATCCACCGCACTGTGAGCCGGTGGGTCAACAAGACCTACCGGCGCAATCCGGTGATCATGGCGATCGTCATCGACGCCTGACCGACCGGGGCGTGCACCTGAGCCAGCTGCCCGCACGGTCGCCGGGGTCGGCCCGGCGACGTACCCTCGCAGGCATGACGTTCGGGCATCACCACGCGCAGGAGGCAATCCGCGGCTGCCCGGGCTGCGAATCAAGGGCGTGCTGACCCTCACGGCAATCGGGTTCGTGGCCGGGCTGGTCACTGCCCTCTCCCCCTGCGTGCTACCTGTCCTCCCTGGGATCCTTGCGGCCTCCTCGCTGACCACCGGGGCTGCACCGGAGCCCCGCGGCGGGGGCGGCGGGCGCTCGGCGTCCGCTGGGGTCACCACAGCTGCCGATGTCCAGACCGCCCGAACCAGCCGGCGTCGACCGTTCCTCATCGTTGCCGGGCTGCTCACCTCCTTCACGCTGCTCACGCTCCTGGGAGCCACCGTCATCTCGACGCTCGGAGTCCCCGACGGGCTGCTGCGCACGCTGGCACTGGCCATCCTGATCGGCGTGGGTCTGGGGCTGCTGGTCCCCGCCATCGGCGACCGGCTGGAGAAGCTGTTCTGGCGGATCCCCCATCGGGGTCCGGTCCGCGGGGGCTCCGCGTATGTCTTCGGCCTCACGCTCGGCGTCGTGTTCGTCCCGTGTGCCGGGCCGGTGCTCGCCGCGATCACGGTGCTCGCCGCCTCGCAGGGCCTGACCTGGGGCCTGATCGTGCTCACGCTGGCGTTCGCAGCGGGGCTCGCGGTCCCCCTGCTGCTGGTCGCCTGGCTCGGCGGTGACATGGGTCGGCGGCTGTCGAACCGGATGCCCACGGTGCGCCGCGTGGCTGGGGCTGTGTTCCTCGCGACGGGCCTGGCGATGGCCCTCGGCCTGGCCGATGCCGTCCAGCGCGCCGTCCCGGGCTACGTGGCCGCGATCCAGCAGAGGTTCGAGGACAACGACACCGCACGCAACGCCCTGGGAGCGTTGAACACCGAGGCCCAGGTCATCGACAACTCCGCAGCAGGTCCGATGTCCTTCGACGAGTGCGAGAAGGACCCAGCAGTCCTGGCCGACTGCGGTCCCGCACCGGAGTTCACCGGGATCGTCGACTGGCTCAACACGGCCGACGGGATGCCGCTCACCATCGAGGAGCTCAGCGCCCAGGGGCAGGTGGTGCTCGTGGACTTCTGGACCTACTCCTGCATCAACTGCCAACGCACGCTGCCCTACCTGACTGCCTGGGATGAGGCCTACCGCGACCAGGGCCTGACGATCGTCGGAGTGCACTCGCCCGAGTTCGCGTTCGAGCGCGAGGTGGACAACGTCGCTGCGAGGGCCGCCGATTTCGGCGTGGAGTACCCGATCGCGATCGACAACGACTTCGCGACGTGGCGCGCGTACAGCCAGCGCTACTGGCCGGCGCACTACCTCATCGATCGCTCCGGCCAGGTCCGCCAGGTGCACTACGGCGAGGGAGCCTACGACGAGACCGAGCAACTGATCCGAGCTCTGCTGGCCGAGGAGGGCCAGGTGGTGGGCGACGCTGCAGCTGCCCCGGGCGATGCGCCGGCCAACCAGGCCCAGACCCCAGAGACATATCTCGGCTACTCCCGAGCTCGGGGATACTCGCACTCGATCACCCGCGACGCGCCCGCGCTGTACGACCGTGACGCCCCGTTCGGCAAGGGCGGGGAGAACAAGGCCACCTTGACCGGCACCTGGACGGTGCGTGACGAGAGGATCGACGCCGGCCAGGACGCGGGCATCATGATCGACTTCTCAGCTGCCAAGGTGTTCCTCGTGATGGGCGGCCAGGGCACGGCCACCGTCATCGAGGGCGAGCGCACCCGCGAGGTGGAGGTGTCGGGAGCACCCACGCTCTACGAGCTGCGCAGTGCCGAGCCGGGCCGTTCCCGCCTCGGGGTCTACGTGGAGCCGGGAATGTCGGCCTACGCGTTCACGTTCGGATGACCATCGCCGCGCGTGTCCGCGATACCGGCACCACCCGGCGCGAAACTGCGCCACGTTGACCAATCCGCTGCCGAAGTCCCTGCGAATCAACCACGACGACCCCGAACCCGGGGTTCCCTGACGACGAGAGGCTCCATCCATGAACAGGACTGTCCCCGCCGCCCTTGCCCTGCTGTTCGGCCTGACCCTGGCCGGCTGCGCGTCGGACTCGACCGACGACCCCGTGGCCGCCACCTCCGAATCCGCGATGGAGAAGGAGCCCAGCGCCGAAGCGATGGAGAAGGACGCCGACGAGGCCTCGGCCATGGCCAAGGACGATGAGGCGATGGAGTCCGAGGACGCGGCCATGGCCACCGAGGGCGCCTGGATCAGCCAGGCCGACTACTCCGCAGACGCGGCGACCTTCCACGAGGCCGGTGACGTGGTCCTGTTCTTCAGCGCCTCGTGGTGCCCGACGTGCCAGGCCTCCGTCAAGAGCCTTGACCAGGACGGTGTCCCGGCCGGACTCACGGTCGTCAAGGTCGACTACGACTCCGCCTCGGACCTGAAGAAGCAGTACGGCGTGACCGTGCAGCACACCTACGTCCAGGTCGACGAGTCCGGCGAGCAACTGGCCAAGTGGACCGGCTCGGTGTCCGGCGAGGACATCGCCGGACAGACCGTCTGATCCGAACGACGAGCGAGGGCGGGACCCGATGATCGAGCTGTTCGGCGCGCTGGTGGCCGGGGTGCTGACCACCCTGGCCCCCTGCGTGCTGCCCCTGCTGCCCGTCATCGTGGGTGGCTCCATGGCCGGGGCCATGACCGAGGAACGCGCAGAAGCTGCGGCCGCCTCCGGCAGCACCGCCACCACCACCCAGGCTCGAACCAGCACGCGGTCGGCAGCCGTCACGAGGGCCCTGGTGATCACCGGGTCCCTGGGCCTGTCCATCCTCGTGTTCACGCTGGCGCTGAAGGCCACGACCGCGTTGATCGGGATCCCGCCGGAGGCATGGCAGTGGGTGTCCGGCGGGATCCTCATCGCGCTGGGGATCGTGGGGGCCTTCCCGAACCTCTGGGAGCGGTTCTCGGCGCGGCTGGGGCTCCAGGCGCGCTCGGCACAGCGACTGGGTTCGGCTCGTCGCCGGGACGGTCTCGCGGGCGAGGCCCTGACCGGTGCCGCGCTGGGCCCGGTCTTCACCTCCTGCTCCCCGCTGTACGGCTACGTCATCGTCACGGTCCTGCCGGCCGAGCCTGCCCGTGGCCTGGTCCTGCTCGGTGTCTACATCTTCGGCCTGTGCGCCACGCTGCTGCTGATCGCCCTGGCCGGCCAGCGGGTCGTCGCCCGGTTCGGGTGGGCTGCGGACTCCCACGGCTGGTTCCGCCGGGCGCTGGGCTTCGTGTTCATCGCGGTCGGGATCCTGGTCGCCACCGGCTGGATGAAGTCGCTCGAGACGTGGGTGCTGGTCAACTCCCCCATCGCCCCGTGGAACCTCGACGCGCAGTTCATCGGGGGATGACACCATGCACCTCGTGCCCCGCCCGGACCCCGATCCCCCGCCCAGCGTGCTGGTCACGCAGGTGGCGCAGGGCGACGAGGCCGCATTCCGGATGCTCTACGCGCGACTGTCCCCGGTCGCCTACGGCCTGGCGCTGCGGGTCACGCGCGATGAGCACATGGCCCAGGACGTCCTCCAGGAGGCCTTCTCGGACCTCTGGGCCCAGGCTGACCGCTTCGACCCCGGCGTCTCCTCGGTCCGCTCGTGGGTGACGATGCTGACCCATCGCCGCGCGGTCGACCGGGTCCGCAGGGAGCAGTCCCACCGCGACCGGATCACCACCTGGGCGCACTCCTCCGGTGAACGCGACTACGACAGCGTCGCCGAGGTTGTGGAACTGCGCGCGGAGCACCGGCGCGTACGCCAGGCCATGGGCGGCCTGACCGACCTGCAACGAGACGCCCTGAACCTGGCCTTCGTCGGCGGCCTGACCCACACCGAGGTGGCAGAGCAGCTCGACATCCCCTTGGGAACTGCCAAGACCCGCATCCGCGACGCCCTGCGGTCACTGCGCGCCAGCCTGGAGGAGGACCTGTGAACGACACCCACGACCTTCTGGGCGCCTACTGCACCGACGCCCTCGATCCAGCCGAGCGCGCTGCCTTCGAGGCGCACCTGGCCACCTGCGGCACCTGCAGGACCGAGGCCGCGCAGTTCCGTGAGGTCCTGGCCGCGATGGCCGAGATCGATCCCGTCCAGCCCCCGGCTGGCCTTGAGGAGGCACTCGTCTCGCAGGTCCGGGCCGCAGGCGAGGTGGCCGCCTCAGCACCCAGCCCGGCGCTCCCGCACGAACGGCAGGGTTCGCAGGACCAGGCAGATTCGGCGCCAACCCTCGAGCCGGCGACGGACATCAGCGCGCATGCGCCCCGTGCGGGCCGTCAGGGGTGGGCCCGGGTCGCCCCGTGGATGGCTGCTGCGGCCGCGGGGGCCATCCTGTTCGCCACGGGGGTGGGGGTGGGCCGGTCCCAGGTCCCGGCCGAGTCAGCCACAGCGACCTCCGGCCAGATCGCCGATGTGGTCGCCGTCGCCTCGGCTGCCGACGCCACCGTCATGTCCGTGGACATCATGGGGACCACGTCACGCCTGGTGACCAGCGAGGAGATGGACAAGTCGATCTTCCTGGCCTCGGAGCTGCCGATGCCGGCCAAGGGCATGTGCTACCAGGTGTGGCGAGTCACCGAGGACGGCGAGATGGTCTCAGCCGGGGCGTTCACCCCGGACAGCGACGGCCACATCGCCGCAGTCCTGGACGGCGGCACCTCGGATGTCACGAAGTTCATGATCACGATGGAGCCCCCCGGTGGTTCCGATCACCCGACCGGGGAGATGCTCGGCGAGATCGAAGCCTGACCAGGGCGACCGCAACGGCCACGCCGACCAGGTCGGCCAGGAGGTCGCCGGGGTCCCCGGATCGGTTCGCAAGCGCCACGTGCTGCAGCAGTTCGCTGCCCACGGCCTGAGCGGACATGAGGATCACCACCGCCACGACCGGCAGTCCGGCCCGGATCAGTGCATAGGTGGGAAGCGCGAAGACCGCCAGGTGCACGAGCTTGTCCAGGGGCAGCGCGCCGACATCCACGGCAGGGGCCCGGGGGGTGTACAGGACAGCGAACTGCAGGATCAGGGCTGCTGAGGCCACGACAATCCGGGCACGCTGTGACACCAGCGTCACACTAGGCCACGCGATACGGTCAGGTCGGTCCCCACCGGGGGACCCCAGGGAGGCAGCGATGAGTCAGGATCCAGCACCGGCCGGGGACGCCGCGGCAACGCCGTCCCCGGCACCTCAGCCCGAGGTGCGCCAGATCGCGGCGCTGTCGCTGTTCGGGATCCTCGTGGGCCTGCTCGCGGGGCTCGCCGCCTCCGCGTTCATCAAGGCCGAGGACGAGCTCACCACCCTGCTCTGGACGGACCTGCCCGAGGCCCTGGGCTACGACTCGACTCCGGCGTGGATGGTCGTGGCCATCCTGGTGACCGGCTCCCTGATTGTGTACTCCGCCCTGCAGCTGCCGGGAAACGGCGGACACCACCCACTCCGAGGGCTGGGGATGGACATCGGCCCCCGGGAGATCGTCTCCGTGGTCCTGGCCGCCCTGGGCACGTTGTCGTTCGGCGCGGTCCTGGGCCCTGAGGCCCCGCTCATGGCCATCGGCAGCGCCTGCGGCGCTCTGGCATTCCGCGATCCGACCAAGCCGGCGCGAACCGTGATGATGCTGGCCGGCTCGATGGCAGCCATCGGGGCGATCTTCGGCAACCCCCTGATCACCGCCGTCCTCCTGCTGGAGATCGCCGTCCTGGCCGGACCCCGGATGGCCAACCCGGCGGTCCTGCTGACCTCCCTGGCGTCCCTGGCGGCCGGCTACTCCCTGCAGGTGGGGATCGCCGGGTGGTCGGGCCTGGGCCAGGCCGAGTTGAGCATCCCGGGGTTGCCCGCATACCCGGGCGTCGAGACCATCGATCTCGTCGTGGCCGTGCCGCTGGCCGTCGTGGTCGCCGCGGTGGCTATGGGTACGCGCCTGGTGGGCCTGCGGGTCGAGGCACAGGCCCAGCGTCGACCGCTGCTGACCATCGTGCTGGCTGCGGTGGTGGTGGCGCTGACTGCCATCGCCGTCGCCGAGATCACTGGCGGCGGGCTGGACCTCGTCCTGTTCTCCGGCCAGGACGCGATGGGCCAGTACTTCGCCATCACGAGCCTGGGTACCGCCGCAGTCGTGCTGGCGGGCAAGTTCATCGCGTACTCCGTGTCACTGGGCAGCGGGTTCCGTGGCGGACCGATCTTCCCGGCCGTGGCGATCGGCGGCATCCTGGCCACGATGGCCAGCCTTCTGATCGATGGCACGTCGGTCTCGGCGCTGACCGCAACTGCGGTGGCGGCGGCCGTTGCCGCCGTGCTGCGGCTTCCCTTCGTGGCGACCATGCTGGCCGTGCTGATCACCTCCTCGGCCGGCGGGGCCACGACCGTGACCGCGATCGTCGGCACGATCGTCGGGCTCCTGGCACGCCTGCAGGCCGAGCGCAAGCGCTCCGGATTGGCCTCCCCCGCCCCGGCCGTGTGACCAATCCCACGGCCCATCCGGTCGTGGGAAACCACCCCATAGGGGGGTGATCCGGATATCCGTGCCCTGGGTCACTTGCGCTGGTTACCCGCCAGTAGCATGATGGTGTTACTGACGGGTAACCGCCTGCACAGGGGCATACCCGAATTCGCCGAAGCGACGTCGAAGGAGCTGGGATGTCCCACTACAAGGCCAATCTGCGCGATATCGAGTTCAACCTCTTCGAGATGTTCGGCGGAGGGGACAGGCTGGGCTCAGGTCCCTACGCCGAGCTCGACGCCGACACGGTGAAGGAGATCCTTCGCGAGGTCCGTGGGATGTGCGAGGGCCCCGTCGCAGAGTCGTTCACCGACGCTGACCGCAATCCCCCGAAGTACGACCCGGCAACCATGAGCGTGGAGATGCCTGAGTCGTTCAAGAAGTCGTACTCGACGTGGATGGAGTCCGGATTCTGGCGCCTGGAGCTCCCCGAGCACATGGGCGGGTCCGGCGCACCGCCGTCCGTGCGCTGGTCGTTGGCCGAGATGGTGCTCGGCGCCAACCCGGCGCTGTACATGTACACCTCCGGTCCGGGCTTCGCGTCGATCGTGGATGGTCTGGGCACGCAGGAGCAGAAGCAGTGGGCCCAGATCATGATCGAGCGCGAGTGGGGCGCGACCATGGTGCTGACCGAGCCCGACGCAGGGTCCGATGTCGGAGCCGGCACGACCAAGGCGTTCCTGCAGGAGGACGGCTCCTGGCACATCGAGGGCGTCAAGCGCTTCATCACCTCCGGCGAGCACGACATGAGCGAGAACATCGTGCACCTGGTCCTGGCCCGTCCGGCCAACGTCGAGGGGCTGGGTGGCCCCGGCACCAAGGGCCTGAGCCTGTTCTTCGTCCCCAAGTACCACTTCGATGCCGAGGGCACCATCGGCGAGCGCAACGGCGCCTTCGTGACCAACGTCGAGAAGAAGATGGGCCTCAAGGTCTCGACCACCTGTGAGGTCACCTTCGGCCAGAACGGCGTGCCGGCCCAGGGCTGGCTCATCGGCGACGTGCACGACGGCATCGCCCAGATGTTCAAGGTCATCGAGTACGCCCGGATGATGGTCGGCACGAAGGCCATCGCGACGCTGTCGACCGGCTACCTGAACGCGTTGGACTACGCCAAGACGCGTGTGCAGGGTGCCGACCTGACGCAGATGATGGACAAGCGGGCACCGCGGGTGACCATCACGGCGCACCCCGACGTCCGGCGCAGCCTCATGCAGCAGAAGGCCTACGCGGAGGGCATGCGCGCCCTGATCCACCTGACCGCCTACTACCAGGACCAGATCGAGCTGGCCGAGCGCGGCGGCGACGCAGCGATCGACCGCGACATGGCCGTGCGGCTCAACGACCTGCTGCTCCCGATCGTCAAGGGCGTGGGCTCCGAGCGCTCCTACGAGCTGCTCGCCACCTCGCTGCAGACGTTCGGCGGGTCGGGCTTCCTGCAGGACTACCCGATCGAGCAGTACATCCGTGACGCCAAGATCGACACCCTCTACGAGGGCACGACGGCCATCCAGGGCCTGGACTTCTTCTTCCGGAAGATGGTCCGCGACCAGTTCAAGGCCGTCATGTACCTGGGCGGCGAGGTCGCCGAGTTCGTCAAGGGTGACGAGGGCGGATCGCTGACCCACGAGCGCGAGCTCCTGGGCCGGGCGCTGGAGGACACACAGGCCGTGATCGGTGTCCTGGGCGGTTGGGCGATGGCCTCACAGGCCAGTCCGCCTGAGGTCTACAAGGTCGGCCTGAACACGACTCGCCTGCTCATGATGATGGGTGACCTGGTCATCGGCTACCTGCTGCTCAAGCAGGCTGAGGTCGCCGAGAAGGCACTGGCTGCCGGCGCATCGGCCAAGGACGTCCCGTTCTACGAGGGCAAGGTCGCAGCTGCCAAGTGGTTCGCGGCCAACCGGCTGCCGCTGCTGGCCGCCGAGCGGGCCGTGGCCGAGGCGACCACCGGCGAGCTCATGGACCTGCCGGAGGCTGACTTCTAGGACTCAGAGCAGCTCGGCGGCCCGAGCCGACCCGAACTGCTGACCACACAACTCCCGGGCGACCCCCGGGCGGGACCCCTCGGGGGACCGAGCACGGGCCCCGCCAGCGTGGAGATCACCACACGGCGGGGCCCGTTTCACGCGTGCTGCCCGCTGGCGGGGGCAGTATCGAGGGCAGGATCGGTCACAGGGCCCGGTGCATGAGGTGCAGCCCGACCATGCCGTCCTCGGGGTGGTCGAAGGCGGAAGGCACTGTGGCGAGGATCTCGAAGCCCAGGGACTCCCAGAGCGCCACAGCGCCCGAGTTGGACTCAACGACGGCATTGAACTGCATCGCCCGGTAGCCGGCGGCAGCGGCGTCTGCCAGAACCCGCACGGCCAGTGCGCGACCGACGCCACGCCGGGAGGCACGTGGATCGACGACGAAGCTGGCGTTGGCGACGTGGGCGCCCCGCCCCGGCCAGTTCGGGCCGTACTTGGCCGTGCCGAGGATCACGCCGTCCACAGTGGCGACCAGAACCACCCACGGGTCCGGCAGCATCCACACCGCGCGACCCTGCTCCGGGCCCATGTCCTGGGGGTAGGTGTAGGTCCGCCCCGCAGCAACCACGTCACCCATGAACGACCAGATCGCCGGCCAGTCCTGCGCGTTCGCCTCGCGGATCTCCACGGATGGACGCTAGCAGCGAGCCGGGACTCCTGTTGATCACCCACCAGGGCGGGCGACAGTTCGACCGAGAGCGGGAAGTCATATACCCTATGGGGTATGCGTCGACTCATCATCCTCCTTGGTCTCCTGCTCGGCACCACTGCGCTTGTGGCCGGGTGCTCCTCCTCCTCGTCGTCGTCGGTGCAGAACGTGTCCGCCCCGGAGTTCCTGACGGCCGCAGCGGTCCCGGGCACCGTCGTGGTCGATGTCCGTACACCCGGCGAGTACGCGGCCGGGCACGTCGAGGGAGCCGTGAACATCGATGTGGAGTCCGCCGACTTCGGCGCCCAGATCGCTGCCCTGCCCACGGACACCACCTACGCGGTCTACTGCCGCTCGGGGCGCCGCTCAGCAGCAGCCACCGACCAGATGGCCGAGGCCGGCTTCACCTCCCTGGTGAACCTCCAGGGCGGGGTGGCTGACCTGCAGGGCGCAGGCGCTCCGATCGTGGCCGGCTGAGCACACCCGAGGCTCCCGGCACCGCATCGATCGCCGAGCCGATCAGCCCATCCGACGGTCCTCGAGCGCGGGGAAGGCGCCGCGCCACGCAGCAACCCGGTCCGGGTCGATCGCGACGCTGAGGATCTCCTCGCCGGACCCGGCCTCCGCCAGAACCTCGCCCTGGGGGTCGATCACCATCGAGCCGCCGGCGATCGGCACCCCACCGTGGGTCCCGGACTCATTGCAGGCCAGGACGTAGGCCTGGTTCTCGATCGCCCGGGCCCGGGCCAGCACCTGCCAGTGCGAGACCCGCCGCTCGGGCCATCCGGCAGGCATGACGAACACCTCGGCGCCGCGATCCACCAGGGCTCGGAACAACTCGGGGAACCGCAGGTCGTAGCAGGTGACCAGTCCGGTGCGACCCAGGGGGCAGTCCAGCACCACGGCATCACCCCCGCTGCTCATCACCGTCGTCTCACCCCCGTTGAAGCCGAAGAGGTGGACCTTCCGGTAGACCCCGGCCAGTGACCCGTCGGGGGCGAACACCACCTGTGTGTTGAAGTACTGGACGCCCCCGTCGACGGACTCGAACCGTTCGACGAACGACCCGCCGAACACCCACGTGGATGACGTGGCGGCCACCTGCGCCAACGTCGTGCACAGGGGCCCCTGCAGGGACTGGCCATGCGAGGGCATGAGGTCGATGGCGAAGGCGCCGATCGGCCACAGCTCGGGCAGCACGACCAGATCGTGCTCCGCCGCCGCTGCGGCGACCAACTCCAGCACACGCGGCACCCGACGTTCGACAGGTTCATCGTCGGTGATGCCCACCTGGATCAGACCGACACGTACCGACATGCCCTTCAGGCTAGCCCGCTACCTGCCACATGCAAGCCCCGGCTCACTCAGGCGGCCAGCGCGGCCCGCACCTTGCGCTCATCGACATGCCAGATCCCGACCACGGCACCATCGACCAGAGTGACGGGGATCTGCTCCCAGTAGAGGTCCGCCAGGGCCGGGTCAGCCAGGATGTCGAGCTCCTCCCAGGCCACGTCGAGCTCGGCGCACAGTCGCTGCAGCACCTGGCGCGCATCGTCACACAGGTGGCACCCGGGCTTGCCCACCAGCTGGACCCGCGCCGTCACTCCCGGACGTCCTTGAGCTTGCCCTTGGTGATCTTGCCGGTGGCCGCGCGGGGCAGCTTGGGTGCGAAATCGATGATCGACGGGCACTTGAAGCGGGCCAGCCGTGCCTCGCAGAAGGCCCGGAGGTCATCGGGCTCCGGCACACCCTTGGCCAGGACGACGACAGCCTTCACCGACTCCCCGGTCAACGGATGCGGCACGCCGATGACCGCCACCTCAGCCACCGCCGGATGCGTCGCGATGACGGCCTCGACCTCACGGGGATAGACGTTGAAGCCCGAGACGATGATCAGGTCGCGGCGCCGGTCCACGAGCCGGTAGTCGCCATCCTCGTCCACAATGGCCACGTCACCGGTGTGGAACCAGCCGTCCTCATCGACGCCGCTCGCGCCGCTGGGCCAGTAGCCGCTGAGCAGGGACGCAGCTCTGACCCATACCTCGCCCGGGTCTCCCTCGAGGACCTCGTCGCCTGCCGTGTCACGCAGGGACACCTTCACCCCGGCCAGCGGGCGGCCCACTGAGCCCGGCTTGGGGCGCCGGGAGATCAGTGTCGAGGTGACCACGGGGCAGCACTCGGTGAGCCCGTAGCCCTCCCAGATCGGCTTGCCGGTGATGGTGCGGAACTGGGCGAAGACATCCGGGGGCAGCGCCGAGGCCCCACTGATGAGCAGGCGCACGCCGTCCATGGACTCGCGCAGCGAGCCCTCCGCACTCCAGGCCACGAACATCGGGGGCGCACCGGCGACGTTGGTCACCCCGAGCTCACGGATGGCCCGCAGCGAGGACCGGGACTCGAAGCGTTCGAGCAGGACACACGTGGCGCCCACCTTGGCCACCAGGCCCAGCCCCGCATTCAGGCCGTAGATGTGGAACATCGGCAGGACGAGCAGCAGCCGATCGTCGGGCTCCATGGCGGCCGGATGCTTGATCTTGGCCAACGCGTTGATGTTGGCCAGCATCGCACCGTGGCTGAGCATGGCGCCCTTGGGCTGGCCCTCGCTGCCCGAGGTGTACATGAGCACGGCCAGGTCCTTGCCGGTGGTCCGCGGTGGTGTGAACTTCCCCCGGCCCGCCGGACCCTCGCCCACCAGCGCAGCACCCTCCTCGGAGTCCATCGTGAACACACGGGTCCCCTGCGCGCGCTTGGCCACCGAGGCCCCGACCTTCGTCGACGTCGTGTCGTAGAGCAGGATCTCCGCCTCGGCGTCGGCACACAGCCGGGTCACCTCCGTGGTCGTGTACCCCGTGTTCAGCGGGACGGCGACCATGCCGGCGCGCAGCACGCCGAAGTAGGCGATCGCGAACTCCGGACGGTTGCCGATCATGAGCGCGACCCGCGAGCCCTTCGTCAGACCAGCCTGGGTCAGGGCGCGAGCTGCCCGGTCGACACGGCGGTCGACCTCCGCCCACGTGAGCTCCTGGGACCGGGTCAACAGGGCAAGGTGCTCGGGGCGTGCCGCAGCCGACTCGCGCACGAGGTCAGCAATGTTGGTCACATGAGCAGTGTGGCATGTCGAATCCGGCTAGGCTCGTCCCGTGGCTGAATCGCCGAACGCCCCAACTTCGGGGGAGACTCCAGAGGATGATGGAGCCGCGGACTCCATCCTGATCGATGCCATCGAGCACCCCGGGCTCACGGTTGACGATGTCGACGGGCTCGCCGAAGAGGCAACGTCGACGTGGATCACGGCCGGGATCGAGGCACTGGACAGCAGCAACGCCGGCCCCGGTGCGGCAGCCTTCTTCGACATCGACAACACGATCATCAGGGGTTCGAGCATCGCCGCACTGGCCAAGGGCATGGCAGATCGCGACTACTTCACCACCTCGGAGGTCGTGGACTTCACGTGGAAGCAGCTGAAGTTCGTGCTCTCGGGCAAGGAGGACTCCGAGGACATGGCGCAGGCCACAGAGGACGGCCTGCACTTCATCGAGGGCCGCGAACCACGCGAGATCGAGGAGCTCGCCGAGGAGGTGTACGACACCCGCATGGTGGGCCGGCTATGGGCTGGCACGGTCGAGCTGGCCGAGGCGCACAAGGCCCTGGGCCACGAGGTCTGGTTGGTCAGCGCCACCCCGATCGAGGTCGCCGACGTGATCGCCCGCCGATTGGGCCTGACAGGCGGATTGGGCACGGTCGCCGAGATCCGGGACGGGCACTACACGGGCAAGCTCGACGGAGTCCTGCTGCACGGCGCGGCCAAGGTCGCGACAGTGGAGCGACTGGCCATGGAACGCAATCTCGACCTCAGCCGGTCGGCTGCCTACTCCGACTCGTCCAACGACATCCCGATGCTCTCCGCAGTGGGCTGCGCCGTGGCCATCAACCCCGACGGAGCGCTGCGCTCACATGCCAAGGCCGAGGGCTGGCAGATCCGCGACTACCGGATCCGCGGGAAGCAGTCGGTCCGCAGGGGAGTGCCGGCAGCGGCCGCAGCCGGGCTGGCCGCTGGAGCAGCCGTCGGCGTCGCCAAGGCGATCTCGGTCATCCGGGCCAACCAGCGCTGACGTCGCCCGCACCCGGGCGGGGCCTCAGCGGAAGATGCCGCGGCGACGGACCAGCATGCGGTACAGGTTGTGCTGGATCGTCTCGCGGACCTGGTCAGTGACCTCGAAGACGAGCATCGCGTCGTCAGGAGCCGCCTCGCCGAATCCTGCAGCGTCGATCGGCTCACCGAACTCGATGACCCACTTCGACGGCAGCGGCACCACGCCCAGCGGCCCCAACCACGGGAACGTCGGGGTGATCGGGAAGTACGGCAGCCCCAGCATGCGGGCCGCGACCTTGACGTTGCCCAGCATCGGGTAGATCTCCTCGGACCCGACCACCGAGCAGGGGACGATCGGCACACCCGCGTCCAGGGCCGCCGCGACGAAGCCGCCACGACCGAAGCGCTGCAATCGGTAGCGCTCCGAGAACGGCTTGCCGGTGCCCTTGTAGCCCTCGGGCCACACCCCGACGAGTTCACCTGACTTCAGCAGCCGCTCCGCGTCGGCGTTGCAGGCGAGGGTGGCCCCGGCCTTGCGAGCCAGCATCCCGACGAACGGCAGGTCGAAGACGATATCCGCACCCAGTGGGCGCAGGTTCCGTTGCCGGGGATGGGTGTCGTGAATGGCCAGCTGGACCATGAGCGCGTCCAGCCCGATGGTCCCGGCATGGTTGGCCACGACCAGGGCACCGCCCTCGTCGGGAATGTTCTCGATGCCCCGAACCTCGACACGGAACCAGTGCTTGTACAGGGGCCGCAGCAGGGCCAGCAGGACGCTGTCGTTGAGCTCGGGGTCGAAGCCGTACTCGTCGACCTCGTACTGCCCCAGCGCTCTGCGCCGGAGGAACTCGAGTGCCTCCCCGACCTGGTCGGCCCAGCTGATCCCGTCACCGGGCAGCGCCACCTCGGCCCCTGACGGTTCGTCGGACCCGGGCATGCGAAGGACCTGCGCGTCACTCATGCCGACCACCCCGTCAGGATCCGGCCGGCCATGGTCTCGGCGCCGGCCACCAACTCCGGGGAGAGCACGTTGTTCAGGCGACGGGCAACGACGAAGTCCTCGAAGGCCTCCTCGGTGGTGAACCGGGGGGTGAAGCCGAAATGCTCGGTGAGCCGGGTGGTATCCACCGCACGACCATGGGTGAGCAGACGGATCTGCTCGGGGCTGAAGTCCGCGAACCCGCCACGACGCACCCAGCGACCGACGACCCCCACGAACGGCGACCAGACGGGCACCGCCACGCGACCGGCCCGGCGGATCGCCTGGGACAGCGCGAGCACGCCGTCGCCGGCCACGTTGAACGTGCCCGGATGGTCCTCGACGGTCGCCCTACGCAGCACCTCGAGCCCGTCATCCTCGTGGATGAACTGAAGCCGGGCGTCGTAGCCGAGCACGGTGGGGACGACTGGGAGCGAGAAGTACTGCGCCATCGGGGTGTTCGCAGTCGGACCGAGGAAGTTGGCGAAGCGCAGGGTGGTCACGGTCAGATCGGGGCGGCGGCGCGCCAGCCCGCGGACGTAGGACTCCACCTCGACGGAGTCCTTGGCCCATCCGGAACTGGGCAGGTGGGTCGGCTCCATGTCCTCGCTGAGCATGGCCGGATCCGAGGCGCCGGCCCCATAGACCGTGGTGGACGACTTCACGACGAGCTTCTCGACCGAGGATGCCTTCTGGCATGCGGCCAGAAGCTGCATCGTCCCGATGACGTTGATCTCCTTCATGGGCGTGCGCCCACCCGCCTGTCGCGGGGTGGCGATCACGCCCATGTGGACCACGGTGTCCACACCAGCGGTGGAGATCACCTTGCCGATGATCGGGTTCCGGATGTCCGCCCGGACGAAGTCTGCCCCCCCGATGTCGCCAGCGGGGGCAACCACGTCCACACCGATGACCCGCTCGATCTCGGGGTCGTCGGTGAGCAGGCGCGCCATCCGGCCCCCGAGGTACCGGGAGACCCCGGTCACGAGAACGACGCGCGCCATGGGGCTACTTCGCGTTACGGCGCTGGACCCGCGTGCGCTTGAGCAGCTTGCGGTGCTTCTTCTTCGCCATCCGCTTGCGACGCTTCTTGATCACAGAACCCACAGGGAGACCTCACTGACGTGCCGGACATTGCTGCCCATGCTACCGCTCGCCGGGACAGCCGAGAAACCACCGGGACCCGGCGTGACCTGCTGCCAGCGCGCCCTCAGGCAGTGTCGACGTAGGAACCACGCAGGTACTCGTCGACGACGTGTTCGGGGATCCGCACCGAACGGCCGACCTTGAGCGCCGGCAGGGCCCCGGAGTTGACCATGCGATAGACGGTCATCTTCGACAACCGCATGATCGCGGCCACCTCCGCAACGGTCAGGAGCCGAACCTCACCAAGGGGGCGCTTCTCCATCATTGACTCCCCTCAGGACTCCGGACACCCTCACTTTACGCCGAGAATGCGCCCGAGGGAATGGGCAGGAGCACCCAGCACGCGCACCCAGAACCCCGCTCAGAAGGCCCCGAACGGGTCGGCCACGAGGCCCCAGTGCGGGAAGATCGCCCTACGGGTCTCGATGATCGCCCGGTCCAGGGGGTCCTCGGGGTGGTAGCTGCGTTCGAAGGGCAGACCCCAGGGGTCGTTGCCATCAGTCATCCGCCCCGGCGCGGCCCGACCGAGCAGGTCGAGCACGAACACCGCGTATGCCTCCGGGATGGCGGTGTGCGGGTCGAGGGGGCTGTGGGCCGCCTCCGCGATCAGGTGGGCCCAGGCCCGCGGCACGACATCCATCTCGTAGCCCCCGCCGCCGAGGGCCACCCATCGGCCGCCGGCCAGGCGGTGGGCCAGGCGGTGGAGTGCGGAGTAGGAGGCCCGTTGGCCGTCGATGCTGAGCAGGAGGTGTGCCAGCGGGTCCTCGAAGTGGGAGTCACAGCCATGCTGGCTGACCAGGAACTGCGCGTCGAACTCCTCGAGGACCTGCGGGACCACAGCGTTGAACGCCCGCAGCCACTGGTTGTCCGAGGTTCCGGCCGGCAGTGCGACGTTGACCGCCGTCCCTTGCGCACCCGGCCCCCCGGTGTCCGAGGGCCACCCCGTCCCCGGGTACAACGTTCGCCCGCTCTCGTGCAGGCTGATCGTCATGACCCGCGGGTCGTCGTAGAACATCGTCTCGACGCCGTCACCGTGATGAGCATCGACATCGACGTAGGCCACCCGCTGCACACCCCGGTCCAGCAGCCACCGGATGGCGACGCCCGCGTCGTTGTACACGCAGAACCCGGCCGCACGGTCCGGCATGGCGTGATGCATGCCGCCGAACAGGTTCACGGCATGCTCGGCGCGCCCGGAGTGCACCTCCTCCACGGCACGCACGCTGGATCCGCACAGGTGCGAGGCCGCCTCATGCATCCGGGGGAAGACCGGGACGTCGTCGGTACCCATCCCGAATCGGGGATCACCCGGGTCACCGGTGTGCCCGGCATTGCGCACCGCCGTCAGGAAGTCCGGCATGTGCACCCTGACCAGGTCATGGACCCCAGCCGGCGCGACGGATCGGACGAGCTCCACACCGGGGAGCTGGAAGATCCCGAGGTCCTGCGCGAGGCGCAGCGCCAGTTGGACCCGGATCGGGGCCATCGGGTGACCCCGACCGAAGTCGTACGCGGACAGGGCGGGGTCTGCGATGACGGCCACCCGATGAGTCACCCAGCCACCGTAGACCGAGATCGGGTCGCGGGTCGCCCGGGACACCGCTCTGCCGGGCATGTCCAGCCCGCCAGTCATTAGCCTCACGGCATGACCCCTCGTCGCTCCCGCAACGAGCCGCGACGTCGGATGTTGCGGGCTCGCCGCCAGCACGAGGGCCGGCACCCGGGTGGGGAGCGCAGGTACCGCGCGGCGCCGACCAGGGGCGGATCGTCAGAGGTGCTTGCGCGCACGCAGTCCCAGCAGGCACGGATCTCGACACGATCACCGACCCGGACGATCGTGATCTCGTTCGCGATCCTGTGCAGCGTGGGTGCCCTGATGCTCATGCTTCCAGTGATGCGGGCCGCGGAGGGCTCGGCGAGCCCCGGGATCGCGCTCTTCACTGCGGTGAGCGCGACCACCGTGACGGGGCTGGTGGTCGCCGACACAGCCACGTACTGGAGCCCTGTCGGGCAGATCACCATCCTCGTCCTGATCCAGGTTGGCGGATTCGGGATCCAGGCGCTGGGCACGCTGTGGATCCTGCTGCTCAACCGCAAGCTCGGGACCGCCTCACGCCTGGCCGCCCAGGCCGAGACGGGTGTGCTCACCCAGGGCGACGTCCGACAGGTCCTGACCGGCCTGGCCGTCATCACGGTGACGGTCGAGACGGTGGTGGCTGTGCTCCTGGGCCTGAGGTTCTGGCTCCACTACGACCTCTCGCTGCTGGAGGCCGGGTGGCAGGGCACGTTCCACAGCATCAGCGCCTTCAACAACGCGGGCTTCGCCCTTGCCTCAGACTCCTTGATCTCCTACGGCCAGGATCCCCTGATCCTTGGACCGATCGCCCTGGCCATCGTGATCGGCGGCCTGGGCTTCCTCGTGGTCATTGAGATCTTCCGCCGGACGACCGCCGCGCGTGCCCTGCGACCAGCTCCCCGCGGTGCCACGATGACCGTCGCGGAGGTGACGGCCCGCGGACACGAACTGGCGCGCAGGTCCCGCTACCGCCTGGGTGCGTTCCATCCCGAGAGGTTCGGCTTCGCCAACCCCATCCCCCTGTCCCTGCACACTCGCCTGATGCTCATCGGCACGGCGATCATCCTGGGAGCGGGAACTGCGGGCTTCGCCCTCTTCGAGTGGCGCAATCCCGGCACGCTGGGCGCCATGCCCTGGTGGGAGAAGGCCGTGCAGTCGGTGTTCTCCGGAGGGATCACACCACGCACGGCCGGATTCAACACCGTCGACTACTCCCTGGTCGTGCCGGAGACCCGCCTGCTCACCGACGCGCTGATGTTCGTGGGCGCGGGCAGCGGCAGCACCGCCGGCGGGCTGAAGGTGACCACACTCATGGTCCTGGTGGCGGCCGCCCGCGCCGAGATCCGTGGCCACACCGACGTCAACGTCCTGGATCGGCGTATCCCCACCACGACGGTGCGCGTGGCCATCGCGGTGACCATCGTCAGCCTCAGCGCGGTCGTGGCCGGGACGATGGCGCTGCTGGCCATGACCGGCCTGAACCTGGACAAGGCCCTGTTCGAGACCATCTCGGCGCTGGCCACGGTCGGGCTGAGCACGAACGTGACCCCAGGGCTCTCCGAACCGGCGCAGCTGCTGCTGGTGTGCCTGATGTTCCTCGGCCGAGTCGGCCCGTTGACCCTGGCCTCGTCACTGACCCTGCGCAACACGTCCCGCTACTACCGGCTGCCTGAGGGCCGCCCCATGATCGGCTGATCATGGACCGCGAAGGAGGATGCAATGCCCGCTCGTGAAGTCGAGCCCGTGGTTGTGCTGGGGCTGGGCCGCTTCGGCAGGTCCGTGGCATCGGCACTGACCCGGGAGGGGTGTGAGGTCCTTGCCATCGACCAGGACCCGGACCTGGTCCGGCAGGCCAGCAGGCAGGTCACCATGTCCGTCGAGGCCGACGTCACCTCCAAGGAGGCCCTCGAGCAGCTCGGCGTGGCCGAGTACACCCGGGCCGTGGTCGCCATCGGCGACGCCATGGAGGCCTCGCTGGTCTGCGCCCTGCTGCTCAAGGAAGCCTTCGGCATCCCGGAGATCTGGGCCAAGGCGATCAATGCCGACCAAGCCAAGATCCTGCGCAAGATCGGGGTCACGGAGGTGGTCTACCCGGAGCTCGAAGTTGGCCGGCGGGTGGCCCACGCCCTGCTGGGCCACCGGACCGAGTACATCCCGACGGTGGATGGGTTGGCCTACGCCGCGCTCCAGGTGAGCCGGGCTCAGGAGGGTCAGTCGCTGGCTGAGGTGACGGACCTCGCGGAGAAGGGGATCCTGGTCATGGCCGTCAGCCGGAAGGGTCGCGGAATGCCCGACCTGGCCACCCCTGACCTGGTGCTGGCCAAGGACGACGTCCTGGTGGTGTGCGGTCCTGAGGATGAGGTGTCGCCCCTGCTGCTGTGACGGCGGCCGGCCCGCCCTGCGAACCGTCCGGGCTTCAGGACCGTCCGAGCTCGGCCGAGCGGTCCCGAGCGGCCCGCATCGCCTCGGCGAACACGGACTTCAGCTGCGCATCGTCCAGGACGGACACGGCAGCCGCCGTGGTGCCTCCCGGGGAGGTGACGTTCTCTCGCAGGGTTGCGGGCTGCTGGTCCACGTCGCGCATCATCGTGGCGGCCCCGAGGAGGGTCTGCACCGTGAGGTCGTGGGCCAGGTCATGGGGAAGCCCGAGGAGCACACCCGCGTCGATCATCGCCTCGGCGACGTAGAACGCGTACGCCGGACCGGAACCGCTCAGGGCAGTCACTGCATCCTGGGCCGATTCCGGGGCCGTGCGGACCTGACCCACCGACCGGAGGACTCGCTCGGCGAGCGACAGGGCCTCGGAGGGGCATCCCGGCGCCGGGGACAGCACGGACATCCCCTCGCCGACCAGGGCTGGGGTGTTGGGCATCACCCGCACCAGGGCGACGCCGCTGGGCAGGTGGCCCGACATCGCCGAGGTGGGCACCCCCGCTGCCAACGAGACCACGGTCGACCCCGCGGGCAGCGTGGCCGATATCTGGTCAAGCAGGGGCACCACGTGGTGCGGCTTGACGGCCACCACGACCACATCGGCTCCGACAACCGCCTCCTCTGCCGGCAGCACCTCGATGCCCAGTCGCTGCTTGAGCGCGTCGGCAGTCGGTGCGTGGGAATCTGCGGCCACGATCCGCTGCGATGCCCACCCCGAGTTGAGCAGGCCGGTGATCACAGCGGCTCCCATCCTGCCCGCACCGAGCACGGCGATCCGCGGGTCGCCCGCTCGGTCACCCAGCACGCTCCCGTTCACCGCCCCATCGCCGCCCGCGCGGCCTGGCCCACCACATCGGGCTTCAGCGCGATCTGCCGCAACAGGTAGTTCGACCAGCCGGGCCCGAAGGGCACGAGGACGCCGACGTGGGAGCCGGCCGACACCAGCTCGGCCGCCGAGTCCTGGCGCACGCCCAGCGGGAACTGGAACGCGTACGTGCTGGGGTCCCGGTCACTGCGCACTGCGAGCGCCCCCGCGATCTCGATCAGTCGCTGGTCCTGCGTGGCCAGGAGGGGGCGAGCGGCCCCGGCCATCAGCTGCCGCATGCACCGGATGTAGGCCTTGTCGATCTCGTGGTCCCCGGCAAAGGACAGCCCCTTGGGCGTCTGCCCGGCCTGGCGCACCAGCCGCACCCGAGCGCCTGCGCGGGCCACATCGCCACAATCCGCCTCGCTTCGCAGCAGGTGGGCCGCCAGTGTCACCCCGAGGTCGGGGTGGTCGGCGATCAGGGCAGCGTGGATCGACAGCCCGGTGTCCAGGTGCTCATGGGACAGTGCGTCCACGGTCACGGTCATGCCGACCAGCTCGGCGGCCCTGCACAGCGCCGCCACTTCCTCGGCGACCGCGGCCGAGTCCACCCCCTGGGACAGGCCGAGGTCGGCCAGGTCGATGACCAGGTCCGTGCCCACGGCCAGGTTCGCCTCGGTGAACGCCTCGATGATCTGCTCGTGGATGCCACGCGTGGCGTCGCCGTCGGCCGGGTCGGGCAGGTGAACGACGGCCACTGACATTCCTGCCTGCAGCACTGACTGCGCAGCCGCCACTGCGGCTGAGACCGACTCTCCGGGCACGAACGGGCTGATGGCGTCCCTGGTCACCGGCACCCGCTCGAGCGCGGTGACGACCGCGTCCCTGTCGGGCAGCCGCCCGAGCACACCACTGAGATCCACCATGGGTCGACACACCTCCGCGGTGAAGGCTACGCGGGGCAGCCGCGTGGCGTCGCCTCGACCACATCACCACACACGTGCCTGCCTGTGAGGTCGCCCCCGCCCACGGCCCCCGGTAGCCTTGCCGGGACCACGGGAAAGGCGGGGCTGTGAACATTCCCAGTCTGTCCGGGATACCAGGAGCTTCGTTGGTGACCGGCGCACTCAGAGGGATCGAAGCGCGCGTGTCCAGCGCGATCGAGGACGTCGACTGGCCCGCGGTGGCCCAGAACGTCGACCAGTCGGTCAACGCTGGGCTCATCGAGCTCAAGACGAGGCGAGCCGTCCTGCGCCCGACAGTGGTCGTCGCCTACCGGGGCTGGCACGCCGACGGGGTGGCCCACCTGACGGCGCGCACCATCGAGAAGCCCCTGTTCACCGCCGGCGAGATGCCCCTGGGGTTCGGCAACACCCTCCGGGCGAACCTGCGCCGGTTCACCGTCCTGACGATGTCCGGGATCACCGTGCGTGCGTCGATGGGCGAGGCAAGTGGGGAGTTCACCAGCGACTCCGACGGGTACCTGCACATCACGCTCAATGTCGGCCAGCTGTCCCCGGGGTGGCACGTCATGGACATCGACCCCGTCGACTCCTCGGTCCCGCATACGATCGGACGCGTGCTGGTCGCCGACCCACGTGGCGGCGTGGCGGTGGTCTCCGACATCGACGACACCATCATGAAGACCGGACTCACCCAGGGCTGGACAGCTGTGGGACGAACCGTGTTCCGAGATGTCGCCGACCGCAAGCCGGTGCCGGGCATGGCCACCTTCTATGCAGGGCTGGCCCGCGGCGACGGCAGCCCCCGGGCTGTGCCGTTCTACTACGTGTCCACCGGCTCATGGAACCTCTATGACTACCTCGTCGCCTTCACGACGATGCACCACTTCCCGCGCGGGCCGCTCTTCCTGACCGACTGGGGCCCCACGTCCGATCGGCTGATGCGCGACGGACGGGAGCACAAGCGCAGCACGATCCGCAGCCTCATCGAGGGCAATCCCACGTACTCCTTCGTCCTCATCGGGGATGTGGGTCAGGGTGATCCGGAGACCTACGAGCTGATGGCGCGGGAGTTCCCGGGACACATCCGGGCCATCTTCCTGATGTATGTGGGATCACACATGGCGGAGCGCAGTGAGGAGGTCGCGGCCCGCGCAGCCACGCTGCGCGAGGAGGGTATTGCCATGTACTACGTCGAGAACGCCGTCGAGGCCGTGACGATGGCCTGGCAGCTCGGCCTCGTCGACCAGGCCACAACCTCTGCCATCGCCCGCGAATTCACTGCCCACTGAGGTCCCAGGCCCCGGCGCGCCGACCCCGGCCAGCCCCCGACGGCGCCACGGGCTACTGCGAAGCGCCACCAGAGGGCTTCGCGGTCCCACCATGCTTCGGTCCCGAGCCGCTGGGGTCTCCTGTCGCCTTCCCGGCCGTGGTCGCTCGAGGCGCTGAGGCGCTGGATGGGGCGCTGCCCTTCGCCGTCGTCGGCTTCCTCCCGGCCGGCTCCCCCTCCACTCCCGTGCTCCCCGGCGCAGTGGGCTTGATCGCCTTGGCCGCCGGGGGCCGCTTGGTGGCCTTGGCTGACCTTCCGGGCGGGCGTCGCCTTCGCCGCGGGCGGCTTCCCGGAAGGGGGACGCTTCGCCGTCGATGACTTCCGGGTGGAGGTCGCCTTCGCCGCGGATGGCTTCCTGGTGGCCTGGGACTTCCGGGCCGATGTCTTCTTCGGCACCCCGGAACCACCGGCTCCGCCACCGGCGCCCGACGTGGACGCCCTGCGATCGGCTTCGGCTCGTTCGCGGACGAGCTCGGCCTCCTTGGCCAGCGCGGCCGCCTTCCTCGCCCTCGTGGCAGCCGGATCGGGGTCGAACGTCCGCGTCCGGCTTGTCGGCTGCTCGGGCTCCTGACCTGTGGCCATGGGGCGTGGTGCTTCGGCCCGGTCACGGTCGGATCCGGGGATGGGATGACGTGGATCCAGGAGATCCTGGATGACCGGCGCCACGATCCGGATCACCTCCTCGTCACTGGCCGAGGCCAACGGCTCGAGCCGCACGCCGTAGCGCATGATCGCCACGCCCATCAGATAGCTGGTGATCAGCGCCGAGCGCATCCTCGCGTCCGGCACGCCGATGATCCCGGCAACACGATCCACCACACCGACCTCGATGAAGTCCTGCAGCCCGGTGACCGCGTGACCCGCCGACACACCCGTGCGCGCCAGCGACATGATGTCGTTGCGGGCCTCCGGATCTCTGAGCGTGTCCAGGGTGAATCGGACGAGACGCTCGCCCATGCCCTCGATGCCCGGTGCCATGAGCGTGGGGATCGCCGACACGGGATCGGCGGGCAGGCGCATCGCGGCAGCGAACAGCGAATCGCGATTGCGGTAGTAGCGCCGGGCAACATCGGGGGTGACCCCGGCCGCCGCCGAGGCGGTCCGCATGGTCAGGCCGAGGTAGCCACGTTTGGCCACGATGTCGCGCGCGACATCGAGAAGGGCTTCGCGGGGATCCTCGCTCACGGAGCCAGACTACGGCCGAGAGCCCTTCACCGGCTCGACAAGCGGGGCAGCCAGGTGCAGGCGGGCAAAGGCCAGGGCCTCGGCCAGGTCCGCCTCACGTTCGGCCCTGTTGGCCGCCCGACGGGTGCTCACCTCCAGCACCACCGTCCCGGAGAATCCCTGGGTGGCCAGACCCTCGAGCACCTCGGCGCACTGCTGGTTGCCTCGCCCGGGCACCAGGTGCTCGTCGCGAGCCAGCCCCGTGCCGTCGGCCAGATGCATGTGGGCCAGCCGGTCGCCGAGGTCGTGGGCCATCGCCACGGCTGACGTGCCCGACACAGCCGTGTGAGACAGGTCGAGCGTCACCTTGGGGTAGTCCTGGTTGCGCGGGTCCCAGTCCGGTTGGTAGGCCGCCCACTCGCGACTGCGCGCGCGCCACGGGTACATGTTCTCGACGGCGAAGATGATGTCGGTCTCATCGCGCATCCGGGCCAGGCCGACCTCGAAGTCCCGCGCATAGTCCCGCTGCCAGCGGAACGGCGGGTGCACGACGACCGTGGATGCCCCCAACTGCTCGGCTGCGCGCTGGGATCGCTGCAGCTTCTCCCAGGGGTCGGTGCTCCACACCCGTTGGGTCACGAGGAGGCAGGGCGAATGCACGGCAAGGACGGGCACCCCGTAGTAGTCGGACAGCGCGCGGACTGCGTCAGGATCCTGGCTGACCGCATCGGTGAAGACCATCAGCTCGATGCCGTCGTAGCCCAGGCGGCGCGCGATCTCGAAAGCAGCCGCAGTGGATTCGGGGTAGACCGAGGCGGTGGACAGGGCGACCTTGGCCGCAGGCACCCGGACCGCCTGACGCTCCGGCTCGAGCACGACGGCGCGGGGCACTGAGGGGCTTGGCGATCGGCGGCGTCGGCGGGGCTTCTCAGCCCCTTCGACCGCTGGCCCCTCGTCGGCCGCCGGAGCTGCTGGGGCGGCCTTCTTCGGCTTCGTCGCGCTTGAAGAACGGGTCCGAGTCGTGGACGCTCGCGGCGCGCGGGGCTTGCTCGGCGGTGTCGCCTCCCGGGGCGGTGTCGCCTCCCGGGGCTTGGTCGCCTTCCGGGGCTTGGTCGGCTTCCGAGGCTTGGTCGTCTTCCGGGGCGGTGTCGGCTTCTCGGGCGCTGCAGGCGTCGGGTCGGGGCTGCTCACAGCCGACTCCACGGGAGCACCCGGGGTCCCCTGGGTCTGCGGACCTCCCGGGGCGTCCTTTCCCCGACGCGCTGGCACCCGACGATTCTAAGCCCTCCACCGGGAGGGCGATCGCGCGCCGCTGGTCGTGTGACCCCCTACGCTGATCCCATGGTGGAAGTGCCCCTCGGGGGAGCCCGGCACTGGGTGGAGTTCCCGGACCCCGATGGTTCTGATCAGGATCCGGACGTGCACTTCCGGGCCGACCTCACGTGGCTCACCTCGCGCTGGACGTGCATCTTCGGCCAGGGGTGCCAGGGCATCTACGCCGACCGTCCCGATGACGGCTGCTGCACCCTCGGCGCGCACTTCTCCGACGACGACGACCGTGACCGGACCGTGGAGATGGCCAGCCGGCTCAGCGCCGCGCAGTGGCAGATGCGCCCGTCTGGGCTCGCCGACGGAGTCCTTGAGGTCGACGCCGAGGGAGAGCCGAAGACGCGGGTCGTCGAGGGCGCCTGCATCTTCCTCAACCGACCCGGCTTCGCCGCAGGTCCGGGCTGCGCCCTGCACAAGCTGGCCCTGGACCTCGAGGTGCCGATCACCCAGACCAAGCCAGACGTGTGCTGGCAGTTGCCGATCCGGCGCACCTACGAGGACCTGACCCGGCCCGATGGCACCACGTTGCAGGTGGTGGTCATCTCGGAGTACGACCGTCGTGGGTGGGGTGAGGGTGGGCACGACCTCGACTGGTACTGCACCACGGCTCCAGCCGCACACGTCGGCGCGGAGCCGGTGTACCTGTCCTCGCGCGACGAGCTCGTGGAACTCATGGGTCAGGCTGCCTACGACGTCCTGTCCGAGCACTGCCGGGCCCGCGAGGTGTCGCTGAGCGCGTTGGCGGCGCGCAGCCTCCCGCTGGTGGGCCTGGCACCGCATCCGGCAGGCGGGCACTAGCCGCGCGACGTGCTCGGTGGCACCCCTACAGCTCGGGGACGACGGCCAGCGCCCTCGGGCCGGAGTGGGGAGCCTGGCGGACCAGGTCGGGGCGCGCCCACGGCATCAGGCGCAAGGCGCCCGAGAGATCGTCGACCGGGTGCAACCGGACGCCGAGCTCACCCAGTGCCACCGCATCCCCCCGGGGCAGGATCACATCGGTCATCCCGAGCCGTGCGGCCTCCATGATCCGCTGGCGCGCACCGGGCACCCGGCGCACGTCGCCGGCAAGCCCCACCTCCCCGAAGGCGACCCATCCCATCGGGACCGACATGTCGCGCACCGAACCATGCACAGCCAGAGCGGCCGCAAGGTCGCACGCAGGCTCGACCAGACGAGCGCCACCGACGGCGGCCACGTACGTGTCGAAGCGCGACATCGGCACCGACTCGCGGCGCTCGAGCACGGCCAGGACCATGGCAATCCGAGCCGACTCCAGACCTGAGGTGGTGCGACGGGGGCTCGACCCGGCCGAGGGGACGACCAGCGCCTGCACCTCGGCGAGCAGCGGCCGGCGACCCTCCAGGGTGACCGTGACGCAGGTGCCGGGCACGGGGCTGCTCCGGTCGGTGACGAACAGGCCGCTGGGGTCCGCCAGCCCGACAAGGCCTTCCTCACCGAGGTCGAAGCAGCCCACCTCATCGGTGGGGCCGTACCGGTTCTTGACCGCCCGAACCATCCGCAGGCGCGCATGGCGGTCCCCCTCGAAGGACAGCACGACATCAACGAGGTGCTCCAAGGTCCGGGGCCCTGCGATGCCACCATCCTTGGTCACGTGGCCCACCAGCACGCAAGCCATGCGCCGCTCCTTGGCCAGTCGGATCAGCGCGGAGGTCGCCTCCCGGACCTGGCTGACCCCCGACACGACCCCGTCGACCCCGCTGGAGGTCATCGTCTGGATGGAGTCGATGACCAGAAGGCTCGGGGCGACCTGCTCGGCGTGGGCCACCACAGCCGACACGTCGGACTCCGCCGCCAGGTAGACCTCCGGGCAGACTGAGCCCACCCGCTCAGCCCGGGACCGGACCTGCTCCACACTCTCCTCGCCGGTCACGTACAGAGCCCGGGCTCCACGCGCCGCCACAGCGGCCACGACCTGCAGCAGGAGCGTGGACTTCCCGACGCCGGGCTCGCCGGCCAGGAGGATCACGGAACCGGGAACCACACCCCCACCGAGCACACGGTCGAGCTCGGTGATGCCGGTGGGGTTGGCCGCCGAATGGGTCAGGTCGATCTGGGTCATTGCCTGGGCTGCGGCCGACACCGGTCCGGCCTGGGGTGTGCGGCTGTTGACCCCGACCTCGCCGACGCTGCCCCAGGCCTGGCACTCCCCGCACCTGCCGACCCACTTCGGTGCCCGCCACCCACACTCGGAGCATCGGAACGCGGCCTTCACCGCACTGCTGGACGTCATGTCGGGGACGCTACCGGCCCAGTCCGACATTGCCGGGAGGCACAACCCGTGGCAAGCCGACAGGGGCGTCCTTCGCCTACACTCACCCGGGGAGCACACGATCACGGAGTACTCATGGCAGGGATCGATCCGGAACTGGCCGCGGCCCTGGCGCGGGTGGCGCCGGGAACCGAGTTGCGCGACGGGCTGGAGCGGATCATGCGCGGCCGCACCGGGGCCCTCATCGTGCTGGGCCACGACAGGGGTGTCGATGCCATCGCCACCGGCGGGTTCCCCATGGAGATCGACTTCACCGCCACGCGCCTGCGAGAGCTGTGCAAGATGGACGGCGCGGTGATCATCGACTCCTCGACCGCCCGGATCGTGCGCGCTGCCACCCAGCTCGTCCCCGACCCGGCGATCCCCACCTCGGAGACCGGGACACGGCACCGGACCGCTGACCGGGTCGCTCGGCAGACCGGCTATCCGGTGGTCAGCGTCAGCAAGTCCATGCACATCATCGCCCTCTACCTCAGGGGCCGCAGGTACGTCCTCGAGGAGCCCTCGGCGATCCTGTCGCGGGCCAATCAGGCGCTGGCCACCCTCGAGCGCTACAAGCAGCGACTCGACGAGGTCTCGCGCAGCCTGTCGGCGCTGGAGATCGAGGACCTCGTCACCGTCCGGGAGGTGTGCGCCACCCTTCAGCGCCTGGAGATGGTGCGCCACATCGCCAACGAGATCCGGGCCTACCTTCTGGAGCTGGGCACGGAGGGGCGGCTGGTCTCCCTGCAACTGGCTGAGCTCGTGGCTGGGGTGGAGACCGACCGGGAACTGGTGGTCCGGGACTACCTGCCACGCCGCCGAGGGGCCCGCAAGGAACGCACCGTCGCCCACACCCTCGAGGCCCTGGACCTGATCGGGCCCACGGATCTGCTCGACCTCACCTCGGTCGCGCGCGCCCTGGGCTACCCGGCGAGCACCGATGGTCTGGAGACCAACGTCAGCCCTCGCGGACACCGTGTGCTCTCGCGGGTGCCTCGTGTGCCCGAGGCGGTCCGCGACAGGCTCGTGAGCCACTTCGGCTCGTTGCAGAAGCTGCTCAGCGCGACCGTCGAGGACCTGCAGCACGTCGAGGGGATCGGCGAGAACCGCGCCCGGTACATCCGTGAGGGCCTGTCCCGCCTGGCCGAGTCGTCCATCCTCGAGCGCTACGTGTGACCTGTGCGGCTGTCCACTGTCGACCGCACCGTGCACCGACCCCCCTATTCGACGGTGAACGTCACCTGCTCGGAGTCGACCTTCCCGTTGCGGGCCTCGGCCCGGTAGCTGCCCGGCTGGGCCAGCGGCTGGTTGTCGGGGCACGTCTGCTGGGTCACGTTCCCGGGCCACGTCACCGAGGTCGTGAACTCCTTGCCGGGGTCAAGCACCTGCGTGTCCTTCTTCGTCGAGGGATTGCAGAAGTCCGAGGACCACACGAGTGCGGAGCCCGACGTGATCGTCACCTCGTTGGCCCCGGCGCCGACATCGCGGCTGCAGGCCTCAGAGCCCGTGTTGGTCACCGACATGGTCAGGGCCATCCCGCTGCCCACCGAGGTCGAGGCGCTGCCGGTGCTCACCGCGACAGCGATGCTGGAATCGGCGCACGCGGGGGCGGTCGCGGCCGGACTGGCCGACGGGCTGGCAGACGGTTGGCTCCCTGCGGAGGGGCTCGCTGAGGCCGACGGGTCGTCGGAGGGCGACATCGACAGGCCGAAGCTCGGTGACGGGCTGGGCTCGGCGGCCGCCGGCTCGCCGCCGGAACCGAACGCAGTCTGCAGCAACCACCACGCCAGCCACAGGACGACGAGCAGGCCCACCACTATCGCGGCACGCCGTCGCCAGTAGGTGCTGGGCTCCTCCGGGCCGACCGGACTCTTGATCGAACTCACAGGGCAACGGTAACCCGTGAGCGCACGAGAACCGACCCGCAGACCCCCGGTTCAGCGGGAGTCTGCGGGTCGGTGCTGCCGATCAGCCCTCTGTGGCCTCGCCGGCTCCGGCAGCCTCGACGGGCGGAGCGTCGGGCAGGGTCACCTTGTCGGTGCCTGTCAGCGTGAACGTCGCGGTCGGGCCGGAGCCCTCGACGTCCACCACGACGATCTGGCCCGGGCGCAGTTCACCGAACAGGATCTTCTCGCTGAGCGCATCCTCGATCTCGCGCTGGATCGTCCGACGCAGCGGCCGCGCACCGAGGGCCGGGTCATAGCCGCGCTCGGCGAGCAGCTCCTTGGCCGCCTGCGTGAGCTCGATACCCATGTCCCGCTCGCGCAGTCGCTCCTCGAGGTGGTTGGCCATGAGGTCCACGATCTGGATGATCTCGGTGCGGGTGAGCTGGTGGAACACGACGATGTCGTCGACGCGGTTGAGGAACTCCGGGCGGAAGTGGGCCTTCAGCTCCTGCTGGACCTTGGACTTCATCCGCTCGTACTCATCGGCATCCCCGCCGCCGGCGAACCCGAGCATCACACCCTTGCTGACATCACGACTACCGAGGTTGGTCGTCATGATGATCACCGTATTCTTGAAATCCACCACACGGCCCTGGGCATCGGTCAGGCGACCTTCTTCAAGCACCTGCAACAATGAGTTGAAGATGTCCGGGTGCGCCTTCTCAACCTCGTCGAACAGGACCACCGAGAATGGTCGGCGCCGCACTTTCTCGGTGAGTTGTCCGCCCTCCTCATAACCGACGTATCCGGGGGGCGAGCCGAAGAGTCGTGATGCCGTGTGCTTCTCGGAGTACTCGCTCATGTCCAGGGCTATGAGCGCGTCCTCCTCGCCGAAGAGGAACTCGGCCAGCGTCTTGCTCAGCTCGGTCTTGCCCACGCCCGAGGGCCCGGCGAAGATGAAGGACCCACCGGGACGCTTGGGGTCCTTGAGCCCGGCCCGGGTACGGCGGATCGCCTGGCTCAGGGCGTGGATGGCGGCCTGCTGGCCGATGACCCGCTTGTGCAGCTCATCCTCCATGCGCAGCAACCGCTGTGCGTCGTCCTCAGACAGGTCGGTCACCGGGATCCCGGTCATCAGCGCCAGGACCTCAGCCACCAGCTTGTCGTCCACCTCGGCCACGACGTCCATGTCGCCGGCCTTCCACTCCTTCTCGCGCTGCGCCTTCTCGATCTGCAGGGTCTTCTCGCGATCGCGCAGCGAGGCGGCCTTCTCGAAGTCCTGCGCGTCGATCGCCGACTCCTTCTCGCGACGGACGGTGGCGATGCGCTCGTCGAACTCGCGCAGGTCCGGCGGCGCAGTCATCCGCCGGATCCGCAGCCGGGAGCCCGCCTCGTCGATCAGGTCGATCGCCTTGTCGGGAAGCTGGCGGTCCGAGACATACCGGTCCGAGAGCCGAGCCGCGGCAGCCAGCGCCGCATCGGTGATCGAGACGCGGTGGTGTGCCTCGTAGCGATCGCGCAGACCCTTGAGGATCTCGATGGTGTGCGGAACGCTGGGCGCCTGGACCTGGATCGGCTGGAAGCGGCGCTCGAGTGCGGCGTCCTTCTCGACGTGCTTGCGGTACTCGTCGAGGGTGGTCGCGCCGATCGTCTGCAACTCGCCGCGGGCCAGCATGGGCTTGAGGATGCTGGCGGCATCGATGGCCCCCTCGGCAGCGCCCGCTCCGACAAGGGTGTGCATCTCGTCGATGAACAGGATGATGTCGCCGCGGGTCTTGATCTCCTTGAGCACCTTCTTCAGGCGCTCCTCGAAGTCGCCGCGGTAGCGCGAGCCCGCCACGAGCGCCCCGAGATCAAGTGTGTACAGGTGCTTGTCCTTGAGCGTCTCAGGGACCTCACCACGCACGATCATCTGGGCAAGGCCCTCGACCACAGCTGTCTTGCCCACACCGGGCTCCCCGATCAGCACCGGGTTGTTCTTGGTGCGCCGGGACAGGACCTGCATGACCCGCTCGATCTCCTTCTCACGACCGATCACGGGATCGAGTTTGCTCTCGCGGGCGTCCTTGGTCAGGTTCCGCCCGAACTGGTCGAGCACCAGTGATGTGGACGGGGTTCCCTCCTGCGGGCCACCACCCACCCCGGCAGCCGAGGGCTCCTTGCCCTGGAAGCCCGAGAGCAGCTGGATCACCTGCTGGCGGACCTTGTTCAGGTCGGCCCCCAGCTTCACCAGGACCTGGGCGGCCACACCCTCACCCTCGCGGATGAGGCCGAGCAGGATGTGCTCGGTGCCGATGTAGTTGTGGCCCAGCTGCAGGGCCTCGCGCAGGGAGAGCTCGAGGACCTTCTTGGCCCGTGGTGTGAACGGGATGTGGCCACTGGGCGCCTGCTGGCCCTGGCCGATGATCTCCTCGACCTGCTGGCGCACGGACTCCAGCGAGATGCCCATGCTCTCCAGCGCCTTGGCCGCAACGCCTTCACCCTCGTGGATGAGGCCGAGCAGGATGTGCTCGGTGCCGATGTAGTTGTGGTTGAGCATTCGCGCTTCCTCCTGCGCGAGCACCACAACACGTCGGGCGCGATCCGTGAACCGTTCGAACATGTGGCTCCACTCCGTTCAGGCGTCCTTCCCACTCACGCGGGATGGATTGAAACTCTAGCCGCAACCCCCGACATTCACACGCCCCCGTGTCCGGAGGCACCAGTCGGGAGTTCGGCCCGTCATGGGGACAACAGCGGGGATCACCCCGCGGTTACCAGACAGCGATACGCCCACGGCGAACGCGCGCCGAGCCACGGCTCGCGCATCCACCTGCTGGATCGAAGGTCAGTGCGCAGCCTCGTAGCGCGCACGCAGGTCAGCCGAGATGCGACCCCGCGTGCTCACCGGGATGCCGTTCTCGGTGGCCCAGCGCCTGATGTCGGCGGTGTCCTCAGATCGACGGGCGGTACGCCGCCGCGGCTCCGACCCGGAGGCCGCACTGGCCCGACGCCCGGCACCGATCCAGGGGGCGAATGCCTCGCGCAGCTTCTCCGCGTTGGCTACGGAGAGGTCGATCTCATAGGACTTCCCGTCCAAGGAGAACTGGACGGTCTCAGCGCCCGGGCTGCCGTCGAGATCGTCCTCGAGAAGGACCTGAACCTTGCGTGCCATCCGAAACTCCTGCGAATTCGTCGATGAATAGTCCCGAAACATCATAGGCGAGAATTGCGGCGGGGGGAATCCCAGAAGTCCAACGCAGCACGGAATTGGGGCATTAGCACAACAAGCGCCGAGCGGCGGGAAGAAACTCCGCGACGCCGAACCCAATGTCGCTTGTTCGCCAACCCCGTGGCGGGTGGGCGCACGGCGAGCATCTGCACGGCGGCCGGATGCTCACTACGCTTCGCGTCCATGAGCCCCCTGGACACACTGCCGTCCGCGCCTGCCCTGCGCGATGACATCCGGCGACTGGGCGACCTGCTGGGCGAGGCGATCATCCGTCAGGAGGGAGCCGAGATGTTCAGCGTCGTCGAGAGCATCCGCACCCTGACCCGCGACGACCCCGACCGCGCCGCGCAGCTCATCGACGACCTGAACCTGGCCGAGGCCACAACGCTGGCCCGGGCATTCTCCCTCTACTTCCACCTGGCCAACATCGCCGAGCAGGTCCACCGCGCCCAGTCGCAGGCTGCCCAGCGCGCCCTGACCGGCGGACCGCTGGCACTGGCGGGTGCCGCGATCCGCGAGGCGTTGGTCGCCGGGGTGGTCACCCGGGCCCAGGTGTCTGAAGGGTTCGACCACATCAGCGCACGTCCGGTCTTCACGGCCCACCCCACCGAGGCCTCCCGGCGCTCGGTGCTGGTCAAGCTGCGGCGCATCGCGGCACTGCTCGAGGAGCCGCGCACCGACCGGACTGACCGCGCGATCGCCGAGGCCATCGACCTCCTGTGGCAGACCGACGAGCTGCGCATCGGCCAGCCGGAGGTCACCGACGAGGCGCGCAACGCCCTGTTCTACCTCGACGATCTGGCCGGGGAGGCCGCCGGTGACGTCGTCGACGAGTTCGCGGCCGCCGCCGAGGCCGTCGGCGTGGAGGTCCCTGCCCAGAAGCCGGTCCTCACGTTCGGCTCGTGGATCGGTGGGGATCGCGACGGCAACCCCTTCGTGACACCGGCCGTGACCGCCCGCGTCCTGGCCCTCCAGCACGATCACGCCGTCCGGGACCTCCTGCCGCACATCGAGCAGCTCAGCGCCCTGCTCTCGGTGTCCGAACGGATCGCGCCGGTGTCCGCGGAACTCAGCGAGTCGCTGGCCGCCGACCTCGCCGCGCTGCCCGACCTGGACCCGCGCTTCCGGCGCCTCAACGCCGAGGAGCCCTACCGGCTCAAGCTGACGTGCATCCACGCCAAGCTGCGCAACACCCGGACCCGGCAGGCGCAGGGGCGACCCCACGAACAGGGTCGTGACTACCGCACGACGGCCGAACTCCTGGCCGATCTGGAGCTCATCCGGGCCTCGCTGGCCGCCAACCGCGGCGGGCTGATCGCGGCGGGCTCCGTGGCCCACACGATGCGTGTGGTCGCCGTGTTCGGGCTGTCGCTGGCGACCCTGGACGTCCGCGAGCATGCGAATGCCCATCACCACGCAGTCGGGCAGTTGCTGGATCGGCTCGGCGACCTGACCGTGCCGTACAGCGAACTCAGCGCCGACGCGCGCTTCGCCGTGCTGGCCGACGAGCTGGCGGGCAAGCGACCCCTGGCGCCGGCGCCACCGCCCCTGGATCCACCGGGGCTGACCACCTACATGACGTTCGTGGAGATCGGTCGGGCCCTGGATCGCTACGGGCCGGAGTCCTGCCAGTCCTACATCATCTCCATGACGAAGTCGGCCGCCGACGTGCTGGCTGCCGTGGTCCTGGGGCGCGAGGCCGGCCTTGTCGACCTTCCCGCCGGTGTCGCCCGGATCGGGTTCGTGCCCCTGTTGGAGACCGTGGCCGAGCTCAGGACAGCCGACCTGATCATCGGGCAGCTGCTCGACGACCCCGGGTTCCGCGAGCTCGTACGGCTGCGGGGGGACACGCTCGAGGTCATGCTCGGGTACTCCGACTCCAACAAGGATGCCGGCGTGACGACGTCGCAGTGGCAGATCCACCTGGCCCAGCGCCGCCTGCGTGACGTCTGCGCCGAGCACGCAGTGGTCCTGCGCCTGTTCCACGGTCGTGGCGGCACCGTCGGCCGTGGCGGTGGCCCGAGCTACGAGGCCATCCTGTCCCAGCCCTGGGGTGTCCTCGACGGCCAGATCAAGGTCACTGAGCAGGGCGAGGTCATCTCCGACAAGTACCTGCTCCCGCAACTGGCGCGCGAGAACCTCGGACCAGACCCTGGCCGCCACGCTGCGGGGCACCGTCCTGCACCGGACCCCGCTGCTCGATCAGGACACGCTGACCGCGTGGGATGCCGTCATGGAGCTCATGTCCCAGGCGGCGTTCGACGTCTACCGGGACCTCGTGGACGACCCGGACCTGCCCGCCTACTTCTCGTACGCAACGCCCGTGGAGCAGCTCGGCGACCTGCACCTGGGCTCACGTCCGGCCCGCCGGCCCACAGCCTCCTCTGGTCTCGAGGGGCTCAGAGCCATCCCGTGGGTGTTCGGGTGGACCCAGGCGCGTCAGATCGTCCCCGGCTGGTACGGCGTCGGATCGGGGCTGGCCGCTGTCCGGGCTGCAGGGCACGCCGACACTGTCGCTCAGATGGCCCGACGCTGGCCGTTCTTCGCCAACTTCCTGTCCAACGTGGCGATGACTGCGGCGAAGGCCGACCTGGACGTGGCACAGAGGTACGTCGACCGACTCGTGCCCGAACACCTTCGTGGCTTCGGGGTTCGCATCCGTGACGAGCACCAGCTCACGATCGAGGAGGTGACCGCGGCGCAGGGGTGCGACTCGCTTCTGGGCAACCAGCCGGGACTTGCCCAGACACTGGCCGTTCGGGACGCCTACCTGCGCCCTCTGCACCTGCTGCAGATCTCGCTGCTTGCCCGGGTCCGATGGCACGAGGGTGAGGGGACGCAGGTGGAGCCGCAGCTGCGCCGAGCACTGCTGCTGACCGTCAACGGGATCGCCACCGGCCTGCGCAACACGGGCTGAGGTCCCGCTGATGGCGCTTCAGAGCACGCGCAGCATCCGGTGGTTGCCCAAGGTGTTGGGCTTGACGCGTTCGAGGTCGAGCAGCTCGGCCACACCCTCGTCATAGGACTCCAGGAGCTGGGCGTACACGTCGGGTGTCACCGGCGCCCCCTCGATCTCCTCGAACCCGTTCCGGGCGAAGAACCCGGTCTCGAAGGTCAGGCAGAACACTCGCGAGACGCCAAGATCGGCAGCGCGCGAGATCAGCGCCTGCACCAGCGCGGCCCCGATCCCGGCGCCGGTGCGCTCGGGGTCGACGGCCAGGGTGCGCAGCTCCCCGAGGTCCTCCCAGATGACGTGCATGGCTCCACAGCCCACGAACTGGCCATCGAGCTCGGCGACAAGGAAGTCCGGGACGTCCTCGAACAGCGTCACCGTCGCCTTGTTCAGCAGGATGCGCGGCTGGGAGTAGAGATCGACCAGCGCACGGATCTGACGCACGTCCGAGGTGCGGGCGGGCCGGATGTGCAGGGGCATGCCCCAACCCTAGGACTCGCGACCGCCCGGCTGGCGCGCACCGGCCAACCCCGGCGACGTTCCTACACTCACACCATGGCTGAAGCGCGCAGGGAAGACCACCAAGCCCGACACGGGCACAACCCGCTACGACCAGTGGGTCGCCCGCACATCCCGGTGGCTGGATCGGCTCGCCCTCGTGTTCCTTGTCGTCGTCGTCGTCCAATGGCTCTTCATCAATCCCCCCGACTGGTTCAACAGCGTCCTCGTGGGATGCCAGCTGGCGATCTGGGCAGCGTTCGCCCTGGACTACGTCGTGCGGCTCACGCTCGTTGAGGGCAAGCGGCACTTCGTGACCACCCACAAGCTGGACCTGCTCATGGTGCTGCTCCCCATGCTGCGGATGCTGCGTGTCGCCCTGCTCCTGCGCAAGTCGCTGCGCTCGATCTCGACCGAACGCATCGCGGGGTCGCTGTTCACGATCGTCGCCGTCGTGGTGGCCAGCGCGGCCGTCCTCGAGTGGAACATCGAGCGCCAGCAGCCTGACGCGAACATCCAGACCCTGGGCGAGGCGCTGTGGTGGTCGGTGGTGACCACCACCACCGTGGGGTACGGCGACTTCTACCCCACGAGCACTCCGGGGCGCATCGTCGGCACAGGGCTGATGATCGTGGGCATCGGCCTGATCGGCACGGTGTCCGCCACGATCGCCGCGTGGTTCGTGTCGCGCAAGGTGACGCCGGTCGACCAGGAGCCGGACTCGACAGATGCCGGACCGACAGCTGCCCCGGCGGGTCCCGACGCAGGCGACGTCCAGCTCATCCTCGACCGCCTGGACCGCCTGGCCGCGGAGCAGACCGCGCTGCGGGTGCTGCTGGAGGCTCGGTCGGGGCCCGGGGGCTGATACCGGTCGGAACGAGGACGGCTTACGTGACCCGAACGGCGATGTCACCCACGCCCAGCGCCGGCGCTGTTGAGTGGTGTTGACGCCGATGACCTGATCGGCATTCAGCTGAGGAGGCACACGATGAAGCGCACTGTGACCGCGGCCGTAGCCGGAGTGGCCCTGGCCGGACTCATCGGTGTGGGGGTTGCCGCCGCCACAGATGGGAACGGGCCCGCCGGTCGACTCGGCGAGGTCCTGTCCGGGCTGGTGACCAAGGGCACGATCACCCAGGAGCAGGCTGACGACGTGGCTGAGGCGCTGGGCGAGGCGCACGCGGCGGACCGCGCCGAGCGTGAGCAGGACCGCACGGAGCGCCGCGCCGAGATGGACACCCTCCTTGAGGACACCCTGGGCAAGGGCATGGACATGGATGCCGTGCGCGACAGGCTCATGGCCGGCGAGAGCCTGCTCGAGATCGCCGGGGACTCAGCCGACGAGCTCTCAGCAGCCATGCTCGCGAAGCTCGCCGAGCGATTGGATGCCGCGGTTGACGAGGGCCGGATCACCAGCGACCAGGCCGAGGAGACCCTGACCCGCGCCCAGGAGCGCGCCGACGCCTGGCTGGCCGGCGAGGACACCGGCCGCGGCGGCGGGCTCGGCCTGCTGATGGGAGCCCGTGGAGCGATGGGTCCGCGTGGAGGGATGGGTCATCACGGTCCCGGGCACGGCCCGGAGGGTTGGGACGAGCGGGGCCGGGACGGCAGTCAGGCCCCGTCGGAGTCAACTGGCGCAACTACCGCCGTCTGGCGGATCTGAGGTCTTCGGCCCGGGTCAGGGTGTGACCCCGTGGTCGGCCTCGAACGCGGACAGCCCGTCGGCCAATCGTGGGTAGACGTGCGTGGGGACCGAGTCGCCGATGACCTCGTAGGTGCGCAGCGAATCGAGCAGTGAGTCATCGGCGCGCACCAGCCCGACAGTGATGTGTCGGGAGTCGAGGAACGCGGCCAGCTCCTTGAGCTGCAGGCCGGCCGAGTAGTCGACGTCGTCCAGCGAGGATGCATCGAGCAGCACCCAGCGCACCGGTTCGGGGGCCCCGTCGACGAGGGCCTTGACGTCGTCGGTGAACCGGCTCGCGTTGGCGTAGAAGAGCTCGGCATCGAAGCGGAACACGATCAGGCCGGGCGCACTGGTCGCCCCCGCCGTGGCCGGCAGGTACTGCGGGGCCCCATCGGGCCCCTGCTGGATCACGAAGTCCTTCGGGCTGTACGCACGACGGATGATCTCGATGATCGAGGCCACGATCGCCAGGATGATGCCCTGCTCCACACCCACGGCGAAGACCACGAAGCCGGTGAGGCAGGCGATGACGAACTCGCTGTAGCGCTCGCGGCGGATCGTCCTGAGCCCGAGGCTGTCGATGAGGCTGAGCCCGATCATGAACACGATGCCGGCCAGGGTGGCCTCCGGCATGTTGGTCAACAGGCCGGTGAAGAACACGGCGAAGAGCAGCACGACGACCGACATCGTCATGTTGGACACCTGGGTGCGCCCACGCTGCTGGTCCAGGATCTGGGTCTTGGTCGGGCTGCCGTTGACGACGAACGTCCCGGAGAGACCGGCGGCGATGCTCGCCCCGGACAGCCCCACGATGTCGCGGTTCACATCCACGCGGTCCCCATGCTTGGCCGCGAAGCTGCGTGAGGTCGCAGCGCTCTGCGCGATGATGAGCACGAAGCAGGCGAAGGCGATCGGCAGGACGGTGATCGCATCACTGAGGGAGACCCCCTGCGGCAGCCCGATCGGCGGCGGGCCGGCGGGTACCGAGCCGATGGTCGCCACCCCGTTCGCCGAGGCGTCGATCGCAGTCGAGATGGCGATGCAGGCAATCACCGCGATCAGCGCCCCCGGCACCTGCGGCAGGAACTTCTTGAACCCGACGATCAGGCCGACGGTCAGGGCCGCGAAACCAACAGTGGTCGCGTTGGCATCGGGGATGGACTGGATCATCTCCCACTGCTGCTGGAACCAGTTGCCCGTCCCCTTGGGGACGCCGAGCATGTCCGGGATCTGCCCCGACAGCACCTGGATGCCGACTCCGGTCAGGAACCCCACGAGGACCGAGGTGCTCAGGAAGTCGCCGATGAACCCCAGCCGGAGCAGCCTGGCCAGCAGGAGCAGCCCACCGCACACCAGCGCCGTCAGGCTGCACCAGGCCAGCCACTGGTCGGAGTAGGGCGTCAGGCCGGCGATCCCGAGACCCGCCAGCCCCGCAGCCAGCACCGCCGCCGTGGCCGAGTCCGCGCCGACGACCAGCAGCTTGGAGGACCCCAGCAGGGCGAAGACCAACGTGGGAAGGATCACGGTGTAGAGCCCGGCCTGGATCGGGACCTGGGCGATGGAGGTGTACCCCATCACCTCCGGGATGGCGACGGCGGCCAACGTGACACCGGCAATCACATCCCCGGACAACCACGACTTGTCGTACCCGCGCAGCGCCACCGGAGTGAGTCCCATGGGCGAACCATAGGGCGCGCGATGCCGCCCGGCCGCGCGTGACACGACATGGTCCGACCACCCGAACGAGGCAGTCGAGTCAGCCCGTCACGCTCCTGGTCTTCGGGTCCCTGATGTCGGCCCGCGGGATCCGCCCCGCATCGATCGCCTGCATGAACACCTCGTAGTCCCGCTCGTTCTGGTCGGCGTAGGAACTGGCGAACCTCTGCATGGCCGTGGTGAACACGGACCCGGACCCCAGGTAGGCCGCTATCTCGTGCCGGTTGCCGCTGCGGGCATGCGCCCGGGCCAACGTCCACCCGCACACCCGTGCATAGACACCCATGGCCATGTGGTCCATGGAGTCCAGGTCCGGGGAGGTCTTCCAGTCCCACATCTGACGGATGTAGTAGTCGCGGTGGATCCCGTCGAGGCTCTGGACCCTGGTCCAGCCCAGGAGCATGTCGCTGGAGGCCTGCATCAGGCGCTGGCCCTCCACGACCCGCTGGCCATGGTTGGCGTAGGCACTGGCTGGCGCCACCACCTCCAGGACCGAGTCGCTGGCCTCCTTGCACTGCAGGACCAGGTCATCACGGGGGTCGTCCTTGCCGACCAGCAGGACGATCCAGCAGCGGGTACCCACCGACCCGACGCCCACGACCTTGCGCCCGGCGTCCACGACCCGGTAGCCGTCGAGAAGCACGTTGAGGTAATCGGGAAGGGACTTCCGGTACTCGTCGAGCACACCCTCGATGAACGCGCGGACCTCCGCCTCGGGCAGATCGGACAGCTCGCCGATCGGCTCGACGAAGGGCGGGTCGCTGATCACCCGCAGCTCACCGTCCGGGCCTGCGGTCGTGTAGCGAGATGCCGCCCCCGCACTGGTCTTCCTCCGCCCCTTCGCCAGCACCTTCTGGAAGGTCGCGATGTGGGCCGCGTCGGTCCTGCCTGCCCAGCGATCCAGGATCTCCTCGGCCTGGACACGGGCGTACCAGACGTCCAGCCGGCTCTTGCCAGCGAACTCGACCATGCCCTTGCGGTACTCCTCGGCCACGGTCGCCACGATGCTCGCACGCTGCTGCGGGGTGTACCGGTTGTGCCGCCCAGCCACCTCGAAGCTGGCCACAAGGCGCTTGAGGTCCCACTCGAAGGGCCCTGGCAGCGTCTCGTCGAAGTCGTTGAGGTCGAAGACCATGGTCCGCTCGGCCGTGGCGTAGCCGCCGAAGTTCGCCAGGTGCGCATCTCCGGCGAGCTGCACGACCAGGCCCGTGCTGGCCTGCTTGCCCAGATCGTGGGCCATCAGTGCCGCAGCCCCGCGGTAGAAGGTGAACGCGGAGGCTGACATCCGGGCATACCGGAGGGGGACGAGATCCTCGACGCGCCCCACCGACTGGTCGGCCAGGATGGTCACGGGGTCCCTGTCGGCCTGGTCGACCACCCAGTCGCCGAGCTGGGAGCGTGGGACCTGCTTGCGTGCGGCCCTCCCCTGCACACCGGGGGTCGACTCGGCCTGTGCCTGCCCGGGCGCGGCCCCCTTGTTGTCAGAGCCGCTGCTCGTGCTCGCCATGGGACTCCGATCGTGGATGGTCAGGGGTTGCGCGGGGCTCGTGGTTCGGTCACGTTCTTGGCGTAGATCAGGTCCAGGCCGATCAGTGTCAGATCGGGCTCATGATGCGTGATCGTCCGGGATTCGGCAACGACGATGGGGGCCAGCCCGCCGGTGGCCACGACCGCGGCGACCTTGCCGCCCAACTCGGCGACGATCCGGTCGACCAGGCCATCGACCTGACCGGCGAACCCGTAGAGCGCCCCGGACTGCAGCGCCTCCACAGTGTTCTTGCCGATGACCGACCTGGGACGGACCAGCTCGACCTTGCGCAGCGCCGCGGCGCGGGCGGCCAAGGCGTCCAGCGAGATCTCGATACCCGGGGCCAGGGCGCCACCGAGGAACTCCCCGCGCTCACTGACCACGTCCAGGTTCGTCGAGGTTCCGAAGTCGACGACGATGGCCGGCCCCCCGAACAGGTGATGGACGGCCAGCGTGTTCACGATCCGGTCGGCACCCACCTCCTTGGGATTGTCGGTCAGCAGCGGGACGCCGGTCTTCGTGCCCGGCTCGACGATCACGGTGGGGACGTGGTCCCAGTAGCGGCCGAACATCGAGCGCATCTCCCGCAGGACCGAGGGAACCGTCGAGCACAGCGCGATCCCGGTGACCTGGGGAACCTCGGTGAGCAACCCACGGAAGACCAGTGCCATCTCGTCGGCCGTCCCACGGGGATCGGTCTTGATCCGCCAGGAGTGCGCCAGCTCGTGGCCCTCGAAGAGCCCGAGGACTGTGTTCGTGTTGCCGACGTCCACTGCCAGGAGCATGGGTCATCCCTCCACGGGCCGCAGGTCGGCCCCCAGGTCGAGTACGGGCGCCGAGTGGGTGAGGGCACCCACCGCGAGGAAGTCCACGCCGGTGAGCGCGTAGGCACGGGCCACGTCCAGGGTCAGTCCCCCAGAGGACTCCAGCTGGCAGCGACCATCCACGAGCGCCACGGCCTGGGCCGTCTGCTCCGGGGTGAAGTTGTCCAGCAGGACCAGGTCGGCCCCGGCCCCGACCACGTCGGCGAGCTGCTCCAGGGAGTCCACCTCCACCTCGACGGGCACCCCGGGGAACCGTGTGCGCACCGCCTGGAAGGCCTGGGCCACGCCCCCGGCGGCCACGACATGGTTGTCCTTGACCAGGGCCGCGTCCCACAGGCCCATCCGATGGTTGACCCCACCCCCGCAGCGCACCGCGTACTTCTCCAGGGAACGCAGGCCCGGCGTGGTCTTGCGGGTGTCACGGACCCGCGCGCCCGTGCCAGCCAGCTCGTCGGCCCACGCAGCGGTGGCGGTGGCCACCCCGGACAGGTGGCACAGGAGGTTCAGGGCGGTGCGCTCGGCCACGAGCAGCGATCGGGTCCGGCCGGTCACGGTGAGGACGACGTCGCCGACGCCGACACGGTCACCGTCCCTACGCACCATCGTGGCGGTGCTGGCGCCCGCGGACTCGAGCTCGAACACCCGGGCGGCAATCGGGAGGCCGGCAAGGACCCCTGCCGCCCGAGCGGCCAGGTCCACCGTGGCCACCTGGTCCTCAGGGACAGTCGCCACGGACGTGACGTCGACGCCGCCGCCGAGGTCCTCGGCCAGGGTCGCGCGGATCAGGGCGTCCACGGCGCCGACCTCCAGCCCGGCATCAACCAGGGCCTGCTCGGTGCCCATCAGGTGCCTCCCGGGGTGCTCAGTGCGCCGTAGTCGTGGGCTGGGACCGCCTCCCGGCGGGTGTGCACCACCCCCTCGGGGTCGGCCGTCGCCACGAGCCGCACACGCCAGGCCACATCGTCGACCTCGGGGAAGTCCTCCCGCCAGTGCGATCCCCGTGTCTCCTGGCGTGCCAGGGCGTGGGCGGTCAGCACGGAGGAGATCGCATGCAGGTTCGTGGTCTCCCAGGCATGCATGCTCCTGCCCTGCGGCAGGTCCCCCACGACCATGTCAGCCAGACCCGCCGCCGCCGAGGTCAGCGACTGAGCGCTGCGCAGGACTCCGACCCCCCGGGTCATGATCTCCTGCAGCCCCCGTCGATCGGCGTCATCGACCAGGCCGCGATGCTCCGAACGGGTCACGGGGTCGCGCCGGCGGGGCAGGCCCTGCGCCAGGATGGAGACGATCCTCTCGGGGAAGACCAGACCCTCGAGCAGGGAGTTCGACGCCAGCCGGTTGGCACCGTGCACCCCGGTGCAGGCCACCTCCCCGGCCGCGTAGAGGCCCGGCAGGCTGGAGCGGCCGACAAGGTCGGTGCGCACGCCACCGGACACATAGTGCTGCGCGGGGGCCACCGGGATGAGGTCGTGTGCCGGATCGATCCCGTGCGACAGGCAGGACTCAAGGATGGTGGGGAACCGCGTGCGCCACCGATCGCCCAGGGCTCGGGCGTCGAGCCACATGTGCTCCCTGCCCTGCTCACGCATCCTCCGTGTGATGGCCTTGGCCACGACATCCCGGGGAGCGAGGTCAGCCAGGGGGTGGACTCCCTGCATGAACCGCACCCCGTCGTCGTCGACCAGGAAGGCTCCCTCCCCACGGACTGCCTCGCTGACCAGCGGCTGCTGGCCCTGGGAGTCCGGGCCGAGGTACATCACCGTCGGGTGGAACTGGACGAACTCCAGGTCGGCGACCGCGGCCCCCGCGCGCAGGGCCAGCGCCATGCCGTCACCGGTGGCCACGGCCGGGTTGGTGGTCTGCGAGAACACCTGGCCCAGGCCCCCCGTGGCCAGCACGACGGCCGGCGCGAGGACTGCACCCACACCGTCATGCTCACCCTCGCCGATCACGTGCAGCGTGATCCCCTGGACCCCCCCGTGGGCGTCCGTGAGGAGGTCAAGGGCCAGGGCGTGCTCGACGAGCTCGATGCCCGGATCGTCGGCGATGGCGGCCACGAGGGCGCGGAAGATCTCGGCGCCGGTGGCGTCCCCGCCGGCGTGAGCGATCCGATCGCGCAGGTGGCCGCCCTCACGGGTCAGGGCGATCCCGCCGGCGGTGTCCTGGTCGAACCGGGCTCCGGCCGCGATCAGGTTGCGCACAGCCGCCGGACCTGCCGTGCACAGCTCGTGCACGGCCGCTGGATCGCACAGCCCGGCGCCGGCAACGAGGGTGTCCCGCTCGTGGTCGGCCGGGGAGTCCCCATCGGCGAGGGCGGCGGCGATCCCGCCCTGGGCCCACCGGGTCGCACCCTCCTCGACATAGGACTTGGTGACCACCAGCACCCGGTGTCCCAGGCGACGGATGTTCAGGGCCAGGGAGAGCCCGGCGACCCCGGAGCCGATCACGATCACATCCGCGGACGTGAACCACCCCGGTTCGGGGGCGGCGACGGAGGTCGGGATGACCAGCCGGTCGGCGCCGGTCCCCGCGAGGTTCATCTGCGCAACGTAACCGGTGAATTGTCGATCAGTCGCGTCCTGCCGACCCTGGTGGCCAGCAGGAGCCGGGCAGCACCTTCGTCCGGGGCCGGGCCCAGTTCCGGATCGGTCAGCGCGACGTAGTCAGGCGAGAGCCCCACCCGCATCAGCTCGAGTTCGGCCGCGCCCACGACGGCGTCGGCCGAGCGGCCCAGGTCCGCAGCGGTCACGCCGGCGGCCAGTGCGGCGGGCACGGCAGCCGCCAACGTCCGCTCCTCGACACTGAGGTGCGCATTACGACTGGAGCGGGCCAGCCCGTCGGGCTCGCGGACAGTCGGCACGCCGTGCACCTTCACACCCAGTTCGAGGTCGGTCACCATCCGCCGGACCAGGGTGAGCTGCTGGTAGTCCTTCTCCCCGAAGAACGTGGCGTCGGGCCGCGTCAGCTGCAGCAGCTTCATCACGACGGTCAGCATCCCGGCGAAGTGCCCGGGCCGCGCAGCACCCTCGAGGATCGATCCGAGCTGGCCGGGATCGATGCGGACCTCCGGGTCGCCGTGCGGATAGAGGACCTCGGCGGCAGGGGCGAACACGAGGTCGACGTCCTCGGCGGCGCACGCCTGCAGATCCTCCTTGAGGGTGCGCGGATAGCGCTCGAGGTCGGCCTCCTGCTCGAACTGCAGGGAGTTGACGAAGATCGTGACGGTCACGTGACCCTTGGGCCCGACCTCACCGCGGGCCGCGCGGATCAGCGCCAGATGGCCCTCGTGCAGGGCCCCCATCGTGAAGACCGCGGCACGGGCAGCACGCGCGGAGCGCACGGAGGGCAGGGCAAGGCTTGCGAACGCGTCGTCCAGCGACTCGCGGGTGCGCACCACCCGCATGACCGGCGGGGGGCCCGCCGGGACGTCCTTCTCGCTCATGTCAGCTCCTCCCACGATCGATCCACCCGGTGGTGGACCGGCCTGCGGCACCACTCCGCCCCGCCGACCCTAGTGCGTCCCGGCGCGCGCCGATCCGCCAGATCCACCTTGGTGAGCAGGAGGCACTGGTGGGCCATGGTCCGCGGACCGGCGTGGACCAGGGACCCCCACTCACCCGAGCACGTCGAGCAGGGACTCGGCTGCGCCAGGATCAAGGCGACCGGCGGCCAGCGCGCGGTCAGCGGTGAGCCGGGCCATCGCGATGTAGGCCGCACGCGCCTCGGGGGCCGCCTGCGACAGGGCCTCCAGATGCGCCGAGACGGTCGCAGCGTCACCACGGGCGACCGGCCCCGTCAGTGCGTCGTCACCCATCACCAGGACGTTGTCGAGGGCAGCCCTGAGCAGGGGACGCACCAGGGCCGCGGGCTGCTCGATCCCCGCAGTGGCCAGCAGGTCCAGGGTCTGGGCGATCAGGGTGACCAGGTGGTTGGCGCCGTTGGCCAGGGCTGCGTGGTAGAGCGGACGCGCCTCCTCGGCCACCCACATCGGGTCCCCGCCCATCTCGACGACCAGGGCCTCGGCGACCGGACGCAGCACCCGCGGGGCGGTGACCCCGAACGGGCAGCCCGAGAGCCGGTCGAGATCGGAGCGCGCCCCGGTGAAGGTCATCACCGGGTGCAGCGCCATCGGAAGGGCTCCCAGCCGGGTGACCGGCTCCAGGATGCCGACGCCGAAGCGGCCCGAGGCGTGGACGACGAACTGTCCCGGAGTCACCGCCTCGGTCTCGGCCAGCCCCGCGACCAGGTCGCCGAGAACATCATCGGGCACTGTGAGGAGGACCAGGTCCGCAGCGCCCATGACCTCCGACGGGCTCATCACCGGGGTACCGGGGAGGAACTGCTCGACCCGGCGAAGGGAGTACTCAGAGACCGCATGGGCCCCGATCACGGGGTGCCCGGCCCGCGCCAGCGCCGCAGCCAGGGGTGCCCCGACCCGGCCCGCGCCGATGACCCCGACGGCGAGCCTGGGGGGCGCTGTCGGGGATGCGGGGCTGTGGTCGCGGGTCATCACCGTGAGCCTGCCACCCGTGGATCCCGCGCGCCCGCTGGGGACCCCCGTCCGAGGTGGCCTGCCGTGTGCCGAGCCGCGGGCTACATCCCGGGATCGTCGGGCACACCGGGCAGGAGCGCCGACGCATCCTCAGGGCGGCTGCCGGGCTGTGAACCGGGAGCCTCACCGAGCATGGGGGCCGATGAGCCGGTCATCCACCGCTCGGCTGGCCCCGAGGCACGGGCCGCGGCCGCACGGCGCAACTGGGCCTCAGCGATCTCGCGCGCCTCCCCTGCTCCGCGGTGCAGTGCCACCACCGACACCGGGCCCGGCGTCGAGTCGACCTGCACCGAGGCGAGGCCGAGCCTTCGCTGCCATGGCCCCTGGGTGACGCCGACGGACTGCGTGCGGGCGTGCGGGATGACGGCCACCCGACGGGTCAGGAAGCCGCGGCTTGTGACCATCACCCGATCATCGTGACCGACACCCAGGTTGCGGAACTGCAGCCAGGCCCGCCGACGGGTCCGCGCAGGAGCCGGCACGAGGTGCATCGTCCCGGGGTTCACGCCGGGCATGACCTGGCCGATGATCCGGTGGGCGACCGCGTGGGGGGCGACTGGCAGCAGCACGTGCTCATGCTGTCCGTCCTGGTCCGACGCCAGCCCGGCGACGTTCAGCGACACGCGGACCCACCCCTTGCGTCGCCACAGAAGCGGTTCGGAGATCTCGATCGCCTGGACCCGGCCGGGTGGCACCGTCTGGCTCTGGACATTGATGAGGCCATGCCGCAGGCGCAGACCGTCCGGGGAGTCTGCCACCGTGAAGCCGAAGTACCGGCCGAACTGACCGAAGACCGCGAGCAGCGGAAGGCCGCCGGTGACCAGGATCAGCAGCAATCCGCTGGGACCCTCGGTGCTGGTCACGACCAGCACGAGCAGGACGGTGGTGGCGAACAGGATGATCGTCTCGCTGCGCAGCAACAGGCTGAGGACAAGATCCCCGGGTGGCACGGTCGCCAGCACCGCTTCTGGCGCCTCACCGGCATCGGGGGCCAGACCGGCTGCGCGCGCCACGATCTCGGCGCGCAGGGCATGGGCATCAGCGTCGGTCAGGTAGGACAGGATGACCCGCGAGTCCCCACCACCGGCAACCTCGATCTGCACCTGGGACAGACCCACGACCCGACCGAGCAGGGGGCGGTTGATGTCCGCGCTCTGCAGCCGGGACAGCGTCACACGGCGCTCATTGCGCTGGAGCACGCCGGAATCGAGCCGGAAGTCCCCGGACTCGTCGAAGAAGAACTCGGTGCGTGTCCACGCAAGGTAGTTGAACGCGACTGAGGCGAGCATCACGAACGTGATGACCACCAGGACCAGCGCCAGCCCGAGCAGACCACCCACGTCGCCGGCCGCGGTTCGCAGCCCGTTGCCGCCGAAGACGACGAACACCCCGACCAGGACGCCCAAAGTGCGCACGGCAGAGATCAGCGGGGTCAGGGGATGGGTCCGCCGGCGGGCAGTGGCCACGCCGCGCGCTGCGGGCGCCTGCGGGATGGCTGGCCCGGGCGGGGGCTCGGGGGGCGCCGCCCCGGCCGGCGTCCCGGGCGGGGGCTCGCCACCCGGGAACGACGTCACAGGCCCGCGCTCCGCTGCTCGCCACGTGCCGCCAGCCGGTCGCGCAGGCCTGATGCCTCGGCTGGCGGCAGGCCCGGGATCGTGGCGTTCGTGGTGGCCGCGGCCGTGTGCAGCTGCACCGTGGCCACACCCAGGCGCCGATCCAGGGGCCCGGCTGTGATGTCCACCAGCTGCATGCGCCCATAGGGCACCACGACCAGACGACGGAACATGATCCCGCTGGTCACCAGGAGGTCATCCTCGCGCTCGGAGTATCCGAAGGACCGCACGCGCCTGCCGATCAGCCACCACAGCCAGACGAGGACCACCAGCCAGACCCCCACCACGATGAACCCTGCGATCCGGGTCTCGGGGATCAGGAACAGCACGGCCATGCCGAGCAGGATCAGGACCATCACCAGCATCATGGTGATCCGGCGCGCGGTGGCCAGCTTGGGGGAGACGGGGTTCCACGCCTCCCCCGGCGGGGCGAACGCATCATCCACGGACAGGGCATCGGCCATGCCGCGAGTCTAGGCCTGCGGCATAGGGTTGGCGGGTGCACCTCCAGCCGGGAGCCGAGCCCCATCGAGTCGTCGGAGTGGCCATCCGGCCGGGCGACATCGCGCTGGGGCCAGACCACCCCACCCTCGACGGGCTGCCCCAGATCGGGCTGCGGATCGAGGGCGATCAGGTGGTGGGCGCCGAGTGGCTGCCCGGAACCGTGCACCGCGGGGCGGAGAAGCTCTTCGAATCCCGCGACTACCGCCAGATCCTCATGCTGGTCGACCGTCATGACTGGCTCAGCGCGTTCTGCTCGGAGATCGGCGTCGTCGTGGGCGTCGAGCGGGCCCTGGGGCTCACCCCGCCGGTACGGGCCCAGCACATCCGGATCCTGCTGTGTGAGCTGACGCGTATCGCCCATCACCTGGCGTTCCTGGCCCCGCTGCCCGGCGACCTGCCCGCCTCGTGGCGCAGCGCGGCATGGGCATGGCGGGAGTCGATCCTCGACCTCCTGGAGGCGGCAACCGGGCATCGGGTCCACCCGATGTTCGCCCAGGTGGGCGGGGTGCGCGCCGACGTATCGGAGGCCTGGGTCTCCGAGGTGGTGCAGGCGGCCGGACGTTGGGCCGCGCCCGACTCTCGCACCCATCTGTCAGCCCTCGACGGCCCCGAGCTGGCCCACGTCCTGGACACCGACTACGCCGACGTCGCCCCCCTGGGACGCGACCAGGCCCTCGGTCTGGGCGCATCCGGGCCTGTCGCACGAGCCAGCGGTGTCGACCTGGACCTGCGCCGGGACGACCCCTACCTGCCCTATCCCGAGTTCGTCGTGGCGCTGGCGGCCGCTGGTGACGCCCGCGCCAGGATTCGCGTGCTGGTCGAGGAGATCACCCCGAGCATCACGCTGGTGGAGTGGGCCTGCGAGCAACTGGCACACACCGCTGGGCAGCCCGTGGACGTGCGGCTGCCCAAGGTGCTCAGAGTCCCTGAGGGTGCGAGCTACACGTGGACGGAGAATCCGACCGGGATCAACGGCTACCTCCTGGTGTCACGCAACGACCGGACCCCGTGGCGACTCAAGCTGCGCACTGCGGGATTCGGCAACGCCGCCGCCATGGGTACCGCCCTGGCAGGGACGCGGGCACGTGACCTGCCGGCAGCGGTGGCCAGCTTCCTGCTCGTGTGCGGGGACGTCGACCGCTGAACCACCCCGGCGCCCGAGCCGCAACAGGCCCGAGCCTCAGGACTCGGGGTGATCCCGCAGGTAGCTGGAGAACACGGCCACGAAGAGTGGTTCGAGGTCCCCGACGCCCGAATGGCTGAACACCTGCTTGGCCGCCTCGATCGTCTCGATGAACGAGCCCCCGATCTCACCGAGCGAGCCGCCCTCGTCGGCCGTGGCTGTCAGCGCTGGCGTGTGGGCCATCAGGTCGATGAAGAACTGCAGATCGTGGCGCTGCCGGGCGCGCTCGAATGCAGCATCGCGCAGGTCCTCATAGGGCCAGTCCTCGTAGGCGAGATCAGGATGCTGCGTCGCGTTGTCGGCCATGGCTGAACGGTAGTCCACAAACACTCCGACGGGCGTGGGGTGGCCCGGATCGCCGCGCCAGGCCCGTCCCGGCGACTCGACTAGGCGCTGGCGGGGTCCGGATCGCCGCCCGAGACCCGCGCCGAGACCTCGTCGGGGTCCTCGGGCAGTCGGCACAGGTGCTCCAACCAGAGCGACACGGCCGCCAGCACGAGCCCGCCGAGGGCGGCAAGCGCTGAGGCGAGCAGGCGTTCACGTCCGGCCGCCACGCCGGTCTCCTCGAGCAGGCGGACGGCAATGCCGCCGTACAGGCCGAACACCACCGCCCCGGTCCGGGAACCGGCCAGTGCTAGAGCTGTCGTGCGTGCAGCGGTCAGCGGAGCCATCCGGGGGGCGCCGGGCTTGGGGTGCAGGCGTCGGCGGGAGGCCAGCGCCCAGGCCGCCACGAAGGCCGCCACCACCCAGATGAACACGACCGCCATCCACGGCACGGCGGGCAGGCGCCCGTTGGCGTCCACCCAGGCGGCGAAACCCCACCCCACGAGGGCGGAGATCACTGAGACCCCCAGCAACCAGGGGACCGAGGTCGGCTTCATCGCCACCAGGCCCCGGCGTCGATCAGCTCGACCTCCTGGTCGACGACCGCGTCGGCCCACTGCGCCACGGTCGCCGCCGGCCGGCCGGCTGGCGCGAGCACGCACTGCGGGTCCACCTGCGCCCACGGGGCCAGGACGAATGCCCGGACGTGGGCCCGGGGATGCGGCAGCGTGAGCGCCGGATCATCGGAGCGCTCGTCGCCCACGACGATGATGTCCACGTCCAGGGTGCGCGGTCCCCAGCGCTCGGCCCGGACCCTCCCCGCGGCATTCTCCAGCTCCTGGGCCAGCGCGAGCAGCTCCCACTCGTTCAGGGACGTCTCGATGAGCACCACGGCGTTGATGTAGTCCGGTTGGGCCGGTCCGCCCAGTGCCGAGGTCCTCCAGAGCCCGGACACCGCGCGGACCTCGATTCCCTCGTGAGCCGCCAGTCCCGCCACCGCACCACGCAGGGCCACCCTGGGCTCCCCGAGGTTCCCACCCAGGGACAGGGCAGCGCGGGTCACCGCGCCCTCGTGATGCTCACCGACACGTCGTCGAAGGCCACCGGGATCGGGGCCTGCGGCTTGTGGACGGTGACCCGCACGGCGCGCACGTAGTCGAACGCGAGACACCTGTCGGCAATCGTCACCGCCACGGTCTCGATGAGGTTCTGTGGCGGCCCCTCGATGACATCGACCACAGCCTGGGCCACGGCACCGTAGTCCACAGTGTGCGCCAGGTCGTCGGTCTTGGCCGCCTTCGAGATGGACAACACCCCCAGCACCACATCCACGACGAACTCCTGGCCCGAATCGCGCTCGTGGCCGAACACGCCGTGGAACCCGCGGGCCCGCACACCGCGCAGCCGGATCCGGTCCAGATCCCTGTCGAACAGGTCCGTCATGGCAAACCCCTCTCGTGCACAGCTTCGTGTGCTCCCGGCGCAAGTGCGTCGCGCCATGCGCCGGCCACCGCGATGGCATCGCGGGAGCCCCGGACATCGTGGACCCGAACCGCCCATGCGCCCGCGGCCGCGGCGAGCGCAGTGATCGCGTCCGTGGCCGTGTCGCGCTGGTCGACGGCTCGCGGGTGGCCACTCGTGCCGAGCAGCTCCCCCAGGAAGCGCTTGCGGCTGGCGCCGATGAGCACGGGACGTCCCAGCGCCAGCAGCTGCGGCATTCCGGCCAGCAGCGCCCAGTTGTGCTGGGCATTCTTGGCGAACCCCAGTCCGGGGTCGAGCACGACGCGGTCGAGGTCGACCCCAGCACGGGCCAGCTCCTCGAGGCGAGCGCCCAGCTCCGCGCAGACATCGGCGACCACGTCGTCGTAACGGGCCAACTGGTCCATCTGCGCGGAATGGCCACGCCAGTGCATCGCGATGTACGGGACGGCAACGTCAGCCACCCATGCGTGCATCTGCGGGTCGGCCAGGCCCGCCGACACGTCGTTGACCAAGCCGGCGCCCGCGGCCACGGCCTGCTGGGCCACCTGGCTGCGCATGGTGTCGATGCTCACCACGACGCCCTGGGCGACAAGTGCGCGCACGACAGGCAGGACCCGGCGCAGCTCCTCCTCGACGGGGATCCGCTGGGCACCGGGCCGGGTCGACTCACCTCCCACGTCGATGATGTCCGCACCCGCGGCCACCTGGTTCATGGCGTGGGCGGTGGCCACCTCGACGTCGACGAACCGTCCGCCGTCGGAGAAGGAGTCCGGGGTGACGTTCAGCACCGACATCACGAGAGTCCGCCGCAAGGCGGCCAACGGCTGGGGCAGTCCCTGCGGATGCATCGCGGCCTAGGGCTTCAGGATCAGCGACATGACCTCTGCCCGCGTGGCCGTCTCACGCAGCGCGCCCCGCACGGCGCTGGTGACCGTTCGTGCCCCGGGCTTGCGCACGCCGCGCATCGACATGCACAGGTGCTCACACTCGATCACGACGATCACCCCGCGTGGCTCCAGGACGCGCACCATCGCATCGGCCACCTGCGTGGTCAGCCGTTCCTGGACCTGGGGCCGCTTGGCGTAGACGTCCACGAGCCGAGCGATCTTGCTCAGACCGGTGATCCGACCGTCCCGACTCGGGATGTAGCCGACGTGCGCGACGCCGTGGAAGGGGACCAGGTGGTGCTCGCAGGTCGAGTAGACCTCGATGTCCTTCACGAGCACCAACTCGTCGTGGCCCAGGTCGAAGGTTGTGGACAGGACGTCATCGGGCTGCTCGCGCAGGCCGCGGAAGATCTCAGCGAAGCTGCGGGCGACCCGATCAGGGGTGTCGCGCAGGCCGTCGCGGTCGGGATCCTCGCCGATGGCCAGCAGGATCTCGCGCACAGCGGCCGCCGCGCGCGGTTGGTCGACCTCGCCGAGCACCGGCCCGGGATCGATCCCGTGCACCGGATCGATCCCGGTCACTGCCCGTCCTTGAGTTCGGTCGGCTCCTGCGAGCCACGATCGGGCTCCTCGGCCGGCTGAGGAGCCTCGTGCACCGACCCGACGCCCTCCCCCGTTGCGACCTCCGGGCTGGCTGGACCCGGGGCCTGCGACTGCCCACCATTGCTGCCTGCCGGGCCCCCGGGTGCCGACGCCCCGTTCGAGCCGTTCGCGCCGGCCGCATGGGGTGCTCCGTCAGGTGCTGCCGCTGGCTGGGCGCCGGGAGGCGCACCTGGGGCGATGTAGGTGCCTCCGGGTGCGGGCAGGCCGTAGGCGCCGAGCATCGAGGCGCCAGCCCCGACTGGATTCGGCCGACGCTCGGGAACAGCCACGGGCGGCAGGTCAGAGGGCATGCGCCGCTCGGAACCGGTCCATGCCGGGCGGAGGGGACGCAGCCTGAGCGCAGCGAAGATCTCGGCCACCTGCTCCTTGTTCAGCGTCTCCTTCTCCAGGAGTTGGACAACGAGGGCGTCGAGGACGTCACGGTTGTCCACCAGCGTCTCGAAGGCCTCATTGTGCGCGTGGTCGATGAGGCTGCGGACCTCCTCGTCGATGGCCGCTGCGACCTGCTCGGAGTAGTCACGCGTGTGCCCCATGTCGCGGCCGAGGAAGACCTCCCCGTTCTCCTTGCCGTACTGGATGGCGCCGAGCCGTTCGGTCATGCCGTACTGCGTGACCATCGCGCGGGCAACCGTCGTCGCCTTCTCGATGTCGTTGGATGCACCGGTCGTCGGATCGTGGAACACGAGCTCCTCGGCGGCCCGACCGCCCAGCATGTAGGCCAGCTGGTTGAGCATCTCGCTGCGCGTGGTCGAGTACTTCTCCTGGTCGGGCAGCACCATCGTGTAGCCCAGCGCACGCCCGCGCGGGAGGATCGTGATCTTGTGCACGGGGTCGTTGCCCGGCAGCGCCGCAGCCACCAGGGCGTGCCCGCCCTCGTGGTAGGCGGTGATCCGCTTCTCCCTGTCGTCCATCACGCGCGTGCGCTTCTGCGGTCCGGCGATCACGCGGTCGATGGCCTCGTCGAGGGCGCGGTTGTCGATCAGCGCTGCTCCGGAGCGGGCCGTCAGCAGGGCGGCCTCGTTGAGGACGTTGGCCAGGTCGGCACCGGTGAACCCCGGCGTACGCCTCGCGACGGCCTCGAGGTCGAGGTTTGGCGCCATGGGCTTGCCCCGGGCGTGCACCTTGAGCACCTCGAGGCGCCCGAGCAGGTCCGGCGGGGAGACCTGGATCTGCCGGTCGAAGCGCCCCGGGCGCAGCAGCGCCGGGTCGAGGATGTCGGGACGGTTGGTGGCGGCGATGAGGATCACGCCGCCGGAGACGTCGAAGCCGTCCATCTCCACGAGCAGCTGGTTGAGGGTCTGCTCACGCTCGTCGTGCCCGCCGCCGAGCCCAGCGCCACGGTGGCGGCCGACGGCGTCGATCTCGTCGACGAAGATGATCGCCGGAGCGTTGGCCTTGGCCTGCTCGAAGAGGTCGCGGACACGCGAGGCACCCACACCGACGAACATCTCGACGAAGTCCGAGCCGGAGATCGAGAAGAACGGCACCTCGGCCTCGCCGGCCACCGCGCGTGCCAGCAGGGTCTTGCCGGTGCCTGGCGGGCCGTAGAGCAGAACGCCCTTGGGGATCTTCGCCCCCACCGCCTGGAACCGGGCGGGGTCCTGGAGGAACTCCTTGATCTCACCGAGCTCCTCGACAGCCTCCTCGGCGCCGGCGACATCGGCGAAGGTCGTCTTCGGCAGGTCCTTGCTCAGCGGCTTGGCCTTGGACTTGCCGAAGCTCATGACCTTGTTGCCGCCGCCCATCTGGTTCATGAAGAAGAACAGGAGCAACAGGATGAGGAAGACCGGCAGCAGCGAGACCAGCATGGTCAGCAGGAAGCTCTGGCGGGGGACCTTGACGTTGTAGGAGGCCAGCGTCCCCGCATCGACGCGGGTCTGCAGCTGGCGCTGGAGGTCGACGCCCTGGCCGTCGATGTACTCGGCGAACTTCTTCGACCCGTCGTTGTACTCGACCTCGATGCGCTGGTCGACGTCCACGAGCAGGGCGTCCTTGATCTCCCCGTTGTCGATGGCCGAGACGACCGCAGAGGTGTCGACCTGGCGCGGGCCGGTCACATCAGAGACCAGGCTGCTGCCGATGAGCAGCAGCAGCGTGGCGATCAGGATCCAGAAGATCGGACCACGTAGGAAGCGCTTCACGTCCATCCCTGCCCCGGGCTCTCCCCGGCCTCAGCGGTGCGGGCTGGCCCGATTCACTGCAGGGGCCTGCCCGACGGGCACACGCCCGTGCCTAGAAAATACACCGATCGACCGACACCCACCTGCGCGGTTCGCACAGGGCGTAGGGAGCCCTTACCTGATGCTGACCCCATGGATGGGCTCCAGCGAAGATCGCGTCCCCCCGCCGGCCCGCCGGCGGGGTGGTCTGCGCGGCCCTGGTGAGGGTCAGCTGTAGACGTGCGGGGCCAGCGTGCCGATCTCGCGCAGGTTGCGGTAGCGCTCGGCGTAGTCCAGGCCGTACCCGACGACGAACTCGTTGGGGATGTCGAAGCCGATGTACTTCGGCACGAGGTCGACCTTCACCGCCTCGGGCTTGCGCAGCATCGTGAGCACCTCGACCGAGGCCGCGCCGCGCGCGGTCGAGGTTGCGCAAGCAGCCAGGACAGCGTCAGGCCCGAGTCGATGATGTCCTCGACGATGAGCACATGCCGACCGGTGATGTCGGTGTCGAGGTCCTTGAGGATGCGCACGACGCCCGAGGACTTGGTCGACGAGCCGTAGGACGACACCGCCATCCAGTCCATCTTCAGGTGGATGGGCATGGCCCGGGCGAGGTCGGCCATCACCATGACCGCACCCTTGAGCACTCCCACGAGCAGCACGTCGCGACCCGCGTAGTCCGCGTCCACCTGGGCCGCCATCTCCCGCAGGCGGGCCTGCAGGGCCTGCTCGTCGATGAGGACCTTCTCGAGGTCAGTACCCAGATCTTCGGCATCCACGGGGTCAGGTTCTCACAACCAGGGCCATCTGCCTCCCGGCGGGCGCGACGACCCCCGGGCAGTGCGACCTCGGCCCGGGCCGGGGGGCCCCCGAGCAGGTCGGTCACGGCGCGGCAGTGCGCCGCAGTCAGGTCGCTGGCCGGGCAACCGGCGCTGACGAGGAACCGGCGGACCACCCGGCTCACGATGGCCGCAGGGAGCGGGTCGGCGGCACCGGGCTGCTGGACCGGCCCCAGTCGCGACGCCGAGGCATCCCCGGACAGGTCCGCCGACCCCGGCGGCGCGCATCGCCACCCAGACCTGATCGGCCCAGTCATCCAGGGCGTCGGCGTCCTGGCGGGCCAGGACAGCGGTGCGGGCCAGCGCCTCGCTGATCCCCGGCCCGAGGGCCGACTCGAGCCCGGGGAGCACCTCGCTGCGGACCCGGACACGCGTGAAGATCGGGTCGGCGTTGTGCGGGTCGATCCACGGCTCGAGCCGGGGGTCAGCCAGCGCCTCCTCCCGCGCGGCCGCCACGACCACCGCACGGGGCAGGTCCAGCAGCGGCCGGCGGTACAGCCCGGCGATCGGCGCCATCCCGGCCAGCGAGCGAGTCCCCGAGCCCCGGGCCAGCCCGAGCAGCACGGTCTCGGCCTGATCGTCGCGGGTGTGGCCGAGCAGGACTGGCCGCCGCGCCCCGGTCCGACCAGCCCGTCGTCAGCGGCCGCTGCCTCCAGCGCCCGATACCGCGCCGTCCGGGCCGCCGCCTCGACACCACCGGTTCCCGGCCCCACAGGGACCTCCACCGTGACGACCTGCGCGGCGCGGCAGCCCAGGATGCGAGCCTGCTCGGCGGCCCGGGCCGCCGTCCGGCCCGACCCCGGCTGGAGCTGGTGGTCGACCACGACGGCCTCGCACAGCAGTCCGGCCCGCGCACTCACCACGGCCGCCGCCGCGGTCAGGGCCAGGGAGTCGGGACCGCCGCTGAGGGCCACGACGACCCGGTCGCCCGGTTCGAGGTCGGCCAGGCATGCCCGCACCGCTGCCCGGACCGCAGCCCTCGGGGGACGCTGCTCGGCCATCAGGGACAGGACGCGACTGACCCACGCCGCCGGGTCCTCGATCTCACCGGCCGAGGGCAGGTTCGCCGGGTCGGCCCAGACCTGGGCGAAGCCCGTCATCCCCGGCCTCGGCGATGACGTGGCGGACGAAGTCCGCCCCCTGCGTGTACTGGCGCATCTTGGTCTCCATGCCCAGCATCCGGCGCGCGAACCCATCAACGGTCCCCGCCTGCGAGCGGCGGGCGGCGAACCGCTCCCGGATGATGGCCACCGTGGGCACGTGTGTGGGCCCGACCTCGTCCATCACGTAGTCCGCGTGGCCCTCGAGAAGGGACATCAGTCCGGTGAGCCGGTCGAAGATCTCGCGCTGCTGCGGGGGTCTGGACAGCCTCCATCAGGCTCGGGCCCGGCTTCCCACGCGCGGCTCCCACCACCGACTGGGCCAGCGCCCCCACCCGGGACATGAGCTCGGACCCGGACATGTCGCTGACCGAGACGAAGGACTGCACCTCGGACAGGAAGTGCTCACGCAGCCACGGGACGCCGCCGAACTGGGCCCGGTGGGTCTCCTCGTGCAGGCAGACCCAGTAGCGGAAGTCACGCGGGACCAGCTCCAGCTCCCGTTCGACGTGCACGATGTTCGGCGCGACCAGGAGCAGTCGGCCGGGACGTCCCGGCGGGCTGAACGCCTCGTACTGGCCCAGCACCTTGCCCGAGAGCCACGCCATCGCGCCGCCGAGCTGAGCGGCCGTCAGCCGGGACCCGACTGCCTCGACGCCGGCATTGGCGCCCGGTCCCCGCGAGCTGAGATGAACGGCTCGAGAGCCACACCGAGCCCCGCGATGTTCGACTCGATCCACTCCGCGCGGTCGACGATCACGGCTGGCGCGTGCTCGGGGTCGGCGTCGAGGCCGGTGAGCTCCCGAACGGGGTCGCGGGCCAGTTGCGCCAGCTCGCGCAGCTCGGCCACGACGCCATGCGCTTCACGTCGGGCTGACCGTCGGGCCCTTGGGCATGAACCGACGCCCGATCTGCTCGGCCAGGGTCCAGTCCACGAGGTTCGCCACGACTGGCAGCATAGGTGTGCCCGGCTGCATGCGGCGGCCCGCCCGGTCGGGTCAGGGGCTGTCCGACACCGTCGGCTCGGGGTCCCGCGGAGCCGTGCAGTCGCAGGCGACAGCGCCGCCACCGCTCTGTCCAGGGCTGCTCGGGCCGCCGAGGGCGCCGCCGGGCGCCGAGTCGTCCACGAAGGCGAAGGCCAGCAGCCGGCCGTCCGGACGGCTCGCGTAGCCGGCCAGCCCGACGACGGAGGTCAACGTTCCCGTCTTGGCCCTGACCACACCCCTGGCCGGAGCCTGCTCCGGGTGCGGAACCGTCCCTCCAGGGAGCCCGTGGCCCCGGCGACCGGAAGTCCCGAGTGCACCGCCCCATACCCGAGGAGGTCACCACGCAGCAGGTCGGTGAGAGTCGCTGGAGCCAACCTGTTGCCGCGCGACAGCCCGGAGGCGTCGGCGAACCGCGCGCCGGCTCGGTCGATCCCCAGCTCGGCGAGAAGCGACCGCGCCCGTGCGGCGACCCCCTTGAAGCTCGCCGGCTCGCCACTGGCAGCCGCACCCGAGCCTCCCCAGTGCCTCGGCGAAGTCGTTGTCGGAGGTCGACAGCATCCGCTCCACCAGCATTCCCACCGATGGGGACTCCACGAAGGCCAGGGTGCGCGCATCGATCGGGGGCCGCCACGTCCTTGGGTTCACCGCGCACGGTCACCCCCGCGTCAGCCAACTCGTCGGCGAATACGGCCCCGGCTCTGGCCGCCGGGTCCGCAACCCGCGCGGACCCCCCAGGCGTGCTTCTTCCCTCATCAACCTGCAGGGAGCTGACGGGTGCCACGATCCCCAGCGCCGGGAACGACGCCGCCCAGCTGGGGTGCATCGCCGGGCCCGTGAACAGGGAGTCGTCGTAGCCGACCTTCACCCTGGTGATGCCGCGCAGGGCCAGAGCACGAGCGGTGGAGCTGGCCAGCTGCTCCATCGACGTGGGTCGCAGGCTGCTGCCGTCACCACCGATCCTCGTTCCGGTGGAGAGCATGCTCGGATCGCCCGCCCCGATGACCACCACACGCGGGACCTTGGTTCCTTCACCCACAAGCACGGCCCGCGTGCGCAGTCGTTCGTCCGGTCCGAGGGAGTCCAGCACGGAGGCCGCGGTGACCAGCTTCATCGTCGAGGCTGGGACGGTGGGATCGTCGGAGGCCGAGTAGAGCACCTCGCCGGTGAGCGACGTCGACGACGGATGAGCCGGAGTGCGGCCAGAACCCAGTGCACCACCACGCAGCAGGGGGCGCAGCGCCGCATCGACCGCGTCCGGGGACAGGGGCGCCCCGGGGTCAGTCGCACCGGGGGCACCACGCGGCACCGCCCGCCTCTGGCCCCACCGGAACGGCGACCAGCACGGGAGCGGCCGTGGGGACCCGCGGGTCGGGCACGTCAGCGGACCCGAGCGATGGAGCCACAGCAACGCTGGGCCCACCACCGATCACGGCCAGCACCAGGGCGCCGACCCCAAGCACGGGAATCCGAAGCCGCAGGCGCATCACGGCGGGAGCCTACGTGCCGCTACCCGACCGGTTGCAGCGTCAGCGTGTCCTGCGCGGCGGCCTGCACCGCGGGTTCGGTGAACGACCAGGGCAGGGTCTCGCCCTGCGCCCACAGTTCGAGCTGGTCGTCGTAGTGGGCGTTGAAGGCGTGCCCGCTGGCTCCGGTGAGGTGGATCCACGTGGACTTGTCCAAGTCAGCGAAGTCCGTGACCGACCGGAAGCTCGGGATCCAGTTGACCCGGTAGGCGGGCTGGACCGTCGGGGCGTCGGCGCAGTAGGCCTCCTCGGCCTCCTCGTTCAAGCAGGAGACCGATGCGTCCCAGCCGTTGGCGTTCACGATGCTGCTGCCCCCGCCCAACTCGACAGGACCACGGTTGAAGATCCACTCGAGCGGCTTGATCCCCGATGCCCCGAACGGGTTGGCCACCACCTCGAGGGTGTGCAGCTGCCCCCAGGTCCAGTCCGCGGGGTCATCGCCGATGCGGTCGGTGAGCTCTGTGGCGGCTGCGGTCAGCGAGGCCGCGACGGTCTGGTCACGCGACTCGACGGTCCGGTGTCGGCGACGTCGTCCCACCAGGGGTCGTCGGGCTCGTCCCACAGCTGGTCGGTCGACGTACCACCAGCGGTCCCCGCCGTTGGACCGCGCGTCCGCACCGAGCTCGTCGTTGTACAAGGGATCCTGCAGCGTCGCGCCAGAAGGCGTTGAAGTAGGCGCTGGCCGCCGAGTCGGCATCGCTGTGGAAGTCCCAGCCGTCGAACAGCGCGAAGGCCGCGGAAGTCTGCTCGTCGAGGCCCTGCACCGTCGTCCTGCATGCGTGGCACGAGAGTGGCCGCGACGGCGTTGAACGTGTCGAGCTGGATTGCCGACAAGCCGGCTGCATCGACCGTCGCCGAGCCGGCCGTGGCCTCCTCCAGCAGGTCCGAGATCCGTTGGGCGCGGAACCCGTAGTCCCAGTCGTCGGTCAACAGGAACGGGTACTGGTCCCCGATGGCGGCGTTGTTCGCGGTCACCACCAGACCGCTGTCCGGGTTGAGCATGCTCGGCAGCGCATCGAAGTCGATGTAGTCCTCCCAGTCGAACTGCGAATCCCACCCGGGCACCGGGTACTTGCCCGGAGTAGCCGGATCGGATGGGGATGACTGCCCGGCGTCTGGTAGCCGATGTTGCCCTCGACATCGGCATAGACCAGGTTCTGGGCCGGCACCGCCCAGTTGGCGGCTGCAGCGCGGAACTCGTCCCAGTTCTCCATGGTGGACCAACTGGATGATCGCCTCGACCGTGCGGCCGGGCTCCAGGGCTGTCCACCGGTAGGCGACGCCGTACTCCTCCCCAGGTGCGGGCGTGCCTGACGCAAGGGGAGCATCCTCGGCGACCTCCTGCTCGGTCTCGCCCACATCGCTCATCAGGGGTCCATGCTCGGTGAGGCGGATCGTGATCGGCACGTCATCACCCCCGGCGACCTTGATCACGTCCTCGATGACCGTGAAGGGCCTGTGCTCGTCGTCGACGAAGTAGCCGGTCGCGTCGATCTTCTCCAGGACCATGTCGGTGACATCCGGCCCCAGGTTGGTGACCGCCCAGCCCGCCTTCTGGTTGTGACCTGACATCACCGCGGGGACACCCGGGAAGCTCATCCCCGAGAAGTCATAGGGGCATTCGGCCGAGACCGTGCGGCAGTGCGCACCGACCTGGTACCAGACCGAGGGCATCGCCGGGCCGAGGTGAGGGTCGTTGGCCAGCAGGGCCAATCCGGTCGACGACTGGCTGCGGGCCCACCGCCCACGAGTTCGAGCCGATCCCGTCACCGACCGGGCCGATGAGCGCCCCCAACGTGGCCTCGATCCGCGCCAGCCCAGTCAGCGCGGGATCCACCGCCTCGATGGCATCAGCGGTGGTCCGTGCCAGCGGGGACATCCCGGCGCGGGCTGCAGAACCGACGCCGATCCCCACGAGGGCCTCCTCAGCGACCTCGATGCGCTGCGCGTCGGCCGGGTCCGGGCAGTCGGAGCCGGTGCATGCCGAACCCGGCTCCGCCGAAGGGGATGCGGCCCCATAGACGAATTCCCCGTCGACGACGGTCCCCTCATCGACGATCTCCGGATGCTCGTCGAAGGGGTAGTCCGGGTACAGCTCCAAGGACCGCGGTCCCCCGACCGCAGCGGCGTACTTGACCCGATTGACCTCATCGTCGGCGTTGCTGCGCAGGTCCCACGCGATCGCCTTGCCCCACGCCAGGGAATCGATCGGCGTCCACGGCTCGATCGACCCGGCGCCACCGGTCAGACGGAGCATGAGGTACTCCAGGCCCAGCTCGGTCGGGCTCTTGTCGGAGATGTAGGCGTTCACGCCGTCGGCATAGGCCTGCAGGACCTTCTTGCTCTCGGGACTCGCGGGGCCCCACTCCTGCTCAGCGACCCGCCGCCAACCCATGGTGCGCAGGTACTTGTCCGTGTCCAACTGGCTCTCGCCCACCAGTTCGGAGATTCGGCCTGCGGTGACGTGCCGGTTGAAGTCCATCTGCCAGAAGCGGTCCTGGGCGTGCACGTAGCCCTGGGCGAAGAACAGGTCCTCGGTGGTGTCGGCGTAGATGTTGGGGATGCCGTGCGCGTCGCGCTGGACTGTCACCGGGGCTGACAGCCCGGGGACGTCGACGGTCCCCGCAGTCTGCGGGAAGGAGCGCCGGGTCATCCAGAAGAACCAGGCTGACAGGGCCAGCACCAGGACGAGCAGGGCGATGAGCAACCAGACGATGATCTTGCCCACGACATGCATGTACGGGAGGCTACCGAGCCTCAGTCACGGGTCGCTGAATGGGCGGTTCACATGGTCGGGGATCCGCTGCGGCAAGCAGCCGGCATCCCGGGTCAGGTAGTGTCCGGCCATCAGGAGCAGGCACCCGGCTGGAGGCGTTGTGGACCCACTCACGTTCGATGTGGTGATCGAGATCCCTGCGGGGAGCCGCAACAAGTACGAGGTGGATCACCACAGCGGCAAGATCAAGTTGGACCGGCGCCTGTTCACGGCCACCCGGTACCCACACGACTACGGATTCATCGACGACACCCTCGGGCTGGACGGGGACCCGCTGGACGCCCTTGTGCTGCTCGACGAGCCGACCTTCCCGGGCTGCATCATCGAGTGCCGCGCGATCGGCATGTTCCGGATGAGCGACGAGGCCGGCGGTGACGACAAGGTCGTCTGCGTCGTGGCCGGCGATCCGCGCATGGACCACATCCGCGACATCCACCACATGCCCGAGTTCGACCGGCTCGAGATCCAGCACTTCTTCGAGGTCTACAAGGATCTGGAGCCCGGCAAGTCCGTCGAGGGTGCCACCTGGGAGGGTCGCGCCGGCGCCGAGGCAGAGATACTCGACTCGCAGGGCAGGTTCGTGCCGCCTGAGGGCCACTGACGCTAGCCTGCCCCTCGGGGGCGGCTGAGCGGGTTTAAGTACTTCACCCATTCGGTCGAATGTAGTCCGGGGAGGCTGCCCAGCCGTCTCGGTCGAATCGGCGGGAGGGGCGGTTCCGTGGTTCTGTCGCAACCGAACTACTTGGCCCAGATGTCTCGATCGTCGCACGACGTCACAGCAATCATGACGCTCGGCGCGCAAGCCGCAGCGGTCACCACATCCAGTGCCGCTGCCGTCCTCGTGCGCCAGTCCGGCCGAACCCGGCTCGGGCGCCCTGCACGACGAGGAGGTGGGGCGCCGCGAGACCTTCGCGGCCGCACTCGAGGCCGTGGCCCTCGACGGTCCGGACAGCCCGTTCAGCACTGCCCTGGAGTCCGGGCAGAACGCGCTGCTGGGCATCGACGGGCTTGCCTTCGGAGATGCCCGTCCGGAATGGGCGGCCCACTTCGACCGGCTCGGGATCGTCGCCCTCGGGATCACCCCCCTGATCGCCGGGGACCGCGCCCTTGGGCTGCTGGTCACCGCACGGCTCGGCACTGACGACCGCCTGAGCACCGCGGATCTGGCCGACCAGGCCAGCATCGCCTCGCACCTGACGACATTCCTGGACACCGCCACAGCCCTGACCCAGATGCGCCAGTCCAGCCTCGTGGTCGATGCGATGCCCGACGCCATCATCGGCTTCTCACGCGACCGCGAGGTGATCCTGTGGAACGCTGGCGCGGAACGGATGTACGAGATCTCCGAGCAAGAGGCGCTCGGGCGCAAGCTCGATGACCTGATCACCACGGAGTACGGCGCCCACCAGGGCAGTGGCGGCCCGGCCATCAGCCTGATCAACAAGGGCAGCTGGACCGGTCGTGTCCGGCAGCGGACGCTGCACGGCCGTGTGCTGCACGCCGATGTGTCGATCGCCTCGATCGTGGAGGAGGGCCGCCTTCGGGGTGCCGTCTCCATCAACCGCGACGTCTCCAGCCTCATCGACGCGGAACTCGCCAAGGCTGAGAACGAGCGCCGGATGCAGGCCCTGCTCGATGCATCCCGGGCCATGACGGCGGTGTTCGACCGCGAGGGGACCATCCTGGCCGTCAACTCAGCCTGGACCGAGGGCGTTCTCCTCGGTGGGGTGGAGGCCGACCGGGTGGGCATCGGCGCGGACTACATCGCGGTGCTGCGCCGTGCCGCCAGCACGTCCGAGGACGCCGCAGCGGTCGCGGCCGGTGTCGAGGCGGTGCTCAGCAGCCGGCGTTCCGGTGTTCGAGTGGGACTACGACGTGAAGGACCCCGACGGAGCCTCCCGGGCATACATGGTGTCTGTGGCCCCCATGCCGGGGTCCCAGGGCGGGGCCTTCGCGACACACACGGACATCACGACCCGCAAGGTCATGGAACGTCAGATGGCGCACCAGGCCCACCATGACCCGCTGACCGGGCTGCGCACCCGCCGACGGGTCGAGCAGGACCTCGAGCCCCCTGCTCGCCAGGTCCACAGCCACCGGGCGCCCGCTGGGTGCGGTGATCGTCGACCTCGACCGGTTCAAGGATGTCAACGACACGCTCGGCCACGAAGCCGGCGACCAGGTGCTCGTGCAGATGGCCACACGCCTGGGCGGGTTCAAGGCCGCCACCATCACGGGACGGCTGGCCGGAGACGAGTTCGTCCTGATCGTCCCCGACGTGCGCGATCGCGCGGAACTCGCCCGCCTGGCCGGGGACCTCGCTCGAGTCATCACCGCCCCCCTGACCCTGGGGGATCGCGAGCTCTACTTCGGGGTCAACATCGGCACCGCCCTGTCGGTGGACACCGAGCCGGGCCCCGACGCAGCGCCGAACCTGCTGCGCGCCGCCGACACCGCGATGTACCGGGCCAAGGCGCGTGGCCGGAACAGCATCGTGGCCTACGACGAGGGGCTGCGCGCTGATGTCGGTCGACGTGTCCAGATCTCGTCCTGGCTGAACCATGCGGTGGACCGGGGCGAGATCTCGGTGGCCTACCAACCGCAGTTCCGGTGCCTGGACGGCAGACAGGTCGGGGTCGAGGCGCTCATGCGCTGGCAGCACCCGGAGGCCGGTGACATCAGCCCAGCGGAGTTCATCGCGATCGCCGAGGAGTCGGGCGCCATCCTCGCCATGGGCGCCTGGGTCCTGACCCACGCCTGCGCGCAGGCCGCCCAGTGGGCGCCGATCAGCGGCCCCGACTTCTCCGTGGCGGTCAACCTCTCGCCGCACCAGCTGACCGATCCCGGGTTGCTCGACATCGTGCGCAGCGCCCTGTTGCGCTCCCGACTGCCCGCCACCTCGCTGACACTCGAGGTCACCGAGGGCGCCCTGATCGAGGATCCGGAGGCCGCGGCCGAAGCGCTGGCGCGACTGCGCGCGCTCGGGGTCCGGATCTCCTTGGACGACTTCGGGACGGGCTACTCGTCGCTTGCCTACCTGGCGAAGTTCCCGGTGGACGAGCTCAAGGTCGATCGCGTGTTCGTGCGCGACATCGAACGCGATCCCCGGACTCGGGCCCTGGCCGAGGGCATCGTCCGGATCGGGCACGCGCTGGGCATGCGGGTCCTGGCCGAGGGCGTGGAGACACCCGGCCAGCTGCGCATCCTGACCGGCGCGGGCTGCGACTTCTACCAGGGCTTCATCGCCGCCCCCGCCGAGAGCGTGGAGCGGGCCACCGAGCGCCTCGCCGACCGGAACCTCGGTCGCGACATCCCCACGGACGCCGCCCTGGCCGCCGGGCGCGCGATCAGCTGGGAGTAGGGCTCGACGTCATCCACAGGTTGGTCCGGGATGGGTGTCGGATTGCCGCCGGAGTCCCTACGGTGGGGCCATGACGACCAGATTCACCGGATTCCCACCGGATGCCTTCAGCTTCTACGCCGACCTGGAGCTCGACAACTCCAAGTCGTTCTGGACCGCCAACAAGCAGCGGTACGACGCTTGCGTGGCCGCTCCGATGGGCGACCTGCTCGCCGACCTGGCCGATGAGTTCGGCGAGGGCCGGATGTTCCGGCCCTACCGGGACGTCCGGTTCAGCGCGGACAAGAGCCCCTACAAGGACCATCAGGGTGGCTATGTCGAGGTGGGCCCGGCCTGCGGCTACTACATGCAGGTCAGTTCCGGCGGGCTCATGGTGGGGGCCGGCTGGTACTCCCCGACCACTGAACAGGTCGCGCGCTACCGCAGCGCCATCGACGAGGGAGTGAACGTCCCCGCGCTGCGCGCGGAGCTGGCCCGGCTGGAGAAGGCCGGCATGGAGGTGGGTGGCGACGTCGTCAGGACCCGCCCCCGGGGAGTTCCTGCCGACCACCCGGACCTGGACCTCATGCGGCATCGGACCGTTCTGGTGTCCACAACCTTCGCCTATGACGAACCGTGGCTGTCCACCCGTTCGGCCGGCACGCGGGTGCGAAACGCCTGGCGGCGCACACGGCCGCTCGTGGAATGGTTGGCGGACAACGTCACCGGACACGGCGAGGACTGATCCGCACGCCCCGGGTCAGGTGGCCGGCGTCGTGTTCAGGGCCCTGCCGCGAAGCCCAGGGGCAGGTCCCCGGTGTGCAGTACCAGGAGTTCCTGGGTGGCTCGGGTCAACGCGACGTACAGGTCATGCCCGCCCCTGGTGGACTCGCCGAGGATCACACCCGGCTCGATCAGGACGACCTGGTCGAACTCCAGACCCTTGGCATCGGCGACGGTCAGCACGCTGACGGGGGCCTCCAACGCTGCACTACCCGCGCCGAGGGTCCCCGAGGGCAGGTGCCCGGACAGTGACCGCGAGATCGACTCATGCAGGGAACGCGGCGTGATGACGGCCGTCCGTCCCTCCTGTTGAGCCCAATTCATGATGTGGTCGGCCGCGGCCGCGGCCAGGGCCGTCGACGGTTCGATGGGATGCCCCGCCCCCGCCTCGCCGGGGTGGCTCTCGCTCGGGACATGTATCACCGAAGGAGGTGACCCGTCCCGTACGGAGGAGGGCGCCGTGACGTGGCTTCCCGATGCCTTCAGCACACGTGCAGCGAGTTCCATCATCGGGGCTGGAGTGCGGTAGTTCACGGTCAGCGGCTGGACTGACCACCGCCCCGGGGCGACCCGGTCGAACACATCGGACCACGTCAGCGGTGCTGCCGGGGACCCGGCCTGGGCGAGGTCCCCGACCACTGTCATCGACCGACCCGGGCACCGGCGCAGCAGGAGGCGCCACTGCATCGGCGACAGTTCCTGGGCCTCGTCGACGACCACGTGCCCATAGGCCCAGGTACGGTCCGCCAGCGCGGCATCCACCACGGTGCGCCGCGTCGCCTGCGGTCCGGTGTAGCGATCGATCAGGGCGCCCGCGGTCAGACCCGCGACGCCCGTCATCTCCAGGACCCCGCGTGCGTACTCCTCCTCGGCCGCACGCTCCGAGGCGGCAATGGCCGCAGCCCGCCGGGCCGGCTCGTCGTCCTCCCCGAGCAGCTCGGCGGCCTCGTCGAGCAGGGGCACGTCGCTGACGGTCCAGGGCTCCTGGCGCGATCGCGCCAACAGCTCCCGTTCCCGTCGGGACAGGCGTGGGCCTGCGGCAGCAAGGACGCGGGGGTCCGCCCACAGCTCGGCGATGACGCCCTGCGGGGTCAGCGGCATCCAGCACAGGTTCACCTCGCGCCGGACGTCGGGGCTGTCACGCAGGTCGCCCAGCAGGATCTCTCGGTTGGAGTCCGGGTCCACGCCCCGGGCCTCGGCGAGCACCACCGACGAGTCGGTCGAGCAGCGACGTGACGAACGTGAGCCGCGCCCTGTTGTGCGGCTTGCGCGAGGCCCGAGCACGGTCGCGCGCGGCGCCGACCATGGCTGGGGGCAGGACGATCCGGGTGCCCGCGACCGTCAGCTGGCGCGCCGATTCGGGGATGCGCTGGCGGTTGCGGACGGCGGTGGCCACCACCTCGGCCATCCGCAGGTCGCCCTTGACCAGGGCCACCGCAGTCATCGGGCTCCGGTTGTGCGTCGACCCCGGGGAAGAGCTGGCCCGGGGTGGCCAGCACCGCGCTTGACTCGCCGAGCCCGGGCAGGACCTGGCTGATGTAGCGCAGGAACAGGGGGTTGGGCCCCACCACCAGGACACCGCTGCGCGCGATCTTGTCCCGGTGCGTGTAGAGCAGGTAGGCCGCCCGATGGAGCCCGACCACCGTCTTGCCGCACCCGGGACCGCCCTCCACCACCAGGATCCCCGCCATGGGCGAGCGGATGATGCGGTCCTGCTCGGCCTGGATCGTGGCGACGATGTCGCCCATCCGACCCGTCCGCCGGGACGCCAACGCGGCCATCAGCGCACCACTGCCCTCGAAGGACGACTCGGCCCCGACCGCGTCGAGGTCCAGGACATCGTCCTCCACGGCTGTGACTTCGCGACCGGTGAGCAGGATGTGCCGACGGCGCGCCACACCCATCGGGGTAGCGGTGGTGGCCCGGTAGAACGGCTCGGCGGCAGCGGCCCGCCAGTCAGTGAGAAGCAGGGACTGTTGTTCATCGGCCAGGCTCAATCGACCGATGTAGACCGGCTTGCCACCGGCGGAGAAGTCCAGCCGGCCGAAGCACAGCCGCCGCTCGGCAGACACCAGTGCCCCGAGCCGCTCGGTGTGGACCCGGATCATGGCCTCACGCTCGACGGTGGCCGCAGGTGTGCCGGCGGTGATCGAGCGCTTCGCGCGTGCCAGGTCCTTCGAGGCCCGGGTCGGTGAGCTCGTCGAGGCGGTCATACATGGCCGTGACCACACCCTGCTCGGCGCGAGTCGCGCTGGTGGTCTCGTTCGGCGCAGGCATCAGAACATCCTAGTGATGCCTTGGCCTGCCGGTGCCCGCCGGTGTGGCAGAGTGCCACCATGCCCCGCACGCTGGTGGCCATCCCGGCCCTGAACGAGGAGTCGACGATCGGGGCCGTGATCGACGAAGTCCGGCGGGCGGTTCCCGACGGCGCAGATCCTCGTGGTCGACGACGGGTCCACCGACGACACCGCGGCAGTCGCCCGCCGCTGCGGTGCCGACGTCGTGCGCCTTGCCCTTCAATGTCGGTGTGGGCGGCGCGATGCGGACGGCATTCCTCTACGCGCAGCGCCACGACTATCGACGCCGTCGTCCAGGTCGACGCCGACGGCCAGCACGTCGCCGACCACATCCCGGACCTCGTCGCGGCGCTGGACGGCGCCTCGGTGGTCATCGGCGCCCGCTTCGGCGCGGTGACTACGAGGTGCGCGGCCCCCGCCGCTGGGCGATGCGCAGCCTGGCCCGATCCCTGTCCCGGGTCTGCGCCACGCCGCTGACTGACACGACCTCCGGGTTCCGGGCCTCGGACCGCCGGGCCATCGCGCTGTTCGCCCGTCACTACCCGGCCGAGTACCTCGGCGACACGATCGAGTCGCTCGTCCTGGCCGCCCGCGCCGGGCTGGTCGTCGCGCGAGGTCCCCGTCCGAGATGCGGCCGCGCCAGGGCGGGCGCGCCGAGCCAATCCCCGGTGCGGTCCGCGCTGTACCTGGGCCGTGCGATGCTCGCGCTCTACGTCGCGCTGGGCCCCGAGCCGGTGGGCGTTCCGGCCGACGAGGTCCTCTCGGACACCCGATCGCGTGAACGTCGAACTGGATCGGACTCGCCGCAGCCCTCGGTGCTGCTCGTGCTGGTCCTCGAACTGCTCCGCCGCGGCATCCTCCGCGAGCGGTTCGCGATCCTCTGGCTGGCGGTCAGCGTGCCTCCTGATCGTCGGTCGCGGCCTTCCCCGAGCCTCGCTCCGGTCGATCGGCCACGGCCCTGGGCTTCGAGGTCCCCTCCAACCTGCTGTTCTTCACCGCGATCATCTTCCTGCTCCTCGTCTGCGTCCAACTCAGCCTACGAGGTCTCCCGGCTCGAGGCGCGCACACGACGGCTGGTCGAGGACCTGGCCCTGCTCACGACGCACGTGCAGGATGGACCCGCAGGCGATGGACCGGCGCCGATCGGCCCGGCGCCGGCGAGGAGGACCAAGGATGACGGTGACCGACGGACCCCAGCCTGCGGGACGGCGCCGGCGCCGCAAGGCCAGGGATGCCTCGCTGAGCGATCCCACGCTCCAGAACCTCCCCTGGTCACTGACCGACCCGCGGGACCAGCGCACCCTTCCGCCATGGTTCCGCCGCGCCGTCATCCTGGTCCTGATCCTGGTGGCCGCCTCCAAGGCCGTCATCTGGGGCCTCACCGAGCTCACCTCCTTCTGGTACACGCTCTTCTTCGCCTTCTTCATCGGGCTGGCGATGGAGCCGCCAGTGAACAAGCTGGCCGAGCGGGGGATCCGGCGCGGCGTGGGGACCTTCATCGTGATGGGCGGCCTGCTGCTGTCCTCGGCCATCTTCTTCGCCGTGTTCGGCAGCCTCCTGGCCACCCAGCTCTCCGAGCTGATCCGCAGTCTCCCGGCCCTGCTCGAGACGGTGCTCGCCTGGTCGAACCAGCGTTTCGGAACGCAGCTGGACCCCGACCAGATCCTCCAGGAGCTGGGGATCGGCGCCAACGACATCGCCAACATCGCTCGGGACCTGGGGCTGGGCCTGTTCGGCCTGCTCGGGACAGCCGTCGGCTGGGTGTTCTCCCTCTTCACGATCCTGCTGTTCTCGTTCTACTTCGCTGCCGACGGTCCGCAGTTCCGGCGCACGGTGGCCTCGTGGCTGCCGCCGGCCCGCCAGCGCACCTTCCTGACCGTGGTCGACATCTCCACGCAGAAGGCGGGCGGCTACGTCATCTCCCGCGGGATCCTGGCGCTGATCAGCGCCACCTTCCACGGAGTCGCGTTCTTCCTGCTCGACCTTCCCTACTGGCTGCCCATGGCGCTCTGGGTGGGCCTGGTGTCGCAGTTCATCCCCACGATCGGCACCTACCTCGCGGGGGCACTGCCCATCATCATTGCCCTGGTCGAGGGAGACCCGATCAAGGCCCTCATCGTCCTTGCTGTGGTGATCGGCTACCAGCAGGTCGAGAACTACTACATGGCGCCGCGGGTCACGCGCTCCACCCTGGAGATCCATCCGGCTGTCGCCTTCGGCTCAGTCGTGGCGGGAGCCGCACTCTTCGGCGCGACGGGCGCGCTGCTGGCGATCCCCGTGGTGGCCACGATCCAGTCCATCATCACCGTCTACGGACGCCGCTACGAACTGGTCGAGGAGTTCGGCGGCCACGAGGGGGACACCGACGAGCAGCGAGTTGAGGCGGCCATGCGTGGGGCAGAGGCGTCAAGCTCCGGCACCGGGGCGGTGCCGCGGCCACCTGTCGGGGAGTCCCCTGAGCAGTGAGGGGCAACGGGCATGCCTCGGGGGACTCGGCGCGTGCCAGCTATCTGCTCGATCGCGATCCGGCCGATGTGGCACCCAGCTTGTTGGGCGCCCTGCTGGTCAGCGACCTCGGCCAACGAGTGGCCGTGCGGATCACCGAGGTGGAGGCCTACGGGGGCGTGGGTGAGGATCCCGGGTCGCACGCACATCGGCGCCGAACACCACGCAACGAAGCGATGTTCGGACCTGTGGGGCATGCCTACGTCTACTTCACCTACGGGATGCACTGGTGCGTGAATGTGGTGGCACACGCCCCGGGCCGAGCGGGGGCAGTGCTGATCAGGGCGGGAGAGGTCACCGAGGGAGTACCGGCTGCGCGCGAGCGGCGACCCGCGGCGCATGTCGACCGAGACCTGGCCCGCGGGCCGGCCCGCCTGGCCGCAGCACTCGGGGCGACAGGAAGCCAGGACGGCCTCGACCTGCTCGACCCACGCAGTGCCCTTCGCCTGGAATCCCCGGCGGCGCAGTCGCGGAGACCCGACGTGTCAGTGGGACCCCGCACGGGGGTCGCGGGCGCCGGCGCCGGCACACTGTGGCGGTTCTGGCTCACCGAGGAGCCCACAGTCAGTCCACACCGTCCAGCGTCGAGACGCCGGTCGGGCTCCGCGTGACTCCTACCGACGGGTGATGGGAACACTAACCGACGACCAACTGGCCCTCGGACAGGTTTCACAGCAGTGAGACCGTGCTCCATCCGTAGCTAGGATCAGCAGGGTCCATGGGCGAGAGCTGGCGGGGGTCGGTGCTCGCCCGATGAAGCGTTGCCAAGGGGTGGGGATCCAAGTGCGCCTTCTTCGAGCCGGGATGGCAAGCCTTCTGGCAGTGATCATGGTCGTGACCATGATCGGTCCCGCCAACGCCGCAGCACTGCGCATCACTCCTGAGTACTTCGGGGTGCAGGACGATGTGGTCCAGGCGGACAACTCCGGCGCCTGGACCACAGCACGGATGTGGGCAGCCTGGTGCACCCTGCAGCCGCAGGCCTCGACCTCCATCGCGGAGTCCGCCGCACAGGGGCTCGAGCGTGCCTTCCGGACCTATACCGAGAGCGGCGCCCGTCGCCTGACTGTGTCCTTGGGGCACCCGGCCCCCTGGGTGTTCGATGACGATCCCCACGCCTGGCAGCACAACGACCGTGTCTGGTTCTGCGAGAAGAGTGCTGCCAACACGTCCTTCCCCCTGGCTTCCCAGCTGCGCTCGGGGCCCGTGAGCGACGCCTACGTGAGGTACGTGGTGGCCGTGGTCGAGGCCGGCCGGGACTACCTTGCCGCCGACGGACGCAACAAGCTCGTCCTTCAGGCCTGGAACGAACCGAACCTGAGGAATGGCGGAACCGTCTCACCCAGGATTCCGGGCGCTGCCACCACGTGGAACGAGGCCGCGGAATCGCTGCAGCAGCAGGAGCGGATCGTTCGCGGGATCGCCAACGCCCTGATCCCGGGGCGGTTTGAGATCACCACCCCGTCGCTCTACGGCAAGAAGACCGCGCTGAACACCAAGTACATGAAGGCTCAGGCCAAGAAGCGGACTGTCGACAGCTTCTCACTGAACTTCTACACCCTCCGTCAGAAGTCGGTCAACAAGTCCCTGAAGCTGTGGACCAGGAAAGCCGCCGTGGCCAAGAAGCTGGTGACCCGGCACAAGAAGCTGCGCAAGGTACCCATCTGGCTGACGGAGACCAACCACAACCTGATCAACTTCATCCCGGACCAGGACAACGTGGACGGCATCTGGGCAACCCCGAAGGTGCAGAAGCGGTTGGTCGAGGTGACGACCATGGAGGCGATCCGGCGGGGATTCGCCGGCATCCAGTGGTACCAGGGATCCCCCGCCCAGACAGCTGTGAACGCCCGGCCCGGCACGCCGGCGACCTTGGCCTCAGCCGCCCTGCGCGACGAGCTTCTGGGCCGTCGGCTGCTTGGCTGCTCCAAGAAGAAGGCGATCACGAAGTGCAGGATGACGGCTCGACCCGGCAGCGGTCGCATCACCGTCAAGTGGTCGGCCAAGGGCACCGCCGGGGTGAAGATCCTGCGCTGAGCAGACCCGCACGGGGCCACCCGCTGGGGGCCCGACCCGCTCAGGGACGTCGGAATCTCGACGTGATCCTGACCTGCAGCGCGCTGCGAGGCACCAGCAGGGCGTCCCCCTCGGCTGAGGACGCGAGTGCCCATCGACCAGCACCGGCGACCTCCACAGGTAGCGGGCGCGCGGCCGCATAGCCGACCGGGCTGATCGGGCTCAGCACCCTGCCCGACGCCAACGAGAGCGGCAGCGAGGGTCCCCGGTCGGCATCCAGGAGGGTGAGGGCGTCGCTGTTCAGGTCCAGGATCCCGGTCCGCGTCCACACGGAGTCTGACCACCGTCCGGGGAGCTCGCCGCCACGCACCGTCCCGAGCGGGACCACCAGGTCACCTCGCCGGACCACGACGGCGATCTCGCACTCGGCATCAAGCTCGAACCCTGGGTAGCCAGCAGCCAGCTCGACGCTCACCTGTGTGCCCGAGAGACCCAGGATCCGGGCGCGAACCACTGGAAGGTCGGACAGCACAGTGAGGTCCCCGCCCACCCGCGCCGTGACCACGCCGTCCGAGACGTTGACGACCACAGGGCCGTCCACCTCGATCCGGCTCAGCAGCCCGCGGTCGACCCCCCGGCCCGACAGCAGGAGCGGCCCGTTCGCCATGGGCACGAAGGTCCGGGGAACTCCCGGGGCCACCGTCGCCACGGGAGAACCCCCATGGTCCACGGCGTGAAGGCCCGCCCCCAGATCCCACGTCTCCAGAACGGCCCAGGGCAAGGTTGCTGAGGCCCCCCGGACCAGGGAATCCCCCTCGATCTCGACGGGGACGCGGTCCTGGACGCCTGCTACGGACCCGGACTCGCCCGACTGGACGACCAAGGAGCGCGGCGCGCTCACGGATTCCCGCGCCACCACGACCCCCGACACACCCAACCCGGATTGACGGACGGTCAGATCCTCCACGACCAGCGCCACCTCGGGGATCTCGATGCCCTCAGCGACATTGGCGGCCAGTGCCAGCCACTGGGCACCGACGACATCCTCAGTCAGGTTCGCGACGGACGGCGGGCCTGCCGCGGACATCGCGCGCCACGCCTCGGGGTCGCGCACGGTCTCGACGATGGCAGCCGCCAGCTCCTCCACGGACCCGTCGGGGACCAGGCGGCCGTTGACGTGGTCATCGATGAGCTCGACTGGCCCGTAGTCGATGTCGTAGGACAGAACCGGTGTGCCCACGGCCAGGCTCTCCGCGACTGTGAGGCCGAATCCCTCACGCCGGGAGGTCATCAGGGTCGCTCCAGCGCTGGCAAGCACGTTGTTCGGGTCCTCGGTGAAGCCGGCGAATGTCACCAGCTCCTGTGCACCGAGCTCGTCGCGCACCTCCTCGAGGGGTTCCTGGTCAGGCCCCCTGCCGTAGACGTCCAGGTGCAGTCCGGGGACCTCGCGGGCCGCCAGGGCGACCGCCCGGATCGCGTGGTCGACCCGCTTGAGCGGCTCGAGGCGACCCAGCATCACGAGCCGCAGGTGGTCCCGAGCCGGCGGACCAGCCAACTCGGGGGGATCGATGATGTTCGGGATCGCCTGGACGTGCAGCCCGGGCACATCCTCCTCGAGGTGCCGCGCCTGTCGACCGGTGAGCGCCACGACAGCGCTCGCGCTCGACGCGTAGGGCAGGAACCGCGCCGACAGCTTGGGCTGCCCCGCGGGGCCCGCGTACTTCGTGCGCCGCACCGCTCCGGTGCGCTCGCGCTGGGGTCCGGTCATGGCGGTCTGTCGATGTGACAGGTGCACCGACATGATCGTGCCCACGTACGGGTTGGTCATCATGGCCACTGGGGCGTAGGTGACCGGGGAATCGGCGAAGACCACCACCCCGGGCATCCGACCCACCAGCCAGTCGAGCCAATCGGCCAGCCGGTCGTCCCGGGTGAAGCTCTCGTCATTCGCCCGGCTCCAGCTGGGTCGGAAGCGCTTGTTGCGACGCTGGTAGTGGTGCACCTGCGTCCGCTGCGGCAACAGCCCTCGAGCCCGCCAGGAAACCAGCGTCTCGTCGATCTCGGGCTGCGGGTGGACCGTGGCCACGTGCGTGTCCCAGCCGGCGGCGTCGAACACGGCCAGGCGGCGCAGCCAGGCTCGGGTCAGGCCGCCCTTCTGCTCGCGCAGGTTGCTGAACACGAACAGGGCCGCCGGCGCCCCTGTGAGGTGGGGACGGGTCTGCGGCACAACCGGAGGATACCGAGGCACTCTGCGCGCTCGGATTCGCAGTCCCCGGCCCACTGTTCCCGCGGCGCCCGGTGACAGTGGTCGCTACTCGATCAAACTTGTTCGTTAATTGTGCATCTGAACGAGCTCCCTGCCCGGAATGACTGTATGAGGGCCGCAGAGAGCGGCTCATGACAACACTCAGGAGTGACCATGAACATCAAGATCGCAACGGCTGGCAGCATCGCCGCCCTTCTCTTCCTCGCCGGCTGCTCCAGCAGTTCGGATGAGCCCGCCGCCGAGACCACCACGGCTGCCGCCAGCCCGTCGGACGCCATGACCGAGGAGGCCATGGAGGTCGGCACCATCGTCGACGTTGCCTCCGGCAACGAGGACTTCGAGACCCTGGTCGCCGCAGTCGTCGCAGCCGACCTCGCCGAGACCCTGTCCGGCGAAGGCCCCTTCACGGTCTTCGCTCCGACCGACGCGGCGTTCGACGCGCTGCCCGAGGGGCTGCTCGACGCGCTGCTGCTGCCGGAGAACAAGGACGTGCTGACCCAGATCCTGACCTACCACGTCGTTTCCGGTGAGGTCACCTCCGACCAGGTCTCCGCAGGCGATGTCGACACCGTCGAGGGTGAGGCCATCACCATCACCACGCCCGACGGTGCCGTCGTTCTCAACGACACCGCCACGGTCACCGCTGTGGACGTCGACGCCTCCAACGGCGTGATCCACGTGATCGACGGCGTGCTCGTGCCGCCGAGCGTGGACGTCACCGCCCTGCTCTGATCGCCACCAGCGCCACACCCACCCAGTAGGTGAAGGGCCCGCCGGACATCCCGGCGGGCCCTTCACCATGCCCTGGCTCAGTGCTGGCCCTCGCGCTGGGGTGGGTGCTTGCCCGCCCGCTCGGCGATCTCCAGCATCCGGGCGTGGTCGGGCACGAAGGACTGCGCGTCCCGCGGGGGCCGGATGTAGCCCGTGGTCGGTGGACGCTTCGGGAGGTCCAGCCGGGCCCGCTCCACGTGCATGTACGGGATGGTGCTGAGCAGGTGGTGGATCGCATTGACCCGCGCTCGGCGCTTGTCGTCGGACTCCACCACGTACCAGGGCGCGTTCTGGGTGTCGGTGTGGACGAACATGTCGTCCTTGGCCCGGGAGTAGTCCTCCCACCGGGTGATCGACTCGAGGTCCATCGGCGAGAGCTTCCACCGCCGCATCGGATCGTCCAGGCGTGACCGGAAGCGGGCTTCCTGCTCCTCATCGGAGACGCTGAACCAGTACTTGCGCAGCAGGATGCCGTCCTCGAGCAGCATGCGCTCGAAGATGGGCGCCTGGTGCAGGAAGCGCCGGTACTGATCAGGCGTGCAGAAGCCCATGACCCGCTCGACGCCGGCACGGTTGTACCAGGAGCGATCGAACAGGACGATCTCCCCGGCGGCAGGCAGGTGCGGGACGTAGCGCTGGAAGTACCACTGCGTCAGCTCCCGCTCCGTCGGTGCCGGCAGGGCGACGATGCGCGCGACGCGGGGGTTCAGGTACTGCGAGATCCGCTGGATCGTGCCGCCCTTGCCAGCCGCGTCGCGGCCCTCGAAGATCACGACGAGCCGTGCGCCGGTGGTGCGGACCCACTCCTGCATCTCGACCAGCTCGGCCTGCAGGCGGAACAGCTCGAGTTCGTAGAGCGACTTCTTCATGCGCTTGGTCTTGCGCCGGGCCGCCGGTTCCTCAGCCTCATGCGGCCGGTGTGGGTGCAGTCCCTCCTTGAGGGCCTCCTGGAGCTGCTCGTCGCCGGCTTCCTCAGGATTCGTCCTGCCTGACTTCTTGCTCATGGGCTCAGGGTAGCGATCTGCCGGTCCCTACGTCCGTGGCAGGGGCGCGGCCGGACGCATTGCTTGGGCCCCGGTGATCATGCGGGACAGGCAGCAGCCACTATGTCCCCATGACGACCGACATCCCGACCGTCGCCGGCCTGCCCGGCCTGGGGAACACCGTCGGGTTCCTGCGTGACGCCCGGTCCCTGCTCATGACCTCGCAGGCAGCCCACGGCGACGCCTTCGGGGTCCGGGTCCTGGGTCAGCCGGTGACCGTGCTGCTCAGCCCGGAGGCCACCAAGGAGATCTACATCGACAGGGCGGCCAACTTCTCCAGCGAGCGTGGCTGGTCGTTCACCATCGGGCCGATGTTCCACCGTGGCCTCATGCTGCGCGACTTCGACGACCACCACCTGCACCGACGTGTCATGCAGTACGCATTCCGGCGCCAGGCCCTGGCTGGCTACATGGAGCGGGTCAACCACCTGGCTCGCGCGCACGTGTCGGCCTCGATCTGCCCAGGCCGGACCGGAGGGGATCGACGTCTACCAGATGACCAAGCGCCTCACGCTGGACATCGCCACCCAGGTCTTCGTGGGCGTCGACCTGGGGCCGGAGGCCGACGTGGTCAACGCCTCGTTCGTCGCGATGATGAAGGCGTCCGTCTCGCCGCTGCGCAGGGACATCCCCGGCACCTCGTTCGCGCGTGGCCTGCGGGCCCGCCGCAGGCTCCAGGAGCTGCTCACCGGACTGGTCCTCGAGCGACGCGATCAGCCCGAGGGCGCGGACCTGCTGTCCCGGTTGGCGCACGCCACCACCGAGGAGGGGCGGTCACTGGAGGTCGACGAGGTGGTCGACCACATGATCTTCCTGCTGCTGGCTGCCCACGACACCACGACCGCAACCCTGACCGTCATGCTCTGGCACCTCTCCCAGCAGCCCGCCTGGCAGGACCGACTGGCCGAGGAGACTGCCGGGCTCGGCGGCGCGGATGTCACGATCGAGAACTACAAGGACCTCGTCGACACGGAACTGGTCATGAAGGAGGCCCTGCGCCTGAGCCCTCCGGTGCCCTTCTCGCCGCGCGGTGTCCTGCGTGACACCGAGATCGCTGGAGTTCCGCTGCGCGCGGGGCAGATGGTCACGCTGGCCAGCCTCGGGCTGCACCGGCACCCCGACTGGTGGACCGCGCCGGACGAGTTCGACCCGCAGCGCTTCGCGCCCGAGCGCGCCGAGGACCGCGCGCACTCGCACCTGTACGTCCCCTTCGGGGGCGGCGCGCACATCTGCCTGGGCAACCACCTGGCCGAGCTCATGACCAAGGCGGTCATGGCCGCGGTCCTGGCTGAGCACCGCGTGCGGGCACGCCCGGGGCAGACGATGGAGATGGCGGCCGTCCCGATCCCGAAACCCAAAGGCAACCTGCGCCTCCAACTGGCCTGACCCACTCGCCCCGCGTCGCGCCCGCGGCCGTCGCTCGCGCTTCTCTTCCCCGCTCGTGCTTCTGTCCGTGGTCCGTGCTTCCGGGATTCCAGAAGCACGAGACGTGGAAGGAAGCACGAAGCCGCTGCGGGCGGCGCGGGGCGGGTCAGGGCGTGGGTTGGTTGGGGATGTGGATCTCGCGCTTGAGGATCTTGCCCGTGGCCGTCAGCGGCAGCTCGGAGGTGATCCAGATGGTGCGTGGGTACTTGTAGGGGGCCACGCGCTCCTTGACGAAGCTGCGCAGCTCCTCCTCGGTGGCGCTCGCGCCGGGCTTGAGCGTCACCGCGGCCGCGACCTCCTCGCCGAGCTCGCGGTGCGGGATGCCCACCACGGCGGCGGTGGCCACGGCCGGGTGCTCGTAGAGGACCTCCTCGATCTCGCGCGGGTACACGTTGAAGCCGCCCCGGATGATCATGTCCTTGGCCCGGTCGACGATGAAGTAGTAGCCCTCGTCGTCACGGCGGGCGAGGTCGCCGGTGCGGAACCACGGCCCGTTCATGACCTCGGCGGTGGCCTCCGGCTTGCCCAGGTAGCCCTTCATGACGTTGTGCCCGGCGATCGCGATCTCGCCGATCTCGTCGTCGGCCACGTCGTTCCACTGGTCGTCGATCAGGCGGAACGACACACCCTCGACGGGTTGGCCGATCGAACCGGCCTTGCGCTCGCGGTCGGGGTGGTTGAAGGAGGCGACCGGGCTGGTCTCCGACAGGCCGTACCCCTCGAGGATCATCGCCCCGAAGGCCGCCTCGAACCCGTGCAGCACCTCGACCGGCAGGGAGGCGCCACCGGAGGCGCACATCCGCAGCGTCGACAGGTCGTAGTTCTCCTTCTCGGGATGCTGCAGCAGCGCGACGTACATGGTGGGCACGCCCAGCATGACGGTGACCTTGTCGCGCTGGAGCACCTCGAGGGCCTTGGTCGGCTCGAAGCGCGCGATCAGCGTGAGCGTGCCGCCCGCGGCGATCGTGGAGTTCATGCCGACGGTCTGGCCGAACGAGTGGAACAGCGGCAGCCCACCGAAGACGACGTCGTCGGGGCTGAAGTCGATCATGTTGACGCAGATCTGGGCGTTGCGTGCCATGTTGGCGTGGGTCAGCTCCGCGCCCTTGGGGGTACCTGTGGTGCCTGACGTGTAGAGGACGACGGCAGTCTCCTCGTCGTCGCGGTCGACCAGTGCCACAGGCTCGTGCGCCATGACCATCGCGAGGAACTCGGTCGGCACGACGCTGATGAACTCCGCGCCCGCCTCGGCCGCACCCTTGCCGGCCTCCTCGGCCACCCCGTCCCAGGCGAAGAACACCCTCGACTGCGAGTCGGCCAGCACGAACGAGAACTCCCGGGACTTGTAGAGCGGGTTCACCGGGACGACCACGCCACCGGCCCACAGGATCCCGTAGTACACGATCGGCATGTGCGGGATGTTGGGCAGGCTGACCGCAACCCGATCCCCGGGCTGGACCCCCAGGGACTGCAACCATCCGGCCACACGTGCCGCGCCCTGGGCGAGCATGCCGTACCCGATGACGGTGTCGTCGAAGATGATGGCCGACTTGGCGGGGTCCGCCTCGGCGGCGCGGGCGAGGTTGCTGGCGAGGTTCATCGCGGTCCTTCCACGTCGGTGGGCCTCCGCGGCTCCGTGACCCGGTGCGTCGGAGGGGGTTCCCACTATAGGAAGCAGCCCCGTGGGAGGTCGGCCCACCGGTGCCCGGATGTCCTCCGACCTCGGCATACTGGGGCGGTGCCGGCCCATGACCACCCCGTGTTCACGCGCCTCTACCAGGTGATCGCGGACGCGGGCGAGCACTCGGACCTGGGGCCTGCGCGATCGCAGGTGCTCGCCGGGGCGCATGGTCGGCTGCTCATCGTCGGGCTCGGCCCGGGCCATGACCTGGACCATCTGCCCGCCGCGGTCACCTCGGTCGTGGCGATCGAGCCAAGCGCGTCGATGCGTCGCTCCTCCCTGGATCGGGTTGAGGCGGCGCGAGCGCGCGGGATCGACGTGGAGCTCATCGATGCCGTCGGCGAGGAGCTCCCGCTGCCCGACGACTCCGTGGACAGCGTCCTGTTCGCCTACGTGCTGTGCTCGGTGGACTCGGTCGACCGAGTCCTGGCCGAGGCTCGGCGCGTCCTGCACCCGGAGGGCAGCGTGTGCGTGCTCGAGCACGTCCGGGCGGAGCCGGGGACGTGGACCGCCCGGCTCCAGAGCGTCGTCTCGGTGGGTGGGATCTGGCCCCGCCTGGCCGGCGGTTGCCGATGCACGCAGGACACCCGGGCAGCCCTGGCCGCGACGGGCTTCCACGTCGACTCACTCGAACTGCGCCGCCTCGTGAACGTGCCGGTGGTCAACTGGACGCTGATGGGCTCGAGCCGGCCGTGAGCGGTGCGGACAGCGCAACGGACGGCGCGGACGTCGCTGACGCCGTCGAGGAGTTCGGGCATGTCGACGTCCTGATCGTGGGTGCCGGCTTGTCCGGGATCGGGTCCGCCTGGCGGCTCAGTCAGCGTTGTCCGCGAGCGCAGCTTCGTCATCCTCGAGGCCCGCGAGAGCCTCGGCGGGACCTGGGACCTCTTCCGGTACCCCGGCATCCGTTCGGACTCCGACATGTTCACCTTCGGCTACCCGTTCCGGGCCTGGCGCGGCGGCCTGGCGATGGCCGACGGCCCCAGCATCCTGGCCTATCTCACCGACACGGTGACCGAAGGCGGGACTCGACCGGCACATCCGGTACGGCACGCGGGTGGAGAAGGCGTCGTGGTCCTCGGAGCACGCGAGGTGGACGGTTGCAGGTGCACACGGGACCCGACCGGGCTCCGGGTCGTTACACGTGCTCCTTCCTGTGGATCTGCTCGGGCTACTACGACTACGACGATCCGCATCGGCCCACCTTCCCGGGCGAGGACGAGTTCGCGGGCACGATCGTGCATCCCCAGCACTGGCCTGAGGATGTGGCGTGGGCAGGCCGAGATGTGGTGGTCGTGGGCAGCGGAGCGACGGCCGTCACGCTGGTGCCTGAACTGGCCACGGCGGCGTCCTCGGTCACGATGCTGCAGCGCTCCCCGACGTACATGACCGCGCTGCCGCCGACGGACCGGCTGGCCGACGCATTGCGCGGACACCTGCCCGCCCAGGCTGCCCACCGGATCATCCGTGCCCGCAACGTCACCCTGGCCCAGGCGTTCTACCAGCTGTGCCGCCGACGCCCGCACCTGGCCCGAGCGCTGCTGCGCAGGGGACTGGCGGCGTACATCGATGATCCGGCCCTGCTGGATGAGCACTTCACGCCCACGTATGAGCCCTGGGACCAGCGACTGTGCGTGATGCCGGACGGGGACCTCGCGCGTGCGGTGGCCGATGGTCGCGCCGAGATCGTCACCGACCACATCGAGCGCTTCGAGCCCGAGGGGATCCGACTGGCCTCCGGCCGGTTGCTGGCCGCCGACCTCGTCGTCCTGGCGACTGGCCTGAAGCTGCTGCCCCTGGGCGGGATCGACCTGGTCGTGGACGGCCAGGAGGTGGAGCTGGCCACGCGGTTCGCCTACCAGGGCCTCATGCTCTCCGGTGTGCCCAACATGGCCCTGACCATCGGATACACCAATGCTTCATGGACCCTGCGCTCGGACCTCGTCGCGCGCTTCGTCACCCGACTCCTGCGGCACATGGACCGTGCGGGTGTGGCCTACGCAGTGCCCCGCCCGCCGTCGGGTGCGTCGACGCGCCCGCTGCTCGACATGACCTCGGGCTACCTGAAACGCTCCGAGCACCTGTTCCCGCACCAGTCGGACCACGACCCGTGGCGGGTGGGCCAGAACTACCTCGTGGACACGTGGCGCCTCGGCCATGCGGACGTGACGAAGGAGATGACGATGGTTCCCTGGTCGCACGTGGGACGGGCAGCGGCGACCTCCCGAGCGGGCGGGGCTCGCCAGGAGGCCCATCGATGAGTCGCCTGGAGCGGTACGACTTCGGCGCAGGGACCGCCCTGGTGACGGGCGCGGCCGGCGGGATCGGCGAGCAGCTGGCCCTGGGCCTGGCCGATCGCGGCAGTGACCTGGTGCTGCTGGATCGCGACGCCGATCGCCTGGCGGCGGTGGCGGACGCAGTCCGTGGTCGGGCCGGTGGCGTGGCGGTCGAGACCCACACCATCGACGTCTCTGACCGGGTCGCGCTCCTGGCACTCGCCGCGCAGGTTGCGGCGGAGCATCCGGACCTCACCCTGCTGGTCAACAACGCCGGTGTGGCCCTGGGTGGCCTCTTCGAGCACATGACGCTCGAGGAGTTCGACTGGGTGATGGACATCAACTTCCGCGCCCCCGTGGCCCTCACGCATGCGTTGCTGCCCACCCTCGTGGCGAACTCGGGCAGCCACATCGTGAACATGTCCAGCCTCTTCGGGATCATCGCCCCCGCGGGCCAGTCGGCGTACTCGTCGAGCAAGTTCGCGCTCCGCGGGTTCTCCGAGGTCCTGCGCACGGAGCTCGCCGACCGAGCCGTGGGCGTGACCGTGGTGCATCCGGGCGGGATCCGGACGAGCATCGCCTCCTCGGCACGCATCGCAGCCGGCGCCCCCGAGGAGGTCGGCGGTGAGATCGCCAAGGTCGACCGACTGCTGCGCTACCCACCTGAGAAGGCCGCGGCCGAGATCCTGTCCGGCGTGCAGCGGCGACAGGCCCGGGTGCTGATCGCGCCTGAGGCGGTCCTGGGTGACCTCGCTGCGCGGGTGGCGCCGGTGCGGCACGCCGGACTGCTGGAGGGGGTCACGAGGGTGGTCGGCCGGGTGGCGCGCCTGCGTTGAGCAGCCTTACGGCCAGATGACCGGCACCAACCCCACGACCATGACGACCACCACCACCGACAGCGGGAGCCCCAGCCGCCAGTAGTCGGTGAACTTGTAGCCGCCTGGACCGTAGACCATGGTGTTGGTCTGATAGCCGATGGGCGTCAGGAAGGACGCCGAGGCAGCGACGGCGATCGCGATCGCGACACCCACCGGGTTCAGGCCGGTGCCGGCGGCCAGGGACAGCCCGATCGGGAACATGAGCAGGGCAGCGGCGTTGTTCGTGATCATCTCGGTGAGGATCATCGTGGCGAGCACGATGCCCAGGAGTGCCCCTCTGTCCCCCCACGTGCCGAAGGCCGAGGTCACCGTGCTCGCCGCCTGCTCCGCGAGCCCTGAGTTCTCCATGGCCGCGGCGAGTCCGAACGCAGCGGCGATGATGACGATGACCTCGAGGTCGACCGCGCGCCGCGCCTCGGTCGCAGTCAGCACCCCGAACGTGACCATCAACATCGCACCCACCAGGGCGCCGACCAGGATCGGGACGAGGTCCAGCGTCGCCAGGATGATGATGCCCGCGAGGATCGCCAGCGCGAGGCCGGCCTTGGCTGTCGAGACGGGCACGCTGGGGGCCGAGTCCATGGGAGCGATGAGCAGGAAGTCATCCCGGTCGCCCCAGCGCTTCTTGAAGCCCGGATCTGACAGCAGGATGAGGGTGTCGCCGAGCCTGAGGGGGACCTGGCCGAGCTTGGCATCAAGCAGGCCACCGTCGCGATGGATGGCGACCACGGCGGCCTGGTACTCGTTGCGGAAGCCGGCCTCCTTCAGAGTGCGGCCCACCAGCGGGGACTTGGTGCCGATGACGGCTTCGTAGTAGCGGACCGCGGGGTCGGCCAGGGACTCGATGTGCTCGCTCTCAGCGGACTCCAGACCGCGATGACCCTGGAGGTCGAGGACCTTGGTGGCCTGACCGGCGAACCGGAGGACGTTCCCACCGCGCAGCACGGTCTCGGGGCGGACGGGGGCGATCACGGTGTCCCCCCGGTCGACCGAGGTCAGGAACACCCCCTGCAGCTCGCGCAGGCCCGCCTGCTCGACGGTCCTGCCATCGACCGGCCCCCCCGGCTGGACGCTGACCTCGATGTAGAAGTCCCGCGCCTGGTCAGCCAGCTCCTGGGCCACCGACCGGCGGGCCGGGAGCACCCAGGCGGACAGGGCGACCATCGTGGCGATACCGATCACAGCGATCGGCAGTCCGATCTTGCCGATCTCGAAGAAGCCCAACGCTCCAATCCCCGCGTTCTCCATCAGGCCGGACACCACCAGGTTGGTGGAGGTGCCGATCACGCTGAGCAGGCCGCCCAGCACGACAGCGAACGACAGTGGCATCAGGAGCTTGGAGACCGACACCTTGTACCGCTCAGCCCACGACTGCACCTCGGGGATGAGCATCGCGGCGATCGGGGTGTTGTTCAGGAAGCCGGACGCCGCTGCTGAGGGCACCGCGAGTCGCAGCAAGGGCATCCGCACGCCAGCGCGGCGCCCGAGGGCCCCGTGCAGGGCCGGAGTCAGAGCCCCGGTGCGCTGCACACCTGCGGCCACGACGTACAGCGCCGCAACGGTCAGAGGAGCGGGGTTGGAGAACCCGGCCAGGGACTGCTCGGTGTCGATCACCCCGGCGGCCAGCAGCACGATGTTGCCCCCGAAGACGGCTACCGCCGCCGATGCCCGCCCGCGGATGAGCAACGCGAGGACACCGACCAACACAGCGAGCGTGAACCATGCCTCCCAAGTCACGCCAGCAAGGTTCCCACAGCATCGGCGAACGAACTCGCGGCGGGCGCAGGTGTCGGGATGGCGCCCGGCCGCCCCGGGCCGTGCGAGCTGTCAGGCCTGTCCGTAGTGGCGCTTCCGCGCGCGCTACGGCTGCAGCTCGACGTCCACCGTTGTCCCACCCCAGCCGCTGATCTGGTCGCGCCCCTCGACGGTGACGACGTCAACGCCTGCCGGTATCTCCACCCCGGCCAGGGAGCGCGTGAAGGGCTGCTCACCCGCGTGGTCGTGGGTCAGCTCCCGGACGCCGAGCTCGGTGCCGTCGGGCGCAAGCACGCGCCAGGCGTCCGCGTACCGCTCGGCGCTGTCATAGGGCGAGCTCAGGGTGGCTGAGACCTGCCACGTTCCATCCGCATCCCTCGTGGCCGTGGCGGCGATCACGTCGGGGTACAGCTCACCGTCAGCCGCTCGACCCGCCCCACCGGTGTCCGCGGCGGCTTCGCTCACGCCAGCCGGCACCGAGCCAGTCACCGTCGGCAAGTCCGGCGACCCGCTCGAGCACGCGGTCAGGACGAGTGCTCCCGCGAGGACGAGGGTGGCCCAGCGCATCGATCCAGTGTGCCCCACGTGCGGTCACTGCGTGGTTGGCGGCGCAACGGGCTACCCTCCTACAAGCCGAGCCAGCCGTCGCGAGGAGACCACGATGCCCTGGGACCCCTCGATCCGGCGCTGCGTCGTTCGTGCGGGACGACGGACGGAGTCGCGTCGATGGAGCTGAGCCTGCTCACAGAGGTCGCGGGACTGGGGTTGGCGGCCATCGACGCCATCGGGATCGCGTTCATGCCGATCCTGCTCGCCCAGGCCAACGGGCTGCGCAGGGCCATGGTGTTCCTGCTGGGCTCGTTCCTGGCCCTGATGACCTTGGGGCTGCTGTTCACCACCGGTTTCGGTTCGAGGATTGCCGAGGTCAACGAACGGCACCCGTGGTTGGAGCCGGGTGTCCAGGTCGCTGGGGGTGTCTTCCTGTTCGGGGCCGGGATCTTCATGTTGGTGCGCTCGCGGAAGGGCGGCTCGCATGCGCCGGACGACCTGGTCGAGAAGCTGAGCTTGCCCATGCCCCTGCTCTTCGGCTTCGGTGTGGTCCTGGTCACCGTGCAGTCGCTGGTGGACGTCGTGTTTGCCGTGGCCATGGTCGAGATCGGCGCACAGGGCCTGAACTTCTTCGAGAACTTCGTCCTGGTCCTGACCTACACGCTCTGCGCCCTTCTCCTGCAGGCAGCCGTCGTGGTCGGCTACCTGCTCGTCCCGCAGGGGCGCCGGGTCCACGTGATGGCGGGCTTCACCGACTGGCTGACCAACCGTGGCGAGTTCTGGGCCGGAATTGCCGGTCTCCTGGTCGGCATCGGGCTGCTGATCCGCTCGGTGCCCGAACCGTTCCCGCGAGACTGCCCATCTCCTAGCCGGCCATCGACGCTGCTACTTACCGGTGCCCACGGATGGTCGCTGCATGCCTACCCGATGACGTATCCGAAGGCGTCATTTGGCTCCCCCTTGCCCTTGATGCCTCTGCTGTCCTGATCCCACACCATGATCGGGCCGTGTTCTCCGGATGGCCTGCCTTGCAGCACGGACACGTGCCCGGGCTCCGTGCCATCGGACCCTACGGTGGCCCACCCAAAACCTTCGATCAGCCAGTCGTGTGACCCGCCGCTGAGGGGGCGAGCAGCAAGACCTGTCCACTCGCCGACCTGCCAGTCCACGATCGTCGAACCGAGGCCCAATCCGGTCCCAAGAATGACCTTGACCGTGGGATTCGGCCGCGGTGGCCGAGATCAACGTGGCCATCACCCGTCAGGTCACCCAGGACCAGATTCGCAGTCCGTCGCCCGAGCCCGAAAGCACCCCGGCTCCAGTCATGTCGCGCATCTGGAATCGACCAGACCGCATCCAACCCCGGAGTACCGGCCGCTGGCAGCAGGGTGGGATGAAGGCCATCGGCCCAACCATGTAGCACCGCCACCTTCTCCGCGTTCGGGAGGTTATGGCAGCTAGATTCAGATCAGCGAGACCATCGCTGTTGACATCCGACAGGGCCAGACCACCGAGCACGGTTAGGTCCGGCCCGAGATCAGTCACCGAGAAGTACTGGCCACCCGACGAGTCCAGTCCATTGGACCCGCCATAGAGCACGTGCACCGCAGGCAACAAACCTGCGTTGGTACAGACAGTCAATGAGGGGCTCTCCGAACAGCGTGACGGAAACGGATCTCCGGCCAGTTGCACCTCTATGACCAGATCATCGGACCCGTCCCCGTTCACATCACCAGCAGACAGGCTGTGCCCGAGGTACTCATGCGCTTGAGGCTTGCCCCGGCAGACCGTCCTTGCCCTGACGGACGGACATTGCGCCTGAAGATGTCAAGCCGGATCGTGACCCGCGCAGGACTACGACGGCCCCAGCCATCGGAGCGTCACCCACACTCTCCCCAATGGCTCCCGATCGCCAAGTCGGAGAATCCGTCATGGTCAAAATCACCGGCGGCCAAAGCCCACCCGAAGTTGTCGCCCGCTTCGTTGCTCCCTGGCACGCCACGACTTCCCTGGTGCCAGACTTGGTCCCGTCTGGTCAGCCCCTTCGGCCCTCCGTAGAGGACCGGCACCGCACCGACGTCCTTGTGGCCGCTGAGGTCCTCGTTTGGTATTCCGATCGCGAGGTCGGCGTACCCATCGCCGTCGAAGTCACCTGAGGAGAGTCTCGAGCCGAATTGGTCGCCGGCCTGGAGCGGCCGGCCCCTTCACCCCCTTGCGGCCCTGGTGCCACATCTGGTCCCGCGTCGTGGGTCCTACACAGACCCGTACAGCACCTGCACGGAACCAGCGTCTCGCCTCCCTCGGAGATCCTCGAAGGGCACCCCCACCGCCAGGTCCGCGTACCCGTCGCCATCGAAGTCGAACGGCATCACCGCACCGTCTGCCGCTGCCGCTGCCGCCACCCCAACTTCGCCGAGTGACCCGCCGGGTACCAGGCCCCCCACCAGGAGTAGCGCCAGACCTACCACAAGTCCTGGTCTCACCATCATCCCCGTTCTGGCCTACGCAGAGACCCATTTCACAATGGTCCTCAGCGGAAGCAGGGGTAAGAGGACAATGGCCCCGGCCGGCAGCCATTGGTCCCAATAGGAAGTCCGCGGGGTTCGGTGTGGCGAAACCTCCTTCAAGTGACGTTGGGAGACTCGCCTCCCCCTGCACCACATCGGCCTGGGCTACGAACACGGAGCACGACCGGCGCATCCAGATCCACACCTGCGCATCACCATCATCAACACCGACACCGACACCGACACCGACACCGACACCGACACCGACACCGACGGAATCATCCGCGACATCACCCTTGTCCCCGCCCGCGACTACCAACCACTCGGCATACCACCCGGCCCACCCAAAGGCAGCCCCCAACGCGGCGGCCGCAAACCCCACACACATAGGAAGTCCCGGGACACCGGTTAACGATGTCCCGGGACTTCACAGTGGAGCCGCCTCGGGGATTTGAACCCCGGACCTGCTCATTACGAGTGAGCTGCTCTACCCCTGAGCTAAGGCGGCGCGCCCACCGGGAGGACTCGGCATGGCAAGCCGCTGGCGGACCTCCTAATCGTACAGATGCTGGCCGCCGAGACAAAAATGCCGCGTTGACGGGTTCCTGATCGGTGACCGGTTCGTGTCGGTCCGGCTGATCGAGGGGCCATCGCGTGAGTCTCTGTGAGTACCCGCCAAGGAACTCATGGAGAGGAACACACGATGGCCCTGGATCAGTCTGCCCTGCTCGCGTTGGTCGAGTCGATGAAGGCCGGCGATGGTGGTGAGTTGATGCGCCGGCTGCTCGCGGCGATGCTGCAGGAGTTGGTCGACGCGGAGGCGACCGCGGTGATCGGCGCCGGTCTGCACGAGCGCACCGAGACCCGCACGACGCAGCGCAACGGAACCCGTGACAAGACGCTGACCACGGGGGTGGGGGATGTGACGGTGAAGATTCCCAAGACCCGCACGGGATCGTTCTTCCCCGCGCTGCTGGCCCCCCGCCGGCGGATCGACGTGGCCCTGCACGCGGTGATCATGCAGGCCTACGTCGAAGGGGTGTCGACGCGTCGGGTCGACGACCTGGTCACCGCGATGGGCGGCACCGGGGTGTCCAAGAGCGAGGTGTCGCGCATCTGCGCCGGACTCGACACCGAGGTCGCCGCGTGGCGGACTCGCCCGCTGGACGACCAGCCGTTCCCCTACGTGTTCGCTGACGCCACCTACTGCAAGGCCCGGGTCAACGGCCGGGTCGTGTCCCAGGCGGTGGTGATCGCCACCGGAGTACGCGCTGACGGCCACCGCGAGGTGCTGGGCTGCGCCGTCGGTGACAGCGAGACCGAGGCGTTCTGGACCGAGTTCCTGCGTGACCTGCGCGCCCGCGGCCTGCACGGGGTCCAGCTGGTCGTCTCCGACGCGCACACCGGACTGACCGCGGCGATCAGCACCGTGCTGCAGGGCGCGGCCTGGCAGCGGTGCCGGGTGCACTTCCTGCGCAACGTGCTGGCCAAGGTCCCCAAGGCCGAGGCCGACATGGTCGCGGCCTACATCCGCACTGTGTTCGCCCAACCCACCCCCGGCGCGGTCCGCGACCAGCTCGACACCGTCGCCGACACCCTGGCCGTGAAGCTGCCCGCGGTCGCGGCCATGCTCCGCGAGGCCAAGGCCGACCTGACCGCGTTCGCTGACTTCCCCCAGGCCCACTGGGCCAAGATCTGGAGCACCAACCCCATCGAACGAGTCAACAAGGAACTCAAGCGGCGCACCGACGTCGTCGGGATCTTTCCGAACACCGACGCCCTGCTGCGGTTGTCGGCCTGCGTGCTCATCGAAGCCCACGACGAATGGCTCGACGCCGACCGGCGCTACCTATCCGAAGGGTCCATGGCCCTGCTCTACCCAACCCCGCCGATCGCCCTACCCACCCGCACCGAGGAGGTGAACGCCACACCCGAACTCGCTACGGCATAGTTGACCCTGCTCACAGAGCCACACCCCGAGTTACACCAAACGGCGGGACGCAACCGGAGGCGTCGGCGAATCCAATCTGGATCGGCCGTGCGGCCTGCGACTCCGATGGCCGACCTCGACTCGGAGCTGTTCCGAACGATGCCGCGACGGTGGGCCATGTTCGCCGACCACCGGGATGGCCCGCCAGGGGCCGGCACGGCAGCAGGTAGGTTGGCTGCGAAACGCACCAGCGGTCCGGCCGGCCAGCACGGGAGTCGTGCGCCGAGGCGAGACACTCTCCTGACTCGCCCGGGGTTCGGCGGGACAATGGGCGGGACAATGAGCGCGGATGCGATGCCGGTAGCGAAGAGAGGCCAAGAATCGTGACTGATGTTGCATGGGCAAGGCGGAAGGTCGAATTCCTTCGAAGGGAACTGTTGGGGGATCCCGTATTCCGGACCGGAGTCGCCGCAATCCAGGCTCAGCGAGCAGCTCGACCCTGCTTCACACACCTCTGGGACTCAGAGGTGCAGGTCTACAGCCAGTGGGGGGAGGACGGAATCCTTGACTACCTGTGTGACGCCCTGGACATCGCCCAGCCAAAAGCTCTCGAACTGGGCTGTGGCGACTTTCGGGAGTGCAACACGCGATTTCTCGCTGAGTTCCGCTCAGCGGCAGTCGCCCCCATGGTCGACGCCCGTAGCGATCTCCTGCGATCCGTGCGTAGCCTGCCGGCCTACTGGCGTTCAACACTCGACCCTCAGCAGGCATGGATAACACCAGACAGCGTAGGTCAACTCGTGACGAATGCACGGGCACTCCATGGACGGATAAGACATCCTTTCTTTGGATATTGACGGCAACGACTACTGGGTCGCCGAGAAGATCGACTTCGACGGTGTCAGGATCGTCGTACTCGAGTATCAGCCCCTCTTCGGAGGAAGGTCTTGCATCGCCGTCCCGCGCAAGGACGATTTCGACCGCGCTCGGGCCCGCTACTTCGCACCTCTACTATGGCGCCTCTCTTCCTGCCTTTGTCCACCTCATCGGGGGGCTCGCGGTTTCACGCTTGTTGGCACGAACAGAGTCGGTAGTAACGCCTTTTTCATCCGAAAGGAGGAAGAAGATCGGGTTTCGGTCAGCCTCCCCCTGGCGGCGGACCTACACGCTCAGAAGGATTGGACTGTGCGTGAGAGCCGCGATGGGCGTGGGCACCTGAGCGACTTGAACGGGCGGCAAGCTCTGCGCCTTGATCCAGGAACTCCCGGTCGTGGATATCCTGACCGGTCGGACTTTGACGGTGGGAGCTGGCGATCTGACAGGTACTCTTATCACCATGCAGGTTGAACCGCTGGAGATTGAGGGCGCCTGGCTGTTCACTCCAAAGGTCCACGGGGATGAGCGTGGCGCGTTCCTCGAGTGGTTCAAGGCCCCGTTGTTCGCCGAAGCTGTGGGTCACCGTCTACGATACTGAGTCCAGGCCAACGCTTCCGTCTCAGCCAAGGGGGTCCTGCGCGGAATCCACTTCGCCGACGTCCCACCCGGACAGGCGAAGTATGTGATGTGTGTAGGCGGTTCGGTGCTCGATGTCATTGTGGATATCCGCGTCGGATCACCGACGTTCGGCAAATGGACCTCGGTCCTCCTGGACGAGCATGACCGCCGGGCCGTCTACCTGTCTGAAGGACTCGGGCACGGCTTCTGCGCTCTGGAGGACGGCTCAACAGTGGTGTACCTCTGTAGCGAGGGCTACAACCCGGCCGGGGAACACGAGGTGCACCCGCTAGATCCGGAGATCGGCATTGAATGGCCGGTATTGGGGATCGAGCCGGAACTCTCCGTCAAGGACGCGGGAGCGCCCACCCTCGCTGGCGCCGCCGAGGCCGGCCTGCTACCAAGTTGGGAATCGTGCCGCAGATACCGAAAGGGCCTCGAAACCGACTGAATCGACCCAACAGCCCGGCCGTCAACTAGGTCGAAGGGCGATGCCAGTCAGTCGATCAGCCAAGCCCTTTTCTTGGCACGCCCATACGTCGAAGTATCGGACTGATGGGACCAGAGACCCGCTGAGCCGCACCTGCCAACTGGCAAGCCCAGTGAGGGCAGACGCATCGGAGGTCGAGAACATGAACCTGCCGAAGTTGTCGAAGACAAGAATGTGCCGGCCATCTTCACTGAGTAGCCCTGCCAACCGGGCAGCAGCCGCAAGACCTCCGTCCGTCATCTCGACATCGAATTCGAACCAGACGACTTCACAGGCTCTGATTGCCTCCCAGTGATCGATCAGAAGTGGGATGTCATATCCATCTGTGTCGGTCTTCCAGACCGTTCGAATGGGCTGTTCGTCGAGAAGGGCCTCGGGAGCAACGAAGTCTTCTCTCCCTTCGCTGTTCGACGCCGCGAAGCCTCCAGTGCTTCCGTTGTGGGTGTAGGCGATCCGCTCGCCGGGCTCACCCACAAACTTGTCGACGACGGAGACCCGACCCCCGAACGGTGCCACATTGGCCCTCAGATAGGGCAGAAAGAACGCGCTCCCCTCGACGCTGGTCACCTTGATGTTCGGGCTTGCGGCGAGGGCGAGCACAGCTGTGTCGCCGACGTTCCCTCCGATGTCGATCACCCGAACTGCCTCATCGGCCGCGATTTCGGCAAGGAGCGCGCCAGCGTACACATCGTAGGAAGGCGCAAAGCGCTGGAACTCTGGCAGAAGGTGTCCCGGTGGGAGTCGAACGTCATGGCCGGCGATCTGGTAGTCCCGATCCTTGCCGAAGGCTTGGCGAGTTCGTCGTCCAATGGTTTGCCGGAGTAGCAGAGAAGGAAGGGAGATCGTGGAGCCGGGCTGGAGGTGGCGCATGAAACGTCCTTTGGAGTTGTGCTGTCAGCGTGTCCTAATCTGAGGCAGCGCCTCAGCCAACGCATCATGCCAGTCCCGAATCGGATCGAGGCCGACCGACGCTCGCCCACCGGTCGTGACCCAGCACGCTGTAGGCAGGTCGGGGCGCGGGACGAGGGAAGGCGTCAGTGGTGGTGGGCAACACCCGCGCGGGATCTGCGCCTATCAACTGGTAGATCTTCCGAGCGAACTCGTACCAGGTGGTCTCACCCGAACTGGTGCCGTGGTAGATCCCGGCCGGTGCACCGGAATCAGCCAAGGCAACGATCTGATGGGCAAGGTCCCAGCTCCATGTGGGCTGGCCACGTTGATCGTCCACAACCGAGATCTCGGGCTTCGTAGCCTCGAGCGCGAGCATGTGGTATTCACGAAGTTGCCCCCGTGGGCACCATAGAGCCAAGCGGTCCTGACGATGTGCCCTCGGTCCGGCAGAGCCCCCAGAACCCCCACCTCGCCCGCGAGTTTGGTGCGACCGTAGGCGGAACGAGAGCTCGGGGGAGCGTCCTCCTTGTAGGGCATCGAGGCATCACCCGCGAAGACGTAGTCGGTGCTGATGTGCACGAGACGGATCCGTGGGCGGACGCGATTGCCTCGGCGAGCAACCGCGGGCCCACCCGTTGACAAGCAGGGCCACGTCCTCATGCTCCTCGGCAGCGTCGACGGCAGTGTAGGCCGCGGCATTGACGACGACATCCGGCGACACAGCGTCCAGAGCTTTGCCCACCAGTCGGGCGAGGTGATGTCGATCGCTGGCAGGTCCATCCCACCACTTCATGCCCGACAGCGGCCACCACCTCCATCAGATCGTGACCAAGCATGCCGTTCCCCCCCACGATCAACCAGCGAGACCGTCCCGGGTCCGAGCCGGGCCACTCACAGGGCCGGCTTCGCTTCCTTCAACGGCCGCCACCAGGCCTCGTTCGCCTTGTACCAGTCGATGGTCTCGGCAAGTCCGCGCTCAAGAGGCACCTCGGGGGAATACCCAAGCTCCTCAGTGATCTTGCTGATGTCCACCGAGTACCTGAAGTCATGACCCTTGCGATCCGGTACGCGAGTGACCATCTCCCACCCCACACCCATCCCGGCCAACGTTCGCTCGGTGAGTTCGACGTTGGTCAGCTCGGTGCCACCGCCGATGTTGTACGCCTCGCCAGCGCGACCCTTTGCCAGTACAAGGTTGATGCCTCGGCAGTGGTCATCCACGTGCAACCAGTCCCGGACGTTGTTGCCCTCGCCGTCCACAGAGGCACGGGTAGCCCGTCCATCAGGTTCGTGACGAAGAGTGGGATGACCTTCTCGGGGAATTGGTGGGGCCCGTAGTTGTTCGAGCATCGGGTGATGGAGACGTCCATGCCGAAGGTGCGGGCATATGAACGGGCCAGCAGGTGGAACCTGCCTTCGATGCGCTGTAGGGGGAGTTGGGCTCTAGAGGTCGGGACTCGTCCCACGAGCCGTGGCCGATCGAACCGTAGACCTCGTCGGTGGAGACGTGGACGAACTTGCCCACGCCCGCGTTGAGTGCCGCCTGAACAAGGGTCTGGGTGCCCAGCACATTGGTCATCACGAAGTCGGCGGCTCCCGTGATGGACCGATCAACGTGCGACTCGGCGGCGAAGTGGACCACCGCATCGTGACCCCCCATCAGGGCAGCCACCAGGTCAGCGTCGCAGATGTCGCCCTCGACAAATCGATAGCGGGACGATGTGGCTACTCCCGTGAGGTTGCGAGTCGGTACCGGCGTAGGTGAGCTTGTCCAGAACCGTGACCTCGGATCCCGCGGTCTCAGGATATGCGTCTGCCAACTGCTGACGGACGTAGTTCGACCCGATGAACCCCGCGGCACCGGTGACAAGGATCTTCATACGCAGCCCTTCACAAGACGTGCGGGAACCCCCGCGATCGCTGGACCGCAGCCTACCGGCCATCACGAACATGCTTGACTAGCCCGCATGAAGGGAATCGTGCTCGCCGGGGGAACCGGATCTCGGCTGTGGCCCATCACACGCGGTGAGCAAGCAGCTCCTGCCCGTGTACGACAAGCCGATGGTGCACTACCCGATCGCCACGCTGATGAACGCGGGGCTGCGCGAGATCCTGATCATCACGACCCCGGAGGATCGCCTGCCATTCGTCAGGCTCCTCGGTGACGGAGCTGAACTCGGCGTCTCGTTCTCCTACGTGATCCAGGATTTCGACCAGAAGGGTCTGGCGCAGGCGTTCCTGCTGGGTGCCGACTTCCTCGCCGGGGATGCGGCGGCACTCGTGCTCGGAGACAACATCTTCCACGGGCCAGGGCTCGGCCGGAAGCTCCGGGCCTGCACCAGACCGACGGTGGACACGTCTTCGCCTACCGCGTGGCCACTCCCGGCGTACGGGGTCGTCGAGTTCGACGACTCAGGCCGGGCCATATTTTTCCCTCGAGGAGAAACCGGTGATCCCGCGCTCGAACTACGCGGTCTGCGGCTGTACTTCTATGGTCCCGGGGCCGCGTCGAGGTGGCCCCAGGGTATTCAGGCCTCGGCCCGCGGCGAACTGGAGATCACCGCGGTCAACCAGCACTACCTCGAGCAAGGTCGACTCACTGTGTCGATACTGGAGCGCGGTACGGCATGGCTCGACACAGGGACGTTCCGGTCCCTGCACGACGCCGCGAGGAGTACGTACGCGTGATGGAGGATCGGCAAGGCCTTCAATTCGGCTTGTCAAGAAGGAGATCGCGTGGCGGAATGGATGGCTTGATGACCAGTCCCTCACGACCCTGGCTGAGCCACTTCGCAAGAGCGGCTACGGCGAATACTTTCTGAACCTGCTCAGCGCGCACGCCGGCGCCATCACGTTGGGGCATCCGAGGTCTGCGCCCCTCAGGAACGAGGCGCCGGCAGAGGTGAGAGCGCCATCCTCACCGTCTTCCCCCGTTCGCTGGCGGGACTCGCAGCCGTTCATTGCGGCTACCTGCAGCCCGTGACCGCGCGCAGTCAGCGCCACTGTCCGCCCCATGGAGCCCTGCGCCAGCCACGCTCCTGGAACCCTCAACAGCAGCCGCGTGGATTCCCAACTCCTCACCCAGACGCTGCCGTCCTCGATTGACGCTGGACACCGCCCCCGAGTGCCTCCGGTAGGCGAAGACCTCATCGTCAGCCAGGAACAGGGATTCACTCGCAACGGCCATCTTGAGGAGGCGGTCCACGTCCATCGCCGTACGAAGTGACCCATCGAAGGGCAGAGCCTCCACCAGATCCGTACGCCACGCGATCGCTGGGTTGTAGGTCCAGTTCCCGACGAGAAGCCGGGTAGCCAGGCTCTCGCCGCGATGCATACCGGCGGACGGTCTGATCAACGCCTTGAAACGGTCTGCCAACGGCCATACCAGTCCCGTTCTCATCGATGACGCGCACACCCGGATGAATGGCGGCCGCCCCCAGCTTTGACAACCGCACGAGCGTAGAACTCACCTGCACCGGGGAGGAGCAGATCGTCGGGTCCGACAAGCACCGTGTACTGCGCCTCGCTCAGGCGCATTGCCCTCGTTGAAGGACCCGGAGGTGCCAAGGTTTGTTCGGGTTGCGCCGGTACCGGACCCGATCAGCACGGAAGCTCGCTACCACGGCGTCGTCGGGGGAGTGGTCATCTAGGACCGTCACTGTGACGCTCCGATCCACGTTGGCGATCACCGAGTCGAGGGTCCTCAAGCAAGTAGGGGGACGGCCCATAAGCTGCGACAACCACCTCGAAGGCAGGCTTGTCTGACACGCCACCCCTCCAATCCCCCACACGACCCCTCACGTCTGGGTCCCTTTCGGGCCGGCTTGCAACTCTGTAGCCGACCTTGAGAAGCCCACCTCCGTGCCGTCTGGCCCGGGCAGTGCCTGCCCCACCTCGGGTGTGTGTCTGCCGATGAGGCGCCTGAGCACACGAGGGAACGGGAGAAGCCGTGGGATTCGCAGGCCAACGCGTGCTGGTGACTGGCGGCGCGGGATTCATCGGCACAGCGTTGGCCGAGCGGTTCGCCGATACGTCTCGCCCGGTGGGTGGCCTTCGACAGCCTGCTGGAACAGGTGCACGGGCCGACCCCATCCATCAAGCTTCCGGACGGCGCAGAGTCGGTCATTGGCGATGTGAGGCAGCGGGCGGTGTTGGCGCAGGTCGTCTCGGAACTGCGTCCGCCGTCGTCGTCCACTTGGCCGCCCAGACCGGAACTGGACAGTCACTCGACGAGCCGTCTCGCCACACCGACGTGAATGTGACTGGGACCGCGGTGCTCTTTGAAGCGCTCTCCAATGCAGTTCCTGCATCGGCTCCTCCTGACCAGCAGTAGAGCCGTGTACGGCGAGGGCACCTGGGTGGCCGAAGACGGCGCGACCGTCAACCCCGGGCCGCGAACGAAGGCCATGCTCGAGGCAGGGGAATGTGGAATTCAACGGCCTCGTCGCTGCCCCGTCACGATTCGATCAGTACGACCATCACCGTCCAATATCTACGGTGCTACGAAGCTGGCGCAGGAGCGCCCCTCGTCGCGGCATGGGCGGCCGCCAGAGGGGTCCAAACGTCGATCCTGCGACTCCAGAACGTCTACGGCCCCGGCCAGTCGCCGATCAACCCGTACACAGGGATCACGACGCTGTTCATCAAACTTGCGTCCGCCGGAGAGGTGATCCCGGTCTACGAGGATGGGCAGATCATCAGGGACTTCGTCTTCATCGATGATGTCGTCCAATCCCTCGGCCTGGCGGCTGACGCACCGGGGAACATCTTGGCCGACGTGGGCTCGGGAACGGGTGCCTCGATCGAGTGCATGGCTCACCTGTGCGCCGAACTGTTCTCCGCCCCTGAACCGCAACTCACGGGGCAGTTCCACCCTGGGGGACATGCGCAACGCGCACTGCGATATGGAGCCCTCGGCCTGGGTGCGGGCGGAAATCGCGTCGGGCTCGCCGAGGGCCTTCGCACCCTGGGCGAGTGGATCACGACAAGCACACGTCCCCCGGGCTAGTCGCGATGCATCACGCGAGCACGCCGGACCCCCCCGCACTGCGAAAGCACCGAGCGAACGGGTACGGGCTCCTGCGACTGATCCTGGCCTCTCTGGTCATCGTCCAGCACAGCCTGTACCTGACCGGGAACGACGAAGCGACATCTTCGTCGGCTTCAGGGAACTCGGACGCAGGGCGAGCTACGGCGACCTCGCGGTGGGCGGGTTCTTCGCTCTGTCGGGCTTCCTGCTGCAGACCAGCGTGGTGCGCAACAATCCCCGCCGGTTCCTGAGACTGCGCATCTTCCGGCTCATGCCGGGCTTCTGGGCCACACTCGTGGTCGTCGCCTTCGTGTTGGCGCCACTGATCGCGCTTGCAGCCGGAACGATTGATGGCTACAGGATCGCTGGCCAGAACTCGGCCCTGACGTACGTTGGAGCCAACACCGCGCTGCTCATCCTGCAGCCCAGCATGGGAGGTGCTGTCCACTCACCCCTATCCCCAGGCCCTCGACGGATCCCTGTGGACTCTGCTTCCGGAGTTCACCTGCTACATGACTCTCCTGGCTGTCACGTTGGTGGCCGAAGGCGCCTGAGAATCACGGGCTGGATGCCGCCAGCAGCAGTTCAGCCAGGCAGGACATGCCACCTTCTGGCTTGCTGAGCCGCGGTCCTGCCGGGCGGCGCTGGGATCGTGGTGTCCCAGATGGCGTCCTTGGCAGCGCCTTCTTCTGCGGATCGGCCATCGCCGCACTTCACCTGCAACGCCGCGCGACACCTGACGAACACCGCCGCGTTGGGTACGCTCCTCGCGATGTCCTGGGACTGGGCCTGTGGCTGCCCTTCGACCACCCACCCTGGCCGCGTTCGTAGTGTTCCTCGGAGCAGCACCTTCACGAGGGTGGCCCTCGCGGGTCGGCATCGCAGCGGATCTCTCCTACGGCGTGTACCTCTACCATTTCCCAGTGATCCAGCTACTCATCGCGGTCGGAATCGCGGGCAGATCCGTCGCATCGGACATATTCGTCCTCACGCCGCTGGCCCTGCTGATAACACTGCCGCTCGCCGCCGCCAGCTGGCACCTTGTCGAGGCGCCAGCCCAACGATTCGCGCGAGGACGCGGCAAGCCGGCCCACCCGACCGCCACCCCAGCCCTGCGTGAACACTCCTGTCGGCACCAAGCGGCTCGTCGTCGCACAAGGATTGCTCGGTCTGGGCAGCTACGCCCTGCTCGTGGCGGCCGGTCGGACGATACCTGCTACTGGGTTCGCCGCGTTGGCTGTTCTTCTGGTCAGTGGTGGTCCGCTTCGGCCTCGGGATCTACGGACCGCTCGAACTGCTGCTGCTGCGGCTCGCGGCGCTGCGAAAGTCCGCCGCCGACCATGTCGAGATCCCGCGCCTGGTCCGCTGGTACCTGTGGTTCGGTGTGGTCGCGGCCTCGGCTGCGGCGACCTTCCTGTTCTCGGCGCGGCACCACTCGCGGAGGCGCCGTTCCTATCGCTGTGGCCGGATTCGCATACTTCAGCTTGCTGCGAACCCTCGCAATCCAACGAGGGGTGTCCGCAGGCCGCGGAGACTACCCACGGTACGCGCGGCAGGTGAACCGACGGAGCGACAAGGCTCGGACTTGCAGCGACCCTGCTGCTCGTCGGGGTGTCCACTGCCGGGATCTGGGCTGTAGCGGTGGGCATTGCAGGCTTGGCCGGGGCACGAGCAGCTCGCGGCAGGCTGTTGGTCCAGTACAAGAAGACGCCCCGTCAAGCGAGGCGGCTGACGCACGGGAGTCACTTCATGACGTCCTAGCACTTACCGCTGGAACGACGCGGCCCCGTCCGTCATCGAGGCCAATTCGCTCCCAACAGCCGCGGTGGCCTTGGGGTCCTCGGGCGCCGCTTTCTCGGCTGGCTTCAGCGCGGTGGCCTTGGTGTCGCGGATTCCTCCTTCTCCGGTCTGGGCCAGGCCGTGGTTGTTCCCAAGTGGCCGCAGCAGGTGGCGACGAGCCGACGCGACGGCGTGACGAGCGTCGCCTCCTTTCGCATATTGCGATCGGGTCGGCCGTCACGGCGGTGTTCGTCGGCGTCCTGACCCGGCCAGTGGTTTCGTTGGCCTTCCCTGCCGGCCAGGCTCCATCTGCGTGCGTGGTCTGGCTCCTCGCTCTGGCCACCGGCGCACTGCTCTTTGCGCTTGTAGGCCAAGGGATCCTGCTGGTAGGCAGGACCTGAGGGCCGTGGCCACCGTGTGGATCTCGGCCATCGCTGCGGCGTTGGCAACCCTGGTTCTCGCTGGTGGAACAGCCGAATGGCGCGTCGCACTTGCGAGCGCGCTGTCCGCTGTCACCGCTGGGCTCGTGCTCGTTGTCGCAGTTGTACTCAGCCCGGGTTGGTCGCGTCGGCGAAGCCGCCGCGCGACGCCGGCATCCGCTACGATCCTGACACCACCGAGTAGGCTCGCGCCGTGCGAGTGGCCTTCGATGAGCAGATCTTTCTTCTCCAGCGGTACGGCGGCGTATCCAGGTACTTCGTCGAGTTGATTCGGGCAATCGAGGCGCTACAAGAGGGCGTGCACGTCGAGTTGCCTTTCTCAACGGTATGCAATCAGCACGCTTTGGATGCCTGGCCGGATCGGTTCAAGCCTGCGAGGGGACCTTTGCAGCCGTACCCCCAGTTGGCCGCCTCTGCAGTTCGTGCGCGCCGGAGGAGTTCGGGCGTCGATGTCGTTCACCACACGTTCTACAGTGCCCGATACCTTCGCGATTACCGGCAGGTGCCGAAAGTCGTGACTATCCACGACATGATCCCCGAGCTCTTGGGCGAACGAGGCCGATTCGGCAACCCCCACATGGCCAAGCGCGAGTACGTGCGAAGAGCCGCTTCCATCATCTGCGTCTCGGAGTCCGCCCGCCAAGATATGGTAGCCCTGTATGGGGAGCCCAATTGTCCGGTCTCCGTTATCCACCATGGCGTCGACCCCTCATTCGCGGCTGGCGGACCGAGACCGACTGGCTTCCCCGAGCGGTACGTTCTCTTCGTAGGCCGGCGTGGCGGGTACAAGGAATCTTGCGACGGTCGCGCGCGCCTTCCGGGCCGAACGGGCCGAGGATCCGAGCCTGTCCGCCCGCGCGCGCCGCGGGGCCGCTGGAACCGAAGAAGCGGGAGCGCCGGGGCGCCGCGTCTGGGCGCGCGAGCCATACTCTGCTCGGGACCAGTGGACGCCCGGTGGACGTACGAAAGCGGAAGCGCCTGGTGTTGCGCATCCCGTCACCAGGGCTTCGCGTTGCCGGCTGTAGAGGCCAGCAGCAGGCGGTGCCCGCCATGCCGCAGTTGTTCTTCTCCCGAGGCTGGGCGGATCGGCGGCGTCGTATCTTCGGAGCCGGGCGATGCCGAGGGCGCCCGCCGAGGCCATCACCTGGGTCCTCGAAGCCTTCGGCGCATCCAGAGCTTCGGCCTGGCGGCCATGGGCAAAGGACGATGCAAAGCGCACAGTTCACCTGGCGCGGGGGCTGCTCAGCGAACGTGGACGGTCACAGCCGGTTGGGCCCGAGCAGGACCAGGGGGACAGAAGGAGAGGCGCCCTCAAGCCGAGCGGCAGGGCCAGCAACTTCAGACAGAATCAAGGTCTATGGACGCCAGGACCATCGACAGACCAGCCTGACTTCCGCCCGAAGGCCGAGCCAGCAGGACCTCCCAACGCATTCCTATCAGGTACAGAACGTGGGTGACGGAACAATGCCAGCAGGAACCAGACCCAGAGAAGAGCAAAGAACGGGAAAACGAGACGTAGAGCATCGTCATCCTGCGCGATGATGGTCGAATGGGTCACCCACGAACGTCCGCCGCGCAGAACAGCGAAGAGAAGCGCGCCGAGACGGCCATCGCGCCGAATCCTCTGGCAAGCGCTGGAATCACCGTCGACGCCAGCAGCATATCCCTGGCCCATGAGGATGTCTCCGATGAATCGATAGGCCTCTCCCATGGCAAGCCCGAAGTCCTGCGGGTCCGCAGAGGAACTGCTTGTCGATGCCGAGGATGGGCGACCCAGACCACGCAGGGAGGCCTCGAGCATGAGGTAGATCAGGCCGATACAGCACTATGGAGGCCGCGCCCCTCGCCGATCACGGACAGGTGGAAGTCCCAACCATCGCGGCCCACTGGACCCCGATCACGGGAAGCGGCGGTACATGAGCCGAAGTTCCAGGCGGACCAGCCACCAGCACCAGAGCCACGACGGAGTGCTGCTGACCAGAGGGGTACAGACCCCACCGATAGCGTCGGATCCATCTCGGCCAGCTGGGACCCCTCGCGAAGGAGCAGCCAGTGTCACACGGACAGGAAGTCGATGAAGACCGCTGGGTATCACTGTTCACTGAGGCCCCCTGGGCGAGGACCCCCGGATACTCCCCAGGATCATGGCACCGGCGACCACCGCAGAGTCGGCCCGCCATGCGGCGGCCCACTGCCACCACCAGCATCACGAGTCCTACGAGCCAGGCGGTCGAAGCCACTCGGGCGGCATCCATCCACCCCAGCTCCGTGAGGCTCCAGAGCCCCCTCGTGATCATGGCAGTCACCACGTAGTACGGAATCGAGTAGTACGTGGCTGGGCTCACGCCCGACCAAGGTGCGAGTTCCGGATTCTGCAGCGCCTCTCCGCAAGTCAGCGCCTGAAACGACGGTTCTCCGCTGCAGGCCCATTCCTGCAGCGCCTCCTGGCCCATCGTGTCGCCCATGACGGGGATTCCGTCTCCCTGGGCGATCTTCACAACAAAATCGAAGTGAGTGTACTCATCCAAAGGATTATGGAAATCAGAATGGGTGAGAAAAGCTCCACAAAGAATAGCGATCATCAAGCCCGCGACACCTGGCGGGCCAATGGCCTGCAAAGCCCGCCGAGATCGGCTGGTCGACGACACTGCAGCATCGTAGACCACGCCACGGCCGGCCTTGCTCGAACCTCCTTGAGTGGCTGGCCGGGAACGCCCTGCCTGCCCAGCTAGCCTGTGACAGTGGCCCGCCAATGGAATCCCCGACGCGCAAGGCCGCAGGTACTTAGGACTTCCCGTGCCCCAATCCTCGAAGCCGGAGAGATCGACGACGGGTGGGCCCCGGAGCGTGTGGTTCTTCTGGTCCACTGGTCGACTGCCAAGGAAGTCTCTCGATCCACGCGCGTCCTTGTGGACCAGTTCAGGCGTCTGGACTACGAGGTAGTACTCGTCAGCGCTTCCCAGGTGCCAGAGCGACTCGAGTGGTCCGGCCCATCCTACGGCCAACAGGCCGTCTACCGCCGTGACGACGTCGGCTACGACTTCGGTTCATGGTCCGCTGGGCTGCACGCCTTGCCCATGCTCTCGCGCGCACCGAATCTGCTTCTGGTCAACGACAGCATGCTCGGTCCCGTCGCCCGATCGACTCACTCATCGCGGACTTTAAAGACCATCCTCGGCCGAGATCTGGGGGTTGGTCATCGTCGTTCCCCAGGAAGGCTGGCATCTCCAGAGCCATTTCATTAGGATACCGAAATGGCTGCCTTTCGAGAGGACCACTAGCAGGAATTATGGCGATCAATCCGGGTTGAGAGGGAGAAGCTAGGATCATCATCAAGAACTACGAGCTTGGCTTGGGGCCGGCTCACACCAGCAGCGGGCCTGTCAGTGCAAGCCTGCTACCCCGGGGATCTGGTCGTGTCGGCGGGGACAACCCCACCATCCAGGGGTGGCGTCGACTAATCGCTTTCGGGCTTCCCTTTCGTGAAGCGCGAGATACTTCTGCGGCCCGCCTCCGTGATGACGGATGCGGACCACGTGGAGAAGGTCGTCCAGCAGACCTTCGGTGAGAACGTTGGGAGTGGTTATCAGAGGGCACCGCCTGACCGCGCTGGGTCGGTGCCCAGAATGCTGTCGAGAAGTCGCTGCGCACACTCAGGGACGAGGGACCATCCGTCTTCGCGGTGAAAGCGCGCTACAACATCGTGGAGGGCCTCGGTCTGATGAAGCGAGGACCAGATCCTCGGACGCTCGCGAACTGGTGGTGGGCCCAGATCCTGTGCCGCGTCGCGCAGCATGGCCACACCACCTCATGATCGTCGTCCCGAACGACCTCGATCCACGCTACCGACGACGGCTCGACCACCGCCTGGCGACCGCGGAGCTGGCCGGACTCCCCACGACTGTCACGACACTCGGGCCCTGGCACGAAATCCGATCCTTGGTCCACCTATCGTCCACCTTGGTCATGTACCACGCGCCATGGTCACGGACACTTGACGACAGTGCGCGAGGCGAACAGGCTTCGATCCCTGTCGTGTTCGAGGCCTGTGGACCCATCCATGACGCCGGCGCCACAGGCGACGCTGGACTGTCCGCGGATTGGCCCCAGACGAACGCCTCAACTTGGCCCACGACTGCCAGGGCTACCTCCGCTCGCTGCGCCTGGCCGACCACGTGCTAGCCGGTCGACCCGATCTGGCTGCGGCTCTGGGCTCGCACGTTGCCGGCAGGTCATTCGTTCTCCGGCGGGATTCGACACCACTCTTGCCGCCTACCAGCGTCGGGTTGGGATGGGAGGCGGCGCCCCCACCCAGCACCACGGTAGTCCCCGCGACACTTCGGCATCGGTTACGACTCCTATGCGAAGGGCTGGATCCGCACCTCGCGTCTATCACGAGTGCGCTCGCGACCATTCTGGAGACGCGCCCTGGAGTGATCCTGAGGTGCGCTGGCAACCCTGACGTCCCGGACCGACTGGCCCCACTCACAACCGGATAGAGTCATTCCGACACAAGTCGCCGGCGAGCGTATCCGAATCCTCAGCGCCAGCCACATACTCATAGCTCCCTGGGCCACCAAGTGGGCGGGCGGTCTGTTCGACCTTCAGGCTCAGATGGCAGCTGCTCTGCTGGGGCTTCCCTTTGTGGCCTCCAGCAGCGCCTACGCTGGACTGATAGAAGCGGGCGAACAGGGACCTCTGCAGCTCCAGGTCGGACTGGGTCGAGGCCCTGGAGTCACTCCTTCAGGGACGCTCGATCGCCGACAGGACCTGGGAACCCCGTGGTCAAGCCCGCTGGTGTGCCGACGGGGCCCAGGAACAGGCTGTGCAGAACCTCGCCGGAGGCCTTGGCCCTGATCCAGGGAATCGGAGCGTGGCACGTGAACATCCTGCTCGTCGTGGACTCGGGCGTGAGCCCTGGCTCTGGCGGCCAAGAGCGCCTCATCATCGATGGGCTTGCTCGCGCCCTGCACGATGGGGGAGCCAAGGTCGCGCTCACGACCACCACAAGTGGCAACGGCCTGCTGAAGACCGAGGTGGTCCGGTATGACGACCGTGGCCTCCAGGTAATTGCCATCACGACGAGCGAGATTGTCCCCAGGCCTCGGCATACGACGACGTTCAGCTCCGCCACCGCTTCGGCCAGGTGCTCGACGCGGTCAGGCCGGACGTGAGTATCTTTTCGCAACTCGCGGGTTGGCCGCCGCGCGCGCTCCAGGTCTCCGAGGTGTGATCGTGGGCCCGTAACAAGGGTGTCCCGGCGGCTGTGCTGATGCACGACTCGTGGTGGCTGTGCGAGGCATACGATGCTGCGCTCGACGGGCCGCGGTTCCAGCCCAGGACTGCCGCTGCGGGTGGACGTTCGCCACGTGCGTGGCGGATGTACCGGGGCAGCGTCAGACCGCAGACGTGCGGTGAGCGCAGCCAACTCCTGCGGTGCAGTCATGACATCCAACAACTGGTCGTTCGATCTGGCGCTCTTGCTGGTGGGCGGATCAGCTGCGGATGACACCATCAGACCAGCCGGTGGCAGCGGCGGCTGAGGGGCCCGTCGTCCCGGATGCCTCGGGTTGGGCTACGCCGGAGGAACCACGGAAGCCCCAAGGATACTCGGCTCTGGTCGCCGCCTTCGTCGAATCCGTCGATCAGACTACGAGTTGCACGTGATGGACCCCATCTGGACACGGCGACCACCCCAGGCAGCGCGAACAGGCTCCTCTGGCCTGTGTCCGGGTACGTCATCGCGGGTCCTTCGACCTCCGCCAAGGGATCGACCGCTTCCTCGGCGACATCGATGTTCTTGTCGACCCGGGTCTGGTCCAGTCGCTGACAATCCGTGGCTGCGGGCCGCACTTGTCAATGGGCTTCCGGTCATCGGACTGAACAGAACCTTGGGCCGCCACGTGGCGTAGTCGGCCGCCGCAGGGCCACGTGGCGCCGGCGCAGATGATCCTGCGTGGGACCTCGCCAAGATTCCCTCGACACGCTTCTCGATGCGGCCTGCCGCGGCGAGCAACTCCTGCCGGGGATCGCTTCGCGGGTCACTTCGCGGAGCAGTCAGTCGCTATGCGCAGCGCACTGACGAGGAAGAAGTCCTCGCAGGACCCTGATGGGTCCGTCTGCAGCAGGGGGGCGGCTGGACCTTGCTGCCGGCGGACGTATCCGGACCCATCAGGATCCAGTCAGCGGGCTGACGATAGACGCCGCGGAACTGCCCGGGACCGGGTCGGATGGCCAAGGCGATACCCTCGTCATCTGCGTCCAAGATGCTGCCCTCCACCAGAACCACGGTCCTGACGTCATACATCCCGGGCGCTAGCAAAAGCTCGCCCGATCAGGATGTCGACATGACCAGTCCCACTCGGGATGTCCCAAGCCGAGTCCTGACTGGAAACAGATTCAAGAACCACCATTCCGGAAGCGTCGGCGAACGTGACGACGAAGGTAACGTCGGACACGTCCCGAGCGGCTTGGTAGTCCAACCGGATTCTCAGCGCATCTCCTGTGGTGACGACCGCCGCCCGGGATCCGTCGAGATGCTGGAAGTCAACACTGGTGACCCTGACGAAGCCTGTTCCCCGGCGAGGTGGCCGTCCATTGGGGGGTTCCGGGGCGCCGCTGGGAACCGCGTTGCGCTGGGCCTCCTTGGCGTTCACCGACTCGACGTAGGCCTTGGTGACCTTCCTCGACGGCCCCAGCATTCGTGCTTCCCCGGCGTGCAGCCAGAGGGTCTCGTCGCACAAGTCATTGATCTGGGAGAGGCCATGGGACACGACGACGAGGCTGGTCCCGGTGCGCCGCAGGTCATAGAGGTAGTCGAAGCACTTGCGCTGGAACTCCTCGTCTCCGACCGCGATCACCTCATCCACGATGAGGATCTCGGGGCGGACCATCACAGCGACCGCGAAACCCAGCCTGACGTACATCCCACTCGAGTAGTGCTTGAGCGGAGCATCGATATGGTCTCCGATGTCGGCGAATTCGATGATCTGATCCATGAACCGGTCGATCTCACGGTTGGTGAACCCGAGAATCGTGGCATTGAGCCTGATGTTCTCCCGCCCGGTCAACTCCGGATGGAATCCGGCCCCGACTTCCAGCAGCGCCGACACGCTCCCGTTGACCTTCACCGTTCCCGATGTCGGCCGGTAGATCCCGGTGAGCACCTTCAGCGCCGTGGACTTGCCGGAACCGTTGTGACCGATGATCCCCAGGGATGACCCCTTCGGTACCGCGAAGGTCGCGTCCTTGAGCGCCCAGAAGGTCTTCGGAGCGGGGGGCCTGCCCGCGGACCAGCCGTTCCTTGAGGGACGTACGTCGCTCGGTTGCCAGAAGGAACCTCTTGGACAACCCGACCGCCTCGATGGCATTGTCGGTCATATCGCTTCACCGACATCGCGGCCATATCGGCGGTAGATCACGCCGGCGACGACGACCACCGCGACGGTCCACACTCCCACGTACAGAACCGGACCCAAAGGTGGCAGCCGGAGTTCGTACAGCAGGCGACGAGCGATCCCCACGAAATCCGTCATCGGGTTCAGGGCGAGGAGCCCTCTGAGTGGGATTCCGTTCCACTCCTCAGGGATCAATGTCACCGGATACATGATCGGCGTGAGGAAGAACCACAACTGCATGACGATCCCGACGATCTGGCCAGTGTCTCGGAAGTGGACGATGGCCACGGCCAGGCAGTACGAGACAGCGCGCTGGCGAACATCCACAGGACGACCAGGAGAACGGGAACAGAAGCCAGGTCCAGCCGACGTTCCGCAACAAGAGCAGCACCAACAGCATGACCCCGGTCTCGATCAACTTCTCGACCGCCAGCGTGACCGCCGAGGCGAGCACCGGGACGTAGGACGGGATGAAGACCTTCTGGAGCATGGCACCCATGCCCAGGATCGAGCCCATCCCCCCCATCGTGACCTGCGAGAAGATGTTCCAGACGACCAGTCCGACGAAGAACCACGCGGCGAACACCCCGTCCTTGCCGTTGCCCATCGGCGGGGCTTGGGCTCGGAAGATGACGGCGAACACCGTGCTGTAGATGATGACAGTGGCAATGGGGACGATCAGCGTCCAGAGCAGGCCAAGACTCGTCGCGGTGAAGCGCGCTCTGAGGTCGCGGACCGCGAATGCCCAGATCAGCCGTGCGCGTGCGCGTGGCGACGTCTGGCGTGTCCGCTGGAGGTGGTCGACCTCCCGCTGTTCGTCCGTGGCCAACAGGTCCTCCAGTCAGCTTGCAGAATGTGGCGAGGATACCCCGTCCATGCACAGCTTCCGTGTGGAGCCGCACCTCGGCATCCGTCCAGGATGGTCGTGCTCGCCCAGTTCCCCCACTGCCCCCATCCGACTGGCACACCGTGCCCTCCGCTGTAATCGTTCCGTCGAGGAAGTACGCATCCACGGCATCGTCGATGCAGCTCGACCCCGACGTATAGGCCGTGTGCCCGTCACCGTCGAAGCTCAACAACGTTGCATTGTCGAGCTCGTCGGCCACCTGCACTCCCCACTCGTAGGGCGTTGCTGGGTCGTACTGAGTGCTCACGACCAGGATCGGTGCAGACCGCTCGGCGCGGAAGACCGGCAACTCCCCGGCCGCCTCGGCGGTGCCGGCCCCCATCGGCCATTCCCAGCACGGAAGGTTCCCCCAGGCCAGGTACGGCCCGAACACGGGGGCCTCGGTCGCCCAATCCTGGGCGAGCTGTTCCGCATGCTCGACGCCACCGACGGCCGGCCGGTCTAGGCAGGACACTGCGTAGAACGCCTCGTTGCCGTTGTTGTCGAACATCCCATCCGGGCGGCGCTGGATGCGGCTGTCCATCATGTCCATGAGCACGCTGCCGTCACCGGTGAAGGCCGTCTCGAGCCCGAATCGCAGGACATCCCAGTCCGTCGGCGGGAAGTACAAGTAGCTCAAGATCGCGTAGGTCCCCAGCGCCTCGGTCAGGACGCGGTCACCTATACCGGGAAGGGGGTTCTGGTCCAGGTCAGCGAGGAACTGCTGGATCCGGGCAACCCCGGCGTCCACATCACGCGGCAGCGGGCAGTCCTCCTGCGTGATGCAGTCCTCAACGAACCGGCGCAGCACCATGTCGAAGGCCTTGGCCTGGCCGAGCGTGATCTCGTCGGAGTTCCAGGAGCTGGCCAGGACGCCCATCGAGCACCACGCGCCCGACCCGTCCGGGAAGAGCTCGGCGTACTGTGCGCCGAGGTACGTGCCATAGCTCTTGCCGAGGTAGTTGAGCTTCTCGTCGCCGAGGACAGCGCGAAGGATGTCCATGTCGCGTGCGGCCGACTCGGTGTCCATGTACGGCGCGACGTCCGGTGACAGGGTCTTGCACCCCTCGCCGAGCAGAGTGGAAGCCTCGGCCAGCTCGGCAATCTCCTCTGGAGTGTCGGGCGTGCCATCCGCAGCGAACAGGACGTCGAGCTCGGCGTCCTGGAGGCAGTCAACCGGCGTCGAGGAGACCACCCCGCGTGGATCGAGGCCCACGACGTCATAGGCGTCTGCCAGCTGCGAGGTGAGCACCCCTCGTGCTGCACGGGCGTAGTCCACTCCAGATCCACCAGGGCCGCCGGGATTGAGGATCAGCGATCCCATCGGGTCCTTGGCCTTCAGCCGGATGACCTCCAGCTCCAGGGTGCCGGAGTCCGGGTCGTCGTAGTCGGCCGGAACGGTGAGCGTGGCGCAGTCGAAATCACCGTCGCAACCCTTCCAGTCGACCTCCTGGTCGTAGAAGGTGGCGAGGTCCACCGGGGCTGGCTGAGAAGCAACTACCGACGATTCAGGAGGCTGCTCGGGTTGCGTGCCGGGGGTGCAGGCCCCCAGCAAGACCAAGATCGCAGTCCCTACAACGAGCAGCCTCGCGGAACCAGCGGCCACGGGATCCTCATCTCAGCGCGGGGTACCCGGAAGTCTCGGGCGACATATGTGTCCCAATCTTACCTGCAGGAGGACGGGGCTCTCCCCGAGTCGTGAGTGACCGGGTCCAGCTCGGGTCGGCGTGGTCTGCGGCCGATCCAGACGACGACTGTCATCATCATGCACAGGAAGGCGCAGCCCGCCGGCCCACCGGGGTCAGGCAAGCCAGGAGACCTCGAGAGCGTGTCGCGGAGAGTCGATGACCATTGAAGACCAACAGAGCGCAGGGCCCGCCGCGGCCCCCGTTTACCTAGTTGGAGCATTCGAACGCCACAACTTCGGGGATTGGCTGCTCGCATTCGTTGCCGATCACCTGCTCGGGAGGGCATCTGACGTCCAATGGATCAACGTGCTCGGACGGATGGGTGTGGGAATGTCCGAGGATTGCGGGAACTTCTCATCAATCTGGGACCTCGTCGGGGCAGTGGGGCCGGCTCCCCCTGTGATCCACGTCGGAGGAGAGACTCTGGCCTGCCGGCTGCTTCCGGCAGTCCAGATGTCGCTGGCACCCCACGCCGCGGACTCGGTGGATCCCCGAAGCATCGTTCCGCTGGGGCGCTCCCTCGCCTACGTCACGCCCGAGACCGAGGTGATCCTTGGCAAGGAGGTTCAGTGGGGCCCACGAGTGTTCTTCGGCGTTGGAGGGCGAACAACGGACCTCCTACCCGACCAGTTGCAGAACGAGCTAGCACGTCAGCTACGCCGCGCCCGTTGGGTTTCAGTTCGGGACACGCTGACTCAACGCAGGCTCAGTTCCCTAGGCGTCGACGCCCAGTTGCATCCGGACCTTGCCACTCTGCTTCCCGCGTTGCGGCCTGACGCGGGCACGAGTGACGGAGGGGTGCTCTTGCAGATCTCGCAGGCAGTCCTCGGCTCGTTCGGCCCCGAGATGGTCCGTGAACTGGCCCCCTTGTCGAAACGATTCCCCCAACTCACCATTGGGATCGCCGGCATCGCTCCTCACCACGACCGCCTACGTGACGCCCTAGACCTCGTCGCGCTCTTCGATGAGGTCACGCCAAACGGTTGGGCGAGGGCCGAACTGGAGATCCATCCCCTCGCCATAGCCGGACGCATTCGTTCATCGGCTCTGGTGATCGCTTCGAGTTTGCACTACCGCATTCTTGCCATGAGTTACGGAATCCCTGGCGTATCGATCGGGGTTGAGAAGGCGATCGCGTACGCGCAGGATTGGGATATCGCGAGTTTCGGCGCAATGGAGATCTCGGAACTGCTCTGGCAGGTGGACAGTGCGCTTGAGCCGTCGCAAACTGAGCGGCTACTTCATGCAAAGCGACTACAGGACGTCGTCATGCTCAACTGGCGAGCCGCGATGGAGACGATTCATGAGTGAGACCCCATACGCCCACGGATTCGACTCGATTCTGGTCCACCATCTCCAGGACCTGGTCCTGGAGATGAATGCGGAACGGGACACCGCCCTCGCGGAACGGGACACCGCCCTCGCGGAACGGGACACCGCCCTCGCGGAACGGGACACCGCCCTCGCGGAACGGGACACCGCCCTCGCGGAACGGGACACCGCCCTCGCGGAACGGGACACCGCCCTCGCGGAACGGGCTGGGCTTCTGGCCAGCCGGTCGTGGCGTTCCACGGCCTTGATCCGAGGCCTGGCTGAGCGGTCACGAACGCTCCGATCGACGGCCCACCGATCCGGGTCAATCTGATTCCGTTGCCGGCTGATCGATTGGACTACGAGCCACCCAGCCGTGCGGCATTCGCGGCGTTCAACCCATGGGCGAACGCATCGAGGGAATCGATGGCCGGGGCCAGGGTGTCGGGCACACCATCGCCGATGTCGGGAGCCGCGAGCATCCGGGCGGCCGCAGCGATGAGGTCCTCCAATGCGTCGGCCCCGCCATGCAGGCGACCGGTGATCTCCGTACCCGCCGCGATCGCGGCCTCGGCCGCACGAGATCCGGGCATCTCCCACTCGATCCGATCAAGCGAGGCCAACCGCTCCACCTGTCCACGCAACAGTGGTTCGACCTCACTGACAGTTCGCCAGAGCTCCTGACCCGCCTGCGGGTAGAGGCGCCCCACATTCGGGACGAGGTCGTAGAGGTGCAGCAGTGCATTGGCAACACGGTCGGCCTGTTCGGCTCCCCGGGCACCGGAGCGCAGTCGGGCCGGCGGCAACGGGGGGAGTTGCGGGACCGGTGGGTGTGCTTCCAGGTCCTTGGCCCGGCGCCGAGCGCGCCACCCGAGGGTAGCCGTGCCGGCCGTGAGACCACCGAGGAAGAGCATCTGGCTCGGCGATCCCACCGACGCGACGGTCGAAACGCCCAGGACAGCCGCCCCAGCACCTCCCGCGACCACGCCGGCCTTGGCCCCCGCGATTCGACCCTGATGCTGGCGCACCTGCCCCTCGTAGCGGGCCAGTGCGGCCCGATGTGCCTCGGCCATCTGCCTGTCACGGCTGGCGGGGATGGACGTGGACTTGGCGGCCTCCCGCGCCTGACGGACGAACTCCATGCCCATCCTCATCGCGCGCTCCAAACCCTTGCCCGCGCTCGGGTTGGGTGGGCGGACCGTTCGGTGGCATATCCAAAGGGTATGCCTGAGCCTCTTTGGCCGGCCACCTGTCGGTGGATCACGGAGTCTGGCCGCCGCCGCTCTCCGCCAATCCCGCGCTGACCAAGGTCCCAGACGGCTCGGCAACCTCACCGCCCGAGCGACGCTCCACCAGCCACCGCGCCAGGGCAACAAGGCCCTCGACAAGGCACCACACGCCCACCACGACACCGGCGATGAAGAACGAGATCGAGGCGATGAGGTAGAAGTCCTCGCCCGTGGGCGCGCCCGTCCCTGCCGACCACGCCGCGAGGATCGCACCATGGGCCGCGCAGGCTCCGAGCACAGCAAGACCCGCAATGGCCCCCCGCCGACCCCGGGACCGGAACAGGCCCCACACGAGGCCTATGAGTGCCGGGAACAGGAAGTTGTTCGCCGCGCTCGAATAGCGGGTCTGCAGCTCCGCGATTCGCGCCGCCGTCTCAGGGCTGATCCAGGCCACCGGGTTGTTGAGCAGGTTCGGGATGTCCCGGGACTGTGCGCTGCCACACCGGCCAGCTTCTCCGGGTCGTCCGTCGGGATCGAAAGCACCCGCCAATCCAGCTGCAGCGAACCCCTGGTAGCCGTTCTTCAGGACCCGATCCACGAGATTCGTCTGAGCGATCGTCCGATCAATATCCGACAGCGGAGGAACTCCGACCGAGTCCCATGTCCCCGCACGTGATGCGACCATCGGCGCAGGCCGTCGCGATGTCGTCACGGATGCGCCCGAAGTAGTCCTGGAGTTGCACGGCGGTCTTGGTCTCCTTGTTCGCCGCGGCACGCATCGCCCACGGCATCCAACCCCCGGCATAGTCGTCACATACGCCGGCGACCTCGCAGCTTGCACTGCGGCCGAAGAACTCCTTCTTGCCGTCGAGATAGCGCTCCATGAGGGCGGCATCCGGGCTGATCGCGTAGACCGCCGCCCGCTGAGCCGCAGAGATCGGGACATAGGTGCGCCGCGGGCCGGCCTCGACCGACGCCCACAGATTCGACATCTCCGCGAACGCGCCCGCAGAGAAGTCGTCGGTGACTCGCACGCCGTAGTACTGCTCGTTGAGGTCCGCGACACGAGTGCTGATGCTGAACACGGCACCGAGGCTCAGCGCGCCCACTGCGGCCCACTGCAGGGCATGCCTGCCCCGCTCACCCCAGCTGCTCGCGCCCCAGAAGACCGACGCCACACTGATCGGGGCCAACGCAACGGCGATCCACATGGTGTCGGCCCGTGTCTGGGTCAACCAGCCGGCACCCACCCCCAGCACGAGCGACGCAGGGACCAGCACGACGATCCGCCAGACGACACGCATCCGGCACACAACCAGCCACGCGATGAGCAATGTCACACCCAGGACCAGGATCGCCAGCGCCGCGGTGAGGCTCTCCCGGTACACCCGTGAGGCCGGCGTGCCGAACATGGCCGGATTCATCGCCAGAGCGGGATACAGCAGCGCGGGCAGCCACCGGCTGCGCACGAGCGCGAGCAGGGCCCCCGTAACCAATGTCGCGCCAAGCAGATACATCACCTGCGCGGCCACCATCGGGTTCAGGCCCAGGTCGTACGCCATCGGCAGGAACACCGGGTACCCCGGCCCCTTGGACATCGTCGTCTGCGTCCAGTCGCCGAGCCAGCGCCCGTCAGCGATCGAGTCGGCCAGGAAGACCTGCATCTCGTCGTCGTTGGCCGACGCGAAGATCGGGAAGGGGGGGACCGAGGCGCGCAGCGACAAGCTGGCGTAGGTGGCCGCGACCCAGACCGCCCCAAGAAGGGAGTAGGTCGCGATGCCCACACCTCGGGAGGACATCCAGTGGCTGACGGGCTTCACCCCGTCACCGCCGTTCGATCGATACAAGGCTGAGCAGGAAGCTCGAGAAGACTGTCTGGCAACCGACGACCAGCATCGTGACGCCGAGAATCCCCATCCGCACGGACCGGAACACGTCCAGGTCGCCGAAATCGACCCGCGCCCACCCGACGATCTGCCAGAGCATGATGGCCAGGCCAAGGATCGAGAGGATCCCGCCCGCAATCAGCGTCCGTTCCAGAGTGAATCGGGCAAGCCAGCGTGCTGTTCTGGGATCCGGAGGGTGCAGGCCCGCATTGATCACGAAGACCTTGGCGATCACCGAGAACCACACAGCCTGCAGCCCCACGATCAGTCCCGCGGCCAGGAAGAGCATCGTCAGGACGTCGAAGCGCAGCCCCGCGACCACGCGTTGGCCGCCGGCGAGCCACAGCAACCCGACGATGCTGACCCCCGCGAGCAGCAGCCCTGGGTAGAGGAAGAGCCATCGGGGACTGTAGGCGAGAAGGAAACGTAGGTGTCGCCATCCGTCGCGCCAGGTCCGCAGGTGCGGGGGCCGTGTCCGCCCATCCTTGTGAAGCGTCGTGGGGACCTCAGTGATCTGCAGTTGCGCCAATGATGCTCGCACCACCATCTCGCTGGCGAACTCCATCCCCGGGGTCTGCAGGTCCAGGTCGAGGATCGCCTCCCGCTTGAACCCGCGCATCCCGCAGTGGAAGTCCCCCGTCGGGATGCGGAAGAAGGTTCGGCCCATCCTCGACAACACAGGGTTGCCCAGATAGCGGTGGAGGGCAGGCATGGCGCCCGGCTCGATCCCCCCAAGGAATCGATTGCCCATCACGAGGTCCGAACCTGCGCGCAGTTCGTCCACGAACGGCTGGAGGTTGTCGAGGGCGTAGCTGTCATCTGCATCGGCCATGATCACGTAGGTGCCCCGGGCGGCACGAATGCCCCCCAGAAGCGCTGCCCCGTAGCCCTTCTCAGGAACGTCGACCACGCGCGCGCCCAACTGTGTGGCGAGGGCTTGGGACCCGTCAGTCGATCCGTTGTCCGCGATCACGATCTCGCCACGGATCCCCATGCGTCGAATCTCGGCCGTGGCCTTGGAGACGCACGACTCCAGGGTCTCAGCCTCGTTGAGGCAGGGGAGCACGACTGACAGTTCCACCGCTCCTTGCCCCACCGGATGAAGTTCCGATTGCACCGAAGCCCCGCTCTCCTGCACGTCCCACCCCTCGCCGTCCGGACGATCGCCGCAATCGTCGCACGGACCATCCGCACTTCTGCCTCGCGCCTGCCTCGCCACGCTCCCGATTCTCGTGCGCCTGACGGCAACTCAGGTCGCTCAGGCTCCCCGCGCCAGCTGCACCATGAGCGCCTCCAGCGCCAACAACGGGGCCACGGACGCCCCGACAGCGAGCCGGGCGTGGTCCAACGCCTCGAGCCGGGCCATCGTGGCGCGGACGTCGCTGTGGACGGCCATCCGCTCGACGATCGGCCGCATCTCGTCGTTGATCAGCTCCACGTCGGCACGGGTCTGGAGCACCAGCACGTCGCGATAGAGACCCGTGAGGTCGAGCAGGGCGCGATCGATCTGGTCGCGAACCGTGCGGGTGCGCCGTGACTTCTGCCGGGCCTCGAGATCCTTGGTGGCCGCCGAGGCCGTGCGCTTGACTCGGGCCGCCATCGCACCGGTCGCGCCCTCCCCGTAGGCACGCGACAGGGCAGCAAGCTCCGTGGCGTCCAGGGCGTCGGTGATCGCGGCGGCGTCCGCGGAGGCCGCGTCCAGCAGGTTCTGCGCAGCCACGAAGCAGGCCGGCACACTGCGCAACGTCCCGGGGATGGCCAGCACCTCAGCTCGCCGCAACCGGACCTGCTCGTCGCGGGCCAATGCTCGCGCCCTGCCGATGTGGCCCTGGGCCGCACGTGCCGCGAACGACGCCACCGCGGGGTCGATCCCCTCGCGGCGGACCAGGGCTTGTGCCACGTCCTGGGTGGCCGGTGTGTGCAACCGGACCTGCCTGGTGCGCGAGACGATGGTCGGCAGCACGTCCTCGGAGGTCGGCGCGCACAGGATCCACACCGTGCGCGGGCTGGGCTCCTCCAGCGACTTCAGCAGCGCGTTGCCCGACACCTCGTTGAGTCGGTCCGAGTCCTCGACGATCAGGACGTTCCACCGGCCCATGATCGGTGTCATCGCTGCCCGGTGGATCAGGTCGAGGGACTCCTCGGCCGTGATCTGCAGCTTCTCGGGGGTGAACTGGTCGACATCGGCATGCGCGCCGGCAAGCACGTCACGGCAGACAGCGCAGTGCCCGCACCCTCCGTCAGGGCACTGGAGCGCGGCCGCGAACACACGGGCCGCGGTGGAGCGCCCCGATCCCGGCGGACCGGTCAGCAACCACGCGTGTGTCATCGACGGGCCGGACTCCCCGCGGCGGATCCGGGCCGCGTCGGCGGCGGCGTGACTCAGGGTCGTGACCAGGTCGGGCTGGCCGACCACGGCCTCCCAGAGGGCCGTGGTGCCGGGGGGCACGATCAGCCGCCGGGCTCACCAGCGCGCCGTCTGGGCCAGCCATCAGCCAGACTCCTGAGTGCGCTCGAGCACAGCGGACAGGACCTGCGCGGCGGTGGTGTCCACGGGCTGGTCGGCTGGCAGGACCAGGTATCGCGAGGGCGCTGCAGCGGCCCGGCGCAGGAAGGACTCGCGCACGGCCTGGTGGAACGCCGTGGGCTCGGCCTCCATCCGGTTGGCGTCGCCGGCCCGGGCGAGGCCGACCCCGGGTGTCACGTCGAGGACGACGGTCAGGTCGGGGATCAGGTCCTCAGTCGCCCACAGGCTCAAGTCAGCGATCCGATCCTCACCGAGCTCGCGGGCAGCCCCCTGGTAGGCGACCGAGGAGTCCAGGTACCGGTCGCTGAGGACCACGGCCCCGCGGGCCACGGCCGGCCGGATCAACTCAGCGGCGTGCTGGGCGCGGGCGGCGGCGAACAGCAGCGCCTCGGTCCGGGCGGCCATCCCATGGCTGCCGACCCCGAGCAGGACCTCTCGGATGGCCTCACCGATCGAGGTGCCGCCGGGCTCGCGGGTGAGCACGACCTCGTGGCCCCGCTCGCGCAGGGCATCGGCCAGCAGGCGGCACTGGGTGGACTTGCCGGCCCCATCACCGCCCTCGAAGACCACGAACGCCCCGGGCATAGCCGAACCCTACCGACGAGGTGCGGACAGCGCTGCCCGGGCCTGGCTGGACGAGGCTAGGCGATGACTGTCATGCCAGGACACAGCAGCCTTCGACAGACAGCCACAGCGCAGCTGCGCGAGATCCACGCAACCGTGACCAGTCGCAGGGAATCCGCTTGCATCGATGATCGACGGAGTCCGCATCTCACAGCCCTGCTGCAGATGCTCATCGTGTCCCGATCGCTGGGCCCGAGCAGTTCGAGATCTTCCAGGGCCATGGCCGTGTACTACTGGATCGGCAGCCATCGTCTGACCGCTACTCAGTTCACGATCCGTCCGCTGCACGTCAAGGCGTCGGGGCGCTGCACGAGCACAAGACCGACCGCTACACGCTGATCGCGGGCGAGCTCGGCTGACCATCCTGTACGACCCGCGGCATCGGCTCACCGACCCACAGGATGGTCCAACGGGTCATGCTGACGGAACAGGGCGTCGCGGAATCTGACAATCCCTGTGGGGGTCTGGCACATGAACGTCAACGTCGGCCCCGGCGAGGCACATCTGATCAACCTCCTGACCAAGGCGTACGAGAAGCATCGCAGCCCGACCGCCTCCTGTTGCCGTGGAACACCCCGGAGATCCCGGTCGACGTCGCCGCACTTCTTCCCGATCCAGCTCAAAGCGGGCTGGGCTGGCATCGGGCGAGCTGACGGGACGGATCGGCATGGGCACTTCGTGCTCGTCGAACGGCTGGCCTGGCGCTCGAGGAGGGCACGCCCAGTACCTGGTCGAAGCGTCACGCCGCGCACGCCCTGATCTGCGCCTCTACGCCGCTGACGAACCTCGACGTCCTGCTCGCACGCGCTCAACTGTCCGCGTTCGACGCCGGCCTCTACGCCGCCGAGGCGCCCTCGTGCCCGCGCGGTCTTCTTCGTACCGCAGGCGATCCTCGGTGGCGGCCTTCCCGAGGATCGTCGCCGGGGCGCGCAACGCCCAGCGCCAGGCCGTCGCAGCTGTGGCCGTGATCGGCCTGCTGGCCACGGCGATTCGTCGCCCTGTTCCCCATCGCTGGTCATCTCGATCATGGCCGGCGAGCAGTACTCTGGACGGTCGCCGAGTGACGCGCCTGGCATGTTCGCCCTGGCGCGGACGCCGGCGTTCGGGGTCGTCCAGGTCCTGCTCTACGCGCGGATGGCGCACCACGATCGCCGGGCGACGATCCTGCTGTGGACCGCCGCTGGCCGCGCTGGTCGGGCTCGGCCTGACGCTGGGGACGTCCATCAGCGCCCTGGTCACGTGCGCCGCGGCCGTCGCGTGGACGACCGCCCTGATCGGAGTGGCGTGGGCCCGGTTGAGCCCGGTCCAGCGTGGACGAGGACGAGCTGGCGACCCCGCCGATGTAGTCGCCACTTCGCGGTCCGTCGCGTAGGCGAACTTCGGCCGGCGCGACGCCTACTTCGCCGGCGCAGCAGCCTTCTTCGCCGTCGCCTTCTTGGCCGCCGCCCTCTTCGCCGGCGCCTTCTTCGCAGCCGTCTTGCGCGCCCGCTTCACGGGCGGCCCAGCAGCCCGGCGGTCGGCCAGCAGCTCCACGGCCCGCTCGAGGGTGATCGTGCCCGGGTCATCGGCCTTGCGCAGCGACGCGTTGGTCGTCCCATCGGTCACATACGGACCGAACCGCCCCTCGCGAAGCGTGATGGTCCCAGCACTGGTGGGATCCACCCCGATCTCGCGCAGCGGCTCGGCGGCCCGCGCCTGGCCACGCCGCTGCTTCGGCGCTGCGTAGAGCGCCAACGCCTGCTCGAGGGTCACCGTGAACAGCTCGTCCTCGGTGGCCAGCGAGCGGTAGTCCTTCTTGCCGTCGACCTCACGGGCGATGTAGGGCCCGTACCTGCCGTTGGCCGCGGTGATCTCGTTGCCGTCGGGGTCATCGCCGACCACGCGCGGCAGCGACATGATCTTCAGGGCGTCCTCGAGGGTGATGGTGTCCAGCGACATGTCCGACAGCAACGAACCGGTGCGCGGCTTGGCCGACTTCGGCGCATCCTCGGGCAGGACCTCGGTCACGTACGGCCCGTACCGCCCCGCCTTCGCCACGATCTCCCGACCGGACTCCGGGTGCACGCCGAGCACGCGATCACCGCTGGGTGCTGCCAGCAGTTCCTCGGCCATCGCCAGGTCCAGCTCGTCGGGGGCGACGTCCTCGCCGATGTTGCCCTTCTCCTCACCGCGCTCGAGATAGGGCCCGAACTTGCCCACACGCAGCACGATCTGGCCGGGCTCGCCGGTGATCGGCCCCTCGGTGAACCCATCGGGACCCACCGGGAACGACGCCATCGCGCGCGCGTCGATGTCCCCGAGCCCGGAGACCAACGGGTGCAGGCCGGGGAACTGCCGATCGGCGTCCCCGTAGTAGAACCCCTCCAGCACGCGCAGCCGGTCGGTCTGGGAGTTCGCGACCAGGTCGAGGATCTCCTCCAGCTGAGCAGTGAAGTTGAAGTCCACGAGCCGAGCGAAGTGCTGCTCCATCAACCGGGTCACGCTGAACGCCAGGAACGTCGGGATCAGCGCGGTGCCCTTCTTGCGCACGTAGCCACGGTCGACGATGGTCGTGATGATCGACGCGTAGGTCGAGGGCCGGCCGATGCCACGCTCCTCGAGGTCCTTGACCAGCGACGCCTCGGTGTAGCGCGCCGGTGGGGTGGTGGCGTGGCCCTCGGCGTGCAGCTCGTCGCAGCCCACCGACTCGCCCTCGCGCATCGCCGGCAGCCGCCGATCCGCCGGCTTGCCGCCCTCGGCGCCACCCTCGGACTCCGCGTCGCGGACCCGGTCGGTGCCCTCCTCGTACGCGGCCCGGAAGCCGGCGAAGAGCGTCACGGTGCCCGACGCGGTGAACTCGACGTCGCGGCCATCGCTGGCCACCGCACCCAGCCGGACCGTGGTCGTCGCCAGGCGCGCGTCGGCCATCTGCGAGGCGACGGTGCGCTTCCAGATCAGGTCGTAGAGCGCGAACTCGTCCGCGCCGACCCGGCCCGCGAGCTCGGCTGGCCGCATGAACGAATCGCCCGCGGGGCGGATCGCCTCGTGTGCCTCCTGGGCGTTCTTGACCTTGCGGTCGTACTGTGCGCGGAGTCTCCGAGACGTACTGGGCACCGTAGATCTCAGTCGCCGCCCGCCGGGCCGCCTGCAGGGCGCCGGCCGACAACGTGGTCGAGTCGGTCCGCATGTAGGTGATGTGACCGTTCTCGTAGAGCCCCTGCGCCGCGCGCATCGTCCGCTGGGCGCCCCAGCGCAGCTTGCGCGAGGCCTCCTGCTGCAGCGTCGAGGTCATGAAGGGCGCCGACGGCCGACGCGTGGTCGGCTTCTCGGCGACCGAACGCACAGTCCACGCCACACCGTCGAGGGCGGCGACCAGCGCAGTCGCGCTCGACTCGTCGAGGCGCACCACCCCGGACTTGGCTGCGCCGTCCTTGAGCTGCCCGTCATCGCCGAAGTCCGACCCACTGGCGATCCGCGCCCCCTCGACCGACACCAGCTTCGCCGGGAAGTCGGTGCCGTCGGCGACGAACGTCCCCGAGGCGTCCCAGTAGCCCGCCGACCGGAAGGCGATCCGGGCCCGCTCGCGGTCCACGACCAGCCGAGTGGCCACGGACTGGACGCGCCCCGCGGACAACCCGGACAGCACCTTCTTCCACAGCACCGGCGAGACCTCGAAACCGAACAGGCGGTCCACCAGCCGGCGGGCCTCCTGGGCATCGACGAGGTCCTGGTCGAGCTCACGGGTGTTCTCCGCAGCGGCGGCGATCGCGTCCTTGGTGATCTCGTGGAACACCATCCGGCGCACCGGCACCTTCGGCTTGAGCACCTCCTGCAGGTGCCAGGCGATCGCCTCACCCTCGCGGTCCTCGTCAGTGGCCAGCCACAGCTCGTCGGCGGATGCCAGCGCCTTCTTCAGCTCGCTGACCTTCGCCCGCTTCGAGGCACTGACCACGTAGTAGGGCTTGAACCCGTCGTCGACGTCGATGGCCAGGCGCGCCCACGGCTTGCCCTTGATGGAAGCCGGAACCTCGCCGGCGCTGCTCGGGAGGTCACGGATGTGCCCCACAGAGGCCTGGACGTCGTATCCGGAACCCAGGTAGCCCTGGATCGTCTTGGCCTTCGCCGGAGACTCGACGATCACGAGACGTCGCGTCGAGTCGGTGGTTCGAGCGGGCACGGTCCTCACCTGGTTCTGCGGATACCGGGGAGTCCCCCGGCGGAGCCGGCGGTGGATCCGACCGGCGCGGTCACACTCTGAGCGCCTGGTGGTCCGGCGCTGGGCCGGACCCGCTGGGCCGACCGGTGCGATCCATCATCGCAAACCCCGGCCGGGGCGCTGTCAGTCGGTGCGCACTATGCCCACCCGGATCAGTTCACGCAAACCCATGAGCGCCGGACCGAGCACATCCAGGGGATCCAGGCCTTCGGCCTGAGCGGCATGCATCGAGTCGTTCCCCGATGGGCGTGTCGCGGTCTGCGAGCAGTGCAGCGAGCAGCGCGGGGTGCACGGGAACGGCAGGTCGCCAGCCTCCTGGGCCGATCGTTCCAGCCAGCCCGAGGCGTGGCGGCTCCTGCACCTCGGACTGCCCGGCGACGTGAGCCGTGGCCGTGATGGTGGCCCCGGGCGCCAGGCTCGCGGGTGCGGCCAGCAGCGCCGGGGCGGTGAGCTGCTCGGTGCGTGCGCACCCCGCCAGGAACTCCAGCACCTCATCGCCACGGGGCAGGCGCTCACAGTGGGCGAGGTCCTCGACCAGGACCCACGCCGCGGGGTGTTCCGAGGCGCCCTCGCGAGCTGCGGAGGGTCGGTCGGGCGGCGCGACCAGCACGAACCATCCGAAGCCGACCTCCACGCAGCCCTCGTCGGCGAACGCGTCGAGCCACTGGTCCATGCCGGCGTCGAACTCGGGGCCGTCGGGGACCTGAGCATCGCGCAACCAGGTGGCCGCGTAGTCGGCGACCGGTTGGGCGTCACGCTCGACGATCCACGCGTCCACCCCGGTGCCCGACACCCACTCGGCAACACGCTCCCGCCAGTCCTCGCCGGCCACGTGCAGCCAGTTGCCCAGCACTGCGGCCATCCCACCGGGAGCCAGGTGGGCGGCCGCACCGCGCACCACGAGGCGGGACAGCTCGTCACCGGGGAGGCCGGCGTCGCGGTAGGTGAACCGGTGCGACGGGGAGATCACGAACGGCGGGTTGGACACCACCAGGTCGAAGCGCTCGTCGGACACCGGGCCGAACAGCGAGCCCGCGCGCAGGTCGAGCTGACCCTCCGGGAGGCCGGAGAGCGCCGCCGTCAGGAACGTCAGCACCAGGGCTCGGGGGTTCGTGTCCGTGGCCACGACCCTGCTGGAGTGGCGCGCGGCGTGCAGCGCCTGGACGCCGGCCCCGCACCCGAGGTCCATCGTGCGACCCACGTCGCGACGAGGCGTGATCCGGGCCAGCGTGAGGGACGCCCCGCCGATGCCCAGCACGTGGTCGGGGCTGGCGGGGGCACCGATGTCGCTGACGACGAACCAGTCGGTGTCCGGCTCACCGTAGGGGTGCACCTCGACCAGCGGGATCAGGCGCTCGGACTCACGACGCACCATGCCCAGCGCCTCGAGGTCGGTCACCATCGATTCAGGAACGCCATCGGCGGGAACGGGGTCGGCGAGGAGGAAGACCTCGATCAACCGGTCCAGCGGGGTCGGCTCCCCCGATGCCAACGCACGGCGGATCGGCACCGCCAGCCCACGCCCCAGTGCGGCGAAGGCAGCGGAACCGACCCGGGCCAGAACGCCGTCGGTGGTGAACCCGGCGTCGAGCAGGTACGTGCGAACGCGGGTGGCAGCGTCGGGGGACATGCCTGCATTGTGTCGCGGTGCCGCCCTTCACCTCCGATTCGCCCGGGGCTGTCAGGGGCGGGCTGCCACCAGTCGTTCGACATCCGAGGACTCCACGACCGCACGTCCATCTGCCGCGGCCAGCACACCCAGGTAGCGCTCGAGCGCGTGGGCCATGGTCCCGTCGATGGACCCCGCCTCGGGTCCGAAGTCCTCGGCCCTGAGGTGCAGGTCGGCCAGCCCCGTGAGCATCGAAGGGCGCGCCCAGAACATCGACCCGGCTGGGAACCACAGGAGATCCGGCTCGAAGGTCACTCCGGACCGCCGCACGAGTGATTCCACCATGGGCCCGTTCGCACTGAGGAACTCCTTGCCCAGGACGTTGCGGTCCGGAGCCACGAACCCGATCCGCTCATCCGCGGTCAGCAGCTGGAGCACGCGCCGCACATGATCGGGATCACCACACAGGCCGGACAGAAGATCGTTGCGCCAGGCGTCCCCATTGCGCATGTGCGGGGACCTCTTGGTGTGCAGCTTGAGGACGGCATCCTGGTCACCGACCTGATCAAGGACCTGGACCAGCGGCCACATGTCACGACCACGGTTCTCGACAACGCGCACCACCGCCCCGGGGAACTGGCTCATGATCTGGTCGCCCAGCCCGTCGGCGCGTCCTCGGACAAGGGTGACCACGACATCGACCTCGGCCGGGATTCGCACGATGTGCGCGGCCAATTCGGGCCAGAGCTCTGGGTAGTAGACGTGAATGATCGCGAGAACGCGAGGCGGACGCCCGCTTCCCGCAATCGCCGACGGGCCCCGGACCGGCCGACCTGCTGGCCCTTCCCTCAGCAGACTGCGCCTGGCGCGCGCCCGCCTCGGGTACATGCGCAGCAGGCGCAGGCGGGTCTGAACCCGATGCGCGCCCGAGGACAGCGGCGACCAGGTCGGCGTCGCCTCAGCCTCCCCGTCCGTGGAGTCCTCGGACGACGCGCTGGGGAGCGGTTCCGTCATTGGGGGGCGGGCGGTGCGCCGGATCCTTGAGGCGGCTCACTGGCTGCCCCGTCGGCGGCCCCGCCACTGGTCTCGGCGCTCGCTGCACGCTCCGCCGCACCACGCTGGACCAGCGCATCGTTGTACTCCGCGTCGATCCGGTCGGCGATGGAGTCCATGTG
>CAVONS010000012.1:0-122141 GCA_963697345.1 uncultured Actinomycetes bacterium | reverse complement strand
TCGACGCCGCGCGACGTAGTCGCGGGTGGCTTGCTGGTATTGGATCCGGCTCTGGACCACGGTGTGTAGTGCGTTGTTGAGGTTCCGGTCGCCGTAGCGGTTGAGCCGGTACCGGGTGGTGACTTGGCCGCTGTTCGCCGGGATCGGTGCCACGCCGGCGAGCATCGCGAACGCTGCCTCGGAGTGGATCCGCCCGGGATGGGACCAGGCGCACAACACCGTCGCGGCCACGATCGGGCCGACGCCGAACTCCTCGAGCAGGTCGGGTCGCCAGCTGCGGATGATGGCCACGATCGCCTTCTGCAGCTCCCGTGCCTCCTTGAGCATCGCGTGCGCGCGACGGGCCAAGGTCCGCAGCGCCACCACGGTGCTGGTCGTCTCGGTGTCCCAGGAGGCGTGCACTGGCAGGTTCGCGGCGGTGTTGAGCATCGCGGCAAGCGTCTGGCCACGGAACCGGTCACGGATCGGTTCCGGTGCTGCAATCACCAGACTGAAGACCTGCAGCTGGGCCTCGGTCGAGGCATTGATCGCAGAGCGGCGAGCAGCCAACAGCACCGACAGTGCCTGGCGTTCGCCACCACTGCGCGGAGTTCCCAACCGCGGTCGCGCCATCGCCTCACGCGCGGCCCGGATCGCATCGAGCGGACCAGACTTCGCGCCGTTGCGCCGCGCAGCCCGCTTCGGGCGGTCCAACTCGACGACGATCTCCGAGGACTTCAGCAGGTGACGACTCAGACCGGCGCCATGGCCACCGGTCCCCTCGATCGCCCAAGCCCGCAACATCGCGTGGTTGTTGGCGAACACCACCAACTCGGCATAGCCCTCAGGTGTCGCCTCGACCGTGATCTGGTCCAGGACACCACCGGTCGCGGTGTCGACTGCCGCCGCGGAGTGGGTATGGACGTGCGTGTCGACGCCGATGACAACATCGACCACATCACGCAGATCGGTCAGACTGTGCATGCGTTCTCTCCTTCGCCGGACGGGACGTGGTTCCGGTCCGGGACGGAAGGCTCGGCAGGACTGTGATAAGACACATCCGGCGCCTCCAACGCCAGATGGTCAAGCTCCTGATCAGGCCAGCCCCTCCAACCGGGCCGGCCGGCAACCACGAGCGGACAAGTCGCACCAAGGCACGAAGCCAGGCACTGCGCGGGTCACACCCGCGGTCACCAACCCACAGCCCAGCACCATCAGGCTGCGTTGGCGATCCTCACAGTCACTGCGCCGCCTATCGCGTGCGTTGGGGCAGGCATCGCAGCCCGCTATGTCCCCCACGTGCAGTCACGGCGTGAGCGGCGGCGCAACAGGCTACCCTGCTACACACCGGACCTGCCGTCACAAGGAGACCACGATGCCCGCGGCCACCTCGATGCTGCACCCCGTCGCTCGCGCAGGGTGATGTGAGGAGTCACATCGATGGATCTGAGCCTGCTCACGGAGGTTGCCGGGCTGGGGTTGGCGGCCGTCGATGCCATCGGGATCGCGTTCATGCCGATCCTGCTCGCCCAGGCCAACGGGCTGCGCAGGGCCATGGTGTTCCTGCTGGGCTCGTTCCTGGCCCTGATGACCTTGGGGCTGCTGTTCACCACCGGTTTCGGATCGCGGATCGCTGAGGTCAACGAACGGCACCCGTGGTTGGAGCCGGGTGTCCAGGTCGCTGGGGGTGTCTTCCTGTTCGGGGCCGGGATGTTCATACTGGTGCGCTCACGCAAGGGCGGCTCGCATGCGCCGGACGACCTGATCGAGAAGCTGAGCTTGCCCATGCCCCTGCTCTTCGGCTTCGGTGTGGTTCTGGTCACCGTGCAGTCGCTGGTCGACGTCGTGTTCGCCGTGGCCATGGTCGAGATCGGCGCCCAGGGCCTGAACTTCTTCGAGAACTACGTCCTGGTCCTGACCTACACGCTCTGCGCCCTTCTCCTGCAGGCAGCCGTCGTGGTCGGCTACCTGCTCGTCCCGCAGGGGCGCCGGGTCCACGTGATGGCGGGCTTCACCGAGTGGCTGACCAACCGTGGCGAGTTCTGGGCCGGAATTGCCGGTCTCCTGGTCGGCATCGGGCTGCTGATCCGCTCGGTGCCCGACCTGGTCAGGGAGCTCAACCTCTGAGGTGCCGGACCTGTCCCCAGCATCGACGTCGGAACACCGGCTCACCGCCGAGAGCACGGCTGACCCACAGTGCGAGATGACGCAGGACGGCGAGCGGACGATCGGCTACTGCATGTCGACGAACGTGAGCAACAGCGACGGGGCGGGTTCGCGGGAGGGCGGGTGCACCGGGACGACGACCTGGACGGTGACCGAACCGGAGCACATCCACGACTTCGACTGCGCCATGATCGGCACTGGCGACTACCTCGGGCTCCGGTACACGTCCCACATGACGGGCGGGAACGGACCGTGGGAGATGACCGGGCAGATCGAGACATTCCCCGCCTCACCCTAGGGCTCCTGATCGCCGTAGCGTGAGACTCGCTGTCGGCGGGCGGGCTGGGGAAACGTAACGCCCACAAGGACGTCAACGCGCCCCAGCCCGACCCAACTCGTCCACGCACAGCACGATCGCGTTCTCCGGCGGGTTCAGATACAGCCCGACGACGTCGCGGACCTTGGCCTCCAGGGCCGGGTCGGTGGAGAACTTGAACGTCTCTCGGCGCCATGGCTGCACCCGGTAGCGCCGCCAAGCACGCGCGATGGTGGCATGCCCAATCCCCAGAAAGTCAGCCAGTAGTCGGGTCGACCAGTGCGTCACCCCCAGGCGATCCGGCGGCGGATCCAGCGTCGCGGCAATGATCGCCGCATCATCGACGTGCGGCCCGACCGGGGCGCGTCGTCCAACCCGGCCAGGCCCACTCGCGCGTACCCGGGCCCGTCCGGCGCGGAAATCATCGCGCTGGTGCTGATGGGTATCGGCGGGATCATGCTCCCGCTGATCGCGCCCGCGGTCGGCGTCCTGGTGATGCGCTCCACTCCCCGGTGGTCGGTCGGTCAGGTGCGCGCGACGTGGGGGATCATCGGGATCGGGCTGCTGGCGGCGTTCGGCCTGCTCGCCCTGGCGACTGTCCCGAACGCCCCGGGGTGGGCCGTTGCCGCGACCCTGGCGCTGCTGGGCTTGATCTTCACCGTCGGCCCGGTTGCGGCCAGCCGGCCGCGACGCGGCCAGGCGTGACCGTCAGGCCGACTGGCGCGCTGCCGCCGCGCCAGCGCCCGCAGCAGCATCGCGCTGCTCAAGCCCTGCGCGCTTGCCGCCACTCAGGCAGCGGCCTGAGGGCTCACGAGCCCTGCACAACGGCCCTTGTTGTAGCGTTCCAGGCCGCTGAGACTGGGCGCCGCCAAATGGGGACCTTCGGCTCCCGAAGGCGGGGCTATCGGCGCTGCCGGGGCGGGTGGGGCGGGCACGGCCGGCTGCCGGTACGGTGTCGTCGTTTGCTGGAGCACCGGGGAGATGAGGCAGCTGTGGTCAAGGCTCACGTGGGCGCATGACGCGCGACCCCCATGGTCCCGGCCAACAGCCCGAGCTTGCTGAGTCCATCGCCGGCGAATCCCTGGCGACAGCCCGCACGACGACAGCGCGGGATCCCCGCGATCTCTCGCGGCTGTTCTGGTATCTGCTCGCCACCGGTCTGGGCTTCCTGGCGGCCAAGGGTGCCGAGCAGACCACCGCGGGCGTCGAGGGCGACCTCGTCCAGCTGATCTCACGGCTGCCGAGCGCCGCCGTGGTCGTGTTCGTCATCGCCGTTCAGATCGTGTACCTGCTGCTGTTCCTCGGCATCCCGCTGGTGCTGCTGGCCACACGCCAGTGGCGACGTTGGGGGATCTACACCTTCGGCTGGGTGCTGACCTCGATCCTGGTCACCATGGCCGACCGCTGGATCACCAGCGATCAGGCACCCGACCTGCCCGACTATGGGCTGTCCCTGGCGACAGCCTCGGCGTGGCCGCCCTCCCAATCAGTGGCTCAGGCCGTGTGCGCCCTGATGCTGCTCTCCCCCTACGTCGGCGGACGCTGGCGGCGGTTCGGCTGGGGGTTCGTCGCCGTATTGGCCCTGCTGCGGGTGATCACCTCCCAGACCGTCGTTCTCGACATCGTGCTGGCGATCGGCATCGGTGGGATGGTCGGCACAGGCCTGATGCTGGCCTTCGGCCGCCGGGTGACACTGCCCACGGCCGTGGCGGTCAGCGGTGGCCTGGACCGAGTCGGCCTGCACGCCGTCACGATCGTGGCGAACCCCCGCCATGCCCAGGGATCGATGCCGTTCACCGCCGTGCTGGCCGACGGTCGCCGGCTGCACTGCAAGGTGATCACAGCCGGCCTGTACGAGGCGGACAGCATCCGTCGCTCCTACCGGCGCGTGCGCGTGCGCGAGTTGGGGGAGGACGTGGCCTTCTCGTCGGTCCGACGCGCTGCTGCGGTCGAGACCATGGTGGCGATGAGTGCCGCACGTGCGGGGGCACGCACTCCGGACGTGGCCGGAGTGGCTCCCCTGGTCAGCGGCGAGGAGATGGTCATCGCCTACGAGGAGATCGTGGGCTCCAGCCTGGCCGACGTCGCCGATCGTCGGGTCACCGATGACGTGCTCGACCAGGCCTGGCACAGCGTGCGGGCGATGAACTCGACCGGCATCGCGCACCGCGACCTGCAAGCGTCCAACTGGATCCTCGATGAGGACGATCAGCTGTGGCTGATCGACTTCTCGTTCGGCGAGCCGGCGTCCTCCGAGGGAGCGCTGAGCGCAGACATCGCCGAGTTGCTGGCGGTGACCTATGCCCTGGTGGGAACGGAGCGGGCCGTGGCCGCAGCCGTGCGGGGGATCGGGACCCCCGCCCTGGCGACGGGGCTGAGCCACCTGGTCCCGGTCGCGCTGTCCCGGCCGACCAGGGCTGCGGTCAAGGCGCGCCCGGACGGATTGGATCCCCTCATCTCGGCGGCAGCGGCCGCCTGTGGGGTCGACGAGCCGGAGTTCGCCCCGATCGAACGGGTCAAGCCGCGGACCGTGCTGATGGCCGGGATGCTGGCCGTCGCGGTCTACGTCCTGCTGCCGCAACTGGCCGACCTGCCGCGGATGATCGAGGCGATCAAGGACGCGGACCCCCGGTACGCAGGTGCGGCCCTGCTCGCCTCCGCTGTCACCTACCTCGGCAACGGCATGGCCCTGGCTGGGGCCTGCCCGGCACCGATCCGGATGGTGCACGCATTCCTGGCCTCCGTGGCTGCCACGTTCGTGGGGTCGGTGACCCCGCCAGGGGTGGCCCACGCGGGGCTTAACGTCCGACTGTTCCAGAAGCAGGGCCTGGCGCCCACGGTCGCGGTCTCGGCCACAGCCGCCAAGGAGGTCAGCGTCGGCGTCGTCCACGTCCTGCTCCTGCTGCTGCTGGCGCTGCTGGCGGGAAGCTCGGACGCCCTGCGCAGCGAGTTCGACAAGCTCCCATCCTTGGACGTGATCGCCATCGCAGTGGCAGTTGTCATCGCACTCATCGGCGTGGCGGTGACGATCCCCCGGGTACGCCGGGTCCTGCGTGACACGGTGATCCCTGCGCTTCGCGAGTCGGTTGCCTCCTTGCGGCAGCTGGCCAGCAACCCGGTCAAGATGGTGGTCCTGGTCCTCGGAGCGGTCCTGCTGCAGTTGGGGTACGTCGCCGCGCTCTACTTCTCGGCCCTGGCGCTGGGCGCAGACGTGGGCTTCGTCACCATCGGACTCATCTACCTGACGGTCGGGTCGGTGGCCTCGGTTGCCCCCACCCCCGGTGGGCTCGGTGCCGTCGAGGCCGTGCTGCTGGCTGCCCTCGTCGGTGTGGGCATGGGCTCCTCGCCGGCCCTGGCGGCCGTGTTCCTCTACCGCCTGGCCACCTTCTGGATCCCGATCCCGATCGGCGGGCTGTCGTTCCGGGCGCTGGTCGCGCGCGACATCCTGTGAGCCGCCGACCGGTCAGCTGGTGATGTCCTTCTGCGCGAAGCGGGCCCACGCCAGGCCGAGGAACACCACGACGTAGCCGAGGTCGACGAGCAGGCCGGTGCGCATCGTGTCCCAGAAGATCGGTTCACGGAAGGCATCGGCGAAGGCCGACCATCTGTGCACGAGAGCCACGAGCCCATCCAGTCCAGCTGAGGGATGGCATTCAGGATCCACATCGCGGTGGCCACGACGGTGGTGGCGATCATGGCGGCGATCAGGTCGACATGGCCACCAGCGTCACAGCCAGCAGCGCGGGCTGCAGATCAGACTCGACCACCTCCCCGCTCCTAGGATGACCGGATGGCCGACGACTTGACGCTGCTGCGTGCCTATGAGCCCACCGTGCGGTTCACGCGGGGTGAGTACTTCTTCCCGGTGTCGGTTGAGCGGTATGTGGAGCGGGCCACGCTGTGGAGCGCACCTGAGGACGACGAATCAAGCATCGTGGCCCCCGCTGGGTCGCTGGACCTCAACGCCCTGGTGGCGCGCAGTGCCGGTGCTCAGGGCGTGGGCCAGTCGCTGTCGGGCATCGTGGACGGCGAGAAGGAGAAGAGGGCGACGATCCCGTCTGCCGACCGACCGCCGCGGCTCAATGGCGGCAGCCGGCTGGCCGCAGTGGGCCTGCTCGCCCGCCTCATCGACTCCCTGAACCGCGTGTCCCTGTTGTTCCGTGGCAGCGTGCCCGGTGGGAGCGCGGCGCGGTCCTTCCTGCTCCAACGCGACCATCTGGCTCCCGATGCGCCGACCTACTACGGACGGGTCGTGCGCGACGGCGACTGGATCATCTGCCAGTACTGGTTCTTCTACGCGTTCAACAACTGGCGCTCCGCCTTCGGCGGGGTCAACGAGCACGAGTCCGACTGGGAGCAGGTGACCATCTACCTGGATGGGACCGGCGAGCTGGACGCTGACGGGCTGCCGCCGGCGAGGTGGGTGGTGTTCTCCGCCCACGACGAGACTGGCGATGACCTGCGGCGGCGCTGGGACGACCCCGACCTGAGCCTCGTCGATGGCCGGCATCCCGAGGTCTTCGCCGGCGCGGGATCACACTCGGGCGCCTACCTGGCTGGCGACTACCTGATCACCGTGCCGGCCCCCACTCTGGGCGGCTTCGTCCAGGCCATCCGCTGGATCGCACGGATCCTGACGCCCTGGTCCTCGTCCGGGCAGGACACGGGAGTGGGGATCCCCTACGTGGACTACGCCCGGGGGGACGGGCGCACCATCGGTCCGAGCGGGGACCCCTGGCACCCGGTGATGATCACCGAGGAAACCGGCTGGGTGCGCGACTTCCGTGGCCTGTGGGGGCATGACACCCGCGACCGGCTCGGCGGCGAACGCGGGCCCGCCGGTCCCCGGTACGAGCGCGATGGAACAGTGCGCGAGTCCTGGGCCGACCCGGTGGGCTGGGCCGGCATGGCCAAGGTCGCCCCGAACACGCTGGCCGAGTCCCGGCTCATGGCCGCCCGCGCCGAGGAGCTGGACGCCCGGGTCCACGCGTTGCGCGAGGAGGTGGCCGCGGGTCGTCGGGCGCTGGAGGTGGCTGCCGCGGGCAAGGCTCCGGCCGCACCCGAGGTCCGGGCCCTGGCCGACGACGAGGAGCGGGTCCTGGAACTCAGGATGGAACTGACCCGCTTGGAGGATGATCGCGCCCGCATCCTGACCAAGCAGGCGACCCCACAGGTCCAGGCCGACCCGCACGAGCACCTTCGGCACCGCCGCACCCCCCTGGTCGCGCTGGGCGGAGCCCGCAGCCGGGTCCTGGCCGGCTGGGCCGTGATCAGCACGCCCGTGATCCTGTGGGCCGTCAGCGCCATCATCCTTCCCACCGACGGGGTCAGTGCCACAAGCATTGCGTTCTCGTGGCTGGTCCTGCTGCTGTCCATAGAGGGCCTGGTGCGGGGGCAGTTCCTGGCCGTCATGGGTCGGCTCATCTCCGTGCTCGTGATCCTCTTCGCCCTGTACTGGGTCGTGGTCGATTGGCGGCTCGTCCTCGGGTGGGGCTTCGCCGCTGCCGCGCTGCTGCTCCTCGTCGTCAACCTCCGTGACTCCATCAAGCGCTGATCCAGGAACACCAGGTGGACATACACGCAGCCCGCACTGACCAGCCTCCCCCGTCGTCCACCGCACGCGTCCTGGACGACCCAGCCTGGTTCGGCGCCGTCATGGGAACAGGGGCAGTCAGCGCCGTTGCAGCCCTGAACCCCGGCGGTGGGCGAGGTAATGGGCAATGGCATCGTCGAAGGTGGGGTCTGCTCGGAGTCCCAGTCGCTGCGCGCCAGGTGTGGAATTTGGCCGGCCAGCTGCCTACGATCGCGAGGCGGGGCGATGCTTAGCCTCGCCGCGCTTCGGCCAGCAATGCGGGGACCTGATCTGGGTTGGCGGCAGATGCCGCGGCGTTTCGCAGCCGTTCCCGCCAAGCTGGGAGGCTGTCGGCGGGGTCGGAGAAGGCGTCGAGCCCGGCGAGGTCCAGATGATGGCGGAGATCTCGGCGGAGCGGACGGCCAGCAGGTCGCCCTCTTGGATGGCTGCCTGGGCGCCGGCGGGCAGGGAGTCCTTCTGCGTAGCGATGACTTCGTGGAGGATCTGGTCGGCGATGGCCGCCTGGTGGGGGCTGAGGCCGTCGAGGGCGGCCTCGTGCTCGGCGATCGCGCGCTCGTGCAGGGCGAGCAGCCAGCGCAGCAGTGGTTCGTTGGGTGCTGAGCAGCGAGCTCAGGCGGGTCGCTGATGAAGGGAACGGATTCGGCGAGGGCAAACTGCAACTGAAGTTCGGGCCATCCGCATGGTTCGCCAACGAGCAAGACCCCAATTGGCGACGCACCGTAGATCTCGAGGCCGTGGACTACTCGCACCTCTTCCTTACAAGGGCAAGGTTCAGGGAGATCCGGCAATCGGCCGTGACGCTCCAGGAGGTCCTGGATGGCCTGCGGTCCGGCGACCTCAGATTGCACGACGAGATCGTCGAGTTCTGGAGGTACACCGGCCCCTAGCCAACTTGGCTCTGGGACGGCTCAGACGGGCAAAAGCGATTCGCCGTCGCGGACGACAACCGTGTGGGCTGCCGTGGGAGCTGTCGTCGGATTGCTGCACGACCTCGGTGCCCAGCTGACCTGCCCCACATCGCCGCGAAGCGCGCGCCTCGCGGCGGCGGATGCGGGGCCGTTCTGGGTGTCCTGAAGAACGGCCGCGATGGCGCCGAAAGCGCGAGAGGCGGCGAGAAACGCGCCCGGATAGCTGAACAGCGGGCCCGCTACGCATCCGCCTTCGAGTGACCACATGGCCCTCGCCCTTGTGCTTGGGGAGGTATGCGCGTAGCGGTGTAGCGCCTGTAGCGCCATTTCCGTGGGGCCGATCACGGGGGTGCTGCGGTCAGCCCGCTGACGCCTCCGATCCCGGCTGGCTCCCCCCCGCTTTGTTCAACGGGATGGCCTTGCCCTGCTGGGCTTCCCTCGCGACCACATCCAAGGCGTGGGCGATGCCCTCGTCCCGATCTGGGGCGGTGTGCTGATAGATCATGGCGGCCCGCGGGCTGGCGTGGCCGAGCCGCGCCATCGTGTCCTTCAAGGTGGCGCCGGACTGGACCGCTGCAGTTGCGGCAGCATGGCGAAGGTCGTGGAAATGGCAGTCGTCCAGGCCGATCCGGGTCTTGGCGCGCTTGAAGGTCGAGTTCCAGTTCGCGTTGTGCAATGGGCGGCCCGATCGTGTCGCGAACACCAGGGCGGCGTCACCGGCACGGACATGGGCTTCGAGGTGCTCGGTGAGGATGGGGCCCAGGAAGGTCGGAAGGGCGACGTTGCGCATACCCGCGTCCGACTTGGGGGAACCCACGAGCCATTTCCCGTTCAGCCGACTCATCGACTTTCGGACGCGCAGCACGGGCAGCTTGTCTTCCCGGAGAACCACGTCGGCGCGGGTAAGCGCCGTGAGCTCTCCGAAGCGCAGGCCGCCGTAGGCGGCAACCAGGACCAACGCCTCGTACCGGGCAGGCACGAGGTCGGCCAGTTGGTGCACCTGGGTCAACGTCGGCACGGGTCGTTCGGCCGCTTGTGTGGAACCGGCCCCCACGATCTGGCAGGGGTTGCTCGGGATCTCGCCGTCGCGCATGGCCTGGTTGAGGATCGTGCGAAGGAGCCGGTAGGACTGCGCCTGCGCGGTCGGCCCGGTTGTGCTCCCGAGATCAGAGTGCCAGGCGCGGACCACGGCGGGGGTCAGCCCCTTGAGGGGCCTGTCGCCCAGCTCCGGCAGCAGGTGCAGGTTCAGCAGGCGCTGGTACAGATCGGCCGTGCGCGGCTTGAGCTTGCGCTGCGATAGCCACGGAACCGCGTACTGCCGCAGGGAGATGCTGCCCACGGATGGCGCCTTCCACGTCTCGCGCGCGAGGTCGACTCGCTGGGCGGCCAGCCAGGTGTCGGCCTGGTCGTACCTGGCGAAGGTGATGGGCGCGGTCACCCGACCGATCCCCGGTGCGATGTAGCTTGCCTGGAAGTTCCCGCTGGGCAACTTCCTGATGGCCCCGAACTGGCGTCCCATCTTGACCCCTCCCCGTCCTCAGGCTGCTGGCCGTGCGATCGGCCGTGCAACGAACGTGCAACCAAAGCATGCCATTCGTCGCACGAAACGGGCATTGCGGGGCACTACTAGGACGCATGAAGAAGGGCCTCTGACCGGTGTTTGTGCTGGTCAGAGGCCCTTTTCCTGTGGAGCGGGTGACGAGAATCGAACTCGCACTGTCAGCTTGGGAAGCTGATGTTCTACCATTGAACTACACCCGCGAAGCCTCGATCGGCGCGATCGCGACCCCCCGATTATGCCCCAGCGAATGCACCCGACCCAAACCGGGCGGTCCGTCGCCGGGAGTGGTTCGGGGGCCCAGACGGGGGCGCCGATACGATCCGGGGCATGATCCTCTCCGATGGCTCCATCCGCCGCCTGCTCGAGGACGGCCGTCTGATCATCGACCCGATCGAGGATGTCCAGATCCAGCCGGCCAGCGTCGACGTCCGCCTGGGTCCGGAGTTCCTGGTCTTCCGCAACCATGTCACCGAGGTGATCGACCCCTACGACAAGCCCGCCGACCTCAATGAGCGCGTGCAGGTGGCCCAGGGCACGGCCTTCATCCTGCATCCGGGCGAGTTCGTGCTGGGCACCACGGTGGAGTCGATCGGCCTTCCCGACGATCTCGTCGCCCGTGTCGAGGGCAAGAGCAGCCTCGGCCGGCTGGGCCTGCTCATCCATGCCACCGCCGGGTTCGTGGATCCGGGGTGGCCGCGGGGGCAGATCACCCTCGAGTTGAGCAACGTGGCCACACTTCCGATCAAGTTGTGGCCCGGCATGCGGATCGGGCAGCTCAGCTTCCACACGCTGGATGCACCGGCCGAACGCCCCTACGGGCACGCCGACCTGAACTCCAAGTACGTGGGCCAGTCCGGTCCGATGGCCTCGCAGTACGCACGCAACCCGAAGTAGGCCACGTGCGATGGCTTGCCAGCGCGCTTGCGCGGGTGGGCCTCATCGACGGCCATGAGCCACGTCGGGATCGCGGAAGTCACGCACGCCCGGCACGCGCAGCACACCGAGGGTCAGCACCACAGCAGCCGCGATGGCACCCACGAGCACGACGTCCTGTCCCACCTGCGCGACCAACGGCCCGGTCAGCGCAAGGCCCAGCGGCATCAGCGCGAACGTGGCCATCCAGTCCACGCTGGACACACGAGCCAGCCTGTCGGGGCGGATCTGGGTCTGGAGCGCTGAGGCCCAGTAGACAGCGAAGGGCTCCCAGGAGAACCCGCCGACGAGGTATGCGCCGTACAGCACCCAGGGGGGCGATCCGAGCAGGAGGGCCAGCGGGATGCCCACGTAGGCCAGCGAGATCAACCAGGAGAACGAGCCCACGTGCCTGGGGCGGTAGGTCATGGCGAACACGGCGCCGAACACACCACCGAGGGCGAAGCAGACCTGGGACAACGCGAAGACCGTATCCGTGCCGTACTCCTCGCGTCCGATGATCGGAAGCAGCACGGTCAGGGGTGCGACAGCCAGCAGGAGCAGCAGGGAGGCGGCCACCAGGGTGCCGGCCACCCAACGGTGGCGACGTACTTCGCCCAGCCCTTCCCGGACGTCGCGCAGGAAGCTCGAGCCCAGGGCCGCGTCGCGCGCCTCCATCGCAGGTTCGTGCACGGCGAACAGGAAGGCCATGCTGAGCAGGAACGCCCCGGCATTGACCCAGAAGGCCAGCGTTGTCGACCCGAGTGCGACCACCAGGACGCCACCGAGACCCGGCCCGACGACGGCCGCCGTCCGGTAGGAGATCGACACCAGCCCGTTGGCCTGGGGCAGCCTGTGGGCGGGCAGCAGGCTCGGGATGAGTGCGGTCTCAGCGGGCCGGAAGAACGCCTCCCCGGCACCGACTGCGAACACGGCCACGGCCAGGGCGGCCAGGGGCGCACCGCCGGGCCACATGGCGATGCCAGCCACGGCGATCGCCCGGAAGGCGTCGGCGGCCATCATCACCGTGCGGCGGGAGATCCGGTCCGCCCACACGCCCCCGACCAGGGCGAACATGACGACCGCGAGCCACCTGGCACCCAGGATCAGGCCGAGCTGGACCGCCGTGCCGCCGGCATTGAGGACCGCGATGGTCGCTGCGATCGGGAAGATCTGGTCCCCGACGGTCGAGATCGCCTGGGCGAACCACAGCCTGCGGAAGTCGCGTACGCCCAAGACGCTGGAGCGCACCTTCCGCACTGCGCCCGTGGCCACCACGACGCGAAGGATCGCACGCGGAACCGGCCCGACCCGAATCGGTGGGTCACCGCGCTACGGGAACGCGTCGAGGCCCCCGTCCACAGGGATCGGGGGCCTCGACGCGTCTCGGGGTTCGTCAGCCGAACATGACCGGAACCGTGGAGATTCGGACCTTCTGGCCCTTGCTGACCGCCGTGCTCACACCGTCAAGGCTGCGCAGGGTGGTCGAGGCGGGCACCTTGAACTTCTTGGAGCCAGCAGTGGTGAACCGGATGTAGTCCTTCGACCCGCCGCTCGGCTTCACCGTGCAGGTCGTGATCCTGTTCTTCGTCCTGCACCCGTACCACTTGGTCCCGGCCATCCAGTCCTGGATCTCCAGGAAGGCGGTGCCGCCCTCGACCACGGCATTGCTGTTCGTCGGGCTGACCATGTCCGTGCCCAGGACCTGAATGTCCCAGCCGTACCAGAACACGCGACTCACTCCGTAGCGCATCGAGTCGATGAATGTCCGGGCCACGAAGCCTGCTGCCTGGGTGCCCGTGTAGGTCTTCTGGGTCCGCATGTAGGGCCGTCGGTCACCGTAGTTCATCTCTGTGTCCCACAGCGGCTTCTTCTTCGCGCCCCACTTCTTGTAGTACTTCTTCACCTTCTTGATGTAGGACACCCGAGTGCCTGGGCCCGAGGTGGCCGGGGGGTAGAAGTGCGCAGACACCACGTCGACGTACTTCCACGTCTTCTTCATGGCCTTGCCGTAGGCCTTGCCGAATTTGCCCACCGGACCGGTTGAGCGCACCGTCGTACTCGCTGCCACCAACTTGGCTCGTGACCCGACCGAGCGCAGGGCCTGCTTGGCCTCCTTGGTCAGCGTGGCCATCTGCTTCGGGCTGCCGAGGTAGAAGTCCTTGAGGTTCGCCTCGTTCCAGACCTGGTAGGAGGTGATGTCCGAGCCGTAGCGCTCTGCCACTGCCTTGAGGAAGTCCGTGTAGTAGGAGTTGGACGCCGGATGGCTGTTGGACCCGGGACCGTAGAGGCCGAGCTTCGAGTTCGGGTCGGAGGCGGCCCACTGCGGCGTCGAGCCCAGGGTGTACATGACTTCCGATGCACCCAACGCCCGGGCATTCTCCACGGCTGCGTCCAGCGGACCCCAGTTGTACGGCGTCCTCGTTCGCTTCGTCGGTTGGATCTCGCGCCATGTGACGCCGGCGTCCCAGAGCCGGATGGCGCCGACCCGGGTCAGGGTGGCCGGGCTTCGCCGAGGCGATGGAGGCGACGTGCTGGCCGAACAGGGCGCCGGGCACGGTCGGCCTGGCCGCCGCTGCCCCGGCCGGCAGGGTGGTCGCCAGCAAACCGGCTGAGACTGCCGGGACAATGATCTTCAGGAACCTTCGCACAGTGGTTTCCCCCCACGTCGGAATGGTGCTGCTCACGATGCCTCCCGGCGGTCTGCACGTCAACCGTGACGGAGCCCGTGGCGGGACTTACGCATCGCTTAGGACGTCCATATCGTCAGCCTGCCCAGCGGATCAGGATCGGGTTCGCCGTCACCTCCAGCTCATCCGGGGAGATCGCCTCGCAGGCGCCATCGAGCCGGCAGACCTGGCTGGCACCTTGCGGGGTGGGGATCGTGGTCGTCCCCTCATTGGTGAACAGGATCTGCGCCGGGAGGCCGTCCCCGGTTGTCATCGAGCAGGTGGTCAGGGAACCGGGTTCCCCCGTGGGCTGCACCAACTCGCCCGTGCAGCCCTCCCAGTAGGCGCCGTCGAACCAGTCCTGGACGGTGAGGTACGCCTGACCTGCTGGCAAGATCTCGTTGGTGCTGGGGTCGATCTGGTCGATGCCGAGGATGTGATCGTTCCACGAGTACCAGTACACCCGTTGCACGCCGAGGGCGAGGCTGTCGATGTAGGTGCGTGCGACCCAGCCCGTCGCCACGTCCTGGGGCACGGTGACGATCTCGGTGGCGAAGTCGCGACGGTCCCCATAGTTCACCTCGGTGTCCCAGACGGGGCCGCTCCAGCCCCGTGCGGCCAGCCATTCCCGCATGATGCGCACGTACTCCGCCCGTTCCTCGACCCCCTCGGCGGCACGCGGGTAGAGGTGGACCGCCATGGCATCGACGGGCCAGCCCTGTTCGGCCAACGCCGCGGTGTACTTGCCGTACCAGGCCTTGACCGGCCCGGCCTCCCGGACCGTGGTGCTCGCCCCGACCAGGAGGGCCTCGGGATCAGCCTGAGCCAGCACCTCCCTGGCCTTGCCCGTGAGCTTCGCCAGGTTGGCCGCGGAGCCCTGGTAGAAGATGCTGATGTTCGCCTCATTCCACGCCTGGTAGGAGGTGATCCGGCCCTGGTAGCGCTCGGCGATCTGGCGCAGGATGTCGAGGTAGGGGGCCGACTTCGGCGGCGAGGAGGTTCCGGGGCCGTACAGGCCGGCCGCCTCGGGGTCCTTCGCGGCCCACTGCGGCGGGCTGCCGTGCACCCACATGATGTCGGTCGCCCCGGTGCTCTGCGCCTCGGCGACTGCCTGGTCCATGAGCGCCCAGTTGATCTGCCCCGGTTCTGGCTCCAGCTCCCGCCACGCGACCCCTGCGTCCCACAGCCTGATCGCCCCGGCGCTCGGGGGCAGCGGCTGGGTCCCACTGGCAAGGAGCCCGACGTGGGTGCCGAACAACTCCCGTGCCACCGGCTCGCCGGACGGCGGAGTGCTGGTCTGCCCGGTTCCAGTCGTCGCGGCGGCGTCGTTCTCGCCCCCGGATCCGGAGGTGCATCCGGCCAGCAGGGTGCTGGCAAGACCGATTCCCGCGAGTGCGGCAGAACGGTGGGAAACGGGCATGGGGCCTCCTCAGTAGGCGAGCAGGATACTCGTCGCGCGCAGCGGCCGGCGGCCGCCTGCCGCCGGTGTTCGTCACTGAGTGCGGGTCCACCGACCCGGCGCAGGGTTGGCAACGACGGCCTCGGGTCCCTAGAGTCAGCATCAGCTGGGCCGTCGACGCTGGTGGGAGGGCAGATGGCAGGCAGGGAAGCTCAGGCCGGGGGGCCGCCGATCAACCCCATCCTGCGTATCGCCGGCAGTGAGCCCGTCGTACCGCAGTCGGCGGGCCGCCACTGTCGTGGAGCGTCCCGAGGCGCAGGGGCGGGTTCAGGTCGACCCGATGTTCTCGGTCGCCCTGCGCGCCTTCCTCCTCGACCTGGGGATCCTGGGCACCAGCATCAGCCTCTACATCGGGGTCATGGTCAACACGGGCTACCTGATCAACAGCGTGGAGACCCCCCTGACGGGGGCGGCCATGGTCGTGTCCTGGCTCTTCCTCATCCTCCTGCGCGGTGGTTATGAGGCCCGCTACCTCGGGGTGGGCAACGAGGAGTTCAAGCGCGTCGTCCAGGCCGGCATGACGATGCTGGCTGCGATCGCGACGGCCTCCTACGTGGCCAAGGCCGCGCCGCCCCTGCGGCTGGTCCTGCCCTCCTTGCTGATCGGCACCATGTTGCTCCTGCTCGGTCGCTGGCTGCTGCGCGTCTGGCTCGGACGTCAGCGCCTGGCCGGGAACTTCCAGCAGGGCACACTCGTCGTGGGCGACCGGTTGCGTAGCGCAGCGCTGTCCGAGTCGTTCGCCCAGGACGCCGTCGCCGGCTTCCATGTCGTCGGCACGGTCCAGCCGCCCCGCGCCACCGGCCAGGCCATGACCCCGCAGGCGCGCGACGAGCTCCTCGATGCCTGGCTCGACGACGTGATGGACTGGATCGAGTCCCACAACGTGCATGCGGTGGCCGTCGCGGAGTCAACCGCCGTCGACCCCTCCTTGGTCAAGCGCCTGGCGTGGCGGCTCGAGGGCCCCCGCATCGACCTGCTCGTGTCGCCGGCGCTGTCCGACATCGCCGGGCCCCGGATGTCCGTGCGCCCGGCCGCTGGGCTCCCGTTGATCCACCTCGATGAGCCGAGCCTGACCGGCCCCAAGCGTGCGTTGAAGCGAACGGGCGACCTCTTCGTGGCCGTCCCGTTGGTGATCGTCCTGTTCCCCCTGTACGTCCTGATCGCAGTCGCCATCAAGTTCGACTCACTGGGCCGGGCGCTGTACGTCAGTGATCGGGTCGGGCGATCGGGGGAGACCTTCCGGTGCATCAAGTTCCGGTCGATGCACGTGGGCGCGGATCGCCTGCGCAGCGACGTGATCGGCGACCTCGACGAGGACGTGGCCGACCGCTACCGGGATGACCCGAGGGTCACCCGGGTCGGGCGTGTGCTGCGGCGGTGGAGCCTGGACGAGTTGCCCCAGTTGTTCAACGTGATCAGCGGCTCGATGTCGCTCGTGGGCCCGCGGCCGATGCTGCCCGACGAGCTCGAACTGCTGGGGGACGCTGAACACCGCAGGCACCTCACGAAGCCGGGCATGACCGGACTGTGGCAGATCAGTGGACGCAAGCAGGTCTCATGGGAGGACCGCATGCGCCTGGACCTGCACTACATCGAGACCTGGTCGATCGCCCTGGACATCGTGATCCTGGCCAAGACAGCCAAGGCTGTCATCAGCGGCCAAGGGGCCTACTGACCAGCTCACGTGCCAGGGCTTCGTAGGCGGAGGTGACCTCAGACCATCGGTAGCGCACTGCGACGTCTGCCTGTCCAGCTCCGCCACGGGCGATTGCGCCCTCGGGATCGGCTTCGGCCGCCTCACACAGCTGGGCCACCTCGCTGGAGGTGCGGAAGTACCTCCCGGCAGCTTCGGCCACCTCGCGGTTGAACCCGACATCGAAGGCCGAGACAGGAGCTGCCGCGCCAAGGGCACGCAGCAGTGAGGGGTTCGTGCCGCCGACGCTGTGTCCATGCAGGTAGGTCAGGCAATGGGCGTAGAGCACGTCGAGGAGCTCGGCATCCCACACCGAGCCGAGGAAGTGGACACGGGCGTCCGCCCCGGCGGCTTCGAGGACCGCGATCCGGTAGGCATCGGCATAGGGCGCGTCGCCGACCACTAGAAGCGGTCGCTCGGCAGAGGACGACACGTAGCCGGCCACGATCTCCCGAACATGGTTCTCGGGCTCGAACCGAGCCACCACGAGGTGGTACCCGCGCGCTGCGAGGTGCAGCTCGGCGAGCCGATCGGGCGCTGGCGCCACGATGGGCGCGCCGTAGGCGATGTAGTGCGCGTGGACGCCGTGGGCCGCGAGCAGGTGGTCGGCGATCCCACGGGCGTCAGCGATGACGGCGTCGGCTGAGCGCGTGCTGCGGGCCTCGGCCCAGCGGTAGTAGCTCGAGGCGCGCTGACCCCACTTCGCGCGCTTCCACTCCAGCCCATCCACGTGCACGGCCACGGGGATCCGGGCAGCATGCAGCGGCGGGAGCAGTGGGGCGTTCGCCGCGTTGAACATGAAGGCCACGTCCGGGTGCTCCCGGAGGATCGTGTGGCCGACCGACAGGGCGGTATGGCTGAGCGTCTCAGTGACCCGGTGGCGCATCGCGGGGAGGTTCACCAGCCGCATGCCGAGGTACTCCGACTGGGTCTGTCCGGGGTTGCGGCAGTACACGATCACTTCGTGACCCCGCTCCACGAGCCGACGCCCGATCTCCTCGGCTGCGGTCTCGAAGCCGCCGTAGCGGGCCGGGACCCCGCGTGTGCCGATCAGGGCGATGCGCATCAGCCCACCGACAGCCGCAGCGGGCGGTCCAACGTGCCGGTCCACTGCATCGTCCCGCGATCCTCGGTCCAGCCGGGCGTGGGGGCGATCGTGGTGCCCGGCGCCGGAACGACCCGGATCGTGAGGTCAGTGGGCATTGTGAGCGCCTGGGGATCGGCAGACACGTCGTAGGTCCCAGCCGCGAACGTGCCAGCAGGGAGTTGGTACTGCATCACCACGGTCGTGGTCTCGCCCGGATCGGTCTCATGGCCCTGCCACAGCACTGCGCCCCCGCTCTCGTCGGGGAACGGCCCGGTGCGTGCCACAGGGACCAGCGAGACTGAGTTTCCGGTGAGGACGCTGTGTGCACTGGCATTCACCGGTAGGCGATAGGCCACGCGCATGCGGGCGCGCAGTGCGAGGTAGCCGGCGTAGCTGCTCGCATCGCCCTCGAGGTTCTCGGGCACGGCGTTGGTGAAGGAAACCGTGCGGCGCACGTCGGCACCTCCATCGGCGCGCAGGCGGACCTCCTGGCGGATGTCCCGGTCCTGGAAGACCGAGAGCTTGTTGGGTGCACTCTGCGAGAACACCCCGATCAGGTCGCCGGCACTGGACGCCAGCGCCCCGTTGACCGCGAGGTCATCGACGGCCTCCTGCAGGGCAGTGGCATCGAACGACGCCTGGATGTGCCGGGCAGGGATTGCCTCCAGCGTGCCCCTCAGGGTGGCCAGGACGTTCATGGGGCTGCTCAGGTGCGCCACCAGAGCTTCGGTGAGCTCCTCGTTGCGCGCGTGTCGCTCGACCACACCCTCGGGACTGTTGAACTCCCGATACGCATCCACCAGGACTGTCCGGACCAGGGATCCCGAGTCGACCTTCCCGAAGCCCTGCGTGTCCACGGCGCCGGTCCAGGCCAGGATCGAGGCCAGGGCGTTGATGTCGACCGTGATCACGCCATCCACTTCGGGATAGCCCAATGAGGCCCACGCCCGCCGCACGTCGACCGATGCGGTACGGAAGTCCGGGTGGAAGTTCGAGTTCACGAAGGGGTACTTCTGCCCGGGGCGGTACCAGGGCGGCCCGCCCTCCTTCCGCCACCTGATCGGGGGGTTGTTCGGCGACAGCTTGGATTCCAGCTGTCCGGAGATCGGGACGGAGATCGAGCCCTTGGCGGCCTCCACGACGAAGGCCGACAGCGGCGCACCTCCCGAGCCGAACAGCTCAGCGTCGTTGAGCGCGGTCACCAGGTACCGCTTGGCGTCGCCTGCACCCAGGGCCCCGGCCAGGTCGGGCATCGCGGTGTCGGCGGCGCCAACTGCGACTGTCAGGTCGGTGACTGCCCCCAGGGCGGACTCGGCCAGGACACCGATCGGGCGGCCCAGTGGGCCGGAGCCGTCCACCTGTGACAGCGCCTGCTCCGTCTCGGCCAGTGCCGAGTGCAGCTGGCTCACGGGCTCGGCGAGGTCCGCCACCCGCAGCGGGTCGATGGTCGTGCCGCTGATGATCGGCGTCGCCCCGTCGAAGCCGAGCGCCGCGGTCCCGATCTGGGCCGCAGGCTCCAGGACGCGGGTGCTCGTCGCGATCGCGCGGGCTGAGGACCGCAGGTCATCGACGGCTCCCAGGGTGATCGGGTTGTACTCCAGGAGCCATGCGGCTGGCGAGGACCACGTGCGTTCGAGGATGGTGCCGGCAACCTGCACGGTCGCGATGCCGCGGTCCAGCCCTGCGGTGTCTCGCGCACGTCCTGCCAGCCCCGCTTGGGCGACGCCCAGGAGGCCGGTGATCGCGGCGATCTGGGTGCCCATCGCGAGCACGAAGAGGGGCGCGACCAGAACGAGGGCCAGCCATCCTCTCCTGCGCATCGTGCACCCCCGCTGCGGCTTGATGGCCCCGAGATAACGGCGCCCATCGTAACCCGCGACACCGGCTCAGGGGTCAGACCGGATCGGCCCGCCACGCGGCTATGGTGTGAGCGTGTCGGCCTCAGCGATCGTCCTGGCCCACGGCGCTGAACCGCTGCTGGAGGAATGCGTGCGCGCGCTGGTGGCTGACGGGGCCGATGACATCGTCGTGGTCGACAACCAGGCAGCTGCCGGTCCGGTCGCGGCTGTGGCGGCCCTGCCCGGTGTCCGCCTGCTCTCGCCGGGTCGCAACGTGGGGTTCGCCGGTGGCTGCAACTACGCCGCCGAGCACGCAACCGGCGATGTCCTGGTCTTCGTCAACTCCGATGCCATCGTTCGTCCGGGGGCGCTTGATGCCCTGGTGCGCAGGGCCTCCCAGCCCGACATCGGGCTGGCATGCGCGAGCATCCGGCTTGCTGAGGAACCTGACGTGCTCAACACGGTCGGCAACCCGATCCACTACCTGATGTTCTCGTGGGTGGGCTGCCTCGGCGAGCCGGCATCGGACCACACGGAGGTCACGGATGTCGCCTCGATCACCGGGGTCACGTTCGCGGTGCGGCGCGCTGTGTGGGACGAACTGGGTGGCTTCGATCCGGAGTACCTCGCCTACTGCGAGGACGTGTACCTGTCGCTGCGGGCATGGCAGGCCGGCTACCGGGTCGTCCACGAACCCGCGTCCGTGGTCCTGCACCACTACGACTTCTCCCGCAACGCTGCCAAGTTCTACCTGCTCGAGCGCAACCGCCTGATGAACCTCGTGCTGCTGCCCGAGGCGCGCACCAGACGCATGCTGATGGTCCCGGCGCTTGCCGTCGAGGCAGGAGTCCTGGCGGTGGCGGTACGCGACGGCTGGGCCCGGGACAAGGTCGAAGGTTGGCGGTGGTTGCTTCGGCATCGTCGGTCATTGGCTGAACGCCGGAGGCTGATCCAGGAGCACAGGCAGGTGCCGGATCGAGATCTCGCACCTTTGATGCGGGGCACCCTGGACCCGCCGCAGGGGTTGGGCCCCGGTGTTCCCGCCCCGGTGAGCGGCGTGCTTGCCAAGTACTGGGCGTGGACGGTCCGGCGGCTGTGAGCTCTGAACAGGCGGTGGCGAGCAGCGACCCGGAGGTCTCGAGCGCGCCGGTGTGGGGTCGGCGGATCACAGGACGAGACCTGGGATGGGCGGCGCTGATCGGGGCTGTGGCCATGCTCGTGGCCCTGGCCTACCGGTCCGCCCTCGTGCCCACAGATCCGTGGCACTACGTCCAGGGCGCGCTGGACTTCCCGGAGGGCACCTGGCGCCCGGCCGGCTTGTCCCGGTGGGGCTTCCTCCTGCCGATCATTCCGTTCGCACGCCTGTGGGGTGACGCGACAGCCACCTACTACGTCGTCCCGCTGCTCAGCACGGGTGTGCTCGCTGCGGTCCTGTACCTGCTCGGGACGCGGCACGTCTCGCGGATGACGGGCGCCCTGGGCGCGCTGTTCGCATTGGGCACGCCCATCGTCTTCGTCAACCTGACCCGCGGCTACACCGATCTCACGGCGACCACCCTCGTCGGGCTGGCCATCCTCCTGGCAACCCTCGCCGGTGACGAGGCGCAGGAGGCCCAGGACGCGGGGCGTCGCTGGGGTTGGCGGGTCCCGCTCCTGCTGGCGGCCTGCGGCTTCGCGACCGGGTGGAGCTTCGAGGTGCGCGAGACCGCGATCTTCGCCTGGCCCGTGATCGGCTGGGTGCTGTGGCGGATCGGGCAGCCGCTGCGCACCCTGGCGTGGTTCGTCCCGCCCGCCCTGGCCTGGCTCGCCCTGGACATGACCTTGGCCGCGCTGGTGTACGACGACCCGTGGCTGAAGTTCAGGATCATCCTGGGGGCCGACATCTCCGAGTCCGAGGTCAGCTCGGACGCCGGATATGTCGGCCAGTCGCGCTGGTGGTACATGACCGTCATGCCGCGCTCGATCGGGGCGCTGGTCGGCGGTCCCGGCCTGCTGGTGTGCCTGGTCATCGGGATCGTCGGCGGCCTCGTCTACCGGGCCCAACTCGGCCGCATCTGGGCGTGGGGGATGCTCACGCTCTTCTTCCTGTGGCTGCAGGGTGGGCCCCTGAATCCCAGCCGCCCCTCGGTGCGCCTCGACGTGGACCGGTACTGGCTGTCGTTCATCGTGCCGCTGATGCTGGTCGCTGTGGGCACGGTCGTGATCCTCGTCGGACGATCACGAGGCGGCTGGCGGGTTGCCGCCCTCGTGGCGGTCGCCCTCCTCGTTGCGGGTATCACGGTTCCCGCGGTGCGTTCTGCCACCTCCTATCCGGGTTTCGCACCCAACGGGGGTGACGCGATGTCCGAGCTGCGCACCCATCTCACCGGCAGCGACGAAGTGGCCGGGGCGCGCATCTGGTCGGACTGGGGGACCCAGCGGATCCTTCCGGTCTATCGCCGCGATCCGTTCGGTGGGCTGCAGTGGCGCGCGGGCGCGTTCCGTTCGCTGAACCGGCTCGTCGACGACCCGCCCGCGCGCAGTGCGGGCTACCCGCAGCCCGGTGATCTCGTGGTCATCTACAGCCCCACGGACAAGACCTGCTTCCACTGCCGGCGGGCCCTTGCGCCAGTCGCTGCACAGTTCGGCCCCTTCCCCGGCCCGGGATGGAACGAGCTCTTCTCGTCCAGTGCCGGGAATCTCACCCTGTATGAGCTGGGGCCCACGGCGCTGTGGCCAGGATCGCTGGACGTGCCCTCGGCGCCTGAGGCACCCGTGGAAGCGGGGTAACCACCGGGCGGTGGTCCAGCTGCGCTGGGGGCGCCTAGGCTGCAGGGACTGCTTCCCCATCCTCTGGAGTTCCCGTGACCGCCCGGCGCGCACCTGTCGTCCTGCTGCAGGTCGCCAACCTGCTCGGTGGGGTGGCGAACTCAACGGTTGCGGTCCTCGTGCCCTGGCTGGTGCTGCAGGAGACCGGGTCCGCGGCCGACGCAGGACTGGTCGCTGCCGCTGCCGCGATCCCGGGGATCTTCGTGTCGCCCTTCGTCGGCGCGCTGGTCGATCGGTTCGGTCGGCGGCGCGTGTCGATGGCCTCAGACGCCTTCTCGGCGTTCTCCGTGAGCCTGTTCCCCCTGGCCGAGCGCGCTGGGGTCCTGACCCTGGCGATGATCCTGGCGCTGGCGGTCCTCGGCGCGACGTTCGACCCCGCCGGCTACACGGCACGCAAGTCACTCATCCCCGATGTCGCCCACGCGGGTCGGTTCTACGTCGACCGCATCAACGGGGTGCACGAGGGCGTGTTCGCAGCCGGTTGGGTCATCGGTCCGGCTCTGGCGGCCCTGGGGATCAGCACCATCGGTGTGATCTCCACGTTCTGGGTCACGGCCGCGGCCTTCGTGCTGGCCATCGTTGCGGTCGGCGGTATCCGCGTCACGGAGGCCATCGGCGAATCCCGGCATGAGGCCGGTGACGACAACGAGCTCTTCTGGTCCTCGATCGTGCGGGGCGCACGCATCCTCTGGCGGGACAAGGCGTTGCGTGTGCTGACCCTGGCGATCGCGGTGCTGGCCATGGTCTACCTGCCGACGGAGTCGGTCCTGATGCCGGTGCACTTCGAGGCCATCGGCCAGCCGAACAGCTACGGCCTGACCCTCACCGCGCTGGCTGCCGGCGGCATGATCGGGTCCTTCTCCTACGGGTGGCTGTCTGTCCGGATGTCCAAGCACCGGATCGTCGTGCTGGTGATGATCTCGGTGACCGCGGCGATCATCCCGATGGCCTTCCTGCCGCCGCTGCCCGTGTTCGTCGCCGCCGGGTTCCTGCTCGGGCTGGGATGGGGGCCGATGAACCCCCTGCTCAACTCCCTGGTGCAGACCCGGGTGCCGGCGCACGTGCAGGGCCGGGTCTACGGTGTGCAGACGGCCCTGTTCTACGCGGCCCCGCCGCTGGGGCTGCTCCTGGCCGGGATCGCCGTGGAGCGGTGGGGCGTCCAGGCGGTGTATACCGTGATCGGCGGTCTGTTGGCGGTACTCGCGCTGTTGATCGCGACCCTTCCCTCGCTGCGCGGCCTCGACGGCGATGGCCGGGCCGCGGCCCCCGCACCTGGGCCCTCACCGTACCCAGCGGTGGGCCCACCGACGGGGTAATAGGTCGCACCCTGCGGCTCCTCAGCGACGCAGCGGCCCCACCCAGCCACCCGAGGCGGCGGCCAGAGCTGTGGGCGAGATCGAGAACACGTGATGCGGCGTCCCAGCTGCGGCCCAGACGACCTCGTGGCCGAGCAGGTCCTCGTCGAGGAACTCCCGGACCTCGCTGGCCAGGCCGATCGGGGGCACTCCACCGATCGGGAAGCCGGTGGCCGCCCGGACCTCCTCGGCGCTGACCCGCCGACACGCCCGCCCGCCGGCGGCCACGGCCAAGCGGTCCTCGTCGAGCTGGTTCGCACCGCTGACCAGGGCCAGGACAACCTCGTCGTCCACGGCGAAGATCAGGCTCTTCACGATGGCCCCGATCGGGCAGCCGACCGCCCGGGCAGCGTCCGAGGCGGTCCTGGTCCCCTCAGGAAAGCGCCGAACGTCAATGTCCAGCCCAAGCCGCCAAGCCGCATCGCGCACCCGCTCAACCCCATCCATCGTGCATCCCCTCCGTGTCCGTCGATCTCCTCCGTGTCCATGCGGAGGATCTGACCTGTTGCGGAGGATATTCGGGGGTGGGGGCGGGGTGGGGGTGGGGTGGGTCAGGGGGTTGGCTTCACCGAGCCGAGCAGCAGGGACGCGACGTCGATGACCTCTGCGGTCAGCGCACCCTCGCCGGCCTCCTGCGACCGGACCGTCACGCCGTCGTGGAGCATCACCGAGCAGAACGGGCACGCGACGGCGATCTTGTCCGCGCCGGTCCCGAGGGCCTCGTCGGCACGGTTCTGGTTCACACGTGTGCCGAGGCGCTCCTCCATCCACATCTGCGCCCCGCCGGCGCCACAGCAGAAGGACTTGTCGGCCGTGCGGTCCATCTCCACCAGCTTCACGCCGGGCACCGAGGCGACCAGCTCGCGGGGCGGCACGTAGACCTTGTTGTGCCGGCCCAGGTAGCAGGGGTCGTGGTAGGTGACGGTCTCGTCCAGCGGGGTCAGTGGCTTGAGGCGTCCATCGCGCAGCAGGGTGGCCAGCAGCTGGCTGTGATGGACGACCTCGTAGTCGCCACCGAGCTGCGGGTACTCGCGGCCGATCGTGTTCATGCAGTGCGGGCACGTCACGACGATGCGCTTGGCCTTGACCTCGTTGAGCACCTCGACGTTCTGCATGGCCTGCATCTGGAACAGGAACTCGTTGCCGGCGCGGCGGGCGGGATCACCCGTGCACGTCTCGCCCTCGCCGAGGACCATGTACTTCACGCCGGCGACGTTGAGCAGCTCTGCGACGTCCTTGGTGGTCTGCTTGGCGCGGTCCTCGTAGGCCCCGGCGCAGCCGACCCAGAACAGGTACTCGATGTCGGCGGGGATCTCGTCCTCGCCCTCCATGCCGAACACGGGGACCTCGAAGTCGACCTCGCTGATCCAGTCGTTGCGCTTCGAGGCGTTCATGCCCCAGGGGTTGCCCTTGTTCTCCAGGTTCTTGAACAGGCTGTTGAGCTCGCTGGGGAACTCGCTGGCGATCATCACCTGGTGACGGCGCATGTCGACGAAGTGGTCGATGTGCTCGATGTCCACGGGGCACTGGTTGACACACGCTCCGCAGGTGGTGCAGGACCAGAGCGCGTCGACGTCGATGACCGGACCCTCGTGCGAGCGGTGCCCGGCGGGGTCGTAGCCGTCGGTGGCGCGGTGCTCGTCGAAGTCGCGCTCGCCGATGAGCGGGCGGGCCACCTCGGCCTGCACCTTCTCCGACATGGTCGCCAGGACCTCCTCGTCGACCTCGCCGAACTCCACGTTCTTCCCGTCGAGCTTCTTCTGCGTGGCGGTGATGTAGGGCGCCTTCACGAACGCGTGGTCGCGCAGGTTCATGATCATGAGCTTCGGGCTCAACGGCTTGTCGGTGTTCCACGCCGGGCACTGGCTCTGGCAGCGACCGCACTCGGTGCAGGTCGCCATGTCGAGCACGCCCTTCCACGTGAAGTCCTCGATCCGCCCGACCCCGAACACGGCGTCGTCGGCGGGGTCCTCGAAGTCGATCTTCTCGGTGCCTGAGTACATCTCGAGCAGCGGACCGAGGCCGTCGGGGCGCCGCGAGAAGTAGACGTTGATCGGGGCGGCGAAGATGTGCAGGTGCTTGCTGTGCAGCACGATCAGCAGGAAGCCCAGGATGACCGCGACGTGGGCCCAGAGACCCAGGGTCAGCAGCCATTCGTTGGCGGTCTCGCCCAGCGGTTCGAGCGACGATGGCCATGGCGTGCGAGGCGAAGGCCCCGTCCATGCCCTCGGGGCCCTCGGCGTTGATCTTCGCGCCCCGGTAGAACACCAGCGTCGCGACGACCATGAAGATCATGAACAGCACCAGCCAGGCGCCCGAGGTGTGGGAGCCGAAGAACCGGGACTTCCGGCCCTCCTTGGCGGGGTTGTTGCGGAACCGGATGAGCGCGAAGACCAGGATCCCGACGAGCACCAGGACCGCGAACAGGTCCTCGAGGAAGCGCACGACCGGCCAGGTGCCGATGATCGGGAACGCGAAGTCGGCGATGAACAGCTCGCCGAAGGCCTCGACGACCGTGAGGGTCAGGACGAGGAACCCGAAGAAGACGAAGACGTGGGCGATGCCGGGCACGCTCCACTTGAGCAGCTTCTTCTGGCCGAGGACCTCGGTGGCCTCCACCTCGACGCGGGCGCCGATCTGGTCGGTGCGGCCCACCGCCGGTTGCCCGGATCGGACCAGCCCCTGCAGGAACCACGCGCGCTTGAGGGCCAGGAAGCCGGCCACCACAATGATGACCAGGCCGACCGTTGCCCGGATCAGCATCATCGAATCCATGTCCGCAAACCTCCTGGCCAGGTGTGTCCCGCCCGGCTCATTCTTCCGTCAACCGCCTGGGGGCGGTCATGGGGGATCCTACTGGTCAGTAACATAGCGGATTCGTCGGAAGGGTGGGCAATCCGGGCGGGTGTTGCGGTGCCGGTCCCGGGTCCGGGTGTGTTCCGCTGGGTCTCGTCCGGCTCCGGCGCACGTCGAGGGGCCGGAGCGGCGTGCCCCGGCACCTCGACGTGCGATCGTTGCGCCTAGGGGCGCTCCTCCGCACCTGGCAGGTCGCCGCCGGGCTGGTCCGTCCCGCTGGCGTCCTCCCCTGCGTCGGCCACCGCGTCGGTGGTGTCACCCGCCGCATCCCCCGCGGCCGGTGCGCCCTCGGCCGCGCCTTCGGCGGCTGCCTCGGCGGCATCGGTTGCATCACCCGCGACGTCCTCGACGGAACCCGTGGCCTCATCGACGGAACCCGCGACGTCCTCGACGGAACCCGCGGCTTCGTCGACCGCCTCGCCCGCGTCGGGGATCACTGCCGTCTCGTGGGCGTCGGGAACCTCCGGGACCGGTGCCGGCACGTAGGCGTCGGCCGGTGCCGTCGCCATGTCGCCCGCTGGGGCTGCTGCACCCGCGACGGCGACCGTGCGGCGCTTGAGGGCCCAGTTTCCGACCAACCCTGCGACCACGAGCAGCAGGATGCTGACCAGGATGCGGGGCAGCGTGGCCGATGTCTCGGTGTCCGCCGGGTCCACGCGGAATTCGTAGGCGCCAGCCAACTTGGTGCCCTCGGGCGCGTCGGCCGGGTCCCCGCCGTAGGGCAGCGGGGAGGTGTGGGCAGCCATGACCAGGCCGCCGACCTCGGCCTTGAGGTTGTCGGCCGTGTCGATGACGCCGCCCACCGCCTCCGTGCCTGACTCGACGGCCGCATCGACCTCGACCTTGGCGGCCTGGAGGACCACCAGGAGGTTGGCGACGTAGGCGCTGAGCTCGGTCTTGACACCCGAGATGCCGGTGCTCACCTGGTCAAGCCCACCGGTGAGCTGCTGCCCGCCGGCTGAGGCGAGCACTGATTCGACCACGCTGGCAAGCACCGCATCGAGCGACGGTAGGTCCACTTCCGTGCTGGACAACCCGTCGGCGATGATCTGGACCTGCACCTGCAGTTCCGTGATCGACCCGACCAAGCTCTCGAGCGTCTTGGACAGGGCCTCGGTGAGCGGGGTCAGCGTCGTGACGATGCCGGCCAGGTTGGTTGACAGGAACTTCAGCCCCGCCTGCACGGATTCGGCGTTCTCCGGGGTGAGCGCCGGGATGGCCGCCAGCTTCTGGACCTCCTCATTGGCCGCCTTCAGCTGCTTGAGTGCATCGTCGTACTGCGGCAGTCCGGGCGCGATGGACAGGGCTGCGTCGCAGAACGACTGGTTGCTCGGCAGGCCCGCTGTCTCCCAGGCCCCCTCACCATCGGTCTCCTTCCAGATCGCGGCGCCCGAGTAGGCTGCTGGAGTGAGAGTGCCGCCGCCGAAGGTCCACGAGTCGTCGACGTTGTTGTTGTCCGTCGGTAGGTCCTTGTACGTGTTCTTGAAGCCGCGGTAGTTGCCGCCCACGAGTTCCTGGTTGAGCGTGCCGACCGCGACGGGCGGACCGGGCTCGTCGTTCGCCGGGTTGGGAACGGAACAGTCCACCAGAGCGCCCAGGTCGCCAGACTCAAGCACAGCGATCAACTGGGGCAACTCCTCGCTCAGGGCAGCGATCAGGTCAGCGAGGTCAGTCCAGTTCCTCGCGAGCTTGTCCAGGTTGTCGAGTTTCTCGGGCGTGAGCTCCTCGCCCAGCGCCGCGAGCTTCGCGTTGGCCTCGTCGAGGGTGAGCTGGAGGGCGATCAACTGCGCCGTGACGCCGTCAGCGTTCTCGGGGTCCAGCAGGGTGGCGATGTTCTGGATATTCGCCCCGAAGGTCTGGAAGAACTCGTTGAGGTTGTCCTGGACCTTCTGCAGCGGGTCCTCGCCACCGCCCTTGGTCAGCTCCTCGAGGCCGCCGATCACGTCGGCCACGCCGCCCTGGATCGCGGCGATGTCACCGCTGACATCCGGTGGTGGCACCGACCCGAGGGCGGCCTGGCGAGCCTCCTCGTTGGCAGCGTCCTGCTCCTCCTCCTCGCCACCCTCGGGGATGTAGACGGGCAGCGCCTGGATGACCATGCTGGGGATGACGGCATCGGTGACATTGGCCGCCCAACCGAAGGTGGCTGTTCCGTCCTTGCTGAGAGGCGCGAACGGCAGCCCGATCCAGACGACCTGCCAGTTCCCGCGACCGTCTGCGCCCGCCAGGCCGGAGCCGGTGTTCAGGCCGGCGAAGGTCTGGGGCAGGAACGTCTCGGCCTGCACGACGAACGGGACGTCGGCCTCGACTGTCTTCTCGATCTCGTCACCGGTGACGCTCGTGATGGGGACGGTCAGCTCCTGCTTCGTGGTGTTCGTGACCGTGTAGGTCGCCGTGACCAGGCCGTCCTTGCCGACGAGGTCCTGTGCCGTGATCGGCTCGCCATCAAGGGTGAACTCCGCCCTGAGCTCGACCGGGGGCACCATGTCCTGCGGGAACAGGCTCACGGAGCGGGCGGTGCCGAAGCCGGAGTCGTTCAGGTCGATGTCGAAGACGCCCTGACCGTCCTCCTGCGGGATGGTGCCGAAGTTCTGCAGGCTGTGCAGGAGCGCGCCATCCTCAGGCACCTTCACAGTCAATGTCGAGTTGGGGTCGCCCTGGGCGGTGATCTGCGTCACGGACCAGCGGAAGTCGACCGCGTCGCCGTTGGGCGTACCGTCCGCGTTGACACGGATCTGCACGCTCTGGGCGATGGAGTTCTCGGACTCGCGAGGTTCAAGCGGGTAGTCACTGGCCATGGCCGCGCTGGGGGCAAGAGCCATCGACAGCGCGACAGCCGCGGCGACGGGACGCTTCCAGGCCCTCTTGGTCGAGGTGCTCATGCGGTCACCTCCGTCGCAGGCGTGGAGTCCACGTCAACGGAATCGTCGGCGTCCTGCGTCGATGATGCGGCGGCCGCCTGCTCCGCGGCCTTCTCGTCGTCGGTCGGCAGGAAGCTCTGGATCAGGACGGCGACCAGGAAGCCGAGCCCGAGCGGCAGCAGGGTCTGGCCCATCGCGATGGGCAGGGAGTAGTTCAGGCTCTGCGGATCGAAGTCGAACCGAGTGGCGTAGACACCAGCCAGGGCGCCGGAGGCCAGGACACCGCAGAGGAAGTCGACCTGGCGCTTGGTCCACATCGTGGCCAGGGCGGTCAGGGTGATCGGGACGGCGCCACCGAGGAACAGCCCGATGTTCGTGTCCGGGTAGATCATGGCAGCCAGGGCGAAGCCCAGCGCGCCCAGCAGGACGCCCACGAGCAACCAGAGGCCGCGGGCGAGCATGTGGCTGGGGCTTCCGAGGTAGGCCGCCGCAGCGCCCGCGCCGACACACAGCGCGGAGGTCAGCTGCAGCTCAAGGCCACCCAGTGGGCCCAGTAGCAGGATGATCAACAATCCGAGGACCATGGCCCCGGCCAACGCCCAGATGCGTCCCATGAAGTCTCCCCTTCAATTCGGTGTTCCGGGGAAACTAGCGAGGTTCGCAAGCAGGAAGCAGCGTGACGGGCGCTCAAGGCGCCAAACAATGTGCTTTCTGTCACATTGAGTCGTAGCGACTCAAGTAATCTGAGTCATACCTTGCGAGGAAGTCGAAGTGGTGGCACCATAGGACATGTCACAGACCCCCGCTGGCACGAGTCCGGCGGGCCCTTTACGGAAAGGAACCACCCACCATGAGTCGTGCTGTTGGCATCGACCTCGGTACCACCAACTCCTGCGTCGCCGTCCTCGAGGCCGGCGAGCCCGTCGTCATCGCGAACGCCGAGGGCGCGCGTACGACCCCCTCTGTTGTTGCCTTCGCCAAGAACGGCGAGGTCCTCGTCGGCGAGGTCGCCAAGCGCCAGGCCGTCACCAACCCCGACCGGACCATCCGCTCGATCAAGCGCCACATGGGCGACGGTTCGTACAAGGTGACGATCGACGACAAGACCTTCACGCCGCAGGAGATCAGCGCCCGCGTGCTGGGCAAGCTCAAGCGTGACGCGGAGGCCTACCTCGGCGAGACGGTCACCGATGCAGTGATCACCGTCCCGGCGTACTTCAACGACTCCCAGCGCCAGGCCACCAAGGAGGCCGGCGAGATCGCGGGCCTCAACGTGAGCCGCATCATCAACGAGCCGACCGCGGCGGCCCTGGCCTACGGCCTGGACAAGGCCGACCAGGAGCAGCGGATCCTCGTCTTCGACCTCGGCGGTGGGACGTTCGACGTCTCCCTGCTGGAGATCGGTGACGGCGTCGTGGAGGTCAAGGCGACCTCCGGCGACAACCACCTCGGTGGCGACGACTGGGACCAGCGCGTCGTCGACTGGCTGGTCAGCCAGTTCAAGAACGCCCAGGGCATCGACCTGAGCAAGGACAAGATGGCCATGCAGCGCCTGCGTGAGGCGGCGGAGAAGGCCAAGATCGAGCTGTCCAGCTCCATGCAGACCGGCATCAACCTGCCCTACATCACGGCCGGTGCCGACGGTCCGATGCACCTCGACGAGTCGCTGACCCGCGCCAAGTTCGAGGAGCTGACCGCCGACCTGCTCAACCGGACCAAGGCCCCCTTCACCACAGTCATGAAGGACGCCGGCATCTCGGTGACCGACATCGACCAGATCGTGATGGTCGGCGGCTCGACACGTATGCCCGCCGTCGGCGATGTCGTGCGTGAGCTCACCAACGGCAAGGAGCCGAACAAGAGCGTCAACCCCGACGAGGTCGTCGCCCTGGGCGCGAGCCTGCAGGCCGGCGTGCTCAAGGGTGAGGTGAAGGACGTCCTGCTCCTCGACGTGACCCCGCTGAGCCTGGGCATCGAGACCAAGGGCGGGATCATGACCAAGCTCATCGAGCGCAACACCACCATCCCGACCAAGCGCTCGGAGATCTTCACCACCGCTGATGACAACCAGCCCTCCGTGCTGATCCAGGTGTTCCAGGGCGAGCGCGAGATGGCGGCCTACAACAAGAAGCTCGGCACGTTCGAGCTGACCGGCCTGCCCCCCGCGCCGCGCGGCATCCCGCAGGTCGAGGTCACGTTCGACATCGACGCCAATGGCATCGTGCACGTGTCGGCCAAGGACCTGGCGACCGGCAAGGAGCAGAAGATGACGATCTCCGGCGGCTCTGCGCTGCCGAAGGACGACATCGACCGCATGATGAAGGACGCCGAGGCACACGCCGCCGAGGACCACGCCCGCCGCGAGGAGGCCGAGGTCCGCAACACCGCGGAGTCGCTGGTCTACCAGACCGAGAAGTTCCTGCGCGACAACGCGGACAAGATCCCCGAGGACGCGAAGTCCAACGTGGACGGGCCGCTGGCCGAGCTGAAGAAGGCGCTCGAGGGCACCGACGTCGAGGCGATCAAGACCGCCTCGGAGAAGGTGGCCACCGCCTCCCAGGCCCTGGGTTCGGCGATGTACGCCCAGGCCCAGCAGGAGGCCCCCGAGGGCTTCGACGCCTCGGGTGAGCAGTCCGGCGAGGCTGGCGCCGATGAGGACGTCATCGACGCCGAGATCGTCGACGACGAGGGTGAGCAGAAGTGACGGAGCCCAACGGGCCCACCGACCCGACCGACCCGACTGACCCGACAGGGTCGGCCGGGTCGGCCGGGGACACCCGGCCACCGGAGTCGGCGAACTCGGGGGAGTTCGACCCCGACGTCGTCGATGGTGAGGTCCTCGAGGGGGATGTCGTCGATGGCGAGGTCGTGGAACCCTCCACGGCCACCCAGGCCGAGGCCGACGCGCTGTTGGCCGAGGCCCTGGATGCCGAGGTGATCGAGGCTGAGTTCAGCGCGGCTGAGGCCGACCTGGCCGCTGCGTCCTCCGGACTCTCCGCGGACCCGGACCCGGTCGCCCTGCTCACCGCCGACCTGCAGCGCGTCCATGCGGAGTACTCCAACTACCGCAAGCGTGTGGAGCGCGACCGCGAGCTCGTCCGCGAGCGGGCCGTCGAGGCTGCCCTGGTCGGATTGCTGCCGATCCTGGACGACATCGGCCGGGCCCGCGACCACGATGAGCTGGTCGGTGGGTTCCGCAGTGTCGGTGAGTCCTTGGAGGCCGCTGTCGCCAAGCTGGGTCTCGTGACCTTCGGGGTCGTCGGCGAGCCGTTCGACCCCACGCGTCACGAGGCGCTGATGCGCGAGGAGCGCGACGGGGTCACGGAGCCGACCGTCGTGAACGTGCTCCAGGTCGGCTACGAGATGAACGGTCGGGTCGTGCGCCCGGCCCGGGTGTCCGTGGCCGGCACGGATTGATCAGCAAGCAGGAGAGGAGGTGAGGGTGCGATGAGCACGAAGGATTGGATCGACAAGGACTTCTACAAGGTCCTGGGTGTCAAGAAGGATGCCTCGGCTGATGAGATCAGGAAGGCCTATCGCACCCTCGCCCGCGCGCACCATCCGGACAAGAACCCGGACAACGCTTCCGCGGAGGCCAAGTTCAAGGAGGTCTCCGAGGCCTACGACGTGCTCTCCGATGCCAAGACGCGCAAGGAGTACGACGAGGCGCGGACGCTGTTCGGCAGCGGTGCGCCGAGGTTCCCGGGCGGATTCGGCGGGGGCCGGCCAGGCAGCCAGGGCGGCGGGTCCGGCGGCATCAACCTCGACGACCTCCTCAGCCAGATGCGTCAGGAGGGCCGCGGTGCTGGCGGACCGGCCGGTACGGGCGGTGGCGGGTTCGGCGATGTCCTCGGGGGGCTGTTCAACCGGGGCGGTCGCTCGACCACCCAACCAGCTCGACGTGGCGCCGACGTCGAGAGCGAGGCGACCATCTCGTTCGCCGAGGCCCTCGACGGGGTGACCGTGTCGATGCGCCTCACGAGCGACGAGCCCTGCTCCGCATGCTCGGGCACCGGGGCTGCTGCAGGCACCTCGCCCCGGATGTGCGCCACGTGCAACGGCACCGGCCAGGCCGTGCGCGGCCAGGGCGGGTTCGCGCTCACCGAGCCATGCCGGGCATGCCGCGGGCGGGGCCTGGTGGTCGACACCCCGTGCGCGACCTGCTCCGGGTCCGGGCGGGGCCGCTCGGCTCGCCCGGTCAGCGCCCGGATCCCACCCGGGGTCAGCGACGGTGCGCGGATCAGGCTCAAGGCCAAGGGCGCCCCGGGGGAGAACGGTGGGCCTCCCGGCGACCTGTTCATCGTGGTCCACGTGAGCTCCGACCCCGTCTTCGGGCGCGTCAAGGACAACGTGACTGTCACAGTCCCGGTGACCTTCGCCGAGGCGGCCCTGGGGGCCGAGGTGCCTGTCCCCATCCCGCGCGGCGGGAAGGTGACCCTCAAGGTGCCACCGGGCACCGCCAACGGGCGGACCTTCCGGGTCCGCGGTCGAGGGGCCACCCGGCGCGACGGGACATTGGGCGACCTGCTGGCCACGGTCGAGGTCGTGGTTCCAAGCAACCTGTCGACGCAGGCGCGCGAGGCGCTGTCGGCCTACGTGGCAGTGGCCGACGAGGCCGATCCGCGCGCAGGCATGCCCAGCTCGGCGGGAGGTGCGTGATGGAGTTCGACGACGAGACCCCGGTCTACACGATCTCGATCGCAGCGTCCCTGGCCGGCCTGCACCCGCAGACGCTGCGCCAGTACGACCGGCTCGGCCTGGTCTCACCGAACCGGACGGGCGGGCGCAACCGGCTGTACTCGATGCGCGACATCGCACGTCTGCGGGAGGTCCAGCGCCTGGCCGCCGACGGGGTCAACCTCACCGGCATCATGCGCATCCTCGACCTCGAGGAGCACGTCGAGTCCATGCGTCGGAGGCTCGACGGCCTCGAGGGCCGCGAACGCTCCACCGCCCTGGTCGTCTGGCGCCCCGACCGCCGCCGCTAGCCCACCCCACCCACCCACCCCACCCCTCGAATCCCCTCCGTGACCTCCGATCCCCTCCGCACGCACGCGGAGGACATCGGAGCAGGCGGAGGAGATTCTGAAGCGTGTTTAGGAGGTCGCCGATATGGCTGATCAGTTCACCACTCGTACCCAGGAGGCCCTGTCCAGCGCTGTGCGCGCGGCGGCTGGGCGGGGCAATGCCCACGTCGAGCCCGTCCACGTCCTGGCGGCCCTGCTGGCCCAGCGCGACGGGATCGCCGTCGCCCTGCTGCAGGCCGTGGGCGCGAGCATCGAGTCCCTGGCCGCCTCGGTCGAACGTGCGGTCGACGCGCTGCCCACTGCCTCCGGAGCCACGGTCGCCACGCCTGACATGGCCCAGCCCACCTACCGCGTGCTCAAGGCGGCCGGTGATCTCGCGGCAACCCGCGGGGACGCCTTCGTCTCCACCGAGCACCTGCTGATCGCGATGGCTGATCCTGAGTCACCGACCGGCCCGCTGCTGGCCGCTGCCGGCGTGGTCCGTGACCCCCTGGTCCGGGCCCTGGACGAGGCACGTGGCGGACGGCGCGTGGACTCCGCCGATCCGGAGGGCTCGTTCAAGGCCCTGGAGAAGTTCGGCGTGGACCTGACGGCCCGGGCCCGTGAGGGCAAGGTCGATCCAGTCATCGGTCGCGACGCCGAGATCCGCAGGGTCGTGCAGGTGCTGTCCCGACGTACCAAGAACAACCCCGTCCTCATCGGCGAGCCCGGTGTCGGCAAGACAGCTGTGGTCGAGGGCCTTGCCCAGCGGATCGTGGCCGGCGACGTGCCCGAGTCCCTGCGGGGCAAGCGCCTGATCGCCCTGGACCTCGCGGCGATGGTCGCTGGGGCCAAGTACCGCGGCGAGTTCGAGGAGCGGCTCAAGGCCGTGCTCGAGGAGATCAAGGACTCCAACGGGCAGGTCGTCACGTTCATCGACGAGCTGCACACCGTGGTGGGCGCCGGCGCAACTGGGGACTCGGCGATGGATGCCGGCAACATGCTCAAGCCGATGCTGGCCCGCGGCGAGCTGCGGATGGTCGGCGCCACCACGCTCGACGAGTACCGGGAGCACATCGAGAAGGACCCTGCCCTGGAGCGGCGGTTCCAGCAGGTGCTCGTCGGGGAGCCCAGCGTCGAGGACTCGATCGGCATCCTGCGTGGGCTCAAGGAGAAGTACGAGGCGCACCACAAGGTGGCGATCTCCGATGCTGCGCTCGTGGCGGCGGCCACGCTGTCCGATCGGTACATCACCGGCCGCTTCCTGCCCGACAAGGCCATCGACCTCGTCGACGAGGCAGCCTCGCGGCTGCGGATGGAGATCGACTCGTCCCCGGTGGAGGTCGACCAGCTCCAGCGCCGGGTCGACCGCATGCGGATGGAGGAGCTCGCGCTGGCCAACGAGACCGACGATGCCAGCGTCGCCCGCCTCGCGAAGCTGCGCGCCGACCTCGCCGACCAGGACGAGCAGCTCGCCGCCCTGCGCTCGCGCTGGGACCAGGAGAAGGCGGGCCTGGATCGGGTCGGCGACCTGAAGATCAGCATCGACGAGCTGCGCATGGCTGCCGAGCGCGCCCAGCGCGAGGGCGACTTCGAGTCAGCTGCCCGCATCGTCTACGCGGAGCTGCCGGCCCTCGAGGCCCAGCTCGAGACCGTCGTGGCCGAGGCCAACGACCGCTCCGCGATGGTGCGCGAGGAGGTCGGCCCGGACGACGTTGCCGAGGTCGTGGGGGCCTGGACGGGGATCCCGGCGGGGCGCCTCATGGAGGGGGAGACCGAGAAGCTGCTGCGCATGGAGGAGGAGATCGGTCACCGCGTGATCGGTCAGGCGACGGCCGTGCGCGCCGTGTCTGATGCAGTGCGCCGGGCCCGGGCTGGGATCGCCGATCCTGACCGACCCACCGGGTCGTTCCTCTTCCTCGGCCCGACCGGGGTGGGCAAGACCGAGCTGGCCAAGGCGCTGGCCGAGTTCCTGTTCGACGACGACCGGGCGATCACCCGCATCGACATGAGCGAGTACGGCGAGAAGCACTCCGTCGCCAGGCTCGTCGGCGCCCCTCCCGGCTATGTCGGCTACGAGGAGGGCGGCCAGCTCACGGAGGCCGTCCGGCGCCGGCCCTACTCAGTGGTGCTGCTCGACGAGGTGGAGAAGGCCCACCCGGAGGTCTTCAACATCCTCCTGCAGGTCCTCGACGACGGTCGCCTCACCGACGGCCAGGGACGTACCGTCGACTTCCGCAACGCGATCCTGATCCTCACGTCGAACCTGGGGTCACAGGTCCTGATCGACCCCACGCTCACCCCGGAGCAGCGCCACGACGCCGTCATGTCCGTGGTGCGCTCCTCGTTCAAGCCCGAGTTCCTCAACCGGCTCGACGACACGATCATGTTCGACGCCCTGACCCGCGAGAACCTCAGCGCGATCGTGGAGATCCAGGTCGCCGCGCTGGCCCGCCGCCTGGGCGACCGGCGGATCACCCTCGACGTCGATGCGGCGGCCCGTGAGTGGTTGGCCGAGCGTGGGTTCGACCCGCTGTACGGGGCCCGGCCGTTGCGCCGGCTGATCCAGACCGCGATCGGTGACCCGCTGGCCCGCGGGATCCTGGCCGGCGCCTTCCGCGACGGATCGACAGTCACCGTCGAGGTCCCCGACCAGGTCTCGAACGAGGAGCTCCACCTGAGCGCAACCTGACCCTGGCCCTGACCCTGGCCCGCCCGCATTCCAGCGCGCAATCGTGGCCGCAGCCCCCTACGGTGAGCCCCTGTGTGCGGTACCCCAGCGGGTACCCACTTGACGTGGGTGGGAGTCGGTTGCCATGAGCTCGGATGTGCAGACGCGCCGGACCGTCCCTGGCGGGGGCAGCCGCGGGCGGGTCTCCAGTGGGACCGTCCTGGCCGTGGCCTCCTTCGGGGCCTTCCTGGCATTCCTCGACGCAACGATCGTCAACGTCGCGTTCCCCAGCATCCGCGAGTCGTTCCCGGACTCCACCATCAGCAACCTGTCGTGGGTCCTGAACGCATACAACATCGTGTTCGCCGCGTTCCTGGTCCCGTTCGGGCGGATGAGCGACCTGATCGGCCGACGGCGCGCGTTCGTCTGGGGCGTCCTTGTGTTCACGGTCGCCTCTGTCATCTGCGCGCTGTCGCCGTCGGTGGCGTTCCTCGTCGGTGCCCGAGTCGTGCAGGCCCTCGGCGCGGCGATGCTCGTGCCCGCGTCGCTGGCCCTGGTCGTCGCGGCGTTCCCGGCCGAGCGCCGGACCCATGCCGTCGGGCTCTGGGGTGCCTCCGCGGCCCTCGCGTCGGGACTCGGGCCGCCGATCGGCGGTGTCCTCGTCGAGCTCGGCGACTGGCGGTGGGCCTTCCTGGTCAACCTCCCCTTCGGCATCGCCGCGTGGATCATCGCCCGCCGCGCGCTCGTCGAGAGCCGCGCACCGGGACGCCGGACGCTGCCAGACCTCGGCGGGGCAGCGCTGTTCGCGCTCGCACTGGGCCTGCTCACCCTCGGCATCGTGCAGGGCGATGAGTGGGGTTGGACGAGCGTGGCCGTCCTCGCGTCGTTCGGCGTCTCGGCGGTCCTGGCCGTCCTGTTCGTCTTCAGCTCCCGACGCCACCGCTCGCCGCTGCTGGACCCCGAGCTGCTCAAGGTCCGCGCCTTCAAGGTCGGGAACGTGGCGACGATCGCGGCAGGCATGGGCTTCTACGCCTACCTTCTGACCAACATCCTGTGGCTGACCTACGTCTGGGGATACAGCGTCCTGCGCGCCGGACTCGCGCTGGTTCCCGCAGCTCTGATCGCCGCGGTCGTGGCCGCCGTGCTGGGCCCCAAGGCCGCCCAGTACGGCTATCGGCTGTTCATCGTCCCCGGTGCCGTCATCTGGGCGATGTCCTATGTCTGGTACGCCACACAGGTCGGCACCAGCCCCGAGTTCCTGACCGAGTGGCTCCCGGGGCAGGTGCTCAGCGGCATCGGGGTCGGGATGACCCTGCCCCTGCTCGGCAGCGCCACGCTGGCCGCCGTGCCGGGGGGTCGGTACGCCACGGCGTCAGCGGTGGCCTCCAGCACGCGGCAGATGGGCGGCGTCCTGGGCATCGCCCTGCTCGTGGTCATCATCGGGACGCCCACCCCCGCGACATCCGTGGGCTCCTTCCGCGACGGATGGTGGATGTCGGTGGCCAGCTTCCTCGCGGTGGCCGTCATCTCGGTCTTCCTGGGACGGATCCAACCGGCCGACGAGGAGCCGGACGATCCGGCCGCACGGCGGATCGAGGTGCACCTGCCCGAGCCCGGGGCCGGGCGGGGGCAGGGTTCCACCTCGATCGGGACGGTGGCGCTCTTCAGCCGCCTGCCCGAGGCCGTGCGCAACGCGCTGGACCTGGCCGCACGCGACCGCCATCTCGAGGGTGGCGCGTTCCTGTTCCGCGCCGGCGACCCGGCCGACTCGGTCTTCGTCCTGCGGGCCGGGCGGCTCGAGGTGGTGGTCGACGACGAGGTCGTGCGCGAGCTCGCCCCGGGCTCGGTGGTGGGCGAGCTGGCCCTGCTCACTGCTGGGTCGCGCTCGGCCTCGATCCGGGCACGTCGCGACAGCATCCTCAGCGAGGTCTCGCGCGCGGACTTCGACGCCGCCATGTCCGAGGACCCCAGCGCCTACCCGGCGCTGGCCGGGGTCCTCGCCGAACAGCTCAGCGACGCCCGGCCGCCGGCCAGGGCCGACGGCACCCGGCCGGTGGTCGTCTCCGTGATCGGGTTGCACCCGGGGGCGCCCGTCGACGCCGTCGCCGCGGAGCTCGTGGCGCACCTGCGCACCGGCCTGCGGGCCGACCTGCTCGGCGATCCCGGCCCCGAGTCCCTCGAGCGCGCGGAGGCCGAGCTCGACCGGGTACTGCTGGTGGCCGGTGCCGAGGACCCGCACCGGGACTTCTGCCTGCGCCAGGCCGATCACCTGGTGCTCGTGGCCGCGGCCGCCGCTGCGCCGCCGGCAGACGCCGACGTTCTTGGGACCGGAGCCGACGTCGTCCTGGTGGGTGGTCGGCCACCGGAGGAGGCGCTGCGCCTGTGGTGCGAAGCCCTGGACCCCTGGCAGGTCACCATCGCGGCAGATCACGTGCCCGGCGACGACCTGCGGATGCTCGCCGCGCGGATCGGCGGCTGGTCGGTGGGCATGGTGATGGCCGGTGGTGGGGCTCGCGGCTTCGCCCACATCGGGGTGCTCCAGGAGCTGACCTCCGCGGGGATCATGGTCGACCGGGTGGCCGGGGCCAGCATCGGCTCGATCGTGGCGGGGGCGTGGGCCTCGGGCATGGACCCGGTCACACTGCACGAGGTGCACTACGAGGACTTCGTGCGCACCAACCCCCTCGGGGACTACGCGTTCCCGTCGGTGTCACTGATCAGGGGCCGGCGCACTCGCAGCATGCTGCGCCACCGGATGGGCGGCCAGGAGATCCAGGCCCTGCCGCGGCAGTTCCGGTGCATGAGCGTGGACCTGCTCGGCCGGGCACCCATGGAGCACCGGCGTGGTGACCTTGCTGAGGCCATCAGCGCCTCGGTCTCGATCCCCGTCCTGTTCCCGCCCATGCGGATCGGCGACCGCCTGCTGGTGGACGGCGGGGTCCTGGACAACCTCCCGGTGGGCCTGCTGACCCAGCGCGACGAGGGGCCCATCCTGGCCGTGAACATCGCGATGGGCGGCGGTGGCGGCGGAGCCATGAGGACCGGCCCGCCGCGGATGCCCGCCATGGGCGACACGCTCCTGCGGGTGATGATGATCGGCAGCGGCGGGGCGGTCGCCGCGGCACGCGCGGCCGGCGCCACGGTCATCACGCCGCCCCCCCTCGGGGTCGGAACCCTCGAGTGGCACCAGATGGACCTGGTCGTCGAGGCCGGCCGGATGGCCGCGCGACGCCTGCTCGAGCAGACCGGCGGGACGTTCCCGGGCCCGTCGTGAGCCACGACTGACAGAGGTGACCCCCCGCGCACCCGCCAGAGCCCGCTTATCCTTGCTGCCTTCCGGCCCTGGGGAGGTTCACAGGGTGACGCCACGCGAGGGGTCGGCCACCATTCTACGCCCCGGTCGGGGGTGCCCGTCCCGGGCCCGGCCACGCGTCGGGGCGCTGGGCGCCGGCCACAGATTCGGAGAAGTTCGCGCTTGACCGTAGAATCTGGCGCGGAGGATTCGCATAGTGGCCTAGTGCGCACGATTGGAAATCGTGTTGGGGTAACACCCTCACGGGTTCAAATCCCGTATCCTCCGCCGCGGGCGAAGGGGCAGTCACAGACGACTGCTCCTTCGCCATATCCGCCTCGATCTGCCCTCAACGTGAGCAGACTCACACTCCGATGCCCGGAATGCGCTTGATGTCGCCGTTTCATGACGAGGCGATCGGGAATGGACAGCGCAGCCGCAACGCGGAACCCCCCGGGCATATGCCCCCGCGCGAATCCGGCGAACTGGGAGTTGGACAACGATGCGCTCGACACGCAGGCGTGGTGCCCGCATCGCGGCCGCCGGACTTGTCGGCACCGGACTGGTCATCGGACTGGCTGCGGCCCCGGCGCAGGCGGTCACCTTTGACGGGCAGAACAGCTGGATCCTCACGTCGACGGCAATCCCGCAGCTCACGGACCCCTTCCAGCCGATCCTGGACATCGACGCGGAGCGCGCCGAGCAGGAGCGTCTCGCGCTCGAGTTGCAGCAGGAGACTGTGGCGGCGCAGCGCAAGCGCGCCGAGGAGCGCCGTGAGAAGGTCGCGTCGGCTGCTCGCAAGCGTCTCGACAAGAAGTACGTGCCCCTGACCGGGGACTACAACCTGACGGCACGCTTCGGTGACTGGGGCTGGTACTGGAGTGGGGGTCGGCACACCGGGCTCGACTTCGCCGCCCCGACCGGCACGAACGTGCAGGCCGCCCAGGCCGGCAAGGTGATCGCCGCTGGGTGGGAGGGGGCCTACGGGCAGCGTCTGGAGATCAGGCACGCTGACGGCACGGTCACCGCCTACAACCACCTGTCCCGCCTCCTGGTGGGGGTCGGTGATGTCGTCGGAGGTGGCCAGCACGTCGGCGACGTGGGCTCCACGGGCAACGTCACCGGGAGCCACCTGCACCTCGAGGTGACCGGCCGCAGTGGCTCCTTCATCGACCCGGCCGCCTGGCTGGGCCTGTCCTGACCTGACCCCACGACGGCGCTCCCCGGCCCCAGTGGCCCCAGCGTGGGTCGATCCCGGTTGGCGTCAGGGCGCCCGCACCCCCATGATCGTCGTACACGACATCGAAGGGGCATTCATGGCAACCACGCGGCGCGCATCAACGATCTGGACGGGCAGCCTGACCGAGGGCTCGGGGAACGTGACCTTCGAGTCCTCCAACATGGGTACCCATCCGGTGACCTGGGCTGCCCGATCTGCGGAGCCCGAGGGCAGGACGAGCCCCGAGGAGCTCATCGCGGCCGCCCACGCGACGTGCTTCTCCATGGCGCTGTCCAACGGGCTGAGCCAGGGGGGTACCCCGCCGGCCGAGCTGGCCACGTCGGCCGAGGTCGACTTCCAGCCAGGCACGGGGATCGTGGGGATCCGGCTGACCGTCAGCGGTGATGTTCCCGGGCTGGACGCCGCCGGCTTCCTGGCAGCGGCCGAGGCCGCGAAGGCGGGATGCCCGGTCAGCCGGGCGCTGTCGGCGGTCCCGATCACGCTCACAGTCGAGTAGGGCGTCCCTGCGCGTGCGCGGCGCCCTCGTGGGCGTAGCGTGGATCCCGGAGGACGTCGCCGGCGCGTGGGGAGGAGCCAACCCGGATGTTCCTGAGCCAGCGTGATCTCCCGGGATCACTCCTGCCAGCCGGTGCGCGGATCGCCGTCATCGCACCTTCGGGACCGGTCCAGCCGGCGCGGCTGGGCCGTGGGCTGGAGGTTCTGCAGCGGTGGGGCTATCAGCCCGTGGTCGGCAAGCACGTCCTGGCCGTGACGGGCCACACCGCCGGGACCGTCGCACAGCGGCGGGAGGACCTGCGGTGGGCGATGACCGACCCGGAGCTCGAGGCGATCTGGTTCGCGCGGGGCGGCTTCGGTGCCATGCACCTGCTGGAGGACCTGATCGAGCTGATCAAGGACCCGCAGTCGGTACCGAACCGACCGCTGCTCGGCTTCTCGGATGCCACGGCCTTCCTCGCCGCGCTGTATCGCGAGCACAGCCTGACTGCTGACCTCTCGCACCCAGTGCAGCGCGGGCTCATGGGTGTCCACGCCCCCGTGATCACTGCGCTGGGCGACATGGCCTCACCCGAGGTGCTGGAGAGGGTTCGCGCCATGCTCCAGGAGGGCTCGGGGTTCCGGGCATCGGTCGATCATGTCGCCGGCCCGCGTCGCGCCGTCGCCGGCCCCTTCGTGGGAGGCAACCTCGCGATGCTGGCTGCGCTGTCGGGCACGCCGCACGCGTTGCGCTCACATGGCGCCATCATGATCCTCGAGGACGTCGGCGAGCCCGTGTACCGACTGGACCGGATGATCACCCAGCTGCAGCTGTCCGGCGGCCTGATGGGCGTCCAGGCCTTCGCGTTGGGCTCCTTCAGCGCGGCACCCGGTGAACGCGACCAGCACGCCGAGTCGTTCATGGAGCAGCGTCTCATGGAGTTCGGCGTGCCCATCGTCGTCGGTGTGCCGGTCGGCCATGATCCCGACAACGAGCCGTGGATCTATGGACAGATGGGGCAACTGGCCGGGACCCCGAGGAGTCCGACTAGTCCTCAGACGACCCCGTAGAGCCGGTCGCCGGCATCTCCGAGCCCGGGGACGATGTACCCGTGCTCGTTGAGGCGCTCGTCGATCGCGGCAGTGACCAGCGTGATCTCGGGGATCCGATCGGCGACGGCGGCATCAACGGCCTCGATCCCCTCCGGGGCCGCAAGGATGCAGATGGCCGTGACGTCCCGGGCGCCGCGGGCGAGCACGAGGTCCATGGCCATGATCAGCGTCCCACCCGTGGCCAGCATGGGATCGAGCAGGAAGACCTGGCGCCCGCTGAGATCGCTGGGCAACCGGTCGGCGTACGTGGTGGCTTCGAGCGTGACCTCATCACGGATCATCCCGAGGAAGCCGATCTCCGCGGTCGGCAGCAGGCGGGTCATCCCCTCGAGCATCCCCAGGCCCGCGCGCAGGATCGGGACGACCACGGGACGGGGCTGGGCCATCCGGTGCCCGGTCGCCGGACCGACAGGCGTGGTCACCGTGACCTCGGCGACGCGGATGTCACGGGTGGCCTCGTAGGCCAGCAGCGTGACCAGCTCGTCGACGAGCCGACGGAAGGTCGGGGAGTCGGTGCGCTCGTCGCGCAGGGTCGTCAGCTTGTGGGCGATGAGCGGGTGGTCTGCGAGCAGGGTGCGCATGCCGGTCAGCCTAGTGCGCAGGTCCGACCCACCCTGTGGCCCAGGTCAGGTGCGCCTGCCCTCGAAGAAGGCGTGCAGCTTCGCGGCGGACTGATCGGCCAGGACGCCGGCCACCACCTCCGGGCGGTGGTTCAGCCGCGGGTCGCGCAGGATGTCCCACAGGGACCCGACGGCACCTGCCTTGGGGTCGTGGGCGCCGAACACGACCCGGTCGACCCGGGACAGGACGCAGGCCCCGGCACACATCGCGCACGGCTCAAGGGTCACCACGAGGGTGCAGCCCGACAGCCGCCACTGGCCGACGTGCCGTGCGGCGGCCCGCAGCGCCAGGACCTCCGCGTGTGCTGTCGGGTCCGCGTCCGCCTCGCGCCGGTTGAACCCCTCGCCGATGACGCACCCCGCCTGATCCAGCACGACCGCTCCGATCGGCACGTCGCCGGCGGCAAGGGCGAGGTCGGCGACGCCCAGCGCCAGGCGCATCGCTGCCTCGTCGGCCATGGGTGCGTGCATGGACCGCAAGTCTGCCACTGGCCCGACGGCGCTCGAGCGCACCCGGGTCGCTGCCGGCAGGCCCCTCCAGTTGTGCCCAGCACGACATGCTGGTGGGGTGGGCACATGGCCGGTCCCCGATCCATCATGAGCCCCGCAGGCTTCCACGGTTCACGGCCCCTGCGCGACCATGAGCGCGGTCGGCCCTCGCGCCACTCCTACTTCGAGGGGTGGTACGTCAAGCTCGTCAGTGCCGACCTGTCGACCCGTCTCGCGGTGATCCCCGGGGTGTTCCTCTCCGAGGACGGGTCGATCGCTGAGGCGTTCGTCCAGGTGCTCGACGGGGTGACCGGACAGACCGCGTACCACCCCTTCGGGCTCTCGGACTTCCGGGCCGAGACCCACAGCTTCGACGTGCGTGTGGGGGCCAACAGGTTCAGCTCGGATGGCATCGTGGTGGACGTTCCCGGCCTCAGGGCGGAGGTCCGCTTCGGCCCCGGCGTCCCGTGGCCCGTGAGCGTGCGTGAACCGGGGGCCATGGGTTGGTACGCCTGGGTACCCACGATGGAGTGCTACCACGGGGTGGTGAGCATGGACCATGCCCTGGCCGGGTGGGTCGACACCGGAGCCGGGCCCGTGGAGCTCGCGGGTGGGCGCGGGTACCTGGAGAAGGACTGGGGAACCGCCTTCCCCCAGGCCTACGTCTGGATGCAGTCCAACCACTTCGAGGTGCCCGGAGTGAGCCTCGTGGCCTCGACAGCACTGATCCCGTGGCGCCGCGCGGCCTTCCGCGGGGACCTGGTCGGCCTGCGCATCCCGGAGGGGCCAGCTGCCGGCCTGCACCGCTTCACGAGCTACACGCGGGCCCGCTCGGTCGAGCTCGAGGTCAACGACGATCGGGTGCAGTGGTCCCTGCGCGCCCCCTCGGGGGACACCCTCGAGCTCTCGGCGGCGATCGGCGGGCGGACGGCCGGCCTGCTGCATGCGCCGGTGCGCACCTCGATGCACCAACGGGTCTCCGAGACCCTCGATGGCTCGGTCGAGGTCCGGTTGTCCGATGCCTCGGGAAGGGCCCTCTTCGCAGGGCAGGGGCAGTGCGCCGGTGTTGAGGTCTACGGCGCGATCGACCAACTGCTGGCGACTTCCGGACGGTGAGGGGTGGGGCCTCTGGCTGTCAGGACATCAGCACGGGCAAGAGGGCAGACTGGCTCCACACCGGGGCGGGCTCGTCCCAAGGCAGGAAGCGGAGGAAGAATGGGCAAGGCGGAGGACATCATCGAAGCCCTCGGTGGGGCGGACAACATCGTTGAGCTCGAACCCTGCGCAACCCGTCTTCGCACCGTCGTGGCCGACCCGTCGCTCGTCGACGAGCCGGCGCTCAAGGCCGCCGGGGCGTTCGGCATCCTGTCGGCTGGTTCCGTACTTCAGATCATCGTGGGCAGCGAGGCTGACGGCCTGTCCATGGACATCAACGACATCATCGGCTGAGGAGAATCACAGTGGCACTTCAGGTCTTGTCCCCCATGCCCGGTCGGGTTGCGAACCTCTCGGAGGTTCCGGACCCCATGTTCGCCGAGGCGATGCTTGGCCCCGGCCTGGCGATCGATCCCCCGCGTGGCCCGGTGGTCGCCGTGGCCCCGGTCTCGGGAACCCTGGCCAGCCTGTTCCCCCATGCCATGGGCATCGAGGCCGACGGCGGCTACTCGATCCTGGTCCACCTGGGCCTGGAGACGGTGCAGCTCAACGGCGAGGGCTTCACGCTGCTCAAGGCCAAGGGAGACACCGTCGTGGCCGGCGAGCCCATCATCGAGTGGGATCCGGCGGTGATCGAGGCCGGCGGCCTCCCGGTGATCACCCCGCTGATCGCCATCCAGGCAGAGGCCGGTGCGATCACGCAGCTCGTGGCCGATGGAACCCAGGTCGAGGCGGGCACACCCGTCTTCGAAGTGGCCTGACCCCAATCCAGTCCGACCAGGACGCTCCCGCTCGGGACCCTGGAACAAGTTGAGTGAGAGGTGTGGAGAACGTGGCTGAAATCACTGTGGTGCTGCCCCCGGGAGTTGGTCTGCATGCCCGCCCAGCGGCCCTGTTCGTCGGCGCGGCGGCGAAGTCGTCCTGCGACGTGACGATCGGTCGCCCGGGTGAGCCGGGTGTCAACGCCAAGAGCATCCTGGGTGTCATGGGCCTGGGCGCCAAGGCGGGCGAGGAGATGGTCGTCACCGCCGAGGGCGACGGCGCCGACGAGCTTCTGGCAGGCCTGAAGGAGATCCTCGAGACCCCTGAGGGTGGCCATGCCTGATCTGACGACCCTGATCGGCGTCGGGGTCAGCCCAGGAGTGGGGGCCGGACCGGTCGTGCGCGTGGTCGACTCCGTCCCGGAGCCCAAGCAGGGTCCGGGGACGGGGACGGCTGACGAGGAGTACGCGGCTGCCGCCAAGGCCCTCGAGGACGTTGCAGCCGACCTGGAGGATCGCGGCGAGCGGGCCGGTGGTGAGGCGCAGGAGGTCCTGTCGGCCCAAGCCATGATGGCCCGCGACCCGGATCTGGCCGTCGGCATCAAGCAGCGCACCGATGCTGGCTCCAATGCAGCCCGTGCGGCCTACGACGCGTTCGGCGCCACCCGCGAGGTGCTGCTCACCCTGGGGGAGTACTTCGCTGCCCGGGTCACCGACCTCGACGACATCCGCAACCGGACCGTCGCGCTGCTGCTCGACGTCCCGGCCCCCGGGATCCCCGAGCTCACCGAGCCCAGCATCCTGGTCGCGATGGACCTGGCTCCGGCCGACACCGCCCTGATCGACAAGTCGATGGTGCTTGCCTTCGCCACCCAGGAGGGTGGCCCGACCTCGCACACCTCGATCCTGGCCCGCAACCTCGGCATCCCGGCTGTGGTCGGCTGCCCCGGTGTGCGTGAGCTGGCACCTGGCACGTACGTCATGGTCGATGGTTCCTCGGGCAAGGTCGTGATCGATCCGGCTCCGGAGATGGTCGCCGAGCTGGCCGGTCGCGACGAGAAGCGGCGCGCAGCCCTGGCTGCGGTGGGCAATGCCCCCGGCATGACCTCCGACGGGCACGCGGTGCCGCTGCTGGCCAACATCGGTGGCGCTGCGGATGTGGAGGCAGCCCTCGCGAACGGTGCAGAGGGTGTCGGCCTGTTCCGCAGCGAGCTGCTGTTCCTGGATCGGCAGGACGCCCCCAGCGAGGACGAGCAGTACGGGCTCTACCGCGCGGTGCTCGAAGGGTTCGCAGGCAAGAAGGTCGTCGTCCGCACGCTGGACGCCGGGGCGGACAAGCCCCTGCCGTTCCTGCCGTTCGGCGAGGAGCCCAACCCGGCGATGGGCGTGCGTGGCCTGCGCATCTGCATGCAGGCACCGGACATCATGCACACCCAGTTGCACGCACTGGCCCGGGCCGCGCAGGGCTTGGACACAGAGCTCTGGGTGATGGCACCGATGATCGCTGACGTCTACGAGGCGATCTGGTTCCGGGAGGCCTGCAAGAAGGCTGGTCTCAAGGCCAAGATCGGCACGATGGTCGAGATCCCGGCTGCGGCCCTGCGCTCGCGTCACCTGGGCCAGGTGGCCGAGTTCTTCTCCATCGGCAGCAACGACCTGACCCAGTACACCTTCGCCGCCGATCGCCAGATCGGGTCCGTGGCACGGCTGCAGGACGCCTGGCAGCCAGCACTCCTGGACCTCGTGGCCGCGACGGTTGCAGGCGGCCAGGTCAACAGCATCCCGACCGGGGTCTGCGGCGAGGCCGCTGCTGATCCCGCGCTGGGCTGCGTCCTGGTCGGGCTCGGGGTCACGACTCTGTCGATGTCCTCCGGCTCCCTGCCGGGGGTGCGGGCTGCGCTGGCCGCCCACACCCTGGACGAGTGCCGGGCAGCTGCGGCAGCAGCGCAGGATGCTGTGGATGCCCCGTCGGCCAAGGAGGCTGCGCGTGCAGCGCTGCCCAAGCTGGCGGAGTTGGGGCTGTAGCAGCAGTCGTCACGCGACGACACACGGTATGGCGTGAAGGCCGCTCCCTCGGGGGCGGCCTTCACGCATGTGACGCGGTGGCCGGTCAGGACCAGGTTCGGCCGGTCAGGCGTTCGTAGGCCTGCACGTAGAGGGCGCGGGTGCCCTCGACGACCTCGGAGGGCAGCGCCGGGGGAGCCTCCCCGCTGTGGCGATCCCAGCCTGAGGCCGGCGAGGTGAGCCAGTCGCGCACGAACTGCTTGTCGTACGAGGGCTGCCCCCCGGGCCGCCCGGGCTGCCAGGCCTCCGCCGGCCAGAAGCGCGAGGAGTCCGGCGTGAGGACCTCATCGGCGAGCAGGATCCCGACCTCGGTGCCCGCCCCGGTGCCGCGCACGTCGTCGCCGGTCGGGCGGCCGAACTCGAGCTTCGTGTCGGCCAGGATCAGGCCACGATCACGGGCCACCGCCTCGGCGCGCCCGTAGACGGCGAGGGTGAGTCGTCGCAGCTCCTGGGCGTCGGTCTCCCCGACGGTGGCAACGACCGCGGCGAAGTCCACGTTCTCGTCGTGGTCGCCGAGGTCGGCCTTGGTCGCGGGCGTGAAGATCGGCTCGGGCAGTCGATCGCCGTCCACGAGGCCGTCGGGCAGCGCCACCCCGCACACCTGGCCCGTGGCCCGGTACTCCACCAGGCCCGAGCCGGTCAGGTAGCCGCGGGCCACGCACTCCACGGGGAACATCGACAGCGCTCGGCACAGCATGGCCCGGCCCTCGACCGCCGTGGGCACGTCCGTGGACAGGACATGGTTGCCGACCAGGTCCGCGAGCTGGTCGAACCACCACAGGCTCAGCTGGGTGAGGATCGCACCCTTGTCCGGGATGGTCGTGGGAAGCACCCAGTCATAGGCCGAGATCCGGTCGGAGGCCACGAACAGCAGCGCACCGTCCGGCGCGCGGTAGAGATCGCGGACCTTGCCGGAGTACTCGTGGGTGTACCCGGGAAGCGCGGGCGCCGCCGGGATGTTCGGCAGGCTCATCGCACCCGGTCCCTGGGCGGGGTCGGGCGGAGCCTCGTCGGACGTCGTCACAGGATCGATCCCGGGGAGTACGCCGCCGCATCCGGGTGCTGGGCGGCGATCACCTCGATGCGTTCGACCACCCGGGCCACCTGGGCGCGTGCCGCGCCGGTGAACTCGATCGGCTGGGACACCAGGGCGCCCAGGGCGTCTCGGTCCAGGCCCAGGCGTCCGTCGGCGGCAAGGCGGTCGAAGAGGTCATTGACCACCTGCCCGCGGCGCATGTCCAGGGCCACCGCCACGGCGTGGGTCTTGATGACCTCGTGGGCGGTCTCGCGGCCGACGCCCGCGCGCACCGCCGCCATGAGGACCTTGGTCGTGGCCAGGAAGGGGAGATAGCGGTTCAGCTCAGCCTCGATGACCGCCGGGAAGGCGCCGAACTCGTCGAGCACGGTGAGGAACGTCTCGAAGAGCCCGTCGATGGCGAAGAAGGCGTCCGGCAGCGCCACGCGGCGCACGACCGAGCAGAAGACGTCACCCTCATTCCACTGTGCGCCGGACAGCTCGGCTCCCATCGCGGCGTAGCCACGCAGGACGACGGTCAGCCCGTTGACGCGCTCGCAGGAGCGCGAGTTCATCTTGTGCGGCATCGCCGACGAACCGACCTGGCCCTCCTTGAAGCCCTCGGTCACCAACTCGTTGCCGGCCATCAGGCGGATCGTCGTGGCCAGGCTCGAAGGACCGGCCGCGGTCTGGACAAGTGCTGAGAGGACGTCATGGTCCAGCGAGCGTGGGTAGATCTGGCCGACGGAGTCCAGGACCTCGACGAACCCGAGGTGCGTGGCGACGCGCTGCTCGAGGTCGGCCAGGCGCGCCTGGTCCCCGTCGAGCAGGTCGAGCATGTCCTGGGCGGTGCCGACCGGACCCTTGATGCCGCGCAGGGGGTAGCGCTCGATGAGGTCCTCGAGGCGGGCGTAGGCGGTGATCAGCTCCTCAGCGGCCGAGGCGAAGCGCTTTCCCAGCGTGGTGGTCTGGGCCGCGACGTTGTGGCTGCGACCGGTCAGCGGCTGGTCGGTGTACTGGGCTGCCAGGGCGCCGAGCCGGGCCAGTGTGGCCACCAGCCGGGTGCGCACGAGCACCAACGCCTGGCGCACCTGCATCTGCTCGACGTTCTCGGTCAGGTCCCGGCTGGTCATGCCCTTGTGGATGTGCTCGGTGCCGGCCAGGTCGCTGAACTCCTCGATCCGGGCCTTCACGTCGTGGCGGGTGACCTGCTCGCGGCGCGAGATCGAGGCCAGGTCGATGTTGTCGCGGACCGACTCGTAGGCCTCGATCGTGCCCGCGGGGACGGGTATGCCCAGGTCGGACTGGGCTCGCAGCACCGCGATCCACAGGTCGCGCTCGAGGCGGACCTTGTGCTCCGGGGACCACAGGGCGACCATCTCGGCCGACGCGTACCGCTGGGCAAGGACGTTGGGGATCAGGTGCTCGGAGGTCACGGGGTCATCCTCGCAGCGACCTGTCCGATATCGCGTCGGTAGTGGCCGCCCTCCAGCGTGATGCCCTCGAGCAGCTCGTAGGCGCGCTCACGTGCGCCTACGAGGTCAGCGGCCCGAGCCGTGGCGCACAGCACGCGCCCACCGGTGGCCACGAGGGCGCCGTCAGCGACGGCGGTTCCCGCGTGGACGACCCACGCCGCATCCCACCCGGACTCAGCGTCCGCTCCTGCCGGCACACCGGTCAGGACGCCGCCGGTGCTCGGCGCCTCCGGGTAGCCGGGTGCGGCGAGGACCACCGTGACGGCCGAACCCGGGTGCCAATCCAGGGGCGGCACCTCGTCCAGGCTGCCCTGGGCGGCGGCCTGCAGGACCCCGGCCAGCGGGGTGCGCAGGAGAGCGAGCACCACCTGCGTCTCGGGGTCGCCGAACCGGGCGTTGAACTCGATGACCCGCAGGCCGCGCGAGGTCAGGGCGAGCCCGGCGTAGAGCAGGCCGCTGAACGGCGTGCCACGTGCCGCCATCGCGTCGAGGGTGGGCTGCACCACGCGCTCCATGATGTCCTCGACCAGCCCGTCGGGCGCCCAGGGAAGGGGGGCGTAGGCACCCATCCCACCGGTGTTGGGCCCAGTGTCCCCCTCGCCGACCCGCTTGAAGTCCTGTGCCGGGACCAGCGGCACGGCCGTGCGCCCGTCGGTGATGGCGAACAGCGACACCTCCGGACCGTCGAGGAACTCCTCGATCACGACTGCGCCGTTCGGGCGCGCGAGGCAGGCCGCTGCGTGATCGAGTGCCGCCTGTCGGTCCGTGGTGACCACCACTCCCTTGCCGGCGGCCAGCCCGTCGTCCTTGACCACGTACGGGGCGCCGAACTGGTCGAGTGCGTCGGCCACCTCGTCGAGGGTCGTGCACACGTGTGCCATCGCAGTGGGTACACCGGCCTCAGCCATGATCTGCTTCGCGAAGGACTTGGATCCCTCCAGCTCGGCGGCGGCCCCCGAGGGCCCGAAGCAGTCGATCCCCGCATCGCGCACAGCATCGGCGACGCCGGCCACCAGCGGGGCCTCCGGGCCGATCACCACGAGGTCGGCCCCGACCCGCTCGGCGAGGGCGACCACGTCGCGGGCATCCGTGGCATTCACCGCGTGGTTCGTGGCCACCTCGGCAGTCCCGGCATTGCCCGGGGCGACATGCAGCTCGCTGACCGCGGGGTCGGCGGCCAGCGACAGGGCCAGAGCGTGCTCACGTCCACCGGAGCCGATGATCAGGATGTTCACGCCCGCAGGCTACCGGTCGCCGAATGGGTCCCCGGTCGAGGCATCCCGCAGGTAGCGCCCCACCACGGCCACCACATACCAGAGCCACAGGATCATCCCGATGTGCAGCACATCGTTCTCGGAGAAGTAGAAGCCCTGACCCTCGTCCCACAGCACTGTGGTCAGCCCGGCGGCCCAGTACGCGAAGTACGCCACCTGGACTGTCACGAGCGCGACGGCCGCGATGACCAGGGAGCGATCCATGGGGTCGCGGCTGCTCCGATACCGGCGCGCGGCAACGACGATCACGATGAGGATGCCCGGCAGCGCGAAGAGCATCAGGACCCCGAACGACAGCAGCGTGGCACTGGGCAGCAGGACACCGGCCACGGTGATCCCCAGGTAGACCACGACATTCGCAGTGGCGTAGATGATCAGCCCGCGGCGCATCCGGCCGGACGTGCACGCATGGGCCACTGCGATCAGCATCGCGCTGACACTGACGGCCTGGGTGACGCTGTAGGCGACCTCCCAGCCGTTGGTCAGGGCGCAGAGCTCACGTCCGGCGCACTTGAGCTCGTAGCTGAAGGCCTGGTAGCTCACCCCCGCAAGGCCGGCACCGATCCCACCGAGGATCAGCGCCACACCCAGCCACCCCCGCGAGTGCTGACCGCGGCGTGTGATCAGGAAGTAGAGGCCGGCAGCTATCCACAGCCCCGCGAGGAGGAACACGAGCACCGTCCCCAGCGGCTCGTTGAGCGTCGCAGCTCCCACCTCGATGCACGGACGTTGGTCGCACCATTGCGCCGGTGTCGTCGCCGGCTCGTAGGTCAGCTCGTCGAGGCGGCCGCAGCCCGCTGTGGCCACGGCTGTGGCGCCGATGACGACGGCCCGGGCCGTCAGGGTCGATCTCACAGCGGTGGCAGCGTGGCCAGGTCGCCCTCCACCACTGCTCGGTCGTCGGGGTCGGGCAGCGCTGCTGCCAGCGCGGCGGCGCGGTCCCGCTCGGTGCGTGCCGCGATGGGATCCCCCGCCACGAGGTACGCCCGCGCCAGGGCCTCGTGGGCGCTGGCGACGATGTAGCCCTCCAGGTGGTGCTCGGTGCACAGCTCCAGGCAGCGCTGCGCGTGGACGAGGCTGGGTTCGGCGCGGCCGAGAACCGCGTAGGACCGTGAGCACTGCCATTCACCGACAGCCCACTCCAGCGGACCGCCAGCCTGTCCCCAGTGCCAGCGCGAGGCATGGGCGCAGTGGATCAGGTCGAACTCCTGTGCCGCACTGCGTTCCGACAGGTCGAGCAGGGACCAGGCGTGGTTGTACAGGGCCACGGCCTGGGCGCGCTCCTGGGCCAGTGCGGCCGCGGGCGCACCGGGCGCACCGGGGGTGGCGTCGTCAGTCATGGCGGCAGCGTAGGCCGGCGGGCTGAGCCGAATCGCGCTCAGCCCTCGTAGTAGCGGTCGACCTCGGTGAACACCTCGTCGAGGATCGCCAGGCCGGTGCGGGCCTCCTCCTCGCTGACCGTGCAGGGGGGCACCACGTGCAGGCGGTTGAAGTTCATGAACGGCAGCAGGCCGCGCTTCTTGGCCTCGGCGCCGAGCACGCCCATCGCCTCGGAGGTCCCACCGTACGGGGCGAGCATGGCGCGGGTCTCCCGGTTGCTCACGAGGTCCAGCGCCCAGAACACGCCCAGGCCGCGGACCTCGCCGATCACGGGGTGCTTCTCAGCCAGCTCGGCCAACCCCGGCCCGAGCACGTCGGACCCGATCCGCGCCGCGTTCTCGATGACGCCCTCCTCCTTCATGGCCGTGATGCTGGCCACGATGGACGCCGCGGCCAGGGGGTGCCCGGAGTAGGTGAGGCCGCCGGGGAACACCCGGTCGTCGAAGGTGGCGGCGATCTCGTCGGAGATGATCACGCCACCGACCGGCACGTAGCCGGAGTTCGCGCCCTTGGCCCACGTGATCAGGTCCGGGCGGACGTCGAAGTGGTCGAACGCGAACCACGCGCCCGTGCGGCCGAAGCCGGCCATGACCTCGTCGAGGATCAACATGATGCCGTGCTCGTCGCACAGCGCACGGACGCCCTGCAGGTAGCCCGGCGGCGGGACCAGGACACCGCCGGTTCCGACGACCGTCTCCAGCAGGATGGCCGCGATGGTCCCAGCACCCTCGTAGCGCAGGACCTCGGCCAGGTGTGCCAGGGCCCGCTCGGTCTCCTGCTCCAGGCTGGTGGACCAGAACGAGGTGCGGTACAGGTGCGGGCCGAAGAAGTGCACGTGGCCCTCGGCGTACTCATTGGGCCAGCGCCGTGGGTCGCCGGTGGCCACGATCGCCGCACCGGTGTTGCCGTGGTACGAGCGGTAGAAGCTCAGGACCTTGCGGCGCCCGGTGTGCAGCCGCGCCATCCGGATCGCGTTCTCGTTGGCGTCCGCGCCGCCGTTGGTGAAGAAGACCTTGTTCATGCCCTCGGGTGCCAGCTCGGTGATCAGGCGGGCAGCCTCGCCGCGCACGGCGTTGGCGTGCTGCGGGGCGATCGTGGTCAGCGTCGCGGCCTGCTCCTGGATCGCGGCGATGACCTTCGGGTGCTGGTGGCCGAGGTTGGTGTTGACCAGTTGGCTGGAGAAGTCCAGGTAGCGCTTGCCCTCGAAGTCCCACACCCAGGAGCCCGAGCCGCCGGCGAACGTCATCGGGGCCAGCGCCCCCTGCGCCGACCAGGAGTGGAAGACGTGGGCTCGATCGAGCTCGTACGCGCGCGCACCAGCTGCGGGATCCGTGGTCACTGTGGGCTCGGACATGCGTACTCCTTGATCGGGCGTCGCCAGACCCACGATTCTAGTTCCCGGGGCGGTGTGCCTGGCGCGCCCAGGAGCTGGCCCACAGCTGGTCGTGCGAGCGTGCCTACAGCGCCTTGATGATGTCCTCGACCCGGTCCTTCGCATCGCCGAAGAGCATCTGGGCGTTGTCCTTGAAGAACAGCGGGTTCTGCACGCCCGCGTAGCCGGTGGCCATCGAGCGCTTGAACACGACGACGTTCCTGGCTTCCCAGACCGTCAGCACCGGCATGCCGGCGATCGGGCTGTCCGGCTCGTCGATGGCGGCGGGGTTGACGGTGTCGTTGGCCCCGATGACCAGCACGACATCTGTCTGCGGGAAGTCGTCATTGATCTCGTCCATCTCCAGGACGACGTCGTAGGGGACCTTCGCCTCGGCCAGCAGCACGTTCATGTGTCCGGGCAGGCGTCCGGCGACCGGATGGATGCCGAACCGGACGCGGATGCCGCGCTCGCGCAGGATGCGGGTCAGCTCGGCGACCGGGTACTGGGCCTGTGCCACGGCCATGCCGTAGCCCGGCGTGATGATCACTTCCCGGGCTTCGGTGAGCATCTCCGCGGCGCCCTCGGCAGTGATCTCGCGGTGCTCGCCGTAGTCCTTGGCCTCGCCCGCGATCTGACCGTCGGTGCCGAAGCCGCCGGCGATCACCGAGATGAAGGACCGGTTCATCCCCACGCACATGATGTAGGACAGGTAGGCACCTGAGGATCCGACCAGCGCACCGGCGACGATCAGCAGGTTGTTGTTGAGCAGGAAGCCGGTCGCAGCCGCCGCCCAGCCGGAGTAGCTGTTCAGCATCGAGATGACCACGGGCATGTCCCCGCCGCCGATCGAGGCGACCAGGTGCCAGCCGAACGCCAGGGCGATCAGCGTCATGAGGGCCAGCGGCAGGAGGTTGGGGTCCACCACGAACCAGGCCATCAGCCCCAGGGAGACCACGAGGGCGCCCAGGTTGAGCCAGTGGCGTGCGGGGAGCACCATCGGCGCGGAGTTCAGGCGCGCGCTGAGCTTGAGGAAGGCCACGATCGAGCCGGTGAGCGTCACCGCTCCGATGAAGACCCCGATGAAGACCTCGCCGTTGTGGATCCCGGTCGTGCCCAGCGCCTCATAGAGCGCCCGGACCGCAGCGCTGTCCTGGGCCTCGAAGAACGAGGTGTAGGCCACCAGCACGGCGGCGGCCCCGACGAAGGAGTGCAGGAGCGCGATGAGCTCGGGCATCTGCGTCATCTCGACGCTGCGCGCACGCCAGATGCCGACTGCGGCGCCGATCGCCATCGCGACGACGATGTAGCCCAGGACCTGGAAGCCGTCGCGGTCGATGGCCAGGCCGATCGTCGAGACGATGGCGACGGTCATGCCGGCCATGCCGAAGTAGTTGCCGTGCTTGGCCGTCTCGTGCTTGGACAGCCCGGCGAAGGCGAGGATGAACAGCAGCGCAGTGACCAGGTAGGCCGCCGTGACGAGGGTGGGGGTCGTGAGCTCGAGGGTCTCCATGGCTCAGCCCTTCCGGAACATGTTGAGCATTCGGGAGGTCACGAGGAACCCACCGAACACATTGATGCTCGCGATGAGGACCGCGATCACCGCCAGGGCCGTGATCAGGGTGTTTCCCGTGCCGAGCTGGAGCAGGGCGCCCACGACGATGACTCCGGAGATGGCGTTCGTCTCCGACATGAGCGGCGTGTGCAGGGCGTGATGGACGTTGCCGATCACGTAGTAGCCGATCACGATCGCCAGGGCGAACACCGTGATCTGGGGCAGGAACGAGACCGGCAGGAACGGGGCCATGAGCAGGAAGACCGCAGCACTTCCGCCGACGAGCCAGAACTTGCGGTTCGGGTCCTTCGGCTTGACGACCTTGGGCTCGACCGCGGCCTGGGCCACCGGTGCCGGGGCAGCCGAGACCTGAACGGGCGGCGGCGGCCAGAGGACCTCCCCGTTCCGGGTCACGGTCATCCCGCGCTGGACGACATCGTCGAGATTCAGGACCGCCTGGCCGTCCTTCTCGGGGGTCATCAGCTTGAGCAGGTTGACCAGGTTGGTGCCGAAGAGCTGGGAGGCCTGGGTGGGCAGCCGACCGGGCAGGTCGGTGTAGCCCAGGATGATGACCCCGTTGTCGGTGACCACACGCTCGTCGGGGCGGCTGCCGGCGACGTTGCCACCGTTGGACGCGGCCATGTCGACGATGACGCTGCCCGGCTTCATCGAGGCCACCATCTCCTCGGTCAGCAGCCGGGGAGCCGGCCGGCCGGGGATCAGGGCGGTCGTGATCACGATGTCGACGTCCTTGGCCTGGGCGGCGTAGAGCTCGGCGGCCTTGCGGTTGAAGTCCTCGCCCATCTCCTTGGCGTATCCGGTGGCGCTGGGGCCGGACTCCTCGACGTCGATGCGCAGGAACTCCGCACCCATCGACTCCACCTGCTCGCCGACCTCGGGGCGTGCGTCGAAGGCCCGCACGATGGCGCCGAGGCTGCTGGCCGTACCGATCGCTGCCAGGCCCGCGACGCCGGCCCCGACGATCAGCACCTTGGCCGGCGGGACCTTGCCCGCGGCTGTGACCTGGCCGGTGAAGAAGGATCCGAACTCGTTGGCCGCCTCGACGATGGCGCGGTACCCGCCGATGTTGGCCATCGACGACAGCACGTCCAGGGACTGCGCGCGAGAGATGCGGGGGACGGCGTCCATGGCCAGCGCGGTGACGCCGCGGGCGGCCAGCGCACTGACCAGGTCGGGATCCAGGGCGGGGGCCAGCAGGCTGACCAGGGTCTGGCCCTCGGAGAGCTTCGCGACCTCGTCGGAGGAGGGTGCGTTGATCTTCAGGATGATGTCGGCGTCCCACACCTGGGCGCCGACCAGATCGGCACCCGCGGCGCGGAAGGCGTCATCGGTGTAGGACGCGCCGGCACCCGCGCCGGCCTCGATGGACACTTCATAGCCGAGCTTGATGATCTGCTCAACCGTCTTGGGTGTGGCAGCAACCCGACGTTCGCCGGGCTTGGACTCCTTGGGCACGCCGATGCGCACGACTCATCCTCTCGTCGAAGCGGTCGCTGCCGAACCTATATCGTCCGTCCCGCCGCACCTTCAGCGGGTGATGGCGCAGGTCAGAGGTCAGGACGTAGGTCCCCGAGTGCTGTGGCCGGTGGTCCCGGGGACCGCGGGTCGTCGGTCGCTGCCGGGCGAAGAGGGGAACGCAGGCGGTAGCCAGCGCGCCAGCCTGGGTGGCGTGCTGCCCAACCTCAGCGGAAGCGGCCGCGAGCCAGCTGCGGGGGCCAGTCGAGGTCCACACCGAGCTCGTGGGCCGCCCGCAGTGGCCACTGCGGGTCAGCCAGCAGCGCCCGGGCCATCGCCACGAGGTCCGCGGACCCGGCGGCCAGGATCTGCTCGGCCTGGGCGGGCTCGGTGATCATGCCCACGGCCGCGGTCGGGATGCGGGCCTCCGCGCGGATGCGGGCGGCCAGCGGCACCTGGTACCCCGGTGCGGGCGTGATCCGCTGGTCCGGGCTCACCCCGCCGCTGGAGACGTCGATCAGGTCCACCCCGAGGTCGCGCAGCCAGCCGCAGACCTCGATGCTGTCCTCCAGGTCGTGGCCACCCTCGACCCAGTCGGTGGCGCTGATCCGCACGAGCAGGGCGCGGTCCTCGGGCCACACCTCCCGGACGGCCTCGACCACCTCACGCAGGAGCCGGGAGCGGCCGGTGAGGTCACCGCCGTACGCATCGGTCCGGTCGTTGGACAGCGGGGACAGGAACTGGTGGAGCAGGTACCCGTGCGCGGCGTGCACCTCGACCACGTCGAAGCCCGCGTCCAGCGAACGCCGGGCGGCGGCGGTGAAGGCGGTGACGACGTCGGCGATCCCCTCGAGCGACAGGGCATCCGGAGCGACCAGTCCGGGGTACCCCTGGGTGCTGGGGCCCACGGTCGGCCATCCGCCCTGGTCGAGCGGGACACTCCCGCTGCCACTCCAGGAGCGGTAGGTCGAGGCCTTGTTGCCCGCGTGGGCCAGCTGGATCGCCGACGCGGCCGACTGGCCAGCGATGAACGACGTGATGGGTCGCCACGCCTGGGCCTGCTCGTCGGACCAGATGCCGGTGTCCTGCGGGGAGATCCGGCCCTCGGGCGCCACGGAGGTGGCCTCGGCCATCACGAGCCCCGCGCCGCCGCGGGCCATCGCGCCGAGGTGGACCAGGTGCCAGTCGGTGGGGATGCCGTCCTGGCCCTCGGCCGAGTACTGGCACATCGGCGCGACCATGATCCGGTTGCGCAGGAGGGTGCCGCGCAGGGCCAGCGGCGAGAACAGGTGGGTCATGGCCGCCACGCTATCTGCGCCGGCAGCTGCCCGCAGGTGAGCGGGCCGGGTCGGCCGGTCGCCCGGGAGCCCGGGAGGGTCAGTTGAGAAGATCGTGGAGCACGAGTGTGGCATCCCGGTCCGGGCCGACGCCGATCGCCGAGATCCGGCAGCCGGCCTGCTCCTCGAGGAACCGGACGTACGACCGGCAGTTCGCCGGCAGGTCAGCGAACTCCCGCACGTCGGAGATGTCCGTGCCCCAGCCGGGGAGGTTCTCGTAGATGGGCTTGGCGTGGTGGAAGTCGGTCTGGGTGGTCGGCACCTCGTCGACCCGCTGGCCGTCCACGTCGTAACCGACACACACGGGGATCTCCTCGAACGTGCTCAGGACGTCGAGCTTGGTCAGGAAGTAGTCGGTCATGCCGTTGACGCGCGTGGCGTATCGGGCGATCGGGGCGTCGAACCAGCCGCACCGGCGATCGCGGCCGGTCGTGACGCCGACCTCGCCGCCGATCGTGCGCAGGGCCTCGCCGTCGGCGTCGAACAGCTCGGTGGGGAAGGGTCCCTCGCCGACCCGCGTGGTGTAGGCCTTGAGGATCCCGAGGACTCGATCGATGCGCGTGGGCCCGATCCCGGACCCGGTGCAGGCGCCACCGGCAGTGGGGTTCGAGGAGGTCACGTAGGGGTAGGTGCCGTGGTCGACGTCGAGCAGCGTCCCCTGCCCGCCCTCGAGGATCACCGTCTCGTCCGCGGTCCAGGGCGTCATTGAGCAGCAGCCCGGTGTCGGCGACGTGCGGGCGCAGCCGGTCGGCGAACGACAGCAGGTGCTCCACGACCTGCTCGACCTCGACCGCGCGTCGGTTGTAGACCTTGACCAGGACCTGGTTCTTGTTGACCAGGGCGCCCTCCACCTTGCGGTGCAGGATCGAGGGGTCCAGCAGGTCCTGGATGCGGACGCCGACGCGTGCCATCTTGTCGCCGTACGTGGGGCCGATGCCGCGCCCGGTGGTCCCGATCTTCGCCGTCCCCAGGAACCGCTCGGTGACCTTGTCGAGGGTGACGTTGTACGGGGTGATGATGTGGGCATCCGCGCTGACGACCAGCCGGGAGGTGTCCACGCCCCGGGCGTTCAGGCCGTCCATCTCGGCGAAGAGCACCTCGAGGTCGACGACCACGCCGTTGCCGATCACGGGGACACACGAGGGCGACAGGATGCCGCTGGGCAACAGGTGCAGGGCGAACTTCGCGTCGCCGATGACGACCGTGTGCCCGGCGTTGTTGCCGCCCTGGTAGCGCACGACGTAGTCGGCGCGACCGCCCAGGAGGTCCGTGGCCTTGCCCTTGCCCTCGTCGCCCCACTGGGCTCCCACGATCACGACCGCCGGCATGACGCCTCCACGACTCGACTGCATCTCACGCGCGGGACTGAGGCCCTCACGCGCGGGACAGTCACCCCGGCTGGGGGACCGCGTCCACCCTAACGGTGATCGCGCTGCCAGCGATGCTCCTTGTGTCATCGATCCAGCAGTCAGATGGCCGGATCGATGACACAAGGAGCCTCACCTCTGAGCACGGGTGCGAGCAGGTCGAAGAACGGTGCTGGATCGTTGCGGATCTCCCACCCTGTCACGCGCAGTATCAACGCCCCCGTTGAGATCGTGAGCCCGTTGTGCCGGGTGATGTCCGCCTGCCACGTCTCGGTCGACAGGTGCCCCACACCGTCGATCTCGACGATCACGAGTCTGCCGTCGGGCAGGAGGAATTCTGCATCTGTCCTGCGGCGGCCGCCCTGGGCGTCGACGCGCCGGGTCTGCATCCTGGGCTTGGGCAGGCCGCGCCGGCGGCACTCGCGGAGGAAGTCAGCCTCATTCGTGCTGTGTGCGCCGTCGAGCAGCGCTGCCAACGCCTCATGCATCCATCGCCGGTGAGGTGTTCGGGCGCGCAGCAGCAGCTCACGCTGTATCCGGTCGGGGGTGCACAGCCCCTGCTGCGCTGAACTGGTGACGATGAGCAGCGCCTCGCGAGCGGACCGGGCCCATGAGCAGGCGTCGATGATGGCCGTCGCGGCGGGAGCCCGGGCAGGCAGGCCGCTGGCGCAGGGAAGGACCTCGCGATGGTGGAGGCGCAACCACGGCAGCCGACGACGGCGTAGCCCGCGGTAGGTGCGCGGCACCAGGACGTCCACGTGGGCGCTGTTTCCGGTCCATCCGGATTCGATGAGGGCGCTGCAGCCGGTGAGCATCGCGTCGGGACCAGCCTCAAGCACCCCCATCATGCGAAGCTGGGCAGGTGTGAGGTCGCCTGCCCGGTCGCTGAACACGCGCAGGCCGTGCTGCTCCCAGCCCTGGGCAGTGGAGCGCAGCAGCGTCCGTCGCGAGAGCCCCACGTCGGCTGACTGCCAGTCCGCGATCAGACCGCGCTGCGCCCGGAGCACGGCGCGGGCCTGAGGGGTGAGCCTGGGTCCCATGGCTGCGAGTGTCGGGCTGGGGGCCGTCCCCAGCCAGCGCCTGTCCACAGGCGAGGCGGGCGCCAGCGGCCTCGTTGTGTCATCGATCCAGCACTCACATTGCCGGATCGATGACACAACGTGCCTGGGTACAGACCAGGGCGGACCCGGAGTGCACCGGACCCGCCCTGGAAGGGGTGTTGCCTTAGCTGAGCTTCGTGCCTGTTGCGCGCAGGTCGGAGGCGGCCTGCACCACGCGGGCAGCCATCCCTGCCTCGGCGGACTTGCCGTACGAGCGCGGGTCGTAGACCTTCTTGTTGCCGACCTCGCCCTCGACCTTGAGCACGCCGTCGTAGTTCTTGAACATGTGGTCCACGATCGGGCGGGTGAAGGCGTACTGCGTGTCGGTGTCGATGTTCATCTTGACCACGCCGTAGTCCAGCGACTCGTGGATCTCACTGAGCAGCGAGCCGGAGCCGCCGTGGAACACGAGGTCCAGTGGCTTCGAGCCGGCCTCCAGGCCCTTCATCTCGATGACCGTGTCCTGCAGCTCGCGCAGGATGGACGGGGTGAGGACGACGTTGCCCGGCTTGTAGACGCCGTGCACGTTGCCGAAGGTGGCCGCGACCAGGTAGCGGGCGCGCTCGGTCAGGCCCAGCTTGTTGATCATGGCGGTGACGTCGGCCGGGGTGGAGAACAGGTGCGCGTCGTGGCTGGCCTCGACGCCGTCCTCCTCGCCGCCCACGGCGCCGATCTCGATCTCCATGATCGTGTTGGCTGCGATCGACTTGTCCAGCAGCTCGTCGGCGATGTCCAGGTTGCGGCCGAGCTCGATTGCCGAGCCGTCCCACATGTGCGAGTTGAACAGCGGCTTCTTGCCGGCCTTGACCCGCTCGATGCCGATCTCCAGCAGCGGGCGCATGTAGGCGTCCAGGTTGTTCTCGGGGCAGTGGTCGGTGTGCAGGGCGATGTTGGTGGGGTACTGGTCGGCGATCGAGTGCGCGAACTCCGCCAGGGCCACTGCCCCGGCCACCATGTCCTTGGAGTACTGGCCGGCCGCGAATGCGGCGCCGCCGGTGGAGAACTGCACGATGCCGTCACACTCTGCCTCGGCGAAGCCGCGCATGGTGGCGATGATCGTCTGCGACGAGGTGCAGTTCACGGCCGGGTAGGCGTATCCGCCTGCCTTGGCCTTGTTCAGCATCTCCTCGTAGACCTCACGTGACGCGATGGGCATGGAAGGGCTCCTCCTCGTTGGGCAGCGCGACGAGTCCCGCCGCGCATGACAGCCATCCTGACAGCCCACCGCGGCCGACGCGAGGTGGCGAATGGCACCGGCGGCTGTGTGGTGTGGCTGGCCGTTGCGCGCGACCTGTGGGCAGGATGGGTGTGTGGCGCCGATGGATCCCCCCGATGCCCCCGATGGTGGGCTGGCGCCTGCTCCGCCGGTCCTGCCGGCGCGGGCAGTCGACGGGCTCGCTGCCGCTGGCATCGCACTCGTGACTGACCCCGCGATCCTGTCGGGGCACTGTGTGGACTGGACCGGGACCTGGTCGGGTCCGGCGCTCGGGCTCGTGCGGCCACGCTCCACGGCGGACGTCGCGGCGGTCCTGGCGGTGGCCCGCGAGAACGGGCTGCACATCCAGGTCCAGGGTGGGAACACCGGGTTGGTCGGGGGATCGGTACCGGATCGTCCGGCGTTGATCCTCCAGACCAGCGGGCTGGACCGGCTCGACCCGATCGACACGTTCGAGCGGACCGTGGTGGTCGGCGCCGGGGTCACGGGGGCCGCGCTCGCCGCCCACGCGCGTGCGGCCGGGCTGCGGTTCGGCGTGGACCTCGCCGCCAGGGACAGTGCCACGATCGGCGGGATGGCGGCGACCAACGCGGGTGGGATGGGCGTGGTCGCCCACGGGATGATGCGCGACCAGGTCCGGGGCCTGACCGCGGTCCTGGCCGACGGCCGGGTCCTGCGCCAGGTCGGCCGGCCGCGCAAGGACAACACGGGGCTGGACCTCGGTGGCCTGCTGATCGGCAGCGAGGGCACGTTGGCCGTGATCACTGAGGTGGAGGTCGTCCTGCATCCGGCTCCCGCGGCCACCTCCGTGGCGCTGGTCGCGACGCACGACCTGCGCGATGCGATTGCCGTGGCCAGGGCTGTGCAGTCGGCGGCCACGCTGCTGGCCGCGGAGGTGGTGGATGCGATGGGAGTGGCAGCGGCCGCGGCTGCCCACGGGGTCCCCAACCCGCTCCCGCCCGGGGCGGCGTGGTTGCTGCTGCTCGAGGTGGCCGACTGGGGGACCGGCGATGGATTCCAGGTGATCGCCGACCGGGTCCTGGCCCTCGCCCTGGAGCCGGGCGACCAGCGCCGGCTCTGGGGCTACCGCGAGCGGCAGACCGAGCTCTACGCGGCGGCCGCGGGCACGGACCTGCAGAAGCTGGACATCAGCCTGCGCCTCGATCGCCTTGACGAGGGGGTGTCCTCGATTCGCGCCAGGGTCGCCGCCGCCCGCGCGCAGGCTGCACGACGGTCCCCGCGTGGGCTTCTTCGGCCATGCCCTGGACGGGAATCTGCACGTCCAGCTCGTCGGCGCCGGGCCCGAACTGGGCGTGGCCGTGCTGGAGGATGTGGCCGAGCTCGGCGGCAGCATCAGCGCCGAGCACGGGATCGGTCGGCTCAAGGTGCGCCACCTGCACCTGGCCCGCACCGAGGACGAGATCACATGGATGCGCGACGTGAAGCGAAGCGTCGATCCGCGGGGCCTGCTCAACCCCGGCGTCCTGTTCAGCTCGGACGCAATGCTGTAGCCACCGCCGCGCCGACCTTCGTCGGGTGCGCGGACGGGGCATGCTTGTGCCCGTGACCGGACGTCCCCTCGTGATCGCGCATCGAGGTGCCAGCGCGGAGCGCGCGGAGCACACACTGGCGGCCTACCAGTTGGCCATCGAGCAGGGAGCCGATGGGCTCGAGTGCGACGTGCGGCTCACGGCTGACGGACACCTCGTGTGCCTGCATGACCGGCGCATCGATCGTACGAGCGACGGGTGGGGCGTCGTCTCGACCAAGACGTTGGCCGATCTCAAGCGGCACGACTTCGGGTCGTGGGCCGATCAGGGCGGTCCGCGCCCCGTCCGTCGGCCGCTGCGTGACCGGCGGGTGGCTGCGCGGCGTCTTGACTCGTGGCCAGGCGAGGAGATCAGCACGAATGCCGCTGGTGGGGTCCTCACGTTGCCCACGCTCCTGGATCTGGTCACGAGCAGCCCGCGGCCGATCCTGCTGGCGATCGAGACCAAGCACCCGACGCGCTACGCGGGTTGGGTGGAGGAGGCCGTGGTCGAACAGCTGCGCCACTTCGGGCTGGTCGGGCCTGGACGCCAGGGGACCCAGCCGATCCGCCTCATGTCCTTCTCCGCCCAGGCCATCCGCCGGTTCCGGGCGTTGGCCCCGGGCGTGCCCCGGGTGTTCCTGATGGATCGGGTTCCGCTGCGCATGCGCTCCGGCGACCTCCCGTTCGGCGCCACGATCTCCGGGCCCGACATCGAGATCCTGCGCGCCCACCCCGGCTACGCGGCCAGGGTCCGGCGCCTGGGCGGGCAGCTCTTCGTGTGGACCGTGGACGAGCCCGCGGACGTGGAGCTGTGCCGCGAGCTGGGAGTCTCTGCCATCATCACGAATCGGCCCGCAGACGTGGCCGCGGCGGTGGGCTCGGGGCTGGTCCCAGCCCGCGATACGTAGTCCGCGCTTTTCTCCGCGGGCGGCCTCCAGCACTACCCTGCGTGTCATGTCCCCCGCCCTGAACTCCGCCCTGGCGCTGCTCGCGCTGGTGCTGGCAGTCGTGGCGCTCGTGCTCGCGACCGTCGCCAACCGGCGGTGGGCCAGCAGGCCGCGGCGGGCGCGCGAGGTGCACAGCGATGTGGAGCGGGCCGAGCTCCCGGATCCCGCCACGCTCCCGGGCCCGGTCCTGGATCGCTCGGTGCTTGGCGCTCTGGATGCTGCGCTGGCCGCATTGCGCGAGCAGGTCGAGGCAGTCTCGGCGCGTGTCGACGACCTGGACGCCCGGACCGAGGCGGGTCCGGGCGAGCTCGAGGCCCTGCGCGGCCAGGTCCAGGAACTTGCTGCCGACGCTGAGATCCCCGCATCCGATCCGACGGCCCTGCGCCACGTCGCGCTGGTGCGCTACGACGCGTTCGCTGACGTGGGCGGGCGCCTGTCGTACTCGTTGGCGCTGCTCGATGACACGCGGTCCGGCGTGGTGATGACGACGCTGGCGGGCAAGGCGGACGTGCGGACCTACGTGCGACCGATCTCGGCCGGATCCGCCGAGGGTAGCCTGACCGCCGAGGAACAACAGGCGATCGACGCAGCAGTGGGGAGCGACCAGTGAGTGCCGTGGCCTTCCAGGGCGAGATGGGTGCGAACTCGCACATCGCCATCCACGAGGTGTATCCCGATGCCACGCCGATGCCGTGCGCCACGTTCGAGGACGTGTTCGCAGCGGTGGCCGACGGTGCGGCACCGCTGGCGATGATCCCGATCGAGAACTCCCTGGCCGGCCGGGTCTCGGACATCTACCACCTGCTTCCCCGCGCCGGCCTGGCGATCATCGGTGAGCACTTCCTGCCGATCCGCCATCAGCTGCTGGGCGTTCCCGGGGCCAGGATCGAGGACCTGCGCACGGTGGAGAGTCACGTCATGGCTCTCGGGCAGTGCCGCAACGCGATCCGCCAGATGGGCCTGATGCCGATCGTGGCAGCCGACACCGCCGGGTCCGCCCGGGAGGTGGCCGAGGTCGCCGACGTCTCGCGAGCGGCGATCGCCTCAGGGCTGGCAGCCGAGACCTACGGCCTGGACGTCCTGGCCCACAACATCGAGGACGCCGACCACAACACCACCCGCTTCCTGGTGCTGGCCCCCGAGTCCGAGCCGGTCCTGCCCGCCGACCGACCCCTGATCACCACGCTGGTCTTCCGGGTCCGCAACGTGCCCGCGGCACTGTTCAAGGCGCTGGGCGGCTTCGCGACCAACGGCGTCAACATGACCAAGCTGGAGAGCTACATGCTCGACGGGCACTTCTCGGCCACCCAGTTCTATGCCGACGTCGACGGCCACCCCGCCGATCGCGGCCTGGCCTTCGCCCTCGAGGAGCTGGACTTCTTCTCCCATGAGGTGACGATCCTGGGGACGTACCCGGCTCACCCGTTCCGGTTGTCGATGCGCTGAGCGGCGCCCTGCTGCTCGTCGGTCAGGTGCCGGTCCGACGAGCCGGCGGACGGGGCGCGACCCACCACGCCGCCAGCCCTCCAGCCAGTGCGCCGGTGAGATGGCTCTGCCACGAGACGTTGTCGGCCACCGTCCAGGGCAGCGCGCCGAGCAGCAGCGTCCCGTAGACGATGAGGACCAAGGCCCCGATGAGCAGGTCGCGCCAGTGCCGCGTGCGGATCCCGGCGACCAGCAGGTACCCGAGGTAGCCGAAGACCAGGCCGCTGGCGCCGATGGTGATGGTGTCGGCCGGCGCGATGAGCCAGGTGCCGAAGCCGCCGAGCAGCACCACGATCGTGGTCACCCGCCAGAAGATGCCCCGCCCGCTGGCGGCCACGAGTGTGCCGAGCACGAGCAGCGGGATCGTGTTGGACAGCAGGTGGTTGAACCCACCGTGGAGCAGGGGCGCGAACACGATGCCCAGCAGGCCCTGGGTCTCGCGAGGCTCGATCCCGGCGCTGTCCAGCCGCCCGCTCAGCAGGAGGTCGAGCAGCTCGAGCGCCCACATGAAGAACAGGAGGAGCAGCGGTGGTCCGATGGCTCCCAGCCGGGAGTATCGGCCCCGCGCGGAGGGGGAGGACTCGACCGTCATCGTCGCGTGGCCAGGATCGCCTCGAGCAGTCGGCCCACGCCGTCCTCGTCGTTGCTGGGGAGCACGTGGTCGGCCGCTGCCCGGGCAGCGGGATGGGCGTTGGCGACCGCGTAGCCGGTGCCGGCTGCCCGGATGAGGGCCACGTCGTTGGGCATGTCACCCACCGCTGCCGTCAGGTCGGGGTCGATCCCGCGGGCCGCGGCCACCTCGAGGAAGCCGACGCCCTTGTCGATCGCGCCGGACATGATCTCGATGAGGACCTCCTTGGTGCCGGAGTGGGTGATGTGCAGCGCCCCTGCGAACTCGGCCTCGGCCAGCGCGAGCAGCGAGTCCGAGTCGTGCCCGGTGCCCCGGGGCGGGGAGGCCAGGATCTTCACCGGATCACCGCGTCCGATCAGGTCCAGGATGTCGCCCATCTCGACATCGGGCATCCGCGCCCAGGGCGGGTCGTAGGCCGGCTCGAAGCCGACGACGGTCAGGGCGTCGAGGCTGCGCGCGCTGTCGGCGCCCTCGATGAGCCGTTCCAGCGCGAAGGAGATCCCAGGGACCAGTTCGCGAAGACGCATCGCGACGTCGGCAGCCAGGGCGTGGTCGATGGCGGTTCGTCGCACGAGTCGCTCCTCGGCGAGGTCCACGACAAGGGCGCCGTTCGCGCACACGGCCATTCCCGCGTGGCCGGTCTGGGCGATGACCGGTCGCAACCAGCGTGGTGGCCGGCCGGTCACGTACACGAAGTCGACGCCGACGTCGGCCAGCCGCGCGATCGCCGCCCGACTGCGGTCCCCCACCTCGTGGGTGGAGGAGAGCAGCGTTCCATCGAGGTCCGAGCCGACCATCGCGACGTCGTCGGGTACGACGATGTCGGCCTCGAGGTCCACGTGGACCCAGCCGCCCGGGCGCACGCCGATGTCGTCCGGCGGCGCGCCCACGTCGGGCTGGGGCGGGACGCTGCGGGCCATGCCCCCGATCCTCCCAGACCCAAGCCCCACCCGCCCCCGCGCACCCAGCCTCGACTTGCGGCAGGTCTCGGTCGGGTGCGCGCGGTTTGCGGCAGGTCTCAGACCGCTGAACGACCGCAATCCTGCCGCAAATCCGGGTTGGGGCGTGGGGTGGGCTGGGCGGGTCTGGGTTGGGGCGTGGGGCTAGTCGAGGGGGGTCAGGGTCGTTCGGCCGCCCAGGTGGGGCTGCAGAGCCTCGGGGACGCGCACGGAGCCGTCGGCCTGCTGGTGGTTCTCGAGGAGGGCGATGATGGTCCGCGGGATCGCCACGAGGGTGCCGTTGAGCGTGGCCAGTGGGCGGACGGTGCCGTCCGGGGCCCGCTCACGCACGCGCAGGCGTCGCGACTGGAAGGTCGTGCAGTTCGACGTCGACGTCAGCTCGCGGTAGCGGCCCTGCGACGGGATCCACGCCTCGCAGTCGAACTTCCGTGTGGCGCTCGCGCCGAGGTCGCCCGTGGCGACGTCGATCACCCGGTAGGGCAGCTCCAGGCTGTCGAGGAACTGCTTCTCGTACTCCACGAGCTGGGCGTGCTGGGCCTCGGCGTCCTCGGGGGCTGCGAAGACGAACATCTCCACCTTGTCGAACCAGTGGACGCGGAAGATCCCGCGGGTGTCCTTGCCGTAGCTGCCAGCCTCGCGCCGGTAGCTCGGTGAGTACCCGGCGAAGCGTCGGGGCAGGGTGTCGGCGGCCAGGATCTCGTCGGAGTGGTAGGCCGCCAGGGGCACCTCGGCCGTGCCCACGAGGTACATGTCGTCGGCCTCGAGGTGGTAGACGTTCTCGGCGGCCTGCCCCAGGAAGCCCGTGCCCTCCATCGCGGCGGGCTTGACCAGCGCCGGCGGGATGATCGGCATGAGTCCGTTGGCGGTGGCCTGGGCCATCGCGTGGTTGATCAGCGCCAGTTCGAGCAGCGCGCCGACCCCGGTCAGGTAGTAGAACCGCGAGCCCGACACCTTGGCGCCGCGTTCGACATCGATCGCGCCGAGGGCTTCGCCCAGCTCCAGGTGATCGCGGACCTCGATCCCCTCGGCGGCGAAGTCCCGGATCGTGCCGCGGTGCTCCAGGACGACGTAGTCCTGCTCGCCGCCGCGCGGCGAGTCGGGGTGCACGAGGTTGCTGATCGCCAGGATCAGCTCGTCGGCGCGCGACGTGGCCTCGCCGCGCTGGGCGTCGGCCGCCTTGACCGCGTCGGCCAGCTCCTTGGCACGGGCCAGCAGGGCGGGCTTGTCCTCGGCGGAGGCCCGGGCCACCTGCTTGCCCAGGGCCTTCTGCTCGTTGCGCAGCGCATCGAAGGAGGCGCCGGCGGAGCGGCGGACCTCGTCGGCCTCCAGCAGGGCATCAACGAGCCCCGGGTCCTCCCCGCGGGCGGCCTGGGAGGCGCGGAACAGGTCAGGGTCCTCGCGGAGAAGTCGCAGGTCGATCACGAGCGCACAGCCTACGCGCCCGTGGCGCTGCGAAGGCCGGGATCTGCGGGGTCAGGGGGCCGCGGTCACAGGTAGGGCCCGCTCGTTGCGCGCCGGTGCCCATCGGGTGAGGGGATGTCCGTCGACGGCTCGGCCGTGATGGCGGCGCGGCGCATCTGCTCGAGCTGCGCGCGGGCGGCCATCTGCTGGGCGAACAGGGCGGTCTGGATGCCGTGGAAGAGCCCCTCGAGCCATCCCACGAGCTGGGCCTGGGCGATCCTCAGCTCGGAGTCGGTCGGCACGCTGTCGGAGCTGAACGGCAGCGACAGCCGGTCGAGCTCCTCGATGAGTTCGGGGGCCAGGCCGGACTCGAGCTCCGTGATCGAGCGCTGGTGGATGTCACGCAGCCGCGCCCTCGAGGCGTCGTCCAGGGGTGCTGAACGCACCTCCTCCAGCAGCTGCTTGATCATGCTGCCCACGCGCATGACCTTCGCGGGCTGCTCGATGAGGTCGGCAACGGAGGACTCGCCGGACTCCTGCGCCATGGCGATCGGCTGACCGTCATCGCCGACGATGATGGTCAGGGTCGGGTCTGCGCCGCCTGCATCGAGGGCGGAGCCGGCTTCGGTCTGGTGGTCCTCGGGACGCTCAGTCATGGTCACCATTGTCCCCCTGGCTGGTGGCGGCTGCGACCCGCACGAGGGCAGCGCCCGCGATGCGCACGGTGCCAGCGCCCGGCACGAGGGGCGCCCCGACTGGCCCGGAGAGGGTCCACCTGCACCACTGGGAGCGCGCACAGGCGTACATTTCCTCCGTGGCCGAGCTCGGTAACCTGTTCGACGATGAGACGACCGAGGTCTCGCGCGTTGCCTTCCCGACCCGCCGGCACAGCGCCCGACGCTCCCTGACGACCCGGATCGGGATCGCACTGGGCATCGTTGTCTTCACGACCCTGCTCGTGTACTGGGAGCGCGACGGGTACGCCGACTTCGGCCAGGACAACGGGGTCTCGCTGATCGACGCTCTCTACTACTCGACCGTCACACTCTCGACCACCGGATATGGCGACATCGCCCCGATCACCTCCGGCACACGGCTGGTGAACGTGTTCGTCGTCACGCCGCTGCGGTTCTTGTTCCTGATCGTGCTGGTCAGCACCACGGTCGAGGTCCTGACGCAGGCTGCCCGGGAGCGATCGCGGGTCAACCGCTGGAGGAAGCGCATGAAGGACCAGACCGTGATCGTCGGATTCGGCGTGAAGGGGCAGGCATCCCTGCGCTCCCTGCTCGCCCACGGAGCGGACCCGCGGACTGTGGTCGTCATTGCTGCCGACCGGTACGCCGTGGCCGAGGCGACCAGGCAGGGCGTGACCGGCGTCGTGGGTGATGCGCGCAACGAGCAGGTGCTGCGCGACGCCGGCGTTCCCGAGGCCAGCCAGGTCATCGTGGCCGCCGACCAGGACGACACCGCGATCATGGTCACCCTGCGGGTCCGCGCCCTGGCACCGAAGGCCGTCATCGTGGCGGCCGCGCGCGAGGAGTCAGCCGCTGAGCTGCTGCGCCAGAGTGGTGCGGATCGCGTGATCACCCACGCGGAGTCCGCGGGGAACCTGATGAGCCTGTCCCTGCTGTCGGCCAACGTGGGAGCGATGCTCGAGGACCTCATGAACACCGGCAAGGGCCTGGAGGTCGTCGAACGACCGATCACCCGCGCCGAGCTGGGTAGGGCGCCGGCAGACATCCAGGACGAGGGCGACCTCGTGCTGGCGGTCGTGCGCGGTGACGACGTGATCCGCTTCGACGAGGGATCGATCCGGGTCTTCCAGCCCGGCGACCGGATCGTGGTGATCCGCAAGGCCAAGGGTGAGCCGGCAGGGCAGGACGCACCGGCTCCGGGGGGCCCGGGGTCCGGCAAGGGCCGCCCGCGTCAGTAGCTGCCAGCCTGGCGGACGCCTCCGGTCTGGACGCCTCCGGTCTGGACTCGCTCAGAGGCGCGGCATGGGCCCCGCGGCCAGCGTCGCGAACAGCTCGGCCTCGCTGAGGTTCGTGAGGTCGTAGGTCATGTCCAGGTCCTCGGAGAGATCCAGGTGGGCTCGCGTCCGCCACCAGGAGTTCGCCGGGGTGTCGTCAGCCACGCACGTGATCCGGCCGGCGTCATCGAGGTCGCCCAGGCGGACCGAGCCGCTCGGGGGCTGCTCGCCAGCCTTGAGGACGGCTGCGCCACGCTCGGTCAGCAGCACTGTGACGTTGCCGCTGGACGCGGCCAGCGCTGCCAGGTGTGCGCGGGCTGCCGGCGAGGCGTCGATGTGCATCGGGGTCTCATCAATGGTGAACAACTGGGGCCTGCTCTCGTGTTGGGGGTGGTCAACTGAGGCCAGCATTGCCAAACTTGGGGGACCGATCCAGTTACTGGACGGTTCTACCGGTGGGTAGTGTCGTGGCCCTCGCCGGCGGCCGTCCGGCGCGTCGCTGGGATCGCCCGAGGCATCGGCGGAACGACTGCGAGATGCCACCTCCGGCGACCCGGGAGAACTTGACGCCCGCGTCAACTTGACGCTAACGTCAAGTTTCGTGAAACCGGTGATGCGCACCTCGGTGGACCCCCGCTCCGACACGTTCCGGGAGAACCGGGACGCGATGCGGGCGGCCCTGGCCGAGATCGAGGACCTGAATCAGACGGTCGTGGGTGGCGGTGGGTCGTCGAACCCGGCGAAGGCGGCCAAGGCCGTGGCCCGGCACCGCGATCGGGGCAAGCTCATGCCCCGGGAGCGGATCGCGGGGCTGCTCGATCCTGACAGCCCGTTCCTGGAGCTCTCGCCGCTGGCCGGATGGGGCTCCGATGATGAGCTCGGCGTCGGCCTGGTCACCGGGATCGGCTGGGTGAACGGCGTCGAGTGCATGGTCAGCGCCAATGACCCCACCGTCAAGGGTGGCGCGCAGAGCCCCATGACGATGCACAAGGCGTTGCGCGCGATGGAGATCGCCCGGGTCAACCGCCTGCCGCTGGTCAACCTCACCGAGTCCGGGGGGGCTGACCTGCCCAAGCAGGCCGACGTGTTCGTCCCGGGTGGCGCCAGCTTCCGCAACCTCACCCAGCTGTCGGCCGCGGGGATCCCCACGATCACCCTGGTCTTCGGGTCCTCCACCGCCGGCGGGGCCTATGTGCCGGGCATGAGCGACTACATCGTGATGCAGAGGAACTCGGCGAAGGTCTTCCTGGCCGGTCCGCCCCTGGTCAAGATGGCCATCAACGAGGACGCGGTGGAGGAGGACCTCGGCGGCGCCGAGATGCACTCGCGGACCTCCGGGCTGTCGGACTACCTGGCCGAGGATGAGTTCGACGCGCTGCGCATCGGCCGTGGCATCGTGGGCCACCTCAACTGGCGCAAGCTCGGGCCGGCGCCGCACCGGACCGACCCCGCTCCTCCCGTGCTGGACCCCGAGGAGCTGCTGGGCATCGCCAGTGCGGACGTCCGCCAGCCGTTCGACACCCGCGAGATCATCGCGCGGATCGTTGACGGCTCCGCGTTCGAGGAGTTCAAGCCGCTGTACGGCTCCCAGCTGGTCACCGGCTGGGCCGAGCTCGCCGGCTACCCGGTCGGGATCATCGCCAACAACGGGATCCTGTTCAGCGAGGAGTCACAGAAGTCCGCGCAGTTCATCCAGCTGTGCAACCGTCACGACACCCCGATCCTGTTCCTGCAGAACACCACGGGGTTCATGGTCGGGACGCGCTACGAGCAGAGCGGCATCATCAAGGACGGCGCCAAGCTGATCAACGCTGTGTCCAACTCCACGGTCCCGCACCTCACGCTGATGGTGGGAGCCAGCTACGGGGCAGGCAACTACGGAATGGCCGGGCGCGCCTTCAACCCGCGGTTCGTGTTCACCTGGCCCAACCACCGGATCGCGGTGATGGGGCCCAAGCAGCTCGGCGGCGTGATGGAGATCGTGGCCAAGCAGAAGGCCGCCAAGCTGGGCATCCCCTGGAGCGACGAGGCCTTCGCCCCGATGCGCCAGGGCCTCGAGGACCAGGTCGAGCGGGAGTCCACGGCGCTGTTCGCGACCGGCCGGGTGTGGGACGACGGGATCATCGATCCGCGCGACTCCCGGACCGTGCTCGGCTTCGCGCTGTCTGCGATCCATTCCAACGAGGTTGCGGGGACGTCGAACTTCGGCGTCTTCCGGATGTGAGGGCGGCCATGACACAGCGCACGATCACCCGGATCCTGGTGGCCAACCGGGGCGAGATCGCCCGTCGGGTGATCCGGACGGCCCACGCGATGGGGCTGCAGGCGGTCGCCATCCACTCCGATCCGGATGCCGGCGCGCCGTTCGTCCGCGATGCCGACCTCGCCGTGGCCATCGGTGGCCGGACGTCCGCGGAGTCCTACCTCGTCGCCGAGAAGGTGTTGGACGCTGCTCGCCGTTCCGGGGCCGACGCCATCCACCCGGGGTACGGCTTCCTGTCCGAGAACCCGGACTTCGCCGCGGCGGTGGCCGACGCCGGGTTGGCGTGGATCGGTCCCACGCCGGAGTCCATGAGGGCGATGGCGCTGAAGGTCGAGGCGAAACGCCTGGTGGCCGCCGCCGGGGTGCCGCTGGTCCCGGGTGCTGAGCTGGATCTGGACGCCAGTGATGCCGACATCGTGGCTGCAGGCGCCGAGGTGGGCCTGCCGCTGCTGGTGAAGGCGTCGGCGGGCGGTGGTGGGAAGGGCATGCGGCTGGTCCGTGATGGCCACGACCTGCTCGAGGCGGTGTCGGGGGCGCGCAACGAGGCCGCGTCGGCGTTCGGGGACCCTACGGTGTTCCTGGAGCGCTACCTCGAGCGGGGGCGGCACGTCGAGGTGCAGGTCTTCGGTGACACGCACGGCAACGTGGTGCACGCCTTCGAGCGTGAGTGCTCCATCCAGCGCCGCCACCAGAAGGTCGTCGAGGAGTCTCCCTCGCCCGGGGCGACCGCCAGCACATTGGAGCGCATGTACGCCGCCGCGGTCGCTGCGGCACAGGCCATCGACTACGTCGGGGCCGGCACAGTGGAGTTCATGGTGGCCGGCGACGGCGCGGAGCAGGAGTTCTTCTTCCTGGAGATGAACACCCGCCTGCAGGTGGAGCACCCCGTGACCGAGGAGGTCACCGGACTGGACCTCGTGGAGTGGCAGATCCGGGTCGCCCAGGGGGAGCCGCTCCCCCTCGAGCAGGCCCAGATCACCCGGTCCGGGCACGCGATCGAGGTGCGGCTCTACGCCGAGGACCCCGCACGGGGATACCTGCCCGGGATGGGTCGCATCGAGCTCTTCGACGTCGATGCCGCGCGCGGCATCCGGCTCGAGTCGGGGGTCGCCACCGGCTCGGAGGTCAGCGCCTTCTACGACCCGATGCTGGCCAAGGTGATCGCGCACGGACCCACCCGTGAGGTCACGGCCGCCACCCTGGCGACCTGCCTCGAGGGGATGCGGGTGGCGGGCGTCCCGACCAACCGGGAGTCGCTGGCCGCGATCCTGCGTTCGCCGGGATTCGTGTCCGGTGACACCACGACCGCCTTCCTCGAGGAGCACCCGGAGGTCGCCTCCCCGGTGGTCGCGCGCCGGGAGCTGGCCCTGCACCTGGCCGCGGCGGCCCTCGGCCTGGCCGAGCAGGAACGTGCCGGCAAGCCGTGGGCTGCGCTGGCGCCCTCCGGATGGCGCAACATCCCCGCGGTGCCCGAGGTCCGCCGGTTCGCGTACAGCGAGGTGGGGCAGGAGCACACGATCGAGGTTCGGTACTCCCGGGACCGTGCGGGTGGGGTGGATGTCGGCCTCGTGGTGGACCAGGGCAGTCCGGATCCGCCCGGCCAGGGCGCGGACCCCGGCACCGGGGCATCCGACGCTTCGCGAGCGGGCGCGCTGCCCGCGCAGCTGCGCGTGGATCGCACTGAGTGTGACGCCTCGATGGTGATGGTCGAGGTGGACGGTGTCGGGGGCTGGTTCCACGTGCGGCGGGCCGGTGACTGGGCCCTGGTGACGGGACTCGGGCGCACCACCGTGCTCGGGGTCCTGCCGCGCTACGCCGATGCCTCCGAGCACGCCCACGACCATGGCCTGGTCACCCCCGTGCCGGGCACGGTGACCGCAGTCCTGGTGGGTGCCGGTGATCCCGTGGCCGAGGGTGACACCCTGGTGATCCTCGAGGCGATGAAGATGGAGCACCGGATCAAGGCCGACGCCGACGGCGTCATCGCCGAGATCCGGGTGGCCGTCGGCGACTCGGTGGACGCCCATCACGTGGTGGCGGTCCTCGAGGAGGAGTAGCCGCCCGGAGGGACGTGTCTGCCCAGGTGCGCCGCCCGCGTGCCGATCAGCAGTCGGGTGCCGACGATCGGGCGAGGGCGCCCAGGACCGTCAGCGCCTCGGCGGCGCGGTCCTGGGGTACGAGCAGGTGGTCGTGGACGCGGCCGGCCAGCACGTTGCAGCTGATCCCGGCGGAGGTCAGCGCCGCGCTCACTGCGGCGGTCAGCCCGACCGCCTCCAGCGCGGAGTGCACCTGCAGGGTGATCCAGGCGGCGACGAAGTCGTAGTCCAGGCCACGTGCGTCCGCCTCGGCCCTGGTCAGCACGTAGGTGATCCCCTCAGGCTCACGCACCATCGCGCGCGCCGGGAGGTCCGGGTCAGGGGTGTCCACGCTCACGTAGACGAACTCGCCGGCCACCTGCACGGGCCGCATCGACCGGATCAGGTCCGCGAGATCGGTGATACCGGGCATCCGCGCACGATACTGCGGGTCTCGGGGACCAGTGGGTCTGGCGTGTGCGCGCCGACGGGGGCATGCTGGAGGTATGGGCACCAGGGCCCCGGCGGACACCACGGCTGCTCCTGCCACGTGGCCGACGACGTGGTGGCATGCACTCGATGATGGCCGCGTCCAGTGCGACCTGTGCCCCCGCGCCTGTCGGCTGCACGAGGGCCAGCGTGGGCTGTGCTTCGTCCGGGCCCGCGAGGGCGACGCGATCGTGTCGACCACCTATGGGCGCTCCTCGGGCTACTGCGTGGACCCGATCGAGAAGAAGCCACTGAACCACTTCCTGCCCGGAACGCCGGTGCTCTCCTTCGGTACCGCGGGCTGCAACCTGACCTGCAAGTTCTGCCAGAACTGGGACATCTCCAAGTCGCGGGACATCGACACGTTGGCCGACTCGGCCATGCCCGACCAGATCGCGGCCGCGGCCCAGCAGCTGGGATGCGCGAGTGTGGCGTTCACCTACAACGACCCCGTGATCTTCGCGGAGTACGCGATCGACACGGCGGTGGCCTGCCGTGAAGTCGGCGTGCGGACCGTGGCCGTGACGGCCGGCTACATCAACCCCGAGCCGCGCGCAGCCTTCTACCGGCACATGGACGCCGCGAACATCGACCTCAAGGGCTTCACCGCGGACTTCTACCACCGCGTCTGCGGGGCGGAGCTGTCCGAGGTCCTGGACACGATCGAGTACGTGGCCACCCAGACCGACACCTGGCTCGAGCTGACGACCCTGCTGATCCCCGGGCACAACGACTCGGCGGCCGAGCTCGAGGAGATGACCCGCTGGGTCGTGGAGCACTGCGGGCCGGACGTGCCGATGCACTTCAGCGCGTTCCACCCCGACTGGAAGATGCGTGACGTCCCCGCGACGCCCGTCGCCACGCTGGCGCGGGCCCGCGAGATCGCGATGGCCAACGGCGTGCACTTCGCCTACACCGGCAACGTCCATGACACCGCCGGCGACACCACGGTCTGCCCGGGCTGCGGACGCCGGCTCATCGAGCGCGACTGGTACGAGATCGGTGCCTACCGGCTGACCGACGACGGGCGATGTGGCGGGTGTGGGGCCCAGATCCCCGGGGTCTTCGACGGACCGGCAGGAGCATGGGGTCGCCGGCGCCGACCCGTGCACCTGGCAGAGGTCCTGTGATGGCCGCCGCCAAGGGGACGCGCACATGAGGTTCTGGGGACCGTCCACCGGCAGCTCGGGGGGCGTTCGTGAGCCCGCGGTGGCAGGTCGGTTCTACCCTGTGCGCCCCGAGCAGCTCGCCCGTGAGGTCGATGGCCATGTGGCCGCGGCTCGTGCGGTGATACGTGATCGCGAGGCCTCCGTCGCCTCGAGCCGGGCTGGTCCGGCGCAGGCCGGACGACTGGTCGCGGTGATCGCGCCACACGCCGGGTACGTGTACTCCGGCCCGACCGCAGGTTTCGCCTTCGCGGCGATCGATCCGCGCGAGGTCGACCGCGTCGTGCTGCTCGGGCCGGCACACTTCGTGGCCGTCGACGGGATCGGGCTGAGCACCGCGTCCGCCTGGCGCACCCCGCTGGGTGATGTCCCCCTCGATGCCGACTTCGCTGCCGACCTCGCGCGCGAGTTCGACGTCGTGGGTCCAGCCGACGATGCCCACGGGCCGGAGCACAGCCTCGAGGTCCAGGTCCCGTTCCTGCAGCGTGTGCTCGGCGCGGGCTGGCAGTTGGTCCCCCTGATCGTGGGGGCGGATCTCCCCGCGGAGGTGTCCGAGATCGTGGGCACATCCTGCGCCCTGCCCCGGACGCTGGTGGTCGTGTCCACCGACCTGTCCCACTACCTGGGCTACGAGGCGGCGCTCGCCCAGGACGGTCGCACGATCTCCTCGATCGTCCACCGCAGCCCGGATGCCATCGGCGTCTCGGACGCGTGTGGTCGCCATCCCCTGCGTGGCCTGTTGACGGCCGCCCAGATCCAGGGGTGGACCGTCAAGCTGCTGGACGCCCGCAACTCCGGCGACACGGCGGGAGACCGCGACCGAGTGGTGGGCTACGCGGCCTTCTCGGTGACGTCCGCGGCCCAGGCGACAGCTCGGGAGCAGCCAGATCCGCGACGATCGGGCCGTGCCGCCCCCGGGGGTGCTCGGATCGGGGCGCAATCCCGAACCGCGCTGCTGGCGCTGGCGCGGCAGACGATTCAGGACGCCCTGGCCGCGGGTGGTCGCAGGCCCGAGTTCGCGATCGAGGACTGGTCAGGGGCGCACCCGGTGCTGACCGACCCGGGGGCCGCCTTCGTCACCCTGCGCTCGGATTCCGGGGACCTGCTCGGCTGCATCGGCTCCCTGATGGCCCGCCAACCGCTGGTCGCCGATGTCGCCCAGCACGCGTTCGACGCAGCCTTCCGCGACCCCCGCTTCCCGGCCATGACGCGGGATCGGGCTCGGGGCATGGTCATCGACATCTCAGTGCTCAGCCCGAGCAGGCCGTTCCCCTGCGCCGACTTCGCCGACCTGCGCGCCCGGATCCCGGTGGGACGGGGGCTCGTCGTCACCGCCGGACGGCATCGCGCGACGTTCCTGCCGGCTGTCTGGGAGCAGCTGCCCGATCCCGACGACTTCCTCGCAGCGCTCTGGCGCAAGGCCGGGCTGGCTCCCGGGCAGTGGCCACGCGGCACGCAGATCGAGGTCTACGAGTCCGAGGAGTTCGCCGAGGCCTGACCGGCACCGACCGGCCCAGTCCCGCCGGACCCGGCGCTCGGGATCGCCCATCGACTGGGCCATACTGCCCGGATGACCGATACAGCAGCACGAGGCCCGGTCCGCATCGGCAACTGCTCGGGATTCCTCGGCGATCGCCTGTCAGCAGCCGCTGAACTCGTCGAGTCCGGTGAGATCGATGTGCTGACCGGTGACTGGCTGGCCGAGCTGACCATGCTCATCCTCGCCCGCCAGCGGATGCGGCACGGCGCCGGATCGGGGTACGCCAGGACGTTCCTGACCCAGATGAAGCAGGTGCTCGGCACGTGCTTGGAACGCGACATCAAGGTGGTGACCAACGCCGGTGGCCTCGACCCCCAGGGATGCGCGGACGCCCTCGCGGAGCTGGCCGAGACGCTCGGCCTGGCGCCGGTGATCGCCGTGGTCACCGGTGACAACGTCCTCGAGCTGATCGGGTCCCGCCCGCAGGAGTTCCCCAACCTCGACACCGGTGAGGCGCTGGGCGCACGGGCGCCGATCACGGCCAACGCCTACCTGGGCGGTGAACCGGTCACGGCAGCGCTGGCGCGCCGGGGCGGACGTGGTGATCACCGGGCGCATCACCGATGCCGCGCTCGTGATCGGGCCCGCGGCCTGGTGGCACGGCTGGTCCTACGCCGACGCGGCGGCCGGTGACCCGCAGACCCTGGACCGCCTGGCCGGGGCCGTGGCAGCCGGGCACGTGATCGAGTGCGGCGCCCAGGCCACCGGTGGCAACTACTCCTTCTTCGACGAGGTTCCCGCCTGGCCGGCTGGCTTCCCGATCGCCGAGGTCGCCGCCGATGGCTCGAGTGTCATCACCAAGCCCACCGGCAGCGGCGGGCTCGTGTCCGTGGGAACCGTGACGGCCCAGCTCGTCTACGAGATCGGCGCGCCCACCTACGCGAACCCGGATGTGACCGCGCTGTTCGACACCATCGCGCTGAGCTCCGCGGGTGCAGACCGGGTCGCGATCACCGGGACCCGGGGCGCGCCGGCCCCCGAGAAGCTCAAGGTCGCGGTCAACCTGTTCGCCGGGTTCCGCAACTCGATGTCCCTGGTCCTGACTGGTCGCGACGCCAGGGCGAAGGCCGACCTCGCGCTGGAGATGGTGGCGGGGATCGGACTCGATGTGGCGCTCGGTGATCCCGGGTCAGGACGACCCGCACCAGGCCCCGTCCAGCTGGCCGGGCTCAGCACCCTGACCGTGGGCGAGCTGGCGGTGGCGTTCGAGGACGTCGCCGCTGACGACCCGGCCACCACCGCGGCGGCCCAGGGCCATCTGCGGATCACGGTCAAGGATGCCGACCAGAAGAAGGTCGGCAAGCCGTTCACGACCGCGGTCGTCGAATCGGCGCTCGGGTGCTACCCGGGGATGTTCCCCACGGCCCCGCCGGCCGAGGGAACCGCCTACGGCGTGTACTGGCCGACCCTGGTCGACCGCGCCGATGTGCCGGTGCAGGTCACCGTGGCAGGCGAGGTCCTCGACCTCGAGCCCACCGTGTGGGTCGCCACGAGCCCTTCCCCGGATGCCGCGCCGATGCAGCCCCCGGCCGACCCCGGTACCGCCCCCACGGCCTGGGCGCCGGCGCCCGGCACAGCGCTGGGCGACATCGTGGGTGCCCGTTCCGGGGACAAGGGGGGCAACGCCAACGTCGGCGTGTGGATCCCGGAGCCGGGTGTCGGTCCCAGCGCGCAGCTCTCGGAGGCCGAGGTCGCTGCGCGGTACACATGGCTGGCGTCGTGGCTCACACCGCAGCGGGTGCGCGAACTCCTGCCGGAGGCCGCCGACCTGGACGTCGCCGTGCATGCGCTGCCCAACCTGAACGCGGTCAACGTCGTGATCCGTGGGTTGCTCGGCCGGGGGGTGGCCGACTCGACCTCGCTGGACCCCCAGGCCAAGGGCCTCGGCGAGCACCTACGAGCACGCCGGATCCGCTGACCGCGGGCCGTCCCCGGTCAGCCCTCTCGACTTCCCGAGGAACTTGACGCTGGTGTCAACTTGACGCTAGCGTCAGGTTCCATGAGTGCGCTGACGCCCCGGGGTCAGGCCACCCGCGACAGGCTGGTGGCTGCCGCCCGCGAGGTATTCGCCGAACGTGGGTTCGCCGGGACCCGGATGGGTGACCTCGCCGACGCCGCGGGCGTGTCCCACGGCACCGTCTACACGTACTTCGACACCAAGGAGGACGTGCTCCTCGCGGTCCTGCACGACGTCCGCGCGGACCTGAACCAGGCGATGACCCAGCCGCGGCTGCGTGATCCCATCGCCCGGGTCCAGGCCGCGAACAGTGCCTACCTGGATGGCTATCGCACCCACGCCCAGCTGCTGCAGGTCGCCCAGGAGGCGGCCGCGGGCGACACCCGGTTCGCCGATGTCCTGCTCGACCTGCGCCGCACGCACGTGGCCCGGGTGGCCGCGGCGATCCGCAAGCTGCAGGACGAGAACCTGGCCGCCCCGGATCTCGATGCGCACACCGCCGCCGCTGCGCTGTGCGGGATGGTCGAGGGATTTGCCGCGCACTGGCTGGGTCGCGGGGAGGTCCACGACGAGGCTGTCGCGACCCGCACCCTGACCCAGCTCTGGGTTCGCGGCCTGGGCATGCCGGCCCGCCTGGCCGCGGCCACCGGCCAGCTGCAGTCCGCCCGGCCGGCGAACCGGCCCGCACCCCAGGGTGCGGCCAAGCCTGCAATCCGAAGCGTCACCCCGGCGAAGGAGCCACGATGATCCAGTTCACCACCGAGCACCGCGAGTTTCGGGCGATGGTCCGGCGATTCGTCGAGACCGAGATCAACCCGCACGCGGACAAGTGGGAGGCCGACGGGATCTTCCCCGCCCATGAGCTGTTCCCGAAGGTCGGCGAGCTCGGCCTGTTCGGGCTCGAGGTGGACCCGGAGTTCGGCGGCCAGGGCGCGGACCACACCTACACCGTGGTGCTGGGGGAGGAGCTGGGCAAGGCCGACCTGGCGGGCGTGCCCCTGGCGATCGCGGTGCAGGCCACCATGTCCACGCCCTCCCTGGCCCGGTACGGCACGGATGAGCTCAAGCACACGTACCTGGCACCGGCCCTGCGCGGGGAGATGGTCACCTCGGTGGCCGTCAGCGAGCCCGACGCGGGCAGTGACGTCGCGGGGATCCGGACCAAGGCGGTCCGCGATGGTGACCAGTGGGTGATCACCGGGCGCAAGATGTGGATCACCAACGGCACGCAGGCCGACTGGCTGTGCCTGCTGGCCCGCACCGTCGAGCCCGGCGAGGAGCCCAGGACCGGCTACCGCGGGATGAGCCAGATCATCGTCCCGACCGACAGCCCCGGCTTCTCCGTGGGCCGCAAGATCGAGAAGATGGGCAACCGCTCCTCGGACACCGCCGAGCTGATCCTCGACGAGGTGCGCGTCCCGGTCTCGAACACGATCGGGCAGGTCGGCAAGGGCTTCCAGCAGCAGATGTCGCAGTTCCAGGACGAGCGGCTCATGGGTGCCTACATGGCCACGTCCGGCGCGCGCCGCGCCCTCGAGCGCACCGCCGAGTACCTCAAGGTCCGACACGCCTTCGGTCAGCCGTTGATGAACAACCAGTACCTGCGCTTCAAGCTCGCCGAGCTGGCCGCCGAGCTCGACCTGCTCAAGCACTACAACTACTCCGCGGCTGAGAGGTACGCCGCCGGCCAGGACGTCACGCAGATGGCCACGATCGCCAAGTACAAGACCGGCAAGCTCGCCCGCGAGGTGGCCGACATCGCCGTGCAGTACCACGGCGGCATGGGCTACGCCGAGGAGATGTGGCCCTCCCGGTACATGCGGGATGCCCGGTTGATCTCCATCGGCGGTGGCGCCGATGAGGTCATGCTGCGTGTGATCTCCATGCTCGAGGGGTGGGAGCAGCTGTGAGCGACCCGACCCCCGGGACGCAGGCCAGCAGCGACGTCCTGCTCGAGGTGTCCGGCGCGGTGGCCACGATCACCATGAACCGCCCGGAGGCCCGCAACATGCTCACGGCGTCGGGCATGGCGCTGCTGGCCGAACACCTGCGTACGGCCGGGGCGGATCCGGCGGTGCGGGTCATCGTGCTCACCGGTTCGGGCAACACGTTCTGCTCGGGGGCCGACCTGCGTGGAGCCTCGGCGGCGGACGCAGCGTCGTTCACGGGCTCCGGGCCCGGCGCGCTGGTCGAGGTCCTCGAGGCGATCATGGACAACCCGAAGCCGGTCATCGCCAAGGTGCAGGGCCACGTCGCCGGTGGGGGCAACGGGCTCGTGGCAGCAGCGGACCTCGCGGTGGCCGTGGAGTCTGCCAAGTTCGCGTTCTCGGAGGTCCGACTGGGCCTCGCGCCCGCGGTCATCAGCGTGGTCTGTCTGGCCCGGATGCACCGTGCGGACGCCCAGGAGCTCCTGCTGACCGGTGAGCGGGTCCCCGCAGGCCGCATGGTCACGGCCGGGATGGTGAACCGCGTGGTCCCCGACGAGGCCCTCGATGCCGCCGTGGCCGGTTGGGTCGCCGCGTTGACCGCGGGTGGCCCCGAGGCGCTGACTCACACCAAGGAGTTGCTGCGCGTCGTGCCCGGGATGCCACGCAGCGACGGCTTCGCCCACACTGCAGCGCTCTCGGCCCAGTTGTTCGCCTCGGCGGAGGCGCAGGCGGGGATGATGGCGTTCCTGTCGCGCCAGCCCGCGCCGTGGATCCAGCAGGCCTGATCGACCCGACGGCGGCCAGCGTCAGTCGTGATCGGTGCCGGTTGGAGCCTTCTGGGGTGCACAACCCTGACGGGTCATGAGCGCTCGCCCGGGGCCGGCGTTTGCCTGGCCTCCGCTCGGGTGCTTCACTTGAAGAGTCAACTTGTTTCTCGTGTGAGGTGGAAGTCGTGAAGGTCGAGGTCTGGTCAGACGTCGCGTGTCCGTGGTGCTACATCGGCAAGCGTCGCCTTGCCGAAGGGGTGCGTCGCTACCGTGCTGGCGGGGGCGAGGTGGAGGTCGAGGTCGAGTACCGCTCCTTCGAACTCTCCCCTGACCTCCCGGCGGACTTCTCCGGTTCCGTCATCGACTACCTGTCCGGCCTGCGCGGGATCCCCGAGCCGCAGGTCCACGAGATGATCGAGAACGTCACGGCACTGGCCAACGCGGAGGGCATAGCCGCCGACTTCCACGCGGTTCATCAGACCCGCACGCTCAAGGCCCATGAGCTGCTGCACCTGGCGAAGGCGCGTGGGCTGCAGGAGCAGATGAAGGAGCGGCTGCTCAGCGCGTACTTCGTCGAAGGGCGCAACGTCGGTGACGTGGAGACGCTGGTCCAGATGGGTTCCGAGGTGGGGCTGGGCGCCGACGAGATCCGCTCCGCCCTGGCCGAGGGCACCTACGCCGCGGACGTTCAGGCCGACATCGACCAGGCTCGTGCCTACGGCATCAACGGCGTTCCGTTCTTCGTGATCGACGGCCGGTACGGCATCTCCGGCGCGCAGTCCGCTGACACGTTCGCACAGGCGCTGGCCCAGGCCGCCGAGGACCTGGTGGCATCGTGACCGGGCGTGTCTCTGTCGAGCGGCCCGCCGAGGCAGCACGTCCCGAGGACGCCCCGATGGGTCTGACCATGCTGGGCAGCGCGAGCGCCGACCCGGCGACCACCGACGGCCACTGCGACGACGGCTACTGCGCCCTTCCCTAGGCGCCCCGCGCGCGCCCAGGCCGCCCACCCCGTCTGCGTGGTCGATTCCGCCGATTCAGTGGTCCGATTCGACGACGCAGGACTGTGGTGAACGCTCAGGCCATCGCGTCCAGCACGGTCGTCACCAGCTCGCGGGTCGTCCGTGGGTGCAGGAACACCAGCCGGCCCACGGTGCGGCCCTCCCACTTGGTCGAGGTCACCAGCGCGACCTGCTCGTCGAGCAGCACGGCGGCCCAGCGGTCGTAGTCCTCGGGAGTCCAGCCGTCCCGTTCGAAGAGCACCACCGACAGCGTCGGCTCCCGGAGCAGGGTCAGGTGAGCGCTCGACTCGATCAGGCGGGCCGTCCAGCGGGCCATGTCGATCGCCGTCTCGACCGCTCGGGTGTAGGCGTCGGTCCCGTTGACCGCCAGGGAGAACCACAGCGGGAGCCCGCGTGCGCGCCTGGTCAGGTGGTAGGCCAGATCGCTGGGGTTCCACTCGTCGTCATCAGTGTGGATGACATCGAGGTAGCTCGCGTCCTGGGTGTGCACACTCTTGGCCAGCCGCGGCTCCCGGTAGATCAGCGCCGCGCAGTCGTAGGGCGCGAACAGCCACTTGTGCGGATCGACGATGAACGAGTCGGCGTGCTCGATCCCGTCGTACAGGGGCCGTACCGAGGGTGCGAACAGTCCGCCACCGCCGTAGGCGCCGTCGACGTGGAACCACAAGCCGCGGTCGCGAGCCACCTGGCCGACTGTGGCCAGCTCGTCGACGATCCCGGCGTTGGTGGTGCCGGAGGTGGCCACCACTCCCACGACGTTCGACGCGTCGGGGTCGGCGTCCAGGGCGGCGGCGAGCGCTGCGCCGGTGAGGATGTGGTCGTCAGTGGGAACGACCAGCGCCTCCATGTCCAGGATCGACAGTGCGTTCGTGATCGAGGAGTGGGCCTGATCGCTGACCGCGATCCGGGCCAGGTCGCCGCGACCCAGGCCGCGTCGGCGTCGGCCCACGTCCCGGGCGACGGTGAGCGCCGAGAGGTTGCCCGCCGATCCACCGGACACGAAGACCCCGCCCGCGCTGGCCGGGAGCCCGGCAAGGTCCGCGAGCAGTCGCAGCACCTGGTTCTCCGCGGCGATCGCACCTGAGGCCTCCAGCGCCGAGATCCCCTGGATGCTCGCCCCGGACACCAGCATGTCGAACAGCAGCGCGGCCTTCGTGGGCGCCGCCGGGATGAACGCAAGGAAGTTCGACGCATCCGAGCTCATCACGTGGGGCGCCAGGACGTCGGTCCACATCGACATCACGCGGTGCGGGTCGGTGCCCTCGGCGGAGATCAGCCCTTCGAGCTGGGCGGTGAGCGCAGGCACGTCGCCCGGCCGGTCCAGCGGGACCGGGTCCATGGCCAGGCGATCATGCATGGCGGTCAGGACCATCCGGGTCAGCCGCTCGTCGTGGGTGTGCATGTCGCGTGCCATGAGCGCACGGTAGTGCCAGCCGGCGTCTCGTGTGATCCCAGCGACTTGCCCCGCAGCCAGGCCAAGGGTGGGTTTCGCCCCGGCCAGTCCCGTGCGTCATGATGGACCCCGGCTTGGCGCTCCGTTCGCGGATCCGGCAGCCGAGGCGGGGTCGCCTAGTGGCCTAGGGCAGCGGTCTTGAAAACCGCCGTGGGGCAACCCACCGTGGGTTCAAATCCCACCCCCGCCGCTGGCTCGCTGGTCTGCGGTCGGTGGCGGCGATGACTCTGCGCCAGGAATCAGGGTCCGAACTAGCCGATGTTGTCGACATGGCCGGGGGCTTCCCGACCGGCGATCTGCTGGTAGAAGCCATCGCCTTCCGTCATCGCACAGGTCTCTGCCAGGCGCCCATCACGGACGCGGTTGAACATCATCTCGTGCACCACCACACGTTTCGCGGTTGGCTCGAGGTCGTAGTACGGGCCCGTGTGGGTCGCCGAGACGGTGCAGAAGCAGGCGACGGTGTCCTCGTCAGCCACGATCCAGTGGATCTCGGTGTGCTTGTCCGGGAACGCGACGCTGTGCTGCTCCATCGTCTCGCGCTCGTCCTCCAGCGTGCCGAAGCCCGCGTCGGGTCCCCCGGGTCCGTACTCGCGCCAGTCGTCGGTGAGGCATGCCGCGAAGGCCTCGAAGTCACCGCGGTTGTACGTCGCCCAGGCCCGCCGGACGAGGTCGATGTTCGCCTGTGACATGCGGCGAGGGTTCCAGCCGTCTCACCGGATGTCAACGCCCCTCGGGGCTCGCGGTGACGCGGATCCGCTTGGCGGTGGCCTCGACGTGGCCCCGCCGCGCAGCTTGAGAGCCGCGCGCCGGGGCTCGGCACCCGGCGGGCTATTCCCCTGGTGCGCGGTAGCCGACGGTGATTGAGGCGGCGGCGTCGATATCGGCCGGGTCGATCAGGACCACGGTCTCGTAGGCGCTGATCGCATCCGATGAGCCGATCGTCGCGGCGAGCGCCACGGCCGTAGCGGTGTCGGGTATCTCGGCGATGACGTAGACGTCGCTGCCGCCGAACGCGAAGTGGAGGCTCTCCATGGTGCCGCCCACGCTCGCGATGAGCCCGCGAATCGTTTCGACGCGCGAGGTTGCTCCCTCCTCCAGGACGCCCTTGATGCCTTTGGCGCTGTAGGAGACCTTGATCATGAACTTGGCCATTCGATCCCTTTCGTCGGGGGCGCTGCCGGCGATGCAGGCCTGCCTCGATGACACGACGCCCGTTCATGACGAAAGTTAGGCTCACCTCAGCAACGGGGTCAATGGGTTGGCCCGCGCTGACGATGATCACGATCGTCCCGAGCATGGCCAGCTGCGAGCCGCCAACTCCGGGCGGCGCGGCTAGCGCGGCTCCCGCCGCTCGTCGGCCAGCGCCCGCTCCTGGGCCACGTGCGCGACTGCCGCCGCCGCGGATGGGTGCCCAGCGACGAAGATCGTGAAGTCCAGACCGGAGATCGCGAAGGTGGTCAGCTCGCCGACGGCAGTGATCGTCGCGGTGCGTGGGACCTGGCGCAACAGGGCGATCTCGCCGAAGCCGCTTCCCGGCCCGAGCTCGGCGACCACCGTGCCGTCCCGGCTGACCCGAGCACGACCCGACATCACCACGTGGAAATCGTCGCCGGCGGCACCCTGCACCATCACGACCTCGCCATCGGCGAACGTCTGCTCGACCCCGACGGCCGCGAGGTGGTCCACCGCGGCCAGGGGAAGGGAGTCCAGCTCGCGGCACTCGCGGAGGGCAGACACGTTGTCGCCGGGGATGAGCCGGCCGTCGAGCCGGCGGGCCCACGGGATGCTGACCGCGGCAAGCGCCACGAGCACGCTGCCCGTGAGCCACAACGAGGGACCGACGCCGAAGGCCGGGACGGCCAGGCCGGCGACCAGGGAACCCGTGGTGACGCCCAGGACGAGGATCACTTCGAACGCGGCGAAGGCTCGCCCCAGCAGGGAGGGAGGGATCACCCTGGCGACCAGGGTGAAGGCCCCGATGTCGAGTACGGCGTTGCCGATGCCGATGACCGCGAATCCGAGGTAGCCGACAGCCGGCACGGTCAGGAAGCCGAGGGCGACCATCGGAAGGCCCCAGAGAGCCACGCCCACTGCAACAGCTCGGCTGATGCGCGTCGAGGTGACCAGCGCGGCCGCGGCCGTGCTACCGGCCAGGCCCCCCAGGCCGAGCATCGCCGTCAACCACCCGACACCTGGGTCGCCCTGTCCGAATGCGTCGACAGCGAGGACGACCACGGCGATGAGGAGCACCCCGCGGGCGAACGTCTGCACGAAGACCAGCGCGATGAGAGGCGGCTGCTGTGCCAGGGCGCGCAGCCCTCCGCCGAACTCCCTGACCGCGGAGCCCAGCGTCATGGCGCTTCCGGGGTCACCGGAGGAAGCGACGTCGTGGATGCGGCCGACAGCAATCGCGGCGGCCCCCACCACGACCGCCGCCAGCGCCAGGCCGAGTGGTGGCGGGCCGACCACGAGCAGCACGCCGGCGAGCACGGGTCCGACCAGGGTGCCGGCGCTCTCTGCGAACGCCGAGGCGGCGTTGGCCGCTGTCAGTTGCGCCGGGCTGGTGGCCAGGTGCGGAAGCAGCGCACCGCTCATGGGCCGGTGCGTGCTGAACAGGACCGAGGCGAGCCCTCCGACGAGCAGTCCCGCCATCGGCGCGCCTGCGACCAGGAAGGCAGCGGCCAGAGCCGACAGGCCGGCCCGCGTCGCGAGGACGGTCGTCAGCCAGACCTCCCGCCGACCCCGATCGGACCACCCGATGACGACGGGCGCAACGATGAGGGCCGGCATGGCTCGCAGGATCGAGAAGCCGGCGACCAGTCCGGGGCCGCCGACCTCATAGGCCACGACCAGCAGCGCGACCAGTGACGCGGTCTCTGCGATGACCGACAACCCCCACGCCAGCACCGCCCACCGCAGGCTCGGAACCGCCATCACGGCGCGCAGCCTCACGCCGCGGCCCAAGTGCCGTCCGTCGATGTGGTGCGCCCCATCGGGCAGAGCCTGCCCTACCCGGGCGTGCGGGGCAGCGGATCGCCCGCGACACGCCGCTGGCTTTGCAGGGGGGGCGGTGGGCAACGGTCCCCGCACGGCCTGCGGGCTGCGCGTTGCCGCTGGACGTGTGGATCCCGCCAGATCGAGCCCCCTCTGGGTTCACCGGAGCCGGAACCGACCATCGCTTCAGTCGAGGAGTCCGCGCCTGCGGAGTTCCCCGAGCAGCGCGCCGGCGTCAGTGAACTGGACTGCGTCCATGCCAGCGTCGCGTGCCGCGGCGACATTGCCGGCCGAGTCGTCGACGTAGAAGACACCTTCGATCGGATGGCCCAGCCGACGACCGAGGACCTCGAAGATCCGCGGGTCTGGCTTGGCGACACCCTCTTCACCGGACACGACGACATCGTCGAACAGGGCGAAGACCTCTGGGAAGAGCTCCGGCCCGTGGTGGATCGTCTCGGCCGACCAGTTCGTCAAGGCGACCAGTCGCACGCCGCGCGCCCGTAGGTCGCGCAGGATCGCCGCGGTCCCTGGAACCAGCCCAGGCAACGACAGCGCGAAGTGGGCCCGGTATGCGGCGATTTCTTCGGCGAGGTCCGGATGGCTGGCCGTCGCCGCCGCCTCGGCATCCGCCCACGACCTGCCCGCGTCCTGTGCGTGGTTCCACGCTGCGAAGTCGAAGTCGGTGCCGTGCACGAAGCGTTCGGCGCGCTCCTGCCCGACGACTGCGGCTACGGCCGGGACCGGATCCCAGATCACGACCACTCCGCCGAGGTCGAACACCACCGTCGTCATGCCTCGAAGTCTCCCACCGGGAAGAGCTAGGTCAGTGCCCTGCGCCAGATGGCGGAGTTGCGATCGAGGTAGTCCGCGGCTGGGCCCCAATGGTCGGCGTGCCCGTCCGCGTACAGGGTGGCCCACGGTTGGCTTGCGGTCTCACCCCCTACGACAAGTTGTCTCCACATCGCTCGCGCAGGTCCCGACAGGACCTCACAGAGTCGCTCGCGAGAATCCCGGCTCAGTTCATAGCCATCGACCAGCGCGACCATTCGGACAGCGTCCAGACCCGGATCGTTGCCTTCCGCCACCCCCACGAACCCGTGCAGCGCATAGGCAATCTCCCACTCCTGCGACGAGGGACCGGCGTTGTCCCAGTCGATCAACACCCAGCGGTCCTCGCCCAGCACCAGATTCCATGGGGCGAGGTCGTTGTGACACACCAGAACCTCTCGGTCCGGGCTCAGCGCCACGTTCCATCGCGCCCAGGGCGGCGGGGTGTAGTTCTGCGTCAGGTCGTGCAGCCTGCGCATCAGCGACCCGACGCGTGCCAGGCCATCCACCTCGAGCGCTGGGGCGTCGTGCGCCATATCGCCAGGGATGTACTCGAGAACTTGGCGACCTTGGTCATCGTGCCCCAACGCCCTGGGCGAGGCATCGAAGCCGCGCTCGGCCAGGTACTCCAGCAGGTGGTTGACCGAGCGAGTCGCAGTCGTCCAGGGCTTGCGGACTGTCGCACCCACGCGGACGACGTCGTCAGCGACGTTGCCCCCGGTCAGCGGCTCCTGCGCTGTCGTGGCCCGATCTCCACCGCTCACTGCTGCCCCTGCATCGGGGCCGCCGCCCGTTCCTCCTCGCTGCGAAGGATGCAGAACTCGTTGCCCTCGGGATCCTGGAGGACCACCCAACCGATCCCGGGGCCGTAGTGATTGCGCTGGTCGTCGATCTCTGTCGCGCCGAGCGCGACGACCCGCCGCACCTCCTCGTCGCGGGTGCCGGCGTGCGGCTGGATGTCGAAGTGGATTCGGTTCTTGACACGCTTCTGGTCGGGCACCTCGATGAACAGCAGCTGGTGGCCACCGTCTGGCGAGACGATCAAGCACTCCTCGTGTCCGGGCTCGTTCGGGTCGTCCTCGAGGTCGACGTACCCGAGCACCTGCTTCCACCACTGCGAGAGTTCGTATGCGTTCCCGCAGTCCACTGTCGTGTGCGCGATGAAGGACGTCATGTCGGTCATCCTGCACCGCGTCGCACCGCGTGTCACGGGAGGCCAGGTCGGCCAGTGAGTGCGTCGGAAGTGATCCAGGACCCCGTCCGCGCGCGGACGTGGGATCAGGGCCATCCTTGGGGCATGACCACCTGGCGGATCCTGGCGAGCGTCGCCGCCGTCGCGCTGGTCGTCGTATACGCCACTGGATCCGGGATCTGGGTGTCGACCAATCCCGGCTGGTACGCCAGCCTGGAGAAGCCCAGCTGGCAGCCACCGGACATCGTGTTCGGGCTCATCTGGCCGTACAACTTCGTCGCCCTGGCGGTGGTCGGGGTGGTGGTGGCGCAGCGGGGCAGTGGCAGGGCCGTGGGAGCCTGGCTGGCCGTGGCAGCCCTGAGCGTCGTGTGTGCACTGGCGTGGGCGTACCTCTTCTACGTCCCTCACCACTTGACCGCCTCCGCCCTCGCCCTGGCGGGTGCGGCCCTGCTGACAGCGGTGCTGGTCGCCCTCACCTGGTCGGTGACCCCGGGCGGTGCCGTGGCGTTGCTGCCCTACCTGATCTGGGTCTGCCTGGCGACCTCGCTGGCCTTCGGCTACGCGCGACTTGCCTGAAGGTCATCCTCGGGGCGGGCTGCCGCAGAGCGGGTGGCCAGGCCCGGGCTGGTCCGCATCGGCCAGGGAGCGGCCTCCTCCAGTTCCAGGGCCACTTCGAGCAGCCGGCGCTCGTGACCGAACGGGGCGGCGAAGTGCACGCCGATCGGCAGCCCCTGCGAGGTCCGTCCCAGGGGCAGCGACATCGCGGGCTCCCCTGAGACGTTCTGGACCGGTGTCATGGACGCGAACCGGATCAGGCGCACGAGGTGGTCGCGGAACTCGACATCCGGGCCCAGGTAGCCGATCGGCGGGGCGGGATAGCCGGTGACCGGCGAGACGAGCAGGTCGTACCGGTCGAACCCGGTGTTGGGTGTGCTGGCCATACGGCGCAGGCGGCGCAGCGAGCCGGGGACCAGCACGGCCTGGCGCAGGGCCATCGCGCTCATGCCCTTGGTGAGGTCCTCGACCATCGCACCGTCGAATCCGTCGCCGTACACGGCTCCGCCGCTGCGGTGCAGCAGCAGGGCCAGGAGGGTCCAGTAGCGCAGGAAGTCCTGGGCGAAGTCATCGCCGGCGGGCGGTCCGACCTCCTCGACATGGTGGCCAAGTCCTTCGCACAGCTCACCGACGGCTCGCACGGCATCCAGGGTCTCGGGATGGATGGGCAGGCCCCTGCTTGCCGTCAGGCACAGGCCGATGCGCAGGCGTGCGACACCCGGGGCGCTCACGTGGCCGATGCTGGGCAGCCCCGGCGCGGGCCGCAGGCGTTCCATCTCGGCGTGGAACAGCGCAGTGTCGCGGACGGAGCGCGTGAGGACGCCCTGCGCGGCGATCTTGACCGGCACCCGTTCCTTGATCGGGTTCATGGGCAGCCGCCCGCGCGAGGGCTTGAGGCCGACCAGCCCGCAGCACGAGGCCGGGATCCGGATGGATCCGCCGCCGTCGTTGGCGTGGGCGATCGGCACCACGCCAGCGGCCACCATCGCCGCCCCGCCGCCGCTGGAGCCCCCGGCCGTGTGACCGGTGTCCCAGGGGTTGCGCGTGGCGCCGAACCGGCTGGACTCCGTGCTCGCGGTCAGGCCGAACTCCGGCAGGGTCGTGGCGCCCAGGGGGGCGAGCCCCATCTCGAGCAGGGCGGTCACGATCGGCGAGCAGGCTGCGGCCGGGATGTCGGGCACTGCCCGCGATCCCTGGGTCGTGGGGTAGCCGGTGACCTCCTCGTTGTCCTTGATGAACGTCGGGATGCCAGCGAGGGGGGCGTCCTCGGGGACGGTGACCTCCGTGTCGAGCGGGCCCCGGAACCAGTGGGTGACCGCGTTCACGTGGGCGTTGGCGGACTGGGCGCGGGCCATCGCCGCGGCCCGCACCTCGGTGCGTGAGACCTCGCCCGAGGCCAGTCGAGCCAGCAGGTCGGTGGCGTCGCCGTGGCCCAGGGCGTCGTCAGTGGTGGTGTCGACAGTTCGCTGCGGGGTGGTCTCGTTCACATCCACGACACTAGCCGCGGCCCGCGCGGTGTGCCCGGGGGAGGCGTGCTCAGACGTACTTGCCCGGGCGCACCACGTGCGCCGGCGTCGTCCACGCCACGACGGCGTAGCTGGGGAAGTAGTCGCGGGCCAGGACGTCGAGGAAGCGGTCGGCGACCTCGGGGGCCACGAGGGTCTCGAGTCGGACGTTGGACCCCTCGAACTCATCGGCCCGGACGCCCCTCGAGCCACGGCCGCGGGCATCGCAGACCGTCCATCCATGCGCGCCGCACGTGGCGACATCACGCACCAGCCGATGCTCGAGCACCGCCTCGGCGACGACGGTCACCAGGATCAGCTCCTCGGTCTCCATGCTCGCTCCTCTCAGCCGCCGAGTGCCTGGGCAATGGCCAGGTACAGCGGGATTCCGATGATCAGGTTGAACGGGAACGTGATGCCCAGGCTTGCCGTCAGGTAGTACCCCGGGTTCGCCTCGGGCAGCGCAAGGCGCACCGCAGCAGGTGCGGCTATGTAGGAGGCGCTGGCGGTCAGGACGCCCAGGATCGCCGCGCCGCCGGTGGACAGTCCCGCGGCGAGCCCGGCGGCAATGCCCATCGTCCCGGCCAAGATCGGGAACGCCACCGCGAACACGACCAGTCCGGGCCCGGCCATCGGCAGGTCACGCAACCGCTTCGCGGCGATCACGCCCATCTCCAGCAGGAAGAGCGTGAGCACGCCGGTGAACAACCCACCGAAGAAGGGCTCCACCTTGGCGTAGCCAGCAGTCCCTGTGGCGAACCCGAGGGCCAGGCCACCGACGAGCAGCAGGACGCTGCGTCCGGTGAGGATCTCGCGCAGCGACTCCCCCCATGACGCGGACCGCGCCGCATGCCGGCCTGCGAGCATCAGCCCGACGATGATCGCCGGGACCTCGAGCACGGCCAGCAGCGTGGTGACGTACCCCTCGTAGGCGATACCCGCGCTGGTGAGGAAGACGGCTGCGGCCGTGAAGGTCACCAGGGAGGTGGAGCCGTAGTGGGCGGCCAGCGCGCCGCGGTCCACGGGGCCCAGTCGGGTCATCCAGCGCAGGGCGAGGAAGGCCAGTACCGGGATGATCACGCCCAGCGCGAGGGTGACCAGGATCGGGACGACGACATCCCCGACCGGGGCCTCGGACAGGGCAACGCCGCCCTTGATGCCGATCCCGAGCAGCAGGTAGATGCTCAGGAACTGGTACACCGGCTCGGGCAGGCGCAGGTCGCCGCCGACGGCCGTGGTCAGAAGCCCCAGGATGAAGGCGAGGACCGGCGGGGAGGTCAGGTTGTCGACCGCCAGCTGGAGGGTGTCCACGGGTCAGGCGAACAGGGCCAGGAGGTCGCCGACCTGGTGATCGGCCTCGGCCGGGTGCCGGAAGGGCCGGTGGGCGTTGATCACGTAGTGCGTGCGGCGGCCCTGATGCACACGCGTCAGGTAGCCCTCGTCCTCCAGGTCGCGCAGGATGTTCAGGGTCGCCCGCTCGGTGATGCCCACCTCGGCGGCGATGTCGCGGACCCGGGAGTCGTTGTTGCGGCTCACGTGCACGAGCACATGGCCGTGATTGGTCAGCAGGGTCCAGGTGCGTGTCGGCGCAGGCTCAGCCATGGACGTCCTCCCTCGTGGTGGTGGCGGTCGTGGGATCGCCCGTGAGCCCGCGGGTTGCGCGCAGGCTGGCCACGATCGCGACCGTGATGATGCTGGCCACCACCCCGAGGCTCAGCCAGGTGGGCATCTTGTACAGGTCGACCTGCAGGACGAGCTTGATGCCGACCCAGATCAGCACCAGCCCCAGCCCCAGCTTGAGGTAGACGAAACGGTGCATGAGGTCGGCCAGCAGGAAGTACATGGCCCGCAGCCCGAGGATCGCGAACGCGTTGGCGGTGAAGACCAGGAACGTCTCCTGTGTGACAGCGAAGATCGCGGGGATCGAGTCGACGGCGAACACGATGTCGGTGAACTCGACCAGCACGAGCACCAGGAGAAGGGGGGTCGCGACGAGGGCGCCGTTGCGCCGGGTGAAGAACTTCTGGCCGTCGTACTCGTCGGTCATGGGGACGTGGCGCCGGAACAGGCGGACCACGCCGGACTTCGCCGGGTCGAAGTGTGAGTTGCGGTGGCGCATCATCATCACGCCGGTGAACACCAGGAACGCCCCGAAGAAGTAGAGGATCCAGATGTACTCCTTGATCGCGGCGGAACCGGCCCAGATGAACAGACCCCGCATGATCAGCGCGCCGACCACACCGAGGAACAGCACCCGGTGCTGGAACTGCGCCGGCACGGCGAAGTAGCTGAAGATGATGGCCCAGACGAACACGTTGTCCACGGCCAGGGACTTCTCGATCAGGTACCCGGCGTAGTACTGCCCGGCGAACTCGGCGCCCGCGGTGGCCAGGATGATCAGGCCGAAGCCGATGCCCATCGCGACCCAGACTCCGGACCAGATGGCTGCCTCGCGGGCAGTGATCACGTGGGCGTCGCGGTGGGCGAACAGGTCGATGGCGAGCATGACCACGATCACGCCGAGGACGGCCAACCAGATCGTCACAGGCACGTCCACAGCTCTCGGGGCTCCTTCTTCCTTGATGAACGGATGGGCGAAGTGCGTTTCATGCATCATGACGCTTCGTGAGTTTGATTGCAAGTCACGCCGGGCCATTGCATGCAATGAGATTCATGCTAATCTCTTCGCGAGAGGGGAGTACCCCACCACCTGGTAGTCGTCATCACGACCGATCCGCATCGGTCCGGTTACCAGGGGCCGCCACCGCGGCTGGGGAAGACCTCAGGCCCTGAAGACGCCGGAGGAATCATGTCCCTGTTCACCCCCGCCCCCCTGTCCGCATCAGTGTCGGATCCGATCATCCCGGCCGCGCGAGGACCTGAGCAGGCGGCCCTTCGGCTGCCGACCACCGAGGATGTCGTCCGGCTCGCCCGCGCCCAGAGCCCGATCAGCGTGTCCGTGCTGCTGGCCACGATCCCCGCTGCGCAGATGCTGCCGGTCGACCTCGCCCGGCTGCGGGCCCTGGCCCGTGACGCCGAACGCCGACTGGGCGAGGAGTCCGACGAGGCGGCGGTAGCCGCAGTCACCTCTGGGCTGCAGGCGGCCATCTCCAGTGCCAGCCAGGGCCCCACGGATCAAGGCCTGGCGATCCTCGTGAGCCCGCAGGCCACGCACCTGCACCATCTGCGCGTCGCTCCCCGGGACCGCGTCGTCATCGACCCCACCTTCGCCACACGGGATCTCGTGCGCTCGGCAGCTGAGGATCCGGCCTTCCTCATGCTGATCATCGACGGCCGGGCGGCGCGCCTGTTCCACTACGGCCAGCGCTACAGCCGGCCGATCCTGGCCCATGACTTCCCCCTGATGCGCCCGGAGGACGTCGCCTCGCGGGAACCGGGGTCGGCGGAGACCGCCGATCGGGCCCGCCAGGAGCGCACGCGCAGCTTCCTGCGCCAGGTCGATGCGAACCTCGCGGCGCGGGTGGCCGAGCTCGAGCTGCCCGTCGTGCTGATCGCCGGCGAACGAACTGCGGCCGCCTTCCTCTCTGTCGCCAAGCCGCGGCGGATCGCGGCAACCGTGCGCTCCGGAGCCCTCAACGTGCCCTTGATCGACCTCGAGCAGCAGGCCCGCGAGGAGCTGGCCGGGCATGTCCGGGATCGTGCGGCCGCGGCACTGGACACCGCGCGGGTGCGCCTGGCACATGGGCGTGCCGTCGCCGGTCTGGAGGCCGCGTGGGAGGCCCTGCGCACGGGGGACCCGGACCTGCTGGTCGTGGAGCGCACCCACGCCCCGGCCGTGCGGATCACCGACGAGCGCCTGGAGATCGTCGAGGACGCTGAGGAGCTCGGCGTCATCGACGACGCGATCGACGACCTGATCGAGGCGGCCCTGGCGCGCGGGGCGGACGTGGTCACGGTCCCCGATGGCTCGCTGGCCCGCCATGACCACGTGGTCCTGGCCCTGCGCGGTCGGGTGCCGGACATGGCCGGCTGATCTCGGTTCCCGGCCGTCTTCGTCCCCACCGTCCCGGCTACCCCGGTCCCAGCTGACCATCGTCCCGGCTGGCCCTGGCCGGGCTGACCACCTGTCCGGCTGCCCCTGGCCGGACTGGGCTGGCGTGCAGCGTCCGGCGTTCAGCCCGTGGGGTCGGCGAACCCAGGCAGGTGGGCTTCGAGCTCGCTGCGCACCGGGACCGTCGCCCCGAGCCCGCAGAGCACGCCCACGAGTCCGAGCCAGAGCCGGTGGGTGAACAGCTGGTCGGCGGGGATGGTCAGCTGCAGCGCAACGGTGAAGTCCGGGTTTCGCGGGTCGTTCACCCGGCCGAACTCGGACTTGAGCCACTCGCGACTGAACGTGAAGACCTCGTGCCGGGAGGGTTCGCTGAACGGCGAGAGGTAGTCGATCAGCTTCTCCACCTCGATGTGCGCGTCAGGAGCGATGAATCCCCCCTCGCGCAGGCGTGCCTCGACGGCCCCGGGGTCGGTGGCGGTCATCGCACGGATCAGCCCGCCGAACGTGGGGGGAAGGCCCCCGGGCATGACCAGCACCGAGCCGAAGTCCAGCACGCCCATCCGCCCATCGGGGAGCAGCCGGAAGTTCCCCGGGTGTGGGTCGGTGTGCAGCAGGCCGACTCGGGTCGGCGAGGTCAGGAAGAAGTGCTGGTACGCGGCGCCGAGGTGGTCGCGCTCGTCGGTCGTCCCGTCGCGGGCGACCTCCGCGAGCCCGGCGCCCTGCATCCAATGGCTGACCAGGACCCCGCGCGTGGCGGCGAGCACCGGGGGCACGTAGTAGGCCGGATCACCGTCGTAGGCCGAGGCGAAGGAGCGCTGGTGTGCGGCCTCGGTGCGGTAGTCCAGCTCCTCGCCGAGCCGTGTGCGCAGCTCGGCGACCAGGGGCGGCATCGCCATGCCACGCGCGACCAGGGACGTGAGCCGCAGCGTCACCGCGAGGCTGCGCACATCACCGGCGATCGCCTCGGCCACGCCCGGGTACTGGACCTTCACTGCCACCGGCGTGCCGTCGGACCACACCGCGCGGTGCACCTGGCCGATGGACGCCGCGGCTGCCGGGTGCTCGTCGAACTCGCGGAACTCTGAGCGCCAGCGTGGGCCGAGCTCGGCCTCGAGCACCGGGCGGACCTCGGCGAACGGGAGCCCAGGGTTGGCCTCCTGCAGGGCGCCGAGTGCGCCCTGCCACGAGCTGTCGGGATCGGAGGGGAACAGCGCGTCCACCGTCGACAGCAGCTGCCCCAGCTTGAGCGCCCCACCCTTGAGGTGGCCCAGCGTGGCGCGGGTGTCGTCGGCCGTCGCGGCGCGGGCCTGCTCCCGCAGTTCGGCGCGGTCCTGGCCCAGCAGCCCGCGCGCCTGGATCGCTGCGGCCCGTCCCACCGCGCGCACCGGAAGCCCAGCCAGCGCAAGGTTGCGCCGCACACGAGAGGTAGGAACAGCCACGCCCCAGTATCCCGCCCCCACGCCCAGACAGCCACGTCTGCACGCGCCCCCACGCTGATGCTTCCGTCCCACGCTGATGCTTCCGTCACGACGGAAGCGTGGGGCCTACCCAGAAGCACGAGGGCCGGCCACGCGAGCGCGGGCCAGCGTGTGCGTGGGGGTCAGCCGAAGTTCTGGGACTCTCCGCGGTACGTGGGTGCTTCGCCGGTCACGTCCGTGCCCTCGACCAGGTGGAAGCGGTCCACGCGTTCGGCCAGCTCGCCGGCCTTCGCGTGCCGCAGCCACACGAGGTCCCCGATGGCCAGGCCATCGGCCGCCGCACCGTGGACGGGGGTCTGGACCTCGCCGGCTCCCTCGGTCCCGCTCAGGGCGAGGCCCTCCGGGAGCGCGATCACGGGCAGGCGCTGCGCATCGGCGGGACCGGAGGCGAGGTAGCCACCGCTGAACAGGGTCACCCAGCTGGGGGCCGGGCGGCGCACCACGTTCAGGGCGAACAGGGCAGCGGGCCGTGGGCGGAACCCCGAGTACGTGTCGAACAGGTGCGGACCGAACACGCCACTGCCGGCCGCGACCTCGCTCACCGCCGGCTCCGCACTCGTGCCCTCGAGGCTGCCGGTCCCACCCCCGTTGACGAATCGGAGGTCAGCCACGGCGCGGACGGCGGCCACCACGGCGGCCCGCCGCTCAGCGAGCTCCTCGGCCGACCGGGACTGCATCGCCCGGATCACCGCGGCCCTGGCGGGGTTGCCCGGCAGGTCGATCCCCGACGCCGGCGATCTGGGCCTCGTAGGCCATGACCCCGTCGAGGTGCAGGCCCGGCCGCCCCACGATCTCCCGTGCCAGCGCCGCGGCCTGATCTGGCGGTGCGCACCGGGGAGCGACGCACGCCCAGATGGATCCGGGCTGAGCCACGTGGCCGGTAGGAGGCGTCCACGTCGATCGCGACCCGGATCGGCCCGGCCGCCCGACGCGCGCCCGCGGAGATCGCCGCGTCGATCAGGTCCAGGTGGTCGACGCAGTCCACCATCAGCGTGATCGATCCCACGGCCCCTGCGTCCCGGGCGAGGTCGGCGATGGCGTCTGCATCGACGGTCGGGTAGGCGACCACGATGTCGTCGTCCGAGCCGGCGCGGTACAGGAACAGCGCCTCGCGCAGGGAGTAGGCAAGCAGGCCGCGGTAGCCGGGCAGCGCTACCACCGACTCGATGATCGATCGGACCCGCAGGCTCTTGGTGGCCAGCCGGACCGGCTTCCCGTGCGCCCTGCGGACCAGGTCGGCGGCGTTGGCGCGGACGGCGTGCCATGTCGAGGATGGCCAGCGGCGCGGGCCTCCCACGCACGGCGGTGTCGTAGCGGGCCTTGCGGGCGGCGGCGTCCTCCACGACGCGCACCCTACCGAGCCCGGTCCCGACAACGGCTCGGCGAGGAACGCGCATCACATCCGGCGGGCCTGCCGTGAGGTGGGTGTGGCAGAGTCGCGGGACACGCTGCGTGCCTTGGGGCGCGGCAACTGGAGAGGGTGGTGGGCGATGTCCCGACGTGGCGCGGGTGGGCCGGCGACCGCCAACTGGTCGGGCAACGTCAGCTGGGAGCCGGTCGAGGTCGTGCGACCCTCCGACGTGGCCGAGCTGCGCGGCACGTTGGACCGCGCGCGCTCGATGGGGCGCCCGGTGCGTCCCGCCGGATCGCGGCACTCCTTCACGCCGCTGTGCGCCACCGACGGGATCAGCCTCGACCTCGGCGCGTTCTCCGGGATCGCGGCGATCGACGGGGACGTCGTCACCGTCGGGGCCGGCACCCCGCTGCATGAGCTGAACGTGGCGCTCGACGGGATCGGTCGGGCCATCGCCAACCTAGGCGACATCGACAGGCAGACCATCTCCGGGGCGATCAGCACCGGAACACACGGCACCGGCGCCCGCTTCGGTGGACTCGCGTCCATGGTGGCGTCCCTGACCCTGGTGACGGCGGCCGGCGACGAGGTGCACTGCTCACCGGAGTCGGAGTCGGACCTGTTCAGCGCGGCAACCGTCGGCCTCGGTGCGTTCGGCGTGGTGACCGAGATCGGCCTGCGAACCGTTCCTGCCTTCGGCCTGGACCAGGTCGTGGCGCCGGACTCCTACCTCGAGATCATGTCCACGCTGCCAGCTCGCATCGAGGCCGACCACTTCGAGTTCTTCTGGTTCCCGCTCAGCGATGTGGCGCAGAGCAAGACCACGCGCCGGATGGGCGCGGGCGAGCCGACGGCGCCGTTGTCGGCGACCCGGCACTACGTCGAGGACGTCCTGGTGGAGAACGCCGCCCTCTCGGCGATGTGCCGGATCGGCAGGAGGTGGCCCGACCAGCTGCCGCGGCTGCACGCGCTGGTGGGCAAGGTGATGAGCGAACGGATCTCGTCGGACGCCTCCTTCCGGATGTTCGCCACCACGCGCAACGTGCAATTCCTGGAGAGCGAGTACGCGATCCCGCGGGATGCGCTGCCCGAGGTCCTGACGGCGGTCGGGGACCTCGCGCGGCGACTGCCGGTCGGCCCGGCGTTCCCCGTGGAGGTGCGCTTCGCGGCTGCCGACGACGTGTGGCTGTCGACGGGGTTCGAGCGTGCGAACGCCTACGTCGCCGTGCACCAGTTCGTGGGCATGGCCCACGAGGAGTACTTCGCCGAGTTCGCGCGCATCTGCGCTGCGGCGCAGGGGCGCCCGCACTGGGGCAAGATGCATCCCCTCGGCGCAGCGGACTTCGCCGAGCTCTACCCCCGCTTCGCCCAGGCGGCAGCCCTGCGTCGGGAGGTCGACCCCGACGGGCTGTTCCTCAACGAGCACCTGCGCGAGGTCTTCGGCGAGAGCTGATCGGTCGGGCGCGGTCGGTCACCCCCCCGCGTCGACCCTGCCCAGGATCTCCTCGCACAGCTCATGGGTGGCCAGGGCGTCTGCCCCGTCCAGCACCGTCCCTGCGCGGACCGACCCCAACAGCCAGGAGATCATCGCCGTGAATCCACGCTGCTGGGACACCGAGGCCCAGTTGTCCGGTTGGACGTGGATAGCCCGGCCCCCGACCCTGTCGACCACATCCACGAGGTCGGTGACGCGGCGGGCGCGGCCCGGTGCCATCGCCTCGAGGGCCTCCACCGTCTGACCACTGTCCCGATCCATGATTCCGACGCCGATCCGATCACCCTGGCGCAGCGTGATCGCGATCCGCGCCAGGGCCCCGTCCTCCTGACGGCGGGCCACCACCTGCAGTTCGTCGGGGCTCGGGGTGACGAGGAATCGCAGGGTGTCGACGACGTGCACGAAGTCGTCGAAGATGACCATTCGGGGGTCGTCCGGGAGTCCGATCCGGTTCTTGGTCAGCACCACGGTGTCCAGGCCGGACCACTGCGAGACCTCGGCGTAGGCCGGTGCGAACCGCCGGTTGAAGCAGACGCCCAGTGACACCCGGGCAGCGCGTGCCGACTCCACGAGTGCCCTGGCATCCGCAGCTGACAGGGCCAACGGCTTGTCCACGAACGTCGGCACCCGCGCGTCGATCAGCTGCGCCCCGATCACCGGATGGGCCGCGGTCGCGGCGTGGACGAACGCCGCGTCCAACGGGGCACCAGCGGACAGGGCGTCCTCGACGGTGCCGTATGCCTCCTCGACGCGCCACGCCTGCTGCAGCGCTGCCCGCCGGTCGGGATTGCGCGTGATCAGCACGGGCTCGATCCCGGCATCGGCAGCCAGCAGGGGAAGGTACGCCTTGGCGGCGATGTCACCGAGTCCGACCAGGCCCACCCGCAGTCGTCGTCCGTCCATGGGATCCATCCTGCCTGCAGGGCTGGCGCCGCGGCTGGCTGGCGGAGCAGGATGGATGCACCACCTGCTCCAGGAGGCGTGCCATGCTCGGATCACCTGCACACGAGATCCCGGTGGCCCCGGGCCAGCCGGTCGTCGGCCTCGACTTCGACGGCGTCCTGAACATCACCACCCTGGCCGACCCCCCGCCGCAGGGGTTCGAGCGCCACATCGTGGAGCTGGACCGCGAGAACTGGCCGGACCACCCCTACATCCGACCCCTGCCTGACGCCCCCGGCCCGTTCCTGCACGCCGTCGTGGTCAGCCGCGAGCACGGCCAGATGGTCCGCCAGTGGCTCGAGGCCGGGGCCGCCGTGGTCTGGGCGACCACCTGGGAGCGGGCGGTGCTGCGCAACGCGCCGCTGTGTGACATCCCGGAGCTGCCGGTGCTCGAGATCTCGAAGGTCGTCGTGGGGGATCTCCCGCACCGGACTGCCGACTGGAAGGTGGCCGGTCTGCAGGCGGCATTCCCCGGGCATCCGCTGGTCTGGGTCGACGACTTCGGCGCGGAACTTCGCGGCGAGTCGGTCCATGGCGAGCCACCGATGCCGATGCTGGTGGTCGCCCCCGAGGAGTCGATCGGCCTGACCCGGGAGCAGTCCGACGAGGTGCTGGAGTTCGTCCGCCGTTGGGGTGGACGAGCAGCCGGCTGAGCAGGCCTGGTCGAACTCGAGAACACGCAAGGCGCACTACGCTGCTGCGATGGCCCACATCAGCGCCGTGTGCATCGTGCATGGCCTCCTTCCTGAGCCGAACAACCCCGACGGAACCACGGCGATCGACAAGCGTCGCGTGCTCGGGCCGGTTGCGGTCGGTCCCCAGGGCCTGGCCGGGGACCTGCAGAAGGACCTCGCCCACCACGGCGGCGAGGAGTACGCGGTGTACCTCTACGCCGACGAGGACGCCCAGCGATGGTCCGCTGAGCTCGGCCGCGACATCCCCGCCGGGCTTTTCGGCGAGAACCTGCGGACCAGTGGGCTGGACGTGTCCGGGTTGGTCATCGGGTCCCGCTACCGGATCGGGGCGTCCGGGCTCGAGGTCGAGGTGACCTCACCGCGCAATCCGTGTGCCACGTTCGCCCGTCGGATGGATGAGCCGCGCTGGGTCAAGCGGTTCACGCAGGGCCGCGCACCGGGCGCCTACGTCCGGGTCCTCACCCCGGGGACGGTCCAGCACGGCGATCTGGTCGAGGAGCTCGACGTCCCTGACCACGGGATCACCGTCGCTGACGTCATGAAGCCCGCCCAGCCGGGGGCGGCCTCCGCGCTGCTCACGGCCGAGGCTGCTGGACGGGTCCAGCTGGGCCAACGGATGCGGGCGGACGCAACGCAGCAGGCTGCGCGCGGCTGAGGGCGCAGGGTTGGCGCCGCGCAGCCACAGGCTTGGTGCCCGAACACGGCTCAGGAGAGCGCGGGTCGCTCCCGCAGCTCGTCCTCGGGCTGGCTGACCGTCCCATGACCGATCTCCCACAGCCGTATGCCGCCGGAGATCCCGGCCTCGTTGGGCACGATGATCACGTCGTCGCCGAGGGCCACCTTGAGGCGCGCGGCGTTGCCCCCGCCCACGTACAGGCGGTCCCAGACGAACATCGGGCGCAGCCCGTCCACGGCCGTGCGCACCCGCCGCGACCAACGCTTGGCGCCCAGCTCGCGCCGTGCCCTGTCCCCGAGCCACTCGTCATAGATCACGCCCTTGCGCACAGGCGAGCGTGACAGCTCGATCTTGGGCACGAGGTCGCCGTCATCGAAGACCGCGCAGCCCAGGCCGGTCCCCAGCGTGAACACCACCTCAAGGCCCGACCCGGACACGACGGCGGCGCCGTGGACCTCGGCGTCGTTGACCACGCGGGTCGGGATGCCCAGCCCGCGGGCCAGGGCGGTCTGGGCGTCGAAGTGCGCCCAGGCGCGTTCGAGATGCGGATCGATGGGGGAGTGTGGACCGCTGGTCGTGATGTAGTGCGGAGTCGTGATGACCCGGCCATGGCGGATCATGCCCGGCACACCCACCGTCGCTCGATCCGCGGCGGGAAGCACCTCGGCCAGGCCGCACAGGATGTCGACGAAGTGATCCGGTGACATCGGATACGGCGTGGGCACGCGGATCGGGTCAGCGACCATCGCTCCCTCGTGATCCAGGACCGAGCCCTTCAGCCCGCTCCCGCCGCAGTCAATGGCCAGCGTGCGCTCGAGTTCCACGCAGCACAGAGTGCCGTATCGGCGGCGTCACTCGCCGGATGAGGCGCGCCGCGCTCGGACCGATTCCTGGGCGGGGCCGCACACGTGCAGCCCGGCGACTCGCACACACGGATGTGCCATTGACCGGGCTGGTGGGCCAGAATGGGCGGATGCCGCCAGCACAGCAGCCCCTTGCCACGCCCACCGCCCAGGCGCCCGCGCCGAGACCGGTCGGGGACGCCGTCCTCGATGCCCTCGAGGCCGAGGCCATCTGGGCCCTGCGTGAGACCGCCGCCGCGTTCCGCAACCCCGTGATGCTCTACAGCATCGGCAAGGACTCGGGGGTGATGCTGCACCTGGCCGCCAAGGCGTTCGCCCCCGGTCCGATCCCCTTCCCGGTCCTGCACGTGGACACCACGTGGAAGTTCCGCGACATGATCACCTTCCGCGGCGAGATGGCCGAGCAGTACAAGCTGGACCTGCGGGTGGCCACCAACCATGACGCGATCGCCGAGGGCGTCTCGCCCTTCAGCCACGGCGCACAGGAGTACACGCGGCTGATGAAGACCGTGACCCTGCGCAAGGCCCTCGACGACGGCGGGTACGACGCCGCCATCGGCGGGTCACGTCGCGATGAGGAGCGCAGCCGCGCCAAGGAGCGCATCTTCAGCCTGCGGATGCCCGGCCATCGCTGGGAGCCGCGTCGGCAACGCCCCGAGCTGTGGCACACGGTGAACGCCCAGCTGACCCCGGGCCAGACGATGCGGACCTTCCCGCTGTCGAACTGGACCGAGATCGACGTCTGGCACTACGTGCGCCGCGAGGGCCTGCCGGTCGTCCCGCTGTACTTCGCCGCGATGCGCCCGACCGTCATCCGCGACGGCCAGCTGATCGTCGTCGATGACGACCGGATGCAGCTCGAGCCCGGCGAGGTCCCGGTTGATCGGCTGGTGCGCTTCCGGTCGTTGGGCTGCTATCCGCTCAGTGCGGCCATCGATTCACCGGCTGCGACTCTCGACGATGTGATCGCCGAGATGGAGGGCTCGCGGCAGTCCGAGCGCGCGGGCCGCATGATCGACGGCGAGGGTGGAGCCTCGATGGAGGCCAAGAAGGTCGAGGGGTACTTCTGATGGGCATCATCCGACTGGTTGCCTGCGGCAGCGTCGACGACGGCAAGTCCACCCTGATCGGTCGCCTGCTGGCCGACACCGAGTCCGTTCCCGAGGACACCCTGGAGATGGCGCGCACTGTCCGCCGCGCGGGCTCGACCATCCCGATCGGAGAGGTCGACTTCTCGCTGCTCACCGACGGCCTGGAGGCCGAGCGTGAGCAGGGCATCACCATCGACGTCGCCTACCGGCACATGGCCCTGCCCGACGGCCGGCGCGTGGTGATCGCTGATGCCCCCGGGCACGAGCAGTACACACGCAACATGGCCGTGGCGGCCTCCACCGCCGATGTGGCCCTGCTGCTGGTCGACGCCGCGCGTGGCGTCACGCGCCAGACCTACCGGCACCTGACCATCTGCGCCCTGATGGGCGTGAACCACGTGGTCATCTCGATCAACAAGCTAGACGCCGTCGGCTTCGACCATGGGCGCTTCTCGGAGTTGGCCACGGCCGTGGCCGGTGCGGCCGCCCGTTTGGACTTCTCGCGGGTCACGGTGATCCCGATCAGCGCCCTGGCCGGCGACAACGTCATCCTCCGCTCGGAGCGCACCGCCTGGTACAAGGGTCCGACGGTCCTGAGCGCCATCGGCGAGACGCACGAGCTCGACGCTCCCCCGGCGACCGCAGCCCGTCCCGCGCGGGTGCCCATCCAGACGATCGTGCGCGCCGACGGGTTCCGCGGGGTTGCCGGAACCCTGGTGACCGGCCAGCTCGCCGTCGGCGACGAGGTCGCCGTGGCCGGTGCCACGACCAGGGGCAACGTCAGCCGCCTGCTGGTCGCCGGTGAGGATCGTGAGAGTGCCACCTCCGGCGACGCTGTCGCCCTTGAGCTCGTGCCCGACCTCGACGTGACCCGGGGCGACATGCTGGAGTCGACCGCCGGGGAGATGGTCGAGCCGGCGGACCGCTTCTCCGCCGATGTCGTGTGGATGGGGGAGGAGCCGCTGGCCCACGGTCGTTCCTACCTCCTGGTGTGCGGGCCGCTGGTCGTGCCGGCAGTCGTGACCAGCGTCCGGCACAAGCTGGATGTCACGACCGGCGCGGAGGAGGCGGCTCGACTCCTGGGCCTCAACGATGTGGGCCGCGTCGAGTTGGCCACCGATCGGCCGATCCCGATCGAGCCCTATGCCCACAGCCGCGACACCGGTGGCTTCGTCCTTGTTGATCGGCTCTCGGCGGACACTGTGGCCGCTGGCATGGTGCGCTTCGCGCTGCGCCGGTCGGCCAACGTGGCCAGCCATGACTTCGTGGTCGACCGGGTGGCTCGTGAGCGACTCAACGGCCACCGCGGCCGGGTCGTGTGGTTGACCGGCCTGTCCGGCTCGGGCAAGTCCACCATCGCGGACGCGGCGGAGCGCGAGCTCCACTCGCAGGGCGTGCGCACATTCGTCCTCGACGGCGACAATGTCCGCCACGGCCTGAACAAGGACCTCGGGTTCACCAGCGAGGACCGCGCGGAGAACGTCCGACGGGTCGCGGAGGTGTCCCGCCTCATGGTCGAGGCGGGGACCGTCGTCCTGGTGGCCCTGGTCTCGCCGTTCCGCGGTGACCGGCGCGCGGCCCGTGACCTCTTCGATGCCGGCGACTTCGTCGAGGTCCACGTCAACACCCCCGTCGAGGTGTGTGCGGCCCGTGACACGAAGGGCCTCTACGCGAAGGCCGCTGCTGGCGATCTGCCCAACCTGACCGGTGTCGGCCAGGACTACGAGGAGCCGCTGACCCCGGATCTCGTGGTGTCCGGCGAGGGTGACCTGGGCGAGGCTGTGGCGTCCGTGGTGACTGCGGCCCTGCGCTCAGCCGGGGAGGGCTGAGATGGAGGGTCGTCGCAGCGTGTGGCCGGCCCTCCTCACGGGCCTGATCGGCGTCGGGCTGCTCGTCGCCGGCATGGTCCTTCCGTGGATCGATGGTCGCAACGGGTCGACCATGCCCTGGCGCGCGATGCTCCCCTACGACCTCGCCCAGCAGGAGGTCCAGTCGTTCCTGAGCTCGATTGCGCTGCCGATCGTCGCGTTGGGCAGCTTCTGCGTGCTGGCCATCATCGTGCGTGTTCGGTGGTTGGCGCTCGCGCTGGCCTTCACCACCCTCGGTCTGGAGATCGCGTGGTTCGCCTCGGAGTCGTTCCGCCGAGTGCGGGCTGACCTGCTGGTCTCGCAGTTGGAGGTCGGGGCATGGCTCGCGCTGGGTGGAGCAATCCTGGTGATCATCGCGGCCTTCATGACCCCCCGGTGGGAGCCGCAGGTCCGGTAGCCCTGTCGGCGCGACAGCCCAGCGCGGCACCGCCGCAGCAGGACAGGCATTCGGCCATCGGACATGCCACGATGGGGGCCGTCAGATCGACCCACCAGGAGGATGCATGTCCGAGCTCGACGACCGTTTCAACGCTGCAGCTGACGCGTCCAAGACGCTGCCCGAGCGTCCGGACAACGACACGCTGCTTCAGATGTACGCGCTGTTCAAGCAGGGCACGGTCGGTGATGTCCAGGGCAAGAAGCCGGGCTTCACGGATCCGGTGGGCAAGGCGAAGTACCAGGCCTGGGAGAAGATCAAGGGCATGTCCGCCGATGACGCCAAGACGCAGTACGCGGACCTCGTGGAGAGCCTGGCGGGCTGACCGGCGATTACCGCCGCCAACGTGCGTTCAGGTACCCTTTGGCCGTCCCGAGAGGGATGGGGAGGCGTCGCCTAGTCAGGTCTATGGCGCCCGCCTGCTAAGCGGGTTTGGGGTTTATAGCCCCATCGAGGGTTCAAATCCCTCCGCCTCCGCCGTACGCCAGTGGCCTCGGGATTCCCGGGGCCACTGCCGCTTCTCGGCGAGCTCCGGGCAGCCGGCTGCGATTTCGTGAACGTCGCCGAGGTCGGGTAGCCTTGGTAGGCCCTCCGGGGCAGTGCGCCTGTAGCTCAGCGGATAGAGCATCTGACTACGGATCAGAAGGCCAGGGGTTCGAATCCCTTCAGGCGCGCCAGATCGTGCGGCCTGCTATGTGGCCATCGTGATGCGGTCGGTCGCCTCTCCTCCGGTATGCCTAGCCCCAACGGATACGCATGTTGGTGTGCCACAGGTCGAGTAGTCCACCGTCGCCGGCCACAGTGAGTGTCGACCCCTCTGCTCTATTCCACAGGACCAGATAGAGGTCTGACGCGTGGCCGGTCAGGGTCATGTCGGCAGGCCCGTCGCCACGAGCGGTGGTGATGCCATCGGTCGCGAAGGTCACATGCCAGCTGTCGCCGGTGTCGGCAGCGTGGATGACGGCGGTCCGGGTGCTCGCGACCGGGAACGTGGTGGAGCGTGGAGCGAACGCACGGACGAGTTCGTCGATCCCGTCCGAGGCGAAGGCCGGGTCGAACCCGGTTCCGATGCCCCTCGCCTTCTGGGCGTCGAATCGATGCACGGCCGTCTCGTGGGCCTGGCGCCGTGCCCACATCGCCAGGGGCGACGGTGCCGGGAGGAACGTGGGCATGTCATCGCTCGGCGATGCTGATTCGAGCGCCCGGACGAGGTTGGCGTTCGTCTCGAGGTACCAGTCGACCAGGTCGCTGTCGTCGGGCCAGAAGATGGCCAGCTCCGGCCAGGACTCGGTGTGTTCCGAGATGTCGTCCGGGAAGAGCTTCGATGTGCGTCTCGCAACGCGCGCCGCAGCCCAGAGGTGGATCTCACTGAGGTGCCGGACCAGGTCCCGCATGTTCCACCCGGGGCAGCCCTCGATGTCTGCCTCAAGTCCGCCCTGGCGCGCTGCCTCGGCGAACACCTCAGCCTCGCGTCCGACTGCTGTGATGTGCTCTGCAATCTCCATGGTGTCCTCCCGAGCGATCCGCGTTGGGGGTCTGTCCCCCTCCCCGGTCTCGCCCTGATCGGGTTGGGCTACAGCTTGCCGACGACGTGTGCCAGGACCTCGGACATCTGGTCGTGCGGGCTGAACTCGACCATGGTGATCGCCTCCTCGACCACGACGGTGTGACCGGACGGCCAGTAGTAGATCTCGCCCGCGCTCACGCGTTCCTCGGTGCCATCCTCGTAGTTGACCCGGATCCGGCCGTCGATCACGTACCCCCAGTGCGGGCACTGGCAATGATCCCGCTCGAGCCCCTCAAGCAGGGGGCAGAAGTCGAGACCGGTCGGGTACTGCATGTACGCGGACGTCATCCCGCCCCACTCCTGACCCCGGACCATCTCCCCGAGGGCCTCGTGTGCGGTCGGGAGGTCTACGACGTTGCTCTTCATCTTCGCTGCTCCTCTTGTCTCGACTCTGCACTACTGCATGTTGCAGCAGATAGGACCTTCCTACACTGCAACTTGCAGTAGAGTCAAGGGTGTGACACCGAGAATGACCACATCCTCCTTCGCAGTCCTCGCCCTGCTCGCCCTCAAGCCGTGGACTGGTTACGAGCTCACGCGCCAGGCCCACCGAAGCCTGCGCTACGCCTGGCCGAAGTCCGAACGGCTCCTGTACTCCGAGCCCAAGAAGCTCGTCGAGCTCGGGTATGCGACGGTTCACAAGGAGTCCGTCGGAATTCGGACCCGCAATGTCTACGCCATCACCGAGGAGGGGCGCGGGGCCCTCAACGAGTGGACGACTACGCGGACCCAGCCCCCCCGGCTGGAGATCGAAGCCCTCCTGAGGCTCCTCTTCGCCGATCACGGATCCCGAGACGATCTCGCGCGAGCCCTCGACGAGTTCGAGAGCGACCTGGGCGAACAGCATCGGGCCGTCGTGGAGCTCATGGCGTCCTACCTGGACAGCGGACATCCGTTCCCGCAGCGGACGCACCTGTCCGTGCTGTTCGCCACGTTCCAGATCGAGATGTTCAAGACCGCCGAGCAATGGATCGAATTCGCGCGGCGTGAGATCGACGAATGGCCCACCACCGAGGACCTGGGGATGACCCCCCGCACTGAAGCCCTCACGCGCCTGCTCGCAGACGACCAGTCCCCGGTGCGGATCTCGTAGCGGTTCTCGCCCCCTTCGGGCGCCCGCTCGGTGACGAACAGCCGCTCGGCGATGGCCATGTTCGTTCGGCCCTCGGCCACGAGTCCCAGCACCTCGAGCTCCCGGCCGGACAGGCCTACCAGTCGATCAGGACGTGGGCCGCCTGCGCCCCGTCGTCGGTCATGGTGGGTGGCATGCGGACGTCGACGATCACCAGGTCCTTCGACCCTGCTGGGCGCTACCCGGCCCCGGCTAGCGTGAAGGGGGCGTCAACTGAATACGGAACGGGGTGGCTTCTCATGAAGTGTGGGCTGTTGATGGGGATGGGTCTGGTCCTCGTCGGTGGTGTGGTCACGCCGGCGGTGACACCAGTGGGGGTGAACGCGGCTGTGGCGGTCACCAGTGCGACGGTTCCGTGTGACTTCGACGGGGATGGGTCCGCCGATCTGGCGGTCGGGGTCATCGGTGAGGACGTGCGTGGCGTCAAGGATGCCGGGGCGGTGCAGGTGCTGTACGGAAGCGCCACCGGGTTGACGGCCCGCGACCAGTTGTGGCATCAGGGCACCACGGGGATCAAGGGGGCTCTGGAGAAGGGGGACCGGTTCGGCGAGGTGCTCACCTGCGGGGACTTCGACGGCGACGGGTACGCCGACCTGGCTGTCGGGATGCCCTACGAGGACGTGGGTTCGGTGTACCGGGCCGGGGCGGTTCAGGTGCTGTACGGAAGCGCCACCGGGTTGACGGCCCGCGACCAGATCTGGCATCAGGGCAAGCCGGGGGTGCCGGGCAAGAACGAGAGGGACGACATGTTCGGCAAGGCACTCGCCGCCGGGGACTTCGATGCCGACGGGTACGCCGACCTCGTGGTCGGGGTGCCGTCCGAGAACGTGGGGACCCTGAGTCAGGCGGGGTGGGTGGTGGTGCTGCGCGGTTCGTCGGGCGGGCTGACCTCGTCCGGCGCTCAGTCGTGGCGGCAGGGGCAGGGAGGTCTCGCCAGCCAGCCGAGCGTCTGGGAGCGGTTCGGCAACGCGCTGGCCACCGGGGATGTCAACGGCGACGGTCGGGACGATCTGGCCATCGGTACCTACGCGGAGTTGGACAGCCCAACGGTTCACGAGCGCGGGTCGTCGGTGCACACGCTTCTCGGTGGTTCTTCCGGGCTGACCTCAGCCGGTGGTCAGTACTTCCTGGCAGCGGACCTGGGCATGTGGCCGTTCTCGCGCTTCACGCTCACGTTCGCCGATTTCAACCGTGATGGGTGTGACGACCTGGTCATGGCTTCCAGTGCCGGTTCCGAGGGTGGGACTGCTGTGCTGCACGGGCATGGGGACGGACTGCGCCCCGCGCCGCTGGGCGTCGGTGGGGTCCCCGGCGTCGATGCCCGCTGGCTCGTGGGTGGCGGGGACGAGGACTACGGGACACCCGCGGCTGCCGGCGATCTGACCGGCGACGGCTACCCGGACCTTGCGGTGGGCCATCAAGTGATCATCGGCACAGCGGGCGGGCTGGGGCCCAGCTGGGTGGATTGGCCGGTGAGCCGCAGTCCGTACGGGGACATCGCGGTCCTGCCCTTCAGCGGGGGTAGCCACGCCTGGCTGGCCGCGGACCCGGCTGATCGCCCACCAGGGCCAAGCGCCGCCGGGGCAGTCAGCGTCCTGCGGGGCACGTCCACCGGTGACCCCGGCCCCGTGACCGTGTGGACCCAGAACAGTCCGGGGATCAAGGGGGCTGCCGAAGAAGGGGACAGCTTCGGATGGTCGATCGGCGGCGGGGCCGGCCGCATTGCGTGACGGTGAGCCGCTCTACAGATTCAACCTGCCTGATGTGGGCAGACTCGACCGTGCTGCGTGGCTATCACCCAGATGGGCGCGGTTCGGTCTGCTCGTCGTCGCCTACGGCCTGTGGGTGCTCGATGACCGCGGGGTGCTGTGCCGGCCCGACTCCCTGCTGCAGGGCCACGCCGCGTGGCACACGCTGACGGCCGTGTCCGCGCTCATGCTCGTGCTGCAGACTCTCACCCGGGGGCTGAGGCGGCTCTCCGCGGGGGAGGTGACCTCGGCTGGCTCGGCTTAGGGCGCGGTGTGCACGGGCTCGGGGGTCTGGCACGCGGCCGTGGCCCCGGGCAGGCGGTACCGCTGCTGGTACATGTGCGGCCCGATGGCCGCGAGTGCTTGGCGGACCCCGGGGGCTTGCATGAGCGCGCCGGCCAGCCGGAACGGCGGCCGGGACATCCTCAGCAGTTCGGCGACGGACTGCGGGCCGACCACGTGGCTGCCGTCGGGCCTGACGAGCACGGGGCCACGGAGGACCTCGTCCTGCCCGATGCCGAGGGCGTCGAGATCCGCCGACTGGTAGGGGCGTACGTCGGCCGGTGGGGCCACCCGGGTCCGGATCTTCGCCGCAGCCCGGTCGCAGGGTCCGCAGTCACCGTCGAAGAGCCACAGGGGGGTTCGCATCTCAGTCATGGCCCCCACTATACCCCCGGGGGTACCGTGATGCATGAGTGAGATGACGGTCAGCGATGCTCGGGCCCGGCTGGCGGATGTGGTGGATGCGGATCGCTGCCGCGGAGGACCTGGCCGACCTCGAGGCGGTACGGGCTTCTCGCGAGGAGATGGCCGGCGGGCGGCCCGCGATCCCGTGCCGAGGACGTCAAGGCCGACCTCGGCCCGGCATGAGTCACCGCGATTCTGGGATGGGCACGTGATCCATTGGACGATCAGGAGACCTCCCGAGCACGCGCGGAGTACGCCGTGGGCGCTGCGGGCCAACCTGCTTCTTGACGCTCCTACGTCCACACGATGTCCGCGATGTCGGGGTCGGCGGAGAGGATCTCGTGCAGGGCCTGGGTCAGCCGGCCGAGGGCGGGTGCGGCGTCCACCTTCGTGAAGCCACGACGGACCACCGGTCGGCTCGGGTCGGTGAAGACGACGAACTCGTCTGCAGCGCCATCCTGATGTCCGCAGCAGAGAGCCAGCCGGAATCCATCGTTCGGCACGGGCAGGTACCAGCCCCAGTCCTCGGCGTTGGCAGTGCCAGTCGTGATTCCCCGCGCTGACAGGTGCTCGGAGAGGTACTCGACCAGACGCCTTCCCCAGACACCGGGGTTTGTCCCCTCCTCTTCCCCCTCGTAGGGGGGGAACTTCTGTGACCTGAACTCGACCTGGGTCATCATCGGCATTCCTCGGCCCTTCCGTGCCACACAGCTGAAGCGACACTGCAGCAGTCGTACCTCATGGTGCCGCACCGGACGTGCGCCCGGCCTGCTCGCAGACGACCAGTCCCATCATCAGGGCCGCCTTCGGTTTGCTGCGTCAGCGGCCCAGGTAGGCGACCACGGCGAGCACCCGGCGGTGGCTGTCGCCCGAGTCATCGATCTGGAGCTTCTGCAGGATCGAGCGCATGTGCGCCTCCACGGTTCGCTCCGTGACGAACAGTCGCTCGGCGATGGCCATGTTCGTTCGGCCCTCGGCCACGAGTCCCAGCACCTCGAGCTCCCGGCCGGACAGTCCTGCCAGTCGATCATCGAGCCGCCGCGGGGCGACCAGGGCGGCCACGACGCTGGGATCCAGCGCGGAGCCGCCGGCTGCCACGCGTTCCACTGCGTCGAGGAAGTCGTCCATGCGCAGCACACGATCCTTGAGCAGGTAGCCGAATCCGCCGGTGCCGACCAGGTCCAGGGCGTGGCGCGTCTCGACGTGCTGCGAGAGCAGGAGGATCCCGAGCTCGGGGTACTGCGTGCGCAGGACGTGGGCCGCCTGCGCCCCGTCGTCGGTCATGGTGGGTGGCATGCGGACGTCGACGATCACCAGGTCCGGCAGGTGATCGTTGACGGCCGCCACCAGCGCTGGCGCATCGCCCACAGCGTCGACGACGTCGTGGCCGGATTCCGTGAGCAGCCTGGTGAGCCCCTCCCGGAACAGGACGGAGTCCTCGGCAACCACGATCCGCAGCATCAGAGCAGCACCTCGATCCGGGTGCCGTCGGAAGGCGTGCTCTGCAGCGTGAACGTGCCACCCAGGGCGGCGACCCTGTCGCGGATGGCCGTCAGCCCGAAGCCCGGTCGCGCACCGCCCGCGCCGTCATCGTGTACCGCCACACCCAACCGAGTGTCCACCGTGCCGATGCGGACGTCCACTGCGCTGGCTCCGGAGTGCTTCAGTGCGTTGGCCAGTGCCTCGGCGACCACGTAGTAGGCAGTGGTGACCGCCGCCTCCGATGCGCTGACCTCGGCGACGTCCAGATGCACCGGAATCGGACTGTCGGCCACCATGAGCCGCAACGCCGGTCCGAGTCCGTCGTCGAGCATGCCTGGGCGCATCCCATGGGCCAGTCGGCGCAGCTCGGCGACGATGGCCTCCAGGGAGTTCACGGCCAGATCGAGCTCGTCGTTGACTGGGTCACCGGGTGGGCAGTGGCGCTGGACTGAGCGCAGCCGCATGCCGACGGCGACGATCTGCTGCTGGGCCCCGTCATGCAGGTCTCGCTCGAGGCGACGACGCTCGGTGGCGGCCGCTTCCACGAGGCGCAGCCGACTCTCACGCGCATCGTCGAGTGAGTGGCGCAGCTCCATCCGCAAACGGCTGACCTCGATCGCAAGACGAGCCTCGGCGGCGGCCTCGCGCGCCCGACGCACCCGGCCGGCGGAGGTGCGGCTCAGCAGGAGCGCCCCGACCGTCGACCCACGGGACTCCAACTCGATGATGGTGGAGTCGGGGTCGAGTGCATACGGCGTGCCGTCGAGCGCAGTCAGGCCCTCGTGCCCCGGCTCACGCAGCAGGACCCGCAGGTACGGGTCATCCAGGCACTGCCGAAGAACTGTCTGCACCTCCTCGGGCTCCGCCTTCCCGTCGCGCACCAGGTCGATGAACCTGCGGACTGAGGCGAGCACGACCACCCGATCGCGATCCACGATGCTGCCCACGGCGTGGGCGAACCAGCGATGAAGGGGCGTCAGGATCAGGGCGGTCACGAACGCGGCGACGACAAGCCCGGCCCCTTCGCCGACAAGACCTTGAAGGATGCCGGACTGGGAGATGGCGACCACCACCAGGGCGAACACCCCGGCCGCGACCACCGTGGTGAGCAGCCACGAGAGGGTGTCGCTGAGCACGCGGTCGATGTCGAGCAGGTCGTGGCGGAAGATCGCGACAGCCACCGTGATCGGCAGGCCCACCACGATGGCGAGCATGAAGGGTGTGTAGGCCACCACCAGCGTTGCGCCCAGGGCCTGGGCGAACCATCCTCCAACCAGGAGCACGGGCACAAGGACGCAGCCGAGGGTGAACCACCGCAACTGCACGCGAGTCAGCTCATCGCCCTGTCGATACCGGACCACGACCGAGAGCGCGGCGGCCGCCAGGCTCGCGAAGAGGCTGAGGGCGGCAGCCACGATCAGCACCGTGTTGAGGGCGGCCGGCAGGTCCACGCGGTCGGCTGCGCGGATCGCGGGGTCAGCCCCGGTGGAGGCGTCGGGCTGGAGCGAGACGACCACCATGGCGAACAGCGCAGCGGCGAGGTACACCCAGGGCAGGAATCGCCCGCCCCACCCTGCCGCAGGCCCATGGGGGACAGTCGCGCAGAGGGCGATGAAGCCGGCGAGGTTGAACACCCAGATCCCAGGAGCGATCGCGGCAACCACGCAAGCGCCGGGCATCTGGCCCGGTGTGCCGCATGTGGCGCCCCACTGCTCCAGTGCCGACACGAGGGTCGGGGCCGCCACGAGGAGGACCAGGGCACCCGACATGGGGCTCTCCGGCCGACGCCACGCCACGAGCAGTCCGAGTCCCACGGAGAAGGTCGAGGCCACGGCAACAGCGAACTCGGGTGGTTCGCCGGCGGGGTTCAGGCCGATCGCGACCATGGCTGCGACACCCGCTGCGTACACCAGCAGCGCGCTCACCAGGGTCCATCGCCATCGCCTCGGCGCCACGACGTCATCATGGCCCCCTCGGCAGGTCCCGTCGATCCGTGCCAGCACGTACGTGTCCTCGCGGGGGCAAGGCTGGCGGTGGCCACGATGTCCCGCGCCCGGCGTCTGCCTAGGTTCGAGGCATGGAACTCATCCTGATGATCCTCATCCCGCTCCCGCTCGGCCTGCTGGTCCGCAGCCGCATGGCCGCCTTCGTCGCGTACATCGCGATCCACTCGTTCGTGTTCACATTCCAGACAGCGAATCTCCTCATGGAATGGATCAACGGATCGACCCAGGCCTTCGGCCCGTACCCGGAGTTCTCCAACGAGGACGTGTGGGGCTACGGGATCGTGAACCTCGTCATCTATGCGGTCGGGTTGGGGCTGGTCGCGTTGGGCCATCGGATCCGTGGGCGGCGCGGTGCGCGCGATGGCGCGGTGGAGTTGGATCCGGCGGGCGCGCGCTGACCTGTCGCGCGGGGCCGTGGGTGCGGCTGCGTGGGCTGTCCACAGCTTGGTCACCGAGCCGGTCGGATGTCCGACGGCAGAGGTAGTATTCGAACAGATGTTCGTACTGCTGGGTGCGGCGCACACGGGGAACGGGGGATCCACGATGCTTCTGGAACTGCAGGTCCACGATCACCAGGGACGGCCGATCGATCCTTCGGGCCTGGGCGTCGAGGGGTTGGTGGCGCTGCTGCGCGCTGAGCCCGGAGGCGCCCGCGATGCACTCGCCGGCCCCCTGGAGGTGCTCGACCAGGCCAAGACCCTGATGGCCCAGGTGGCCGCCGTCCAGGCGGCAGCGGTGTGCGCGCTGGGGCGCGATGATGCCGGGGGTCCGATGACCGACCACGTGGAGGATGAGCTCTCCGCGGCTCTGGTGATCTCCAGGCGCTCGGCCCAGTGGCTGCGGGCAGGTGCCGAGACGCTGCGCTGCCACCCCCGGGTGTGGGCGGCGCTGGCCGCCGGTCACCTCGACGCGACGAGAGCACGCATCCTTGGTGAGGCGCTCTTCGACGTGCCCAGGACCGATCCCGAGGGTGTTCCGCGTCGGGCCCACGGGGCGGAGTACGCGCTCGTCCTCGACCGGGGCCTGGCCTATGCCGTCGACCACACTGCTCGTCAGCTGGAGATCTTCCTCCGACGTCTGCTGGCGCACTTGGGCGTCGATGTCCTTCCCCAGCGCCGCAAGAAGGCCATGGACAGACGCGGGGTCTGGGTGTCGCATGGCTCTGATGGGACCGCTGAGCTCACTGCCGTGCTGGCCAGCGAGGACGCAGAGCGGGTGCACGCTGCAATCCGAGGGCGCGCTCGAGCTGACTGTGACCGCGCGGCCGATGGTGACCGGCGAGCCCTTGGCCCGTGGATGGCTGATGCCCTGGTCGATCTCGTGCTCGGGCGCCGATCTCAGGGCGAGGCCGGTGCGGGAGGCGACCCGAAGGCAATGTCCCCTGGCCCCGAGGGCGGGCCTGTTCCGGGCGGGCCAGCTCCGGGCGTGTCCACCGAGATCCATGTGACGATCCCGATCGACTCGTTGGCGGGCCTCAGCGACACCCCCGCTGTCGTCAACGGCCTCGGGGTGATCCCGGCGGACGTTGCCCGCCGGTTGGCTGCCGGGGACGCGAGGTGGCGCCATGTCCTGGTCAGCTCGTCGTCGGGTGCCGTCCTGGATGTGGGGTCGCGTTCCTACCGACCGCCAGCCGCGCTGGAGCGCCAGGTGCGCCTACGGGACGGGACGTGTCGCTTCCCGGGATGTCTGGTCGCGGCAGCCGAGTGCGACCTCGATCATCTCGTGCCCTTCCCGGAGGGCGCGACAAGTGCTGGCAACCTGCACGCGTTGTGCCGCCGTCACCACCGCCTCAAGCACGAGGCCGGGTGGTCGGTGGACGCGATGCCCGACTCAGGCTTGAGATGGACCAGTCCCCAGGGCGCGGTGGCGCTCACCCGACCGGAGCCGAGGTACCTGGCGGCTTCCTGACGTGGTGGCCCATGTCTGAGGGCTGAAGCGGTGGCCCGGGTAGCGGACGACCAGGAGTCATCGGCGCAGGCTTGCGCCATTGGTGGCGATGACGTCGGCGTACCAGGTGAAGGACTTCTTCCTGTGGCGCGCCAGTGTCCCGGTGCCGTCGTCGTTGCGGTCGACGTAGATGAACCCGTACCGCTTGCTCAGCTCAGCTGTCGTGAAGCTGACGAGGTCGATGCATCCCCAGGAGGTGTACCCGAGGACCTCGACCCCGTCGGTGATGGCTTCGCCGAGCTGGACGAGGTGGTCGTTCATGTAGGCGATCCGGTAGTCGTCGAGAACCGTGGGCACGCCGTCGACCTCCACGAGTTCGTCGCGGGCACCCAGGCCGTTCTCGACCACGAAGAGCGGCTTCTGCCAGCGATCCCAGAACTGGTTGCAGACCAGGCGCAGGCCGCGGGGGTCGATCTGCCAGCCCCAGTCGCTGGCCGTGAGGGTGGGGTTCGGCACCCCGCCGAGGATGTTGCCCTCCCCGGCCTCCATCCGCGCCGCATCGGCGGTCTCGCAGATGCTCATGTAGTAGGAGAAGGAGACGAAGTCCACTGTGTTGGCCAGGATCTCCCGGTCGAGGTCGGTGATGTCCACGTCGATGCCGGACTCCTGGAAGTGGCGCAGGGCATAGCCGGGGTACTCGCCACGCACCTGGACGTCGCCGAACATGAGGTTCAGGTGGTCGGTGTGCATCACGGCGACCATGTCGGCCGGGTCAGGGGTGAGGGGATACACCGGCATCGACAGCAGCATGCATCCGACGAGGGAGTCGGGGGACATCTCGTGGATGATCCTCGTGGCCAGGGCGGAGGCCACCAGTTCGTGGTGTGCAGCCCGGTACAGGTCCGAGCGTGACAGCTGCTCCTTCGGTGTGTTGATGGCCCCCGACAGGAACGGTTCGTGCAGGACCGAGTTGATCTCGTTGAAGGTCAGCCAGTGCTTCACCCGATGGCCATAGCGCTCGATCAGGACGCGGACGTAGCGCTCGTAGAACCCGATCAGGTCCCGGCTCACCCAGCCGTCGTAGGTCTGGGCCAGATGCAGCGGGGTCTCGTAGTGCGAGATCGTCACCAGCGGGGTGATGCCATGGCGCTCCAACTCGTCGAACACCCTGTCGTAGAAGGCCAGCCCGTCCTCGTTGGGTGTCTCCTCATCTCCCTGCGGGAAGATGCGGCTCCAGGCGATCGACATCCGGAACACCCGGAAGCCCATCTCGGCGAGCATCGCGATGTCCTCGGCGTACCGGTGGTAGAAGTCGATCCCGATCAGCTTCAGGTTGTCCGGTGTGGGGTGTTCGGTGCGCGGGCCCTTGATCCCGCTCGGGGCCACATCCTGGATCGACAGGCCCTTGCCCGCCTCGTCGTGGGCACCCTCGATCTGGTTGGCCGCCGTCGCGCCGCCCCAGAGGAATCCAGCGGGGAACGGTGATGGTCGCGAGCTCATCGGGTCCTCCTTCGGCGCGGCTGATCCGAACTGACCTGCCAGTGAAACTAGCGCGGAGCACCCCTGCGGGGCACCCCAGCCAGACGTGAGCCGGCCCGCGGTCAGATGGAGCGCACCACCCGCGCCGGGTTGCCGACGGCCACGACCCCGTCGGGCAGGTCCTTGATGACCACGGCACCGGATCCGACCACCACGTCATCGCCGATCGTGACACCGGGCCCGACGATCACTCCGCCGCCGAGCCACACCCGCCGGCCGATCGTGATCGGGTAGCCCAGTTCGCGCCCCGAGGTGCGCGCCACCGGGTCCACGGGGTGCGTCGCGGTGAGCAGCTGCACGCCCGGGGCCAGCATCGTGTCGTCCCCGATCCGGATCTCGGCGACGTCGAGCATGACGCAATGGGCATTGGCGTAGAAGCGCTGGCCGATGTGGATGTTCAGCCCATAGTCCACGTGCAGCATCGGTTCGATCTCCAGCGAATCACCTGTGCTGCCGAAGAGGTCGCCCAGGATCGCGGCACGCTCGTCTGCCTGCTCAGGAGGTGTGTGGTTGAACCGGAACTCCAGCGAACGGGCACGGGCACGTGCGGCGACGAGCTCAGGGTCGCTGGGCAGGTAGAGCTCGCCGGCGATCATCCGCTGGTACTCGATGCCCGAGGGCAGGTTCGCGGTCATGGGTCAGTCCTACCAGTCCTGACCCGGCCCTTCGCGGCCAACGGCCGCATGGACGTCATCACGCTCGGGGACTTCACCGTCGGGCGCGGCGTCTTCGAGCCGGGCTGGCGGTGGGAGGTGGACGTCAAGCCGATAGCAGGCACGGATGAGTGCATGGCCCGCCACACCGGCGTCTGCGGATCGGGCTCGATGGTGGTGGTGGGCAAGGACGGGGTCGAGGTCACCTACGTGCCAGGCGATGCCTTCGTCATGGAGCCCGGCCACCTCGCGTGGGTGGTCGGCCAGGAGGCGTGCGTGCTGTACGACACAGCCGTCACGGGGTACGCCCAGCCCGCCTGACCGTCGACCGTTGACCCCGGGACGTGCGCCGAC
>CAVONS010000011.1:0-79737 GCA_963697345.1 uncultured Actinomycetes bacterium | reverse complement strand
GGCCCCTACTGCTCGATGACGCTGACCTGCACCGCGTCGAGGTCGATGAGGTCGGCGGCGGGAACACCTGTGCCGGCGGTCTGGACGGCGGCGGTTGCCCAGGCGATCCCGACCCTGAGTGCTTCGGGGCCGGATCCGCCGCCGTGCAGGAACCCGGCCAGCAGGCTGTCCCCTGCCCCGACGGTGCTCAGGACCGCGACCTTGGGTCCGGTGGCGAACCAGCGGCCGTGGTCATCGACCAGGACCGCACCCTTGGACCCCAGGCTGCAGATCACGGCACCCGCGCCGCGGGCCCGTGCCTCATCGCAGCCGGCCAGGACCTCCTCGATCGTGGTCAGCTCCCGGCCCAGGATCTCGCCGAGCTCCTCGTCGTTGGGCTTGATCACGTCGGGGCCGGCCGCCAACCCATCGGCCAGGGCATCGCCACTGGCGTCCAGGGCGAACCGGGCGCCCGCTGTGCGGGCGACATCTCCCAGGCGATTCATCACCGAGGTGTCCAGCTCGGCGGGCAGGCTGCCGGCGACCACCACCCAGCCGTCGGGCGTGACCAGCTCGGCGACGGCCTCGATCAGGGCGTCGATCTCCCCGGTCGTCAGGTCCGGGCCGGGCTCGTTGAGCTTCGTGGTCGTGCCGTCGGGTTCGACCACGGTGACGTTGGCCCGCGTCCGGCCGTGGATCGGGATGGCCCGGTAGGGGATCCCGGCATCGTCGAGCAGCCCGACCAGTCCCCGCCCGATGGACCCACCGACAGGCAGGACCGCGACCGAGTCCGACCCCCGAGTGGTCAGGAACCGCGTGACGTTCACCCCTTTGCCGCCGGGGTCCTCGATGGTGGAATCAGCACGGATCACCTCGCCGCGCAGCAGGGCCGACACCGCGAGGGTCCGATCCAGGCTCGGGTTCAGAGTGACAGTGACGATCATGCGAGTACCACCTTGGGTCCGGCCTCTGTTATCTCTGCAACGGCCTGGTCGGTCAGTGAAGTGTCGGAGATGATCACGTCGATCTCGGCCAGGTCCGCCACATGGGCGAAGTGATCGAGGCCGAACTTCGTGTGATCGGTGAGCAGGACCCGCGTGCGGGACGCTGCGACGAAGGCACGCTTGACCGCGGCCTCAGCGCTGTCGGGGGTGGTCAGCCCGCGGGCGATCGAGAAGCCGTTGGTCCCGAGGAACGCGACGTCGAGGTGGATGCCGCGCAGGTACTCGAGTGCGACCTCGTCGACGGTGGTCAGGGTGCGTCCGCGCAGTCGCCCACCCACGATGTGGACAGTGAGGTCCGTGCGGTCCGCCAGCGGCAGGGCGATGGCCAGGTTGTTGGTGACGACGGTCAATGCTCGGTCGAACGGGAGGATCTCGGCGAACTGGTGGGTGGTCGACCCGCCGTCGATGGCAATGGCACCCTGCTCCGGCAGCCACTCGAGGGCTGCCTGAGCGATGCGTGCCTTCTCACCGGTGTGCACGTTCTCCCGGACGGCCAGGGCCGGTTCGAAGCCGAGGGCATCAGTGAGGATCGCGCCACCATGCACGCGCCGCAGCACACCGGATCGGCTCAGGGCGGTGAGGTCCCGACGCACGGTCTCCGGTGTGACGTCGAGGGTCTCAGCCAGCCGGGTGACCTCCACCCGCCCGCTGGTGCGGGCGAGATCGACGATCGCTGCCTGTCGTTCCTCTGCGTACATCGGGACTCCGTTCGTGGTTTCCGGGCGAGGGGCCGGAGGGTGCCCGTGCTCAGCATGGCGCACCCTCCGGCCCGAGCCGGTCACGGCTCGATGGTCACCTTGATGGCGGTCCCACCGATGACGGCCTGGACACCTTCGACGAACTGCTCCAGGGGCAACCGGTCGGTGATGAGGTCGTCCACCGGAACGGCTCCCGAGGCGATGTACTCCAGGGCCCTGCGGTTGTGCGCGGGGCTCGACCCGTTGGCGCCGACCACGGTCAGCTCCCGGTAGTGCACGACGTTCGAGTCGAACGTGATCGTCGGCTTGTCCTTGGGCAGGCCCCCGAACAGGCTGATCCGGCCCCGCAGGGCGGCCATCTGCAGCGCGTCCTCCTGCACCTTGCCCGAGCCGGCCGCGGTGATGATGACGTCCGCACCTCGGCCGTCGGTCAGGCGCATCACCTCGGCCACGGGGTCGACCTCGGCTGCGCAGATGGCGGCGTCGGGCTTGACCCGCTCGGCGGAGAGGTCCAGTCGCTCCCGGGACAGCTCGACGAGGTAGACCTCCTTGGCTCCGCGGGCCCGAGCCAGGCGGACGTGGATGCATCCGATCGGCCCCGCGCCGACAACGACAACCACGTCACCCTCGCCGACGTTGGCCAGCTCCTGGGCGTTCAGGGCACAGGCGAACGGCTCGGCGACCGAGGCCTCCGCGTAGGAGACGTGGTCGGCGATGGGGTTCAGGCCATCGACCTTCAGTACCTCCTCGGGGATGATGATGTACTTCGCCAGCCCACCGTCCCAGTGGTAGCCCACGGCCTTCTGCGTCGGGCAGACGGTCTGCCATCCGCGTGCGCAGTACTCACACTCGCCGCACGGGACGGCGGCGATCACCTGGACGCGGTCACCGACTGACCAGCCGCCGACAGCTTCTGCGCCGACCTCGACGACCTCACCTGCCAACTCGTGGCCGAGCACCCGCGGCGGGTCGAGGCGGTGGTGGCCGTGCTGGAAGATCTTGGCGTCGGTCCCACAGATCGAGTTGGCGTGGACCCGCAGCTTGACCTCCTTGGGGCCCGGTGTGGGTTCGGGCATGTCCTCCATGCGGACATCGCCGGGGGCGTAGTAGCGGGCAACCAACATGTCAGTTCCTTCGTGTCGTGGGGGTCGAGCATGAGTTCGTGGGTGAACCTCAGGGATCGTGCCCTGGTGGGTGGCAGCCCCCAGATCGCGGGGGCTGCCACCCACCACTCGGGCTCAGTCGAGCTGGACGCTGTCCAGGACAGCGGCGACGTCCGCCTTGGTGGTGGCCGCGTCGAGTGCCGCCACCTTGTCCTCGTCGAGGAACACGTGGGCGATGCTTCCCAGCAGCGTCAGGTGGTCCTCGCCTGCGCCGGCGATCCCGACGACGAACCTGGCCAGCTCGCCGTCACCGTTCCAGTCGATCCCCTCGGGGTAGCGGATGAATGACAGGCCGGTGTTGTTGATCGAGAGCTTCGCCTCGTTCGTGCCGTGTGGGATGGCCAGGGCATTGCCCACGTAGGTCGAGACCGACTTCTCCCGGTCGTACATCGACTCGATGTAGGCCGGCTGGACCGCGCCCGTGGCGACCAGGAGCTGGCCGGCCTCGTTGATCGCGTCATCCCGGGTGCGTGCCGTCCCGTTCAGGACGATCGCCGAATCGGGAAGCAGTGTCCGGAGCCCCGGCTGGGGAGCCGATGCCGCGGCACCTGCGCCCGCAGCAGCTGCGCCGGACGGCACAAGCGCCCGGTTGGACTCCTCGATCATCACCACGATGTCGTCGTAGCGGGGGCTGGCCATGAAGTTGTCCACCGAGATCTGGATGGCCGACGGGGTCTTGGGAGCGGCCCGTGCGGTCAGGTCCTGATGGGTCACGACCAGGTCGTAGGTGTCCTCGAGGTTGGCGATGGCCTTGTTGACCACCGTGACGTCCGGGAACCCGGCATCCTTGATCTTCTTGCGCAGGACGGAGGCGCCCATCGCCGACGATCCCATGCCGGCGTCGCAGGCGAACACGATGCTGGTGATCGGTCCGGTGTGTGCCTGGCCGGATCCGGCGACCATGGAGGAGGCGATGGAGTCCTTGCCCTTCATCGACACCATGCTCTGCGTGGCGACCTCGAGGTCGCCCTCGTCCCAGTCGCCCTTGTCCGTCTTGAGCAGGAACGCCGCGACCAGGAAGCTGGCCGTGATGCCACCGATCACCGACAGCGTGATCCCGAGGAAGTCACCCTGCGGCGTCTGGGCATAGACGGCGAAGATCGATCCGGGAGCCGCGGGCGCCCGCAGGCCGGTGTTGAACAGCACGTTGATGAAGATCTGGGTCATGCCACCGGCGATCGTGGCGAGGATGAGGCGGGGGCGCATCAGCACGTAGGGGAAGTAGACCTCGTGGATACCACCGAAGAAGACGATGATCGCTGCGCCCGGGGCCGTGGCACGGGCCACGCCCTTGCCGAAGAACATGTAGGCCAGCAGCAGACCAGTGCCGGCGGCCGGGTTGGCCTCCAGCAGGAACAGGATCGACTTGCCGGTCTGGGCTGCCTCCTCGATGCCCAGGGGTGTCAGCACGCCGTGGTTGATGGCGTTGTTGAGGAACAGCACCTTCGCCGGCTCGATGAAGACCGACGTCAGCGGCAGCAGGTTGTTGTTGACCAGGAAGTCGACAGCCTCTCCCAGCCGGTCAATGATCCACAGCAGCGGCGGTGCGAGCAGGAACATGCCCGCGACGGCCATCATCGCTCCCCAGATGCCGGCGGAGAAGTTGTCCACCAGCATCTCGAAGCCGGGCTTGATCTTCCCGGTCCACAAGCCGTCGATCCGCTTCATCACATAGGCGGTGAGCGGGCCCATGATCATGGCGCCCAGGAACATGGGCGCGCTGTTGCTGTCGCCGATGAACAGTGGGTCGCTGGTGGCCATGATCACGCCGATGACCGAGAAGCCACCGACCACGCCGCCGCGCACCCCGTAGACCATCTTGCCGCCGGTGTAGGCGATCAGGATCGGGAGCAGGTAGAAGATCGAGGGGCCCACCATCGTGGCGATCTTCTCGTTGGGCGTCCATCCCACAGGGATCACGAATGCCGTGATCAGGCCCCACGCGATGATGGCTGCGATGTTGGGCATGATCATGTTGGACAGGAACGTTCCGAACTTCTGCACCCGCACCCGGAGCGACGTGCCCGGTGGCTGGGAGTAATCGATCGCGGTGGCCATTGCTGGTCCTCTCGTGAAGCGGTCGTTGAGTATCACTGTCAAAGGCGAGACGTGAGTTCGCTACGCCGTCGTCACGATCGGAGGGTTCCGATCGATCCGATTCGGTGAGCATAGGGGTACCATGCACATATGTCCAGAGCAAACGTGCAGAGCCTTCCAGGTCATCCTCGGACGAGGGGCGCCGATAGGGTCAGCGGTGTGTCGCAGCCGATCAGCGAGGAGGGCACCGAGCCGCTCATGACCGCTGCTGTCATGTACTACGAGCAGTCGGCCTCACAGCAGGAGATCGCCCAGAGGCTGGGCATCAGCCGGCCGTCCGTGAGCCGTCTGCTGCAGCGGGCCCGCGAGCAGGGCATCGTGCGGATCGAGATCGTTCCGCCCGGAGTCGATCAGCGCCTCGTCGACCGACTGCAGGAGCGACTGGGGTTGCGCGGGCTGCACGTGGCGCCCGGGCGCGCCAACGAAGCCGATCCCGGCCCACTGCTGTCCGGGCCCTTCGCAGCGGCCCTCGACTCGGCACGACCCGGCAGCGGCGACACCATGGTCGTCTCGTGGGGACGTGGCGTCTACAGCGCCAGCCGCAGTCTCCGCCGGAAGATCCCGGGCCTCGTGGTTGCCCCGGCCATGGGAGGCAATGCCAGCGATCGTCCGTGGTTCCAGCCCAACGAGATCGTGCGCATCTGTGCCCGCGCCCTGGGTGGCCAGCCTGTGTACCTCAACGCCCCGGCATTCGTCTCCGCCCCACTTGCCGGACCCCTGCTCGCCGAGCCCGGGATCCGGGAGGTGGTCGACCTGTGGGACACAGCCAAGGTGGCCCTGGTCGGTGTGGGTGCATGGCCCAAGCCCGATCCCAGCTACGCGGCAGCCGGCTTCCCCGTGGATGACCCAGCGCTCTCGGGTGCGGTCGGCGACGTCTCGGGATGGTCCTTCGCCATCGACGGCACGCTCGTGCATCACGATGATCAACGAGTCCTCCTCGGCATGACGCCCGACCAGCTCCGCGCGATTCCGCACGTCATCTGCTTCGCGGGCAGCGCCTCCAAGGCACAGGCAGCGATCGGGGCCGTGCGGGCTGGCCTCATCAACACCCTGGTGACCGACGCCTCCACAGCCCGGGCGATGGACGCGTATCTGGACTCAGAGGGCTAGTCGCGCCCACCTGCATTCGAGAACACGAGCCCGAGGACGACGCCGATCCCGAGGAATGCCGGGAAGAGGGCGAACGTGTCGCAATCCGCGCGCACCCGAACAGGGGCTTTGGCCCCTGCCCTGCGCATGCCGAGGTGGCACAGCCCTCGGGCGGAGCCGCCTATAGTCCCCCCGGTGGAGTTCCTGGGCTGGCTGCGTCCGTCGCGCACCGTGCCGGTCACCCGGTGGCGCTCGCCCGGCCGGTGGTCGCCCACCCCGGGCAGCTTCGGCGTGCTGCTCGCCGGCCTCTACGCATTCGGCACAGGTGAGGCCCTGATCGTCCAGAGCGGGCTCGGGGTCAGCCCCTGGACGGTGCTCGCCCAGGGGCTGACCACGGTCCTGCCGATGTCGATCGGCGCTGCGACCTTCCTGGTCAGTGCCGTGGTGCTCCTGCTCTGGATCCCGCTGCGGGAACGTCCGGGGCTGGGCACGATCGCCAATGCTGTTGTGGTCGCCGTTGCGCTGCAGGTGGGCGTCGGCCTGCTGCCGGCGCCCGACGCCTGGGCCGCGCAGCTCGCCTTCGTCCTGCTCGGGGTAGCCGTGGTCGGCCTGGGCAGCGGCCTGTACCTCACCACGAACCTGGGTCCCGGGCCGAGGGACGGTTGGATGACGGGTCTGCATCAGCGCACTGGCTGGCCGGTGGGTCGGGTCCGACTTGGGATCGAGGTCTCGGTGCTCTTCGTCGGCTGGCTTCTCGGTGGCACGGTCGGACTGGGCACCGTGCTGTTCTCCGTGCTCATCGGTCCGGCGGTTGCACAAGGGCTGGCGGTCGCTCGGGCGATCGGGACCGTGCCCGGTGGGCGTGTGGTGGTCGACCCTGAGGACGGATTCCCCGAGCTGGACGCCTGACGCGCGCCCGAGCCCGGCGTGGGCAGGGCGATGCAGGCAGGACGGCACGCATCGGACACGCTCGGCAGCCACGGCGTTCGCGCCCCCTCCCGGCGTAGCCTGCCGCTATGGCCGAGGGTCCACGAGACGCAGGTCGGCGCGGGAGCGTGCGCCGGGTCGTCGATGGTGCCTTCGATGCCACAGTCGGTCGCGTGGGCCATTCGGTGGCTGGGGCGGCCGTCGATGTCACCGGCGCCACCGTGGAGCAGGTCATCGAGGAGATCGAGCCGTACCTGGTCGGGGAGGCCATCCCACGGATCGTCGATGGGGTGACCCCCTACCTGAGCCAGACCGTGGTTCCCGCCATCCTCGAGGACCTCACCCCCCGGCTGGTTGAGGATCTCCTGCCCAAGATCCTCAACGACCTGCGGCCCTACCTCGAGGCGGAGCTCGTCCCGGCGGTCGTCGATGGGCTGCTGCCCCACCTCAACGAGTCGGTGGCACCCGAGTTGATCGATGCCCTGATGCCCAGGATCGAGCAGGAGATCGCGCCGCAGCTCGTGGAGGCGCTGATGCCCATGATCGAGGAGCAGGTGGCTCCGCAGCTGATCGAGGCACTGATGCCGATGATCGAGCAGGAGATCGCGCCGCAGCTCGTCGAGGCGCTGATGCCCAAGATCGAGCAGGAGATCGCGCCCCAGCTGATCGATGCCCTGATGCCCAAGATCCGCCACGAGGTCGTCCCGACCATCATGGACGACATCATCGACGACCCTGCGGTGCGGGACCTGATCCGGGAGCAGAGCCAGGGGCTCTTCCTGGACGCCCTCGAAGGATTCCGGGGCACGCTGGCAGATCTCGACACCGTCGTGGATCGGGTGGGTCGCCGTGTGCTGCGGCGGGGGCCGCGTCCGGAGCAGCCGACCGCCCTGGCGCTGGTTCTGGACCAGGAGTCCGAGGAGGATTCCAGGCCGTTGCGGGTGGCAGTGGCCGATCTCGCCGAGACGCGGGCCATGTGGCGCGACCTACCGCTGCCCCCGGCACCACCAGGGCGGTCGTTCACCTACGGGGGGGCCGTCACGCGCCTGCTGGGCCTGGCGATCGACGTGTCTGTCGTCGGCTGGGTGGCCGGCCAGGGGCTCTCGGCTCTGATCAACCTGCTCGACTCGCTCTTCGGGACATTGCCCAGCTGGCTCGTGGCCGCGTTCTCCCTGCTGGCTGCCTCGCTCATCCCGATCTACCTCGCCCTGGCGTACTGGGCCACTGGCCGGACGCTGGGCATGGCGGTCACCGGGTTGCGGGTGTGCACGCCGGACGGCCGCCGTCCCGGGCTCGTCCGTTCCGTGGTCCGTTCCTGGGCGGGAATGCTGCTCCTGGTCGTCTGGCTGATCACCGGGCTGGTGACCCTGTTCGACTCCAAGCGCCGCTCCGTGCTGGACATGCTGGTGCACACCGAGGTGCGGTACTCAGTGCCCGAGACCCAGCAGCGGCGGCACATCCGAGATGCCCTGCAGGAGATGCGTGAGCAGCCCGCGAAGCCCGATCGATCGGTGAGCGACAGTCCACCGACCGGGGCACCTGATCGGCCGGCCGGTGGAGGTGCCTGATCAGCGCAGGCGCGGCTCGCAGGTACCCTTCTGATGTCCGATCATCGTCCGACTGGAGCCTGCATGCCTGAGCGTTGTGAGCCGTTGCCCGAGGGTTCGATCCTGTTCCACGCGGGATTCCACAAGACCGGCACGACCGCGGTGCAGGGTGCGCTGGCCAGCAGCAGGAAGCAGCTGGCCGATGCGGGCGTGCTCTATCCCAGCCACCTGACCTCCCACCACCGGGCGGCCATGGCCGTGACCGAGCGGACCTGGGGATGGGGTGACAAGGGCGGCCGGCCTCCCCAGTCCCACTACTGGGACGACCTCAGTGACGACGCCCAGGCGCACAAGGGCCGCGTCGTCATCTCCAGCGAGTCCTTCGTCTTCGCCAAGGGCGAGGCGCTGGCGCGGATCGTGGACGAGCTCGGTGCAGACCGGCTGCAGGCCGTCTTCACGCTGCGGCCCTTCGCCAAGATGCTGTCGTCGTCCTATCAGCAGTACCTGAAGTACGGCTTGGCCATGCCGTACGGACAGTGGCTGGAGAACGTGTTCGCCAACCCACCCAAGTGCCCGCCGTCGCCGAACTTCTGGCGGCGCAACGACCACGCACTGGTGATGTCGCGCTGGGTGGACCTGCTGGGCCCGGACCACGTCACCCTCATGGTCCTCGATGACAGGGATCGCGGTGCGCTCTTCCGGAACTTCGAGGGCATGCTGGACCTGCCTGAGGGGACCCTGGTCCCCGACCCCGAGATCAGCGCGAGCAACCGCTCCATGACCGCGGCAGAGGCCGAGATGCTGCGCTTGATCAACGCCAGCGGTGGGCGTGATCTGGACTGGCCCGCCTACGAGGGTGGGGTCCGGCGGGGCGCGATCATGCGCATGGTCGAGACGCGCAAGCCGGCGCCCGACGAGCCGATGATCTCCACGCCGGAGTGGGCCGTGCAGGCCGCCTCCGACTTCGGCGCAGCCACCGCCGAGCGCGTCACCGAGATGGGCCTGCGGGTGGTGGGCGATGTGTCCAGGTTGGCCGACACCATCCCGTCGGGCGACCCCTCGACCGAGGGACTGCTGCTCCCGGTGGAAGCCGCTGCCGGGGCTGTCCTGGGCGGGGTGCAGGCTGCTGAGCGCGTGGGGGCCAGCCGACCGGGAGGCCCCCTTGAGTCAAGCGACATCAGCGCTCGGGATGCCGCCAGTCTCCTGGCTGATCGCCTCGAACGGGCTGGTCGCTGGCGGGCCCAGAAGGTGCGGCGTTCGGTCCGCCGCACAGTGAAGCGGCCGCGGCGCAGCCCGGCGCCGCCGAAGTCCTAGGCCCGCCCGCCAGGTGTCAGTGCGGTTGGTCAGCGTCTCCGGGCCGGCCGGACATGCGAGCGCGCGATCGAGCGGTGGCCCGACGCGCGGGCCGCTCGCCGGTTGTTGTACATCGCCTCATCCGCACGGGCGATGAGGTCCGCAACTCGGTCGGTCGGCTCCAGCTCGGCGATCCCCGTGCTGATGGACACGTGCGCGGGCATGCCGGCCGCCCCCGGGTCCGAGGCCTGCACGACTGATGCGAGGCTGCCGGCGATCCGTGACGCCTCGCGTGCCGTGCAGGTCGGCAGCAGCACCACGAACTCATCACCCCCCCACCGGCTGACGATGTCGCTGCGACGAACGACCCGGGCCGCGACGCGGGCGACCTCGCGCAGCGCAGCGTCCCCGGCGTTGTGGCCGTGACAGTCGTTGTAGCGCTTGAAGTCGTCGAGGTCGAACAGGACGACGGACAGTGGCTTGCCGGTGCGGATCGCGCTGCTGATGGCCTCGGTGGCTGCGGTCTCGAACGCCTGCCTGTTGTAGGCGCCGGTCACGTGGTCGCGGGTCGCTGCGCGCACCAGCATCCGGTGGTAGCGGTTGATCAGGATGACCGCCAGGGTGATGATCCCGGCACACGAGAGGCCGCCGAATCCCAGGCTGAACCAGATGGACCCCAGCTCCTCGGGAATCGGGTACTCCTCGGCAGCCCGGCCCGCGGCCAACCAGGTCCCGATGATCACGGGGAGGAAGCCCGCGGTCAGCGCCACGACGAGCGCCAGCAGGATCCGACGGCGTTCCCTGGCGAAATCGGTGTCCATCGGGTCTCCTGACATGGCGCACAGATGCCTCGGCCCACCATACGAGTGGTAGTCCCGGGACCGCACCCGGATTCCCCCGGATGGCTCATGCCCACTCACGACGCATCCCAGCCACCGGACAGGCCATACTCGGCACACATCAGCTCAGGAAGAGGGAGACCGATGGCGGGCAAGTTCGAGATGTTCACCGACAACGCGGGCAAGTACCGTTTCCGGCTCAAGGCCAGCAATGGCCAGACGATCGCAGCGAGCCAGGGCTACGCGACGAAGAAGTCCGCCCTCGAGGGGATCGAGTCGGTCCGCAAGCACGCCGCAGATGCCAGCGTGGTCGAGGTCGACGAATAGCAGAGGCTCGCGCATCGGACGTGCGTGTCGGACGCGGATGTCGGACGTGGATGTCGGACGTGGATGACATGCTTGGCCAATGCGTGCACGCTCTGGTTCCACGGCTGCGTGGATCGTCGTGTGTGCCGTGCTGGCGGCTGCGTGCTCGGGGCCCGAGTCGCTGACCCTGGAGGCCCCGAGTGCTTCAGCCGCCCCAGTGCCCGATGTCTGGGCGTCCCGGTCGCCCACGCCCGAGGCCACGGCCGTAGCCAGCGCCGAGGCTCAGCCCACCAGCTGCGTCGACCAGTTGCCCCTCGACGTGCGCATCGGTCAGACCATGCTCGTCACCACCACGGACATCCGGCGAGTCCAGCGCTGGCTCGATGACGGGCTCATCGCCGGGCTGCTGTCCAACGGCACCCTGACCCGGGAGCTGGCCGGGGCCCTGGAACGAGCCACGTACGGCACGCAGTACGGCGCGCTCCTGGCTGCCGACGAGGAGGGCGGCACAGTCCAGCGCTACCGCGAGATCGTCGGCTCGATCCCCTCGGCCCGGCAGCAGGCGCAGACCCTGACTCCGCAGGAGGTCCGCTCCCTGTATGCCCGACATGGCGCTGCCCTCGGCGATTGGGGTGTCGACATGGTCATGGCACCCGTGGTTGATGTCGGGTTCGGGCCGGGCATCGAATCCCGCTCCTACTCCGAGGACCCCCAGGTCGTTGCCACCTACGCCGCTGCCGCGGCCAAGGGCTACGCGGACGCCGGCCTCATCCCCGTCCTGAAGCACTTCCCTGGGCACGGCGATGCTGGTGCAGACACCCACGACTCCGTCGCGCCCGGCCCGCCGATCGATCAGCTGCGTGCCGTGGACCTCGTGCCCTTCTCCAAGATCTCCGGGGAGGCCGACGTTGCGATCATGGTTGGGCATACGACGATCCCGGGATACGCCGACACCCCGGCCAGCCAGTCGAAGAAGGTGATCTCGGGACTGCTCGTCGAGGGCCTCGGCTTCGAGGGCCTGATCCTCAGCGACGCCCTCGGGATGGCTGCGTCCGGCGCCCCAGACCAGGGGTCCGCCCTGGTGGGGTTCCTGGCGGCGGGCGGGGACCTTGGCATCGTCGGTCCGGGTGGGTCGGTCGAAGGTCGTCGGGCTGTCCGGGCTGCGCTCAAGGACGGCACACTGTCCGAGACGCGGCTCAACGACGCCGCGTCGGCAGTGCTGGAGGTCAAGGGGGTCAACTCCTGCGACGTCGCCGGCGCCCCGGACCCGGACGTGCGCGACGACTACGCCCCCGATGATTCCGCGGTCACCAACCCCGCTGAGGATTCGTGACTCGCAGCAGTTGCGGGACACGCCCAGCAGGTCTCACGGCGGCGGGGGCGGTACTGCTGAGTGCCTGTACGGGTTCGGCTGCCGACCCGCCGGAGGGCCAGCAACCGACCCTCTGCAGTCGGGTCGGTCGGACTTCCTGTCCCAGGCCGCCGGCCGAGTTGACCGACCAGGACGACCAGCCGCAGAAGATGGTCCTGCTCCACCGCCCCGCAGGAGTTGCGCTTCGGCTGGAAGAACTCCCACGACGAGCACGAGCCGACGCCCAGCCCAGCCACCACGTCCCAGGTGCGGCCCATGCCGTGGTGGGTCTCCTACCAGGAGCCGCACGTGCGTTCGTGGTTTCAGGCGGGGATCCACGGGCACAATGGAGGGCGTGTTCCTGGAGTCCCGTGTGCCTCGCCTGGCTGAGCGCCGCTACCGGCTGACCTGGTGGGCGCTGACCCGCGGGTTCATCCTGCTCGTGGCCGCCGGGATGATGCTGCATCACGACTGGAAGCACATCTTCGATGACCTGAACGTGTACGCGGGCTGGGGCGAGGGCCTCGCCCAGGGACGGGTCCCCTCAGCGGACCCGATGTGGCAGTACCCCCCCTTGGCGGCGTTCGTGTTCGGGGCGGTCGGCCTGCTGGGTTCACAACCGTGGCTGTTCGCGCTGCTGTTCGTGGTGGTGGACATCGGGATCGGGGTCCTGCTGGCCCGGGACAGTGCTCGCCGTGACCGCTGGGATGGGTTCGCGGTCTGGTTGGCAGCTCCGATCCTGCTCGGTCCGATCCTGTACGGGCGCTATGACTCGGTGCCCACGCTGGCTGCGATGGCCGGGCTGCTCGCGATCGCGGTCCCTGTGGCCGCGGGTGCCATCCTGGCGGTCGGCGGCGGGCTGAAGGTATGGCCTGCGGTCATGGCCCTGGCGTTGAGTCAGCGCGTGTGGTTCAAGGGCGCGCTGGGCGCCGTGGCCGCCACTGCGGTGATCCTCGTCACGGCAGCCTGGGCCTTTCCCAGCGTCGTGTCCGGCTTCCTGGGCAACGGGGAGGCCCGCGGGCTTCAGACCGAGTCCGTGGCCGCGCTGCCCTTCGTCTGGGCCCGACTCCTCGGTGGCGAGCAGGCCGCCCCCGAGGCGTTCCGGTACGGGTCCTCGGAGGTCGGTCTCGCCCTGGCTGACGCGATCGCCCCCTGGCTGATCCCGATCACCGGGCTGGGCCTGCTCGTGCTGATCGGGTTCCGCGCCCTCGGTCGGCTCGACCACTCTCCCGTGGCCGATATCGCATTCGTCGCGATCCTCTGGCTGACCGTCACCTCCCGTGTGCTGAGCCCCCAGTACAACGTCTGGCTCGTGGGGATGGCCGCCCTCGTCTGGGCCGCTGGATCGCCGCGCATGCGCACGGCCACGATCCCGGTGGCGATCACGGCGATCGCTGCCCAGGCCCTGTACCCGTTCTCCTACATAGACATCATCGAGGGCGGGGTGATCGGGACGGCATGGCAGACGATCCGGATCTTCGCCCTCCTGGCGGCCATGGTCCTGGCCGTACGTGCGCTGATCCCGGAGGGCAGCGCAGGCAGCGCCACAGAACCGGACCAGATGGATGCTTCGGTGGTCAAGGACGCGATTCGGGGACCGGGGGCCTGAGCAGGTATCTTCCTGCCAGAACCTACCCACGGAGGACCCATGAACCGCACCCGCACGTTGGCGACACTCGCCGCGGCAGGGCTGGCCCTGACCGCCTGCTCGTCGTCAGCAGAGACCGCCACACCGGAGACCGCCTCCGCCTCGGCCGCACCCACCTGCGATGCCGCGACCCTCGAGACGCTCGAGGCTGGCACGCTGGTCATCGCCACGGGGCAGCCGGCCTACGAGCCGTGGGTCGTCGATGATGCTCCGGAGTCAGGGGAGGGCTTCGAGGCCGCCGTGGCGATGGCCGCCGCCGAGCAGCTGGGATATTCGGCCGCCGACGTCACGTGGGTCCGGACCACCTTCGACGGAGCCATCGCGCCGGGCGACAAGGACTTCGACTGGAACCTGCAGCAGTTCTCCGTGACCGAGGACCGCGAGAAGGCTGTGGACTTCTCCACCTCGTACTACGACGTCAACCAGGCCATCGTGTCCTACGCCGGTTCCCCGATCGCGGACGCGACCTCCGTGGCAGAGCTCCAGGCGGCCAAGCTGGGTGCGGCCGTCGGCTCCACGTCACTCGAGGCCGCACAGGCACTGGGCACCGACGAGGAGGTCGCGGTCTTCAACGACAACGCAGCCGCCGTGAGCGCCTTGAAGAACGAGCAGATCGACGGCATCGTCGTCGACCTTCCCACCGCCTTCTACCTGGCAGCTGCCGAGATCGACGACGGCACGATCGTCGGGCAGCTCCCAGCGAGCCAGGGCGGGACCACCGACCAGTTCGGCATCCTGCTGGCCAACAACAGCCCGCTGACCCAGTGCACCTCACAGGCGGTTGATGCGCTGCGTGCCGACGGGACGCTGGCGCAGCTCGAGGAGCAGTGGCTGGGCACGGACGCGGGCGCCCCGACGCTGCAGTAGACCTCGATGAGCCAGCGGGCGGGGACGCGCAGCCCCAGTACCGAGGAGCAGCGCCGCCGGGTTGTCCGGGCCAGGCAGGCCCGACGCCGGGTGGCGATCTCGGCGGTGTCCACCGTCCTGGTGCTCGGGGCTCTGGCGGTCGTCGTGGTCACCTCGCCGGGCTGGGGCGTCGTTCGAAGCACGTTCTTCGACCTGGACTACGCCCGTGAGGTGCTCCCTGCGGTCTTCAAGGGGCTCCTGCTCAACATCAGGCTGACGATCTTCGCCTCGGTGGCCATCGCCATCCTCGGCCTGGCGCTCGCGTTGGCCCGCACCTCGAAGGCCGCGGCCCTGACGCCCTTCCGGATCCTGGCCACTGCCTACGTCGACCTGTTCCGCGGCGTTCCGACCCTGCTGGTCATCCTGCTCGTCGGATTCGGGATTCCGGCGCTGCAGCTGACCGGGGTCACGTCGTCTGTGATCATCCTGGGCACCACGGCCATCGTGCTGACCTACTCGGCGTACGTGGCTGAGGTGCTGCGCAGCGGGATCCTCTCGGTTCATCCCAGCCAGCGGGCCGCGGCTCGGTCGCTGGGGCTGACCTCGGGCCAGGCGCTGCGCTACGTGGTGCTCCCACAGGGCGTGCGCCGTGTGGTGCCACCACTGCTCAACGACTTCGTCTCGTTGCTCAAGGACACCGGTCTCATCTCCGTGCTGGGCGTGATCGATGCCGTCCGTGCCGCGCAGATCGAGTCCTCCAAGTCCTTCAACTACACCCCCTACGTCGTTGCGGCGGTCCTGTTCCTGCTCCTGACGATCCCGCTGACCCGGATGACGGACCGGTTCGTGCACAGGGCGATCGAGCGGCAGAACGCCCAGGTGGGTGGATGACGGGCCCGCCGGTCCTGCGTGTCGAGGACGTGTACAAGTCGTTCGGCGCCGAGCAGGTGCTCCAGGGGGTCTCACTCGAGGTCCCCGAGCACACGGTGACGGTGCTGATCGGCGCCTCGGGCTCGGGCAAGTCCACCCTTCTGCGCTGCATCAACCTGCTGACCCCTGTTGACGACGGGATCATCCGCCTCGACGAGTGGGACATCACCGACCCGGAGGTCGATCCCGACCAGGTCCGTCGACAGATCGGCATGGTCTTCCAGTCCTTCAACCTCTTCCCCCATCTGTCCGTGCTGGACAACATCACCCTGTCCCCGCGCAAGGTCCACAACGTGCCCAGGGCCAGGGCTGAGGCAGAGGGGATGGCGCTGCTGGAGCGGTTCGGCCTGGCCGACAAGGCCACGCAGTACCCCGACAGACTGTCCGGCGGCCAGCAGCAGCGCGTGGCGATCGTGCGCTCCATGGCCGTGTCCCCGCGGCTCATGCTCATGGACGAGGTGACCTCGGCGCTGGACCCGGTCCTGGTCAACGAGGTGCTCTCCACAGTGCGTGAGCTGAAGTCCGAGGGGATGACGATGGTGATCGCGACCCACGAGATGGGCTTCGCCGAACAGGTCGCCGACGAGGTCTGCTTCCTGTCCGCCGGGGTCATCGTCGAGCGGGGTGCTCCCGAGGCGGTCCTGCACAACCCCCAGGACCAGCGCACGCGTGACTTCCTGCGCCGCGTGCACGAGGCCGGCCGGCTCTAGCCGCTCCGGTTCTCCGGACAGATCCATGCAGCGCGACGGCGCCTGCATCTACCCGTATCTGTGGGATTAGGCCCGACTCTGACTGAATGTTGCCCGAAACTGTTGACATCGCTTCGTATTGGGTGTCTACTGTGGTCATACAGACAGAAACGGAGTCATACAGATGTATGCGGAAGAGCGACAGGCGGCGATTGTCAGCCGAGCACGGGCTGAGGGCCGGGTGGAGGTGGCCGAGCTCGCCGCGCGCTTCGATGTCACCCCGGAGACAGTGCGCCGGGACCTGACAGCCCTGGAGCGCTCGGGTGTGCTCAAGCGCGTGCACGGTGGGGCGATCGTGATGGACCTGACGGGATTCGAGCCGGCGCTGTCGGTCAGGGAGGCGGCCAACACGAGCCAGAAGGTCGCCATCGCCCAGGCTGCGCTGAAGTTCGTGCCCGAGGAGGGCGCGATCGCCCTGGACGCGGGTTCCTCCACGTACCGGCTGGCCGAGGTCATCCCGTCCGACCGGGCCCTGACGATCGTGACCAACAGCCTTCCGATCGCCACTCTGCTCTCGGGCAGGGGCTCGCTGGAGGTGCAGCTCGTCGGCGGCCGGGTCCGGGGGCGCACGCTGGCAACCGTCGACAACTCAGCCCTGCAGTACCTGCGGACGGTGTACGTCGACGTGGCCTTCCTCGGCATGAACGGCTTCTCGATCGAGCGGGGGCTGACCACCCCGGACAGCGCCGAGGCAGCGGTCAAGGCAGCCCTCGTCAGGTGCTCGAGGCGTGCGGTGCTCCTTGCCGATCACACCAAGTTCGGCGTCGATCACTTCGCCCATGTGGCCGACCTGACCGACATCGACACCGTCATCAGCGATTCATTGTTGTCCGACCAGGCCGTCACCGACCTGGAGGCGGCCGGACCCAAGGTGGTGCGCGCATGATCGTCACAGTCACACTCAATCCCAGCCTCGACCGGACCCTTGCCGTGGCGGAACTGGCCCGCGGCGAGGTCGTACGGGCCGATTCGACCTTGGAGGATCCAGGTGGCAAGGGCGTCAACGTCACGCGGTTCCTGACCGCGCACGGCACCAGGTCCGTGGCCGTGCTTCCCTCGGGTGGCTCCATCGGCCGCGCTCTCATCGGCGCTCTCGACGACGCACAGATCCCCTACCGCGCGGTCCCCATCGCCGGGGCCACCCGCTCCAACGTGACCGTGGTCGAGCCCGATGGCACCACGACGAAGCTCAACGAGCCGGGCCCGGACCTCTCCGAGGCTGAGGTGGATGCCCTGGTGGCCGCGGTGGCCGAGGAGGCCAGGCCCGGCGGATGGGTGGTCGTGGCGGGCAGCCTGCCCGCCGGCATGGACACCTCGATCATCTCCCGTCTGGCGCAGGTGGCCAGAGACGCTGGAGCCAGGTTCGCCCTGGACGCCAGCGGCGCTGCCCTGGCCGACGGACTGGCCACCCGCCCGGACCTGATCAAGCCCAACGACGAGGAGCTCGGCGAGATCCTCGGGCGTGAGCTGACCACGTTCGACGAGGTCCTCGCAGGATGCCAGGAGGCGCGTGGCCGAGGTGCCCGCGCCGTGATCTGCAGCCTCGGTGCCGACGGCGCGGTCCTTGTCGACGATGACGGGGTCTGGAGGGTGAGGGGCGCCCGCGTCCCGGTGCTCAGCACCGTCGGCGCCGGCGACAGCGTCCTCTCCGGATTCCTCCATGGCGGTGGCCAGGGCCCGCAGGCCCTGCGCGAGGGCGTGGCATGGGCCACCGCCGCAGTCCAGACCCCCGGCACGGGCGTCCCGCCCGCCGAGCTGATCGACGTCGAGGCCGTGGAGGTGAGCGCCATCGAATGATCCGTCGCTCACCTGTTCGACACTGTCAGGAACCACACGAACCAGATCACCCGTTCAACCGGAGGTAGAAACATGGAACTGATCACAACCCAGCTCGTCGACTTGGACCTCGACGACGCTGCCACCACCAAGGACGAGGCAATCGACCGTCTCGTCGCGGTGGCCACGGCTGCTGGCCGTGCCACCGACCCTGCCGCGCTGCGCAGCGATGTCGCTGCTCGCGAGGAGCTCCTTCCGACCGGTATCGAGGGTGGGATCGGCATCCCGCACGCACGTACAAGCGGCGTGAGTGAGCCCACTGTCACGTTCGGCCGCTCGACCAACGGGATCGACTGGGGCGCTGCAGACGGCCCCGCCAACCTGGTGTTCCTCATCACCGTCCCCGAGGGGGCCGGGGACGAGCACCTGCAGATCCTGGCCAGCCTGTCCCGGGCCCTGATGAAGTCCGAGTTCCGCGACACGCTGCTTCGAGCCTCGGACCCGCAGGTGGTCGTCGACACGATCACCGCGGCTGCCGCTCCTGTGCCCGTCGGTGCGGGTTCGGCACCTGCCCCAGCAGCACCACCCCCAGCCCCGAAGCAGGCGAGGAGGATGAAGTTCGTCGGGGTGACGTCGTGCCCGACCGGTATCGCACACACCTACATGGCAGCCGAGTCCCTGGAGCAGGCGGCCGCTGCCGCCGGCCACGAGATCACCATCGAGACGCAGGGCTCGGGCGGGTTCAAGAAGCTCGACCCGGCGCAGATCGCCGCGGCCGATGGCGTGATCTTCGCCAACGACGTCGAGGTGCGCGACAAGGGGCGCTTCGCCGGCAAGCCGACTCTCCAGAGCGGTGTCAAGCGAGCGATCAACGATGCACCGGCCATGATCGACGAGGCGGTCGCGGCCGTCGAGGCCGGTCCGTCGGCAGTCCCTGCAGGGTCGGGCGCCGCACCTGCGGCATCCGGTGCGATGGCGACGAAGGTCGAGGAGGGTCACTGGGGCATCCGCCTGCGTGGCTACCTGATGACCGGTGTCTCCTACATGATCCCGTTCGTCGCCGGCGGTGGCATCCTCATCGCCCTGAGCTTCATGCTCGGCGGCTACCAGATCGTCGAGGTCAACGCTGACGTCCCGGGCTTCATCGACCAGTTCAGCCTCCTGAGCCTGAACGACTGGGCCGGGCTGATGTTCATCCTCGGCGCCACGGCCTTCGGGTTCCTGAACGCGGTTCTGGCCGGGTTCATCGCCTACGCCATCGCCGACCGGCCAGGCCTCGTGCCCGGCTTCGTGGCCGGCGTGGCCGCCGGCAGCATCGGTGCCGGGTTCCTCGGCGCCATCGTCGGTGGCCTGACCGGTGGCTTCATCGCCCGCTGGCTCTCGCAACTCAACGTCCCCAAGGCTGTCCGTGGCGTCATGCCCGTCGTGGTCGTTCCCCTGGTCGCGACGTTCCTGAACGGCGCGCTCATGCTCACTCTGCTGGGCAAGCCGCTGGCTGCCATCCAGACCGGCCTCACCGACTGGCTCTCCGGCCTGTCGGGTGCCAACGCGATCCTGCTCGGTGCGATCCTCGGCCTGATGATGGCCTTCGACATGGGTGGCCCGGTCAACAAGACGGCCTACGTGTTCGCCACGCTGAACCTGACCACGGCGATCGCCGACAACAATGGTCTGGCCCTGCAGATCATGGCTGCGGTCATGGCAGCCGGCATGGTTCCCCCGCTGGCCCTGGCACTGTCCTCGACCGTGCTCCGGCCGAAGCTCTACACGGAGGCCGAGCGCGAGAACGGCAAGGCCGCCTGGCTGCTCGGTGCGTCGTTCATCACCGAGGGTGCCATCCCGTTCGCAGCCTCCGACCCGCTGCGGGTCATCCCGTCGATCATGGCCGGAAGTGCCCTCACCGGCGCGCTGGTGATGGCCTTCGGGTGCGAGCTGCGGGCCCCGCACGGCGGAATCTGGGTCGTGGGCCTGATCTCCAACCCCGTGATGTTCGTGGTGGCCGTTGCCGCTGGCACGGCCCTGGCCGCAGCCCTGGTGACTGCGTGGAAGTCGCGCAACCCGATCTCCGACGAGGAGATCGAGGCCAGCCTCACCCACGCAGCCGTCGCCTGATCCTCGGGCCGGCTGGGACACCGATGAACAGCACGACATGACGGGCCGCTGAGCCGGTCAGCACGGATGAGGGCGGACACCCACCAGGTGTCCGCCCTCATCGCTGTCCGTGCTACTTGGAGACGCCGATCAACGCGTCGTCTGTGGCTCGGGCAGTGGTCCGCGCGGGCCTGACCCGCCGATCGCTCGGGCCCTGGCGGCGCGACGAGCGAGCCTGCGTCGAGGCCCACTGGTCGAGGCTGGTCCAGGCGGTCCGACTGCGATGCGAGATCCAGTAGACGCGGGCGCGCAGGAGGACCAGGACCCCGGCCATCAGGGTCAGGATCGTCAGGGGTGCGGGGAGCCCCGGACCGGGAAGGGACGGCAGGCCGAGGGCCCACGGCCGACTGGGAGCGGTGGGGGCGTCGGCTGACACGGCCTCCACCACCGCGTCGCGGTTGACCGGCGCCTTGCCCGCGGCCGGAAGCTCCATGATCGTCCGATCGAACTGGGGCGCGGGAGCCGTGGGTTCGGGCAGCTGTGCGACCGGGGCCAACTTGTCCGCGTTGGCGAAGCCCCAGTCGAGCAGGACCTCGGGCGTCGTGTAGGTGTTGCCGCCGATGTTGAGCAGGGTGACGATCAGCCGGCGACCATCACGCTCGGCGGCGGCGACCATGGTGCGCCGCGCCAACGAGGTGTAGCCGGACTTGCCACCCAGGAGCCCGTCGAACCTGTCGGCGAGCATGCGGTTGTGGTTGTAGATCGGGTAGATGACCCGACCGGACGCGGCCTTCTTGCCCGGGAAGTCCACGGTGCGCAACGTGAGGTAGGCGGCGATCTCCGGGTTCTGCAACGCGGCTCGGCCGATGACCGCAAGATCCATGGCCGTGGTGAACTGCCCGTCGGCATCCAGCCCGCTCGGGTTCTTCACTGTTGTCCTCGTGGCTCCCAGCCGAGCGGCCTCCGCCTGCATCTGATCGACCGTGACACCGATCCCGCCGTTGGCACGGGCCAGGGCTTCCGCGGCGTCGTTGGCGCTGGGCATCAGGGCTGCGTGCAGGAGGTCGGCGACGGTGTACTGGAGCCCTGCGTAGAGGACCACGCGGTTGCCCTCGGCTGTCTCATCGGCCTTCACCGCCCGGTAGGGCTGCTCGGGGGCGAGCCGGGGGGCGACAGTCAGGGCCGTCAGCAGCTTGAGCGTGGAGGCAGGTCGCATGGGCTGGTCGGCGTCCTGCATCGCCAGGACCTCGCCGGTGTCCATGTCGGCCAGCACCCAGCTCTGGGTCGCGATGCCGGGTACCGGGCTGGCGCCCTCGGCGGCCCGGATCACGGGGGACGGTTCAGCGGCAGTCGAGGTCTGGGCGGGCGCGGGATCCTCGCGGGGCAGGCCCATGGCCGCCTGCGCAGGGATCAGCATGGCGGTGGCCAGGGTGAGCGCGGCGATGGCGCGGGAAGGTGCACTCATATCGGTGCATACGCTAGGTGCCCTCGTTCGTCGTTCCGGGCAACGACGCGTCCCTTTCGGGACCCATTTCGACATGGTCCGGCCAGCGCTGGTCGATCGTGCTCAGACGAGCACGGACCTGCCCGGCCCGCTGGGTGTCAGGCGCGGTAGATCAGAGCGCGTTTCACTTCCTGGATGGCCTTCGTGACCTCGATGCCACGCGGGCATGCGTCGGTGCAGTTGAAGGTCGTCCGGCAGCGCCAGACGCCCTCCTTGGAGTCCAGGATCTCCAGGCGCTGCTCGGCGCCCTCATCCCGGCTGTCGAAGATGAACCGGTGCGCATTGACGATGGCCGCCGGGCCGAAGTACTGGCCGTCGGTCCAGAACACCGGGCACGAGGTCGTGCAGCAGGCGCACAGGATGCACTTGGTGGTGTCGTCGAAGATCGCGCGGTCCTCCGCGGACTGCACCCGCTCCTTGGTCGGGGCGTTGCCCGTCGTGATCAGGAACGGCATGATCTCGCGGAAGGAGGCGAAGAACGGCTCCATGTCGACCACGAGGTCCTTCTCCAGCGGAAGCCCCTTGATCGCCTCGACGACGATGGGCTTGGTCGAGTTGAGGTCCTTGATCAGGGTCTTGCACGCCAGGCGGTTGCGACCGTTGATGCGGATGGCGTCCGACCCACAGATGCCGTGCGCGCACGAGCGCCGGAACGTCAGCGTCCCGTCCTGCTCCCACTTGATCTTGTGCAGGGCGTCGAGGATCCGGTCGGTCGGGAACACGTCGACGGTGAAGTCCTGCCAGAACGGCTCCGGGCCCTCGTCCGGGAGGAACCGGCGCAGGCGGACGGTGACCGGGAACGGCTGGGGGACGTCGGCGGCGACGGGGGCGGGCGCTGCGGCTTCTGTGGTCATCAGTACTTGCGCTCCATCGGCTGGTAACGGGTCACCGTGACGGGTTTGTAGTCCAGGCGGACCGACGCCGATCCGTCGGCGCCGACCTCGCGGTAGGCCATCGTGTGCTGCATGAAGTTCTCGTCGTCGCGTGTCTGGTAGTCCTCACGGGCGTGGCCGCCGCGCGACTCCTTGCGAGCCAGCGCCCCGACCACGAGGACCTCAGCGAGCTCGAGGAGGAAGCCGAGCTCGATCGCCTCGAGGAGGTCGGTGTTGTAGCGGGCGCCCTTGTCGTGGATCGCGACGTTGGCGAACCGGGACCGCAGCGCACGGACGTCAGTGAGGGCCTGGGTCAGGGTCTCCTCGGTGCGGTACACCTGCGCGTTGAAGTCCATCGTCTCCTGCATGGCGCGGCGGATGTCTCCCACCCGCTCGGTTCCGGTGCTCTCCAGCAGGTGGATCACCATCGCTTCGACCCGGGTCGCGCCGACCGCGGGCAGGTCGACGAAGTCTGCCGTCGACGCGTACTCGGCGGCCGCGATGCCGGCCCGACGACCGAACACGTTGATGTCGAGCAGCGAGTTGGTACCCAGCCGGTTGGCGCCGTGCACCGAGACGCAGGCGCACTCGCCGGCCGCGAACAGCCCAGGCACGACGGTGTCGTTGTCGGCGAGCACCTCGGTGCTGATGTTGGTCGGGATGCCGCCCATCGCGTAGTGCGCGGTCGGGAAGACCGGCACGAGCTCGGTGATCGGGTCCACGCCCAGGTAGGTGCGGGAGAACTCCGTGATGTCGGGCAGCTTCTCCTCGATCTGGGCGGCCGGCAGGTGGGTGAGATCCAGGTACACGTAGTCCTTGTGCGGACCGGCACCGCGTCCCTCACGAACCTCCTGCACCATGGCGCGAGCGACCATGTCCCGGGGGGCGAGGTCCTTGATCGTGGGCGCATAGCGCTCCATGAACCGCTCGCCGGACTCGTTGCGCAGGATGCCGCCCTCGCCGCGGGCGCCCTCGGTGAGCAGCACGCCCAACCCGGCCAGACCCGTGGGGTGGAACTGGTAGAACTCCATGTCCTCGAGCGGAAGGCCCTGCCGGTAGACGATTGCCATGCCGTCGCCGGTGAGGGTGTGGGCGTTCGAGGTGGTCTTGTAGACCCGGCCGAAGCCGCCGGTGGCGAACACCACGGACTTGGCCTGGAACGTGTGGATCTCACCGGTCGACAGCTGGTAGGCCACCACTCCCGCAGTGCGTGTCTCGCCGTCGACCTCGTTGAGCAGGAGGTCCAGCACGTAGTACTCGTCGTAGAACTCCACACCCTGCTTGATGCAGTTCTGGTAGAGCGTCTGGAGGATCATGTGCCCGGTGCGGTCCGCGGCGTAGCAGGCACGGCGAACGGCCGCCTCGCCGTGGTTTCGGGTGTGCCCGCCGAAACGGCGCTGGTCGATCCGGCCCTCGGGCGTCCTGTTGAAGGGCAGGCCCATCTTCTCGAGGTCGATGACCGCGTCGATGGCCTCCTTGCACATGATCTCCGCGGCGTCCTGGTCGACCAGGTAGTCACCACCCTTGATCGTGTCGAAGGTGTGCCACTCCCAGTTGTCCTCCTCGACGTTGGCCAGCGCGGCGCACATGCCGCCCTGAGCCGCTCCGGTGTGCGAGCGCGTCGGGTAGAGCTTGGTCAGCACCGCGGTGCGCACCCGGGGACCGGACTCGAGGGCGGCGCGCATCCCGGCGCCGCCGGCGCCGACGATCACGACGTCGTAGCTGTGGTTCTGCATGGCTGGCGCCACTCTCCGATCAGGCGATGTTGGGGTCGAAGGTGAAGATCACCAGGGTCCCCAGGACGACGGTGAACACGACGGCGACGGCCAGCAGGGTCTGGAGCCAGAACCGGGTGCGGGGCTTCTCGGCGTAGTCGTTGATGATGGTGCGCATGCCGTTGCCGCCGTGCAGCATGGCAAGCCAGAGCTGCAGCAGGTCCCACGTCTGCCAGAACGGGCTGGACCAGCGACCGGCCACGAAGCCGAAGTTGATGCGCTGCACGCCGCCGTCGAGGATGTTCATGATCAGCAGGTGGCCGAGCACGAGGAACACGAGCACGAGGCCCGAGATCCGCATGAAGAGCCACGAGTAGCGCTCGTAGTTGCTGTGGCTGCGCGATGCCTGCGCGCTGCGCGGATCGGCGATCTCCAGGCTCATGAGGTGCTCCCGAACAGTGCCTCGACGGTGTGCGCAAGCATGAAGTAGGCGCCCGGGATCATGATCAGCACCCACACGACCACGATGCCGCGGAACATGGCCTTCTGGTGCCGGGGGCCCTGCGCCCAGAAGTCGACGAGGATGATCCGGATGCCGTTGAGGGCGTGGTACAGGACAGCGCCGACGAGTCCGACCTCGAGGAGGTTGACGATCGGCGTCTTGTACGTGGCGATCACCATGTCGTAGGCGTCGGGCGAGACCCGCACCAACGCCGTGTCCAGGACATGGACCAGGAGGAAGAAGAACACCGCGACGCCGGTGATGCGATGGGCCACCCAGGACCACATCCCCTCACCGCCGCGGTACAGGGTCCCCGCAGGCGCACTGGCCATCGGTGGAGCCTCCTTGCTGGAGCGTGGGTCGGCATGGCGGGTACCCGCCACATGAGGGGAAGTCTAGTCCGACCGTGCGACGGCGCATCGGCGAGGCGGCGCAGGGTGCGGTTCCGAGCCACGCTGCCCTGTCGCTGCCGGTTTCGCCCTTGACCGAGCAGGTGCTCGAGGCGCCCCAGTGCTGACCGGCGCCCCAGTGCGCCCGACGTGCTCACGGCAGCGGTCATCGCCCTCTGGATCGTGCCCACAGGGGTGCCGGGGACGTTGGTCCCCGCTTGATGGGACGGGGTGCAGCACGACTGCGCGGTGCTGCGGGCCTAGCCTTGGGCCCATGGCCACCACTGAGTCCGGACGTCCCTTCGAACCCCTCTACGACGCGGAGTCCCGCGCAGGGGCTGATCCGGCCGAGGTCGGCGCCCCGGGGGAGTACCCGTTCACCCGAGGGGTCTACCCGTCGATGTACACCGGGCGGCCCTGGACGATGCGCCAGTACGCCGGGTTCGGCACGGCCGCCGAGTCCAACGCGCGCTACCACCAGCTGATCGCTGCGGGCACGACCGGCCTGAGCGTCGCCTTCGACCTGCCCACGCAGATGGGTTACGACTCCGATCACCCGCTGGCCTCCGGCGAGGTCGGCAAGGTCGGGGTGGCGATCGACTCGATCGACGACATGCGGATCCTGTTCGACCAGATCCCCCTGGACAAGGTCTCGACGTCGATGACGATCAACGCGCCGGCCGCGGTGCTGCTGCTGGCCTACCAGATCGTGGCCGAGGAGCAGGGCGTCGACGGGACGGCACTGACCGGCACGATCCAGAACGACGTGCTCAAGGAGTACATCGCCCGCGGGACCTACATCTATCCGCCGGCCGCCTCCCTGCGGCTGATCACCGACATCTTCAGCTACTGCGCCGACGAGCTGCCCAAGTGGAACACCATCTCCATCTCGGGCTATCACATGGCTGAGGCCGGCGCCACGCCCGCGCAGGAGATCGCCTTCACCCTGGCCGACGGCATCGAGTACGTGCGAGCAGCGATCGCCTCGGGCCAGGACGTGGATGACTTCGCACCGAGGCTCGCCTTCTTCTTCGTCTCGCGCACCTCGTTGCTCGAGGAGGTGGCCAAGTTCCGGGCCGCCCGTCGGATCTGGGCCAGGGTGATGCGCGAGGAGTTCGGCGCGAGGAAGCCCAAGTCCATGATGTTGCGCTTCCACACGCAGACCGCCGGCGTGCAGCTGACCGCCCAGCAGCCCGAGGTCAACATGGTCCGGGTGGCCATCCAGGCACTTGCCGCCGTGCTCGGTGGAACCCAGAGCCTGCACACCAACTCCTTCGACGAGGCCATTGCGCTGCCCACGGAGAAGGCAGCACGCCTGGCGTTGCGCACGCAGCAGGTGATCGCCTACGAGTCCGACGTGACCAAGACCGTGGATCCCTTCGCCGGCTCCTACGCGGTGGAGTCGCTGACCGACGACGTCGAGGCTGCCGCTGTCGAGCTGATGGAGAAGATCGCCGAGCTCGGTGGCGCTGTGGCCGCCATCGAGAACGGGTTCCAGAAGGCCGAGATCGAGCGCTCGGCCTACCGGATCGCCAACGAGATCGACGCCGGCGAACGGGTCGTGGTCGGGGTCAACAAGTTCACCACGGAGTCCGACGAGCCCTACGAGCCGTTGCGGGTGAACCCGGCCATCGAGGCCGAGCAGCGCGCCCGGCTGGCCGCCCTGCGCGCTGAGCGCGGCGATATCAGCGGCCTGCTGGAAGCCATCCGCGAGGCCGCGCGAGGCTCGCAGAACGTCCTCTACCCGATGAAGGAGGCCCTGCGGGCCCGGGCCACGGTGGGCGAGGTCAGCACCGCGCTGCGCGACGTGTGGGGCGAGTACATACCGAACGACGTCTTCTGAGCCGGAGATCCTCCGGCCGGGCAGTGGGTGCGGCGCAGGACCTCCTGCCCTCTCGATCGGGACCTGGGGCGTCGAATCGTGATCAGATCGTGTCCGGTGTCTGATCAGGATGGTCCGGAGCACCACGTTGCGAGCCGTAAAATTGGCGGGTGACGTGGTCTGACGCCGCATGGGCGTCGCGTCGATCTGAGATGGAGAACGAATGAAGACTCGCTTGCTCGCTGTGAGCGCCGTAGCGGCGCTGGCACTGGCCGCCTGTGGCGAAGCCCCTGACGAGAACGCGGATGCGGGCTCGGCGTCGGGCGGTGCCGCGTCAGCCGACTTCCTCGGCTGCATGGTCACCGACCAGGGTGGCATCGACGACCGCTCCTTCAACGCCTCTGCGTGGGCCGGGCTGCAGGCCGCCGAGGCCAGCCAGGGCATCGAGGTCAAGTACGTGACCAGCAAGTCCGAGTCGGACTACACGCCCAACGTCAACAGCCTCGTGGCCGAGGACTGCGGCATCATCGTGACCGTCGGGTTCTCCCTCGGTGACGCAACGCGGACGGCCGCCACCGAGAACCCCGACGAGACGTTCACCATCGTCGACGAGAACCCCGATGGCGATCCCGACACCGACGGCTTCCAGCCGATCGACAACGTCAAGCCCCTGCTGTTCAACACCGCCGAGGCTGCCTACCTGGGTGGGTACCTCGCTGCGGGCATGAGTGAGACAGGCACCGTCGCGACCTTCGGCGGGATCCAGCTCCCGACCGTTGCGGTCTTCATGGACGGCTTCGCCGATGGTGTGGACAAGTACAACGAGGACAACGGCGCCGACGTGAAGCTCCTCGGCTGGGACAAGGAGAAGCAGAACGGCTCCTTCGCCGGCAAGTTCGACTCCCCGACCGACGGCAAGAACCTGGCCAAGAACTTCATCCAGCAGGGTGCGGACATCATCCTGCCGGTCGCCGGTGGCACCGGGCTGGGTGCTGCGGCTGCAGCGCAGGAGTCCGGCGGCAAGGTGGCCATCATCTGGGTCGACCAGGACGGGTACACCTCTGCCGAGCAGTACAAGGACGTGTTCCTCACCACTGTGGAGAAGAACATCGCCAACTCGGTCGAGACCGCCACGACCGAGACCGTGAACGGCGCTTTCGACAACACGCCCTACATCGGCACGCTGGCCAACGACGGCGTGGGCCTGGCCCCGTACCACGACTTCGAGTCGAAGGTGCCGGCTGAGCTGACCGCCCAGATCGAGGCGCTCAAGGCGCAGATCGTCGACGGGACCATCGTCGTCGAGTCGAGCAACTCGCCCCAGGCGGGCTGACAGCAAGGGCTGACCAGCCCACAGCAGTTCCTGACCGACCCCCCGGCGCCACTGCGGGGGGTCGGTCGTCGTTGCGGGCATGTCCAGACGATCCGACCGGCGTCAGAGGACCGTGGTCCCGTGTTCAGCGGGTGCTGGTCGCTAGGGTGCGAGAGTTGACACCCGATCGTCGGAGGTAGCAGTGCGCCTGGAGCTGCGTGGGATCACCAAGAAGTTCGGCACGTTCAAGGCCAACGACTCCATCGACCTGACGATTGAGCCCGGCGAGATCCACTGCCTGTTGGGGGAGAACGGCGCGGGCAAGTCCACCCTCATGAACACGCTGTTCGGTCTCTACCGGCCCGATGAGGGCACGATCCTGATCGACGGCCAGGAGGTCCACTTCCACGATCCCGGCGACGCCATGGACGCGGGCATCGGCATGGTGCACCAGCACTTCATGCTCGTCCCGGTGTTCACCGTGGCCGAGAACGTCATGCTGGGTCACGAGCACACCAAGGGTGCGTTCCTCGATCTCGAGGCCGCTCGCAACCAGGTGCTCGAGCTGTCCCAGCGGTACAACCTCGAGGTCGACCCCGACGCGCTGGTCGGGGACCTCCCGGTCGGCGTCCAGCAGCGGATCGAGATCATCAAGGCACTGGTCAAGGACGCCCAGATCCTGATCCTGGACGAGCCCACCGCGGTGCTGACCCCGCAGGAGACCGACGAGCTGCTCGAGATCATCCGACAGCTCAAGGAGAGTGGGCGCTCGGTCGTGCTCATCAGCCACAAGCTGCGCGAGATCAAGGCAGTCGCCGACCGCATCACCGTCATCCGGCTGGGCAAGGTGGTCGGCACAGCCCTGCCGACCGACTCCGAGACCGAGCTCGCCACCATGATGGTCGGCCGGGCAGTGAGCCTGAAGGTGGACAAGGCCCCCGCGCAACCCAAGGACGTGGTGCTCCAGATCCGCGGGCTCACGGTGCGCTCGGAGACCGGCCAGGCGATGGTCGACGACATCAACCTCGATGTGCGTGCCGGGGAGGTTGTCTGCATCGCCGGCGTCCAGGGCAACGGGCAGACCGAGCTGACCCAGGCCCTCCTGGGGCTTCAGCACCGCGTCAGCGGCTCAGTCACGCTCAACGGTGAGGAGCTGCTGGGTCGCTCCACCCGCAAGATCCTGGACTCCGGGATCGGGTTCGTCCCCGAGGACCGCTCCGACGACGGACTCGTGGGCAAGTTCTCCATCGCCGAGAACATGATCCTCGACCAGTACAAGCAGGCGCCGTTCGCGCGCGGCGTGATGATGAAGCCGAAGGTGATTGCGGCCAACGCCGAGGAGAAGGTCGCGGAGTTCGACGTGCGGACCACCGGCGTGCACCTGCCCGCAGGGTCCCTGTCCGGGGGGAACCAGCAGAAGGTGGTCCTGGCCCGCGAGCTGTCCAAGCCGGTCGTCTCGCTCTTCGTCGCCTCGCAGCCCACCCGTGGGGTGGATGTGGGCGCCATCGAGTTCGTCCACAAGCGGGTCATCGCCGAACGCGACGCCGGGGTCGCAGTACTGATCGTGTCGACCGAACTCGACGAGGTGGCTGCGCTGGCCGACCGCGTCGCGGTCATGTACCGCGGTCGGATCATCGGGATCGTGCCGCCGGACACACCGCGTGGCGCGCTGGGCCTGATGATGGCCGGTATCCCGCAGGAGGCCGACGCGGTCCAGGGAGGTGCCCAGTGAGCGACACGGAGCTGATGACCGAGTTGACGGCACCGGTGCCGCAGAAGCGCTCGAGGAAGGGCTGGGTCGACCAGGCGATCCTCTACGCGTTGTCCTTCCTGCTCGCCCTGGTCATCAGCGGTGTGCTGATCGCCTTCGCCGATCCCGACGTCCGCGAGGCCGCCAAGTACTTCTTCTCCGCCCCCCTGGACACCCTGACCGCCGCCTGGGAGGCGGTGTCGCAGGCCTACAAGGCGCTGTTCTCCGGCTCGGTGATCAACTTCAGCGCCTACACGGTGGCCGACGCCGTGAAGCCGTTCACCGAGACGCTCTACACCTCGACCTCACTGATCTTCGCGGGCCTGGCCGTCGCGCTGCCGTTCCGTGCCGGGCTGTTCAACATCGGCGCCCAGGGCCAGCTGATCATCGGTGCGATCTTCGCCGGATATGTCGGGTTCACCTTCGAGATGCCGTTCCCGCTCCACCTGTTCGTCGCGGTCCTGGCCGGCATCGTCGGTGGCGCCCTGTGGGGCAGCATCGCCGGTGTCCTGAAGTCCCAGACCGGGGCCCACGAGGTGATCGTCACGATCATGCTGAACTGGATCGCGATCTACTTCCTGCAGTACCTGCTCACCCTCGATGCCTTCCAGCGGCCCGGGCGCGACGACCCGCTCAGCCCGGCCGTGGCCGGGGCCGCACGCCTGCCCCGGATCCTCGGTGACGACTACCGGCTCAACCTCGGGTTCCTGCTGGCCCTGGCGGCCGCCGCATTCGTGTGGTGGCTGCTCGAGCGCTCCACGATCGGCTTCGAGTTCCGCGCCGTCGGGGCCAACCCGAACGCGGCCCGTACGGCGGGGATCAACGTCAAGCGTGCCCTGACCGGCGTCATGGTCATCGCTGGTGGCCTGGCGGGCCTGGCTGGGACCAACCAGATACTCGGCGGGGCGACGGAATATGCCCTGGGCAATGGGATCGCAGGTGAGATCGGGTTCGATGCGATCACCGTGGCCCTGCTGGGCAAGAGCAACCCGATCGGCGTGGTCTTCGCCGGCATCCTGATGGGCGGCCTGCGAGCGGGTGGCTCCTCGATGCAGGCCGCCACCTCGACGCCGATCGACATCGTGCTGGTGGTCCAGTCATTGATCGTGCTGTTCCTGGCCGCACCACCCCTCGTCCGCAAGATCTTCCGCCTCCGGGCGCCGAAGCCGGAGTAGAAGGAGACCCTCGACATGGCACTCGACACACCTCCCGCACCGGTGGCACCGGCCCGTGCCGACGGCAAGGCGGCGCTGCCCATCTCCTACAAGGCCCCCATCGTGATGGGCATCCTCGCGGCGGTGGCGATCTTCTTCTTCGGCGTGCGCGGCACCGCCGGGGACACGACCACCTTCGTGCTGGCCATGCCGGGCGACACGATCTCGTTGCCCGACCTGGTCGTGGGCTCGAAGACCTTCGCGCTCGTCATGGGCCTGGTGTGCCTGGCCATCGCGGCACTGTCCGTGCGCTGGGCCCGGGGCCATCGGTCCACCCCGGCGTGGGCGATCGCTGCGTTCGGCGTGGCCTTCATGATGTCGTTCCTCACGTGGGCGGTCACCGGGAAGTCGATCCCGCTGACCGGCCTGCTGCAGGGCTCGTTGCTGCTCAGCGTGCCCCTGATCTTCGGTGCCCTGTCCGGCGTCCTGTGCGAGCGCGCCGGTGTGGTCAACATCGCCATCGAGGGCCAGCTGCTGGCAGGTGCGTTCCTGTCGGCCGTCGTGGGATCACTGACCAACAGCCTGCTCGCGGGACTCCTGGCCGCCGTCCTGGCGGGCCTGCTGGTCGGGTGGGTCCTGGCCGTCTTCACGGTGACCTACTTCGTCGACCAGGTGATCGTCGGGGTCGTGGTCAACACCCTGGTCCTGGGCCTGACGTCGTTCTTCTACTCGTCGGTGCTCGACAAGGAGGCACTGACCTGGAACAGCCCGCCGGTGCTGCAGCCGATCGAGATCCCGATCCTGTCCGACATCCCGATCCTCGGGCCGATCTTCTTCGACCAGTCCCTGATCGTCTACCTGATGTACGTGATCGCGGCCGCCGTGCACGTGGCCCTGTTCAAGACCCGCTGGGGCCTTCGGGTGCGCGCCGTGGGGGAGCACCCCAAGGCAGCCGACACCGTGGGCATCGACGTGAACCGCCTCCGGTTCCGCAACGTCCTGCTCGGCGGCATGGTCTCGGGCCTCGGTGGGGCGTTCTTCACCCTCGGGTCGGTGGGCGCGTTCAGCAAGAACATGACCGCGGGCAAGGGCTTCATCGCCCTGGCCGCCATGATCTTCGGCCGGTGGTCCCCGCTGGGAGCCATCGGCGCGGCCCTGCTGTTCGGCTTCGCCGATCAGCTGCAGAGCGTGTTGAGCATCGTCGGCACGCCGATCCCGAGCCAGGTCATGCTCATGGCGCCCTACCTGGCCACCCTGTTCGCGGTCGCCGGGCTGGCCGGAAGGTCGCGTGCACCGGCTGCTGACGGCGTTCCCTACATCAAGTCGTGAGGGCGCGCAGATGAACTCGCACGTGCCCGACGTCGCGGACCTGCCTGCGCCGGACGGCATCGACTGGGCGGGCCTTCGCGCCGCGGCCGTGACGGCCATGCAGCGGGCCTACGCCCCGTACTCGCACTTCCCGGTGGGGGTCGCCGGGCTCATCGACGACGGTCGGGTCGTGGTCGGGTGCAATGTCGAGAACGCCGCCTACGGCGTGACCCTCTGCGCCGAGTGCGGGCTGGTCAGTGCCCTGCACACCTCGGGGGGCGGTCGCCTGGTGGCGGTGGTGTGTGTCGATCGGCACGGCTCGGACCTCATGCCCTGTGGCCGCTGCCGGCAGCTGCTGTGGGAGCACGGCGGGCCCGGATGCCTGCTGCACACCACACGAGGGATCCTGCCGATGAGCCAGATCCTGCCTGACGCGTTCGACGTCGAGGACCTGCGTACCCGCGGCTGATCGGCGCAGGTCGATCCCGGCCCGGGGCAGATAGCCTGTGACCCATGACGCTGGACATCGACACCTGCCGCAGAGCTCCCAAGGTCCTTCTCCACGATCACCTCGATGGGGGCCTGCGGCCGCAGACCATCGTCGAGCTGGCCGGGGAGTGCGGCTACACCGAGCTTCCCACGATGGATCCTGATGCCCTGGGTGTCTGGTTCCAGGAGTCCGCCGACTCGGGGTCGCTGGTGCGCTACCTGGAGACCTTCGCCCACACCGTGGCTGTCATGCAGACCGAGGCGGCCCTGCGCCGGGTCGCGCGGGAGTGCGCCGAGGACCTCGCCGCCGACGGTGTCGTCTACGCCGAGGTCCGCTTCGCCCCGGAGTTGAGCACCGAGGGCGGGCTGAGTCTCGAACAGGTCATCGACGCCGTCCTGGCCGGGTTCGCCGAGGGTGAGCGGGTGGCGGCTGAGGCCGGACAGCCCATCGTGGTGCGCACCCTGCTCACGGCGATGCGCACTGCGGCGCGCAGCAGTGAGATCGCGCGACAGGTGGTGGCCTACCGCGACGCCGGGGTCGTGGGCTTCGACATCGCCGGTGCCGAGGAGGGCTACCCGCCCACCAGGCACCTGGACGCCTTCGAGTACCTGCAGCGGGAGAATGCGCACTTCACCATCCATGCCGGGGAGGCCTTCGGACTCCCGAGCATCTGGGAGGCGATCCAGTGGTGTGGGGCCGAGCGGCTGGGCCACGGCGTGCACATCATGGATGACATCACCCGGGAGCCCGACGGATCGGTGCACCTCGGGCGCCTGGCTGCCTACATCCGCGATCGACGGGTCCCGCTGGAGATGTGCCCGAGCTCCAACGTGCAGACCGGCGCCGCCGCCTCCATCGCCGGGCACCCGATCGGCCTGCTGCGCACATTGGGCTTCCGGGTCACGGTCAACACCGACAACCGCCTCATGTCCAGCACGTCGATGAGCAACGAGATGCACCTGCTCTCCGAGGCGTTCGGGTACGAGTTGGCCGACCTGCAGTGGCTGACCATCAACGCGATGAAATCGGCCTTCCTGCCCTTCGATCAGCGCCTGGCGCTGATCAACGAGGTGATCAAGCCGGGGTACGCCGCCATGGCCGGCACCGAGGCGACCGCGACCTGAGCCGGTGAACGAACCCCATCGGGACCCCACGACCGGGACGCCCGGATACCACCTCGAGCAACTGCCCGACGGCACTGTCCGCCAGGAGTCGCCGCTGACCGGAACAGTGGTCTGGACGGTTCCCGGCCGGTCGCATCGGCCGCTTCCCGCGGCGGTCGCCCCGCCCCAGCCGCTGCGGGGCACAGATGTCGACACCCGGTGCGCGTTCTGCTCCGGTCGGTACCTGGACACCCCACCGGAGAAGGCCCGACTGGTCCTCGATCCCGATGCCGGGCAACCATGGACGATCCTGCGCCATCTCCGGGCCGATCAGCTCGGGGCGACGGTCGCCGAGGTGCGAAGGATCCCCAACCTGTTCGAGATCCTGCCCTTCGAGTACTGGCACGCCAACCACGGGTACGAGCTGCCGGACCCGATCCGGGGGCGTGCGCGGGCCTATGCGGCCTCGCCGACCGGTCGTGCCCACCTCGCGACGATCATGCGGACACGGGCCCGGGCATCTGGACTTCCCGCCGTGCAGGTCGCAGCCCTGCCCGATGACGTCCTTGTCGAGCAGGCAGTCCGACTGTTCGGCAGCACCCACGACGTGATCGTCGCGCGCCGGCACTTCGTCGACGCGGCCACGCAGGATGACGAGCTGGCCTCAGCCGGCGATCTCACGCCCGACGAGCACCACGCCTTCATGGCCCTGACGGTCGATGCCCTGCACGACCTCGCCGTGTCGGTCCCCGATGCTGCCTACGTCTCGACGTTCCAGAACTGGCTGCGCGCAGCCGGCGCCTCGTTCGACCACCTGCACAAGCAGCTCGTGGCGATCGACGAGTACGGCCCGCTGATGGCCCGCATCGTCGCGATGCTGCGTGGGACACCGGACCTGTTCACCGTCGCGATCACCGATCCCGCCACGCGCGATGGCCTGGTCATCGCCGAGAACGACCACGCGATCGCCCTGGCCGGCGTCGGACACCGCTACCCGACCGTCGAGATCTACTCGACGGAGTCAGCCAACCGCCCCTGGGAGCATTCCCCTGCGGCGCTGCGAGGGATGTCGGACATCGTGCATGCCTGTCATGCCGCGACCGGGCGGCTGGTCCCGACGAACGAGGAGTGGCACTACCGGCCGGTGGGAGCCGAGGTGGCCATGCCGTGGCGCATCAACCTGAAGTGGCGGATCTCGACGCTGGCCGGTTTCGAGGGTGGGACGAAGATCAACGTCAACACGATCGCTCCGGCCCAGCTGCGCGATCGGATGGTCGCCGCATTGCTGGCCCTGCGTGACGCGGGCAGGATCGCGCCCCTGGCGGTCGGTGACCAGTGCTCACACCGTGCCGGCGCCCTGACGTACCTGGGCGGCTGACCGGGCCCCGGTCATCGAGCCCGGCGGTGCTGGGCGAGCACCGCCCGGGTCTGCCCGGCGCTCAGCGGGCGGCACCCCGCGCCCATCGCCCGACCCACCACCGCGTCCTCGACGTGGAACAGGTGCAGGCCACGTCGCAGGATCGTGCGTGGTGGCTTGCGCCGCTCCTTGAGGTCGCGGGCAGCACGACGCACGAGGTTCTTCCAGGGGGCGCGCCGGACCACGATCGCGTCGAGCAGCAGGCCACGGCTGTGCAGGTCGGCCACGAGCTCCGGGGCGAAGATGCCCTCCGCGACGAAGGGCGCCGAACCGACCTGGACCTCCTGGGTGCCGTCGGGGCCGTCGGCGGCGATGTCGTAGACCGGGACCCGCGCCCTGCCCTCGAGGCAGAGCGCCTCGAGGGCAGCCAGGGCCCCACGCCGGTCCCAGCTGTCCGGGTGGTCCCAGTCGACGATGCCGAGCGCGGGGTCGCGGGGCAGGTCGGGGTCGGAGCCGGCGCGGTAGAAGTCATCGAGGTAGAGGATCGGCAGGCCGGCAGACGCCACGATCGTCGACTTGCCGGATCCGCTGGGACCGGCGAGCAGGATCACCTTCCGCCGGTCACGTGAGGGCTCAGTACCCATCGCCGGCCGCGGCGCCGGCAGCGCCCGCCGCACCGTCGAGGCCGTCGAGGCCATCGAGAACCGCTCGCGTCCCGGACAGACCCAGCCGGGTGGCCCCAGCGGTCACCATCGCCAGTGCCGCCTCCGAGGTGCGAACGCCGCCGCTGGCCTTGACGCCCAGGCTGCCGCCCACCGTGCTGGCCATCAGGGAGATCGCGTGCGTGGAGGCCCCTCCGGCCGGGTGGAATCCGGTGGACGTCTTCACGAACTCCGCACCCGCCTCCTGGCAGATGATGCAGGCGCGCACGACCTCATCGTCGGTGAGCGCTGCGGTCTCCAGGATCACCTTGAGCAGCACGCCGGCAGTCGCCTCGCGAACGGCCGCGACCTCGCGTTCCGTCGTGCGCCACTGCCCGGCCTTGACAGCCCCGATGTCGATGACCATGTCCACCTCATCGGCGCCCTCGGCAACCGCGCGCGCAGCCTCCGCCGCCTTGATGCCCGCATGGTGCTTGCCACTGGGGAAGCCCACGACCGTGCATGTGGCGATACCCGGGGCCAGCAGGTCACCGGCCAGGGGCAGGAAGGACGGGGAGATGCACACGGAGAACACCCCGAGGTCGTTGGCCTCCGCGCACAGCGCCACCACGTCGGCCGGTGTTGCCTCGGGCTTGAGCAGCGTGTGGTCCACCATGTGCGCCAGCTCTGATCGGGTGAGTGCCATGGGGGCATTCTGGTCCGGGGACGCCAACGGTGGCCTGTCAGGGGCGGCATGGTCGGGCAGCGGCTGCGCGCGGCACCTGCCCGGGAAGAGGCAGGGCCCCCGTGCGGGATAGCGTCACGTCCATGGCCAACACCGCACCGCTGCCCTCCGAGGACCCCATCGCCGCCGCAGCCCAGGCTGCTCGCGAACTCGCCGAACGGACCGGTGCCCCCACGCACGACCTCGCACTCGTGCTCGGGTCGGGCTGGCTGCCCGCTGTCGACCTCCTCGGCGAGACCCTCGCGGAGTTCCCCTCGACGGACCTGCACGGCTTCGCCCCGCCGGCCGTGGCCGGCCACGCGGGCACCATCCGCAGCATCGCCACCGCCTCAGGAGGTCGAGCGCTGGTGTTCCTCGGCCGGACGCACTTCTACGAGGGACGCGGCGTGGAGGCTGTGGTGCACGGGGTGCGCACAGCAGCGGCGGCCGGCTGCCACACGATCGTGCTCACGAACGGGTGTGGGGGGTTGAACCCCGACTGGAGTCCCGGGACTCCGGTGCTCATCAGCGATCACATCAACTTCACCGGGGCATCGCCCCTGCGCGGGGCCACGTTCATCGACCTGACCGACCTGTACTCGGTACGGCTGCGCGACCTGTGCATGCAGATCGACCCGACGCTGGCCCAGGGCGTGTACCTGCAGTTCCGTGGACCCCAGTACGAGACGCCCGCCGAGGTCCGCATGGCCGGGGTCCTGGGGGCGGACCTGGTCGGGATGTCGACAACCCTGGAGGCGATCGCCGCGCGCGAGGCAGGCATGGAGATCCTCGGGCTGTCCCTGGTGACCAACCTGGCAGCGGGGATGACCGGCGAGCCGCTGAACCACGAGGAGGTCCTTGAGGCGGGCAAGCAGGCTGCCCAGCGCATGGGTGGGCTTCTGGCGACCGTGGTGGGGCAGCTGTGAGCGCCCTGAGCGGCGAGCTGGCCACGAACGCCCGGGCCTGGATCGCCGAGGACCCCGATCCCGCCACCGCTGCGGAGCTGACCGCTGCGCTGGCCGCTGCCGAGTCAGGCGACGCCGGGGCTGCCGCGGAGATCGCCGATGCCTTCTCGGGGACGCTGCAGTTCGGTACTGCGGGGCTGCGCGGCAAGCTTGGGCCCGGGCCCAACCGGATGAACCGTGTCGTGGTGTCCCGCGCGGCCGCCGGCCTGGCCCAATTCCTGCTCGACCAGGGCCAGGTGGGGACCCCGGTGGTCATCGGCTTCGATGCCCGCCACAACTCCGATGTCTTCGCGCGCGACACCGCCGAGATCATGGCCGGCGCTGGCTTGCTCGCCCTGGTGTGCCCCCGGCCACTGCCCACCCCGGTCCTGGCGGGGGCCATCATCACCTACGGCGCCTCGGCCGGTGTGGTGGTCACGGCGTCGCACAACCCGCCCCAGGACAACGGCTACAAGGTGTACCTCGGGGACGGCTCCCAGATCGTCCCCCCGGCCGATGCACAGATCGCCGCCCGGATCGCTGCAGTGGGCGCCCTGGCCGACATCCCACGGGCTGACGAGTACGCCATCCTCGACGAGGGGGTGGTGGACAGCTACCTGGTGCGGGTGTCCGGCCTGGCGTTGTCCGGCGGTGCCCGGGACATCGCCGTGGCGTACACCGCCATGCACGGTGTGGGCAGCCCGCTGATGCACGCGGCGCTGACCGGGGCCGGGTTCCCCGCGCCCCTGTCGGTCGTCGCCCAGGACGAGCCGGACCCGGACTTCCCGACAGTCTCGTTCCCGAACCCGGAGGAGCCCGGGGCGATGGACCTGGCGATGGACCTCGCGGGGGCCAGGGCTGTCGACCTCGTGCTGGCCAACGACCCGGACGCCGACCGGTGCGCTGTCGGGGTCCCGCTGCCCGAGGGCGGGTTCCGCATGCTCACCGGCGACGAGGTGGGCGCCCTGCTGGGGTGGTGGATCCTGCAGCGCGGCGAGCGCGCCGGGGTCCCGGTCCGGGGGACCTACGCCAACTCCATCGTCAGCAGCCAGCTGCTGGGGGCGATCGCACGGGCGGCTGGGCTGGGGTTCCGCGAGACCCTCACCGGGTTCAAGTGGATCGCCCGGGCCGCGGAGGACCTCGTCTTCGGCTACGAGGAGGCCCTGGGCTACTGCGTGGATCCCACCGGCGTGCGTGACAAGGATGGGATCTCCGCGGGCCTGCTGGTCACCGAGATGGCTGCGGAGCTCAAGGCATCGGGACGCACGGTGCAGGACGTGCTCGACGACCTGGCCACCCAGCACGGCGTCCATGCCACGAGCCAGGTGTCCCTGCGGTTCGCGGACCTGTCGGCCATCCCCGCGCTCATGGCGTCGCTTCGAGCCACGCCCCCGACCAGCTTCGGCGGGCTGGTGGTGCTCGAGTCTGTCGACCTCGAGCACGGGTCGCCGGAGCTGCCGCCCACCGATGGGCTGCGCTACATGCTCGGTGGCACCGAGGGTGTCGATGGGGCACGGGTGATCGTGCGTCCCAGTGGGACCGAACCCAAGATCAAGGCCTACCTCGAGGTTCGCGCACCGGTCGGACCCGACGGCGTGGCGCCGGCCAGGGCCCGGGCCCAGGACCGGATGGCGGCCGTTGCCGATGATGTGCGCACCCGGCTCGAGGGGTGAGTGCCGCAGCAGACGCGAGGGTGCTACTGGCAGGGACGCTTCATCAGGGCCACGACGTAGTCGTCAGGTGCCCCCGCGGCGCGGGCCGCCTCGGCCATGATCCCGAGGTAGCGCGCTGAGGGCAGGCCGCCCTCATAGGCGTCCACGACGTACAGCCAGGCCATCTCGTCCCCGGCGAGCGTCTGGACCCGGACGTGGAGCTTGCGATGGATGTCGAGGTCGGAGCCCTCCCACCGATCGAGCAACGGCTCGTCCTCGGGGGAGATGTCGTAGAGCATCACGAACACGCTGTGGCCCGGGTCCTCGACGACCGTGGCCAGGGCCCCCTCCCACCCCAGGTCCTCGCCACCGAACGTCAGGCGCCAGTCGACCAGCCAGCCGGGGCCGTGCACGGGTGAGCGCGGCGCGCGCTCGAGCATCTGTCGTGGATCGAGGTTCGACCCGTACGCCGCGTAGAGGACCACGTCGCACAGGGTAGTCGTGGCACGCGGCACCGGGAAGTGGTCCCGTCAGAACGGGATGGCGGTGGGCTCCCCGGGCAGGCAGGAGAAGAGCACGAGGTCATGGCGGCCATCCGCGCGCACCTGGGCGCCGCGCAACACCGCCTCACGCGTGAAGCCACCGCGGGCAAGGGCATGCTGCTCGGCGAGGTTGGCGACATCGGTCGAGGCCTCGACCCGGTGGATGCCCGCTCGGTGCAGGGCGAGGGCCAGCAGGGACTGCGCCACGGTGCCGATGCCGCGGCCTCGTGCATCCTCGGTCAGCGAGACGCCGATGCTGATGGCGCGCGAGGCGAGGTTGGGGCCGTGGAGCTCACTGTGCCAACTCATGTCCCCGACGGCGATCCACGCTGCGTCCGGGCTGCCCGGCGGACGTGACTCGACCATCGCCCGGTCGTGCCAGTCCTCCTCGAAGCGGATGTCGAACGTGCCCCAGTCGTCGTACTCGCTGGAGGAGTCGGGCCGTGTCTCGCCATCGCGGAGCCGACGGACCCGGACCTCGAGACCTGAGGAGGTGAGCGCCACAAGCGGCAGGGCCAGGGTTGGCAGGGGCGGCTCCAGGGCCATGGTGCCTCCGTTCGCTGCGTGGCATGCGGGATGATCCTGTCATGAGTGACTCCGCGGGCCGGTCCGACGATCCCCTGGAGGGCCTGGATCCTGACGTGATCGCCTTCCTGGATGGGGCGCCCATGCCCGGGTCATCCACCCCCGGGGCGCCCATGCCCGGCGCTGCTCCCGTGACTGCCACCGCCGAGGCTCCCGCTGCCGATGACGCGCAGTTCAGCAGGCACCACGCCCGTTCCTCGTGGGGGGCCGCGGGCGCGATGCTCACGGTGATCGTCGCCGCCGCGCTCCTGGACCCCTCCGGCCTGGCGGCTCCCGTCGCCTGGACGGGCGCGATGCCCGCAGCCGAGCCGTGGACGTGGCTGCAGTACGTCCTGCTCGCCCCCCTCATCGTCGTGATCCTCTGGTGGACGAGCCGAACACTGCTGGCCGCGGCCACCCCGGCAGCCCCACGGCACTGGGTCCTGACGCGGGTCTGGATTCTGGTCGTCCTGTCGATGATGACGGCCAAGCTCATCTATTCCGTGGTGCTCATGGCCCCGGCGCTGGCCGGCGGGTCCGAGGTCGGCCTCCCCCTGGGCTCGTCAGCGACCTACCTGGTCTGGGCGACGGGCTTCACCGGGATCAAGGCCCTCGTGTACGGCTGGATCCCCGCCCTCGTGGCTGCGCTCCTGTGGTCCCCGGGACGCGCCGAGCGTGCGGGGGCGCAGGATGCCGTGCCTGAGCCGCCCCGGGCCACCGTCCCGGCCGCGCTGATCGCGCTGGGCCTGGCCGTGGTGGGCGGATGGCTGGCCCAGTACTGGTGGACCGGCTCACCCGTGGGCTATGCCCACCCCAGCGGATGGCGTCTCCTGGCCCCCACGGTTGCATCCGGGCAGGGGGGTGAGGTCGCAGCCATCCTGCTGGTCGCCCTCCTCCTGGCCGGAAGTGCCCGACGCACGTTGATACGCATCGAGATCCCCCGCACCGTCGGGTCACGGCTCGTGGCTGGGGCCATCGCGGGGTTGGCGGCGGGACTCTCCCTGGCCCTGGTGCAGTCCGTGATCCACCTCGTGTTCGGAACGGACGTGCCCGGCGGTGACGACCTGTGGATCCTGCCCGCGACCTACCTGCGCCTGGCTGAGGGGCTGTCCTTCGGCCTGATGCTGGCCCCGTTCGCGGCACTCGGCCTCTGGCTGATGTCCCGGGCCCCGAGACCTGATCGCTCCTGGGTGTTCGGTCTCGCGGCCGGCGCGCTGGTGGTGGGCGCGGTCCTCATGGTCGTGCGCCAGACCGGGGAGTACACGGGTGTCGAGCCCCTGGCCGGCAACGATCCCGCGCCGGTCGCCCTGCCGGCGCAACCTGTCGCTGTGCCCTACGAGCCGGCGCCTCCGGGGCCCCTGACAGTGCGCCGCGATGAGGACGGCGGCGTCGTCCTGTCCGACCAGCGCGGGGCACAGGTGATCCTGCGGGGCGTGAACGTCAACCAGCTGGGGGAGTACTACGAGGCGGATCCGGCGATCCCTGCGGTCCTTCCCCTGACGGAGCAGGACTTCGCCGATATCGCAGCGATGGGCTTCAACGCCGTGCGGCTGGTGCTCTCGTGGTCGGCGCTGCAGCCCGCTCCGGGTCAGATCGACGGGGCGCAGATCGATCGGGCCAGGCAGGCCGTCGACTGGGCGGGGCAGCACGGGATCCACGTCGTCCTCGACATCCACCAGGACGCGTGGGGCATGGGTGTCCTCGCCCCGGAGGGGACCGAGTGCCGCAGCGGGACCTCGCCGATGACCGGCTGGGACGGCGCCCCCGAGTGGGCCTCGTACTACGACAATGCGCCGCCGTGCCAGTTCACGGGCCGCGACCTGGCCCCCAACGTCCTGCGGGCGTTCACCTCGTTCTACACCGATCGCGAGTCGATCCAGGAGGAGCTCGTCAGCGTGTGGGGGCGTCTGGCCACCGAGTTCGGAGCCAACCCGACGGTGGTCGGGTACGACCTGCTCAACGAGCCCGCCTTCGCCGAGCAGGCGCCCCTGACCAGTGGGATGCTGCTGGGCCGCTATCACGCGCGGGCCATCGAGGCGATCCGCGCCGGCGAGCAGGCGGCTCCCGGCGGCTATGCGCATCCGGTGTTCCTGGAGCCGAGCATCTGGTGGTCCGGGTTCGGGGTCGACCCGCTCCCGCCGCACGGGTTCACCTCCGACTCGCAGGTCGTGTTCTCCCCGCACCTGTACAACGAGTCGATCACCATGGACCAGTCGCTGGGGATCACCACCGTGGGCATCGAGCGCGGATACGCACTGGCGGCCAGGGCTGCCGCGGACTGGGGCAGCCCGCTGTGGGTCGGGGAGTGGGGCACCTTCGGCGATCCCCTGGCCAATCTCGAGCGCAACGCGCGGTTCGGTGCCGCAGAGGATGATCTCCGGGTGGGGTCGGCGGTGTGGATCTGGAAGGTGGGGTGCGGTGACCCGCACAACTATCCCGCCAAGCAGGTCGGCCACATCCGCCGTGTCGCCTGCCCCGAGGCGCGCGAGCTCTCCACGCGCAACGCCGAGCTCGAACCGCTGAAGCGTCCGTATCCCCGCAGCGCCCCAGGTCGGATCGAGGCGATCGACTCCGAGGGTCGCCGGGTCCGCGTCGACGGCACCACCGAGGGCGCGGGGCCGGTGGACGGCATCCCCGATTCCTGTTCCCTGGACGTGTGGGTGCCCGGTGCCGAGCAGCCGCAGGTCATCGACTCGATCGGCCTCGACGAGTTGCGCATGGTGGAGGTGCCCGAGGGCACGGCGCCGCAGGACCCGTCGGGCGGCTGGCGGGTCATCGGGTGCGCCACCGGAGGTCCCTATCGCGTGACCCTGTCCTGAACCTCTGTCCGACGACCCTGGGTCCGATGCGCGATGATCGTGCCCATGACTGCGGTGGTGATCGTCGGCGGAGGTCCGGGCGGGTATGAGGCTGCCCTGGTCGCGGCCCAGATGGGGGCACAGGTCACCCTCGTCGACTCGGATGGGATCGGCGGATCCGCGGTGCTCACCGACTGCGTGCCGAGCAAGGCCCTGCTGGCCGTGGCCGAGTCCGCGACCCAGGTCCGTCAGAGCGGGGCCCTGGGGATCACCGGCGCCGCCGAGGCGATCGGAGTGGATCTGGCTGCCGTGAACGCACGCATCCGCGACCTGGCGGGAGCCCAGAGCGCCGATACGGCCGCGCGCTGCGTGCGCGAGGGCGTGCGGCTGCTGGTGGGGCGAGGTCGGCTCGACGGGCCCTCAGCGGTGGTGGCCGAGCTGGCGTCCGGGGGCGCGGAGCGCATCGAGGCCGACGCTGTCCTGCTGGCCACGGGGGCGCGGCCGCGCACGTTGGGCGCAGCGCTGCCCGATGGCGAGCGGATCCTCACGTGGGAGCAGGTCTATGCACTGTCGGAGGTCCCCGAGAAGCTGATCGTCGTCGGCTCGGGCGTCACCGGGGCGGAGTTCGCGTGCGCCTACCAGGCCCTCGGCTCCCAGGTCGTGCTTGTGTCCAGTCGCGAGCATGTGCTGCCCGGCGAGGATCCGGAGGCCGCCCAGGTGCTGGAGGACGTCTTCGAGCGCCGGGGGATGACGGTGCTGCGCCGGACGCGGGCCACGGCAGCCACGCGGGCCGGGGACTCGGTGGTGGTCACGTTGGCAGATGGGAGCACCGTGACCGGCTCGCACTGCCTGATGGCCGTCGGCTCGGTTCCCAACACCGAGGACCTGGGGCTGCCCGGGGCCGGCGTGCGGACCACCGACGCGGGCTACGTCGAGGTTGACCGGGTCTCGCGGACCTCTGCCCGCGGGGTGTACGCCGCCGGGGACTGCACGGGGGTGTTCCTGCTGGCCTCTGTTGCCGCGATGCAGGGTCGCATCGCGATGTGGCACGCGCTCGGCGGTGCCGTGGCGCCCCTGGACCTGCGGACCGTCAGCTCGAACGTGTTCACGGATCCCGAGATCGCCACCGTCGGCTACACGCAGGCCGACGTGGATGCGGGACGGGTCCGCGCCGACGTCGTCACGCTGCCGCTGGCCACGAATGCGCGCGCCAAGATGCAGGGCATCTCGGACGGCTTCGTCAAGGTGATCTGCCGCCGCGGCACCCGCATCGTGATCGGCGGCGTGGTCGTGGCACCGAAGGCCTCGGAGCTGATCTTCGGCCTGTCCCTGGCAGTCGAGCAGCGGATGACCGTCGATGAGGTGGCCGCCACCTTCACGGTCTACCCCTCGCTGACTGGTTCCCTGGCCGAGGCGGCGCGACGGCTGCGTGCCTTCGACTGAGGAACCTCGCCGTCCCCGGCGCAAGTCCTCCACGACCGAACCCGCCACAACCGAACCCGCCAGCACCGAACCCGCCAGCACCGAACCCGCCAGCAACCGAGGAGGTCAACGATGACCGTGGCCCAACCCGCGCCCGGCGCCGCCCTGGGTGTGGCCAGCGTGCCCAACCTGCGCGACCTCGGCGGCTGGCCGACTGCGGACGGCGGGACTGTCGCCCGGGGTCTGGTGTACCGCTCGGATCGGCTCAGCCCCCTGGCCGGCGTGGACTTGGACGCCTTCGCCGCGCTGGGAATCCGCACGGTCTACGACCTGCGCAGCCACGGCGAGCGGATGGCCGATCCAGACGTCCTGCCCGCAGGGACCGAGCTGCTCGAACTTGATGTCCTGGCCGACTCCGAGGCCTCGGTCCCAGCCGATCTGCTTGCGCTCCTGAACGATCCCCCTGCCGCCACGAGGGCGCTGCACGGAGCAGCGGTTCGCCAACTCTTCGATGGCGCATACCGTGAGCTGGTCGCCCTTCCCAGCGCCCAGGCCAGCTATCGCGAGCTCTTCATGGGTCTGGCCTCCCCGGAGCGCCGCCCTGCGCTGTTCCACTGCACCACCGGCAAGGACCGCACGGGCTGGGCCGCTGCCGCCCTGCTGATGCTCCTGGGCGTGTCCGACGAGGACGTCATGACCGAGTACCTGATGACCAACCAGTTGCTGGTGCCGGCGCTGCAACCCCTCTTCGACAAGTTCGACGCCGCCGGTGGGGATCACTCCGTGCTCCTTCCGGTGCTCGGGGTGGATCAGGAGTACCTGGCAACCGCCGTGCGGCAGATGTCTGCCGAGTACGGCACGATCGAGGGCTACTTCACCGCGGGTCTGGGATTGGACGCGGACACGATCGGCCGCCTGCGCGCCGCATTGACCCAGCCCGCGCCCCCGACCTGAGGTCGGCTTCCGCGGTGTGAGGTCCCGGCTCCCCGCCTGAGGTCGGCTTCCGCGGTGTGAGGTCCCGGCTCCCCGCCTGAGGTCGGCTTCCGCCTGGGGCTCTGCCCCGGCCGCGGTGCGACGGGTGGGGGCCCCAGATGGCCCCGGAGGCGACCGGCCGGCGCCGAGGTCGGGAACTTCGCGCCACTTGTGGTCGTTCCGGGTCCTGTCATGCGCCGCTGCCACCGACTTCGCGCTCGTTGCGGTTGAACCCGGCGCCCTGGTGGGCGATCTATCAACCCGAACGGGCGCGAACCTGTGGTGCCCGGCTCCCGTAGAGGCCGGGTTCGACCACAACGGGTGCGAAGCTCCGGGCCGTGCAGGGGATCTGGCCGCCTGGGCTCCGGGCTCCGCGCGTGCTGGCTGAGCCGAACCACTCGAACAGGCAATAGCCTCGGTGGCAGGAGGTCCTGATGGTCCCGACGATGGGCAACGTGGTCACGATCGATGCCTGGGAACGTGAGGAGGGAGCGCCCGCTCCCCTGGGCGCCACATGGGTCCAGCAGGAGCAGGCGTGGAACTTCTCGCTCTACTCGCGCACCGCCAGCGCCGTCACGCTGCTGATCTATGGTGCGCACGACACCGTCGTGCCGGTCCTGGAGGTGCGCCTGGATCCGCTGGTCAACAAGACCGGCCGGCTCTGGCACTGCCTGGTCAGTGCAGCCCGGGTGCCCACGGCTGCCTACTACGCCTATCGCGTCGACGGCCCAGCCGGCCCCACGAACCGGTTCCGGCCGGCCAAGGTGCTCTGCGACCCCTGCGCCCACCGACTGTTCTTCCCGCCGACGTTCTCACGTGAGGCAGCGCGTGGTGAGCAAGCCAACGATGGCCTTGCCGTCCTGGGCGTGCTGCCGACCCCGGCCTGGGCCGCGGGGGGCGTGCCGCGCCCCGGGCCGCGGCACACACACGACACGGTCATCTACGAGATGCACGTCAAGGGCTTCACAGCGCGAGCCAACAGCGGTGTGGCGGCCGAACGCCGCGGGACGTTCCGCGGTGTGATCGACAGGATCGACCACCTCCTCGACCTCGGGGTCACCGTGGTCGAGCTGCTGCCCGTCCACCAGTTCGACCCCCAGGAGGGCAACTACTGGGGCTACATGACCATGAACTTCTTCGCCCCCCACCAGGGGTACGCCCAGGACGACGCTGTCGCGGAGTTCCAGGAGATGGTCGACGCCCTGCACGCAGCAGGGATCGAGGTGTGGCTGGACGTCGTCTACAACCACACGGCGGAGGGCGATTGGAGCGGACCGACCTACAGCCTTGCCGGAATCGACAACGATTCCTACTACATCGTCGGCCCGGATGGCTCGTACCGCAACGACACCGGGTGCGGGAACACCACGGAGGCTGCCAACCTCGCCACGCGGGCGCTCGTGCTGCGCAGCCTCGCGCACTGGGCCGAGCACATGGGCGTCGACGGATACCGTTTCGACCTCGCCTCGATCCTGACCCGCGACGCCCAGGGTGCCATCGATGCCGTGCCGTCGCCGCTGGTCAACGAGATCGGCATCGTGGCTGGCACCCACAACCTGCGCGTGACCGCCGAGGCGTGGGACCTCGGCTCCTACCAGCTGGGTCAGGACTTCCCGGGGATCATGTGGCGGCAGTGGAATGGGCGCTACCGCGACGACGTGCGTGGCTTCATCAAGGGCGATCCCGGGCTGGTCCCGGCCCTGATGTCCCGCGTGTACGGAAGCGCTGACCTGTTCCCCGATGGTCCGCAGGACATGTACCGGCCCTATCAGAGCGTCAACTTCGTGACCGCGCACGATGGGTTCTGCCTCTACGACCTGGTCTCGTACAACGACCGGCACAACGAGGCCAACGGGCACGGCGGCACCGACGGATCCTCGGACAACCACAGCTGGAACTGCGGCTGGGAGGGCGACGAGGGTGCCCCGCCCGACGTCCTGGCCCTGCGCATGCGGCAGATGAAGAACCTCGCGGCCCTCATGATGCTGTCCAACGGGGTGCCGATGATCGTTGCTGGCGACGAGTTCGCCAACACCCAGCACGGCAACAACAACCCCTACAACCAGGACAACGAGATCACCTGGCTGGACTGGGATCGGCTGGAGTCCCATCACGAGCTGTTCGACTTCTTCCGGTCGATGATCGCCCTGCGCAAGGCGCGTCGGTCCATCGCCCGGAGCAGGTTCTGGCGCGATGACGTCGAGTGGTTCGGCACCGAGGGCGGTCCGGACACCTCGTCCTGGTCGCACAGCCTGGCCTGGCGCCTGTCCGGGGCCCACTTCGGCGAGGGTGACCTCTACGTCATGGTCAACGCCTACCACCAGCCGCTGGAGTTCCACGTGCAGTCGGCGGGGGCCTGGCGGCGCATCGTCGACACGAACCTGCCGGCGCCCGAACACGTGCTGGCGCTGGCCGAGGCTCCGCTCGTGGGTCCGACCGTGACCGTGGCGCCAGCGCTCCGTGGTCGTGCTGTCCACGTGACCGGAACCGTCCAGCGCTGGGGTCTGCGGGTCACCGGTGTCGTGCAGGGGGTGGGCTTCCGACCGTTCGTCACCCGCCTCGGTCGGGAGCTGGGCCTCGTCGGGCACGTGGGCAATGACCCGGACGGGGTGTTCATCGAGGCGCAGGGACCGCCTGCGGCGTTGACCGAGCTGCTCGGGCGACTGCGCACCGATGCGCCCCCGCTCGCAGTCGTGGAGGACATCGAGATCCGGGTGATCCCGGCAGGCGACCCGCCCCCCGAGCCGGGCTTCCGCATCGTGGCGAGCGCCGGGAGTCCAGGGGCCACGTCGATCCCAGCGGACACGGCTGTCTGCGACGACTGCCTGCGCGAGCTGCGCGACCCCGCCGACCGGCGGTTCGGGTACCCCTTCATCGCGTGCACCCACTGCGGCCCCCGGTTCACGATCACCACGGGGTTGCCCTACGACCGCGCCAACACCACCATGGCCGGCTTCCCGCTGTGCGCGGCGTGCTCGGCTGAGTACACCGACCCCGGCAGCCGGCGCTTCCACGCCCAACCCACTGCCTGCCCGCAGTGCGGACCGACCCTGGGCATGCCGGTCGCGCAGGTGGTCGAGGCACTTCGAGCAGGCCTCATCGTGGCGATCAAGGGGGTCGGGGGTTACCACCTGGCCTGCGATGCCCGCGACGCAGCGGCGGTGCGGACGCTGCGCGAGCGCAAGCAGCGCGGTGACAAGCCCTTCGCGCTGATGGCCGCTGACCTCGCCACGGCCCGAGCCATCGTCGACCTCGACGAGGAGGCCCGGGACCTGCTCGTCTCGCGTGCGGCGCCGATCGTGATCGCCCCGGCGGCCGATGGGGTGTTGGCCGCGCACGTCGCACCCCGGACCGGGACGCTCGGTGTGATGCTGCCCTACGCGCCGCTGCACCACCTGCTCTTCGACGCCGGCGCCCCGTCGGTGCTGGTGATGACCAGCGCGAACCTGGCTGATGAGCCGATCTGTATCGACCCCGACGAGGCGCAGGAGCGTCTGGCCGGGATCGCTGACGTGTTCTGCCACCACGACCGACCCATCCACGTGGCCTGTGACGACTCGGTCATCCGGGTCGTCCACGGGGCCGCGCAACCCGTGCGTCGCAGCCGTGGGTACGCGCCCATCCCTCTTGTCCTTCCGATGACGGCACAGCCCATGGTGGCGGTGGGCGGTGAGCTGAAGGCCACGGCCTGTGTCGCTGCGGGGGGGCGTGCGTGGCTCAGCCAGCACATCGGGGACACCGCCAATCTCGAGACGCTGGCGATGCTCGCCAGGACGGTCGACACCCTCTGCGCACTGCAGCGCGTCACGCCGACGGCCATCGTCTCGGATGCGCATCCGGGGTACCTGTCGCGCCAGTGGGCCGCGCAGCGCGCAGCAGCACTGGGCGTCGAGCACGTGCTGGTCAACCACCACCACGCCCACCTGGCGTCCCTGCTGGTCGAACACCGGGTGCCCTCCGACGAACCGGTGCTCGGGCTCGTCCTCGATGGCACGGGCTACGGACCCGATTCGACGATCTGGGGCGGGGAGCTCCTGCTGGGCAACTGTCGAGCTGTGCGCAGAGTTGGCCACCTGCGCCCGATCACCCTGCCCGGCGGTGATGCTGCGATCCGCCATCCGTCCAGGTCCGCGGTCGCGCACCTTGAGGCCGCCGGCCTCCCGTGGTTCGGCACCGCGAGTGCCAACGCCCTGACCGCCGAGGAGCAAGCGCTGCTGGCCTCGATGCTCGCCACGGGTTCGCACTGCACCCCCACCACGAGCATGGGTCGCCTCTTCGACGCGGTGGCCTCGTTGCTCGACGTCCGGCACGACATCGACTACGAGGCGCAGGCGGCGATCGAGCTCGAAGCCCTGGCGGCTCGGGAGTTGCGGGCGCAGCAGTTGCTGGCCGGTGAGCAGCCGGATGGGGCGACCGGGACCCTGACGGGCGTGCCAGCGGGATGGGATCCTGTCCCGGCGGTGGGCACGGATCCCGATGGGATGGTGATCCTCGATCCCTCCGGCTGGATCGGCCAGGCTGTCGCGGATCACGCGGCTGGAGTGCCGGCTGGGCGCTCTGCCCTGGAGTTCCACCTGGGACTGGCGCAGGCCCTCTCGCAGGCAGCGGTCCTGATCTGCGCGCGCGAGGCCGTCGATACAGTGGGGCTCAGCGGTGGAGTGTTCGCCAACTCAGTGCTTTCGGGTGCTTGTCAGGTGGCACTGCGACGTGCAGGCTTGAAGGTGCTCGTGCACAGCGTGGTCCCCCCCAACGACGGGGGGCTGGCGCTGGGGCAGGTGGCTGTGGCTGCGTCCCGGATGGACCCGGGCACCTGAGAGCGCGTGCAGCGGCCGGACAGGGAGGTGGCGCGATGTGCCTGGGGGTCCCCGGTCGTGTGGAGCAGGTGTGGGACGACGAGGGCATCCCCATGGCGGAGGTCGACTTCGGCGGTGTGCGCAAGGAGGTCTGCCTGGCCTACGTCCCTGAGGTGGTGGTCGGGGACTACACGGTCGTGCACGTCGGTTTCGCCCTGACCCGCCTGGACGAGGAGTCGGCACTCCAGACCCTGGAGCTGTTCCGCAGCGTGGGCCTGCTGGACCAGGAGTTGAATGCAGCCCCGGATGGCCCGTTGGCCGCCCAGCCGGGTGCCGGAGCGTGAAGTACCTCGACGAGTTCGGCGACCCGGCACTCGCACGCCGGCTGCTCGACGACATCGCGGCCACCGCCACCAGGCCGTGGGCGCTCATGGAGGTCTGCGGTGGGCAGACCCACACGATCATCCGCAACGGCATCGACCAGCTGTTGCCCGAGGGGATCGAGCTCATCCACGGGCCGGGGTGCCCGGTGTGCGTCACCCCGCTGGAGACGATCGACCGCGCCCTGGCCATCGCCGCGCTCCCGGACGTGATCTTCTGCTCGTTCGGCGACATGCTGCGGGTTCCCGGGTCGGCCGGGGACCTGTTCGCCGTGAAGAGCGCGGGTGGGGACGTGCGCGTCGTGTACTCGCCCCTGGACGCGGTCGGGATCGCGCAGGCCAATCCCGACAAGCAGGTGGTGTTCTTCGGGATCGGCTTCGAGACCACGGCGCCGGCCAACGCGATGACGGTGCACGTGGCCCGACAGCGGGGCATCACCAACTTCTCGCTGCTGGTCTCCCACGTGCTCGTCCCCCCGGCGATGGTGGCGATCCTGGAGTCGCCGGCCTGCCGGGTGCAGGGCTTCCTGGCCGCGGGGCATGTGTGCACCGTCATGGGGATGTCGCAGTACCAGCCGCTTGTGGAGCGCTACCGGGTGCCGATCGTCGTCACCGGCTTCGAGCCCCTCGACGTGCTCGAGGGCATCCGGCGGGCGATCCACCAGCTCGAGGAGGGCAGGGCCGAGCTGGAGAACGCCTACCCGCGCGCTGTCAGTCCGGACGGGAACACCGTCGCCCAGGGTGTGGTCGACGAGGTGTTCACCACGTGTGACCGGGCCTGGCGGGGGATCGGTGTGATTCCTGATTCGGGGTGGCGGCTGCGCGAGCCCTACGCCGCCTTCGACGCGGAGTTGCGTTTCGACGTGGGTGGCATCGTCACCACGGAGTCGGGCGAATGCCGTGCCGGTGACGTGCTGCAGGGCTGGATCACGCCGGCCCAGTGTGCAGCGTTCGGGCAGCGATGCACGCCGCGCTCGCCGTTGGGCGCGCCCATGGTCTCCAGCGAGGGTGCGTGCGCGGCGTACTACCAGTTCCGCCGGCTGGCTCCCGCATGAACGAGCCCCCGGCGGAGGAGTCGCGTCAGAGTCCTCCTGTCGACCCCAGCACGTGGTCGTGCCCGGTGCCGTTGCGCGACCAGCCCAACGTGGTGATGGGGCACGGTGGGGGCGGCCGGCTGTCCGCCGAACTCATCGAGCACCTGTTCCTCCCTGCGTTCGACGGGGCGCCGCTGTCCGGTGCCCTGGCCCAGCTCGGCGACTCAGCGGTGCTGGACCTCGGCGGTGGGGCCCGGCTGGCGTTCACGACCGATTCGTACGTGGTGCGGCCGCGGTTCTTCCCGGGTGGGAACATCGGCGACCTGGCCGTCAACGGGACGGTGAACGACCTGGCGGTCAGCGGGGCGCTGCCACTGGCGTTGTCCGTCGGGGCGATCCTCGAGGAGGGGCTGGCGCTCGAGGAGCTCGGGATCATCGCCTCCACGATGGGTGCCGCTGCTCGCGCCGCGGGTGTCTCGATCGTCACGGGGGACACCAAGGTGGTTGATGCCGGTCACGGGGACGGCGTGTACCTGAACACCGCCGGGATCGGCCTGGTGCCCGCCGGTCTCGAGCTGGGGCCGTCGCAGGTGCGCCCGGGTGATGCTGTCCTGCTGTCGGGCCCGATCGGGATGCACGGCATCGCGGTCCTGAGTGTGCGCGACGGACTGGAGTTCGCAGCTGACGTCGAGACGGACTCCGCGCCGCTGACGTCCCTGACCCAGGCCCTGCTCGCAGCGGAGGTCGGCGTGGCGATGATGCGGGACCCGACGCGCGGCGGCGTCGCGGCCACGCTCAACGAGGTGGCCCGCACCAGCGGCACCGGCATCGAGATCGTGGAGCGGGATGTGCCGGTCCCCGAGGTGGTCCGGGCCGCGTGCGGCCTGCTCGGCCTGGACCCGCTGTACATCGCCAACGAGGGCAAGGTCGTGGTGTTCGTGCGAGGCGACTCGGCTGAGCAGGCCTTGGCCATCATGTGCAGCACCGAGGTGGGCCGAGGGGCCACCAGGATCGGAACCGTGACCGACCAGCACCCGGGCGTCGTGGTCGCCCGGACGGGGATCGGTGGGACACGTGTGGTGGACCTGCCGCTGGCGGAGCAACTGCCCCGCATCTGCTGATAGGACTGGTTGCCGAAGGGAGGTGGCCCATGTGCCGCTGGATGGCGTACTCCGGATCGCCGGTCCCCCTGGCGGACCTGCTCCTGCGACCCACGCACTCCCTGATCGACCAGAGCCTGCACTCCCGGATGGGCGCTGAGACCACCAACGGTGATGGATTCGGGATCGGCTGGTACGGGGTCGGGGACACCCCGGGGACCTTCCACAGCACGGAGCCTGCGTGGAACGATCGCAACCTGGCCGACCTGGCGGAGCACCTGGTCTCGCCGCTGGTGCTCGCCCACGTACGGGCGGCCACGGGAGGGCCGATCCAGCAGACCAACTGCCACCCCTTCCGCTACCGGAACCGGCTGTTCATGCACAACGGGCTGATCCGCGACTTCGCCCGGGTGAAGCGTGAGCTGGCCTTCGCTGTGGACCCGTCGCTCTACCACCTGATCGAGGGCTCCACCGACTCCGAGGTGTTGTTCTACCTGGCCCTGACGATGGGGCTCGAGGACGACCCGATCGACGCGGTGGAGAAGGCCGTCGGCTTCATCGAGCACACCGGTCACGAGGCCGGTGTGCGGCACCCGATCCAGATGACGGTGGCGACCACGGACGGGGCGTCCATCTGGGCCTTCCGCTACTCCAGCGAGGGCCAGTCCCGAAGCCTGTTCCACAGCACCGACGTCGCGATGCTGCAGAGCATGTACCCGGAGAACTCACTGCTCCAGGAGGTGTCCAACGACACTCGACTGATCGTCTCCGAGCCGCTGGCCGACCTCCCGGGGGCGTGGCGGGAGTTCCCTGAGTCCAGCTGCGGGATCGTGCACGGTGGGCAGGACGAGATCCGCCCCTTCTCCCCGCAACGCCCTGGCGGCGCGGTTCACCGGCAGGCGAGGATCACGTAGCGATGTGGTCCGGCCCCGGGCTTGATCCAGGTCTGGCCGACCTCTGACCATCCGGACCCGGTGTAGAACCCCAGTGCCCCGAGCCTGGCCATGGCCCACAGGGTGCTGGCACCGCGGGACGACACGGTCTCGACTGCCAGCTCCACGACGCGGCGACCGATTCCCTGGCCCTGGTGGTCGGGGTGGACGGCCATCCTGCTCAGCTGCCAGGTGGGACCGGGAACCTGCCCCGGGCCCGGCCAGTCGGCTGCCGCCAGCGTGGTCGCGCCGACCGCCCGGCCCCCGTCGAACGCGCCGATGTGCAGGGCGCCGACCGGTGGTGGACCGTCCCCGGGAAGCGGGCCTGAGGGCCGCAGGACCAGTCGCTGCAGGTCCTGGACCTCGGTGAAGTCGGCGAGCCGCACGGTGATCATGTCGCCGGACATCCGTTGCGGTGTCGTGGTCAGGCGTCCTTGATCTCGCACAGGACCGTGCCCGTCGGCACGGTCGTGCCGATCTGCGCCGACAGGCCCGTGATCACACCGGCACGGTGGGCGTTGAGCGGCTGTTCCATCTTCATCGCCTCGAGCACCACGATCAGGTCACCGGAAGCCACCTGCTGGCCCTCCTCGACCGCGATCTTGACGATCGTCCCCTGCATGGGGGCGGCCAGGGAGTCGCCGGTCGCAGCGCCGCCAGCCTTCTTGCTGCCACCCCGCTTGGGTGCCGCCTTCTTGGCACCACTGCCTCCGCCACCACCGCCGAGGGCGATGCCCTCGGGCAGGCTGACCTCGACGCGCTTGCCGCCGACCTCGACCACCACTGTGGAGCGCTCCTCGGGCTCTGCCACGGTTCCTGCGGCCCCGGCATAGGGCGGGATCTCATTGACGAACTCGGTCTCGATCCACCGCGTGTGCACGGTGAACGCCTGGTCCGGGTCCGCGGGCGCGAAGGCGGGATCCGACACGACCGCACGGTGGAAGGTGATCGCCGTGGCGATGCCCTCGACCTCGAACTCGGCCAGTGCGCGGCGCGAGCGCTCGATGGCCTGCTGACGGTCATGGCCCGTCACGATCAGCTTGGCCAGCAGGGAGTCGAAGTTCCCGCCGATCTCATCGCCCTGCTGGAAGCCGCCGTCGACGCGGATGCCCGGCCCAGCGGGCGGATGCCACACGGTCAGGGCCCCGGGTGCGGGCAGGAAGTTGCGCCCCGGGTCCTCGCCGTTGATCCGGAACTCGATGGAGTGCCCACGCAGCGGCGGGTCGTCGTAGCCCAGCTCCTCGCCGTCGGCGATCCGGAACTGCTCGCGCACCAGGTCGATGCCCGAGACCTCCTCGGTGACCGGGTGCTCCACCTGCAGGCGGGTGTTCACCTCCAGGAAGGAGATCGTGCCGTCCTTGCCGACCAGGAACTCACAGGTGCCGGCACCGTAGTAGCCGGCCTCGCGGACGATCGCCTTGCTCGACTCGTAGAGGCGCTGCACCTGCTCCGCGCTGAGGAAGGGCGCGGGCGCCTCCTCGACGAGCTTCTGGTGCCGACGCTGCAGGGAGCAGTCGCGGGTGGAGACCACCACGACGTTGCCGTGCTTGTCGGCCAGGACCTGCGTCTCGACGTGCCGCGGGCTGTCCAGGTACTGCTCGACGAAGCACTCGCCCCGTCCGAAGGCCGCCACGGCCTCACGAACGGCTGAGTCGAACAGCTCGGGGATCTCCTCCATGGTGCGGGCGACCTTCAGCCCGCGCCCGCCACCGCCGAAGGCGGCCTTGATGGCGATCGGCAGGCCGACCTCCTCGGCGAAGGTCACGACCTCGTCGGCGCCAGCAACGGGCTCCGCGGTTCCCCGCACCTGGGGGGCGCCCGCACGCGCAGCGATGTGCCGGGCGGACACCTTGTCGCCCAGGGATCGGATCGCCTCGGGGGGTGGCCCGATCCACGTCAGGCCGGCGTCGATGACCGCCTGGGCGAAGTCGGCGTTCTCGGACAGGAAGCCGTATCCCGGGTGCACCGCGTCGGCCCCGCTGCGACGGGCGACGTCGAGCAGCTTGTCGAACACGAGATAGGTCTCGGCAGCCGTGGTGCCTCCCAGGGCGAACGCCTCGTCGGCGGCCTTCACGTGCAGCGCGTCCCGGTCCGGGTCGGCGTACACGGCCACTGAGGCGATGCCGGCATCCCGGCAGGCTCGGGCGACGCGGATCGCGATCTCCCCACGGTTGGCGATCAGAACCTTCTTCATTCCCGCACCCCTCACAGCGCACCGGAGCCCGATATCGGGCGGACTGCTTGACATCCTACGGAGCGGCGGTCCTGATGCTGCGGCCACCCGTCAGGCTGGGCTCCAGAGGTCGGTCCAGCGGAAGCCGAGCTCGGCCAGGAGGGAGCGCAGTGCCGGCAGGGACAGGCCGATGACGTTCGTGTGGTCACCGTCGATCCCGTCGATGAAGGGACCGCCGAGACCGTCGATCGTGCACGACCCGGCCACCTCGAACGGCTCGCCGGAGGCGATGTAGGCCTCGAGCTCGACGGGGTCCGGGTGGCCGAAGCGTACGGTCGTGGCCACGGTCCGCTCGACCTGCCGGTCGGTGGTCAGCTCGATGACGGTGTGACCGGTGAACAGCACCCCGGATCGTCTGGACATGGCCGCCCATCGCTCCCGGATCTCCTGGGCTGTGCGCGCCTTGCCCAGGACCCTCCCGCCGAAGGCCAGCATCGAGTCCGCACCGATGACCAGGACGGGTCCCGCGGGGATCCCGGGTACGGCTCCGGATCGGACCTGGTCGGCGACGTCGCGGGCCTTGGCCGTGGCCAGCAGCTGGGTCACGGTGATCGGGTCGGCGGCCTGAGCACCTGCATCGGCGATCAGGGCGTCCTCATCCACCCGGCTGTGCCAGATGATGGGGGTGACGCCGGCGTTGCCCAGCAGGGTTGCACGCGCCGGGGAGGCCGAGCCCAGCACGAGGGTGGGGCGGCCGCTCGCTGGTGTGGGCAGCCCCGGATCGGGCAGCCGCTCAGCCACGGCTCACCACGCGACGGATCGCCCCCGAGGTCCGTGCGCGGTACCCCCGGCCCGGCGCGACCAGGACCCGGCCACCCGGCGAGGGCAGCAGTGTCACGGAGCCGCGCGGGCACGTCAGGCGCATGTTGGATCGATGTCCATGGGTCCACAGGCCACCCACCGGCACGAGCATGCCGCGGAACCCCACGTGCAGGGACAGGGCGCCCCCGGAGAGGTCGGTCGTGGCGACCAGCGGGTCGGTCTCGAGCACACCGGCGACGGGCCGGCTCCAGGACAATCCGTCGATCGCGGGTTCGCCGACGTAGCGCAGGGCGCCCACGGGGCGGGAGTAGCCGGCGACGTCTGTGATGCAGATCGAGGGCGGGGAATCGTCGGCCGGTGCGATCCTGGTCGCCCGCAGGCGTCCGGTGAAGCTCGCGCCCTCAGGCGTCGCCGCGAGGTCGGCCCAGTCGACGTCGCAGCCCCAGCTCAGGGCGTGCGTGATGTCCGTGGGTGTCCCCGCTTCTGCCATCTGGACCAGGAGGCGTCCCTCCACGATGTGCGCGAACTGCAGTTCCGGCAGGGCGCTGACCCAGACGGTTCCGTCCGGGCGCCGCGCGATCGTGGCGTTGCCGGCCCGGGAGGCGATGAGCCTGGTGTCGAAGTCCGTTGTCAGCATCGGTATCGCATCTGTTCCATTCGTGTACGAGATGCTGAAGGGGCCCTGTCGGTTGGCGACGAAGGCCAGGGCGTTGGACCGCAGCTCGCACACCACGTCCCGCGTGGCGTCGGCGGCGTGTGCGTGGGCCGGCGGGTCGTCGGGCTCGGCGTCCTCGTCGGAGACGACCGGAGGTGGGTTGGTGATCCACCCTGCCGGCTCGACGAGCGTGGGAAGGTCGAAGGACCAGGAGTCCAGGCTGCTGGAGTCGTCGGCCAGGACCCCGGAGAGGCGCAGGATCCGACTCGAGGTGGCAACCGAATCGATCAGCAGGCTCGGCGAACGATGGTCGCAGGCCCCCTGAGCCAAATCGCCGGCGAAGGTGACCCACGTGGCCCAGGCTGCCGGGCTCGCTCCGCGGCCCTCCAGAGGGCCCGCGCTGGTCGTGGGGATGACCACGACCTTGGGCCCCGGGGCGAGTGCCGCCCCGACCTCGTCGGACATGGCCCGATGTGGGAGCACCAGCCCGTCGAAGGCGGACAATGGCTCTGCTGACGCGGCCGGGGGCTCGGAGTTCGGCCCCAGGACCGAGTCGGGATCCGGGACCTGGCCAGCGGCGTCGGCATGGACCGGCTCGTCCTGGGAGTCATGCAGTGCTGCGACGCGCGCCACGAGCGGGTTGCTCATCGCCGCCACGTAGGAGTAGGAGGCCGACTCATCGGCGATCACCACGCAGCCGGGGACCTCGCCGGTCAGCCAGTCCAGCCAGTCGCCGATGCGGGCCTGCACCGGCTCGTCGGTGGGCCGTTGCGCCCACCACGCGGGCCGGATCCGGCGATCCCGCAGGGCGAAGTGGTGGGTGCCGGTGCTCGCGGGCAGCTGCCCGGAGGATCGCAGCGCGGTGATCGTGTCCTCGAGGTCCGGATCGGTCCTGATGAACGCTGCATGAGTGGCCCAGCCGGCCGCGGCGAACACTCGCAGGCGTTCCAGCCAGAGGGCGGTCGGTGGCCCCCCGGCAACCAGGCGGCGCAGCACGAAGACGACCACTGGCCGGCCGTCAGCGGAGGGCCGGTCGGGGTTCACGAGCGGCAGCCTAGTGGCACATGCGTGCTCTCAACGGGGGAGCGCGGACTCCCACCAGCCGCTGGGTTCGGCGCTGGTCCGCACCAGCCGGGCAGGTGGCGCCCACTGCGAGGTGGGCTGGTCGGTCCCGCTGGGCCCCGCACCCCCGCTGACGGCAGCCAGGACCGTGACCAGGGCTGCGATCTCCTCCGCGGTCGGTGCGCCGCGCACGATCCGCAGCGCGGGGCGCACCTCCTGCTCCGCGCCGGTCACAGCGGGATGTTCCCGTGCTTCTTGGGCGGATGGGTCTCGCGCTTGTTGCGCAGGATCCGCAGGGCCCGTGCGACCTCGGCCCGCGTCTCGTGCGGCAGGATCACGTTGTCGATGTAGCCGCGCTCTCCGGCCAGGTAGGGGTTGGCCAGTTGGAGGTTGTACTCCGCCTCGAGCTCGGCGCGGGTGGCCGCCGGATCCTCGGCAGCAGCCAGCTCCTTGCGGTACAGGATGCTCACGGCGCCCTGGGCGCCCATCACGGCGATCTGGCCGGTGGGCCAGGCGATGTTCACATCGCCGCCGAGGTGCTTGGAGCCCATGACGACGTACGCACCGCCATAGGCCTTGCGCGTGATGACCGTGACCTTCGGGACGGTCGCCTCCACGTAGGCGTAGATGAGCTTGGCGCCACGACGGATGATCCCGTCCCATTCCTGCGAGGTGCCGGGCAGGAAGCCGGGGACGTCGACGAACGTGACGACGGGGATGTTGAACGCGTCGCAGGTGCGCACGAAGCGAGCTGCCTTCTCGGAGGCGTCGATGTCCAGCGTCCCGGCGAACTGCATCGGCTGGTTGGCCACGATCCCGACCGAGTGGCCCTCGACCCGGCCGAAGCCGATGACCATGTTGGGGGCGAACAAGGGCTGGACCTCGAGGAACTCCTCGTCGTCGAGGATCGCCTCGATGGCCCTGTGCATGTCGTAGGGCTGGTTGGGTGAGTCCGGGATGAGGCTGTCCAGGGCCAAGTCGGTCTCGTTGGGCTCGAGGTCGAGCTCGTCGCCGAACACGGGGGGGCGCTCGAGGTTGTTGGCCGGCAGGTAGCTCAGCAGTGCCCGCACGTAGCCCAGGGCATCGTGCTCGTCCTCGCCCATGTAGTGCGCGACGCCGGACTTGGTGTTGTGTGTCCGGGCCCCTCCGAGCTCCTCGAAGGCCACGTCCTCGCCGGTGACGGTCTTGATGACGTCCGGGCCGGTGATGAACATGTGGGAGGTCTTGTCCACCATGACGGTGAAGTCGGTGATCGCCGGGGAGTAGACCGCGCCTCCTGCGCAGGGCCCCATGATCAGCGAGATCTGCGGGATCACACCCGAGGCCTGGACGTTGCGCCGGAAGATCTCGCCGTAGATGGCCAGCGAGACCACACCCTCCTGGATGCGCGCACCCCCGGAGTCGTTGATGCCCACGATCGGCCAGCCGTTGCGCAGGGCGAGGTCCATGACCTTGATGATCTTCTCGCCGAACACCTCACCCAGGGAGCCACCGAACACGGTGAAGTCCTGTGCGAAGACGCACACGGGACGGCCGTTGACGGTGCCGTGCCCGGTGACCACGCCGTCGCCGTAGGGACGATTGCGCTGGCCGCCGAAGTTGTGCGAGCGGTGTCGTGCCAGTTCATCGAGTTCGACGAAGGAGCCCGCATCCAGGAAGTGGCGCAGCCGCTCCCGTGCGGTCATCTTGCCCTTGGCGTGCTGCTTCTCGATCCGCGCTGCCTTCCCGGCCAGGACTGCCTCATGACGTCGTTGTTCGAGGTCGGCGATCTTCCCTGCGGTCGTGGTCAGGTCGACATCCTCCTGCGCCGCAGTCGGCTCAGGTGCGCTCGCGCTCATCTCGTCCCTCTCCTGGAATGCTTTCGTGAAGTACCTTATCCCTGTGTCTGAGATCACCTCGGGGCCGGTTGCCCCCACGCCTGCCCCGCTCGTCCCCGGCCCCGACGAACGCCTGCGCTCCTCTGGAGTCGCCTACGTCGACCAGTGGCCGGTGGACCTCGGGACGGCCGCAGTCATCAAGTCGATCCGCAAGGGCGGCGGCTCGTGGCGCAGCGTGACCGTGTTCTCCGAGATCGCCTCGACGAACTCGGTCGGCGTCGCCCTGGCCTCCGCCGGCTGCCCCAGCGGTGTCGTGCTGGTGACCGACCTGCAGACTGCCGGCCGGGGTCGCCTGGACCGCGACTGGGAGGCTCCCGCGGGGACCTCGGCGATGTTCTCGGTCGTCCTGCATCCCGATGGCCCCGAGCACGAGTGGGGCGCCCTGCCGCTGCTGGCCGGCGTGGCGGTCTGTGAGGCACTCGAGTTCGTCACCGGGGTGCGAGCCTCCCTGAAGTGGCCCAATGACCTGGTGATCCGCGACGAGGATGCCCCCAGCGGCCGCGGTGGCAAGGTTGGCGGCATCCTGGCCGAGCGGGACGCCCAGACCGGTGCGATCGTCCTCGGGGTCGGGATCAACGTGGATCTCGGCGAGGAGGACCTGCCGGTGCCGGGGGCCACCTCGTTGACGCTGGCTGGGGTCATCCGGCCCAGGCGCGCCAAGCTCGTGGGTCGGGCGCTGTCGCGCATCGAGCACTGGTTCACCGCGTGGGATGCTGTCGGCACCGACACCGACTCCCTGGACCGCCTGCTGGCGTCCTACCGTGAGCGCTGCATCTCGATCGGCGCCCCGCTGAGTGTCACGCGCCCCGGGGCCGGTGATCTGGTGGGCGTGGGGGCGGGGATCAGCCCGACGGGCGCCCTGTTGGTGGACTCCGACGGGACCCAGGTCACGGTCGTGGTCGGAGATGTGACCCACGCCCCCCTCCGGTGACGTGAGCCACTCCGGTGACGTGTCGTCGGCCGGTGATGTGACCGTCGCCGGTGGCGTGAGCGTTCCCGGTCCCCGGCAGCAGAAGATCGACCGGATCGCTGAGCTGGTCCTGCGCGACCCCGCGGTCTTCACCCGCGAACAGGCAGCTGCAGCCGCGGGGCTGACGGTGGAGCGGGCGCGTCCCTACTGGCGCGCGATGGGCTTCGCCGACGTCGGGACCGCCGCGGCGTTCACGGCCATGGACGTGCAGTCCCTGTGCCTCCTGGCGGGCTGGGTCGACAGCGGCTTCCTGGACGAGCCCACCACCATCGAGGTGGTGCGCAGCCTCGGCCAGACGGCCTCGAGGCTGGCCCAGTGGCAGGTCGACACCATGGCCCGGGTCCTGGCCGAGTCGGACTTGCCCGTTGACCTCGACGAGGTCGCCGAGAGCCTCGAGGGCATCATGCCCGGCCTGGAGTCGATGCTGGTGCACGCCTGGCGTCGGCACCTGGCGGCCGCGATCGGGCGGGGGCTGGCCTTCGTCACCGACGAGGATGAGGCATCGGCCGAGGCGACCGTGGCCACTGTCGGCTTCGCCGACATCGCGGGCTTCACGCGGCTGGCCCGCGCCATGGGCGATGAGGAGCTCGCGCAGATGGTGCAGGCGTTCGAGACGGGCGCGGCCGACATCGTCGCTGCCCGGGGAGCGCGACTGGTCAAGACATTGGGCGACGAGGTCATGTTCGTGGCCCGCAATCCCGATGAGGCGCTGGCGATCGCCGTGGCCATGCACGCGCTGTCGGCCCCCGGGCCGGACCCGCTCGTGCTGCGGATCGGGCTGTCCACGGGACACCTCGTGTCCCGGATGGGCGACTTCTACGGCGGGACGGTCAACCGGGCCAGCCGCCTGACGGCCGTTGCCAGGCCCGGAGCGACGCTCATCGACAGCGCCACCGAGGAGGCCCTGGCAGATCGGACGCCCTACGTGCTGCGGCACCTCGCTCCGCGGCCGCTGCGCGGGATGGGGCTGGTCAGGGCGACGAGCGTGTCGCGACGACGCAGCTGAGGTCCGGCCGCCTGCTGCCCGTTCGCCCACAGGCCGGGCGGACCGTCGTCACGTGGTCCCATGTTCGGGTTGGGCCACAGGCAGGTCCTGCTCATGGGGGAAGACCCACGTGCGGTAGACCCAGAAGCGGAACATGGTCCCCAGCGCCACGGCGATGACATTGCCGCTGATGTTGTCGGCGAGCTGGCTGTCCAGGCCCAGCAGGTAGTGCGTGAACGCGAGGCAGGCCCACGAGATGAGCAGCGCGACGGCGTTGGTGGCGAAGAAGAGCGCGGTCTCCCGGCCGTATCCGGTCCGCGCCCGATCACGGTAGGTCCAGTTCCGGTTGGCCACGTAGGCGAAGAAGGTGGCGGCGACCACGCTGATCGTCTTGGCGGTCAGGGGACTGTCGGACAGGACCCCGGCGCGGAGGATGTTGAACAGACCCACGTCGATCACGAACGCGAACGCGCCGACGGTGCCGAACTTGGCGATCTCTGTCCCGAGCCTGCGAGCGGCACCGGACACCCGGCTGTGCGCCTGTCCGTCCACGTCCGACTCCGTCACCTGTGTCTGCGCCATGCGCACGCGTGTACCCGCCCCGCGGCAGGTTCACACGTGGAGCAGGTGTGAAGTGTCTCATTGCGATCGCCTACCGTGTGGGTGACGACCTCGAACCAGGAGCCAGCCATGGACCTTGCCCTCTGCCCTGAGCACGAAGAACTTCGCGGCGTGGTCGCCAGGTTCGCCCGCGATGAGGTGGCTCCGGTGATCGGGGACTACTACCGCCGGGGGGAGTTCCCACTGCCACTGGTGCGCCGGATGGGTGAGATGGGCCTGTTCGGGCTGCCCATTCCCGAGGAGTACGGCGGCATGGGCGGGGACTACGTGGCCCTGTGCGTGGCCATCGAGGAACTCGCCCGGGTGGACTCGAGCATGGCGATCACCCTCGAGGCGGGGGTCTCGCTGGGCGCGATGCCGATCCTGAGGTTCGGGTCGCAGGAGCAGAAGGACACCTGGCTGCCGCGGTTGGCCGCCGGTGAGCAGCTCGGAGCGTTCGGCCTGACGGAGTCCGGCAGTGGTTCGGATGCGGGCAGCGTGCGCACCACCGCCAGGGTCGAGGGTGACCAGTGGGTGATCAACGGCTCGAAGTCGTTCATCACGAACTCCGGAACCGAGATCACCGGACTGGTCACGGTGACCGCGGTGACCGGGGTTCGCGACGACGGCAGGCCTGAGATCTCGGCCATCATCGTGCCGTCCGGGACTCCGGGCTTCGAGGTCGCCCCGGAGTACGCCAAGGTGGGCTGGAACGCCTCGGACACCCATGAGTTGAGCTTCACCGACGTCCGGGTTCCCCTGCCCAACCTCGTGGGCGAGCGCGGGCGGGGCTACGCGCAGTTCCTGTCGATCCTCGCCGAGGGGCGGGTGGCGATCGCAGCCCTGGCCACGGGGCTGGCCCAGGGGTGCGTCGACGAGTCCTTGGCCTACTCAGCCACCCGGGAGTCCTTCGGCACACCGATCGCCGGGCGTCAGGCGATCCAGTTCATGATCGCCGACATGGAGGTGCGCGCGCACCTGTCCCGGTTGGCCTGGCGACAGGCGGCGGGTCTTCTGCATGCGGGGCTGCCCTTCGCGCGGGAGGCCAGCATCGCGAAGCTGTACTCGTCCGAGGCGGCCATGGACAACGCGCGTGCGGCAACGCAGGTTCACGGTGGCTACGGATTCATGGTCGACTCGGCCGTCGGGCGGTTCTACCGCGACGCCAAGATCCTGGAGATCGGTGAGGGCACCTCCGAGGTGCAGCGGATGTTGATCGCCAGGGACCTGGGCATGCCGGTCGACTGACCCGGCGCACCGTGGCGCCGGGCGAGGTGGCCGACGCCGGATGGTGGGTGGCGGTCTCGGGCCCCGGAGCCGGTCGATGCACCTCAGGGCCGCGCGGGCAATAGGCTCGGGGCCGTGTATGAGATCACCCGTGAACCGCATCCGGAGTTCCCCGACCTCGAGGTCATCACGCTGCACTCCCCAGCCAACGTCTCGGCGTCGTTCGTGCCCCGGGCGGGCATGGTCTGCAGCTCGATGACCCACGACGGTGACGAGATGCTGGGCCAGCGGTACGGCCTGGCCGGATACATCGACTCAGGGCGCACGTTCGGCGTCCCCATCCTCGCGCCCTGGGCCAATCGCCTGGGCCGCATGGCCTACGCCGTGGTCCACGAGGGCGGTGGCGTGCGCCGGATCGACGTGAACCCCGATACGCCCAACCTGCGGCTGGACCCCTACGGCCAACCGATCCACGGCCTGCTGCGCGGCAGCAAGGACTGGGACGTGATCGAGGTCAGCGCCAACAACGACGAGGCCTGGATCATGGCGCGCCTCGTGTTCGACCAGAAGCGCATCGACTTCGCGGCCTTCCCGTTCGAGCACCACATCGAGCTCAAGGTGACCCTGCGCTCCACGTCCCTGACGTTCAGCACTGCGATCATCGCCACCGGACAGGACGAGGTGCCGATCGCCTTCGGCTGGCATCCCTACCTGACGATCCCGGGCCTGCCGCGCAGCGAGTGGGAGGTCTACATCCCCTTCACGCGACGCTGCCCGTTGGGGCCCACCAAGTTGCCGGCCGGCACCCGGGAGGACGTGGAGCCGATCATCGGCCAGCTCGGGGACCGCAACCTCGATGACCTGTACGCCGACGTCGAGAACGGCACCACAGCGTTCATCCGCGGCAATGGCCGACGGATGTCGATCAGGTTCGACATGGGCTACGACTGGGCCATCCTGTACGGACCTGCCCACCGGGATCACATCTGCATCGAGCCGATGACTGCGGCCAGCGACCCGTTCTCCGGGCAGGATCCGATGGAGGTGGTCCCGCGCGGGGGGACGTTCCGGGCGGCCTTCACCATCTCGGTCGATCGGACCAGCTGAGGCTGGCGCGCGTGGGGGGCAGCACCTGATGGCACCTGGGTGCGCTGGCTTCAGGGTGGTCCGATGCCGATCGGGGTACCCAGTGCCTCGGCCCAGGCCCTGACCTGATCGCGCAGGCGCACTGAGTGCTCGAGTGGATGTGCCTGTGCCCCGGCGCTCTTGCTGAGCTTGGCCCCCGATGCGCCTGCGAGCAGGTCATGGTGGCGGATGTCTGCATCGATGAACCGCGGTGCCGGCAGCAGCGTGGCCAGGCGTCGCTGCAGCGCCGAGGACTGCCGCAGGTCGGCCCCCCGGACGATCGAGGTCACCGCCAGCTCCTCATCGACGACCACGGACCCGAGGTGATAGGCGGGAAGATCGTCACGACGCCAGATGACGTGGTCCCCGGGCGGTGAGGTCGTGGACAACCGCACCACCGACCGACCAGGCGCCAGTGGTAGGGCCTGCTCTGCGCACCCGCGGACGCAGCGGTTGTCAGCCCCCAGCTCTCGACGCGAGCACCGGCAGACGAACACCGACTGGTCGCCCCTGCTCAGGAGGCGCTCGCGTGCTGCCCGGAACTCGTCGATCCGGGCCGACATCGACCAGGAGGCGTGGAAGTCCTGCAGGTCCAGCCGGCCCGGCGTCGATCTGGATGTCGAGCCAGTCCAGAGTGCGGAACACATCGTCGAGGTAGTCCGGGCGTACCCGGGTGACGTCGAAGTCGTCGATGCGCAGCAGGAGCCGGCCCCCGTGCGCCCTGGCGTGCCAGTCGGTCAGCACCAGGTTGACCACGTTGCCGGCGTGGAGGTAGCCGCTCGGGGTTGGTGCGAAGCGGGTGACCAGCACTGTCAGTGGGGCTGCTCGGGTGCGGGCGTCTCGCTCTCCGGGCCCGGGTGCTCAGGTGCCAGCGCGGAGGTGTTGGTGGGCGGCTCCGGATCGCGCGGCTGGTCGGCGGCCCCGGTGCTCACGTCGGCCTCGGCCTCGGCTGCGCCCGGGCGGCCTTGCGCTGGGCCTTGGTCAATCCGTCGCGCTGGCGGCGACGTCGTGCCCGGGTCCGCTTGCGCTCGAGGGCCTCCTGCTCCGGGTCGTACATCGCCTCGTAGGCGTCGACGACCTCGTTGGCCTCGCCGTCCATGACGACTCTGCCCTTCTCCAGCCAGATCGCGCGGTTGCAGGTCATCCGGACCACACCCAGGGAGTGTGAGACCAGGAAGACCGTTCCCGCCTCCTCGCGCAGCTCCATGATCCGCCGCTCGCTCCGGCGCCGGAACTCCGCGTCGCCGGTGGCCAGGGCCTCGTCGATCATCAGGATCTCGTGGCTGGTGGACGCTGCGATCGCGAACCTCAGGCGGGCGGCCATGCCCGAGGAGTAGGCCCGCATCGGCAGGGAGATGAAGTCACCGAGGTCGGCGAACTCCACGATCCAGTCCCTGCGCTCCATGGCCTCCTCACGCGTGAGCCCCATGGCCAGGCAGCCCAGCAGGATGTTGTCCTCGCCGGGCAGGTCGCGCATCAGGGCGGCGTTGACCCCGAGCAGGGTCGGGCGACCCGCGGTGAACACGTGCCCACGTTCGGCCGGGAGCAGCCCGGAGATGGCCCGCAGGAGCGTCGACTTGCCTGATCCGTTGCGTCCGATGAGGGCGATCGCGTCACCCTCTCGGGCGACCATGGACACACCTCGCACGGCGTGCACCTTCTTGGACTCCATGCCGCCGGTGCGCCGACGCAGCGAGCGGCGCGGTGCCGGCGCGGCGGACTTCCCGCGCTTGCCCATGACGCGGTAGACCACGTGGACCTGGTCGCAGATCACCGTGGGTGCCCGCTCCGGCTCGGCCGTCGTCTCGTCGTCCTCAGCCACGGGAGTAGGACTCCTCCGCGCGGTGGAACACGACGAACCCGACCACGAGGAACACCACGGCCCACCCCGCGGCGAACCACCACAGGTAGGCGGGGGCGTCGTAGCTGGTCATCAGGCAGCCGCGCATCAGCTCGATGTACTCGGTCATGGGGTTGAGGTACAGCAGCTTCTCCACCCAGGGGTCCAGATCTGCGGTGAACACCGGGATGCTGAACATGACCCCGGACAGGTAGCGCCAGGTGTGCATGACGAACGGGATCAGCTGCGCCACGTCGCGGCTGGCCGCGGTCCATCGGGCGACCATCATGCACAGGCCGACGTTGAAGGCCGTCTGCAGGCCGAGGATCGGGATCACACCCAGCCAGAGCCAGGTCAGCGGCTCACCGGTGAGCAGGACGATCACTCCCAGGACACCGAGGGACACGACCTGCTGCTGGACCTCCTGGACGATGACCGACAGAGGCATCACGGCGCGGGGGAAGTGGATGGCCCTGATGATCTGCCGGTTGTTCACGATCGACTTCATGCCTCCGTTCACCGCACGTTGGGTGTAGGTGAAGGTGAAGACCCCGATGATCAGGAACGCGGCGAAGTTCTCGACACCCTTGCTCGTCTGCAGCAGGATCCCGAAGATGAAGTAGTAGACGATCGCGTTCAGGATCGGTCCGAGGACCTGCCAGAGCCGGCCCAGCGAGGTGTCCCGGTACTGGGTGCTCTTGCGCCCGCTGCCCAGGGCGATGATGAAGTACCTGCGCGACCAGAGCTCGCGCAGGTAGCTGCCCATGGGCTGCCGCGCCGAACTGGAGGTCAGCCCCCACTGGACGGCCAGGGCGCTGAGGTCCTGGTCGTCAGGGGCCGGAACCGGTTCCGGCAGGGTTGCGGACATCGGTTCTCCTACTCGCCCGGATCGGCCACGCGCCCACGATAGTCCGCACGCGCGCCGATAGTGTTCTCCCTGTGTCGCAGAGTCCCGATGAGCGTCCCGGACCGGGGTCGGCGGCGGTCCCCGCGCTGGGGTTCCCGATCGTCGGGATGATCGGTGGCGGGCAGTTGGCCCGGATGAGCCAGGAGGCTGCGCTGGCCCTCGGTGTGGGCCTGCGGGTGCTGGCGGCTGGGCCCACGGAGTCCGCGGCGCGTGCCGGTGGTGATCTCCGCTGGGGTGCCCACGACGATCCACAGGCGGTGGCCGACTTCGCCCGCGGGTGTGATGTGGTCACCTTCGACCACGAGCACGTCCCGGCCGCGATCCTGGCAGCCCTCGTCGAGGCCGGCCAGGTGGTGCGCCCCAGTCCTGCTGCGCTGGCCCACGCCCAGGACAAGGTCCACATGCGCACCGCGATCAGTGCTGCCGGCGTGCCCTGCCCCGCCTGGGCGGTGGTGTCCTCGACCGATGAGGTCAGCGCCTTCGCCGCCGAGCACTCCTGGCCGGTGGTCCTCAAGGTCTCCCGCGGCGGCTATGACGGCCGAGGCGTCTGGGTGCTGGAGGACGCTGCTGCGGTCGACGAGGTGCTGCGCACCCCGCTGGCGCCCGGCGTCCAGTGGCTGGCCGAGCAGTACGTGCCCTTCACCCGGGAGCTCGCCGCCCAGGTGGTGCGCTCGCCCTCGGGACAGGCGGCCGTCTACCCGGTCGTGCGCACGGTGCAGACCGACGGCATCTGCACCGAGGTCGTGGCCCCGTGCCCCGGACTGTCCGACGAGCACGCCCTGGCCGCCCAGAAGGTGGCGCTGCGAGATCGCGGACGCTCTGGACGTGGTGGGGATGCTGGCCGTCGAGCTGTTCGACACCCCCGAGGGCGTCCTGGTCAACGAGCTGGCGATGCGCCCGCACAACAGCGGGCACTGGAGCATCGACGGTGCGGTCACCAGCCAGTTCGAGAACCACCTGCGCGCCGTGCTCGACCTGCCCCTCGGGTCGCCCCGCGGCCCGCGCGCCGTACACCGTGATGGTCAATGTCCTGGGTGGGCAGCACCCGGACATGTACGCGGCCTACCGGCACGTCATGGCCCGCGATCCGGGCCTGAAGGTGCACATGTACGGCAAGGACGTGCGCCCCGGCCGCAAGATCGGTCATGTCACCGTCTACGGCGACGACCTCGAGTCGCTGCTCGCCCGGGCCCATCATGCGGCCGACTACCTGACGGGAGTCATCGATGAGTGAACGTGCGCCATCCCCGGCGGAGGTCGGGGTCGTCATGGGGTCGGACTCCGACTGGGTCGTGATGGCCGATGCCGCCCAGGCCCTGCGCGACTTCGGGGTTCCGCACGAGGTGGATGTCGTCTCCGCCCACCGCATGCCTGAGGAGATGATCGAGTACGGTCGCTCGGCCGCTGAGCGCGGGCTCAAGGTCATCATCGCGGGCGCCGGTGGAGCCGCTCACCTGCCCGGGATGCTGGCCTCGGTGACCTCGATCCCGGTCATCGGCGTGCCGGTCCCGCTGCGCACGCTGGACGGCCTGGACTCCCTGCTGTCGATCGTCCAGATGCCCGCGGGGGTCCCCGTGGCGACAGTGGGCATCGGCCAGGCCCGCAACGCCGGGCTGCTGGCGGTGCGGATCCTCGGTGTGGCCGAACCGAGGCTGTGGCCGGACATGGACGCCTACCGGGCCGGGCTGCGGGTCGCGGCGCAGGCCAAGGGTGAACGACTGCGCGAGGAGTTCGGCGGCTAGTCCGAGCGCCTGCGGCCCGGGCCGAGGGGGCCTGCTCAGGCGTTCGGGCGACCCAGGCCGCGGTAGGTCCACCCTGCCGCGCGCCAGCGGCCGATGTCCAGGCAGTTGCGGCCGTCCAGGATCGAGGGGTTGCTCGGCAGGCCCACGACCGCGGCCGGGTCGAGGCCCGTGTACTCCGGCCATTCCGTGAGCACCAGGACCAGATCGGCCCCGGTCAGCGCCTGCTCGACCGAGCCCGCGTAGGACATGTTCGGGTAGGCGGCCTCCGCGTTGGCCATGGCCTGCGGGTCGTGGACGATGACGTCGCCGCCGGCGGTGTAGATGGCCGCGGCGATGTCCAGCGCCGGGGAGTCGCGCACGTCGTCGGAGTCGGGCTTGAACGCGGCGCCCAGCACGGCGATCCGCTTGCCCACGAAGCGCCCGCCCACGAGCTCCCGCGCGAGGGCCACCGTCGAGGCGCGGCGTCGGTTGTTGATGCCGTCGACGTCGCGCAGGAAGCTCAGGGCGTCGGAGACGCCGAGCTCGCCGGCGCGGGCCATGAACGCGCGGATGTCCTTGGGCAGGCAACCGCCACCGAAGCCGATGCCGGCGCGCAGGAACTTGGGCCCGATCCGGTCGTCGTATCCGATGGCCTCGGCCAGCCGGGTCACGTCGGCGCCGGTGGCCTCGCACACCTCGGCCATGGCGTTGATGAAGGAGATCTTCGTGGCCAGGAAGCTGTTGGCCGAGACCTTGACCAGCTCGGAGGTGGCGTAGTCCATGACCAGGAAGGGGGAGCCCCACTCGATCATGGGTGCGTAGACCCGCCGCATGATCTCCTCGTCGCGGGTCGGCGGCTCGCCCGGGCCGGCTGGATCCGCCAGCCCGATCACGATCCGGTCCGGTGTCAGCGTGTCGGCCACGGCGAAGCCCTCGCGGAGGAACTCGGGGTTCCAGACGAGGTCCACGTCGGCGCCGGCCGGAGCCAGCTCGTGGAGCTCGCGCGCAGCCGTTGGGCGGTACCCACCGGGACGGTCGACTTGCCGATCACGGTGCATGGCCGGCGCAGCAGCGGCGCCAGTGTCCCGATGGCGGCATCGATCTGGCTGAGGTCGGCGGCATTGGTCCTCGGGTGCTGGGGCGTGCCGACCCCGACGAAGTGGAGGTCGCCGAACTCAGCGGCCTCGGCGAAGTCCGTGGTGAAGCGCAGCCGCCCGGCAGCGACATTGCTCGCCAGCAGTTCGGGTAGCCCGGGCTCGTAGAAGGGGACCTCGCCGCGGGACAGGGCCGCGACCTTGTGGGGGTCGATGTCGACCCCGAGGACGTCATAGCCCGACTCGGCCATCGCGGCCGCGTGGGTGGCACCGAGGTAGCCGGTGCCGATGACGGTGATCCTGAGACGCTCGTTCATGCGCGCAGCCTAGGCCGGCGCCGACGGTGCCCTGCCCGCGTGTCACCGTCGATGCCACGTGCCGACGCCCGGGCCCGCCCGGCGCTGACGGCCTGAGCCGCGCGTAGCCTGTCTGTCATGGCACTCACCCCGAACCCCGACTTCGACGCCTTCACCCTTCCAGAGGAGCACGAGATGCTCCGGGCGGCGGTCCGCGAGCTGGCCGAGGACAAGATCGCCCCGCGTGCCGCGGAGATCGACGAGACCGGCGAGTTCCCGTGGGACGTCTACGAGGCCCTGCGGGCCAACGACTTCCACGCGATCCACATCCCGGAGAAGTTCGGCGGGCAGGGCGGCGACGCCCTGGCTGCCTGCCTGGTCATCGAGGAGGTCGCCCGCGTCTGCACGTCGAGCTCGTTGATCCCCGCGGTGAACAAGCTGGGCACGATGCCCCTGATCGTCGGGGCCTCCGATGAGCTCCTCGGTCGCTACCTGCCCCAGGTCGCCAGCGGCGAGGCGATGTTCTCCTATGCCCTCAGCGAGCGCGAGGCGGGCTCGGACGCCGGGTCCATGACCTGCCGCGCCGTGGCCGGGGACGGCGGCTGGGTGCTGAACGGCCAGAAGTCGTGGATCACCAACGCGGGGATCTCCAAGTACTACACCGTCATGGCCGTGACCGAGCAGGGCGTGGGCCCGGCCGGCATCTCGGCGTTCGTGGTCCACGCCGACGACCCGGGGTTCGCCCTGGGCACGCCCGAGCGCAAGCTCGGCATCCATGGCTCGCCGACCCGCGAGATCCTGTTCGACAACTGCTGGATCCCGGCGGATCGGATCGTCGGGGAGCCCGGGACCGGGTTCGCCACTGCGATGAAGACCCTGGACCACACCCGCGTGACGATCGGTGCGCAGGCACTGGGTATCGCCCAGGGCGCGCTGGATGCCGCGGTGGCCTACGCCAAGGACCGCAAGCAGTTCGGCAAGAGCATCGGGTCGTTCCAGGGTGTGCAGTTCCTCCTGGCCGACATGGCGATGAAGGTGGAGGCCGCGCGGGCGCCTGACCTACGCCGCGGCCGCACGCAGCGAGCGGGGCGCCTCAGACCTGACGTTCTTCGGCGCCGCGGCCAAGTGCTACGCCTCCGACATCGCCATGGAGGTGACCACCGACGCCGTCCAGGTGTTCGGTGGCGCCGGCTACGTGCGCGACAACCCGGTGGAGCGCTACATGCGCGATGCCAAGATCACCCAGATCTACGAGGGGACCAACCAGATCCAGCGCATGGTGATGGCCCGTCAGCTCCTGAAGTAGGGACCTCCCGCCGTCGACCCGTCACCCGTCGGTCCTGGCCGGGTGCGGGTCGGGACCGGTCTTCGGCCATCTCCGGCAGCATCGCCCTCAGGGTGCGCACGTGCCCGAGCGAGTGCGCGTCGTCCCTTCGGCGTGATCGTCACCCACGTGCGCGGGCGGCGTCCCTCGAAGGTCCTGTTCAGCCCGACGTACCCAGCCTCGATTGAGCACGTCGAGGTGGCGGCCCAGGTTGCCGTCGGTGACCCCGAGGGTGTCGCGCAGGTAGGTGAAGTCCGCCTCGCGGGTCTGGGCGAGGATGCTCAGGACGCCGAGCCGGACCCGCTGGTGGATGACGTCGTCGAGTTCGGCGCTCGGGTGCTCGGTCATGGCCGCCCGGAGCGCCTGGCAGCGAGGACCCCCAGGACCAGGGTGACCAGGGCGACTGCGAGCCCGACGAGGTCGTCGAGCCACGGCGTCCAGTGGCCGAGGTCGCCCGATCGGTTGCCGAAGAAGTACAGGCTGGCCAAGGTGCCGAGGGCGCCGGCCACGCAACCCCAGATGATCATCAGGCGGCTGCGGATGCTCACGCCGATCAGGAGGACTCCGCCCATCAGCGTCAGGAACGGGCCGAACAGGAAGAACGCGAAGGGAATCAGGAGGGCCAGAAGGATCAGAGCCGCCGTCAGCCTGCCCACGGTGGCCGTCGGAGTGCCCACCCCGGTTGCCCGACGATGCCGCCGCAGGGCCACCCAGCAGGCTGCGAACGCCAATGGCGTCGCCAGCCAGTACCAGGCTGATGACCAGCCGACCGCGGAGCCGGACGCCAGGCCGAGGACCTGTCCGACTGTCGCGACAATGCCCACGGCGATGAGTACGACCGCCTCGGTCTTCGAGTCCTGCCTGGCGCGGGCTCGCAGCGCGTCGATCTCCGCAAGTGAAAGGTTGCTCATCGTCGGCGCCTCCGTTGCGCAGATAACTCCATTGAGCAGATTGACTCTGTGCTGCAGAGTAGCGCCTGGTGATGTACTGCGCAACCCCCGCGGTGCCCCGGAACGTCGCGCCACCAGTCCCGCGCCACGGGGCCCGGCCCTCGCCTCTGGCCCGCTGCTCCGATAGCGTCGCGGCCATGGCCGAACCCGCTGCCTCAGCCTGGCCGGATGGCGTCTCCGTGATCATGCCGGTGCTCAATGAGGAGCGGCACCTGAGTCACGCGGTGACCGGCATCCTCACCCAGGACTGGGCGGGGCCCCTGGAGATCGTCCTTGCGCTGGGCCCGTCCAGTGATCGGACCGATGAGGTCGCCCGCCGGCTGCAGGCGATCGACGACCGGATCGTCCTGGTGCCCAATCCCAGTGGGCGGACCCCGTCGGCCCTGAATGCGGCGATCGCTGCTTCCCGTCACGACGTCGTCATCCGGGTCGACGGGCACGCGATCCTGCCCGATGGACTACATCTCGACCGCCGTGGAGACCCTGGCGCGCACCGGGTGCGGACAACGTGGGTGGTGTCATGCAGGCCGAGGGGGAGACCCCGTTCGAGCAGGCGGTGGCACGAGCCATGACGACCCCGCTGGGAGTCGGGGCTGCGCCCTTCCACGTCGGCGGCGGCGAGGGTGAGGCCGAGACCGTCTACCTGGGATGCTTCCGCAAGACGGTGCTCGAGAGGGTCGGCGGGTACGACGAGACGTTCCTGCGCGCTCAGGACTGGGAGATGAACCACCGGATCCGGGCGGTCGGTGGCCTGGTCTGGTTCAACCCGGACCTCGTGGTCAGCTACCGGCCACGTCCGGACGCCTCGTCGCTGGGCACGCAGTACTTCCACTACGGCCGGTGGCGCCGTGAGGTCATGCGCCGGCACCCGGAGACGGCATCGCGAGCCTCGGCACTGCGCTACTTCGCACCTCCAGCGGCCGTGGTCGGCGTCGCGGCAGGCACCGCCGCGGGACTCGTCGGTTCCACTGTGGGACCACGCGTGCTCAAGCTCGGCTGGCTGGCACCGGTGGGCTACCTGGCCCTGATCTCGGCGGGCGCGGCACTGACCGGCCGTGGCCTGCCCCCGGCCGCCCAGGCCCGGCTGCCCCTGGTCTACGCCACCATGCACGGCGCCTGGGGCACAGGGTTCCTGACGTCCCCACCCGGACTGCGCGAGCCTGAGGCGTGAGGGCGCTCATCCTCCGGGGGCCCGCGGGCCCGGATGCCGTCAGCGCCACGGTGCAGCGGCTGGAGCGGCTCGGCGTGATCGACATCCTCGTGCTCGAGCCGGGGCCGGCGGCAGACCGGCTGGGCGCCATGGCTGACGGGTTGGTCGGCCGGACCATGCTGGTGGACGCCGACCTGATCGTGGCGGATGCGTCGCTGGGCCAGCTGGTGGACGATCCGGCGGTGCGCTCGGCAGCGTTGCTCGAGCCATGGCCGCCAGGCGGCCTCCCCGACGGGCACGACGCAGGTGTCCCGGTGCGGGTCACGCAGAAGCGGATCGCCAGTGCCGGGTCAGCGCAGCACGCGGTCACCACGCCCAGCGCTCAGTCCGTGGGTGCGTTGGTGATCGATGCCCGGGACGTCCCGGCTGCGCGCCGGGTGCTCGGTGATGCCGCTGGGCTCGTGCGCCGGCTCGGTTGGCAGGTCGACGCGCTGGACCTCGCCCTCGTCAGCCTCGTCCGCGGCCAGGTCCCGGTGGGGGCCGTGATGGCCGTGGGCCCGGTCCTGCGCGGGGGCAGCGCCGAGCGGCGCGGCACCGTGCAGGCGGACCTCGACGCAATCGACGAGGCGCGGGTCCTGCTGGAGCGGGCGAACCGCCCTGATGACGGCTTCTACTCGACCTTCGTGCTCAGGCGGGCCTCGAAGCCGGTCACTGGGCTGGCCCTGCGCCTGGGGCTCACGCCCAATCAGATCTCGCTGCTCTCCCTGGCGGTGGGGCTCTCCGCCGCGCTGTGCTTCGGCGTCGGCTCATGGCCCGCGCTTCTGGCCGGTGCCCTGCTCATGCAGGCATCGCTGATCATCGACTGCGTGGACGGCGAGGTGGCGCGGTTCACGCGCTCGTTCTCCGACCTCGGGGCGTGGATCGACGCCTCCACCGACCGCGTCAAGGAGTACGCGGCCTATGCCGGGCTGGCCGCGGGCGCGGCGAGGTCTGGCGCTGACATCTGGTTGCTCGCGGCCCTGGTCATGATCATGCAGACAGTCCGCCACGTGGGCGACTACGACTTCTCACGTGTTCAGCGCATCCGCGAGGCATGGGTGCCGGCGCGTCCGTTCGAGGACCCGGATGACGGCGGTGCGGCTGGGACCGGGGCCACCCTCGAGCTGTCCGCCCAGCTCAACCGCTCCAGCCGGGTGCGGTGGGCCAAGAAGGTGCTGCACATGCCGATCGGGGAGCGCTGGCTCGTCCTGTCGGTGGGGGCCGTGACCCTGGGGGCTCGGGGCACGCTGCTCCTCATGCTCCTGCTGGGGCTCGTGGCACTGGCGTACACCACCGTCGGGCGCTTCCTGCGCGCACGGGGCTGGACCCATCCGGCGGATCGCAGCGGGGCGTGGCTGCTCGAACCCCAGCTGGACCTCGGGCCGATCGGCCAGCCGTTGTGGGACCGGCTCGCGGCGCCGCACGAGCCGCTGGCGCATGCGTTCGGCTGGGTCTGGCCCGCAGGGATGCGTGTGATCGAGCTCGGCGCGGTCTGGTCGGCCGCCGCCCTCGTCGTCCCGGATGAGGGCGCCTGGCTGTTCGCCTGGGTCTTCGTGGTGGTGTTCCATCACTACGACACCCTCTACCGGTCGCTGGGCGGCTCGGCGCCACCACGGTGGCTCGTGATGGCCGGCCTCGGGTGGGACGGGCGCACGGTCCTGGTCCTCCTGGCCTCGGCGATCGGCATGGCCGCCCTGACTGGTCTCCTGGGCTGGGGGAGCCTGCTGCTCGGGATCCTGTTCGTGGTGGTCGCGTCCGTGCAGTGGATCCGGTCCATGACAGGCGAGGATGTGACCCATGCCTGACGACGCTGGCGACCCGACCGGGCATCTCGCTGACCGCCCGGATCGACCGACGATCGCCCAGCTCCGCACCGTCACCCAGCCCCCGGCCGTCCGGGGCCGGAAGAACTCCGAGCACTGGGTCGCAGATGTCTATCTCCGCCGCATCTCGCCGTACCTGACCCGAGCCCTGCTGCCCACCGGCGTCTCGGCGAACACCGTCACGTGGTTCATGATCGCCACCGGCGCCGCGGCCGGGCTCTCCCTGCTGATCCCGGGGATCCCTGGGGCCGTCCTGGCGCTCTTCCTGGGCCAGATGCAGATGCTCTGGGACTGCAGCGACGGGGAGGTCGCCCGGTGGCGGGGCACGTTCTCTCCGGCGGGGACCTTCCTGGACAAGGTTGGGCACTACACGGCTGAGTCAGTGATCCCGGTGTGTCTGGGGATCCGGGCCGCAGGATCCGACTTCTCGTTGACTGCACCCACCGGGTACGCCTACGCGGGCGCGATCCTTGCCCTGCTGGTCATGTTCAACAAGGCCCTGAATGACATGGTCCACGTGTCCCGGGCCTTCTCCGGACTGCCGCGTCTGGAGGATGCGGCCGGTGTGGGAACCCCCACGCGCTCGGGGCTGGCCCGGGTCCGCGGACTGGTGCGCTACTTCCCGTTCAACCGGATCTTCCACTCCGTGGAGATGACGATCCTCGCGTTCCTCGCAGCCCTGGGTGACGCTGCACTGGGCGGGCTGGAAGTGACCCGGTTCCTCGTCCTGGCGATGCTCCTGCTGGCCGCGATCACCGTGGTGGGCCACCTCCTGGCGATCCTGTCCTCGACCAAGTTGCGGAGCCCAGCGTGAACCATCAGGACGTGCCACATTTCGGCGTCGTCGTCCTGACCATGGGCCAGCGACCGGAGGATCTGCGTCGTGGGCTCGAGTCCGTGCTGGCCCAGGAGGGTGTGACGACAGACATCGTCGTGGTGGGCAACGGCTGGGTGCCTGACGGCCTGCCGAACGGGGTCCGTGGTCACGCCCTGCCCGAGAATGTCGGCATCCCGGCTGGACGCAACGCGGGGGTGCCGCAGGTCAGCGGCGACCTGCTCTTCTTCCTCGACGACGATGCATCGCTCGACCGAGTCGACACCCTTGCTCGTTTCGCAGCACTGTTCCGGGAGCGCCCGGAGGTGGGGTTGATCCAGCCGCGAGTGCTGGATCCCGACGGTCGGCCGGCGCCGGGCCGTTGGGTGCCGCGGCTGCGGACCGGAGACCCCGCTGAACCCAGCCCGGCGACGTCGCTGTGGGAGGGCGCGGTGGCCATCCGGCGTGAGCTGTTCGAGCAGGTCGGTGGCTGGCCGGCACCGTTCTTCTACGCCCACGAGGGGATCGAGCTGTGCTGGCGGGTCTGGGACGCTGGATTCGTCCCCTGGTACGCCGGGGACATCGACATCCACCATCCGGTCATCGACCCGCGGCGGCATGCGGAGTTCTGGCACATGAACGCCCGGAACCGCGTCCTGCTGGCCCGGCGGAACCTGCCGGCGGTACTGCGGCCGGTCTACACGGGCAGCTGGGCGTTGATCACGACCGCACGCGTGCGCGATGCGGGGGCGCGGCGAGCGTGGTTCGAGGGCTTCCGTGAGGGCTGGCGGATGGATCCCGGGGACCGGCGGCCGATGCACTGGTCGACCGTCTGGGCGATGGCCAAGGCAGGCCGCCCCCCCGTCGTGTGAGCTGGGTTCCGCGCCTCGACCTGTCCACAGATCTGCTTCTTGCCCCTTCGCTGGGTCAGCCCCGCCGGATAGAATTCGAACAGACGTTCGAGATGGGGGACTGCTTGGGGACCGTGGGCACGGATGAGCCAGTGGCGGCGATCGATCAGCGTGCCGCAGCAGCGCTGGTCGATGCGTCGGGGGCCGTCGTCCGGGCACACGAGCACGTGGCAGAGATGGTGCGGTCCGAGCTCCCACCGATGGGCCTGGTCGCCGGGGACAGACCACCGGCCGATGTCGAGGTCCTGTGCTCCTTGGTCGCCCAGGTGGAGTACGAGTGTGCTCGGAGGATGGCTGCGGCAGCCCGTGCCGGCAGCCTCCCACTCGTGGGCGACGGGGCCATGGCCCTCGCCCGGGGGTGGTCTGCTGCGTGGGCCAGGAGGCTGGCTCGTGCGGGATCCTTCGTCGAGGCGCATCCGGGCGTGGGCGAGTTCTGGGCGGCGGGACTGATCACCAGTGAGCACGTGGACGCCCTCGCCCGGGTCGATGATCGCCTCTCTGCCGAGGAGATGGCTGCTGTTGTGGAGCAGCTCAGCCCCCTGTGGGGGCAGCTCTCCCCGCAGGCCGTGGCCGCCTTCGTCGGCCGGGTGATCCGGGTCCTGCACCCTCCCAAGGATCCAGCACCGGAAGAGGCTGCTGCCCATGAGTCCCGTTCGCTGTCCTTCGCCCTGACGTCGGACTCGGTGCTCCTGAGCGGGAGCCTGCCCCGGGTCGAGGGGGAGGTCGTGATGGCGGCCATCGATGCTTTCGCCGAGAGGCTGCGCAGCGAGGCGGATCACGTGCCGGCAGCTGCACGTCGCGCCGACGGGCTCGTGGCTCTCGTGAATGCCGCGCACACCACCGGCCGGCTCCCCAGCCGAGGCGGTCTGCCGGTATCCCTGACGGTCACCCTCGATCGCGCCGGTGCTGACGAGGTCTGGACGACATCCCGCGGGCACACGCTCACCGAGGCCGAACGGAGCTTCACCTCCTGCGACGCGTTGGTGACCCCGGTTGTCATGGAACCCGCCGGATGCCCGAGCCCGGCGCCGGAGTCGTCGGGCTCGTCCGGCGGGACCACCTCGTCGGGGACTCGCATCGCTGCGCTGGCCGCAGCCCTTCTCGGAACAAGACAGCCGCTGCTGGTCGGGCGGACTGAAAGGACCGCGACGGCCGCGCAGCGGCGCGCACTGGCCGCGCGGGACCGCGGCTGCATCATTCCGGGCTGCGGTATCCCAGCAGAGGCCTGTCAGACCCATCACATCGCCGACTGGGCCGCAGGTG
>CAVONS010000010.1:0-157982 GCA_963697345.1 uncultured Actinomycetes bacterium | reverse complement strand
GGCGGATAGACGCGGATCCCGAGGTCCTGTTTGGTGTTGGGCGGGGCGGTTCCAACCGCCAACGGCGGGCGGCCGAGCTGTGGACCCGCCTCCTACTCTGAGCCCACCCACCGCGGGACCTGAGAGCGGCCGCGAGTGCGGACCTATGCAACCGACCCGGCACCATCGCGCGAGCCGGCCAGCCCCGAGCGCGGGCGGCACGTGAGCACGCACCCGTCCCCCCGGCGCGCCAGTCGGCCCAGCCACCAGCCGTCGGGATGCTGGTCGGCCTCTCAGCCTCCCTGGGGTCCCAGTTGCCCCTCGGGGCGGGGGTTCGGGTTGGGTTCCTTCAACTCCACGAAGATCGTGTGAGTGGGGCTGCCCCGATGTTCGTTCCGGCGTGTTCCTGGGCGTCGAGCCACAGTGCCTTGTGCGCCGGGAGCTCAACCTGCAGCTCGCTGCCGCCGGAGGCCAAGCGGCGCTTGAAGGACGACAGCGTGAGCATCACGGAGTCTGGGTGGCTGTGGGGGACGGTCGCGTCACCCGGGGCATCGAGGTACTGGACGACGCGCACTCGATCGTTCTCGAGGATGACCCGGTAGAGCTCCGGGTTGGTGGTCACGGCGTCTGCAGCCGCGGGTCCTGCTGGAGGTGAGGAACCTTCTCTCGGAGCGGCGCTCCAGCGTCCCACTCCGCCGGACCACCCGGAGAGGCATCAAGATCCGAAGCCATCCGGTGCGCGGGGCCGGGTCGGGCAAGACCTCGACGAAGGTCCCCAGCGCTCAGCCCTGTAGCCAGCGGCACAGCCGGGGAGCCCGGCCTGCGTTCTTGTCACCAGGAAACTCCCGAGGCAGCGTCGGCTCCATGGGGGCGTTCGTTGGCTCTGCTCACTTGCCGTCCACCCCGCGTCCAGGCGGATCTGGAAAGCGAATCACCGATGCAACACCAGCCCGACTCGGAGATGCTTGCCCGGAGTGGGGCTGAGATCCTGGTGGCCACACCAAACGGCCCGCGGTCGGGACGCAGCCCCGCGACGGGTGCACAATCAGGTGACGGGGAACGGGCGAGTCGCGCTCATCGGACGCCCCTCCAGGCTCGAGGGCGTCATGGGCTGGAAGTCAGCGGGTGAGGCATGGGGTTTCCGTGCCGCCGAATGGGCCTACCTGTTCGAGCCCTACTCCGGACCGCCAACGTGGCGGTCCTCGATCAATGTGGTGTCACAGCCGGGACCTCGGTCCTGGACATCGGGTGCGGGTCAGGGTTCGCCCTTCGGCTGGCAGCCGACCGAGGGGCCTCGGTCAGTGGTCTTGACGCCTCCGAGTCGCTGCTGCGGATCGCTGCGGCGCGCACTCCGCACGCGGACCTCCGGCTCGGTGACATGGACGCGCTGCCCTGGGACGACAACGCGTTCGACGCGGTGACCAGCTTCAACTCGATCTGGGCCGACGGCGCGACCGCGGCCGCAGAAGCCGCCCGCGTCCTCAAGCCCGGCGGGCGGTTCGGAATGACCTTCTGGGGGCCGCCGAAGCGGCTCGACTGCTCCCCGACCTTCATGGCCGTGGCACAGAACAGCCCGCCGTCGCACGTCCAGGCAACACTGGGCCAGGCCGAGACGGGACGACCGGGGGTCGCCGAAGCGCTGCTGGAGTCCGCAGGGCTGCGCACCCTCCGTCGGGGATCCGCCTCTACGACGGACGAGTTCCCCGACATGGACACCTTCACCCGCGCTGCCATCGCTGCGGTCCCCTCCTTCCCGGCGATCGAGCAGATCGGCGAGCAGAGGTTCCGGCAGGCCCTGGAAGAAGCTTTCGTTGAAACCGTTGTCCCCGGGCTCGGACTGCGCATCACCAGCGATCTGATGGCTCACCGCCACCAAATGACTCCCCGAGCCGAGTACCACGACCCACAACACCCAACCCCCTGCGGGAACGACGCAGGCAGCAGGCACACGCCCGTTCGCGACCGGCCCGCAAGACCTCCTTGGGGCGCTCACCTGGGGGTGCGGCAATCTCCTACCCCTCACCGCTAGGTCCGGGGGAATCCGCCTTGCTGGGTCCGCTTCAAGCCCCGCGTCATTGTGGCCGGTGATGGCTGCCCAACGAGCGCGATTCGCGGCGATGTGGGGCATGACATGTGCCGGGTGGACCCGGAGCTTGCGAATGCGCCGGCTTGGGTGGGTGGCGAGGTGCTCGGACCCTTCCAGTTGTTGCGCGATGAGGCACTATCCGCCACATGAGGTTCGAGTCGGCGGTCGTGCTGAACGGCAAGACGGCAACCGGGATCCCAGTGCCGCCAGAGGTCGTCGCGGCCTTGGGTGGGGGCAAGCGCATCAAGGTGGTCGCGACCATCGGGGACCACTCGTACCGCAACTCGGTGGTGAGTTGGGGCGACGGCTTCATGCTGTCGTTCGGCGCTGAGCACCGTGCGGCGACCGGACTCGAAGCGGGCGATCCAGTGACGCTCGACCTTGTCCGGGACGAGGCCCATCGGGCCGTCGAGCTCGACGACGATTTCGCCGCCGCACTCACGACCAACGCCGCCGCCCAGGAGTTCTTCGACGGGCTGTCCTACTCACAGAAACGATGGTTCACCCTTGGGTTGGCCGAGGCCAAGAAGCCCGAGACCCGGGCCCGGCGCATCGAGAAGTACGTCGGCATGCTCGCCGAGGGACGAGCTCGCTGAAGCTGGAGTACCTGAGGGGGGATCATCCTCGCCCGCCCGAGGGACAACTCTCCCGATGGCGTGCGCCAATCAGGGCTGAGGTGATCCATCTCCGAAGGCGCCCGGCTCGCGGCGGATAGACCACCCGATGGACGGGCCTATTCAGACGGCGGGTTGACGGGGCGCGCCAACCCGCTTCTGGCCGACGTCGTTGCCCATTTCGTCCACTTCGAGGAGACGATACGCAAACGTGGTGACCCTGTGACCGACGGCCCTGCCCCAGCTGTGTTGAGTCCGATCGCTTCGAACAATCCGGGCTCGCGACCTCAGGACCGCTCTCTCGCGGGAGTTGAGGGCGTTCGGGGGGGTGCTCAGACTGGGCGCGCCTGACCTGCGCAGTTCTGCTCGCGGGCGGCCCGAATGGGCGGGTGCCCAACACACGGGTGCCGATCTCCCACTCCTTGTGGCCCGCCATGACCAGGTCGGTGCGGGGTAACGTGTGTTGAGACTTGGAGGCGAGCCCATGCGCAAACGAATCATTCCTTCTGCTGGAGCAGCCACCCCGCCCTCGGGTGAGGACTGGTTGGATCTTGAGGATCTGGCCGAGGTCGAGCTCACCTCCGAGGACCCGGCGTATCCAGTCGAATCCGCGCTTGTCCCCGGCGGAGCCTCCGGCTGGCGGGCCTCGGGGCCCGGCGAGCAGGCGATCCGGTTGCTCTTTGCCCCACCGCAACCGTTGCGCCGAATTTGGCTGGAGTTCGTTGAGCCAACTACTGAGCGTACCCAGGAGTTCGTGCTGCGATGGTCCCCGGATGGGGGGCGGACCATGCACGAGGTCGTGCGCCAGCAATGGAACTTCAGCCCCCAGGGTTCCACCAGTCAGACTGTTGACCATCGCGTCGAACTCTCCGGTGTCACGGTCCTGGAGCTGAGCATCGACCCCGACATCGGTGGAGGGAACGCGCACGCGTCGCTGGGTGAGCTGCGAATCGCCTGACCAACCCTCACCCCCGATCCCTCGCCCCGACCCACAGTGAGCGGGGGCATCCATTGAGGGTGAGCGAAGAGCAGGCAACCGGCGCGGCGCCAGGTCCAACGCGTACTCGCAGATGGAGTGGCCGTCACCCAGTTCGCAGCAGGGGACAAGGCAAGGCGACGAACTTCTCGCTGTGGTTGGAGCTGTAGCGTCCCGTTCCGGAGGGGATGGGGACGTAGATGTCCTGCCACGGCGAGGTATCGGGCAGGACCGGCCGTCCGGCAACCCGTATGCCCTGCGGTGTACTTTCGAAACGACTCATGGCCGAGGGCTTCGTGCTGGCCAGGAGCTCGAAGGTGTCCTGAATCGGACCCGCTGGAGCCCCGGCCCGCCCAGGGGTCAGCGACTTCCGGAAGGGAACGCATTCAGATGAACATGGTGAAACCAACAGAGGTCGAGTCGTCGAGTCGGGTCGATCCTGCCTCGCTCCGTCGGCTGCTCGCCGCCCGGCTCGGGGGGGATCCGCAGGCTGCTGACGTGCTGGCTCGGTGGGACCAGTGGGCCCCGGACCTGTTGGCGGCATTGCCGGACGTCTATCCGCAGGTGGGGGTGGGTGAGCGGATCGTTGACCTGATCGCCCAGGGCCACGCGGCGCGCAAGCCCGCACTGCGCGATCGGGATCGGGCTCGACTCCTGAGCCCCGACTGGTTTCAGCGACCAGACGCGGTGGGGTACGCGGCGTACACCGATCGGTTCGCCGGGAACTTGGACGGGGCGAAGGCGAGGGTTGCCTACCTGCAGGAGCTGGGTGTGACCTACCTGCACCTGATGCCGCTGTTGGCCCCGCGGCCGGGCGAGAACGACGGTGGGTACGCCGTGATGGACTACGGGAAGGTCCGCGAGGATCTGGGTTCGATGGCGGACCTCGCCGCGCTGGCGGATGCCCTGCATGAGGCGGGTATCTCGCTGACCCTGGATCTCGTCCTCAACCATGTCGCGGCCGAGCACGAGTGGGCGGAGAAGGCCCGCAACGGTGAGTCGCGGTACCGGGAGTATTTCTACGTGTACCCGGATCGGGCCGTGCCTGACGAGTACGAGCGGACGCTGCCGGAGGTGTTCCCGGACTTCGCGCCAGGCAACTTCACCTGGAACGACGATCTTTCCGGCTGGGTGTGGACGACGTTCAACGCCTGGCAGTGGGACGTCAACTGGACGAACCCGGATGTCTTGTGCGAGTACCTGGCAGTGATCCTGGACCTGGCAAACCGAGGGGTGGACTGTCTGCGCCTGGACGCGATCGCGTTCATGTGGAAGCGCATGGGCACCGACTGCCAGAACGAACCCGAGGTGCATGCCATCACCCAGGTGCTGCGGGCGGCAGCCCGAGTCGCAGCTCCGGCTCTGGTCTTCAAGGCCGAGGCGATCGTTGCCCCATCCAAGCTGGTGGCCTACCTGGGGAGGGGGGACCACGCGGGCAAGGTGTCTGACCTCGCCTACCACAACTCGCTGATGGTCCAGATCTGGTCGGCTCTCGCGTCGAGGGATGCGCGGCTCCTGGCTGTGGCGATGTCACGGTTCTCAGACATCCCGACCAACACGGCCTGGGCTACGTACCTGCGCTGTCATGACGACATCGGGTGGGCCATCGACGATGCCGACTGTGACGATGTCGGGCTCAACGGGTGGGCCCACCGCGGGTTCCTGTCCGAGTTCTTCATCGGCGCGCACCCAGCGTCCTTCGCCGAGGGGATGGCCTTCCAGGAGAACCCCGCGACCGGGGACCGGCGCATCTCCGGCACCGCGGCAAGCCTGGCGGGTCTGGGGATCGCACGCGGTTCCGGGCAGCGGGCCACGGCGATCAACCGGGTTCTCCTGGGGTACGCGATGGTCTTCGGGTTCAGCGGGATCCCCCTGATCTTCATGGGTGACGAGTTGGCGCTGCTCAACGACGACGACTACTGGATCACCCCCGAGCATGCCGAGGACAACCGTTGGCTGCACCGTCCAGTCATGCCCTGGGACGTGGCCGAGGAGCGCCACCAGACCCACACCGATGCCGGTCGGATGTATGCCGGGATCCGCCACCTCATCGACGTCCGCCGCAGCATGCAATCCCTGCACGCGTCCGTCCCGACCCGGGTTCATGTCACCAGCAACCCGGCGATCGTGCTGTTCGTCCGAAAGCACCCAGCCGGAGACATCACCCAGGTCTACAACGTGTCGGATTGGACGGTCTCCCTGCCCGCCTGGGAGATCCAGAACCACGGCGCCGACCTGACCTACGACCACATCACCGGGCGCGAGATCCACCCGGTCGACGGCCAGCACGTCCTGCGGCCCTATGCGGCATGGTGGCTCACATCGCCGCCCGAATAGGAGAAGACCTAGTCCTGAGATCGGGCGCGGTGGAGCTTCCACGCCCCGGGAGCCACCAGCGCCGCTGCCAGCAGCACCAGCGCAAGCACCTCATTGCCGAAGCGGTAGACGGCGTTCAGCAGCAGCGCGAGGACCAGAACCAGGAGCATGCTTCCCAGCACCCGCAACGACCACTTCATCCGGCGCGGATTCGGTTCTTCGGGCGACGACATCAAGTCTCCAGTCCTCCGGATCAACAGACCAGATCCTCCCACAACGCCGTTCCACGATCTGGCAGGTGCCCGGTCAGCGTCTTCCCTGTTGACCGGCTGTCGGACAGTCCCCGTCGGCGGTCGGCGGAACAGCTAGCCCTCCGAGCCGTCCAGGCCCCGCGTGACTTCGGGGTTGCCTCGGGCGAGCAGGCGGGCCAGTTCCCCCATGCGGCGCCCTGAGATGGGGATCATCCGCGTCTGTTGGGCGAGGTCGAACTGCAGCGCGAGCCGACTCGCGAGTGCCTGATCGGCGACGGCCACGACGGCGTAGCCACCCGGGGGCACGAGCTCGCCTATCAGGCTGCCGAGCTCGCGGACCTCTGTGGTCCGGTCCTGGTAGCCGACGAATGAGCCCATGGCCACCCCGATCAGAGCCGTCACCCACATCAACTGCGTCCCCAGCCCGACTGCGAGGCCGACGACGAACCCGACCAGCGCCGCACGTGCGATCGTGGACCCGATGGCCCTCTGCAACGTCGTCCGACCATCCTCGTCGCGGTGCAGCAGCCCGGTCCCTGCAACCTCTGCCTTCTTCGCGGACGTGAGCACCCGAAGCCCATCGAGAGCCAACTGCCCAGAACCGTACACCGCCGCGAACAACACATACCGGCCGCTCATCCGTGGCTTCCGCCTGCCATCAGTTCACCGTAGCGTGCGCCTGCCGGGCCCGCCATCGCAAGTTCCGCGCATCGCCACAGGCCCTTGTCGTGATCCGAGGGCCTGTGCGCCGCGCTCACCTCGTGTGGCGCCCGTGTGGCGGGCTCGTGCTCGACCGCAGGACGAGCCGGGTGGGCAGGAGAACGGCCTGCGGTTCGCCCCCCGCGAGGGCAGACAGGATCTGCTCGGCCGCGACGGCGCCCTGCTCGGCCATCGGCTGGGCGATCGTGGTCAGGTCCAGCGGAGCGGCCACCTCGTCGTCGTCGAACCCGATGATGCTCACGTCCTCGGGGCATGACAGCCCTGCTCGGTGCAGGGCGTGCATCGCCCCCACGGCCATCCGGTCCGATTGTGCGAAGACCGCAGTCGGTGGGTGCTCGAGGCCGAGCAGGCTGGCCATCGCCTGCTCGGCGCCGGGCGTGGTGTAGAGGCCGTCGACCTCGCAGTCCGGGTACATGGTCAACCCTGCGTCCTCCAGAGCCTGGCGGTATCCGAGACGACGGTCCTCGGGCGTCGTGAACGGGTTGGGTTCGGCGTCGCTGACGCCGCCGCCGATCATCGCGATGCGCTCGTGGCCCAGGTTGATCAGGTGATTGACCGCCGTGCGGGCGCCGGCAGTGTCGTCGATGCCCACGCGGGAGACCCCTGCAAGGCCCAAGCCGATCGAGCCGACTACTTGGAGGGGGACCTCCAGGGCGCGCAGCTTGTCCATCTGGGGCTGGGATAGTGGCAGGGTCACGATCAGGACCGCGTCGACCCGCCGCCGCAGTGGGAGCTCCTCGAAGAATCCGGCCCGCGCCTGGTCTTCGGGCAGCGCGTAGAGCAGCACGTCGTATCCACCGGCTCGCAGCACCGCCTCCGCCCCGGAGAGCACCTGGGCGAAGAAGTGGCGCCCGATGTAGGGCATCACGACCGCGACCGAGCGGGTCTGACCGCTGGCGAGCCGGGACGCGCTCGGAGAGATGACGTAGTCGAGCTCCTGGGCCGCGGCCAGTACTCTCGCCCGGGTCGGAGGGGACACGTTCGGCAGTCCGCGTAGGGCTCGCGAAACAGTGGCGGTGGATACCCCAGCCAGGCGGGCGACCGCCTGGATGTCCGTCGCTGGCGACGGGGGCCGCTTCAGGAGACCTTCAGCGGACATGCACAACACCTGTAAGCGGTTTCTCACTGATCATGGTGCAAACGCTATCATGTACGCCCTTGCACGCACAAGAGGGCGCTGTCAGCGCTTGCGCGAGGAAACTGGGCTCTCAGGAGACTGAACATTCTTCGGGATGCGTGTAAGGCCTTACACGGGCTCGTCACTCCTAGCATGATGCCTAGCGGGTATGAGAACCAGGTTCGGCGATCGGGCCGCGGACCCCGGAGGGTTGGCGGCTTCCTACCAAGGAGGACACAGCGATGGACTACAAGGGGATCGCAGCGCAGATCCTAGAGGCGGTGGGCGGCTCGGAGAACATCTCCAGCTACGCCCACTGCGCGACACGGCTCCGACTCGTGCTCAAGGATGAGGCCAAGGCCGACAAGAAGGCCGTGGAGAGCATCGACGCGGTCGCCGGGTCGTTCTCGGCCGGTGGGCAGTACCAGATCATCCTGGGTCCGGGCACCGTGCAGCATGTGCACGAGGAGTTGGGCAAGATCGCCCACATCCAGGAAGCCAGCATGGAGGACGTCAAGAAGGCGGCCGCCCAGACGATGAACCCCGCGCAGCGTGCGGTCAAGCTGCTTTCGGACGTCTTCGTGCCGCTGATCCCCGCGCTGGTGGCCTCCGGCCTGATGATGGGCCTCTACAACCTGCTGGCCCAGCCCGGGTTGTTCGGTGACGACCCCCTGATCAGCAACTGGCCGGCGATCCAGGACGTCGCCGAGATGGTCATCATGTTCGCCAACGCGGTTTTCGTGTTCCTGCCGATCCTGATCGGCTTCAGCGCCGCCAAGGTGTTCGGGGCCAACCAGTACCTCGGTGGCGCGGTCGGCATGATCATGGTCCACCCGGACCTGCTCAACGCGTGGGGCCAGGGCCAGGCGGCGCTCGAGGGGACGATCCCCACCTGGACGCTGTTCGGCTGGGAGATCGACCGGATCGGCTACCAGGGCACGGTGCTCCCGGTGCTCGTGGCCGTATGGTTCCTGGCGATCGTGGAGAAGTGGCTGCACAAGCGCATGCCCACCGTGGTCGACATGCTGTTCACCCCCCTGCTGAGCCTCATCGCAACCGGCTTCGCGACCATTCTGGTCATCGGGCCGATCATGCGAGTGGTCGGCGACCTGGTCTCGGACTTCTTCATAAATCTGCTTGACTTCGGCGGACCTGTCGCCGGAGCCATCATGGGCGGCACGTACTCGTTCCTGGTGATCACCGGTCTGCACCACTCGTTCCACGCCGTCGAGCTCGGCCTGATCTCCGACCCCGCGGTCGGGAACAACCCGCTGCTGCCGATCTGGTCGATGTCCAATGTGGCCCAGGGTGGTGGCGCGCTCATGGCGTACTTCCTGATCCGCAACCGGGCGACCAAGATCAAGGACATCGCGATCCCGTCGGCCGTGTCGGCGTTCCTCGGGATCACCGAACCTGCGCTCTTCGGTGTCAACCTGCGGCTGCTCACGCCGTTCCTGGGTGCCCTGTGCGGCGGCGCGGCCGCGGGCGCTTGGGTAGTGGCCACGGATGTCACAATGAACAGTATCGGCGCGACCGGCGTACCGGGAACCGCCCTGGTCACCCCGGAGAAGATCCCGCAGTACTTCATCGGGATGCTCATCTCCGTGTCCGTTGCGATGCTCGCGACCTACCTGATCACCAAGGCGCGTGGCTTCGCCAAGGAGGCGGAGGCTGAGATGGTCGAGGAGGAGGTCGAGCAGGTGGCCCTGCCCAAGGCCAAGGAACTCGACGCTCTGGCCTGATGCCCCCCCCGAATCGGTGGTGCACCCTCGGCCGCCCGTGTCGAGCCGAGGGTGCACCCCCTTTCCCAACGGGGTACGGGCTGATCCGACCCCGCACCCCCTGAACAGATCTCGTACGCCGTACTCGGGTTGGATGCGTGCAGACAGACGGCAGGAAAGGGACCTGACATGCAGCAACTGATCGGAGCGGTCGAGGCGGGCGGGACCAAGATGGTCTGTGCCGTGGGAACCGGACCCGACGACCTGCACGACGAGATCAGGTTCCCCACCGGCTCGCCCGACGAGTGCCTGGCACAGGTCATCGAGTACTTCTCCACCTGGCAGGCCGACCACGGCGAGTCGATCGCCGCCATCGGGTACGGCACCTTCGGACCGTGCGACCCGCACCCAGACTCTCCCACCTACGGCTGGGTCACGAAGACCCCCAAGCCGGGCTGGTCGGACACCGACGTCGTGGGCCCGCTGCGTGCAGCGTTCGGCATCCCTGTCGGCTTCGACACCGACGTCAACGGGGCCGCGCTCGGGGAGCACTTGTGGGGAGCGGCCCGCGACGTGGACACGTTCGTCTACCTGACGATTGGTACTGGTATCGGCGCGGGCATCATCGTCAACGGCCGGATCCTGCACGGCCTGGTCCACCCCGAGGCCGGCCACGTCGCGATGTGCCGGGATCCGGCTGCCGATCCCTTCCCCGGTCGTTGCCCCTTCCATGGGGACTGTCTCGAGGGGCTTGCCGCCGGCCCGGCCATCGGGGAGCGGTGGAATCTGCCTGCGACCGAACTCGGTCCCGAACATCTCGCCTGGGATCTTGAGGCCCACTACCTGGCGCAAGCCTGCCGCAACCTGATCTGCACCCTCTCCCCCCAGCGAATCGTCCTGGGAGGTGGAGTCATGGAGCAGCTGCAGCTCTTCCCACTCATCCGCGCCAAGACCGTCGAGATGCTCAACGGCTACGTCCAAGCCCCCGAGATCCTCGACCGGATCGACGAGTTCATCGTCCCGCCGGGGCTGGGCAACCGCGCCGGCGTCTCAGGGTGCATCGCCCTGGGCCAACTCGCACTGGAGGCTGCATCATGAGCAAGATCCAGACCCCGGCTGTCCAGGACCACGACCCCTTCGACGCCAAGCTGCGCGCCCGCGCGACTCAGGCGGTGGTCGACCGCCCCGGAGCCGTCGACGCCGATCCCTGGCGTCAGACATTCCACATCCAGCCGCCGGTCGGGCTGCTCAATGACCCCAATGGCCTGGTCCAGCACGAGGGCGTCTACCACTTCTGCTACCAGTGGAACCCCTTTGGCCCCGTTCACGCCGCGAAGTACTGGGCGCACGTGACCAGCACAGACCTCGTGCACTGGTCCGAGCCCTCGGTCGCCCTGGCCCCGAGTGACCCGCTCGACAAGGACGGCTGCTACTCGGGCAGCGGTATCGTCGCTGACGGCGTGGTGCAGTTCTTCTACACCGGCAATGTTCGTGGCCCGGCCGGTGAGCGGTGGGCATACCAGAACCTCGCCACCCTCGGGCCCGACGGAGCAGCCGTCAAGCACCGCGACAATCCCCTGATCCCACCGCTGGACGGCTACTCCGGCCACATCCGGGACCCCAAAGTCTGGTGGGCCGAGGGCGCCTACTGGATGCTCCTGGGCGCCCAGACCCAGGACCTGCACGGCACCGCCCTGCTTCTGCGCGCGCCGGATCTCTACGAATGGGAACTGCTCGGCGAGGTCGCCGGGGGTGACGATAGGCCCCTGGGCTACATGTGGGAGTGCCCAGACGTCATACGGCTCGCCGGGGGCGAGATCCTGATGATCTCGCCCCAGTTCGACGACGGCCCCCAGGCCGGCACCGACCGACACAGCGACGTGACCCTGTACAACCCCGGCTCACTTGACCTGACCACGGGGCGTTTCACCGGCTCGGAGTTCCACCGGGTCGATGCGGGGCCAGACTTCTACGCCCCGCAGTCGTTCACCGACGAATCCGGGCGGGTGATCATGGTCGGCTGGATGGGCAAGCCTGATCACGACGACCAGCCGGTCCTCGCAGTCAAGCACCCCAGCGCCGGCAACGGCTGGGTGCACTGCCTCACGGTGCCGCGGACGCTGCGGCTCGAGGGCGACTCCCTGATCCAGTGGCCGGTCGAGGAGTTGGAGATGCTCCGCGGCGAGCCGACGACCTTCGTCGGGACCGTCGTGGAGGCCGGGACTTCCCTGGACGTGGCCGGGCTGTCCGGAGCCGCCTACGACCTGGAGCTGTCGACTGCCTGCGAACCAGGCGGAACTCTCACCCTGCGCCTGCGCGAGGGCGACTCCGGTCGCCCGGTCCTCGTGACAATCGACCATTGGTCCGGGACGGTCACACTCGACCGCACACCCTTGGGAACCGGAGAGGGCGGGGTGCATACCGGCTCGTTCGACCCCGGGGATCGTGCCAACGTGCGGATCCTGCTCGACAGCTCGTCCATCGAGGTGTTCATCAACGGCGGTCGGCTCGCGCTGAGCGCCCGGATCTACCCCGTGGCCGACGACACCCAGATCGTGGTCGACGCGGATGGCGCGCCGATGACCCTCGATCTGGCCTGCTACCCGATGCGGGGTGGCCTGGCCCCACGGCCTGAGCCTCCAACCTCCACATAGCCGCCCCGCACCGAGGCCGCGGCGAGGCGAACCCAAGCGATAGGTGCTGTGGCGCAGCCGCGTTGGGTAGTCGCCCGCCGCTGCGTCAGTCACGCTCGGCGCCCATCTGACAGGCCCGCCACACTCGCGCCGACTCCTCATCCGTGTGCTGGCGAAGCAGTGTCCAGGGCCTCATGGCCCGAGTCCGTGCCTCTGAGTCGCCCTGAGTAGCGCCCTCCATCCGGCAGACAGCCGGGCCCTGGCGTGCGTCCTTCTGGGCGAAGTGGGCGCCAAGCTAGCAGCAGACTTGTCTTGCATCTGCCCCGACGGGGCCGCGGGTTCGAGGCCGCGGCGCACATCCGTAGGGTGTGGGATCTGTACGCTGGGACGCCGAGCTGGCGGCGTGCCAATGATGTCGCTGCACCGGCTGTCCGGTGGCGCCGGCTATCAGTACCTGCTGCGCCACACTGCCTGTGGTGACGCACGCCGCGCGATCAGCGACTCCCTGGTCGACTACTACTCACGCACCGGCTACCCGCCCGGCCGGTGGCTCGATCGCGGCCTGGCCGGCCTCTCGATGGATTCCCCGACGTCGATCAGCCCAGGCGAGGTGGTGTCCGAGGACCAGTTGGCGTTGCTGTTCGGGGCGGGCCGGCACCCGGTCACGGGCCAGCACTTGGGCCTGGCGCCGCGGGCTGACACGTCGCGGCGGGTGTCCGGGTTCGATCTGACGTTCACGGTACCCAAGTCGGCCAGTGTGCTGTGGGGCCTGGGCGACGAGCCCACCCGACAAGCAGTGGCCGACGCGCACCGGGCGGCCGTTAGTGATCTGTTGGGATGGATCGAAGATCGGGCGCTGTTCACCCGGACCGGGCGCAACGGGGTCAACCAGGTCGCCACCCGGGGGATGCTCGCTGCGGGGTTCGACCACTGGGACACCCGGCTTGGGGATCCCAACCTGCACACCCACGTGATCATCGCCAACCGGGTCCAGGGTCCTGATGGGCAGTGGCGCGCGATCGACGGGCGGACCCTGTATCTGGCGGCGGTCGCAGTGTCGGAGATGTACGACGACGTGTTCGCAGATCGCCTTGCCGCCCGATTGCCGGTCCGATGGGGGTTCAGATCCCGAGGAGCGAACCGGACCCCCGCGCATGAGATCACCGGATTGAGCGACGAACTCCTCGCCGCGTTCTCGACCCGCTCGACGTCGATCGCCGGCGAGCTGGCTTCGCTCACCGCCCGGTTCCGGGCCGATAACGGGCGGGCACCCACGCGCACGGAGATCGTGAAGTTGCGTCAGCAGGCCACGTTGGCGACCCGCCCGGTGAAGACCCCGCAGCCCCTCGGCCACTTGCTCACGCGATGGGCCGCTACCGCCCGCCGGGTCACGGGCCTACAGCCGCGGCAGGTCACCGCCGAGGCCCTGTCGGCGGACCCGGCACAGCGTGTGCGCGCCGAGCAGATCAGCACCGAGACGGTGCACCGGCTGGCGGGCATGGTCGCCGACGGGCTGGTGGACCGCCGCGCGGTGTTCACTGAGTGGAACATCTGGGCCGAGACCGCCAGGGCCACCCGCGGACTACGGATGGCCAGCCTCACAGAACGCACCCAGCTCCTCGAGCGGGTAGTCGCTGACGTGAAAGCGATCTGCGTTCCCTTGGACCTACCCGCCCTCGACGCCCCCGAAGCGGGACGAGGCGCAGATACCGGGATGCGCATCCGGGCGGGGGAAGCGAGGTTCGCGCACCCTGAGCTTGTTGCCGCTGAGGAGTATCTCGTTGCCGCGCACGCGGACGCCTCAGCCCCGGCCCTCAAAGCGGCCACCGTGGAGACAGGGCTGCACTTCCGGGCACCGGTCCGCCCGCAACCCGCCCTGGCCGATGGGCTGTCTCCCGACCAGATCACCGCGGTCCGGCACGTTGCCACCTCCGGGCGCCGGGTCGATGTGCTCGTCGGCCCAGCTGGGTCTGGCAAGACCACTACCCTGAGCGTGCTGGCAACCCTGTGGCAACGGGTACATGGGGACGACAGCGTGATTGGCCTGGCCCCCTCGGCCACCGCCGCTCATCAGCTGAGCAGCGCCCTGGGAATCCCGACCGAGAACACCGCCAAATGGCTGCACGAGACCACCGGCAACGGGGCCACTCGCAGGGCTGCAACGATCACCGCACTGCGCGAGCGTCGCGGTAACGCCGCTGCCGCCGGTGACGTCGCCGAGGTCAGACGCATCTCAGCGACTATCACCGCCCTGTTCGCCGACCAGCAGTCCTGGCAGCTGCAGCCCCGGCAACTGCTCATCGTCGACGAGGCCACCCTCGCCGGCACACTCGACCTTTCCCGCCTGGTCTCCCAGGCCGAGTGCGCCGGGGCCAAGGTGCTCCTCGTCGGCGACCATGCCCAACTCGGTGCCGTCACCGCAGGCGGCGGGTTCGGGATGCTCGCCCGCACCGGAACGCCCGCACAACTGCATTCGCTGTGGCGGTTCACCAGCGGCTGGGAAGCCGCCGCCACCCGCAGCCTGCGTACCGGTGACCCCGTGGCCATCGAGCACTACCTCGCCCACGACCGGCTGCACGCCGGCCCACCCGAGAAGATGCTCGACGCCGCCTACACCGCGTGGGCCACCGACCGCGAGGCGAGGCTGAACAGCATCCTGGTCGCGCCCGACACGGCCACCGTCTCCGCCTTGAACGACCGCGCGCACAGCGAGGCCGTCACCCGCGGGACCGTCACCGGATCCATGCGTACGCTCGGCGGGTCCTGCGGCCCTGACCGAGGCCAGGTGGGCGCTGGCGACACGATCGTCACCCGCCGCAACGACCGCACCCTGCGGCTCCCCGACGGCCAGCACGTCCGCAACGGCACCCTCTGGACCGTCACCGCCACCCACGATGACGGCTCCCTGACCGCTGCCCCACTCGGCGGCGGTGCCACGCGGGACGCCGGCGATCCGGGCCTGAGCATCCGACTCCCCGCGGCATACGTCACCGAGCACGTCGACCTCGGATATGCCATCACGGCGCACCGCGCCCAAGGCATCACCGTGGACACCAGCCACACTCTGGCCAGCCCGGCCACCAGCCGGGAGGCCTTCTACGTCGCGATGACCCGCGGCCGCGACGCCAACCACACCTACCTGATGTCAGATCCAGCCGGTGAAGACGGCTGCGGACCCGCAACGACGCCGCTCGCGCCGGATCCGACACCACTCATGGCCGCCATCCTCGCGAACACGCAGGCTGAACTGTCTGCCACCGAGACCCTGCGGGCCGCTCGGGCAGCGACACCAGACGCGGACCTGGACGCTGCGATCAGCGCGCCCCTGGCCGCCCGGACATCGGTCGGTGTCACGGACTCGGGGCCGCTGCCGGACGGGATCGCCACGTCGCCATCCGGGCCCAACCGGGGCCACATGACTCGACGCACACGTTCCGCTGGGCTCGCATCACCGGCACGTCCGGCGTGAGACCGCCCTCTCGATCGCCGACGGCTGACCCCAAGCCCCCGCGTGCGTGGAGGCGCTGGGCAACCCCGGCCACTGGGGGTCCGTGCACATTCGAGAGACGACACCCACAACGAGGAGCACCCAATGACCAACGCCTCGAATCCCAGCCGGCGCAAGGGAACGGCGCCCACTCCCGCAACGCCAGGTCCTGAGCGTCATCACGATCGGGAGCCGATGCTCAACATCGCGCAGGTCGCCGAGCTGCTCTGCACACCCGAGCGATTCGTGCGCCGCCTGGTCGCCGAGCGCCGCATCGGCTTCACCAAGGTCGGCCGCTACGTCCGATTCACCCTCGCTGATGTCGAGCAGTTCACGAACGCCGGGCGTGTGGATCCGATCGACCCGTGGGCGACCTACCGGAACACCCACCGCGCCAGCTGACGAGCAGGCGCACACGGTCGCGTCCGCCGGGTCAGCTCGCTCGTTGCTCGAGCCGTTCGGCGATCCACATCTTGATGACGGACTGCCGGGTGACGCCCAGGCGCTGGGCCTCACGATCCAGCGACTCCACCATCCACACCGGGAAGTCGACATTCACCCGGCGCTGGTCCCGCAACGGGCGGCGTGCCGCAGCGAGGTCCAGGTGCTCCGTGACGTCTTCACCTGCGTCGAACTTCTCGTCCAACTCATTCGCTCTCATAGAGAGCCACCTCCTCCACACGCGACCTGCGAACCGAGATGATCCGCACGCTCGACCCCCGGTAGGTCACGATCGCCGACCAGTGGCGTCGGCCGATCATGCCGACCACAAGGAACCGGGGCTCATCCCGCGTACGTGCCGGGACCTCGACCAGTGAGTCGTCGAGCCACAGCGCCTGCGCCAGCACGAAGTCGATCCCGTGCTTGACCTGGTTGGCTGCGCTCTTCTGCTCATCGAACTCGAACTCCATCCGTCTCCTTGGGATAGATTCTATACCTTTTCGGCGCTTTCGCCACGCCGTGGACGAGCCTTGACTCCTTCGTCGATCAGGGCCTCCAGGCGCTGCGCCAGGTCGGCCGACCGTTCGGGGCGGACGCGGGCGTAGATCTCCAGCGTGGTCTGGATCGACGCGTGACCCAGGTGTGCCTGCACATCCTTCGGCGACGCGCCGGCGTCGATCAGCAGCGAGGCGCACACCGAGCGCAGGTCGTGGAACCCGACCGCGATCGGGTCAAGCTGACGGTCCTCGTCGTCGACGCGGCTGGCGTTCCACGCCTTCACCGCCTTGATCCGACGGTGGCGATCCGTCACACGCGCCCGCCGGTAGCCGCCGTCGGAGTTCGGGAACAGCAACGCGTCGGCGTTGATGGGCCGATCCCGCAGAAGCTCGCGCAGTTGAGCGACCAGGGAGGCCGGCAGCGCCACCCACCGGTCCCGGCCGGTCTTCGTGTCGTGGACCCGCACGACCCCACCAGCATCGGACACCGATCGCTGGACGTGCAGCAGGCCTCGCTTCAGGTCGACGTCCTGGCGTTGAAGCGCCAACGCCTCGCCGATCCGCAGTCCGCCGTAGGCGAGCAACCGGACCAGCACCCGGTCGTCCTCGTGCTCGAAGTGCGTGACCAGGTCCTCGACCTCCGCGACGGTCAGCACCGGCCGGTCCACCCGACGGATCCGGGGCAGCGGATCCGAGCGACGGCTCGCCGGGTTGACCGGGATCGCCCCATCCCGCACGGCCCTGTCCAGCAGCCTCGACAGAACACCGAAGGCGCTGCGCACCTTCTGCGCGGACATCCCCTTCGCCTGCATGTCGGCCATCCACCGATCGATGTCCCTCGGCAGGATCTTGGAGACCGGCACAGCGCCGAACCGTGGCTTGATCCACTTGCTCCACGAGTACGAGTAGTCCCGGACCGATGAGGGCCGCAGGCGCACCTCGATCGACGGCAGGTAGTCGTCCCAGTAGGCCGCCAGCGGCAGTCGCGCTGCTACATCGTTGGTGATCAGCCCGCGGTCGATGTCCGCGCGCCGGGCGGCCAACCAGGCCGAGGCATCCGACTTGGTCCGGAACGTGTCCGGGGCGCTGATCATCCGCCCGTTGTTGTGGTCCGTGTAGCGCGCCTGCCACCGCCCCGACGGGAGCTTGCGCAGGCTTCCGAACTTGGCCATCACGATCCCCCTCGCGGCTCCATCGAGGGCGATCCAGCGGGCTCGCCCGTGCCAGATGCTAGCTCCGATCTGGCACGAAGCTGGCACGACGGACAGATCTGGGGGTAACGGGGATACCAGATACCTTGAGAAACCAGCCTCTGACCTGCGGTGTTACTCGGTGCCCCCGGCAGGATTCGAACCTGCGGCCTGTGGTTTAGGAAACCATCGCTCTATCCCCTGAGCTACGGGGGCCGGGCGCGTAGAGCGGACGGCCGTCCGCCCTCCTCGCCGGCCATCATTCTGACAGACAGCGAGCGTCCCCACTCCCAGCGCAGCGCCGCAACCCCCTTGCGCGCACGGCAGGGCCGGGCGACGCTTGCATCATGACCATCGAGGTGCACGACGGCGTCGAGGCCGAGGTCGGCGGTGCACGAGTGCGCCGAGTGCTCCCACGTCGCAGGCTGCGAACCGTGGGGGCCTGGTGCTTCGCCGACCACATGGGACCCGCCGAGGTCACCGAGTCAGCGGGTCTCGACGTGGGTCCGCACCCACACACCGGGCTCCAGACCGTCACCTGGCTCATGGACGGAGCCATCCTGCACCGCGACAGTCTCGGCTCCGAGCAGTTGATCCGACCGGGTCAGGTCAACCTGATGACGGCGGGCCGCGGCGTGGTCCACGCCGAGGAGAACACCGGGACCTACCGGGGCACCCTGCACGGGATGCAGCTGTGGGTGGCCCAGCCGGACGGCAGCCGCAACGGCGAGCCGGCGTTCGAGCACCACCGGGAGCTGCCGTTCGTCGAGTGGGGCCATGCCTCCGCCACGCTCATCGCCGGCACCTACCTGGACGCCGTGTCCCCGGCTGCCTTCGCCACCGGCCTGCTGGGGATGCAGGTGACACTCCAGCCGGGGGTCACGACCTTCCCGCTGAACCCGGACTTCGAGCACGCCCTCATCGCCCTCGACGGACCGGTCAGTGTGAGCGATCCGGGTGGTACCGGGGTCGCGGCGCCGCGAACGAGCACCTCCCCGGGGCAGATCGCCGCGCTTGGTCCGGGACGCTCGGAGGTCGATGTCTGCGTGCGTGAGACCACGTCACTCATGGTGCTCGGCGGCACCCCCTTCCCCGAGCCGGTGTTCATGTGGTGGAACTTCGTGGCTCGCAGTGCCGATGAGGTCTCGGCCTTCTACTCCGACTGGCGCGACCGCGCGCAGCGCTTCGGCGAGGTCGATTCGCAGCTGGCACGTATCGCCGCGCCCACGCCGCCCTGGGAACCGATCCTCGTCAAGCCACCCACGGAGGTTGCGAGTCAGATACCCCCCAGGGTATAGTGGAGACAACGTCAAGCCACAGAACCTCAAAGGAGAACACCATGTGCAGCCCCGCCATCTGCCGTTCCTGCGGAAACGTCACCTACTCCGGCTGCGGTCGCCACGTCGACCAGGTCATGGCCAACGTGCCCGACACACGCAGGTGCACCTGCCGCTGATCCTCTGACCTGACCTCGATCGGGCGCAGACCTCCGGGTCCGGCGCCCGATTGTCGTCCCACCCCAGGATCTGCCGGTCGCACCGCCCTGAGCGTGGTCAGCCCGCCGCGAGGGAAGCCCCGCTGCGCGCACTACTGTCCCGGAGCATGAGCGCAACCCGAACGTCACCACGCGCGGCCTTGACCGGCGCGGGGTCCACGACGCTGTCCCGGGCGCAGGACGGCCTGGCCGAGGCTCGCCGCTCCTGGCGGGTCATCCTTCAGGCGACGGTGGCCGCCTCGCTGGCCTACGCAGCTGCCGAGGCCCTGGGCCACGACGTGCCGTTCTTCGCGCCGATAGCAGCGATCGCCACCGTTGCGGTCTCGCTGGCACACCGACTGCGCCGCGCCTCGGAGCTGGTGGTCGGCAACGCCATCGGGATCCTCTTCGCCGACATCCTGATCGCCGAGATCGGCACGGGCGCCTGGCAGGTCGGGCTGGTCGTCGTCCTGGCCCTGACGGGTGCGATCATGGCCGGCGGCGGCCCGATCCTGATCATGCAGGCCTCGTCGGCCGCCATCCTCATCGCGACCCTCACGCCGCCCACCGCCAACGAGCCGTGGAACACAGGCCGATTCGTGGACGCGCTCATCGGGGGAGGCATCGGGCTGGTGATCTCGGCGCTGCTGATGCCCGTGGACCCGGGCCGCCATGCCCGAGCCGCCACGGATCCCATGCTGAGCACGCTGCGCGACGGGTACGAGGGCGTCGGTCGAGCCCTGTCCGAGGCCGACCCGGCACGGGCCGACTCGGTGCTCGCCGCCCTGCGGGCAACCGCTCCCGTGCTCGCCGGGTTCCACGCCGGGCTGGAGGCCACGCGCGAATCCGTGCGGCTGGCGCCCTGGTACTGGGGCCAGCGCACGCTGCTGGCCTCGTACGCCCTGGCCGGCGTGCACCTCGACAATGCCCTGCGCAACCTTCGCGTGCTGGCTCGTCAGGCCGCCCTCGCGCTCGACCGCCAGGAGCCGGTGCCCGAGGCCATTCCCGCAGCGATGGCCCATCTCGCGCAGGCCATGGGCGAACTGGGCGAGGTCCTGGCCGGGGAGGCAGACCCCGCGAGCGTCTCCCGAATCCTGCTCACCGCAGTGGAGGAGACCGCCGGGGTCACCGCCTCCGGGGAAGCGTCGCAGACACCCACCGGGTTGTTCAACGCACCCATGATCGCCCAGATCCGCCTCTCCGCGGCCGACCTGCTGCAGTCGACCGGGATGACTGGCGAGGAGGCCGCCGCGGCGATCCGTTCGGTCGGCGACCCGCCCAACTGAGCAGCCGGGTCGAGGAGTCGGCGCCGCGCGCACAGCACCCAGGCCCAGCTCGGGACCTCAGCCACCCGATGGAGGACCAAGGTCCGTGGTAAGGCAACCCTTAGTTCAGGGTACCCTTGCCACCATGAATCTCGGATCCGCCGACGCAGGGCCGGCGCTGACCGTGGTCTGCGCCCATGCCGGCAGCGCCGCGGTCTCCCGACGCCTGGCGGAACTGGGCATCCGGCCCGGGGCGCGGCTGCGGATCGTGTCGCGGACCAGCGGACGAGGAGCGATCGTGGCGATCGGCGACGACCGGCTCGCGGTGTCACAGGCCATCCTCGCGGCCGTCGAGGTGACCGACCAGGTGCCCGCCCATGGCTGATTCGACGGCCAGTTGCCATGAGGCGCCCGGAACTCCGGCAAGCCCCGGCGCCCGCAGCGTCGCCCTCGTCGGCAGCCCCAACTCGGGGAAGTCCAGCCTGTTCAACGCGCTGACCGGCGCAGGGCGTGCGGTGGGCAACTACCCGGGCACGAGCGTCGAGGTGGGCACCGGACGCTGGACGGATCCGACGTTCGGCGAGGTCTCGCTCACGGATCTTCCGGGCGCCTACTCGCTGGACCCCATGTCACCGGACGAGGCCCTGACTGCCGAGCTGCTGCACGGCGGCGGGGCGGTCGACACCGTCATCGTCGTCTGCGACGCGGCACACCTGGGGCGCTCCCTGGTGCTGGCGGCCCATGTCCGCGAGCTGACCGTCCCGGTCGTGGTCGCCCTGACGATGACCGACGTCGCTGCCCGCCGCGGCGTGACCGTGGACACCGCAGCACTGGGCCAGCGGCTGGGCGTGGAGGTGGTCCGGATCGACCCTCGCCGCCGCGACGTGCACGCGCTGGCCCAGGCGGTCGCCCGCGCCTTGGACGCACCAGCCGTCCACCCCCTCTCGCTGGTTCCGGCGACGGTCGGCGCGTGCCAGGTGGACTGCCCTGCGGACTGCGCGGCGTGCACCCCGACCGCGATCGGCGAGGTCGCGGCGAGTCTCGATCCCGACGACGACCTCGCTCACGCCGAGGCCGTGTTCACGTGGGTCACGACGACCACGGACGAGTCCACAACCCGCACGCACGAGGACCACCGCAGCTGGTCTGACCGGATCGACCGCTGGGTCACAGCGCCGGTTCTCGGTCCCCTGATCTTCCTCGGCGTGATGTGGGCCGTGTTCGCCCTGACCACGACGGTGGCAGCGCCGCTGCAGGATGCCCTCGACACGTTCTTCAGTGGGCCCGTCACGACGGCCGCCACCGCGATCCTGGGCGCCGTCGGCCTGGGCGGCAGCCTGATCGAGGGGTTCATCGTCGACGGGCTGATCGCCGGGGTCGGGATGCTCCTGACGTTCATCCCGCTGATGGCGATCATGTTCGCCCTTCTGGCCCTGATGGAGGACTCGGGCTACATGGCCCGCGCGGCCGTCGTGACCGATCGCCTCATGGGGCGCCTGGGGCTGCCCGGCCGGGCGTTCCTGCCGCTGGTCGTCGGCTTCGGGTGCAACGTGCCCGCGATCTCGGCCGTCCGGGTCCTGCCCGACGCCCGCCATCGGCTCCTCACGGCCCTGCTCGTCCCGTTCACGTCATGCTCGGCGCGGCTGACCGTCTACGTCATGGTGGCCGCCACGTTCTTCCCGGCGAACGCCGGCACGGTCGTCTTCGCGATGTACCTCACGAGCATCCTGTTGGTGGTCCTCGGCGGCCTGCTCCTGCGCGCGACCCTGATCCGCACGATGGGCTCCGACCCGCTCATGCTCGACCTGCCGCCCTACCAGCGCCCAGCGCTGCGCCTGCTCGGCGCGGCCACGTGGATGCGTCTGCGCGGGTTCCTGCAGACCGCCTCCGGCATCATCGTGGCCACTGTCGCCGTCGTCTGGGCGCTCGGGATCATCCCCGCCCCGGGCACGAGCTGGGCACTGGGCGAGGTCCCGGTCGCCGACAGCCTGTACGCGTGGATCGCCGACCAGGTCAGCGTCCTGTTCCTGCCGACGGGCTTCGCAGACTGGCACGCCATCGGCGCACTCATCGTCGGCTTCGTCGCCAAGGAGGCCGTGATCTCCTCGTGGGCACAGACCTACCCGGCTGGGACCGACCTGAGCTCCGGCGTGTACGCGGACTTCGTGGCCAGCTCGGGAGGGCACCCGCAGGCTGCCGCCGCCGCGTTCCTGGTGTTCCTGTTGGCCTACACCCCCTGCGTGGCCACGCTGGCCACACAGCGCCGGCAGATCGGCGGCCGCTGGACGGCCGCCGGCGTCGTGATGCAGCTCGCGATGGCCTGGCTGCTGGCCGTGGCCGTGTTCCAGATCGGCTCGGCCCTGTGAGCGCCAGCCTGACCAGCGTCCTGGCCGCCGTGGCCGACGGGGCCGGCTCCACGACGGAGGTGGCGCGCCGGACTGGGACGACCCGCGACATGGCCGAGGCAGCGCTCGCTGCCCTCGCCGCGACAGGCCGGATCCGACGGGTGCTCGTGTTCGCCGATGCCTGCAGCACCGAGGGCTGCTCGAGCTGCGGGTCCTCAGGTGGATGTGCGTCCGCCGGGCTCGGGTCGCTGGTCGGCTCAGGGCTGACCGCCTGGCGGGTCGCCGAGCGCTGACCGCGGCGCGACTTCGCGGTGGTTGTGGTCGATCCCGGGGTTCCTCAACCCGTCACCGAGCGACTTAGCGCTGGTTCCGGTTGATAGAGACGCCCGCGGAGGCTCGGGTTCAACCCGAACAAGCGCGAAGTCCACGCCGGGCCGCGCCCAGCACCCCCCTATCGACCAGAACGGGCGCGAAGTTCACCCGCCTGCTCCCCCGCCACGACCCGGTGCTCGTGGTCCAGCAGCCAGGCCTTCGTGTCCAGCCCACCCGCGAAACCCGTGAGCGCTCCGCCCGAGGCCACGACCCGGTGGCACGGCACGACGATGGACAGTGGGTTCCGGCCGTTGGCCGCCCCCACGGCACGGGCCTTCGCAGGATCACCCAGCGCTGCGGCCTGCTGCCCGTAGCTCAACGTCGCGCCGTACGGGATGGTGCGCAGGACCTGCCACGCGCTGCGTTGGAACGTCGTGCCCTCCGGGTCGAGGTCCAGGTCGAACTCGCGACGGGTCCCCCTGAAGTACTCGGCGAGCTGGGCCTCAGCTCGATCCAGGTGGGCCTCGGCCACTGGGTCGTGCGCACGCGCAGCACCCGGCCCGCCCCCGAGCTCGACCCCCGCGGCCGACCCCAGCGACCGCTCCACCCGGGAGCCGTCCTCACCGGGCCACAGCACGGCACGGAGCCCCGAGGGGCCCGCCCACAGCTCGAGCGGGCCGATCGGGCTCTCAACGACCCGATGGGCCGTCGGCGGTTCGTTGTCAGTGCTCATCGGGGGCTCCTTGCGGCTGGGGACGTGGCAGGGTCGGGGCGACCGGCGACCGCGCTGCGACCGGCGGCTGGCGGTGGGGGTGGGGTGGGGGTGGGCAAGGCTGGCCCAGAGGTGGCCGACCGCGTAGGAACGCCACGGCCGCCACGCGTGCGCGCGCAGTTCGATGGCTCGCACGCGATCGTCGCCACCGAGTGCGGCAACGGCGTGCCGGACGCCGAGGTCTCCGGCCAGCATGACGTCGGGGTCACCCAAGCCGCGCATCAGGACGTAGGCCGCAGTCCACGGGCCGATCCCGCGCAGGGCCTGCAGGTCAGCGTCCAAGCCCGCACGATCGACGCCGGGGTCCAGCACCACGGTGCCGGCGTCCAGCGCCTGGCACACGCCGACGAGGGCTGCGCCGCGAGCCCGTGGCATCGACATCGTGGCGGGGTCGACCTCGCCCAACCGAGCCGCACTCGGGAACACGTGGGTCAGCTCCGGATCCTCGAAGCCCAGTGCCTCACCGAAGCCCGCGACGAAGCGTCCGACCACCGTCCGCGCCCCAGCCACACTCACCTGCTGTCCCACGATCGCGCGCACCACGATCTCGTGCGGATCGACGCTGCCGGCCATCCGCAGCCCCGGCCGGGCGGCAACCAGCGGGCTGAGCATCGGGTCGGCGCCCAGCACGTCGGCAACCGCCACGGGATCGGCGTCGAGGTCGAGCAACCGCCGTACTCGCGCGACAGCGGGAGCAAGATCCCGCAGGTCGGCGAGCCGGAACTCCGCCAGCACCCCGCCCGGCGTGGGCGTGCACCCCACGGTTGCGTGACCGTGGGGAAGGGCCAGCGAGCGCCGGTAGGTCTGGCCGTCCCAGGCTTCGAGCCCGTGCACGGCGCGCTCGCCGAGGAAGGCCAGCAGCGCTGCGGCGTCGAAGGGTTGCCGAGTGGCCAACCGCACCCGGATGGGGGCATGCGGCCCCACGCGCTCGGCAGCCGCCGACCCGCCCTCGGAGTCGGCCGAAGATCGGTGGTCACCTCGATGCCGCGATGTCGGATGGCCGGCACGTGGCGAATCTGCGCCCCCGGGCCGCCGACGCCGCACGGCCGTCGGCGACTCGCCATAGACCGTTGCCATCGTGTCGTTGAACGACCGCACGCTGCCGAATCCAGCGGCCCACGCCACCTCGGCAGCCGGCAGGTCAGTGCTCTCCAGCAGGATCCGGGCGGTATGGGCGCGCTGGGTCCGCGCAATGGCCAACAACCCCGCGCCCAACTCCTCGGTCACGACGCGGTTCACGTGCCGCTCGCTGTAGCCCAGCGATGCCGCAACCCCGGAGACCCCCATCCGCTCGACCGCACCATCGGCCACCATCCGCATCACCCGACCGACGAGGTCGCCGCGAAGGTTCCACTCCGAGGACCCGGGTGTGGCGTCGGGGCGGCACCTGCGACAGGCGCGGAAGCCCTCCCGCTGTGCAGCCGCGGCCGTGCGGTAGAAGGTGACGTTGGTGGGCTTGGGGGTCATCGCCGGGCAGCTGGGCCGGCAGTAGATGCCGGTGGTCCGCACGGCCGTGTAGAACGCACCGTCGAATCTGGGATCGCGGCTGGACACGGCGCGATAGCAGCGTTCGTGGTCCAGGTCCATGGCCGCATCCTGCCCCGACCGCGCGGATCCGCGCTGGCAGGAATCGGACATGGCGCTCGCCGCGCCCCGTGGCCGTCTCGGCCGGAGTCGATCCGGGTACGGGGCCGGGTCAGGCGTCCGCCGACATACCCGACTCCCGCGCCGGACCCGGTATGCCCGCGAAGCGGTAGGGATGCGCGGGCCTGCCGTACTGGACCAGCCACGCCTCGCCCGCCGCATCCGAGTCCAGCACCGTCGCCACCGCCCCGACCACGTCCTCGACCGACATCACCGGCCAGTCGATCGAAGCGAGCATCGCGCGCCACGGGTCGAGGATCGCGGTGTCGGTGTAGCTGGGGCACACGGCGTTGACGATCACGCCCTGGGCGGCCAACCCCGGCGCCACCGAGCGCACGAGGTTGACCACGGCCGCCTTGTTCGCGGCGTAGATCGGATCCGGGGGCACGGGCGCGAGGCCTGCGAGGCTGGCGAGCACCACGACCCGGCCACCGCCATCGGCGCGCAGCGCGGGAAGCCCCGCAGCCAGCCCGAAGACGACGCCGTCGAGGTTCACGCCCATCGCCCGGCGGTAGGCCGACAGGTCGAACTGCTCGAGGGTGAAGCCGCTGTCGATGCCGGCGTTGAGTACCAGGACGTCGAGGCGGCCGAACGCGGACACGGTCGCCTCCACAGCGGCAGCCATGTGATCCCACGAGCTCACGTCGCAGGCAAGGGCCCGTCCACCCAGCTCATCGGCCAGGGCGGCCGCACCGCCGGCGTCGATGTCGGCCACCATGACGCGCGCACCTGAGGCAGCCAGCATCCGGCAGATGCCCGCGCCGATCCCCGCGGCCCCGCCGGTCACCAGCGCCACCTGGTCGGTGAGATCCCTCGTCATGCTGCGTCCCGGCGAATGAGCCGACCCCGGGATGGGCCGAGAGCCCGTGACCCAGTCTGCCCTCTGCGGGGACAACGGCCAGGGGTGTGATGGGCAGGCATGGTCATGACCGCACACTAGCCCGAGGCACGGCCCGTACGACCCGGGCCGACAGCCGACGTGAGGAGCCCCGACGCCGAGTGGGACGATGGCCAGCATCACCACGAACCGGGCTGCGCCGGACGCACCAAGGCCCTGCGCGGCCCCTCTGGGACGGAGAAGCGATGGACTTCCAGCACAGCCCACGCGCTGAGCAGTACCTGGGCACCCTGCGCTCCTTCATGACCGACGAGGTGCTCCCCGCCGAGCCCGTGTACGCCGAGCAGCGTCGTGCCCTGGCCGCAGCGGGCCGGCCGCACGAGCTGCCCGCCGGTGGTCGAGGAGCTCAAGGGCCGCGCGCGCGCGGCGCGGGACTCTGGAACCTGTTCCTGCCCGAGAGCACCGACCCCGCCCACGGGCTGTCGGTCCTGGACTACGCGCCCCTGGCCGAGCTGTCCGGCTGGTCGCCGGAGATCGCCCCGGAGGCCCTGAACTGCTCCGCCCCGGACACCGGGAACATGGAGATCCTGCACATGTTCGGCACGCCCGAGCAGAAGGAGCAGTGGCTCGACCCGCTGCTGGCCGGGGAGATCCGCTCGGCGTTCTCGATGACCGAGCCCGAGGTCGCCAGCAGCGATGCCCGCAACATCGCCACCAGCATCGTGCGCGACGGCGACGACTACGTGATCAACGGCCGCAAGTGGTGGAGCACCGGGGCCAACGACCCGCGCTGCCGCGTCCTGGTCGTCATGGGCAAGACCGACCCGCAGGCCGACGTGTACCACCAGCAGTCCATGGTCCTGGTCCCGATGGACACCCCGGGCGTGCAGATCGTGCGCAGCGTGCCGGTGTTCGGCTACCACGACCAGCACGGCCACGCGGAGATCACCTTCACCGACGTGCGCGTGCCCGTGACGAACCTGCTCGGCGCGCAGGGTTCCGGCTTCGCGATCGCCCAGGCGCGGCTGGGCCCGGGGCGCATCCATCACTGCATGCGCGCCATCGGTATGGCCGAGCGGGCGCTGGACCTGATGTGCCGCCGCTCGATCGAACGGGTGGCGTTCGGCAAGCCGCTTGCCCGCCAGGGTGTGGTGCAGGAGTGGATCGCCGAGTCGCGGATCGCGATCGAGCAGGCCCGCCTGCTCACGCTCAAGGCGGCCTGGATGATCGACACGGTCGGAGCCAAGGGGGCGCGCAAGGAGATCGCCGCCATCAAGGTCGTGGCCCCGCGGATGGCCCTCGAGGTCGTCGATCGCGCGATCCAGGTGCACGGCGGTGCGGGGGTCAGTGACGACACGCCGCTGGCCATGATGTGGGCGGGCCTGCGCTCGCTGCGGCTGGCCGACGGCCCTGACGAGGTCCACCTGCGCGACGTGGCGCGACTCGAGCTACGGCCCCTGGTGGCGCCCCGATGAGTCTCGCGGCCGGCACACCCGACGACCCGCCGGACGCGCACGACCCGCAGGGCGCCAACGACCCGATCCGCGAGGACCGGGGAGCCGGGCCCGTGCGCGAGGAGGACGCGTTCGACGTCGTCGCCCTGGATGCCTGGCTTCGCGCCCGGACGGAGCTTGCGGACGGGAACCTGCCCGAGGTCCTGCAGTTCGGTGGTGGCGTCTCCAACCTCACCTACATGCTGAGCTACCCGGGGCGTGACCTCGTGCTGCGCCGACCACCGACTGGGCAGAAGGCAGCCGGCGCGCACGACATGCACCGCGAGTACGACATCCAGCGGATGCTCGCGCCCTCGTTCCCGGCCGTGCCGCACGATGGTCGGCTACGAGTCCGACGAGTCGATCCTGGGGTCGCCGTTCTACGTGATGGCTCACGTGCCCGGCCTGATCCTGCGCGGCGACCTGCCACGCGGCATCGAGCTCAAGCCGCGCGCCGCCCACGACCTTGGCGCTCGGGATGGTCGACGCACTGGCCGACCTGCACTCGGTGGACATCCGGGCCAGTGGGCTGGACACGTTCTGGCGGGGTCCGGGCTACGTGACCAGGCAGGTCTCGGGCTGGTCACAGCGCTACCGGGCGGCCCGTACAGACGATGTCCCCGACGGCGAGGACGTGATGAGCTGGCTGGCCGACAACCAACCTGCCGATGTTGCCGACAGGCTGATCCACGGCGACTGGCGCTTCGACAACCTCGTCCTCGACCCCGACAACCTGTCCATCGTCCGCGCCGTCCTGGACTGGGAGATGGCCACTGTCGGCGACCCGCTCATGGACCTCGGCGCGGCGCTGGCCTACTGGGTGCAGGCCGACGACGACCCCGATCTTCCTGATGTTCCGACGGCAACCGTCGAACCTGCCGGGCATGCCCACACGCGACGAGATCGTCGCGCACTACCTCGAGCGGACCGGGCTGCACGCTCCCCGCGGTCGGCTGGCAGTTCTACGAGGTGTTCGGGCTGTTCCGGTTGGCCGTGATCGCACAGCAGATCTGGTTCCGCTACCGCGCCGGCCAGACGACGAACCCAGCGTTCGCGCAGTTCGGTGCGGCCGTGAACTACCTGATCGCCCGGGCTCGGGGGATCATCGCGCGGGCCGGATAGGCACCCAGCGGCCTACTGCGGCGGGCCCCAGTAGAACATGTCGAACCGGTCGGCTCCGGCGGCCATCGCCTCGGAGTAGGTGAACGCCCCGTCGTAGAGGGCGTCGCCGATGATGATCCCGTCGAGCCCGTGCGGAACCAGCTCGTGCAGGTCGTGCAGGTCGTTGAGGTGCGCGATCCCGCCACTGGCCATGACTGGGACGTTGACTGCCGAGCAGAACTCCGCGAGCAGGTGCCGGTCGCCGTGGCGCCAGTGGTGGCTCTCGGCCTGGTCGGACACGACGAACCTGCGGCAGCCGGCCCGCTCCATGGCCATCGCGACGTCGTGGACATCCTCGGCGCGGATGTCCAGGCCCACCGCGAGGCGGTCCCCGTGCTCGCGCAGTGCAGCGCCCGCCCACGTCGGGTCGCCCGGATCGATCACGATCCGGGACGCGCCCGTGGCAAGTGCGGCGGCCAGGGTCGACTCGTCGTGGACATGGCCGGCGTACTGCAGGTGGGCGCCGCTGCGGACGATGTGGTGCAGGCTGGCGGGGCCCCCGTCAGCCGCGGCCTGGTCGATCACGTGGATCCAGGCAGCACCCTGGCCGACCCACGAGGCGATCGAATGCGCCGGGGTGCCGCTGGCGGTGGATGCCCCATAGCCGGGCGGGGCGAGACGCGCCTGCCCGTCGGCGATCGTGACGACGGGGAGCAGGGCGAGGGGGTACTTGGCCATGCCGGCAGCCTAGTGGCGCACTCGCGCGGGGATCGCGGCGTGAGCGTCCACCGATCGCGAGTAGCGTGCGGGCATGGACGCCACCACCAACGCAGCGCACGAGATGACCCTCACCGTCCGCGGGTACCACCTCGACCTCTATGGCCACGTGAACAACGCCCGGTACCTGGAGTTCCTCGAGGAGGCCCGCTGGGCGTGGTTCGAGCAGCGCGCTGACCTCAGCTCGCTGCTGGGCGCGGGGACCGCCATGGTGATGGTGCGCCTCGAGATCGACTACCGGCACCCAGCGGGGATCGGCGAGCACCTGGTCATCGCGTCACGAATCGGCGAGATCAGGACCCGCAGTGCCGTGATCCATCAGGAGATCCGGCTGGCCGAGTCCGACAAGCCGGTGGCCGACGCCGACATCACCGTGGTCTACGTGGACCAGGGGACCGGGCGGGCGGTCCCCATCGAAGGCCCACTTCGCGAGTTCCTCGACCTGCTCAGCTAGGCGACTCCCCGGGCTCACACGGGCGGTTCGAGGCCCTCGTGGGCGTAGAGCGCGCGGATCAGTGGTGCGTAGTCCCCGGCGTAGAACGCCTCGAACGGCCGGGGCGTGTAGCGGACGAGATCCACGAACGGCAGGTTGACCAGGGCGCGCAGGGCCATCAGCTCGTCGGGCGGGAACGCCACCACGGCCGGCCCGGTCCGCGGGGCCCCGGCTGGAACGTGCTGGCCGGGCGGCCCCCAGGGAAGGGCGATCGTGTCGTGCTGGACGGGACCGGGCTCAGGCGCGGGCTCCGGGTCTCCGGCCCATTGTGCGGGCGCGACGCCGCCGGGCACGCCGACTGCGGCATCAACCTCGATCGCCGAGAGCACCTGGTCGGCGGCCGTCCATGCCCGGGAACGATCCCATCGGCGGGGCACGTACAGGACCAGCAGGACGGCGGCGGGCGCAGCGAAGGTCACGAACGCCAGCACGTCGGCGGCAGTCGTGACGGCCTCCGTGATCGACTGGCCGGTCTGCACTGCGCTGCCCAACGTGGCATCGGACAGGCCCTGGAGCGACCTCTGCAGGTCGTCCCCCACGAACGGGATCCTCGACAGCGTCTGACCTGCCGAGCTCCATGCGTCCTGCGCGCCCTCCGCGTTGTCGGTGAACCCGGTGCTGATGGCGGTCAACGTCATCACCGCCCTGCGCACGGCCCACGCGAAGACGCCGAACATCAGCAGGGCGAGGGCCACGAGCACGTCCCGGGACATCTGCCGATTCCGGGGGGCAGCCAGCTCAGGGTAGAGGCGCATGGGGCGATCCTCACACGAAGCCAGGCCACGTCAGCGATGATCGTCCCCATGCTCCCGCCCGCTGCGGCCCTCTGGCCGCCCCGCTCGATCACATCCACCGACTGGCTCGTCCTGGACCGGACCCCCACGGTCGACGGGCCGTGGACCGAGCAGGTGCGCTTCGGCCTGCAAGTCCTGGACCCGCTGCCCGGACCGGCCACCGGCAGCACGATCCACATCCGCACAATCGCCGACCCCGCGCTCGCCGCGGAGGCGTACCGGCTCGACATCGACGACGCAGGCATCCAGATCGCGGCCAGCAGCCCGCTCGGCGCCCTGCAGGCCACGACCACGATCCGCCAGCTGCTGCCCGCGCAGGCATGGCGGTCCACGGCCGTGCGCCGGGATGACTGGCGGCTTCCGCTGATCTCGCTGCACGATGCGCCGGCATTCGAGTACCGGGGGTTCATGCTCGATGTGAGCCGGCACTTCGCGCCGGTGCCCGAGGTGCTGCGGTGGATCGAGCTCGCGGCCATGCACCGGCTCAACCACCTGCACCTGCACCTCACCGACGACCAGGGCTGGCGCGTGGAGTCCGCCAGCCATCCCGCGCTGGCCGAGGTCGCCTCGTGGCGCTCATCGACCTGGATCGGCCACAGCCAGGGCCGCGAGGCGCTGGATCCCGCGAGGCTGGACGACACGCCCCACGGGGGCCTCTACACGACCGCCGATCTGCGCGAGATCACCGCCCACGCGGCCCGGTGCGGTGTCACGATCGTGCCCGAGGTGGACCTCCCGGGCCACGCCAGCGCGCTGCTCGCTGCGATCCCCGAACTCGGGGTCCCCGGCTGCCCCCCACAGCACGTCGACCCCCGGTGGGGTCTGCTGGGCCGCACCATCTCGCCACTACCGCACGCGATGAGCATCGTGGCCACCCTGCTCGGCGAGGTGGCCGACGCCATCGACTCCCCCTACCTGCACATCGGGGGCGACGAGGCCGACCTGACGATGTGGCGCGAATCCGACGAGATCCGCCGGTTCGCAGAACGACACGGCGGCGTCGAGGGCCTGCGCGCAGTCGTGAACGCCCAGCTGGCCCAGAGCGTGCTGGACCTCGGCCGGACGCCGATCGCCTGGGACGACGCGTACGTCGCTGGTGGGCTCCCCCACCAGACCATCGTGATGACGTGGCGCTCCGTGGACCTCGGCCTGCGGGCTGCACGCGCGGGGCACGACGTGGTCATGGCCCCGGTGGTCCCCACGTACTTCGACTACGCCGAGGACAGCGGTCCCGATGAACCGCTGTCCATCGGGGCACCACTGACCCTCGCCGATGTCGCCGCGTGGACACCGCCGGCAGCCCGATCCGGATCCCGTGGCCGGGTCCTGGGTGGCCAGGGACAGCTGTGGACCGAGTACACGCCGGACAATGCCGCGCGCGAGTACCGCGCCTTCCCGCGCCTGTCGGTGCTGGCCGCCAACCTGTGGAGCGGCGCGCCGACCGACCTCGCCACCCACGCCGACGACCTGCACGCGCATCTGGCCCGGCTCGACGCCCGGCACGTGAACCTGCGTCCTCTGGCCGGCCCACGCCCATGGCAACGTGCGGGCACCGGGGCACGGGCCCCAGTCGGCATCTACGCCCTGGGCGACGTCGCCCAGCACCTGGCCGGCGCCGCAGATCACGCCGAACCCCCACCCGGCTGAGCGCGCCGCGCCCTTCACCACCCGATCGCCGCGGCATCGTCGTGACTTAGGTCCCACACGTCGGGGCCTCCTGCCCCTGCGAGTGACCCTCTGTGGTAGGCGATGCTTGAGCGCAGACGCAGCGAGTGGGAGGTGATGCATGGACAAGGCCCGATCGGACGGGACCACTCTTCCCGCACCGTCCACGCACACCGAGATGGCGGCACGACGGCGCGGAGCCGAGTGGGCCCGCGCGGTGGTCAGCCAGGCGATGTCCCGCCCAGTGCTCACGATCGACGTCTCCGAGACCCTCTGGGATGCGTGGCAGCTGCTCAGCGTGTCCGGCCTGCGCCACCTGGCTGCCGTCGACGACGGACGATGCCTGGGCATCATCTCCGACCGCATGATCCTCACCGACATCCCGGTGTCCGAGGACCGCATGCGCAATCGCGACGTCGGCGAGCTGCTGTCCCGCGCTCCGGCCCGCTCAGTCCTGCACACCGCACCGCTGGCCGACGTGGCACGCCTCATGGCCCGCTACTCGGCGGAGGCCGTACCCGTCCTGGACGACCTGGGCCGCCTGGTGGGAATCGTGACCGGGTCCGACCTCGTGCGCTGGTGGGCCGACGAGGGCGCAGTGAGGCCGTAGGCTGCACGTCGTGACTGACGCACGCACGGATCGCCTCGTCTGGATCGACCTCGAGATGACGGGCCTGGACCCGGCCACCGACCAGATCGTCGAGATCGCCGCCATCGTCACCGACGCCGAGCTCCATGAGCTCGACGAGGGGATCTCGATCGTGGTGCGCCCGCCGGACCTGTCCATCCTCGACGGGATGGAGGACATCGTGGTCACCATGCACACCCAGTCCGGACTGCTCGAGGACATCCCCGGGGGGGTGGCCCTCGCCGAGGCCGGCGACGCCGTTCTCGCCTACGTCCAGGGACACGTGGCGGAGGCCCGCCGGGCACCGCTGGCGGGATCCAGCGTGTATGTCGACCGCGGCTTCCTCGCCCGCTACCTGCCCGAGCTCGACCAGTACCTGCACTATCGGCTGGTCGACGTCTCGACGATCAAGGAGCTCGCCCGGCGCTGGTACCCGCGCAGCTACTTCAACTCGCCGGAGAAGACAGGCGGGCACCGAGCCCTGGCAGACATCCGGGAGTCGATCGCCGAACTTCGCTACTACCGCGACACCCTGTTCGTCGCGGCCCCCGGGCCCTCCACGGACGAGGCGCGCACCGCTGCGGCGAACCACGTGGTGGACCACGGGGCAGGCACTTCGTCGTCCGAAGTGACCTCCTGAGTCCGGTACACTTCTCAGGCATCCACGCAGCGATCCTGCGTGGGCATGGTGGGTGTAGCTCAGCTGGTAGAGCTCCTGGTTGTGGTCCAGGCGGTCGCGGGTTCAAGTCCCGTCACTCACCCCATTGATGGCGCGTCCCGGCACACCCGGGGCACCCGGCTCCCACGCTGCTCGCCCACCGTTGACTAGACTCCCTCAGCAACCAATCGGTGACGCGGGGTGGGCACTTCGTGTGCGCTCGCACGAGGAGGATCGATGTCGGTCAAGAAGGTCGCACCGTGGGCTGCCGCAGCCATCACTGTTCTGGCCCTGAGCGGATGCGGACAGGGTGGCGAGATCACCCTCCCCACGGCTTCGGGCTCGGTGGCCCTGCCGACTCCGAGCCGCACCGTCGAGCGACCCACCCCGAGTCGCACGATCGAGCAGCCCACGCCGACCCGCACCGAGGAGTCCCCGTCGACGGAGGCGCCCACCAGCGAGCCCACGTCGGAGGCCCCCACCCCGAGCAGCACGCTCACACAGTCGTCGTCAACGCCCACGCCTGAGGAGACGACCCCCGAGCCGGAGGAGACCACCGCCCCACCGGAGGAGACCCCCACCGAGACTCCCACGCAGGAGTCCGAGACCCCGACTCCGGAGACCTCGGAACCGATCGAGTCCGAGACCCCGAGTGAGACGCCCTCGGAGACTGAGACCAGCGAATCGGCCAGCGCGAGCGCCCCCGCGAGCGCCTCTGCCGCAGCGAGCGCTGACGAGTCCGAGAGCAACCCGACCGCCCTGTGGCTCGGTCTCGGCGCCCTGCTGGCCGCAGCGGCCGCGCTGGCGTTGTTCCTCATCACGGGATCGCGGCGCAAGAAGTGGGACGAGCGCCTCGAGGTGGAGCGCGCGCAGGGCGTCTGGGTGGCCGACCAGCTCGTTCCGGCACTCACCGACCCGGCAACGCCGGCCGACCAGGTGGCCCAGCACTGGGCCGCTGCGCAGCCGACCCTGGACCAGTTGGACGCCAATGTCACCGAGCTGATCACCGAGGCACCCGACGAGAAGCGCGCCATGACGGCGCGGTCCATCGCCACCGCCCTCACACAGGTCCGGTCCTCGGCAGCGGCCCATGTCGCACTCGTCGGATCGGGGACGGCCGACGGCGCTGCGCTGGGTACGTCAGCAGCAGCCCTCGTGACCGCCCGCAACCAGCTGTCGACGACCCTGACACCCACCGAGGGCTGAGCCTCCCCGGCCCCGCGTCGGATCTACAGCGGCTTGACCATGGGGAACAGGATGGTCTCGCGGACGTTCATGCCCGTGAGCGCCATCACCAGTCGGTCGATACCCATGCCCTGTCCACCGGTCGGCGGCATCCCGTAGTCCAGCGCCTGGAGGAAGTCCTCATCGACCACCATGGCCTCGAGGTCCCCGGCGGCGGCCAGCAGCGACTGGGCGTAGAAGCGCTCGCGCTGATCGACGGGGTCGTTGAGCTCCGAGTAGGCCGTGCCCAGCTCGGCGCCCCAGCTGACCAGGTCCCACTTCTCGGCGAACCGGGGATCGTCGCGGTGCTGCTTGGTCAGCGGAGCGATCTCCTTGGGGAAGTCCAGGTAGAACGTCGGCAGCTCCGTGGAGTCCTCGCACAGGTCCTCGTAGAGGGCCTCAAGGACAGCTCCCCAGGTCCAGTGATCCTCAAGGTCGACATCGTGGCGCTTGGCGTGTCCACGCATCTGGTCGACCGGGGTGTCTGCGGTGATCTCCTCGCCGAGCTTCTCGCTGACCGCCTCCAGCACGGTCAGGTGCCGCCACTGGCCGGACAGGTCGTACTCGACGATCGACCCGTCGGGCTGGATCCTGCGCGCCACGGGCGCACCGAACACGGCGGTCGCGGCCTCCTGGATCAGCTCCTGGGTCAGCACGCGCATGTCCTGGTAGTCCGCGTAGGTCTGGTACATCTCCAGCGACGTGAACTCGGGGTTGTGCGATGAATCGGCCCCCTCGTTGCGGAACTGGCGACCGAGCTCGAAGACCTTCTCCATGCCGCCCACGAGCAGGCGCTTGAGGTGCAGCTCCGTGGCGATGCGCAGGTAGACGTCCATGTTGTAGGCGTTGATGTGGGTCTGGAACGGTCGGGCGTTCGCCCCGCCGTGGACCAGCTGCAGGATCGGGGTCTCGACCTCCATGAAGCCGCGACGGTGCAGGGAGTCCCGGATGCTGTGGACCAACGTCGAGCGCAGGTGCGCAGCGCTGCGGGCCTCCGGGCGGATGATGAGGTCCACGTAGCGCATCCTGGCCCGCGCCTCAGGATCGGTCAGGCCCTTGTGCTTCTCCGGCAGGGGTCGCAGGGACTTCGCGGCCAGCACCCACCCGGTCGCCGCCACGCTGAGCTCGCCCTTGCGCGACGTGATGACCTCGCCGGTCACCGAGACGTGGTCGCCGAGGTCGATGAGACGCTTCCACAGGTCGAGCTGCTCCTGGCCCACATCAGCCAGGGACAGCATCACCTGCAGGTCGCCGGACCAGTCGCGCAGCGTCGCGAAGCACAGCTTGCCGCCATCCCGCTTGAGCATGACCCGGCCGACCACGCTGACCACCTCACCGGTGCGCTCGTCGGGGCCGAGGTCGCCGTGCCGGGCACGGACCTCGGCCAGGGACGTGGTCCGGGGGGTGGACACCGGATAGGGGTTGATCCCGAGCTCGCGGAGCCGCTCGAGCTTCTCCTTGCGCACGCGCACCTGCTCGGTCTCCTCGTGCAGCGCGCCTGCATCGACCTCGGCCGGCAAGGCCCCAGCGGCATCAGTCGGAGGTGTGCTGCCCATCGGGAATCCCCTTGTGCTCGTTCACGGGTGTCCGGGCAAGTCTAGGCGGGCAGGCGGCCCGTCCCGAGTTTGTTGCCCCGCCCCGACCGCTGGTATCTTTGCCCTGCTCTTGCGCCGTTAGCTCAGTTGGTAGAGCAGCTGACTCTTAATCAGCGGGTCGTAGGTTCGAGCCCTACACGGCGTACCAGCCCCTCAGCGATCCTGGGGGGCTTCCGCTTGGGCGGGGCCCGTGCGCCGCGCAAGGTGTCAGATCACATGCAGGGGCGGCGTTGCCGCGGGGGTCATGACTGCCCGGTGGACACACAGGGGCACAACCGAGCTGTCGGCCAGGGATGTGCCCGGGCCGCTGGGCACACCGCCCGGTCCCAGCGAGTAGCGTGTGCCGCCATGACCGATCTCGCCGACGCCCTCGACCTGTCCCTGGAGGTCGGCGAGCTGATCCAGCTGTCCGGCGGCCACACAACGCGCACGATCGACAGCATGGAGCGGATGGCCGCGGCACTCGGCGCGCAGGAGAGCCACGTGGCCATCTCGTCGGTCAATGTGGCCATCACCGTGGTCGCCGGCGACGACAAGGCCACCGCCGGGCGGCACGCGGGCCATTTCGGGATCAACTTCAGCACGTTGACCCAGATCGAGCGCCTCGTCACTGAGACCGAGGTCAACCAGCTCGCGCCCGCCCAGGTCCGATCGCGGCTCACGTTGATCCGCAACGCGGGCCGGGTCTACCCCGTGTGGCTCGTGATGCTTGCCCTCGGGGCCTCCAGCGCAGCCTTCGCGTTCCTGTTCGGCGCGTCTCCCACCGCCGCATCGCTGGCCCTCCTCGGCGGCTGGGCGGGGGCGTGGGTCCGCCATCTGCTCGTGACCCGCCGACTCAAGCCGTTCGTGTCCGTCAGCAGCGCCGCCTTCGTGTCCGCCCTGATCGTCGCGGCCGGGGGCGAGGTCCTGGGCCTGGAGGAGGCCCTGACCCCCGCTCTTGCCGCATCGACCCTCTTCGTCGTGCCCGGGGTGCCGATGCTCAACGGGACCGCCGACCTGCTGACCGCCCACTACCTGAACGGGATGGTCAAGCTGGCCATGAGCGCCGTGATCATCGTGGCCGCCGCGGTCGGACTGTCGGTCGCCGTCAGCCTGGCGGGACTCCTGTCATGAACTGGTCCGCCTCGCTGTGGGCCGGAGTGGCTGTGCTCGGCTTCGCCCTGATCTTCTCGGTACCGCGCAGGACACTGCCCGGGATCGTGGTCATCGCCATCGGCGCCCACCTCGTACGCAGCGTCTGCCTCGAATGGGGCGCCACCCTGCCCACGGCCAGCTTCGTGGCGGCCATCGGGGTGGGCGTTGCCGCGGTGATCGTCGCGCCCGTGACGCACCAGGCCGCGCCCATCTTCGCCTTCGCCCCCGTGATTCCCCTGATCCCGGGCACCTACATGTTCGATGCCCTGACCGGTGTCCTCACGCTGACCACAGGCCACGCCGCAGCCACATCGGCGATCGTCGACACGGCCGTGGTGGACGCCTCCATCGCCACCCTCACGATCGTGGCCCTGGCCGTGGGCGCCATCAGCCCCACGCTGCTGGTGGGGCGCCACGTCGCGCGGTTGCTGGTCAGCTCACCCGAGGAGTAGGCAACACAGGCCATCAGCGACCCGGATGCGCTGGTCCGCGCCCTGGGCGTTCCCTGAGCTCCAGCTCAGGCGGAGTCGGCCAGCAGGTTGGCCAGCGAGCCGGCCTGTGCACGCGGAACCGGCAGGAACACCACGTCGGTGGGCACCTGCTGCGCGGGCGGTGCGGCGAACGCCCAGCGCACAGTGGAGCTCACGACCCGGATCGCCACGACACCACCCACCACTGCGCCAGCGGTGATCGCCACGTTCTTCCATCGGACCCCCCCGTCGCCGACGTAGAACGCCTTCACCTTGTCCGCGCCCCGAGTGGCGACCTTGCTGGGGTTGACCCGGTCCTCGAGCTCCGTGATGGTGCCGACGAGGCGTTCACGAGTCTCGACGATGTCGGACTCGATCTCAGCCGGCTTGCGCACGGGCGCACTCGCGGGCTTGCTGGCACTTGCCTTGGCCACGGTCCATCCTCCTGACACCACGGAATGGGGCAACCATACGCGGGCCGGGGTGCCGCAGCCCATCGAGGGATAGTGTCGCCACTGCCAATCCCGCAGGAGGACCCATGACAACGCGACTTCAGCCCGGTGAGCCGGCCCCCGACTTCGACCTCGCCGACGATTCCGGGGGCCGGGTCAGCCTGGCGGCGCTGCGCGGGCAACGCGTCGTGCTCTACATGTACCCGGCGGCGCTCACGACCGGCTGCACGAAGCAGGCGTGTGACTTCCAGGACTCACTCGAAGCCCTTGGCGCCGCGGGGATCACCGTGGTCGGGCTCTCCCCGGACCTGCCGGAGAAGCTGGCCAGGTTCCGTGCGGCCGAGGGCCTCACCTTCGCGCTGGCCAGCGATCCGGACAGGGCGGTGCTGACCGCCTACGGCGCGTACGGGGAGAAGCAGCTCTATGGCCGGACGGTGACCGGCGTCATCAGGTCCACGTTCGTGATCGATGCGGACGGGCGCATCGAGGAGGCTCGCTACAACGTGCGGGCAACAGGACATGTGGCCAAGCTGCGTCGCGAGCTCGGCATCTGAGCCGCCGCTGACCCCCGCGTGTGCGCCCGGGCGACTGGGCGCGACTTCGCGCTGGTTCGGGTCGATAGGCGGCTGCTCTGAGCGGGGCCAACCCGACTTCGCGCTGGTTCGGGTCGATAGACGGCTGCTCTGAGCCCCGGGATCGACCAGAACCAGCGCGAAGTCGCTGGTTGCCGCCTCTACCCAGGGCCCTATCGACCACAACGGCGGCAATGTCCGTTGCCCGGAGGGTCACCCGCGTCACCCCGCCGGGCTGCGACAATGTCGGCACGCGGGTGTGGCGGAATTGGCAGACGCGCAGGATTTAGGTTCCTGTGTCCACGGACGTGCGGGTTCAAGTCCCGCCACCCGCACGCACCGCACGAGTGTGCCGCCTCTCCGAGCAGTTCAGGAGACGAGCGACTCGGTCGGTTCCCCCAGCGATGGGGTCAGCCCGCTGCCAACAGCTCAGCGAGGACCGGGACTAGCGCCCTGAAGGCCTGGCCCCGGTGGCTGATGGCGTCCTTCTCCGCCGGATCCATCTCAGCCGTGGTCCGGCTGGACCCGTAGGGCAGGAAGATGGGGTCATAGCCGAAGCCCCCGTTGCCGCGGGGTTCGCGCAGGAGCACACCGTCGATGGTCCCCTCGACGACTCGGCACTCGCCGTGCTCGCCGTGGGGACCGGGCGGCATGGCGACCGCGGCGGCGCAGAAGAAGTGCGCGCCCCGGCGCTCGTCCACTGTGTCGGACAACTGCGCCAGCAGGAGATCGAGGTTGGCCTGGTCGTGGCCGTGCACCCCGGACCACCGCGCCGACAGGATGCCCGGCAAGCCATTGAGCGCATCGACACACAGCCCCGAGTCATCCGAGATCGAGGGAAGCCCCGTGTACGCGGCGACGGCGCGCGCCTTGAGCAGCGCGTTGGCCGCGAAGGTCGTGCCGGTCTCGGCGACGTCCGGCAGCGAGGCGAACGCCTCCGCGCCGACGAGCTCCACGTCGAGTCCCGCCTTCTCGATGATCCTGCTCAGCTCGGCGATCTTGGCGGTGTTCCGCGTGGCCAGCACGACTCGACGTGTCACGCGGTACCCCGGGAGAGGGCCGCGGCCTGCAGCGCGGTGAGCTCGGCGCAACCGGCGGTGGCGAGGTCCAGCAGGCGGTCGAGCATCACGCGGTCGAACGGCTCACGCTCCGCAGTCCCCTGCACCTCGACGAACGTGCCGGACCCCGTCATCACCACGTTCATGTCGGTCTCGGCCCGCACGTCGTCGTCGTAGTGCAGGTCCAGGCAGGGCTGCCCATCGACGATCCCGACGCTGACTGCGGCCACCGAGTCCACCAGCGGTGAGGCGCCGGCGGCCACGAGGCCCTGGCCCCGCGCCCACGAGACAGCGTCGGCAAGCGCGACGTAGGCCCCGGTGATCGCGGCGGTGCGCGTCCCGCCATCGGCCTGCAGGACGTCGCAGTCGATCACGATCGTGTTCTCGCCGAGGGCGCCCACGTCGATGACGGCCCGCATCGACCGCCCGATGAGTCGCGAGATCTCGTGGGTCCGCCCGCCGATGCGCCCCTTCACCGACTCGCGGTCGGAACGCGTGTTGGTCGATCGCGGCAGCATCGCGTACTCGGAGGTGACCCAACCCGAGCCGGACCCCTTCTTCCAGCGCGGCACACCGGCCGTGAAGGATGCCGCGCACAGCACCCGCGTGGCACCGAAGGAGACGAGGCAGGAACCCTCGGCATGATCGAGCCAGCCACGCTGGAAGGTCACATCTCGCAGCGCGTCGGTCGCACGGCCGTCGGATCGGGTCACAGGTCCACCACCATTCCGGGGGTGGCCAGGGCCACGTCCCCCTTGAACGCGCTGCGCCCCTCGGCCAGCGTCAACTCCTGATCGTTCCATGCCACCAGGTGCGTCAGCACCAATCGGCCGGCACCGGCCGCGGCCGCGGCCGCACCCGCCTCGACCCCCGTCATGTGCAGGTCCTTCGCGTTGGACTCCCCGGTCAGGAAGGAGGCCTCGAACAGCGCGACGTCGCAGCCCCGAGCCAGGTCCACGAGCGCATCGGTCGGCCCGGTGTCCCCGCTGTACACCAGGGACCGGCCACCGGCGGCCACCCGGATCGCGTACGCGGGCACAGGGTGCGCCACCCGCGCCACCGAGATCGTGAACGGCCCGATCTGCACAGGCGCATCGGGCGAGTGGTCCACGAAGCGGTAGATGCGATCGAGGCCCTCGACAGGTTCCTGCGGGCTGGTCCGGTACGCGTCCGCAACCCGTCGCCGGGTGCCCACGGGGCCATGGACGGCCAGCGCCGGCGGCGGGCCGTCGCGGTGGTACTTGCGGGCGACATACATCCCGGTCAGGTCCAGGCAGTGATCGGCGTGCAGGTGGGACAGGAGCACGGCGTCCAGGGTGCGCAGGTCTGCGGCCGCAGCCAGGGGCCCCAGCGAGCCGTTGCCCAGGTCGAGCACGATCCGGACGCCCTCATGCTCCACGAGGTAGCAGGAGGCCGCCGAGGTCGGGTTCGCGAAGGACCCGGCGCAACCGATGACCGTCAGGCGCACGCGGCCTCCTGGGGACGGGGGCCCGATCGGCCCCGACACGCGGCAACCCTAGCGATCCGCTCCAGCGGCCGCCGCAGCGATGCGGCGACAATGGGCGTCATGTCGGTCACACGCTCCTTCGGCGGCCCCGGGGTGGGAAACCCGGACGCGCCCATCGGGATCTTCGACAGCGGCGTCGGCGGCCTCACCGTGGCCCGGGCGGTGATCGACCAGCTGCCCGACGAGGCGATCCTCTACGTCGGCGACACCGCCCGGGGTCCGTACGGACCCCGCCCCATCGCCGAGGTGCGTGCCTTCGCCCTCGACGTCATGGACCATCTCGTCGACTCGGGTGTGAAGTCGCTGGTCATCGCGTGCAACTCCGCATCGGCGGCGGTCCTGCGCGATGCGCGCGAACGCTACCCGGTCCCCGTGGTGGAGGTGATCAAGCCGGCGGTGCGGCGCTCGGTGCGGGCCACGCGTGACGGATCGATCGGCGTGATCGGCACGGTGGCCACCGTGACCAGTGGGGCCTACGAGGACGCCTTCGCCGCCGCCCCGCACCTGACCGTCCATACCCGCGCGTGCCCGAGGTTCGTCGACTTCGTCGAGTCCGGCGTCGTCACCGGCGACGAGGTCATCGCCGTGGCCCACGAGTACCTCGACCCGCTGCTGGACGAGGGCATCGACACCCTCGTGCTGGGCTGCACGCACTACCCGTTGCTGACCGGCGTCATCGCCTACGTGTGCGGTGACGACGTGACCCTGGTCTCGTCGGCGGAGGAGACCGCCAAGGAGGTCTACCGCACCCTGGCCGCGCACCAGCTGGGCCGGTCCGCGCACGCGCCGGCGCCCGTCCACCGGTTCCTCGCCACGGGCGACCCGGAGCCCTTCGCCCTTCTGGGTCGGCGATTCCTCGGCCCGGAGGTGCGGGCAGTCGAGCGAACCCCCGAGTGGGTCACCGCCGGCTGAGGGCTACCACCGGCGCGCTCCGGGATGCGACCATGGTGCCCGTGAGCATCGCACCGGTCGAGGACGTCGAGGTCGCCGAGGAGGCAGACGTCGACACCCCGTGGGTGACGATCGTGTGGAACGACCCGGTCAACCTCATGTCCTACGTGACGTTCGTGTTCATGCAGTACTTCGGGTACCCACGGACGAAGGCCGAGTCGTTGATGATGGACGTGCACCAGGAGGGCAAGGCGCTGGTGAGTTCGGGCAGCCGGGACCAGATGGAGCGTGATGTGACCGCCATGCACTCGTACGGCCTGTGGGCCACGATGTCGCGGGACCACTGACGATGGGGCTCCTGGATCCACCGGGCTTCCGGCGCAACAGGCACGGTCAGGTGTGGCTGCACCTCGGCGAGCCCGAGCGCGCGGTCATGGGTGATCTCCTCGACCAGATGCTGAGCATGCTCGCCGAGCCGGAGGCCGAGGATCCCGTCGACCCGCTGGCTGAGCTCGTGGGCATCGACCCGACCGCCGAGCGCCCGGACGATCCCGCTCTGGCCAGGCTCTTCCCGGATGCGTACGAGGACCCCGAAGCAGCTGACGAGTTCCGCAGGTTCACCCAGCGAGACCTCCGGGCGACCAAGCTCGGGCACCTCACCACCGCACTGGAGACCCTGGACCGACCCAATCCCACGCAGCTGTCCGAGGAGGAGTCCATGGCATGGCTCGGGGCCCTCAACGACCTGCGCCTGACGCTGGGCACACGCCTGGCCATCGGCGAGGAGGACCCGCAGGAGTACCTGGGACTCCCCGAGGACGACCCCCGCCGTGGCAGCTACCTCGTCTACGACTGGCTCACCTACCACCAGGACCGCCTGATCCGGGCACTGCAGAAGGGCATCCGGACGTGATCCACATCCCCGCGCGCACCCCGGGCCTGCCCGAGCCTGCCCTGCTGGAGCGGATCCGTGCCGGCGTGATCGGCGACGACCAGGTCATGGACGGGCCCTACGGCCGGCGGCGTGTCACCTACGCCGACTACACCGCCAGCGGCCGGGCCCTGGACTTCCTCGAGGACTTCATCAGGCAGGAGGTGCTGCCCCGCTACGCCAACACCCACACCGAGTCCAGCGGCACGGGCCTGCAGACCACGCGCCTGCGCGAGGATGCGCGCCGCATCATCAAGGAGTGCGTCAACGGTGATGCGAGCACCGCGGTCATCTTCGCGGGCTCCGGCACGACCGGCGCCATCAACAAGCTGATCGGGATCCTCAACCTGCGCATCCCCGCTGACCTCGATGCGAAGTACGGCTTCAGCGCGCAGATCCCGGTCGAGGAGCGCCCCGTGGTGTTCATCGGGCCGTTCGAGCACCACAGCAACGAGCTGCCGTGGCGGGAGTCCATCGCGGACGTGGTGATGATCCCGGAGAGCCCCGACGGGCACATCGACGCCGATCGACTGGCCGAGGAGCTCCAACGCTTCGCCGATCGCCCGCTGAAGATCGGTAGCTTCAGCGCCGCCTCGAACGTGACAGGGATCCTGTCCGACGCGGACGGGATCACCCGGCTGCTGCACGCACACGGCGCCCTGGCCCTCTGGGACTACGCCGCCGGTGGGCCCTACATCGACATCGACATGAACCCCGGGGACGCCGCGGCGGCCAAGGACGCAGTCTTCCTCTCGCCGCACAAGTTCATCGGGGGGCCCGGCACACCCGGACTGCTCATCGTCCGGCGCGACATCCTCACCAACCGGGTCCCGGACGTCGTGGGCGGGGGCACTGTGGCCTACGTCAGCCCGACCGAGCACACCTACCTGTCGGACCCCGAGCACCGGGAGGAGGGTGGCACCCCGGCCATCATCGAGTCCATCCGCGCCGGGCTGGTCTTCGACCTGAAGCGCGCGGTGGGCACCGACGTGATCCGGACCCACGAGGAGGACCTGGTCCGTCGAGCCGTCGCCGCTTGGTCGACCAACCCCGCCATCAGCGTCCTGGGCAACGTGCAGGCAGAGAGGCTGTCCATCACGTCCTTCACCGTCCGTGCCCCCAGCGGGCGCTACCTGCACCACAACGCGGTCGTGGCGATGCTCAACGACCTGTTCGGCATCCAGGCGCGTGGCGGATGCTCGTGCGCCGGGCCGTACGGACATCGCCTGCTCGGGATCTCCCTGGATCGATCGGCCGAGTTCGAGCAGCAGATCTCCACCGGATGTGAGGGCATCAAGCCGGGGTGGGTTCGGGTCAACTTCAACTACTTCATCTCCGAGGCGGTGTTCGCCTACATCGTCGAGGCCGTCGACCTGCTGGCCCGCCACGGGTGGGCCCTGCTCGAGGACTACCGGTTCGACATGGCCAGCGGCCTGTGGAAGCACCGCGCGGGCCCGGTCGAGCCGCCGCTGCGCCTGGCCGACCTGCACTACGACGCGCACGGGAACCTGGTCTATCCGCGCCACGACGACCGTGCTGAGGAGGCAGCCCTCGCCGCACAGCTGGTGGAGTCATCTGCGCTCCTGCAACAGGCGGTCCAGCGCGCACACGGACCTGCAGCCGACCTGCCCGACGCGCTCGGGCACCTGCAATGGTTCGACCTGCCGGTGGCCAGCGTCAGCTGAGTCCCACGGGCTCCCGTCCGACCCCTTCGGGTACTCCGGTTCCGGCGGGACGTGGGGCGCCCCTGCTCAACGCGTCGTGAGCCGGACCTTCGCTGAGCGCCCAGGACCCAGCGAGCCGCGCTTCTTGGTGACCACGCGGTACGTCAGCGACGTGTCGGACTTGGGCCACCGGAACGTGAAGGTGACACGTCCCTTGGCGTTCGTGCGCTTGACCGCCAGTGTCCGCCAGGACCCGTTGAGCCGGGCCTTGCGCTTGACCTTGACCGACGTCGTGGCGGGCTTGATCCGCACCCGGAACGTCACCTTCTGGCCGGGCTTGGGGCGCAGGGTCGAGGGCTTCAGCTTGACCACCGGGGCCGTGAGCGATGCCGTGGGCGCCGGGGGTGTCACCACGGGCGTCCCCGCACCGAAGGCCCGCATCGCAGCCCAGGAATCAGCATCCACCCCGCCGAGCTGCCAGACCGCCACACCCGCCAGTCCGTACTGCTCCACCAGCGGCATGCGCGCCGCGACTCCACGGGCATCGACCCACCAGGCCTCGTGGTCGACCACGCACGAGGTCTGGTTCCCGTCCTTGTCGGCGCCGGAGTACTTCTTCGAGAACGTGGCCACCATCTCGCCGGTGGCGTCGTCGTAGCGCAGGTCCGGGGCCTTGCCCGCCACGGACTCCAGGTAGGTCAGGGCCGTGTCGGTGGTGAAGCTCTTGGTCCCCGGTACGCCCGAGGCCGGGCACGTCCCGGTGATCGACAGTGAACCGTTGGAGGTCCTGGCGGTCCAGAGCCGGCCGTAGGCCGGCAGCCCCATCCGGATCCGCTCAGCGGGGAACGCTGACACGGCGTAGGACAAGGTGCGCCGCAGGAAGGACAGCGGCGAGATGGGACCCGGCCGGGAGACGGAGAAGTCGTAGGTCATGATCCGCAACGAGTCCACTGAGGCAGCGATGCGCGCGTAGTCGTAGACCCAGTAGCCACTGCTGGAGGTGTAGGTGCCGTCGTACATCGGGGGGACCGCGAGGGCCAGCTTCTTCTTCTCCGCGTGCAGGGCAGCGCCCAGCTCCTCGATGAACGCCACCCAGGCAGGTCGGGTCTCGGGCCAGGTCGACGAGCCATCGGAGAACGCGAACTTCTCGTAGTCCAGCTCGATGCCGTCAAACCCGTTGGTGGTGGCCAGCTCGACCAGCTGCGCCACATGCGTCGCGCGTGCAGCGGGCGACTTCAGGATGGTCGCCATCGCCCGGGCAGCCGACCCATCGGCAACCGAGGGGATGACCGCGATGCCACGCGCGCGGAGTCTGGCCAGGGCGTCTGCCCGCGTCGACGCGTCCAGGGACGTGGACAGGGTCACCGAGCCGTTGGCCGCCTTCGCCTGGTACCAGAACGGGGAGGCCTCGCCGATGAGGTCGTAGTTCCCCTCGATCCCAGCCAGGGACGCACTCGTCGACCACGTGGGCATCCACCCGGTCACAGGGGAACTGCGGGGCGGATCCGCAGCAGCAGCGGGGTTCAGCGGTACCAGGAGCCCGGCCACCAGACCCACGAGCACTGCCACGAGGCCCACAGACCGGGAGGCGGACCCCACAGCCGATCGCACCGAGTTCGTCTCGTCCGGTCGCACGGCCACACCTCCCAGTCGGTCGTGGCCCCCACGGCCCCTCACCCCAGCGCGATGATGCCACGGACGACGCGCTGCGCACCGGCACATCGGGGCATGCGGCGTCGCCTTATCCGATGGATGGGCGGTGCTTAGGGCGATTGCGCCGAGGCGGGCTACTCGCCGTCGCCGCCACCGCGCGGGAGTCCGTCGTAGATCTTCTTGCAGTCCGGGCACACCGGGAACTTCGACGGGTCACGTCCGGGCACCCAGACCTTGCCGCACAGGGCCCGGACGGGGGTCCCCATCACGGCACTCTCGACGATTCGGTCCTTCGGGACGTAGTGGGCGAAGAGCTCGTGATCGCCCGTGCCATCGGCATTCTCGGTCCGTTCCATCACTGCGGTGCCGCCGGACAGCTCCGGGGACTCCAGGGGATCAAGGTCATCAGGCATGTCGCCGATGCTACGCCGATCACGATGTGTCACGACCATCGCCTGCCTGCGCCCGGATGGGTGAACCACCCGTACCGGTGACATTGAGTGATCGGGGCATACCTGTATCAGGCGGTTTGCGCAAGCGTTACTCACCGGTCTGCCGCAGATCTCGCCACCGAACGTAAGTGCTAGTACGAAACGACTATTAGACTTTCATCTTTTCGTTGGATAACATCACCATTCACGGTGAGTAGCGTTGCCAACACCCCAAGGAACCCGATCAAGGGTGCTCGCCGCCCTCGGGCCGGATCTGCGGGGAGCGCGATCACTGCCTGAGGACGACGTCCACGCCGTGGGCCACCAGCCCGGAACGGAGAAGCAATGCCGCAGCAGCCACTATCCCAGGTCCCGATGGACGCGACGTGGGAATGGCAGGAGGTCGGCGCCTGCAGGGGGGCTGATCAGGATCTCTTCTTCCACCCGCAGAACGAGCGGGGCCTGGCGCGACTGCGCCGCGATCGGGCCGCGAAGGCGGTGTGCACCCGTTGCGATGTTCGTGTTGAGTGTGCCGACTACGCCATCCGCGCCCGTGAGCCGTACGGAGTCTGGGGCGGCATGACAGAGGAGGAGCGCGAGCGGGTGTACGTCCGCATCGACCTCACCGACTTCCCCCGTCAGCGCGGCGAAGGAGCCTCAGCCGCCGCCGATGAGATCGCGCTCGCGGTAGCCCCGGTCACACTCGGGATCAGCTGACCACACCTGACTCGCACATCGACGCCCCTCCCCGCACGGAGTGGGCGTCGATGTCTGTCCGGTCCCGGTCCCGGACCCGGACCCGCGACCCGCGACCGGACTGCCTGGCGAGGCGGGGTTCGTGGTCGAACCCTGCCTGTCAGCGCGCCAGCGTGGCCACCATGAGGGCCTTGATCGTGTGCATCCGGTTGTGCGCCTGCTCGAACACGGCGCTGGCCGGGGACCCGAAGACCTCGTCGCTGACCTCGATCCCGTCGGCAAGCCCGTAGCGCTGACCAGCCTCCCGCCCGACCACGGTGCCCATGTCGTGGAAGGCCGGCAGGCAGTGCATGAAGACCGCATCCGAGCGGCCCGTGGCGGCCATGAGCCGCGCATCCACCCGGTAGGGGCGCAGCATGCCCACGCGCGAGTCCCAGACGTCCTTGGGCTCACCCATCGACACCCACACGTCGGTGTGGACGAACTGCGCGCCGGAGACCCCCTCAGCAGCGTCCTCGGTGAGTGTGATGCGCGCCCCGCTGGCCGCGGCCCGCTCATGGGCAAGTGCCTGGACCTCCGGCGCGGGCCAGAGCTCGCGGGGGGCCACGATGCGGACGTCGGAGCCCATGATCGCGCCCATGACCAGCATGGAGTTGCCCATGTTGTACCGGGCGTCCCCGACGTAGGCGAAGCTGAGGTCCGCCCAGGGCGTTGCGCCTGAGCGCTGCTTCATCGTCAGGAAGTCCGCGAGCATCTGGGTGGGGTGCCACATGTCGGTCAGCCCGTTGTAGACCGGAACATCTGCACCCGCTGCCAGCGCCTCGACCGTGGCCTGCTCCGACCCGCGGAACTGGATCGCGTCGTACATGCCCGCCAGGACGGCACCGGTGTCAGCCGGGGACTCCTTGTGCCCCATCTGCGAGGCACTGGGATCCAGGAAGGTCACGTGGGCGCCCTGATGGTAGGCAGCGACCTCGAAGGCTGCCCGGGTGCGCGTGGAGGTCTTCTCGAAGACCAGGGCGATCACCCGGCCCACCAGGCGCTGGCGCTCGGTGCCCGCCGCCCGGTCGGCCTTGAGCTGGGCGGCGAGGTCGATCAGTGAATCGAGCTCCGCGGCGGTGAAGTCCGCCTCCCGCAGGAAGTCACGTCCTCGCAGGTCGATGCCTGCAGCGTGCCCCTCTGCATCCCCGGCCAGGTCCGGCATCTGGTCATCCATGCCCGGCATTCTTCCACCCCCCGGCGTGCGCCGACTCCCCACCGTCTCCGGGCCCTCGGTTCGAAGGTGCGAGCCAGGGGGAGGTGGGGAGTCGACGATCAAGGCCAGGCGTCAGGCCCGAGCTGCTGCCTCCAGCCGCTCACGCAGGACCTCGAGCTGCGCGTACATCGCCGCAGGCACGGCATCGGCGAACTGGCCGAAGTACTCCTCGGTGAGGATGCACTCCGAGAGCCAGCTCGCGGGATCGACGGCGAAGAGCTCGGTCAGTTCGTCCTCAGTCAGGTCCAGCCCGTCGAGGAACAGGGCACCGGGTGCAGGGGCAATGCCGATCGGGGTCTGCTCGCCGGCCCCCACGCCGTTGACCCGATCGATGATCCAGGCCAGCACGCGGCTGTTCTCACCGAAGCCCGGCCAGATGAACTTGCCGTCGGCGTCCTTGCGGAACCAGTTGACCTGGTACACCTTGGGCAGCTTCTCGGGCGTGGTCGCGGCACCGACCTTGAGCCAGTGGCCCCAGTAGTCGGCCATGTTGTAGCCGCAGAACGGCAGCATCGCGAACGGGTCGCGGCGCAGCTGGCCCAGGCCGCCCACGGCGGCGGCGGTCATCTCCGAGGACACCGTCGCACCGATGAAGACGCCGTGCTCCCAGTCGCGGGCCTCGTTGACCAGGGGCACGTTCGTGGCGCGCCGGCCACCGAAGAGGATCGCGTCGATCGCCACGCCGGCCGGGTCCTCCCAGTTGTCGGCGATGGTCGGGCACTGCGAGGCGGGGGTCGTGAAGCGGCTGTTGGGATGGCTGGAGACCTCGGTGGACTCCGGGGTCCAGTCGCGGCCCTTCCAGTCGATCAGGTGCGCCGGGGGCTCGTCGGTCATGCCCTCCCACCAGATGTCGCCGTCATCGGTCAGGGCCACGTTCGTGAAGATCGAGTTGCCCCACATCGTGCGGATCGCGTTGGCGTTGGTCTTCATCGAGGTGCCCGGCGCCACACCGAAGAACCCGGCCTCCGGGTTGATGGCGTGCAGGCGGCCGTCATCGCCGTAGCGCATCCAGCAGATGTCATCGCCGACCGTCTCGACCTTCCAGCCCGGGACCGTGGGCTCGAGCATGGCGAGGTTGGTCTTGCCGCAGGCGCTCGGGAACGCCGCAGCGAGGTGGTTGACGTCGCCGGTCGGCCCGGTCAGCTTGAGGATCAGCATGTGCTCGGCGAGCCAGCCCTCGTCGCGAGCCATCGCCGAGGCGATGCGCAGCGCGAAGCACTTCTTGCCCAGCAGTGCGTTCCCGCCGTACCCGGAACCGAAGGACCAGATCTCGCGGGTCTCGGGGAAGTGCACGATGTACTTGATCTCGTTGCACGGCCAGGCGAGGTCCGGGCGCTCGTTGCCGTCGCGATCGGCCAGCGGGTACCCGACCGAGTGCACGGCGGGGACGAAGTCGCCATCAGGGCCGATCAGGTCCAGTGCGGGCTGGCCCATCCGGGTCATGATCCGCATGTTGACCACGACGTACGGGGAGTCGGTGATCTCCACACCGAGCTCAGAGATCGGCGAGCCCAGCGGGCCCATCGAGAACGGGATGACGTACATCGTGCGCCCACGCATCGAGCCCTCGAAGAGGCCCTTGAGGGTGCCGCGCATCGCCACCGGGTCGTGCCAGTTGTTGGTCGGGCCGGCGTCCCGCTCCTCCAGCGAGCAGATGAACGTGCGGTCCTCCACACGGGCGACGTCCGTCGGGTCCGAGCGGAACAGGAACGAGTTGGGTCGCAGTTCGGGGTTCAGCGGAATGGCCATCCCGTCGTCGACCATCAACTTCGTCAGCCGGTCCCACTCCTCCTGGGAGCCGTCGCACCATTCGATGCGCTCGGGCTGGGCCAGCGTGGCGACCTGCTCCACCCACTCCAACAGCTTCTTGTTCTCGGTGGGGGCGTTCTCGAATCCGGGGACAGTCATGGGATGCGTTCTCCATCGGTCCAGGCGCGCCCCGTGCGGACGCACTGCACCTAGCCTGCCCTATGGCCTTCGGGCGTGAACAGGAGGAGGTACCGAAACGCACCGCCGATGGTCCCGCGACCAAGGGAACAAGGGCCGTGGAAGTCCCATGGGGAGCACGATTCAGCCCTGCGGGGGTCCCTGCGTCCAGCCGATGGCGGCCTCGATCACCGCTCCCAGGGCCACGAGTGCATCCTCCCCGTGCTCGGGGCCCACGAGGCTCAACCCGATGGGCAACCCGTCGACCACGCCGATGGGCAGCGTGAGGATCGGCCATCCGGCGATGGCCGGGGCAGTGGTCACTGCGCCGCCGGAGAAGGAGTCGCCGCCCTGGAGGTCGCTGACCCATGCCGGACCGTAGGCCGGCGCGACCAGCGCATCGATCCCGTGGGCGAACGCCGGGCCCAGCACCCGGTCCAGCGCCCACGCCAGGTTGCGGGCACGTGCCGCGCCGTACTCGGGAGCCGCACGCCCGCCACTGGCCACGGCCGCTTCGAGGAACTCCTGGCCGAAGTGGGCCAACTCATCCTCGGAGTGTGCAGTGTTGAACTCGACGACCTCGGCAACGCTGGAGGGGCCACCTCCGGGGCGATGTGCAAGGTAGTGGTCAAGGTCATCGGCCATCTCGTGGACCAGGACGGTCACCTCGTCCACCCCGACCTCATCGTCCGCGACGGGCAGATCGACCGGCACGACGGCCAGGCCCGCGCCGCGCAGCGAGTCCAGTGCCCGGGACACCAGCGCGTCCGTGTCTGCGTGCCCCGTGAGCCAGGCTCCTGGAGCTCCGAGGACATAGCGACGGGTCGGGGGCGCGAAGTCCTCGCCGGCAGCTTGGAGCACCGGCCCGCCGCGCCCCATGACCTCGGCGGGGTCACCGGCCAGGACGTGGAGCAGCGCCGCAACATCGGCAACGCCTCGACCCATCGGGCCCGGCGAGTCCTGGCTTGCGGCGATCGGGACCACGCCCCCGACAGGGACTGTGCCGACAGTCGGCTTCAGGCCGACGACTCCGCAGAGCGCGGCCGGACATGTGATCGACCCGTCAGTCTCGGTTCCGACCGCCAGCGGGGCGTAGCGCGCAGCCAGAGCGGCGCCGCACCCGGCCGACGAACCGCCCGCGGAGTGGCCCGAGCGCCACGGGTTGTCGGTCAGGCCACCCACCGCCGACCAGCCGCTGGTCGAGCCCCTGCCCCGGAAGTTCGCCCATTCGGAGAGGTTCGCCGACGCGAGGATGACCAGGCCCGCCCCGCGCAACCGCTCGACCAGGGGAGCATCTCGCTGGGCCACCACGCCGGACAGTGCCAGGGACCCGGCCGTGGCTGGCAGGCCCCGGCACTCGATGTTGTCCTTGATGATCACCGGGATGCCGTCCAACTGGCTCAGCGGCGTGCCAGCGGCACGTCGCTGATCGGCAGATCTCGCCTGCTCCAGGGCCTCGGGATGGACGGCGATCAGCGCATGCAGCGTGGGCTCACGATCGGCGATCCGCGCGGCGAGGTGCTCGACCAGGGCAACGCTGGTCAACGTCCCGGCGGCCATGAGCCCGGCAGCCTCCAGCGCACCCAGCTCGTGGAGCGGGATGGCGCCTCCACTCACAGAAGTGTCCAGTGCTCAACCTGGGGCGGCGCGGCGAAGAACGGCCCGATGATCGCGCGCCACTGGCCGAAGAGCTCACCACCACGGAAGCCCTGCGTGTGGTCCTCCAGGGTGTCCCAGGCGATGGCGAGCAGGAAGGTCGAAGGGCGCTCGATGCCCCGGTGCACGTGGATGGCCTGCCACCCGTGGGCCTGGGCCAGCACTGCCTTGGCCTGCTCCAGGGCAGCGACGAACTCGTCCTCACGGCCGGGCACCACCTCGATGGTGGCGATCTCCATGATCATGTCCGGGACTCCTCCTGCTCGAGGGCCGCGGGTTCCCGGGCCAGCGACTCCATGACGGGCAGCATGTCCATCCACCACTGCGATGTCGGCCGCCGGTTCGGGATGTCATAGACATCGGAGATCCGCACCAGCCGGGCCGAGCCGAGGTGTCCGTCGACCGCGGTTGCATAGTGCCAGTCGATGCGCCCGGCGAGCATCCGTCCCGTGAGCCAGTCGATGCAGTGCGCTGCGATGCTCGCGGCGTGCACGCGGTCGAATGGGGTCGGGTTGCCGCCCTGCTGGAGGTGCCCCATGACCATGGGCCGTACGTCGAAGATCCCGTCGGACTCCTCGGTGAACAGCTGGCACAGGAACTCGGTCGTGTACCCGGCGCTGGCCTCCTCGTTGCGCAGCGAGAGGTGGAAGCGGCGCCCCGCGCGGAAGCCGGACACCATCTGGGCGACGTCATGGTTGAGCCGCGCAAGCGTCGGTGGATCCTCGTTGAGGTACACCTCCTCGGCGCCCACGCTCATGGCCGACATCGCGGCCAGGAAGCCGCACTTGCGTCCCATGGTCTCGACCACGAACGCCCGCCGCGAGGCACTCGCGGACTGCTTGAGGACGTCGATCGCAGAGACGACGGCGTTCAGCGCGGTGTCCGCACCGATGCTCATCTCCCAACCGGGCAGGTTGTTGTCGATCGATGCCGGCATGCAGATCACGGGGATGCGCAGGCCGGGATGGTCACCCCGGTGCTCTCGCAGCCGCCACATCGCGTCATAGGCCCGGTGGCCGCCGATCACCAGCAGGCCGTCGATCTTGTTGCGCTGGATCGCTTCGCCCACGGCCGCGTAGTCCTCGGTGCGCGGCGTGGTCCGACTGGTCCCGAGGTCCGCTCCACCGAATCCCACGAGACCCTCGACAGCCGCCCAGTCGAGGTCCTCCACACGGTCTGAGAGCAGGCCCGGGAAGCCACCACGGATGCCGGCCATCGCGTGCCCGCGCGAGATGCCGAAGCGGACGGCCGCCCGCACGGCGGCGTTCATCCCCGGTGCGAGACCACCTGCGTGGATCACCGCGATCCGCGTTCCCTGACCCGGGAACATCGGCTCCGGCTGGGCGATCCCCTCGAACACCCGCAGCATGCGCGTGAAGGAGTCCCCGCGGGCGGCCATCGCGCCGGCGTAGTCGCCGGCCTCGATCATCTTCGGGATCGCCTGGGTCTGGGCCACCGCGTCCATCAGCGGCATGCGAGACACCCGGTTGTTGTGGATGCCGATCAGTTGCGAGACGTGATCCGGGCCCGCCCGCAGGACCTCGAGGGCAGCCTCATATCCCATGATGGTGGGCATCCACCGGTCATAGGCCGTGGGTGAACCACCACGTTGCACGTGGCCCAGGATCGTGACCCGCGTGTCCTCGCCGAGCCGCTCGGTGATGATGTCGGCGACCATCTGCGAGGTCACCGGCATGCCCTGTTCGTCGGAGACCCCCTCGGCGACGATCACGAGGTTGTCCCGACGACCTGCGGCGCGCCCCGCGGCCAGCCGGGCGACCATCTTGTCCTCCCACCCGGGTCCGGGACGGACCTCCGGGATCAGGACGTAGTCGGCGCCGCCTGCGATGGCGCACATCACGGCCAGGTAGCCGCAGTGCCGACCCATCACTTCCACGACGAACGAGCGCTGGTGGCTGGCCGCGGTCGAGGCCAGAGCGTCGATCGCCTCGATGATGCGGTGCATGGCGGTGTCGGCGCCGATGGTCTTGTCCGTGCCCACCATGTCGTTGTCGATGGAGCCGACCGCACCCGCGATGATCAGCTGGGCGTGGGCGTGGGCCTGCTCCGAGCTGATCTCGCCGTTGGCCAGCAACTCCTCGAGCAGCCCTGACCACTCGGAGCGGAAGATGTCGGTCCCGGTCAGGGAGCCGTCGCCACCGATGACGACCAGGCGATCGATGCCCCGCTCGACCAGGTTGCGGGCCGCCCGGAGCCTGCCCTGGCGCTCGCGGAAGTCCGCCGAACGCGCCGTTCCGATCACCGTGCCGCCGAGGTTCATGATCGAGCCGACCGAGTGCCACGTGAACTGCTGGATGCGATCGCCACCGTCGACCAGGCCCTGCAGGCCCTCATACACCGCGTACGCGTCGGCCCCTTGGGCGATCGCCGTGCGGACCACGGCCCGGACGGTCGCATTCATCCCCTGCGAGTCACCCCCGGAGGTCAGGACTGCCAGAGCCTTGCGGCGTTCCTCGGACGGGGCCATGCGAACCTCCCAGGGCGGTGTGTCCCCAGCCTACGGAGGCCGTCGGGGGGTGCGCCCGCCGAGCGATGGGCGCACGTGCCCCACCTGATCCTCAGCCCCAGCCCAGTTCGTGGAGCCTCTCCTCATGGATCCCGAAGTGGTGGGCCACCTCGTGGACCACCGTGATCCGCACCTCAGCGACGACGTCGGCCAGGTCCCGACACATCGCGAGGATGGGGCGCCTGTAGACGGTGATCCGGTCCGGCAGGACGCCGGAGTACCCGTAGTCGCGCTCAGTCAGGGGGGTGCCCTCGTACAACCCGAGGAGGCTCGGCGTGCCGGGCGGGACATCGTCCTCCACCAGGACCACGCAGTTGCTCATCAATGCGGCGAGCTGCTCGGGGATGCTGTCCAGCGCTTCGGAGACGAGATCCTCGAACTGCGCACGCGGCACATCGAGCATCATCAGATCCTCGCAGGGTGTCGGGTCCGGCGCCAGCGGCCGATCGCAGGGATCAGCAGCCCCAGGCGGTCGGCCAGTGGCCCCGACCCTGGCCCTTGTTCCACACGGTCCAGAATGCCTTGTCCTGATGGAACCGGCTCCACGTGTGGATCGACCGATTCGCCAGCTTGGGGTTGCCCATCTTCCTGGCCGTCGCGCGGGCCAGGGACGGGTTGAACTGGTAGGCGCCGCGGTAGTAGCCCGAGCTCGACCTGATCCGGTAGTTGCCGCCGGACTCCTTGCGCACGATGCACCGGCGGGTGCTCTCATGACGGGGGCTGTACTTCTTGCCGATGTAGGCCGAGGGGCGCACGCCGGTCCGACTGCGCGAGACACGCGTGTTGCGATCGCCGGCGGTCACGGCCGCGGACGCCGAGGTGACCGTCGTACGGGTCGTTGTCGGGGCGGCCGAGGATGTGGCGACGGGGCCGACCACCGCCACCGTGGTGAGGGCAGCTGTCGCGGCAAGGGCGCCTGTCATGCGGGCCAGTGATCTGGTCATGTGGTTCTCCTAGTGTCGAACAACCCCCTGCCCGCCCTCCACAGGGCGGAAACCCCCCGTCGCACAGGTGTGACGGGTCTCACAGAGCTGGGCGGGGCGTGGATACACCCTGCGGATCGTTCGCGGAGTGCCCGTTCCGGGCATGCCAGCCGGGTTCCCTCCAGCGGCCGGGAGGGGCAGAGTGGAGGTGCAAGACCAACGCACTGGGAAGGTGACGCGATGAAGGCAGCAGTGGGTGACCGGATCGTCATGGCCGGCGAGCAGGTCGATCGGCCGACGCGGGACGGCGAGATCATCGAGGTTCGTGGGCTGGACGGCGCGCCGCCGTTCCTCGTGCAATGGAGCGATGGCCACTCGGGGCTGATCTACCCCGGCCCGGGCTCAGTGCTGCGGGTGCAGAGCGCCGACGGCTCCGATGCCCAGGGCGCAACGCGGCAGCCAGACGCTGTGGAGCCGGTCCTGTCGGCCACTGCCGCGCACCAGTGGACCGTGCGCATCTCGGTGTTCGAGGGTGACGACACCACCGCCCGGGCAGTGCTCGTCGCCGATCCGCTGGACGAGGTGCGCGGCACGGGCGTGAGCCACCGGCGCGCCCAGGATCCCCCACGGCCACTGATCGGCGACGAGGTCGCTGTGGCGCGAGCGCTGCGCCATCTCGCCGACCAGTTGATCGAGCGGGCGGCGACCGACATCGGCAGCTCCACAGGCGAGTCGGAGGTCATCGTCTCACCCACGTGAGGCGGCGTGCCCTCCCGATTCCCGACGAATCGCCGGCACATATGCCAAAGGCCCCCGGAACAGCGGGGGCCTTTGGCATATGTGGAGGTGCCGGGACCCGTCGCGGCCGCAGGACGGCCGCTCCTCCCGATTCCCGACGAATCGCCGGCACATATGCCAAAGGCCCCCGGAACAGCGGGGGCCTTTGCCATATGTGGAGGTGCCGGGAATCGAACCCGGGTCCATCGGTGTCTCTCGGGGTCTTCTCCGGGCGCAGTCACGCTGTTGTGGTCTTGACCTCCGCGCTTCGTGTGACACTGCGCGGTAACACGGTCCAGCAACTGTTAGTTGTTCCGTCCCACCCCGTTACCGGATGAGTTGGTGAGTCTCCTTGATGACGCCAGATTCGGGGCGGAGACGCCCCCGGTCTGACGGACGCGTATTGCTCAGGCCGCGAGGGCCATGGAGCCGGCGTCAGTGCGAGTGTTGTTCGCAATTGTGTTTTGGCAGGTCGTTCTCGAGATAACTGCCATCCTCGGCCCGCTTCTCCCGTCGATCACATCCGACGTCGAAACCTGTCACCCCCTGTTGAGTTGTCACCGGCGAACCGGCACCTCAAGAGTAGCGGCAGGAACTGCCACTGTCACCCGACCCGCAGCAGCCCTCCGGTCGCGCGCTACCCCTGGGGCGATCCGCCACGCTTGATGTGGCGACCCATCTCCTTGGCGATGTCGCGCTGGGCGTCGCGTTCGGCCAGGGTCTGGCGCTTGTCGTAGGCCTTCTTCCCTCTGGCCAGTGCGATCTCGACCTTGGCGTACCCATCCTTGAAGTACAGCGAGAGCGGCACCAACGTGTAGCCGCTCTCCTTGAGCTTGCGCTCCAGGCGCTCGAGCTCGGCGCGCTTGAGCAGGAGCTTGCGCACCCGGCGCGGCGCGTGGTTGGTCCAGGTGCCGTGGGCGTACTCGGGGATGTGCAGCCCGTGCAGGTAGAGCTCGCCGTCGCGAAACTGGGCGAACCCATCGACGAGACTGGCTCGCCCGGCGCGCAACGACTTCACCTCGGTGCCCACCAGGACGATGCCGGCCTCGTAGGTCGCATCGATGTGGTAGTCGTGCCGGGCCTTCTTGTTCTGGGCGACCAGTTGGCGCCCCTTCTCCCGCGGCATCAGCAGCGAACCGGTTCCTTCTCAGCGCCGAACCAGCCCAGCGGGTTGTACGGGACCCCGCCCACGTGGATCTCGAAGTGCAGGTGCGGGCCGGTCGAGTAGCCCGTGCTGCCCACGTACCCGATGACCTCGCCCTTCTTCACCTTCTTGCCCTCAGCGGCCCCGAACCGGGACTGGTGGGCGTACATGGAGAAGATGCCGTTCCCGTGCGAGATCAGCGTGTGGTTGCCGTAGGGCCCGCCTGTGGCGTTGATGACCACGATGCCGGCGGCCGTCGCGCGGATCGCGGTACCGGCGGGCACGCCCATGTCCACACCCGTGTGGCAGGACCGGTACCCGTAGACGGGGTGGATCCGGGATCCCACGCCCTGCCCGACCCGAGCGCCCTCGATCGGCCATACGAACCCGTCGGTCTCCGTCGGGACGTAGCCCAGCTTCCCACCGGATGCCAGCCGTGCGGCCTCGGCAGCGGCCTGCCTGGCCAGCAGTGCCGCGATGCGCTGCTGCTCAGCCTGGACCGACTTGTACTGCTTGAGGACCTTGGCCCGCTCGGCCGAGGCGATATCCAGGGCTGTGGCCTTCTGGGCAACGAGCAGGTCGACCCTCAGCTTGGCGGCCGCCGCGCGATCACGAGCGATGTTGGCCTCCGCCAGGGCGATCGCGGCCTTCTGGCGCTTCTCGTCGATCTGCTGGCGCAGCACTTCGAGGCGCGCCTCCTTGAGCGCAAGCTCAGCTCTGATCTCGGCCATCTGCGACAGGGTCTGGTTGTTCACCCGCGAGACCGCGTCGATGGCAGCAGCGCGGTCGGCGAGCTCCGTCGGCGTATTGGCGGTGATCAGCAGGTCGAAGTCGGCGAACGCGCCGTTCTGGTAGACCTCGCGCGCGAGGTTGCCCACACGACTCTGCAAGTCCTGGATCTGGAACTCGACCTCGGCACGCTCCTGCTCAGCGCGGATCGCAGCAGCGGTCGCCTGCTCCAGCTCAGCCTGCGCAGTGCGGTCGGCCTCCTGGGCCACCTCGGCATCCGCCCGAGCGTTGATGAGTTCCTCACGGGCAGCGGGGAGCAGGGTCCGGACCTCCTGGAGGTCCGCGATCGCTGACTGCACGCGTGCGTTGGCCGCCTGCAGGTCATCTCCTGCGGCCGCCACTGCGGAGTCGATCTTGTCCTTGTCCTGCTCAGTGTCGGCGGTCGCCGGACCGAGGGCTACAAGTCCAAGCGTCAGGGCAAGCGACAAGCCGGCAGCCACTGCCCGCGCTGTGCGCATCTGCCCGCCCCTCATGCCTCGTAAACCCACGTGTGTGAGTGCGACTTCCAGAGTACCGCGCCATCACGGTATGTCTATATCATCGGCCTCGATCGGCTGCATCCTGAGCGGACGATCACCCGGATCACACACGCAGGAAGCGACGCAGCGTGACCAGCGCGGCCACGGACGCGAGCGTGACCCCGGTCAGGAACACGACGATCGACACCTGCGCCCAGACATCCCAGCCCACGAAGCTCGTGAACTGGAAGCTGGGGGTCAGCACCCCGTCGACCAGGATTGCCTTGAGCATCGCCAGCAGCCCGATCGCGACCAGGGCCCCCACGGTCGCGGCCAGGGCCGCCTCGAGGAGGAAGGGCAACTGGATGTAGAAGTTCGACGCACCGACCAGCCGCATGATCCCGGTCTCGCGCCGACGACTGAACGCAGCCACACGGATCGTGTTGGCCACCAGGAGAACCGTCGCGAGCAGCATCATCCCCGCGATCACCAGCGCCCCGGTCTGGAACCCGTTGAGGATGGCGAACAGCGTGTCCAGGACCCGGCGCTGGTCGTTCACCGAGTCGATGCCGGGCCGACCGATGAAGGCGCTGGCCACGACGTCGTACTTCGTCGGGTCCGACAGCTTCACGCGGAACGACTCGGGCATCTGGTCCGGGGTGATGTTCGACAGGATGGGTGCGTCCTTGAACTGCTCGGAGAAGCGTTCGAACGCTTCCGCGGACGACTCGTAGTAGACCTCCTCGACCAGCGGCTGCAGCGACTCGAGGTCCAGTCGGACCTCCTCCCGCTGGGCCTGCGTGACCGGCCCCTCCGCACACGAGATCACCTCGGAGGTCGATCCGCACAGGTAGATCGACACCTGGACCTTGTCGTACCAGTAGTCCTTCATCAGGTCGACCTGCGAGCGCACCATCAGGCCGGCGCCGAACAGGGCCAGGGACACCGCAACCGTGATGACGACCGCGATGGTCATGGTCAGGTTTCGGCGGATCCCCGTGAGGACCTCGCCCATCACGAACCTCAGGCGCATGCCGACCGCCTCATCGGGACACCCCGTACACGCCGCGCGACTGGTCGCGCACGACATGACCATGCTCGAGCTCGATCACACGCTTGCGCATCTGGTCCACGACCGCTGCGTCGTGGGTGGCCATCACCACAGTGGTCCCGGTCCGGTTGATCCGGTCGAGCAGCCGCATGATGCCCACGCTCGTCGCGGGGTCGAGGTTGCCGGTCGGCTCGTCGGCGATCAGGATCATCGGCCGGTTCACGAACGCGCGGGCCACGGCCACACGCTGCTGCTCACCACCGGAGAGCTCGTCGGGGTACCGGTCCTCCTTGCCCGCGAGGCCCACGAGGTCGATGACCTCCGGGACCACCTTGCGGATGTGGGCACTGGGCCGACCGATGACCTGCAGCGCGAAGGCCACATTCTGGTAGACCGTCTTGTTGGGCAGCAGGCGGAAGTCCTGGAAGACCGCACCGATCTGGCGACGCAGATGTGGCACCTTCCAGTGCGGCATCCGACCGAGGTCCTTGCCCGCGACGAAGACACTGCCCGACGTGGGCCGGTCCTCGCGCAGCACGAGACGCAGGAAGGTGGACTTGCCCGACCCGGAGGCGCCGACGAGGAAGGCGAACTCCCCCTTGGTGACCTCCAGGCTCACGTCGTCCAGGGCCGGGCGCAGCTGAGTGGGGTAGTGCTTGGTGACGTTCGCGAAACGGATCACGCGACACTCCCCGGGGACGATGGTGTGAAGCCCGCGGCGTCAAGCCGGGCACACGAGGAGTCTACGGGCGTGATCACAGCTCCGGGCGCAGGCCACGGCCGCGTCGGGACGGCAGGCGACGACGGGCGGCACTGGCCAGCCGACCCACGCCAGCGTTGGGCGGATCGTCCTGTCCGTCGCTGTTCGCCGGTTCAGCGCCGGGCACGGCACCACCCGGAACTCCGGGCACCCCGGCGTCTGCCAGGGCCCGGGCCACAGCCGAATCGACAGCCTCGGCCACGGTCTGCTCGAGCTCGTCGGCCGCCTGCTTCTGCGCCCCCCGGATCGCGCCCAGCACACTGGCCACGGCGGCGTCGATCGGGACGACCTCCGGACGGTGGCCGGGATCCCCGTCCAACGCCGTGACCTGCTCACCGAGGATGTCGAGGTCCCCGTGGACCACCACCCCGAGGCCCGAGACCGCGCCAGCCATCTCACGGCCGTGCTCAGCCACCCGGTCCAGTGCGTCCTGCGCCGTCACGAGCGGGATCTCCCCAGGTTCCGGTTGCCGATCCTCGACCATCGCAGCGGCCGCGCCCACCCGGATCGTGTGCTGGTAGGTGGGCCAGTCCCACTGCGTGGTGGCCGCATTCAGCGCCCTCAACAACTCCGCCTCCGCCGCCGTCATCGAGCGGTTGGAGTCCGCGACACTGGGGTCGACGATGCCCTCCGGGATGCCCAGGAGCTCCTCGAACGTGCGCAGCAGGAACCCGCGGTCGTCGGCGTCCAGGCACACCAGGTGGACCCGCTGGGGACCGACGAGGGACGCCCACCTGCCCACGATCGTCGGGTAGTCATTGCGCAGCCAGAAGCCCGAGCGCCGAGCGCCGGGCTCCAGCTCGGCCACCATCTGCTCCACCCACTGGTGGTAGGAGACGGTCCAACCGGACTTCAGGTACTGCTGCCAGGACGAGCTGAGCAGCTCAGCGACCGGGCGCAGCGTGAACACGACGTGCACCCGGTCGGCACCGAGGTCGGCCACCATGCGGGCAGCGGCATCGTCCGGGGTCAGCGCGAAGTTCTCGCTGGAGATCAGCACCCGGCCCTGATGGCGGCGCGCAGCCCGGGCCAGGCGTTTCCAGGCCCGCAGGTCCGGCTCCTGCCCATCCTCCCGGCCCACGCCCCAGGTCCGGTTGGTCATCGCCATCGCCGCAGGGTGGTGCGACCGGCGCTTGCCCGGATAGAGCACTCCGTGCTCGAGCAACCTCGCCCGGCTGTCGGCGAACATCGACTGCAGCGCGGTCGTGCCGGTCTTGTGGAATCCCAGGTGCAGCAGGATCGCGTCCGCGGGCAGTGGGGTCGCCGGGGTCATGGCAGGACAGAACCCTGCCGTCGCCATCGGATCCCCGACTCGATGAACTCGTCGATCTCCCCGTCGAGGACCCCGCTCGTGTTGCCCGTCTCGAACTCGGTGCGCAGGTCCTTGACCATCTGGTACGGGTGCAGGACGTAGGAGCGCATCTGGTTGCCCCACGAGCCGGACGTGTCGGTCTTCAGCGCGTCCATGGCCGCACGCTCCTCGATCCTGCGCCGCTCCAGCAGCCGGGCCTCGAGCACGCGCAGGGCAGCAGCACGGTTCTGGATCTGGGACTTCTCGTTCTGGCAGGACACGACGATGCCCGTCGGGATGTGGGTGATGCGCACGGCCGAGTCCGTGGTGTTCACGCTCTGGCCGCCAGGCCCCGAGGACCGGAACACGTCGATGCGCATCTCGTTCTCGGGGATGTCCACGTGATCTGTCTGCTCCGTGACCGGCAGCACCTCCACGGCCGCGAACGAGGTCTGGCGGCGACCCTGGTTGTCGAACGGGGAGATCCGCACGAGGCGGTGCGTGCCCTGCTCCACCGACAGGGTCCCGTAGGCATAGGGCGCCTTGACCGCGAACGTCGCCGACTTGATGCCGGCCTCCTCGGCGTAGGAGATGTCATAGACCTCGACCGCCCACTCGTGGCGCTCGCAGTAGCGCGTGTACATCCGCAGCAGCATCTCGGCCCAGTCCGCGGCATCCACCCCACCGGCCTCCGAACGTATCGTCACCAGGGCCTCGCGGACGTCGTACTCACCGGCCAGCAGGGTGCGCACCTCGAGCTCGGCGATGGAGCGCTGCAGCTCGCCCAACTCCTTCTCGGCCTCAGCCAGCGCGCCCTCGTCGCCCTCGGCCTGCGCGAGCTCCACGAGGATCGGCAGGTCCTCGAGCCGTTGGCGCAGCGCCGAGACCTTGCGCAGCTCGCCCTGGACGAAGGACAGCCGCGAGGTCACCTTCTGCGCCGCCGCTGGGTCATCCCACAGGTCGGGCGCAGAGGCCTGGATCTCCAGCTCGGACACCTCGGAGCTCATCGCGGGGAGGTCCAGGACCGCCTCGATGCTGGACAGTGTGGTCGCCAGCTCAGCCACAGCCACGGAGAAGTCGAGTGCCATGACCGGCAAGCCTACCGGCGCCCCGGGCCGGGGTCAGCCGCCCTGCACCGCCAGGGTGCGGATCACCCGCAGCGCCACGGACAACGTGGCAAGGTCGAAGGTCTCCAGTGCGCCGATCTCCGCGAGCGTGGCCCGGGCGCGCCCCAGGCCCTCCGCGTAGCGCTGCTCCCACGTGGCCACCCGCTCGGCAGGCTCGCCACCCTCCGGGGTCGCCAGGGCGACCTTCGCCGTGAGCGAGGCCAGGGCGCCATACAGGTCACTGCGCAGCGCCGAGCGCGCCAACGAGGACCAGCGATCCCGGCGCGGCAGGGCGGTGATGCGACCCAGGAAACGATCCACCTCGTAGCCCTCGGAGACAGTGAAGTAGAGCGCGGCGATGCTGGCAGGGTCCTCGCCGGTGCGCTGGGACACCTCGACCACGTCCAGCAACGAGAAGAGGTCGAGCATGGAGGCCACCTCGACGGCCAGGTCGTCCGGGGCGCCAGCGGCCACAAGCTCAGCCACACGCCGGTCGAGCCTCTCCCGCTCGGCCCCGATCAGCAGATCGGGGATGTCCTCGGCCAACGTGGCCACGGGGGGGCGGAAGCGTCCGATCTCACCGTCCACGTCCAGGGTTCCACCCCGGGTCTGCAGGAACCATCGCGTGGCCCGGTCGAGCAGTCGCTGGGCCTCACTGCGCAGGCCGTCGAGCGCCTCAGTCGGCACCGAGCCCTCGCAGTCATCGATCCGGTCCCAGAGCTCGGGCAGTCCGAAGACCGCGCAGCTGACGACGAAGGCGCGAGCGATCTCGGCCGCGCCTGCTCCGGACTCCTCCGTCGCACGCATGGCGTAGGTGATCCCGCCCCGGTTGACCATCTCGTTGACCAGGCCGGTCGTGATGATCTGTCGGCGCAGGGGGTGGTCCTCGAGGTGATCGGCACAGCGTTGCGCCAACCGTTCGGGGAAGTACCCGCGCAACCACGCGCTGGCGAACTCCTCATCGGGTACTGAGGAGTCCAGGACGGCAGCCTTGAGGTCGAGCTTGGTGTAGGCGATGAGCACGGAGATCTCGGGGCGGGTCAGGCCCCTGCCCTCGGCGACCTGTGCCGCCATGGCCCCCCTGGTGGGCAGCGCCTCGAGCGCACGGTCCAGGCCGGCGGACTTCTCCAGCGTGCGGATGAGCCTGCTGACGGCAGGCACCATCGCGGCTGCATGCTGGGACTCGAACGTCAGCAGGACGTTCTGGTCGATGTTGTGGGCCAGCACCCGCTGTGCGACGTCATCGGTCATGGACTCCAGGAGCGGCTCCCGCTCTGCCGGGTCGAGGTCACCTGCCGTGGCGACCCGCTCGAGGAGGATCTTGATGTTCACCTCGTGGTCCGAGGTGTCCACGCCCGCCGAGTTGTCGATCGCATCAGTGTTCAGCTCCACCCCGGCGCGGGCCGCCTCGATACGCCCACGTTGGGTGAGCCCGAGGTTGCCGCCCTCACCCACGACACGGCACCGCAGGTCGGCACCGTTGACCCGGATCCCATCGTTGGCACGATCGCCGACGTCGGAGTTGGCCTCCGTCGAGGCCTTGACGTAGGTGCCGATACCGCCGTTCCACAGCAGGTCGACGGGGGCCTTGAGGATGGCGCGCAAGAGGTCGTTCGGCGGCATCGGCCCGCCCTCGGGCATACCGAGCGCGGCAGCGGCCTGCTCGCTGACGGTGATCGACTTGGCGGTCCGGGGGAAGACCCCGCCACCCTCGGAGATCAGCGACGTGGCATAGGCCGACCAGGCCGACCGTGGCAGCTCGAAGAGCCGGAGCCGCTCCGCGAAGGACGCCGCGTTGTCAGGGTCCGGATCGAGGAAGATGTGCCGATGGTCGAAGGCGGCCACGAGCCGCAGGTTGGGCGAGAGCAGCATCCCGTTGCCGAACACGTCACCACTCATGTCCCCGATGCCGACGGCCGTGAATGTCTCCGTGGAGATGTCGGGGCCGATCACCCGGAAGTGCGCCTTGACCGACTCCCACGCGCCCCGGGCAGTGATCCCCATGGCCTTGTGGTCGTAGCCGACCGACCCACCCGATGCGAAGGCATCTCCGAGCCAGAAGCCGTAGTCGGCGGCCACGCCGTTGGCGATGTCGGAGAAGGTCGCGGTGCCCTTGTCGGCCGCGACGACCAGGTAGGTGTCATCGCCGTCGTGCCGGACCGTGCGTGCGGGTGGAACCACCTCGCTGCCCACGAGGTTGTCGGTGACATCCAGCAGCGAGCCGATGAACGTCTTGTAGGCCTCGATCCCCTCGGCCATCCAGGCCTCGCGGTCCACCGATGCCTCCGGGAGCTGCTTGGCGTAGAACCCGCCCTTGGCCCCCACAGGCACGATGACCGCGTTCTTGACCGCCTGGGCCTTGACCAGGCCGAGGATCTCGGTGCGGAAGTCCTCCCGGCGGTCCGACCAGCGCAGGCCGCCGCGCGCCACCTTGCCGAAGCGCAGGTGCACCCCCTCGACGCGGGGCGAGCAGACCCAGATCTCGAAGGCGGGCCGCGGCTCGGGCAGGACCCGCAGGTGCCTCGGCTCGAACTTCAGGGCCAGCGCCGGGCGGCCCAGCTGGAAGTGGTTGGTGCGCAGGGTCGCCCGGATGAGGTCGAGCAGTGAGCGCAGGATCCGGTCCTGGTCCAAGCTGCCGACGTCGTCGAGGGCACGGGTGATCTGAGTGCGCAGCTCGTCGGATCGCCCGGTCCGTTCCCCGACGAGGTCCGGGTCGAACCGGGCGTGGAAGAGCTGGACCAGCAGGCTGGCGATCCGCGGGTTGGCCATCACGGCGTGCTCGATGTACTCCTGGCTGAACGTCGAGCCCGTCTGGCGCAGGTACCGGGCGTAGGCCCGCAGCACCGAGATCCGTGACCAGTCCAGACCTGCCTCGGCCACCAACCCGTTGAGGCCATCAGCCTCCGCCTGCCCGTTCCAGCACGCGAGGAAGGCCTGCTCCCACATGCGCCGCACTCCGCCAAGACGCGCCGTGCCCCTGGTCTCCAGCCCGAAGTCGAAGATGAAGGCGGTCCCCGGCACCCCGAGGATGTCAGTGCGATGCAGCTGGAAGGGGTGCTCGGTGACCACGTTCACGCCGAGGCTCGACAGCACCGGCAGCACCTCGGCCAGGGACAGGTCGCGCAGCGAGTAGAGCTTCAACCGGGCGTTGGCCTGCTTGCCGCTGACCTGGGTCGCCGACTGGAGCGAGACACGCAGGGGAGCCTGCGGCGTGAGCTGCTCGATCTCGGTGAGGTCAGCGACCGCCTCGTCCACCGGGGTGACAGACCGGTAGGACTCGGGGAAGCCCTGAGGGTACCGGCTCACCACCTCGTGGGCACCCATCTCGGAGCCCGCGACCACCAGCGCGGCCAGGAGCTCGTCGTCCCAGGACAGCACCGCCTCGGCGATCTTGGCCTCGAGGGCATCGGCATCCACGTCGGGCACGGACTGGCCACGGGGCATTCGCACGACCAGGTGCAATCGGGCGAGCACCGACTCGGTCACCCGCGCGCTGTAGTCCACGCTGGCCCCGCCCACGGCGTTGAGCAGGATGTCCTGGATCTCCAGCCGGACGCTGGTGATGTAGCGATCGCGGGGCAGGTACACCAGGCAGGACAGGAAGCGCTCGTACCGGTCACGGCGCACGAACAGCTTGGTCGCGCGGCGTTCCTTGAGGTTGAGGGCGGCCTCGGCGATCGCGGTCAACTCATCAGCATCGACGGCGAACAGCTCGTCGCGCGGGAAGGTCTCCAGGAAGGCCATGAGATCCCGACCGTCGTGGGATCCCCGGCTCAGTCCCAGCATCGAGCGCACGAGGCGGACCTTGCGGTCGATCACGGGGATGCCCTCGACGGACTGCGTGTAGGCCGAGGCGGAGAACAGCCCGATGAAGCGATGCTCGCCCACGACCCTGCCCATGTGGTCGAACTTCTTCACGCCGACGTAGTCGAGGTACACCGGACGGTGCACCGTGGAACGGCGGTTGGCCTTCGTGACGATCAGCAGTCGTCGCTCGCGAGCCTTCTGACGCACCGTTGAGGGGAGTTCGGCGAACGACCCCGACTCGGGGCGCACCGAGCGCAGCAGGCCCAGCCCGCTGCCTGCCTCCTCCACCAGCGCCAGCTGGTCGGGATGGCCCTCCTCCTCCACCAACTCGTACTGCCGATAGCCCAGGAAGGTGAAGTGGTCAGCCGCCAGCCAGTTCAGGAGGTCGATGACCTCACGGACCTCGTCGCCGGCGATCCCTCGAGGGGGAATGGCCACCAGCTCGGCTGCGAGTCCGCGTGCCGCGGCCACCATGCGTGGCCAGTCCTGCACTGCGCGGCGGACGTCATCGAGCACGCGTCGCAGGTTCTCCTCGATGAGGGCCAGCGCGGTCGCGTCGGGCTGCCACGCCACCTCGAGGTGCATCCACGACTCGAGACCCCCCTCCTCGACCGACGCAGGCAGCAGCGGCTCCTCGTCGGTGCCCGTCCCCGGCGGCTCTGCGCTGACCAGCCGCCCCACCTCGTTGCGGATGACGCCAACGATGGGGTGCACCACGAGGTGGATCCCGATCCCCAGACGGTTGATCTCGGCACTCACCGAGTCCACGAGGAACGGCATGTCGTCTGTCACGATCGAGACGACGGTGCGCCCGCATGTCCACCCGTCGTCGACGGCTGTGGGATTGACGGCCCGGACGACCGCCTGCTGCGGCGCGCGGTCCCGCGCGACATCGATCAGGTGGGTGACGGCTCCGACGACGGCTTCGGGGTCGCGGCCCTCGATGTCAGCGAGATCGACGTGCCGGTAGAAGAGGGCCGCAAGCCGCTCATCACGTGCCGAGGACCAGTTGTACCACTCGGCGAACCCCATGCCCACGTCGGACTCCTCACCCGGTCCCCATCACCATGACAGACTCGCACGCCACAGCCTCGCAGGTCGACCGGGCCAGACCTCACGCCTCGACGAAGCCCAGCCGCAGCACTGCCGGGGCCTATAGTCCACCTACCCAGCAACGTCCCCGCACCACCGCGGGCAGATCGCGGAATGAGGAGACCGATGGCCAAGAGGTTCGCCGGCGAGATCCACTTCGACCAGGCACCCGACATCGTGTTCGCCGCGCAGTCCGATCCGCACTACGTGGTCTGGAAGCACGAGCACATGGCGGCATTCGACGTCTCGGCAGAGGTTGAGGAGGACGGCGCCCACGTCATCATCCGGTCCTCCCGCAAGCTGCCGGCCGAGATCCCCGCCGCCGCCCGCAGGTTCGTCGGCGATGCGATCACCGTCGACGAGGTGCACACGTGGAGCCACCCGGACGTCGACGGCTCCCGACACGGCAAGGTGACCGCCACGTTCGGGGGCGCCCCGATGGAGGTCTACGGAACCCTCGAGCTGCATGCGGACGGGGACGGATCCTTGATCAAGGTCGTCATCCACGCCAAGGCCCACGTACCCCTCGTGGGCGGCAAGCTGGAGCAGGTCGTCGGTGAGCAGTTCATGCGCGCCCTGCGCAAGGAGGGACAGATCGCACCTCAATGGTTCACCGACTAGGCACGTGTCGGGGTGGGTCGCTCGCTCAACAGGCGACCGAGCCGTCCGGGCGATACCTTCCTGCCCATGGCCGTTTCTGATTCCATGAGTGTCACTGTCAACGCACCCGTCGACCAGGTGCTGACCTTCCTGCGCGACATCGACAACCAGAAGAACTGGTTCCCGGGCAACATCGAGTCCGAGGTCCTTGAGCGCGACGACGCAGGGCTGCCGACGAAGGCGCGCCTGATCAACGACGTCAAGGTCGCCAAGGATGAGTTCGTGCTGGACTACACGCACAGCGACTCCGGCTTCTCGTGGGTCCTCCCCGAGCCGACGAAGGTGCAGAAGGTCCAGGAGGGCTCCTGGTCGGTCGCCGACAAGGGCGGCAAGACCGAAGCCACGATGTCGCTGACCATCGACACGTCGCTGCCGCTGCCGGGCTTCGTCCAGAAGAAGACCCTCAAGGACACGCTCAAGGGCGCCACCAAGGCACTCACCGCGCAGTTCTGAGAGTTCAGCGCGCGCTCAGCAGCTCGGCGATCTCCTGCATGCCGAACCACGCCAGGTCGGCGGTGAGCACCGCCGATGCTGACGAGCGCGTGACGGGGCCTGCGTAGGTGAACCAGCCGTCCTGCATGGTCGGTTCAACGTCGTCGAGGTCCACGGCGAGCACGACCCCGGCGTCTGGTCCGAGGAGTTGACCGGCAGCCAGCGACTGCGCCTCGAACTCCCACTGCTCCTCGTCGATGTCGGTGGAGCCCACGCGCCAGGCCGGGTCCACGGCACAGGCGCGCAGGGGGCCCTCGAGACTGCCCGCCGCATGCCACGCCTGCAGCTGCGCCCACGTCAGGGGCAGGTAGGCGCGCATCATCCGGCCGAGGCCAGGTGGTCCGGACCCATGTGGTCGGGATCGCGCAGGGCCTCGATGGACGTCCTGATCGAGGTCTCCAGGACGTGGATGCGCTTCTCCGCATCCATCAGGTTGCCCCCGATCGCCGCGAGGTCCTCCGCCCCGGGCCCCAGCACCGTCACGTCAGTGCCACCGGAGCGCACCTTCTCCACCTCGTTGAGGCAGCGCTTGGTCACCTGGACCCGCCAGGTGCGCTCGAGGCGGGCGAGCAGATGATCGGGGCGGTCCATGTGGAAGCTGACCATCGGGGCGATCACGTAGACCTCGTCGAGCCCCATGTTGGCCAGCAGGTCCACCGACGTCGCCGACCACGCGCCACCGTCGACGTAGCGGTGTCCGTTGATCTCGACCGGCGAGTACCACGCCGGGATCGAGCAGGACGCCTGGACGGCCAGCGACAGAGGGGCCGGCGGAGCGGTGGGCTGCCCGAAGACGACCCGCTGGCCCGACTCGTAGTCCATGGTGACGATCCAGATGTTCTCGTGCGGGGACCATTCCCCGATCGGGGTGAAGCCCTCGACGAGGTGCGCCACCCGGTCCAGCGTCTTGGACCCGGTCGGCAGGAAGGCGGACAGGAAGGCGGTCGGGGGCATCCGACGCAGCCGGAAGCGGTTGAGCCCGGTACGCATGAGGGTGCGCGACCCCGGCTCGAGCTTCGGGCGGCCCGGGCGCGAACCACCAGTCACAGCTTCGATGTCCCAGCTGAAGCCGGCAATCGGGCCCGTGGTGACCCTCTCGCCCCGCTCCTGGGCGGCCAACTCCTCCACAGTGGCACCAGCACCGAGCAGGGCGGCAAGTACGGAACCCGCCGAGGTCCCGACGATGACCTCGACATCCCTGGGCTCGAACCCGTGGACGTCCTTCAGGGCCGAGAGCGCACCCACCGCCCACGCACCGCCGAGCACACCTCCACCACCGAGCACAAGCCCACGCCTGATGGGCCGTTCCGCCGGATCCACCGGACGCCACCTCCTGGCAGGACTCGTTGCGCGCCAGGTCAAAGCGGCGCATACCTATGGATTCCAGACTACGCCCCCGGGGGCATTCACGTCCTGCGGGGGCAGAATGCCTAGTGCGTGGGCTTTTTCGGCTTCCGCGCCTTCCCGCTGAGTGTCACTGTGGCCAGCATCTCCTGCACCGCATCGTCGATGCACTGGGCCAGGATCTCGACGTCAGGCATCGCCTCGCGGTCGGCGTTCAGGCCGAAGAAGACGCCCCCGTCGTAGGACGTCAGCCCGATCGACACGGCCTGTCCGCGGGCCAGCGGAACCACCGGATAGGCAGCCAGCATGAGTGCGCCGCCGGCGTACAACGGGAACTGCGGGCCAGGGACGTTGGTGATGACTGTGTTGTAGACCCGCCGGGAGAGACCCGAGACCACCCGCGCGCCCAGGGAATGCACCGTGGGCGGGGTGAAGGAGGCAACGCCGACCAGGGCAGTGGCACCCAGCATCTGGCCGGTCTCCTTGAGCATGTCCATCTCGAAGCGGACACGCTGCAGGCGGATCACCGGGTCCGGCTCGCCGATGGGCAGGTCACACAGGAACGCCGCGATCTGGTTGCCCGACGAATCGCCGGCCGACCGCACGCTGACCGGGACCATGGCGCGGATGGAGCTGCGCGGGGTCACCGGCTCAGCACGGGTCATCATCCACATGCGCAGGGCGCCCGCGAGGATCGTCAGGACGATGTCGTTGATCGTCCCACCGTGTGCGCGCTTGATGCGCTTGAGGTTCTCCAGGTCCGTCTCGGTCGTCGCGTAGCGCCGGGCCCCGCCGATCGAGGCGTTCAGGGGGCTCGAGCGTGCCGGGCTGGCCATCGTGCGGGCCGCGGACGTGAGCCCCACGACGCTGCGGCCCAGCTGGGTCACTGTCTCCTGGACATCGATCAGGCCCGTGCGCACGGTGTCCACCACGGCCTTGGGCGACCGCGCGATCTCGTTGACGGCCCCGGCCACGAGTTCGGTCGAGGATGGCTCACGCTGGGGACGCCAGTCGTCGACGGGAACCTCCCGCGGTTCGGGGGAGGTGTCCAGGATCACCTGGCCGATGTCGATGGCCGTGGCACCGTCGACCATCGCGTGGTGGGTCTTGGTCAGGATGGCGAAACGATCGTCCTCCAGGCCCTCGACGAGGTACATCTCCCAGAGGGGACGCTCCCGGTCCAGCGGCCGGCTCATGATCCGGGCGACGAGCTCGTTGAGCTGTTCGTCGGTGCCCGGGCGGGGCAGGGCCGAGCGGCGCACGTGGTAGGTGACATCGAAGTTCTCGTCATCGACCCATACCGGGTTCGCCAGATGGCCGGGCACCCAGCGCACGCGCTGCCGGTAACGCGGAACGAGGTTGATCCGGCCCCTGATCAGGCGCACCAGCCGCTCGTAGTCGAACCCGCCCTCGGGCACCTCGAAGATGACCACGCCACCCACATGCATGGGCGTGGTCAGTTCCTCCATGTAGAGGAACGAGACGTCCAGCGGGCTCAGACGGTCAGACATGGGGCACTCCTCAGGTCGCTGCGGCACCCGGTCCGTGAGGTGGAGGCGCGCGTCCTTCATACTGCCGCATCCACCACCCCATCGCCCAATAGCCCTGGTCGTCGCCGCTGATGGGCGCGCAGCCGGATCGGATTGGGATTTCGCCATCGCCTCCCGTATGCTTATCGCCGTCCCCGACCACAAGTCAGGGTCGGCACGACAAGCAGTCCGGCCCCATCGTCTAGTGGCCTAGGACGCCGCCCTTTCAAGGCGGTAGCACGGGTTCGAATCCCGTTGGGGGTACGACCAGCCCATCGGGTTGGCAAGTACGATCACGACTCCCGGGTCGTGCAGCACAACGGCCTAGCGGCAACGCAAGGCCCCGTAGCGCAGTTGGTTAGCGCGCCGCCCTGTCACGGCGGAGGTCGCGGGTTCGAGTCCCGTCGGGGTCGCTCCAACCGGAACCGGTTCCCTGGAACCGACCGGCCAGGTAGCTCAGTTGGTACGAGCGTCCGACTGAAAATCGGAAGGTCGGCGGTTCGACCCCGCCCCTGGCCACTGCGATCCCCCTCATGTCTCCCCCGTCGTGAGGGGGATTCGCTCGTTCCGGGGGGGTCGGGCACGGACGTCTGGGGCAGGATGAGTGCAGGTCGTCCCTATCGCAGGGGGTGACGTCCCGGGTGGTGGTGGGTTTTCCGGCCTTGTGGTTCGCGGTTCCCGCGATGCTGAAGGCCATCGTGCAAGGGTCAGTGAGAACGGCTCAATGAACTCACGAGAGGACCTTGCACGATGGCTATGGATCAGTCTGCCCTGCTCGAACTGCTCGACGCACTCAAGGCCGCCGACGTCGATGACCGCGTCCGGTTGGCGACCCAGAACCTGTATCAGGCGTTGATCGACGCCGAGGCCACCGCGGTGATCGGCGCCGGGCCGTGGGAACGCTCCGAGGACCGGGTCGCGGTCCGCAACGGCACCCGACCACGCATCCTGACCACGACCGCGGGGGACCTGGAGCTGCGGATCCCGAAGCTGCGCACCGGCACGTTCTTCCCCAGCCTGCTCGAACGGCGCCGGCGGATCGACCAGGCGTTGTTCGCGGTGGTGATGGAGGCCTACCTGCACGGGGTGTCCACCCGCAAGGTTGATGACCTGGTCCGGGCCCTGGGTGCGGACACCGGGATCTCCAAGAGCGAGGTGTCGCGGATCTGCGCGGACCTCGACGCCGAGGTGGCCGCGTTCCGGGACCGGTCCCTGGCCGACACCACCTACCCCTACGTGTTCCTGGACGCCACCTACTGCAAGGCCAGGGTCAACCACCGAGTCGTGTCCCAGGCCGTCGTCGTCGCGGTCGGGGTGACCGCCGACGGGCGGCGTGAGGTGCTGGGCATGGACGTCGGTGACTCCGAGGACGGGGCGTTCTGGACCGCGTTCCTGCGCTCGCTGAAGGCCCGTGGCCTCGCAGGTGTCCAACTGGTCATCTCCGACGCGCACACCGGGCTCAAGGCCGCCATCAACGCGGTGTTCATCGGCTCGAGCTGGCAGAGGTGCCGAGTTCACTTCATGCGCAACGTCCTGGCGGTGGTGCCCAAGGGCAACAGCGAGATGGTCGCCGCGGCGATCCGCACCGTGTTCGCCCAGCCCGATGCCGCCCGGGTGTCCGAGCAGTTCGACACCATCGCGGTCATGCTCGGCCGTCAACTGCCCAAAGTCGAGACCATGATGCGCGAGGCCAAGGACGACCTGCTGGCCTTCTCAGCGTTCCCCCAGCTGCACTGGCGACAGCTGTGGAGCACCAACCCGTTGGAACGCACCAACAAGGAGATCAAGCGCAGAACCGACGTCGTCGGGGTGTTCCCCAACCCAGCCGCCCTGCTCCGGCTGGCCGGCGCCGTCCTGGTCGAACAACACGACGAGTGGGCCGCCGCAGACCGCCGCTACTTCAGCGAACGCTCCATGGCCCTCCTCATCCCCGACCCCGAGACCGAAGGGCAGGTGGCCACACCCGAACTCATGACGGCATGATCAGAACACTGACCCCCACGGTGAGCGAGAACTACACCACCTCAGGGGACGTCACCTCGCAGGGCCCGCCCACAACCGGCAGGTCACCCAGGCGGGGGCATCCCGCTGCCTGAAGGACCCGCCACTAGTCTCGGCGGTGTCATGGACAGGGCCACTCCAGCAGATCTTGATGCCGCCGTGGATCGGACGTCGGCGCGCGAGATCCTGCGCCTGGCGGTCCCAGCCTTCGGCGCCCTGGTCGCCCAGCCGCTGTTCACGCTGACCGACGCTGCCATCGTCGCCACGCTCGGCACGACGTCGCTGGCGGCCCTGGGTGCCGGTGCGCAGGTGTTCACCACCGTCACCGGGTTGGCGATCTTCCTCGCCTACGGGACGACGGCCGTCGTGGCCCGGCGGGTCGGGGCCGGCCAGGTCGCCGCGGGCATCAGCGATGGGATCGAGGGAGTGGCCCTGGGCCTTGTGATCGGGATGGCCGCCACAGCCGGCACGTGGCTGCTCGGTCCGCAGCTGCTCGCATGGATCGGAACCTCACCGGAGACCACGTCCGAGGCCCTTGCCTATCTGCGCACGATCAGCCTTGCCTTCCCGTTCGCGCTGGCTGCAATGGCCGCCATCGGTGTGCTGCGCGGCCTGCAGGACACGGCTGCCACGCTGTGGGTGACCCTGGCGGCGGTCGGAACGAATCTCGTCCTGTCTGCCTACCTGGTCCTCATCGCCGAGTGGGGCATCACAGGATCCGCGTGGGCCACGGTGATCGCTGAGGTGCTTGCCGCAGGCTTGTTCGTCGCGGAGCTGGCGCGGCGCGCCCGTCGACACGGTGCGTCCCTGCGGCCGAGCCGTTCCGGTGTCCTGGTCTCAGCGCGCGGGGCGGTGCCCCTGTTCTGGCGCACTCTCGCGCTTCGGGCCGTGTTCGTGCTGGCCGTGGGCGTGGCTGCGCGACTCGGTGACGCCCAGCTGGCCGCCTACTACGTGACCTTCACGATCTGGTACCTGCTGGCACTGGGCATGGATGCCCTGGCGATCGCCGGACAGGCCCTGCTCGGCCGCCATCTCGGCGCCGGGTCGGTCTCGCTCGCACGCGCCGTCACCTGGCAGATGACCCGCTGGGGCATCTGGCTCGGTGTGATCCTCATGCTGCTGGTCCTGGCCGGGCGCAGTTGGGTGCCGGGGCTCTTCGGCGACGACGTGCTGGTCCAGGCGATGGTGGCCAGCGCGCTGCTGGTGGTGGCCCTGCAGCAGCCGCTCGCTGGCGTGGTCTTCGTCCTCGATGGTGTCCTGCTCGGCGCCGGCGACGCACGATTCCTCGTGTGGGCCCAGCTGTTCGCGCTGGCCGCATTCGCCCCGGCCGCGTGGTGGGTGTGGCGGATTCAGGGCAGCGTCACCCAGCTGTGGATGGCGCTGACGGTGTTCATGCTGGCGCGGGCCGTGGCATTCCTGTGGCGTGTGCGCGGGTCGGCCTGGTTGGTTGTTGGCGCCACGCGCTGACCGGCCGCCGGGCGGCCGTCGGGGGCGCTGGGAACAGGGGGACTGGCGAGGCCTCAGGCTTCGGGGGAATCCTGGGTCATCCCGTTGCGTGGGGCCGGGATGCTCTCGAGGAGGCCGCGGACCTCGCTCTCCAGGTAGCGACGATGCCCGCCCAGTGTGCGGATCGAGGTGAGCTTCCCGGAGTTGGCCCAGCGGGTGACCGTCTTGGGGTCCACTCGGAACAGGGCCGCAACCTCAGCGGGGGTGAGCAGCGGTTCCACTTCCTGCTGTCGTGCGGCCATCACGGACTCCTCGGTGATTGTTCACAGAACGTACTCAATCGGGCATCTGAGCAGAGCATGACACCGAGATCACTCGTGTTCAACACGGGGAAGGCATTTTCGCAGGCCTTTCCCAGGATGCCCACGCGCCACGCCGGGTGCGCCCGACCCGAGCCGCGAATCCGGCCCCCGGCCCGGGACCGGGCAGGACACCCCGACAATCGATCCTGCAAACGTTGAGCGCCAGCGCGACCGGCCTAGTAGTATGACCGTGATCGCGCCCGGCGCAGTGGGGCGCATGTGACGTGTCATGCCGGAGCACACGCACCGCCCGGGAATGCACCGGAGGAGGGGGTCGAGCCATGGGGCGCGGCCGAGCCAAGGCCAAGCAGACGAAGGTCGCTCGCCAGTTGAAGTACGGCGGGCCCACCACGGACCTGGAGCGACTCCAGGCCGAGCTCGCGGGATCCCCGGGTGCACCCGAAGATCCCGAGGGCTTCGCCGACGACTCCGACTTCGAGGACGATCCCTACGCCAAGTACGTCGAGGACGACGACGAGGACGTCTAGTCCGTCGCGCTCCGACGAGGGCCAGACCCACGATCAGCTGGTCGTGGTGGGGTCGCGCGCTGTCTGCGCCCGGGCACGTCGTTCAGGCGTGCTCGCCGACCAGTGTGACAGTCCCGCCCGTGCCCCCCTTGGCAGGGGCATCTGAGGAGTCACCCCGCCTGCTGGCGCGCACGTGCCCACAGACCCAGGCGTGCACGCCTCGGGACGCCAACCGGCGCACACCGTCGGCCACGGACTCCGGGGCCATCACCGCGACCATGCCCAGCCCCTCGTTGAACGTGCGCTCCCGCTCGCGCAGGGAGACTCCCCCGAGCTCGCCGATGAGTCCGAAGATCGGTGCCGGCGTCCACGTGGCACGCGCGATCTCACCGTGCATGCCGGCCGGCAGGACGCGGGCCACGTTGGCGGCGATCCCACCACCGGTGATGTGGGAGATGGCGTGCACACCGCCCGCAGCGATGAGGTCGAGCAGGTCCAGGGTGTAGATCCGCGTTGGCTCGAGCATCTCCTCGCCGAGCGTCCGACCAAGTTCCGGGACGTGGCGGTCCAGAACCCAACCGGCCCGCTCGAAGAGGACGTGGCGCGCAAGCGAGTAGCCATTGGAGTGCAGGCCGCTGGATGCCATGGCGACCAGCACGTCGCCGTCGCACACCAGATCAGGACCCAGCAGGCTGTCTGCCTCGACGACCCCGGTCCCAGCACCCGCGACGTCGTACTCATCGGGGGCGAGCAGTCCGGGGTGCTCGGCGGTCTCGCCGCCCAGCAGTGCCACCCCTGCCTGCCGGCAGCCCTCGGCGATCCCCGTGACGATGGCCGCGACGCGGTCGGGCACCACGCTTCCCACCGCGATGTAGTCGGTCATGAACAACGGCTCGGCACCGCAGACGACCAGGTCGTCGACCACCATGGCCACGAGGTCGATGCCGATCGTGTCGTGCACGTCCATCCTGCGGGCAACGTCGATCTTGGTACCGACCCCATCGGTGGACGTGGCAAGCAGCGGATGTCGATACCGGGTCAGCGCTGACGCGTCGAAGAGCCCGGCGAAGCCGCCCACCGCACCGACCACCTCCGGGCGCTGTGCCCGGGCGATGGAGGCGCGCATGAGCTCGACGGCCCGCTCGCCGGCCTCGACATCCACGCCAGCAGCTGCATACGTGGCGCCCGCAGCGGGTGCTCCCGGCTCGGTCACGCCCCGCTCACCTCGGCGACCTCCAGCAGGTGCTTGCCGAGCTGCTCCGGCTCAGGCAACGCGATGGGATACACACCGTCGAAGCATGCACGGCAGAGGTTCTCCGCACCCAGCGACGTTGCTGCGGTCAGGCCATCCAGGGACACGTAGCCCAGGGAGTCAGCACCCAGGGAGGCACGGATCTGCTCGACATCACGGTCGTGGGCGATCAGCTCCGTGCGGGTCGCGAAGTCGATCCCGTAGAAGCACGGCCACAGGACAGGTGGACTCGAGATGCGCACATGAACCTCGGCGGCGCCCGACTCACGCAGCATCCGGACGATCGCGCGCTGGGTGTTCCCGCGCACGATGGAGTCATCGACGACCACGAGGCGCTTGCCCTCGATGACGTCGCGCAAGGGGTTCAGCTTGAGCCGGATCCCGAGCTGCCTGATCGTCTGGGACGGCTGGATGAACGTGCGCCCGACGTAGGCGTTCTTGACCAGGCCCTGCGCGAAGGGGATCCCGCTGGCCTGCGCGTAGCCGACCGCCGCGGGGGTCCCGGACTCAGGCGTGGGGATCACGAGGTCGGCGTCGACGGGGTGCTCGCGCGCCAGCGTCCGACCGATCTCGACGCGTGTCGCGTGCACGCTGCGATCGGCGATCCGGGTGTCCGGGCGAGCCAGGTAGACGAACTCGAAGAGGCATCCCTTGGGCTCAGCGGGGGCGAACCGGTCGCTGATCAGCCCGCGCTCATCGATCGAGACGACCTCACCTGGCTCGACCTCGCGCACGAAGGTGGCACCCACGATGTCCAGGGCGGCCGACTCCGAGGCAACGACCCAGCCGCCACGTTCCAGCCGGCCGATCACCAGGGGGCGGATGCCCTGCGCATCGCGGGCGGCGTAGAGCGTGGTGTCATCCATGAACACCAGGCTGAACGCCCCACGGACATGAGGCAGCTCATCCACGGCCGCCTGGAGCAGGGACTCGCCGGGATGGGCGGCCAGCAGCGCCGTGAGCAGCTCAGTGTCCGACGTCGAGTGCATCGCGGTGCCCAGCGGGAGCACACCCGAGCTGAGCTCCGCCTCGGCAACACGCACGGCCAGCTCGTGGGTGTTGGTGAGGTTCCCGTTGTGGCCCAGCGCGAGGTGGCCGGTGGCCGTGCCGCGGAACGTCGGCTGTGCGTTGGCCCACACGCTCGACCCCGTGGTGGAGTAGCGGCAGTGGCCCACGGCCACGTGGCCGCGCAGGGAGGCAAGCGCCCCCTCGGTGAACACCTGGGAGACCAGGCCCATCTCCTTGAACACGAGGGTCTGGTGGCCATCGCTGACCGCCATCCCGGCAGACTCCTGGCCCCGGTGCTGCAGCGCGTAGAGGCCGAAGTACGTCAGCTTCGCCACGTCCTCGTCACGCGCCCAGACCCCGAACACACCACATGCGTCCTGTGGCCCCTGATCGTGGGGGTCGAGCTCGTGGGTGAGCATTCCGTCGCCGCGCGCCACGAGGTGCAGTCTAGGTGCCCACACCCGCACCGGTGCACGCCCGGGCGCCCACGCGCCACTCGTGCTCTACGCGCCGCTCGTGCCACGCGCCGCTCGTGCTTCCGGCAGGACTTGGCGCTTCCGTCGGGATCGAGGCACGAGCCAGGCCGAGAAGCACGAGGGCGGCGTTTGGGCGGGACGGGCGCGCATCGGGGACAATCCGGGGGTGGCCCGCTCACGAATCCCCGACGCGGACGGCCTTGCCGCTGTCCGGGCGAGCGTTGGCGGCACCAGTGCGGCGGAGCCCGCGGACCACGCCACCCAGAGGCTTGCCGTGCGGTACACCCTGCAGTTGCTCACCACCCGCGCACCCGGGTACTCCGTCGAGGTCCGGATCCCGCCGTTCGCTGCGGTCCAGGCCGTCCCCGGCCCGGTGCACCGCAGAGGCACTCCCTCGGCGGTCGTCGAGATAGACCCCGCGACGTGGTTGGCACTGGCCACCGGCGGCCTCTCATGGACCGAGGCACGGCAGTCCGGGCGGGTGCGGGCCAGCGGTCAGCGCGCCGACCTCACGCCCTGGCTCCCGCTGCTCGACCCCCCACTCACGCTGGGCAGCCCCTGACCACCACGCCCACTCGTGCTTCCACTTTGCCCTCGTGCCCGCGTCCGTCCGGAAGCACGAGCGCAGCGCGGAAGCGCGACCTGCTCTCGCGCCGCGTGGGGCGTTGTCCACAGATGCACCTCGGGTGGGGCGCTTGCCAGTGGATGCTGGCTCACCATCGGGGCGTGGAACTCCCAGCGATCGTCACGCGCCGCGACCTCGAACTGCGTGGCCTGCCCCCGCGCGCGATCCGCGAGGTCCTCGGCGCCATGACCAGGCTCGCGCCGGGCACGTACGCCGAGACCACCGGGCTGACTCTCGAACAAGTCCACCGCCTGCGGACGGAGGCAGTGCTGGGACGAGTGACACGCGTTGTGGTCAGCCATGTCAGCGCGGCCAACCTCTGGGCACTCCCCCTCCTGGACGCCCACCTCCACACCGTGCATGTGTCGCCGAGCAGCCAGCGCGTGGGACGCCCCAAGTCCGGCACCGGCTACCGGATGCACTCGCTTCCGGTCCGCGCCGACTGTATCCGCGAGGTGGACGGCGTCAGCGCGACTGAGCCCCTGCTCACGGTGCTGGACTGCGCGCGACTGCTCGATCACGACTGGGGCGTGGCCATCGCCGATGCCGCGCTACGTGCCGACCTGATCACCGCGGCTGACCTGCGTACAGCCGCCGCACAGTTGCCCCGGCAACCCGGAGTCGGGCGTGCCCGCCGGTTGCACCTGAAGGTCAGCCGGCTGGCAGAGAGCCCCGGTGAGAGCCTGCTGCGCCTACGGCTCCAGCGGATGGGTTTGGAGGTGCGCGAGCAGGTGTGGGTCGGCAGCGCGCGGGTGGACTTCCTGCTGGGCGATCGGACCGTGGTGGAGTTCGACGGACGCGCCAAGTACACGCTGCATGACGACCCCGCAGCCGCGCACTGGCAGGAGAAGCGGCGCGACGACGCCCTCATCGAACGGGGGTATGTGGTGATCCACATCGCATGGGCGGACCTGTGGGACGAGCGCGCCCTCCGGCGACGCATCCACGTCGCCCTGGCCCGCCTCCCCTGACGTGCCCTGATATCCCTCGGCTTCCGCGCTTCCGACAGTCTCTCGGGCTTCCGTCCAGGCGGAAGCACGAGACGGGCGGAGAGGCAGGAAGGGGAAGGGGAAGCGAGAAGCGGCGGGTGCGGGGGGCCGCGGGCTGGCGGGCGCTCAACCCGCTGCGCGGCGGCCCTCGGCGTTCTCAGCCACGATCCGTTCAATCCGCGCCGCCCGGGTTTCCGGCCGCTTCGCCGAGACCACGAACCACAGGTGCTGCTTGCGCGCTCCTGGCGGCATCGAGTCGAAGAACCCTCGCGCCTGAGGCACCGCGTCCAGCGCGGCGGCCAGGTCGTCGGGAACCTCGAGACGCTCCACAGGGTCGAGGATCTCCCACGATCCGTTCGACTTCGCCACCTCGATCGCCTTGATGCCGCGATCGGTCATCAGCCCCGAGCGCAGCAACCGCTCCACGCGCGCCTTGTTCGTCGCCGACCAGGTCGAGGTCGGCTTGCGCGCGGCGAGCAGGATCATCGAGGACTGCTCGTCGCGACCCCGAACGGTGGAGTCGATCCAGCCGAAGCAGAGGACCTCCTCGACGATCTCGTCGTAGCTGGGGGCGGGCAGACCCGTCGACTTCTTGTAGGTCACCAACCAGATGCTCGGTGACGTCTGCGAGTTCTGCGCCAACCACGCCCGCAACTCCGCCCGGGACGTGACCATCACCTGCTCGAGATCATCGAGGCCCATTCAGCGATCCTGCCACGCCAGAGGCTCGCGGGCACCGGTGCTTCCCGGGGCGCTTGGTGCTTCCGTCGGAACGGAAGCACCAAGCCGGAAGGGAAGCACGAACAGCGAGAACGTCGCGGGAGGTCAGCCGAACAGGGCTGGGAGGGTTGCCTCGCGCACTTGGCTGACCTCGTCGAGGTCCAGCACGATCGATCCGTCGTGCACGCCGTCGATGACCAACGCCTGACCGTCCTCGCCCAGACCCGACTCGGCGCCGATCCCGGAATCCACGACGCCGACCCGCGTGGCCGCGAAACCGCGCGCGCCACACATCTCGGTGAAGCGCAGCTCCTCGGAGCGGGCCACCACAACAACCGCACGCGTTGCGGACTCCGAGAGCAGGAACACGAACGGGTCGACCCCGTCAGGGACCCAGCAACGTGCGCCCACGCCCGAGCGCAGCGCCATCTCGACCAGCGCCACCGCGACACCGCCGTCGGAGACATCGTGTGCGGCTGAGAACATGCCGTCACGCGAGCCCGCGACCAGGATCTGGCTCAGTTGGCGCTCGGACTCCAGGTCGAGGTGTGGCGGCATCCCGCCCAGGTGACCGTGCACGACGTGGGCCCACTCCGACCCGCCGAACTCGTCGCGGGTCTCGCCGAGCACGTAGATGAGGTCACCGTCGGCGCCCCACGCCATCGGGGTGCGCCGCGCGACGTCGTCGATCACGCCGAGCACGCCCACGACCGGCGTCGGGTGGATCGCCACGTCACCGGTCTGGTTGTAGAAGGACACGTTGCCGCCTGTCACCGGAGTGCCCATCGTCAGGCACGCATCGGCCAACCCGGTGACGGCCTGGGCGAACTGCCACATCACCGCCGGATCCTCCGGGGACCCGAAGTTCAAGCAGTTGGTGATCGCCAGCGGCACCGCACCGGACACAGAGACGTTGCGGTACGCCTCGGCCAGCGCCAACTGCGCACCGGCATACGGGTCCAGGGCGGCGAACCGGCCGTTGCAGTCGGTGGCCAGGGCCACACCCAACCCGGTCTCGTCGTCGATGCGGATCATGCCCGCGTCCTCGGGCTGCGCGAGCACCGTGTTGCCCATGACGTAGCGGTCGTACTGGTCGGTGACCCAGTCCTTCGCGGCCAGGTTCGGCGAGGCGAGCAGGGTCAGCAGCGTCTGGCGGATCTCGGCCGCAGTCGTCGGGCGGGCGAGCCGCTCCGGCGTCGGGGCGTCATCCTGGCGGGGGGTCAGCCAGTCCGGGCGGGCCAGCGGACGGTCGTACACCGGCCCCTCGTGGGCAACCGTGCGCGGCGGGACATCGACGATCTGCTCGCCGTGCCAGTCGACCGTGAGGCGACCGGAGTCGTTGACCTCGCCGATCACCACGGCCTCGACGTCCCACTTGGCGCAGATCGCCAGGAACTCCTCGACCTTCGCCGGCTCGACCACCGCGCACATGCGTTCCTGCGACTCGCTCATGAGGATCTCCTCAGGCGAGAGCGTGGGGTCGCGCAGCAGGACGCGGTCGAGCCACACGTGCATGCCGCCCTCGCCGTTGGACGCCAACTCGGAGGTCGCACACGAGATGCCGGCGCCGCCGAGGTCCTGGATCCCCTCGACGATCCCCGAGCCGAGCACCTCCAAGGTGCACTCGATCAGCAGCTTCTCCATGAACGGATCGCCGACCTGCACGCTCGGGCGCTTCGTCGGCCCGCCCTCGGTGAACGTCTCGGAGGCCAGGACCGAGACCCCACCGATGCCGTCACCGCCGGTGCGCGCCCCGTAGAGGATCACGGCGTTGCCCACGCCGCGGGCGCTGGCCAGGTGGATGTCCTCATGGCGCATCACACCCACGCACAGGGCGTTCACGAGGGGGTTGCCCTGGTAGGACGCGTCGAACACGACCTCGCCGCCGATGTTGGGCAGGCCCAGGCAGTTGCCGTACCCGCCGACCCCGGCCACGACCCCCGGCAGCACGCGCCTGGTGTCCGGGTGGTCTGCGGCGCCGAAGCGCAGCGGGTCCATGACCGCCACGGGGCGGGCGCCCATGCTCATGATGTCGCGCACGATCCCACCCACGCCGGTGGCCGCGCCCTGGTAGGGCTCCACGTACGAGGGGTGGTTGTGCGACTCGACCTTGAAGGTCACAGCCCAGCCGGAGCCGATGTCGACCACGCCAGCGTTCTCCCCGATCCCGACCAGCAGCGCATCGGTCTCGGGCTTCTTGTCGCCGAACTGGCGCAGGTGCACCTTCGAGGACTTGTACGAGCAGTGCTCGCTCCACATCACCGAGTACATGGCCAGCTCGGAGGCGGTCGGACGCCGGCCCAGGATCTCGGCGATCCGGGCGTACTCGTCGGGCTTGAGCCCGAGCTCGGCGAAGGGCTGGGGGGCGTCGGGCTGCTGCTGCGCCGCGGCGACGGTGTCGGTCATGCGTGGGCTCCCTGCGGGGCACCGGCCACGGAGCCGCCGGCCGCGAGATGGGTCAGGATCGAGGTGAAGAACCCCAGGCCGTCGATGCCGGGACCGGTGAGGTCCTCCACGGCGTGCTCAGGATGGGGCATCAGGCCCACGACATTGCCCGCCTCGTTGCAGATCCCGGCGATGTCGCGCTGCGAGCCGTTCGGGTTGAGGTCGGAGTAGTAGGCGATGACACGGCCCTCGGCCTCCAGTGCATCGAGGGTGGCCGCGTCGGCCTGGTAGCGGCCCTCGCCGTTCTTCAACGGGACGACGATCCGCTGCCCGGCCTCGTAGTCCCGCGTCCACGGGGTGGTGGCGTTGGCGATCTCGAGCTCCTGGTCGCGGCAGACGAAGTGCAGTCCGGCGTTGCGCGTCAGCGCTCCGGGGAGCAGGTGGGATTCGCAGAGGATCTGGAAGCCGTTGCAGATGCCGAGCACCGGCAGCCCCTGGCCAGCGGCCGCGATGATGGAGTCCATCGCCGGGGCGAACCGGCTGATCGCGCCACAGCGCAGGTAGTCGCCGTAGGAGAAGCCGCCGGGCAGGACCACGGCGTCCACACCCTGGAGGTCAGCATCGGCGTGCCAGAGGGCGATGGGCTCGCCCCCGGCGATACGGACCGCGCGCGCAGCATCACGGTCGTCCAGCGACCCCGGGAAGGTCACCACACCGATGCGCATCAGGCCCGCTCCGCCGCCGTCGACACCTCGATGTCGACCGCGCCCGAAGGCTCGCAGGTGCAGTCGTCACAGTCGCAGGCGACCTCGTCGCCCTCCTCGTAGATCTCGTAGTCCTCGATCACGGGATTGCTCAGCAGCGAGGCGGCAATCTCGTGCAGGCGCTCCGAGAGGTCCTCGTCGATCTCACCCTCGACCTCGAGCTCGAAGCGCTTGCCCTGGCGGACCGACGAGACGCCGGCCAGACCCAAGCGACCCAGGGCCCCCATCACCGCCCGTCCCTGCGGGTCGAGGATCTCGGGCTTGAGCATGACGTCCACGACGACGCGGGCCACGGCAACTCCTGGTGGTGTGCGAGAAAGTGCTGGGGACAGCCTACTTCGGCATCCCCTGTCCGCGGACAAGGCTCGGGCTGGCGACTGCCCTCGTCCCGGCGCTGCAAGACCCGCGTGGCCGGCCTACTGGTCGACGGAGGCCTGGGGTGTGTGTCCGCCCATCGAGGAGAACAGCTGATCGGACTCAGCGGTGTCCCACTTGATGACCCACTGGCCGTTCTCCCAGTGGTCGGAGTCGTCGATGGGGACGGTCGTGACCTCGCCGCCACCTGTGGCGATACGGGCCATGCCGAACCCGATGCTGCCCAGGTTGAACATCCCCGTGCCCTCACCGACGACCACGGAGTCCAGCACGGCGTTGACGATCCGCCACTGTCGCACCGGGTTGAGCACCGTCTGGACACTGACGATCTCGTCCACCATCGATGCCATGTACTGCTGCTGGCGCTCGATCCGCCCGAGGTCGCCCTTGGGGTCCGCGTAGCGCATCCGGACCCACGCCAGCGACTGGGGGCCATCGAGCGTGGTGCACCCGGCTTCGACGTCGAGTCCGCTGTTCTGGTCCGTGACGGCGTCCTCGAAGCAGGCGTCGATCCCGCCCACGGCATCGGTCATGTAGACGATGCCGGCGAACCCGACCTCCATGTAGTGGTCCACGTGCAGGCCGGTGTTGTACTCGATCGTCTCGGCGAGCAGGGGGGCCCCGCCGTAGGCGAATGCGGAGTTGATCTTGCCGCCGCGCGCTTCCGTCAGCTCGCCGTCGGTTGCGATGTGCTCCGGGATCGTGACCCACGAGTCGCGTGGGATGGAGACCAGGGTCGGCGCCTGCCCGAACTCCTGGTGCACCAGCATGATCGTGTCGGTGCGCTTGCCCTCGGTGTTGCCCGTGCGCAGCCTCCGCTGCTGCTTGGCCGTCAGCCCCTCACGGCTGTCCGACCCGACGAGGAGCCACACGGACCCGCTCGTCTCCGCGATCGGGTCCGGCGACGAGGCGTCGACCTTGGTCAGTGAGGTGCCCGCGTAGATCATCAGGAACACCCACCACGCGACATAGGCCCCGACAGCCCAGCGGAGGATGCGGAGGAAGCCCCATCGCTTGCGGCGCGGCTTGGACGGCGGCGTCGGGCGGGCGATCGTCTGCTGGGGCGGCCCTGCGGGCGGAGCGCCCCCTGCCCCTGACGGCGCCGCGGACGCCTGAGCGGCGGCAGCCGACGCACCCACCGCCACCGGTGCCGCGACCGCTGCGGGCCCTGCGGGCTCGTCGGGCCCGTCATCGGAGCCACCCGCGGCCAGGTCCTCCCGCTCCGACGCCCACGAACCGTTGGGCAGGCGTCTGTAGAGGGTCGAGCCGGTCATCGGCACATGATGACATGTCGCGCGGCAGACACCGGCCAGGTGTGGGGCGCGATGGGGCGTCCCATCGTCGCTCACCGCGACCCGGGCACGTCTCGCTCCATAGTCTTGGGCTTCGTGGGTGGCCGCGCCGCCACCCGACGATTGGGAGGTTCCATGACACACGAGCGCGCCGGACTCCCGGCTCTGGACAGCGACCTGGTGGACGTCGCGAAGCTGATCACGCTGTACTACGCCGACCAACCGGACCCCGACAACATCGATCAACGAGTGAGCTTCGGGACCTCCGGGCACCGCGGCTCCAGCCTCAAGACCTCGTTCAACGAGTTCCACATCCTGGCCACCACCCAGGCGATCGTGGAGTACCGCAGGATGCAGGGCACCGATGGACCGCTGTTCCTGGCCAAGGACACCCATGGGCTCTCCGAGCCGGCGTGGGCCTCGGCGCTCGAGGTGCTGGCGGCCAATGACGTGGAGGTCCGCATCGACAGCCGCGATGGCTACACCCCGACCCCTGCCCTGAGCCACGCGATCCTCGCCTACAACCGTGGGCGCAGCAGCGGCCTGGCCGACGGCATCGTCGTCACGCCCTCGCACAACCCGCCACCGGACGGCGGATTCAAGTACAACCCGCCGGACGGGGGGCCAGCCAGCAGCGAGGCGACTGGCTGGATCCAGGACCGCGCCAACGCGATCATTGCCAGTGGCATGACCAGCGTGCGCCGGATCCCGCTGGCCACCGCACTGGCCCAGGACAGCACCGGCACCTACGACTTCCTCGACGAGTACGCCCGCGACCTGCCCAACGTCCTGGACCTGGACGCGGTGCGGGATTCCGGCATCACGCTGGGCGCGGACCCGATGGGCGGGGCTGCGGTGGCCTACTACGGCCACATCGCCGAGATGCACGGGCTGGACCTCACCGTGGTCAACCCGCGGGTCGACCCGACCTGGCGGTTCATGACCCTGGACTGGGACGGCAAGATCCGCATGGACTGCTCCTCGCCCTTCGCGATGGCGAACCTGGTGGGGATGAAGGACGACTTCCGGGTGGCTTTCGGCAACGACGCGGACGCCGACCGGCACGGCATCGTCACCCCCGGGACCGGCCTCATGAACCCGAACCACTACCTGTCGGTGGCCATCGGCTACCTGTTCGCCAACCGCCCCGGATGGCGCGCCGACGCCGCGGTCGGCAAGACGCTGGTGAGCTCCTCGATGATCGACCGTGTGGCCTCGGACCTCGGCCGGAAGCTGGTCGAGGTGCCCGTGGGCTTCAAGTGGTTCGTGCCCGGCCTGGTGGACGGCTCGTTCGGATTCGGCGGTGAGGAGTCCGCCGGGGCGTCGTTCCTGCGCAAGGACGGCACCGTCTGGACCACCGACAAGGACGGGATCCTGCTCACGCTGCTGAGCGCGGAGATCACCGCCGTCACCGGCAAGGACCCCTCCGAGCACTACGCGGAGCTGACCGCTGAGCACGGCGCACCGGCCTACGCCCGCGTCGATGCGCCTGCCGACCGGGAGCAGAAGGCCAAGCTCGCCAGCCTGTCCCCGGAGCAGGTGAGCGCCACGGAGCTGGCCGGTGAGGCGATCACGGCGAAGCTGACCGAGGCACCGGGCAACGGCGCCAAGATCGGCGGCCTCAAGGTGACCACGGACAACGGCTGGTTCGCGGCGCGCCCCTCGGGCACCGAGGACGTGTACAAGATCTACGCCGAGTCCTTCCTGGGCGCCGAGCACCTGGCCAGGATCCAGAGCGAAGCCCGCGACGTGGTCTCAGCAGCGCTGGAGGGCTGAACCCCACCCCCTGCCGCGCGCCACCGCGCGTCCGCACAACCCCGCGCACGTCCCCGCCCCCACCGCCCAACCCCCGCGCGCCACGTTCGGCGGGGAATTGGGGCAGGAATGCGGTCGATCGGGCGCTCCAAACCTGCCGCAAACCGCTCAGGGGCGTCGGAAACCTGCCGCAAGTCCGTGGTGGGGGGTGGCGTGGGGTGGTGTAACGGTGGGGGCGGTGGCGGGAATATGGGGGTATGAGCACCCCGCAGCTCGAGGAAGTGTGGCTGACCGACCTGTTCGGTGAGCACTCCCGCGCAGTCCTGGCCTACGCCCGACGGCGGCTGAACTCCGCCGAGGACGCCGAGGACGTGGTCGTGGAGGTCTTCGCGACCGCCTGGCGACGCCGGGACGTGGTGCCCGAGGAGGCGCTGCCCTGGCTGTACTCGACCGCCGGCAACGTGATCGCACACACGATCCGCTCCGAATCGCGGCGAACGCGGCTGGGGGCGCGGCTGGCGACAGTCCGGCCCCTGCGCACGACGCAGGACGACCCCAGCGACCAGGTCGTGGACGCACACACCGCCCACGACACCGTGTCCGCCGCGCTGGAGGACGTGTCCGAGTCCGACGCCGAGCTGCTCCGCCTCTGGGCGTGGGAACAGCTCGAGCCGAACGAGATCGCCGAGGTCCTCGACTGCTCGGCCGGCACCGCACGCACACGCCTGCATCGGGCCCGGACGCGGTTGCGTGAGGCGCTCATCGCGCGCGGGGTCGACGACCCCGGCATCCGACCGTCGCCCGGTGAGGGACCCCCCGGTCCGGGCCAACCCGGTGGTGACCCGACGGCCACCACACCCCCCACCCCCAACCCCACCCCCCGCACTGCAACCGGCTCGGAGGAATCATGAACGGCACTGGAACCGACGACCGATCCGATGCCGACCTGCGCGCCATGCTGGCCCAGGTTGACCCCGAGGCCGGCACCCCCACCTCGAGCGACCACCTGCTTGATCGAGTCCTGGCAGACATGACCAGGGAAGCCGACCCTGCGGAACCCACGGGGGTCCAGCCCGCTGCAACTGTCGACCACCCGTCGTGGCTGCACCGGCACTGGCAGGGCTCGCTGCTCGTGGCCGCCAGCGTGGCGGCACTGGCCCTGGCCGCCCCGACCGTGCTGCCAGGCACCGGCAGCGGTGGGTCCGACTCAGCCACGACCGCCAGCATCGGGGTGGCCGAGGGCCCCGCGATGGCCCCCGACGGTGACATGTCCGGCGAGATGGCGGCTGCCGACGAATCGATCGGTGACGCCGCGCGGTCGAGCGTGGCGGGCGAGTCGGGCATCGCCGCCGGGGCCCCTGGCTCGGTCGGCGCGAAGGACCTCGCCGCCGACAACAGCCTGGTGCGCTCAGCGAGCCTCCTGGTCGGCACCGACGAGATCGAGTCCGAACGGGACGCGTTCGTCGCAACGATCCTGGCCCTCGGTGGCCGGGTCACCTCCGAGACCGTGGTGACCGAGGGTTCGGACGGGAACGCGGTCATGAGCGGCGGGATGCCCGGCGCGGAGGACTTCGCACGGTCCTCCTACCCGTACCCGTGGTACCCGACCGGCCCCGGAGTCTGGCTGTCCGTGGAGGTCCCCGTCGACCAGTACGACAAGGCCGTGGAGGCCGCCCGCAGCACCGGCGAGGTCGTGCAGATGCAGCAGTCCTCCTACGACGTCGGGGCGCAGAAGTCCGACATCGATGCGCGGATCACCGCACTCGAGGCCTCCCTGGCCCGACTGACCGCGCTGATGGACGACGCCAAGAACGTCGGAGACGTGATCGCACTCGAGCAGGCCATCGCCAGCCGACAGGCCGAGCTGGACTCCTTGCGGGCCCAGCAGCGCAACCTGGCCAACCAGACCGCGATGAGTCAGATCAGCCTGACGCTGATGAGCCCGGAGGACGCCCGCGGCACGGTCGAGCCCCAGCCCGAGCCGACGTGGTGGGAGTCCTTCCTCGACGGACTCGGCGAGTTCTGGAGCTGGCTGGGCAACGCGCTGCTCATCGTCTCCCCGTTGCTGATCGCCGGCGCGATCATCTGGTGGGTCCGACGGCGCCAGGCCCGTACAGCCGCCCAGACCCAGCGCGGCGGGGCGCCAGGCCCCTCAGGTTCGACCGGGTCCGACGAGCCGGATCCCGGCGCACCTGCCTGAGGCCGGGGCCGGGCCGCAGGCTCGACTGGCCGCCCTGGCGGGCCGCACGCCCGACCGGCCGGCCAGCCGGCCAGCCCAGCACATGACAAAGGCTCGTCACCGGGTCGAGGGGTGGCGAGCCTTTGCCGTGCCTCGTCCCGACGCCCCAGTCGGGGGGCGGAGCGGGACGATCCGCCCGAACCAGTGCGGTCCGGGCATCTGAGACGTTACTGCGAATCGCCCTTCTGAGCGGCGATTTCGGACCTGATCTGGTCCATGTCGAGGCCACGGACAGCCTCGATGACCTGCTCGAGCTGAGGTGCGGCCAGGGCTCCGGGCTGGGCGAAGACCAGGACGCCCTCACGGAAGGCCATGAGAGTCGGGATCGAGGTGATCTGGGCGGCTCCGGCCAGGGCCTGCTCAGCCTCGGTGTCCACCTTGCCGAACACCACGTCGGAGTGCTGCTGGGAGGCGGACTCGAACACGGGGGCGAAGTTGCGGCACGGGCCGCACCACTCGGCCCAGAAGTCCACCAGCACGATGTCGTTCTCCAGGACGGTCGACTCGAAGTCGTTGGCGGTCAGGGTCATGGTTGCCATATGAGGTTCCTTGTACTCGGCGTCGTGTGTGCGGGGCCTATACCCCGGTAGGTATGGAACCACACCTCCTCACGCGGTATTCCCTGTCGCTCGCCCCACCGCAGAACCCTCGTGGACAATGTCTGGACATGGGACGACGGGCGCTGCGCGGGACGGTCAGCGCGCCCGTGTCCGGCGGGGAGGCGACCCTCGTGCCCGACCCCGACCTGCCCGAGGGCTGGGTCCTGCTCGTCGACGGGACCCAGCAGTCCCATGTCGACCTCGCCGACCCGACCCACCTGGTCTTCGAGTACATGCGCCGCATCGGCCACGCGATCGACCTGCTTCCGCCGGGCCCACTGCGCGCCGTGCACCTCGGTGGCGGAGCCATGGCCCTGGCCCGCTACACCAGCGCCACGCGCCCGCGCAGCCGCAACCTCGTGATCGAGAACGACTCCGCGCTGGTCGATCTCGTGCGGGCCCATCTGCCCTGGCCCCGGGAACTTCAGATCAGGGTCCGCTGCTCCGATGCCCGCGCCGCACTGGAACGCCTTCCCGAGGCGGGCGCCGACCTCATCGTCCTCGACGTGTTCGCCAGCGCCCGGACGCCCGGGAACCTCACCTCGGCACAGGCGTTCGGGCTGGCGCGCCGGGCCCTGGCACCCACCGGCACCCTGGTGGCCAACATCGCCGACGAGAACCCCCTGACCTACGCGCGACGCTACGTGGCCGGGCTGCGGTCGACCTTCGATCGGGTCGTGATGTGCTCCGAGCCCGCAGTGCTGCGCGGACGCCGCTTCGGCAACCTCGTGCTCATCGCCCAGCCGGCCACAGCGATGTCGTTGGATCTGGATCTGCTGACCCGGCGGTGCTCATCGGACCCCTGGCCGGCACGCGTCGTGCACGGTGCCGCGCTGTCCTCGTTCGTGGGTGACCATCGACCCTTCGACGACACGACCGCCCGCGGATCGCCCGAACCACCGTCGGGCATCTTCAGCTGAGGGCACGCAGCCGTCCCGCTGGCAGCACCCCCTGCCTGCAGGGTCCTGCCTGCAGGAGGCTCAGCGCAGCGCCAGGTACATGAAGGTGGCGCCCTCCGGGTCACCGGCCGGCGACAGCGCGAAGCCGGGGATGGTCCCCACCGACACGTACCCGAGGCCGCGGTAGAGCTCCTCATCCGATCCGCCGGCCACACAGTCCAGCGTCAGCAGCTGGAAGCCACGACTCCGGGCCTCCTTCTCGGCGGCGGCCATCAGCCGCGTGGCGACCCCCCGACGACGATCAGCGGGATTGACCAGCAGCTTGGTGAGCTCGGCGCGGCGCCTGTGGTTCGGCGGCGCTGCCGGCGTGAGGGAGATGGTGCCCACCAGGGCCCCGGCAACGTGGGCCACCAGCACGATCCGACGCCCTGTGGCCACGTCCTGCGCCTGGTTGCGCCACCACGCTGCCCCGTCGGCTGCCGAGAAGGGGAGCAGGAGGTTCACCGCCGCCCCGGAGGAGACGCTGTCGGCCAGGACCACACCGAGCCGCTCGCACAGGTCGGGGAACTCCTGGGCGTCGACCACGTCGATCCGCAGGGCGTCACCGGCGTAGCGCTGGGGGTCGCGAACCTGCTCACCGAAGGGGAAGACGACCGACAGCCGCCACACGCTGTCCTGCCGCTGGACGAACAGGGCGAGTCGATCGACGGTGAAGGCAGCCCGATAGGTCGTCATCGCAGCGTAGGCCTGGTCGAGCCACTCCTCGTCGAGGTCATGGGCGACCGTCACGTGGGGGTGGTAGGGGAAGCTCAGCGTGCGGTCCAGGGGCCCCCGGCGGATCATCGCCTCGGCCGCGCGGATCTCGGGCTCCCCCTGCTCGACGGGCACGAACACCACCTGTGAGACGGGCCTGAACGTGCCCGCCCCAGCCAGCACCATGTCGAAGGGCTCGAGGTCGGCGGCCCGTTCACGCAGGTGGTCCAGGATCGCAGCGAGATGATCCTCATCGACCACCTGCGTGGGGGGCACGAGGGTGATGTGCGCCACGATCGCATGCGCCAGCGGGTCACCGAACCGTTCGCGGTAGGCGCCCAGCTCGCCGAGGAAGGGCTCCGGGATGGGCAGGGCGACCCCGATCGTGATCGGCCACTCCACCGGCTCGTCGCCGAGAACGATCTCAGTCACGGGGCACCGCGGCTCATGCGATCACGAACCCCAGGTTCGCGTAGACATCGGCCAGCGTTGCCGCAGCCACCTCGCGGGCCCTGGCGGCACCCCTGGCCATCTGCCGATCCAGCTCCGCCGGGTCATCCAGGAGCTGGCCGACCTCCGCCTGGAAGGGCTCGACGAAGTCCACGACGGCGGCGGCAGTCTCCTTCTTCAGGTCGCCGTACATGCGACCGGCGAAGTCGGGCTCGACCTCGGCGACGGTGCGCCCGGTGAAGGTGGCCAGTATGGTCAGCAGGTTCGACACCCCGGGTTTGTTGGCCGGGTCGAATCGCACCTCGCTGTCCGAATCGGTCACTGCGGACTTGATCTTCTTCTCCGTGCGCTTGGGCGGGTCCAGGAGGAACACGCAGCCTGCCTGGGAGGACTTGCTCATCTTCGAGGTGGGATCGGCCAGGTCGACGATCTTGGCCGTGTCCTTGATGATGAGCGGCTCGGGGAGGACCAGGGTGTTGCCGAACTTGGTGTTGAACCGGTTGGCAAGGTCCCGGCTGAGCTCCAGGTGCTGGCGCTGGTCCTCACCCACCGGAACCCGATCGGCCCGGTAGATCAGGATGTCGGCGGCCTGCAGGATCGGGTAGGTGAACAACCCGACCGTGGTCCGGTCATTGCCCGCCTTGGCTGACTTGTCCTTGAACTGCGTCATCCGGCCGGCCTCACCCATCCCGGTCAGGCACGCCAGCACCCACTGGAGCTGCGCGTGCTCGGGCACCTGGCTCTGGACGAAGACCGTGGACCGTTCCGGGTCGATCCCGAGTGCCAGGAGCTGGGCGAACGAGGAGCGGGTGCGCTGGTGCACCTGGACCGGGTCATGGTCGACCGTGATCGCGTGGAGATCTGCGACGAAGTAGAAGCACTCGTGGCTGTCCTGCATCGTGACCCAGTTGCGCAGTGCCCCCAGGTAGTTGCCGACATGGAACGAATCAGCCGTCGGCTGGATGCCGGACAGGACACGGGAACGCTGCGACATGGGCCCCATTGTCGCAAAGATGTCTCAGGGTGGTGGCACGGCGACCGATGGGCCGTCGCCGGGTTCCGTCTCGCCCTGCACCGCGAGCACGGTGGGCGTCACGCGCAGCCGTGCGATCCGCCGGCCGTCGAGCTCGATGACTTCGAACAACGCGCCGGGTCCGGGCAGCTGGTCGCCCAGTTCGGGAAGCTCCCCGAGCTGCGCCACGAACCAGCCCGCAACCGTCTCGAACGGCCCATCGGGCAGCTCGACGCCGGACTCCTCCTCGAAGTCCTCGAGGTTGAGCAGGCCATCGACCTCGAAGGGCGCGCCCGTGCGCAGGGCATGCTCGCGGGTGTCGCCCTGGGCCCTGTCGTACTCATCGTGGATGTCGCCGACGAGTTCCTCCACGAGGTCCTCGAGGGTGACGATCCCGGCCGTCCCGCCGTACTCGTCGGCCACCACGGCCAGGTGCTGGCCGCTGCGGCGCATCTCGCTCAGGGCGGGGATCACCTGCTTGCTGCCCGGGAAGAACGCCACGTCGCGAGCCAGGTCCTCGAGCCGCACGGATCGATCGACCATCGAGGGGGTCAGGATGTCGCGGACATGCACGAAGCCGATCACGTCATCCGGGGACTCACCGATCACGGGGTAGCGGGAGTGCGGCATCCCGGAGACCAGGGACGCAGCCCGGAACGCCGGAAGGGAGGCGTCGAGGAACGCCACCTCGGTGCGGGGGATCATGACCTCGCGCAGCTCGGTGTCCCCTGCGTCGAAGATGTCATCGATGAGCTCGCGCTCCTCGGCGGTGAGCTCCGTGTGCGCCGCGACCATGCCACGCAGCTCCTCACCCGTGATGGCCTCCCGGGCGGAGTCCGGGTCCAGCCCGATGATCCGCACGATCCCGTTGGTGGAGACCGACAGCAACCAGATGAAGGGCCGGAAGATCCGCGCAATGAGGTCGATGGGGCTGGCCACCGCCATGGCGATGGGCTCGGCCCGGGCCAGCGCCAGGCGCTTGGGCACGAGCTCACCGAGGACCAGGGAGATGAACACGATCAGGATCGTGGACCCGATCAGGGCCACAGGATCGGCGACTCGGACCACCATTCCCGCCGCCACGAGCCATTCGGACACCACGGGCGCGATCCTGCTCGCCCCGAACGCTGCGGAGATGAAGCCTGCCAGGGTCACGCCGACCTGGACCGCGGCCAGGAACCGGTTCGGGCTCTCCATGAGCGTGCGCAGCCGTGACCCCCGCCGGGCATCGGACTCGACCAGTCTCGTGACCTGGCTCTCCCGAAGGGACACCAGCGCGGTCTCCGAGGCCGCGAAGAACCCCCCGATCAGCGTGAAGACCAGGATGATCGCGAACGTACCGCCCAACTCGCCCACAGTGCAGGAGTATGTACCGAATCGGCTGGTCTTGGGACGATGGGCGTCGACCACCACCCGTCCAGCCCAGATTTCCGCGACTCCACGATGAGCACGTACCGTTGGTCCATGAGTGCGGACAAGCCCACGGCTCCCGGGAAGACAGCACCGCGACGAGCTGTCGGGACCAAGAAGTCCCCTGCCCCGAAGCCGGCCGCCGGTGCCGGCGAACCCACGGCGGGCGAGCCCAGGACCCCCACGCCCAGGGCTTCCACGCCACGCGGCGCCCCAGCGAAGGCGCCGGCTCCCGAGCAGCAGGTCACGAACCCGAACCCGGCTGCTCCCACGCCCGAACCACAGGACGAGGCGATCGACACCACCCCGGAGGCGGCCGCGACAGTGCCGCCCAGCTCCCCCGAGGCGATGCGGACCCCGGCCGGGCGGACACGGTCGACCGAGCCGGCCTCGCGCTCGGGGCGCGCAGCAGCGGCCAGGCGACGCACGGCCAACCGCCAGTACACGCGACGCTCCTCCGCCGTTGAGGCCCTCCTGGCCGACAACATCGGCGCCGACCCCAGCGACGACTCCAGCGAGCCGACCCCACCGAAGGTCAGGGTGCTGCCCAAGGCCAAGGCCCCGAAGACGCACACGACGTTGGTCGCCCGCCCGACCTACCCGCCGGCCGAGGACATCGCGCTGGGCGCGGTGTCCGTGCTCGCAGAGAACGCCTGGAAGGTCGGCTCGTGGGGTGTGGCCATGGCCACTGCCTTCTCGATGCGGGCAGTCGACATCGTCCGGGCGGTGTCCCCCACCTACGCGACAGAGCAGGCCGACGCCCGGATCGCTGCCCTGGCCGCACGTGGCCGTGCCCTGCGCGAGGAGCGCAGCGAGGCGTTCAGTGACGTCGTCACGACGGCGATCAGCACGGCCGCAACCAGCGACGCCATGCGCCAGATGTCGGTCTCGGCGATCGAGGAGGCCACCGACGACGTCCTGGCCGTGGTTCTGCCTGCCATGCTCGAGGCCGTCACCGAGCTCGAGACCCAGGACAAGCTCGACGAGCTCATGGCCGGACTGTTGCTGCGCCAGCTGCCCAGCGCTCTGGAGAAGACCCTGCCCGGGGTGATGATGCGCACCGCGACCAAGCCTGCGGCGGGGCTCATGCCGTTCCTCAGCGGCGTCCTGCCCAAGTGACGCTGCTGCCCGGGCAGCCCTGCGGGCTTCACGTGGTCACGGCCAATGTCAACGGGATCCGGGCTGCCCTGCGCCGGGGCGGGCTGGAGGCGATCGCGGGATCGGGCGCCGATGTGGTGTGCCTTCAGGAGGTGCGCGCGACCCCTGACCAGGTGGCCGAGGCCCTGGGCGCCGGAGGTTTGGGGGACTGGCATCTGGCCCTGGCCGAGGGCAACCGTCCGGGCCACGCTGGCGTGGCACTGCTCAGCCGCGCCCCGATGGCTGACGTCTCCGTGGGCCTCGGCGCCCCGGAGTTCGCTGCGCAGGGTCGCTGGGTCGAGGCGACGGTGCCCGACCCCCAGGGGGGCCCAGGGATCAGGGTGGCCAGCGTGTACGTGCACACCGGCGAGTCCGAAGGACCACGGCGCGAGGAGAAGGACCAGTTCCTCGCCGAGATGAGCACCTGGATGACTACCCAGGCCGAGGGAGCCGCCCTGCTCTGTGGGGACCTGAATGTCGCGCATTCCCAGAACGACATCAAGAATTGGCGTGGGAATCGCGGGCGGGCGGGATTCCTCGAATCCGAGCGCGCCCATCTCGACCATTGGTACCGACCGGCACCCGAGGGTCTGGGGTGGACCGACCTCGGTCGGCGATTCGGTGGTGAGGGTCCCGGACCGTACACGTGGTGGTCGTGGCGGGGGCGCGGGTTCGACACCGATGGGGGCTGGCGCATCGACGCCGTCCTGGCCTCGCCGGCCATGGCGCGGCGCGCCACCGGGGTGGTCGTGCACAAGGCCCCGACCTACGCGCAACGCTGGAGCGATCACGCCGCGGTGTCTGCGACCTTCGACTGAGACGGGGTCCCCGGGGACAGGGCACGCCGTTCTGACGGGCCGGGCCGGCTCTGAGCGGCCCCGATCAACCAGTCAGCGGGCCAACGCGTCGATGATCGCGTTGAAGGTCTGACTGGGGCGCATGACCGACGTGGCCCTCTGCCCGTCCGGGCGGTAGTAGCCACCGATGTCGGCCGGGTGGCCCTGGACGGCGATCAGCTCGGCGTCGATCGTGTCTGACTGCGCGACGAGCTGCTCGGCGACAGGCGCGAAGATGCCCGCGAGCTGTGCATCCTCGGTCTGGGCAGCAAGCTCCTGGGCCCAGTACCGCGCAAGCCAGAAGTGGCTGCCCCTGTTGTCGATCTGGCCGACGCGTCGGGCCGGTGACTTGTTCTCGTTGAGCAGCGTCTCGGTCGCGCGGTCCAGCGCGTTGCCCAGCGCCTCGGCGCGCTTGTTGCCGTTGCCCGCCTCGTGCCGGAAGGACTCCGCGAGTGCGAGGAACTCACCGAGGCTGTCCCACCGCAGGTAGTCCTCGGCCACGAGCTGCTGGACGTGCTTCGGGGCGGAGCCCCCGGCGCCGGTCTCGAACAGGCCGCCGCCGTTCATCAGCGGGACCACCGAGAGCATCTTGGCCGACGTGCCGACCTCCAGGATGGGGAAGAGGTCGGTGTTGTAGTCGCGCAGGACGTTGCCCGTGACCGAGATCGTGTCCTCACCGCGCCGGATGCGCTCGACCGAGAACGCGGCAGCATCGACCGGTGACATGATCCGGATGTCGAGTCCCTCGGTGTCCTGCTCCTGGAGGTGGGTGCGGACCTTGGCGATCAGGTTGCGGTCGTGGGCGCGGGTCTCGTCGAGCCAGAAGACCGCCGGGGTCTGCGAGGCCCTGGCCCGGGTGACGGCGAGCTTGACCCAGTCGCGGATCGGGGCGTCCTTGGTCTGGCAGGCCCGCCAGATGTCGCCGGCCCCGACCTCATGGGACATGAGGACGTCTCCGGCCGCATCGACGACCTCGACCCGACCGGCGGCCGGGACCTCGAACGTCTTGTCGTGGCTGCCGTACTCCTCGGCCTTCTGCGCCATCAGGCCGACGTTCGGGACCGAGCCCATCGTCGTCGGGTCGTAGGCGCCGTGCGCGATGCAGTCGTCGATGACGGCCTGATAGACCCCGGCGTACGAGCTGTCGGGGATGACCGCCAGCGTGTCGGCCTCCTGGCCGTCGGGACCCCACATGTGACCACCGATGCGGATCATGGCCGGCATGGACGCGTCGACGATGACGTCGCTGGGGACGTGCAGGTTGGTGATCCCCTTGTCGGAGTTGACCATGGCCAGCGCCGGGCCGTCGGCAAGGCCCTGCTCGAAGGCCGCCCTGATCTGCGCGCCGTTGGGGAGGTCGGCCAGCCCGTCGAGGATGCCGCCGAGTCCGTTGTTCGGGGAGAGCCCGGCGGCCGCGAGGTCGGCCCCGTAGGTGGCGAAGACCTGCGGGAAGAACGCCCGGACGACGTGACCGAAGATGATCGGGTCGCTGACCTTCATCATCGTCGCCTTGAGGTGCACCGAGAAGAGGACGCCCTCGGCCTTGGCCCGGGCGATCTGCTCGGTGAGGAATTCCCCCAGTGCTGCCACGTTCATGACTGTGGCGTCGACCACCTCGCCCTCAAGGACCTCCAGCCCGTCCTTGAGGACCGTGGTGGTGCCGTCGGCGGCGATGTGGCGGATCGTCAACGTGTCGCCGGCCGGCATGATCACTGACTGCTCGTTCGCTCGGAAGTCGTCGTGGGTCATCGTGGCCACGGAGGTTCGGCTGTCGGGGCTCCAGGCGCCCATCGAGTGGGGGTGGTTGCGCGCGTAGTTCTTCACGGCCGCCGGTGCCCGACGATCGGAGTTGCCCTCACGCAGCACCGGGTTGACCGCACTGCCCTTGACCTTGTCGTAGCGCGCGCGGACCGTGCGCTCCTCGTCGGTCGTCGGGTCGTCGGGGTGGTCCGGCAGGGCGTAGCCCTGGCCCTGCAGCTCCTTGATGGCCGCCTTGAGCTGCGGCAGCGAGGCCGAGACGTTGGGCAGCTTGATGATGTTGGCCTCGGGTGTGGTGGCCAGCTCGCCGAGCTCCGTGAGCGCGTCGCCGATCCGCTGCTCCTCGGTGAGGTACTCCGGGAAGACGGCCAGGATGCGACCGGCCAGCGAGATGTCGCGGGTCTCGACGTCCACCCCGGCCGAGGAGGCGAACGCCTGCACCACGGGGAGGAAGGAGTAGGTGGCCAGCATGGGGGCCTCATCGGTCAGGGTGTAGATGATCGTGGCCATGACGCTCCTTGGTGGTGACCGGCTATCTTGACATCAAGAGAAATCCTACGTCTCGCGTCGAGGGATGTCGACCAGGTGCGAGCTGCGCACAGATGACCCCCAAGAGTAGCCGCGACGCTTCCAGCCCATCGCGCCACAACCGCTCGCAGGCTCGCTGGCACCACGCCGCAGGCGCCGATCCCCACCACCGCGACGGGTTGGCCTCGCCATAGGGATCACTTAGCGGTTTCGGCATTCACCCGGGGACCTGCGGCTCTACTCGCGAGCTCTCCTGCGGCCGTACTTTCAAGGTATGAGTACAAACAGGAATGCGATGCGAACAATGGTGGCGGTCACGGCCGCAGGGACCTTGGCCCTGGGCTCGATCGCCGGCGCGACAGCAGTCCCGGGCAAGAGGGTGCACGACAAGCCGGTCCTGCAGGTCGTCAACATCAAGGGCCACAGCCCGCTGAACGTCTTCGATGCAGCGATCGACGACGGGACCACGATGAGCGTGCGTCCGATCCGACTGCGCGCGACAGTTCGGTACCGGGGTGAGGAGCCCGCCGACACCCTCACCATGGAGTTGGACGCCTACACGAAGAGGGTGGGTGGCAAGGAGCTCGACAACTTCAAGCCGATCTCTGTGGATCTGGAGCTCAGGGAGGGCACGAAGTCGAAGATCAACACGTACTACCGGGCGACCCACGAGTTCACGGCCCCTGAGGCACAGGCGATGCAGGACCTGATCGTCGCGCCGTCGACGAAGGCCTACCTGTGCATCTCGGCAGCAGACATCACGGGATACGACGATGAAGGATTCACCTGGTCGACACAGACCCGAATGCGTCTGCGCCTCAACAACGGCAAGGCCGTTCGGGAGTGCGTCAAGATCATCAGCGTGGACCCGGTGGACACCCTCACCACGAAGGACGACGTCACGCCGTTGCCGACTCCGTGAGTTTCCGCGGTCGAACGAACAAGTGAGTTTCGGAGGCGCCGGGACTGGCGCTTGGCAATCAATGGGGGCTGGAGCCCCAGCGCATTGTTCAGTGAATCCAGGGGTCCAGATGAGTGATTGATTTCCTTTCGTGTCCATATTCCGGCTGTCTCGTGAATATGAACACAACCAAGACCGGCATGCGCACCGTCCTGGCCGCCGCCGCAGCGGGTGCCCTCATCCTCGGTTCCGCCGGAGGTTCGGTCGCCGCACCGGACAAGGCGAAAGGTCCGAAGTCCTCGGCCAGCGCCGAGACGACGACGAAGCTCCAGAACGTCAACATCAAGGGCCACAAGAAGATCGATCTGGCGGACGTGACCGAAACCTCGGCGAAGGTCCGTACCGAAGAAGGTCGAGGGAACCACATCGTCGCGAAGTTGGCTACGTCGACGTCCGGCCTCCGCTGTCAAGATCTCTGAGAAGAAGAATCCTCGCAAGCCGCACAAGTACACGGGCAGCGCAGGAATCGCCGAAGTGTGGACAGACACGTCACAGGTGGATGCCCTCACGGCCCACATCGCCGAGTTCGGCAAGGCGTACATCTGTATCAAGGATGTGGACGAGGAGTTCGACAAGTACTCCAAGCAGACCAGCAAGCGCCTCAACATGGACGTCAAGAAGCCGGTCCGCGACTGCGTGAAGGTCGTCAACTCCACCGACTCGACGGACGTCATCCCGGAGACGACCTCCTGAACCACGGCCGGGTCTCCGGCACCTGATCAACCCGTTGGGGCTGGGCGCGAGCAAGAACTGCGCCCAGCCCCACGATCATGTTCCGGCCAGAACCGCGGCGCCCTGACCCGTCGGCCCCCCCAAGTCGCTCGGGTCAGTCGCCGTGGGCGGCGCGGGCCAGCCGGTCGCGCACTGCGTGGGCGAGCGGACCCTCGGCCGGATCGGGCAGCACCGCGACCACCGTGGTCACGCCCAGCTCGTCGGCCCGCCGCAGGGCCGCGTAGAGATCCCGGGCGTACTCATCGCTGGTCCCGGGGGCCGAGAGCCGCGTCCATCCGCCGGGCGTCGTGAGGTCCGCGGGGGCGATCAACCCGACCCCACCGGCCCCCGCCAGCTCCGTGATCCGTGCGAGTTGTTGCCCTTCCAGGGTCAGCAACCTGCATGGATCATGCGCGTCGATGCTGCGGTCCGGCGGCCGCGGACCGATCGCAGTCCGCTCCACGAGCACTACCCGGGCCTGCGGCGAGTAGTGCGCCTCCAGCGTCCCCGGCGCCCGCACAGCGACGGTGACCGCGGGTTCGGCGACAGATCCGTCCACCTCGGCCGGCGTTGCGGACCCCGGCTCGGGGGCTGGGGCCGCCAGCACCTCATCGATCTGCTGCTGGCTGATCGCGCCGAGGCGTAGGACCCGCGGGGGGACGGCCGTGCAGTCGACGATCGTGGACTCCACACCGATCCGGCAGGGTCCGCCGTCGACCACGAGGTCGCGGGCGGGATCCAGACGGGCGCCCACCTCGTCGAGCACGTCCGAGGCCCGCGTCGGACTGACCCGACCGAAACGGTTGGCGCTGGGAGCCGCCACCCCACGGGCCGGATCACCGGACTCGTCGGCCAGTGCACGCAGGCACGCCAGCGCCACGGGGTGGTCCGGGCAGCGCAGTGCCACCGTGTCCTGGCCACCGGTGATCTTGTCGCTGGCGCGCTGGCTGCGGCACACGACCAACGTCAGGGCGCCTGGCCAGAAGGCGTCGGCCAGGCGTTCGGCGGCCGGATTCGGGCCCAGGGACCACCCGGCCAGGGCCGCAGCGCCCTGCACGTGGACGATGAGCGGATGATCGGTCGGGCGTCCCTTGACCGCATAGACCCGCCCCACCGCCTCAGCGTCCTGGGCGTCGGCGGACAGCCCGTACACGGTCTCGGTGGGTAGGCCGACCAGGCCTCCGGCGAGCCACGCACGGGCGACCCGCTGGGCCACGATCGGATCCACGGCACCGTCGGCGAGCAGACCGGCGAGCAGGGGCACCTCCACGCCGGAATTCTAGGCGCGATCAGCGGGTCCGCCCGCATGCTGCGTGGTCGGCTGCCGGGGGGCCTCAGCGGCGTCCGCTCATCGCGTCGTCACAACTTGACTCCGGGGCCCCACCCGGTCAGCGCCCTCATGACGTCGTCCGTCAGCAGCCTGCCCTTGACCTGATGGGCCCGGATGGCCCAACCCGGTGCTAGTTGCGCAGCCGCGGATCCCCGTGGCACCGCTTGTACTTCTTGCCCGATCCACAGGGGCACAACGCGTTGCGACCGACCCCGGCGTACTGGTCGGGAACAGCCTCGCCGAGCAGTGTCGGCTCCCCGGTCTCGGAGGGGGCCGAGTACTGGACTCGATCGGGGCGACGCGGGCCGAGGCCGGCTGCGTTCAGATCGGCCATCGGATGGCCGGACTGGGCACCAACACCGGACAGCCCCGCGGGCTCGCCCCCGCCTGCCCGGGCTCCCCCACCGAGGGCCGCGGGAGCTACGGCGCCCTCGGAGTCCGCACCCTGGTCGTCGGCACCCTCGTCGTCCTGCTCACCCTCGAATCCGAGGTCGAGCAACTCGCCCTCATCCTCGTCGTCCCCGCCGCCGTCAGCAGCCACGGTGACCTCGAGGTTGAACAGCAGCCCGACGGTCTCCTCCTGGATGGAATCCATCATCGCCTTGAAGAGATCGAAACCCTCGCGCTGGTACTCGATCAGCGGGTCCCGCTGGGCCATGGCCCGCAGGCCGATGCCGTCACGGAGGTAGTCCATCTCGTAGAGATGCTCACGCCACTTCCGGTCGAGCACGGAGAGGATCACACGACGCTCCAGTTCGCGCAAGGCATCCGAGCCCAACTCCTGCTCACGGGCCTCGTAGGCCGCACGGGCGTCAGCCAGCGTCTCCTCGAGCAGGAACTCTCGGGACACACCGGAGCGCTCCCCACCGGCCTGGGACTCGACCTCGGCGATGGTCAGCTCGATCGGGTACAGCAGCCCCAGTGCACGCCACAGCTCGTCGAGGTCCCACTGCTCGGGGTAGCCCTCGGCCGTGGCCGCATTGACGTACCCGGTGATGGTGTCGGTCAGGAAGTGCTGCACCTGTTCGTGGATGTCCTCACCCTCGAGCACGCGACGGCGCTCGGCGTAGATGACCAGGCGCTGGCGGTTCATGACGTCGTCGTACTTCAGGACGTCCTTGCGGATCTCGAAGTTCTGGGCCTCGACCTGGGTCTGGGCCGACCGGATGGCGTTGGTCACCATCTTGGATTCGATGGGCTGCTCGTCAGGCACGTTGGCCCGGCGCAGGAAGGCGTCGACCATGTCGGCCTTGAACAGGCGCATCAGGTCGTCCTGCAACGACAGGTAGAACCGGGAGGCCCCGGGGTCACCCTGACGTCCGGACCGGCCTCGCAGCTGGTTGTCGATGCGGCGCGACTCGTGTCGCTCGGTGGCGAGCACGTAGAGCCCACCGAGATCAGTGACCTCGACATGCTCGGAGGCGAAGGCCTCCTCAGCCGACTGCAGCGCCGCCGGCCAGGCAGCCTCGTACTCGTCGGGGGTCTCGCTGGGGGTCAGCCCCTGGTTCTGCAGGGACAGGTCGGCCAGGAACTCTGCGTTGCCGCCGAGGATGATGTCGGTGCCGCGGCCGGCCATGTTGGTGGCCACGGTGACCGCACCCTTGCGCCCCGCCTGGGCGATGATCGCGGCTTCCTTGTCGTGGTACTTCGCATTGAGGACCTGGTGCGGGACCCCCTGTTTGCGCAGCAGGGTCGACAGCGTCTCGCTCTTCTCCACGCTGACCGTGCCGACCAGGATCGGCTGGCCGAGGGCATGGCGCTCGGCGATGTCAGCGGTCACCGCGCGCCACTTGGCGTCCTCGGTCCGGTAGACAAGATCGGCGAGATCGCCGCGAATCATGGGCCGGTTCGTGGGGATCGGCACCACGCCCAACCCGTAGATCTTGTTGAACTCGTTGGCCTCGGTCATGGCCGTGCCGGTCATGCCCGAGAGCTTGTTGTACAGCCTGAAGAAGTTCTGCAGCGTGACCGTGGCCAGGGTCTGGTTCTCGGCCTTGACCTCCACGCCCTCCTTGGCCTCGATCGACTGGTGCAGGCCCTCGTTGTAGCGCCTGCCGGCCAGCATGCGGCCGGTGTGCTCATCGACGATCATCACCTCGCCGTTGGCCACCACGTAGTCGCGGTCGCGCTTGAACAGCTCCTTGGCCCTGATCGCGTTGTTCAGGTAGCCGACCAGGCGGGTGTTGACCGGCTCGTAGAGGTTCTCGATGCCGAGCCAGTCCTCGGTGCGCTCGATGCCGGTCTCCAGCACGCCGATCGTGCGCTTCTTCTCATCGACCTCGTAGTCGACGTCGATCCGCAGGCGCGTGGCCAGCTTGGCCATCTCGAGGTACCACTTGTCGGCCTCGTCGGCCGGCCCGGAGATGATCAGTGGTGTGCGTGCCTCATCGATGAGGATGGAGTCGACCTCGTCGACGATCGCGTAGTTGTGGCCACGTTGGACCAACTCCTCCTGGGACCAGGCCATGTTGTCGCGCAGGTAGTCGAAGCCGAACTCGTTGTTGGTGCCGTAGGTGATGTCGGCGGCGTACTGCTCCCGGCGCTCGGCTGGGCTCATCCGGGACAGGATCACCCCGACCCGCAGGCCCAGGAACCGGTGGACGCGACCCATGTTCTCGGCATCACGATGGGCGAGGTAGTCGTTGACGGTGACGACATGGACCCCATCACCGGGCAGGGCGTTGAGGTAGGCGGCCAGCGTGGAGACCAGGGTCTTGCCCTCACCGGTCTTCATCTCGGCGATGTTGCCCAGGTGCAGCGCGGCCCCACCCATCACCTGCACGTCGTAGTGGCGCTGATGCAGCGTCCGCTTGGCCGCCTCGCGGACCGTGGCGAAGGCCTCGGGCAGCAGGTGATCCAGCGTCTCGCCGTCGGCCAGCCGCTGGCGGTACACCGGCGTGAGCTCCTTGAGCTCGTCATCGGACATCGCCGAGAACGCATCCTCGAGCGCATTGACCTGCTTGGCGATCCCCTCCAGCTTCCTGAGCGTCTTGCCCTCGCCAGTACGCAGGATCTTGTCGATGATGGCCACGCAGGCCCCTCTCGCAACTCGGGTGCACGTCCCCCGCGGCTGTGCTGCGCGGGTATGGGTTCCCATGGTAGTCGCCGCCGGGCGCAGGCGACCCGCCCCCAGCACCGCGTCACGTCCGGGGGCGATGGGGCAGTCAGGACTCCCGCTCAGCCGGGCAGCTCCACCAGACCTGTGCGCAGGCCCGTGGCCACAGCGTCGGTGCGGGTGGCCACATCGAGCTTGCGCATCACCGACTGGACGTGGTTGCGGACCGTGTGCTGGCTGATCCCGAGGCTCTGGCCGATCTGGCTGTTGGTGGCCCCGGTAGCCATGACACGCAGCACCTCCAGCTCACGGGGACTGAGCTCTGGGGTGCGCTGTCCGGACACCTCGGACAGGAGCTCGCCGCGCAGGACGCCGGACAGGGCCGACGCCACCCAGTTCTGGCCCCCCACCGCTGCCACCACAGCGGCCACCAACTCCTCGGGCGTGCACTGGCGATGGGCCAGCGCGCGGGTGCCGGCCTCCATGGAGGGCAGCATGCCTGCGGCCTGGGACCGCCGGACCAGCACGACGACGGCGACCTCCGGGGCGGCCGCGATGACCTCGGCCACCAGGTCCACGGCGTATGGGCGCGCTCCCAGGGCCGCGTCCACGAGCAGGGCGCTGGGTCGCAGGGCCCGCACCTGTGCCACCAACGGCTGCCCACCCGGGGCCAGCACCGGGTCGAAACCGGCGCCCGCGAGGATCGACACAGCCCCGGCCGCGAACACCGGCTCGGTATCGGCGACGAGCACCTTCGCAGGGGCGCCCGACGGACGCCCCTGACCGCGGGGCCCCCGGACGTCACGGCTGAACGGCCTAGCCGTCGGTCCCAGCCTCCAGCCGCAGCAGCCCGTAGTTGTAGCCGCGGCGGTGGTAGAGCACGGAGGCAGCCCCCGATTCGCTGTCCCGGAAGAGGTAGAAGTCGTGGCCGACGAGCTCCAGGGATTCCACGGCCTGGGCCACGGTCATCGGCTCAGCCGTGTGCTCCTTGAGGCGAACAACGATGGGGCCCTCAGCCCACACGGTCCCGTCATCGACGGCGTCTGCCTCATCGGCCGAGTCATCAGGCGCCTCCGGAAGGGGCAGTGCCTGTCCGGCTGCGACAACAGTCACCTTGGCCGCGCGACGGTTCCGCTTGCGATCCGCAGCCCGACGAAGCCTCTCCTCGAGGCGGGCCAGGGCTATGTCCGTGGCCGCGTACTTGTCCTGGGCATGGGCCTCCGCCCGGATCACCGGCCCTGTGCCCCGACAGGTGAGCTCCACCTCGAAGGCGCGATCCGACTGCCTCGGATTGGGCTCGTAGGAGACCTCGACGTCCACGTTCGCTATCGGCAGGCCAAATCGATCGACACGTGCCACCTTGCCCACCACGTGCTCCCGGAAGCGATCCGACACATCCAGATGACGACCCCTGACAACGATATCCACATGTCCTCCGACCGTTGGCCGACGCCTCACGACGCCGACATGTTGGCTGCCTCCCGCACCTGCAACGCTAGTCCCGGTCCGGAGTTGACGCGCGGCGCCGGGCCCCCGTGGACCAGGTCACGGTGGCCGCGCATGCGACCACGGCACCGGCCCTGCCCAGGGCCCTGATCCCTTCGTCGAGGGTGGCCCCGGTGGTGGACACGTCGTCGACCAGGACGATCACCCCGGACGGGACCTCGCGGGCTCGCATCGTGTGCTCCACGTTGACCCGCCGCTGCCCTCGCGTGAGCCCCACCTGGTCCCGGCTGGCCCTCACCTGGGAGAGCGCCGGGCATCGATGTGCCGGTACTCCGCGGCCACGCAGGACGCGGGCAGCCCGCCCGGCGAGCACGCTGGTGTGGTCCGCCCCACGGGCACGGACCGCGCCGGGCCGCGAGGGGATCGGCACCAACCAGACCGGTGTTCGGCGAGAGGCACCGACATCGTCGAGGGCATCGACGATCGCAGCAGCCAGCAGATCGCGCCAACGGACCCGCCAGCCGGCGCACGTGTTCGTCCTTGAAGGCCACCACGGCTCGCCCGGCTGGCCCGGCATGGTCACACGCAGCTCGGCTCGGCACGGCCAGCGGCACGGCCAGCGTCCCGGCAGCGCACACCTGCGCGCAGGACCCGCACCACACCTGCCCGGGGCGCCCGCATCCGGCACACTGCTGCGGGACCACGAGGTCGAGGGCCACCTGCGCGACCTGAGCCCACCACGACGCGGCGTGCCCCATCAGTGCGGCGACCTCATCCCGGGTAGGCCACGGACCTGGCCGGACCCTGCTCGCGCCATTGGAGCCCCACGTTGCCGAAGAGGTTGCCCTCCTGCGTGGAGACCAGCGTCGGAACCCCGGGCGCGCCTGCGACCTCCTGCGGCACCGGCGGCGCGCCCAACTGCTGGGCCTGCCCGCTGCCCACGGCGACTCGTACGACCTGCAGCCCGCCGGATTCGACGGGAGCCAGCACCTCGAGCGTGACCGAGTCACGCCAGGTGGCATCCAGGACCCCATCGATGGACGTGGCGATCCTGCGCACCGAGCCGATCACGACTTCGTCGCCCTCCAGGTGGATCACGCCCAGGTGCAGCTCACCGCCGGCCACGAGCAGGATCCGGGCACCATCGCGCGCGAGGTGGACCGACGAGACCTTCGCCGTGAAGTCCTCAGACCTGATCAGCACCTCCTGCGCCTCAGTCCCGGACTCGAGCCGCAGGACGCGCCCGGCATCGGTGAACCACGGCCGGCCATCCACGTCGAAGCTCGGACCGGAGAGGTCGCGACCCTCAACTCCGGTCTCGTCCTCGGATCCCACGAGCGGGATGACCCAGAGGGTGCTGCGGTCCGCCGAGACGACCGCAGCGCTGCGCTGGTCCAGGGACACCCCCAGATGCGTCGAAGTACCAGCCTCGGGCACGTTGATGGTCAGCGCCGCTCGATTGGACCCCGACACCCTGACCACTGCTGACCCCTCAAGCGTGTAGTAGGGCAGACCAGTGGCAGCCGGCCCACTCCGGGACAGGGCGTCCGGATCGCGGTCGCCCCACACGCTTCGATCCATCAGCTCCGGAGCCCCGGGGACGTCGAGGGGCTCTCCCCCGGCTCGAAGCTGGACGAAGGCGACCCCCGGGACCTGGGTCAGCGTCCAGGTGAGCTGGGCCGCGAGATCTCGGCGCTGCGCATCCGTGGCAGCCAGTGCTTGGTCGGTCAGGTCCACGACGGCGACCCCGTCGTCGACTGGGACCGCCCCCAGCGCCAGACCCGTACCGATCGGCGGTCCGGTCCGGACCCCCCGCGCGAGCCACTCCGCCGGGCCAGCGAGCACCTGCTCGGCCAGCGCCGTGGGCAGGCTGGGACCCAGGACGGGCAGGAGCCGTGCCTCGGGCACGAGCACGGTGCTGCGCTCTGAGGGGAAGTGGACCTGGTACTCCCGATAGGCCCGGCGCAGGTCCACGTCGCTGATGAGCACCCCCGGAGTGGGATCGGCGATCCGCCACTCGGGGACCCGGGAGGAGTCCTCACTGACCTGCTCGAGCCGATAGACCTGATCCTCGGTCTCGGCCGGATCGACGGTCTCCAGCGACCCATTGGCGGCCAACCTGCCGCTGACCGCCATCGTGGCCGTGATGGCCTCCGCTGAGTCGCCGGACAGCGTCAAGGAGGCCTGCTCGTAGATGGTGGTCGACGCATCCGGGTCCCAGGCCTCTGCGGCACTCGGGGTCAGATAGCGGCGGGCGATCGCGTGGTCCGCCTCAAGGCTGGCGTTGGCCTCCAGGAATCCGCGGACGATCTCCTTGGGGCCCGCTCCCGCACTCGGCGGCGCTGCGATCACCCGGATGAACTGGGCCGACTCCCCCGCGTCCAGCACGGGGCCCTGCTCGATGGGTCCTGAGGTGGGAACGGTCGAGCAGGCCACGAGCCCGGCTCCCACCATGACCACGGCCCCCCGCCGGACCGCCCGGACCACGAGTCCGGCCCTCATGGGACCACCACTCCCTCGGGGTGCGCCGGGAGCCGCAGGGTGAACGTGGCCCCGTCGCCCGGCGCGCCAGAGGCCGACAGGGTCCCGCCATGGGCCCGGGCGTCACCCAGCGCGATCGACAACCCGAGCCCGGTTCCCCCGACGCGTCGGACACGCGAGGGGTCGGCCCGCCAGAAGCGCGTGAACACCTGGGCCAACGCCTCCTGCGACAGTCCGACCCCCTGGTCGGTCACCGAGATCTGGGCCTCCTGGCCATCGCAGCTGACCTCGACCGCCACGGGCCGGCCCTGTCCGTGCTCGAGGCCGTTGGAGATCAAGTTCGCCAGGATCCGCTCGACCCGTTGTCGATCGCAGGGCACGACCAGCGTGGCCAGGCCGCGCACCGCGACCGGGCTCCCGAGCTCGGTGGCCAGGGGTTCGAGCCCAGCCACGACGCGTTCGGCCACCAGACGCAGGTCCACGTCCTCGTAGTCGAGGCGCACCGACCCCGCATCCTGCCGCGAGGTCTCGAGCAGGTCGGCCAGCAGCGCCTCGAAGCGGTTGAGCTGGTTCTGCAGGAGCTCCACGGCGCGCGCATCGCTGGGCGGCAGCTCGTCGCGCTTGTCGTGCAGGAGGTCTGCGGCCATCCGGACCGTGGTGAGGGGAGTGCGCAGCTCGTGGGACACGTCGCCGACGAACTGCTGCTGGACCGAGGACAGCTTCTCCAGCTCATCGATCTGTGACTGCAGGGTCCCGGCCATCTCGTTGAAGCTGATCGCCAGCTGGGCCAGGTCGTCCTCACCTCGAACCCGCATCCGGGCCTCGAGGTGTCCGGAGGAGAACCGACGTGCGGTGCGCGCGGCCTCGTGGACCGGGGCGACGATCATGAACGTCACCCCAGCGGCCAGGGCCGCCAGCCCGAGGATGATCAGGAAGCCAGCACCGGTCGTGGCGTTGCGGACCAGGGCGAGGGTCTCCTCCTCGGTGTCCAACGGGAAGAGCTGGTAGAGCTCGTAGGGACCCACACCACGCACCGCCAGGGGAGCGCCCACGAGGAAACCGGGGACCTCGCGGCCGTCGGTGTAGCGGATCGTGGTGTAGGTCCAAGCCTGGCGCTGGGCACCGGAGACCACCTCGCGCAACTCCGAGGGCACGCTGGTCTCTGAGACGAGGTTGGTGCCCCGCTCGGGGGTGGCGCTGAGGCCAGCAGGCTCTGAGGACAGCATGAGCACCTCGAACAGGCCAGCCTGCGCGCCGCGTGCGGCCATCGCGGCCACGACCGCGTCGATGGTCCGCGACACAGGGACGTCGTCTCCCCGCGCCGGCGTGGCATCCAGGATCCGTTGGGCCTCGCTGCGTGCGGCCGTCGCCTCAGCCAGCGCGCTGCTCTCCTTGGAGCCCAGGACGCCCGCTGAGATGTTGCCCAGGAGCGCGGCGAACAGCAGCAGCAGGACAAGGGTCGACCCCACGATCGTGCCCGCCACGACCCGGAACCGCAGGGACTGGCGCCAGCGCCCCCTGAGGTGGGTCGGGACAGCTCGGAGCTGGTCGAGCATCACGGAGGCCCGGCGCGGTAGCCGACGCCGCGCACGGTCACGATCACCTCGGGCTGCTCGGGGTCGATCTCGACCTTCCCGCGCAGCCTCTGGACATGCACGTTGACCAACCGTGTGTCCCCCGCGTGCTGGTAGCCCCACACATCGGCGAGGAGCTGCTCCCTGGTGAAGGCGAAACCGGGTCGGCCGGCCAGCGCGCAGAGCAGGTCGAACTCCAGGGGGGTGACCGCGATGGGCTCACCACTGCGAGAGACCAGGTGGGCCCCACGGTCGATGGTCACATCACCGATCTGCAGCACCTCACTGGCGGTCTCCTCGAGGCGGCGAAGCCGAGCATCGATCCGGGCGACCAGCTCCTTGGGCTTGAACGGCTTGACGATGTAGTCGTCTGCTCCGGCCTGGAGCCCCTCGACGATGTCCAGGGTGTCGCCGCGCGCGGTGAGCATGACGATCGGAACCGTCGACTCGGCGCGGATGCGTCGGCAGACCTCGAGGCCGTCGAGCCCCGGGAGCATGAGGTCCAGGAGAACGAGGTCCGGGGACTCACGATGGAAGGCGGACAGCGCGTCGGTCCCGTTGTGGCAGAACGTCGGTGCCATGCCCTCGCTGCGCAGGACGATGCCCAACATCTCTGCGAGGTCGGTGTCGTCATCGACCACAAGAACGCGCGCCATCACAGGCACATGGTGGCACCTGTGGGCATGGGCTTGCCAACGACTGTCCACATGGGACGATCAGGACATGTCTGAACCGAGCCCACCGTCTGGCCCCCCGGACCCTCGTGAGTGGGCCCCGCCGTCGGGATGGTCACCCGAGCAACCCCCGGCCTGGCCGGCTCAGCAACCTCCCCCACCGGCCCCCGGGGGACCCGTCGGACCGGAGCAGGCACCACCGCCCGGATACGGTCAGCCGCCCCCTGGGTACGGGCAGGCCCCACCCCCCGGGTACGGGCAGCCGTATCCACCCGGGTACGGGCAGGCCCCACCCCCTGGATACGGGCCCCCTGGATACGGGCCCCCCGGATACGGGCAGCCGTATCCACCCGGGTACGGGCAGCCGGGGCAACTCCCGGCGGGCCAGCAGGCGGGCGCGGCATGGGGCCAGCCGACAGCCTGGGGTCCGCCGCCGGCAGCACCCAAGCCCGGCATCGTCCCCCTGCGCCCCCTCGGGGTCGGGGAGCTCCTGGACGGCGCCCTGAGCCTGATCCGGAGCAACCCGCGCACGGTCCTGGGACTGGCTGCCGTCATCTCGGCGGTCTCCGCCCTGATCCAGACCGCCGGGCTGTGGATCTCCCTGCGCTATCTGGAGAGCATGACCCCCGTCGTGGGGTCGGCTGACGAGGTCGACATCACCGCCGAGCTGACCACGCTGGTCTCCGGGAGCGTCGCCCAGATCGTCCCAGCGCTGGTCGCCGGCTTCCTGCAGGTGCTGGCCAGCGGACTGTTCATCGTCCTCGTGGGAGCAGCGGTCCTGGGCCGGCGCCTCGACGCGAGCCAGACCTGGGCGACCCTGCGTCCCCGTCTGCTGCGGTTGATCGGGGTCACCCTCATCATCACCGCGGGCGGCTTCGTGGCCGTGGGGCTCCTGATCGGATCCATCGTGGCGCTCGCCTTCGCGATCGGCCCCTGGGCGGTGCTCCCGGGCGTGGTGATCGGCGTCGGCGGCGTGATCCTCCTGGTGTACGTCTACGTGAAGCTGGCTGTGGCCTCACCCGCGCTGGTGATGGAAGGCACAGGTGTCCTGACCTCGCTGTCCCGGTCCTGGGTCCTGGTGCGGCGCTCCTGGTGGCGCGTGCTGGGCATCCTGATCCTCGCCGCCGTCATCACGAGCCTGCTGACGACCGTCGTGACGATCCCGATCACGCTGATCGCCACGCTCGTCAGCGGCTTCAGCGAGTCATTCCTGCCCACGGTCGTGGCCTCGGGCGTGGCCACTCTCGTGGCGGGAATCATCACTCTGCCGTTCAGCGCGGCGGTCACCGGCCTGCTGTACATCGACCTCCGCATGCGCCGTGAGGCCCTGGACATCGAGCTGGTGTCGGCCGGGGTCCACCCGTCCGAGGACCCCCTGGCCGCCTACCGGACCCAGCGCTGAGCATGCCGACTCCCGGGCCCATCGTGGGCAGTTCAGCCACCATGGGGGTTCCTGCGGAGGTCCCGGTGGACCTCACCCGGGCCCAGGCCCAGCGCCTGGCCGAGTTGGAGCTCTCCGATCCCGCGTACCGAACGGGTCAGCCCGGCCTCATCGAACGAGCGATCCGCTGGCTCGTGGAATGGGTGCAGGAGTTCGCCCAGCAGGCCGGTGACGCGGCACCCGGCGGATGGCTGGGCATCCTGGGGCTCGCGATCCTGATCGTCGTCGCGGTGCTCTTCGTGCGGTGGCGGATCGGGCCGGTGAACCGTGCGGCCTCGATGACCTTCCAGGTCGATCCCGGTACCAGCGCCGCCCAGTACCGCGCTCGCGCCGAGCAGCTGGGTGCGGCAGGGCGCTGGGACGAGGCCATCAGCGAGCGGATGCGGGCACTGGTGCGTGTCAGCCAGGAGCGGGGCCTCATCGACACGCACCCGGGCTGGACCGCCGATGAGGTGGCCGCGTCCGTGGGCGGCCGCGTCCCCGGTGCGCGCACAGCACTCGAGCGCGCGGCGCGCACCTTCGACGACGTCCGCTATGGCGGACGCCCCGGAACCCTCGAGGCCTACCTCCACGTGGCCGGAGCCGACGACCAGGTCCGCGCCGCCGACCTGGGCTCGTCTGCAAGGACCACCGGCGCCAGCCCGGATGCCCAGCCGGTGGCGGTGCCATGATCGACGACGCCCAGACCGGCGGTGCGATCACCGACCCGCGGCCGAGCTCAGCAGCCAGCGCCGGCTACGAGGACACCTCGTGGGGCAGGGCCCGGCGCTGGCGCCCGTCACGCCGGGGAGCCGGAGTCGCTCTGCTGCTGCTCATCGCACTCGTAGCCCTGATGCTCACCTCCAACCCGCGCACCGGCTACCTGGACCCGGCGGCTGTGGATCCCTCAGGATCGCGCGCCGTGGCCACCGTCCTGGGCGACCAGGGAGTCACTGTCCTGGACGCCCGGACCACCGAGGAGGTCACGGCCGGCGCGACCGACGCCACAGTGCTGGTCACCGATGCCACCCTGATCAGCATCGCCATGCTCAACGAGGTGCTCGACGCCGAGCCTGCGCGCCTGATCCTCGTCGAACCACCGACTTCGAGCCCCACGTTCGAGCGCCTCGCTGCGGGACTCGAGCTCTCCGACACGGCCGGGGACGACCCGGTCGCACCACGGTGCCAGCTGCCGGTGGCCACACGCGCCGGTGATGCTGTCCTGCCTGGATCGCGCTACGACGCGCGAGCATGGGCCACGAGCGGGGCCGCCTGCTACGACAGTCCTGAGTCTGCCGCGCTCGTCGTGATCCCGCCCCGCGCTGGACGCCCCGAGGTCGTCCTCGTGGGCAGCGCGCATCCGTTGACCAACGACGGCTTCGACGAGCAGGGCAATGCCGCCCTGGCCCTGGGCCTGCTCGGCAGCCGACCCGATCTCGTGTGGTGGCGCCCCATCCCCACCGACCCGGCCCTCGCGGGGCAGGCCAACGCCACCCCCGTGGACCTGATGCCGGGCTGGGTGGTCCCCGTCCTGCTCCAGGCGCTCGTTGCCTGCCTGCTGGTCGTCTGGTGGCGGGCTCGACGTCTGGGCCGCCTGGTCGTGGAGCAGCTGCCGGTGGTGGTGCGAGCCGGTGAGACCACCGCGGGTCACGCCCGGCTGCTGCATGCCCACCACGCCCGGGCCGAGGCTGCGGTGCACCTGCGCGCGCGGGCCCACGAGCGGATCCGCGTTCGCCTCGCGCTGCCGGTCAACGTGTCGTCGACACGCCTGGCCACTGCCACCGCACATCGCACCGGGCGCCCGCCCGAGCAGGTGGCTGCCCTGCTGTACGGTCCTGAACCGACGACGGACGCCCAGCTCGTGGCGCTGGGCCACGAGCTGGATGTAGTGATGGTGGAGGTGGGTGGGGCATGAACGAGACCGATCCGAGGGAACCGCTGATGGCGCTGCGCGCCGAGGTGGGCAAGGCCGTGGTCGGGCAGGACGCTACGATCACCGGCCTGGTGATTGCGCTGCTGTGCCGCGGGCACGTCCTGCTCGAGGGCGTCCCGGGGACGGCCAAGACCCTGATGGTCCGCGCCCTCGCCGCGAGCCTGGACCTGGACACCAAGAGGGTGCAGTTCACCCCCGACCTGATGCCCGGGGATGTCACCGGATCGTTGGTCTACGACAACCGGACCTCGGAGTTCTCCTTCCGGGCGGGGCCTGTGTTCACCAACCTGCTGCTGGCCGATGAGATCAACCGGACACCCCCGAAGACCCAGGCATCCCTGCTGGAGGTGATGGAGGAGGGCCAGGTGACCATCGACGGCCAGCCCCGGCTGCTGCCCGACCCCTTCCTCGTGGCCGCCACGCAGAACCCCATCGAGTACGAGGGCACCTACCCGTTGCCCGAGGCGCAGCTGGATCGCTTCCTGCTCATGCTCACCGTGCCGCTGCCCGAGCGTGACGACGAGTTCGGCGTGCTGACGCGGCACATGACCGGGTTCGACCCACGGGACCTGGCTGGCGCCGGCGTGCGACCGGTGGCCACCGCCGAGGACCTCACCCGTGCCCGGCACGCCGTGGACACGGTCTCGGTGTCACCTGAGGTGACCGCCTATGTCGTGGACCTCGTCCGGGCCACCCGCACGTCACCCTCAGCCCAGCTGGGGGTCTCCCCCCGTGGTGCGATCGCGCTGCTGCGCACAGCACGCGCCTGGGCGTGGTTGGCCGGGCGTGACTACGTGACCCCCGACGACGCCAAGGCGCTGGCCCGCCCAGCCCTGCGCCACCGCATCAGCATCCGACCGGAGGCCGAGCTGGAGGGCGTCACGGCCGACAGCGTGATCGAGACCGTCCTGAGCAGCGTGCCGGTCCCGCGCTGATGGTCCTCACCGGGCGCGCAGCCGTGCTCGCCCTGGTCGGCGCGGCCCTCGTCGGTGTCCTGGTCGCTGCCGGCTGGACCACATGGGTGGCCCTCGTCGTCGTGAACGGAGTGCTGGGCGTGGTGCTGCTCCTGGATGCCGTGCGGGCCGCGCCCTGTCAGGACCTGGCCATGACCCGCACGGGCGATCGCAAGGTGCGCCTGGGTGAGGTCGCCCACATCCGGCTGGCCGTGACGAACACCGGTCGCCGACGATGGCACGGACTCCTGCGCGACGCGTGGGCCCCGACGGCCAATGCGACCATCGACGGCGGGACCGATCGGGTCGAGGTCGACCTCGCGGCGGGGCAGGCCACCGAGATCGACGTGTCCGTGGCCCCGTCGCGTCGGGGCGACCGGCCCACCGATCGCGTCACGCTGCGATCGCTCGGGCCGCTCGGGATCGCGGGACGCCAGCGCAGCATCACCCTGCCGTGGTCGGTGCGCACGCTTCCCCCCTTCACCTCACGACGGCACCTGCCCTCCCGCCTGGCGCGGCTGCGCGACATGGATGGTCGCCAGGCCATCGCCGTGCGGGCACAGGGAACCGAGTTCGACTCCCTGCGCGAGTACGTTCCCGGCGATGACGTCCGCTCGATCGACTGGCGGGCCACCGCCAGGGCCTCCGATGTGATGGTCCGGACCTGGCGTCCGGAGCGGGACCGACGAGTCGTGATGGTCCTGGACAGCGGGCGCACCAGCGCTGTGCGGATCGGAGATGAGACACGCCTGGACATCCTCATCGACGCCGGGCTCCTCCTTGCCGCCCTCGCCGGGCGCGCCGGGGACCGTGTGGACCTGCTCGCCCACGACCGCCGGACCCGGCTGCAGGTCAGCGGCGGCAGCGGTCCGAGCCTCCTGCCCCAACTCGTCGACGGTATCGCGACCCTCGAGCCTGAGCTCAGTGAGACCGACTACCGAGGACTGGTGTCAGCTGTCCTCGCCCGGGTGCGCAAGCGCGCCCTCGTCGTGCTGTTCGTAGCCCTCGACCGACCAGCGATGGAGGAGGGCCTGCTGCCCGCACTGGCGCCCCTGACGGCACGCCACACAGTCATCGTCGCGTCGGTCCGGGAGCCGGTCGGCGACAGCACCCCTGGCGCATCCGCCCAATCGGATGCTTCGGCGGCCTACCTCGGCGCCGCCCGGGCCCGCGCAGATCTCGACAGGGCACACGTCGCCACGGTGCTGGCCCGGATGGGCGTCCGGGTCGTGGACGCGACTCCCGAGCAGATCGCACCCAAGGTCGCCGACGCGTACCTCGACCTCAAGGCGGCTGGACGGCTCTGAGTCGCGGGGCCGCGGCCCCGCCTGCCCGGCTCCACCGCGAACCGGCGTGCCTGCGCGGACCGCTCAGCCCGCGACGGGTGCGAGCTCCGTGACCCCGCCCTCGCTGGTGATGTCGCCGGTGAACCCAGCGCGTTCCGCCCGCCGTCCGTAGACGCCGACATAGGCCAGGAAGGCAGCCAGGGCCAGCACGCCGATCCCGATCCGCGCCCAGGTGGGCAGCGACGAGGGGGTCACGAATCCCTCGATCACGCCCGAGACGAGCAGCACCACAGCCAGGCCCATCGCGATGGCCACAGCTGCCCTGCCCTCCTGGGCCAGCGCGACACTGCGGGAGCGTGGCCCGGGATCGAACCACTGCCACCCCAACCGCATGCCGGCCCCCGCAGCGACGAACACCGCCGTCAGCTCGAGGAGCCCGTGTGGGGCGATGAGGCCGAAGAAGACATCCCCCCGGCCGTTGGCGACCATCAGGCCACCCACGATCCCGACGTTGAGTGCGTTCTGGGCCAGCACGTACACCGCGGGCAGCACGAAGAAGCCGCCAGCGATGAGTACGAGGGCCGACACCCACGCGTTGTTCGTCCACACCTGGGCCGCGAACCCTGCGGCAGCGTCCGAGGAGTAGTACGCGGCGAAGTCCTCCTCCACGAGCTGGCGGATCGCCTCGGGTGTGCCCAGCGAGGCCTGGACCGCCGGGTCACGGGCCACCCAGGCCCCGACTGCCAGCCCCACGATCGTGAACCCGAGGCCCGCTGAGACCCACCACCAGCGCGCCCGCCACACCGCGACCGGGAAGACCACCTGGAAGAACGTGAGGAACTCCCGCCATACGGGCGCGTGCGCCCCGGTGACCCGCGCACGCGCCTGGGCGACCACCTGGGTCAAGCGCCCCACGAGGGCGGGGTCGGGGGCAGCGCTGCGCACCATCGACAGGTGCGTCGCAGTCCGCTGGTAGAGGTCCACCAGCTCGGTCGCCTCGGCCCCGGACAGTCGACGTTGCCGGGTCAGCACCTGGAGCCGCTCCCACTCAGCGCCGTGCGCGCGCACGAAGGCATCGACGTCCACAGGTGCCAGCGTAGGCGCTGATGCGAGGATGGTCGCGTGGCCAACCTCATCACGGGTGACGCAGTCACCCTCGACCTGCGCATCGCGGGCCTTCCGTCGCGATCGCTGGCCCTGGCCGTCGACCTGACCCTCCAGGTGCTGTTGCTGCTGGTGGGAACCGTCCTGACCACCTGGGTCTTCTCAGCCGGGGGCAGCGCGGGCGCTCAGGCCGCGGTGACCCTGGCGGTGGTCGTGCTGGTCCTGGTGGGCTGGCCGACGATGATCGAGACGCTCACCCGCGGCCGGTCCCTGGGCAAGTCCCTGATGGGCCTGCGTGTGGTGCGTGACGACGGGGGACCCACACGACTTCGCCACAGCCTCGTCCGTGCCCTGGCCATGGTGTTCCTCGACTTCTGGGTCACCTCGGGGGTCGTCGGTGGCATCAGTGCCCTGAGCTCGTCGAAGTCCAAGCGCATGGGGGACCACCTGGCCGGGACGATCGTCGTGGGCGAGCGGATCCCGCGCGCTGCCAACCGCCACGAGGAGATCAGGATGCCCATGGCGCTGGCCGGGTGGGCCGCCACGCTCGACCTGGTCGCGGTCCCGGACGCCCTGGCCCTGAACGTGCGGACCTTCCTGCACCGCGCACCGTCCCTGGATCCCCAGGTCCGTCTCATGACCTCGCAGCGGCTCGCCACACAGATGGCCGGATGCATCCGAAATCCCGCTCCGCCGGGGACCCCCGCGGAGGCCTACCTCACCGCGGTCCTGGCCGAGCGCACGCGCCGCTCGTACGCTGCCGGCACCGCGAAGCAGGGGGCGGTTCCACCCTCGGGTCCCCCCGCCCCGCCCCCCTCACCCCCGTCGACCCCGCCTGGGGGCTTCAGCCTCCCGCGGTGAATGATCCAGCTGCGACGCCCACGGACAGCCGCATCGTCACCTCGTGCCAGCGGCCGGCCGGGATGGTGTAGGCCGGCAGCAGCGCCGCGACGCCGGGCAGGTCCCCGCCGACCCCTCGCTGGCGGCGGTCGACGTTGAGGGTCACGCGCCGACCGGACACGAGCTCGTGATCATGCTCGGCGGCGTCCAACTCCTCCTGGGTCCACGGCCACGCCGTGAAGCCGAGGTGGTCTCCGGTGAGGTCCTCGACCCTCAGGACCAGCCCCCGGCCCACCACCTCCAGCCAGCGCACCTCGGTGCGGTTGCCGTTCTCCTGGGGCCGGATGTAGCGGTGCGGCAACTCCGACAGGGGCAGGTCGTGGATGGCCGTGAGGGCGCCATGGTTGCGGTCGATGTAGCTCTCGTGCGGGCCCTTGCCGTACCACCGCACGCGATCGACCTCGGGCAGCTGCATCGACATCCCCAGCCGGTACATGGGCCGGTCCGGGACGAGCGAGTGGTGCACCTCGACGCTGCCGTCCTCGCGGAACCGGTAGCGCAGGAGACCTGCCCCATACATCGGGCTGTCGAGGTCCAGCCGGATCTCCAGGGCAGCGCGATCCAGGACCGCAGAAGCGCTGCGGATCTGGATGGCCGTGTCGCGCCAGCTCGTGTCGACCAGCACCTGCTGCAGGCGCAGGTCGATGTTGCCGAAGCCGCGATCGTTGTCCGTCAGTGCCCGCCAGTAGTTGGGTCGCAGCGCTCCGGCGAGCATCTCGATCGGCGCCTGTCCCGAGCCCGGGATGCGCCATGAGACCAGGTGGCCGCTGGCGCGCTCGATCCGGAACCTCGAGCCCCGGGCGTACACCGTCCAGCCGGCCGCATCCTCCTTGACCGTGAGTCCGGCCGGATTCCCCGCTCCGGAGGGGCCCGCGGCCCCTCGCCGGGCTGCGGGAGCCGGGGCGCCCGGTCGGATCGCTGCGGCCAACTCCTTGGCCCCGGTGCCGGCCCACCTCGCGGCCGCTGCGCCCACCGCCCCGGGGCGGCCAGCCAGGGATGCCGCACGCCCCGCCAGGCCCACGCCATCGGCAATCGCCAGGAGGGCCGAGCGTGCGGGCAGGGCAATGGCAGCCGCGCCGGACACGGACCGGCACCTGACCCTCGGGTACCGGGCCTTCGGAGGGTGGCCGCAGCCCGCCGCGAGCCACCACGAACTCATCAAAGGCCACTCGCGCGCCCTTCGGGGCCCATGCAGTGGCGACCCGGCTGCGGAACTCGAACCGGACCACGACCTCCACCTCCGTGGCCACCGAACCCCGGCTCGCGCCGACCGCTGCCTCCGGGACCTCCAGCGTCACCCGCTGGCCCGGACCGACCTCCACCGGCCCGAGGTCCACCGACCGCGCGAGCTCGCCGTCCCGGCGGACCTCCACCAGCAGGTCGAAGTCCTGCGCCGTGGGTCACGGAGAACCTGTTCACCACCGCGTAGCTGCCGGCTGCCGGATCGATCCCCTCCACGACGAGCGGACGGTACCCCCAGAACACCTCCCGGGCGCTGGGGTGCTCGGCGCGGTCCGGGTCGAGGATCCCGTTGTTGCAGAAGTACCGATGGTTCGGCTTCTCACCGAAGTCGCCGCCGTAGTGCCACCTGTCCACACCGTCGGGGCCGGGCATCCGGATCGACTGGTCGGCGAAGTCCCAGATGAAGCCACCGAGCTGGTTGGGGTAGCGGTGGAAGACATCGATGTACTCGGCGAAGTTGCCCAGGCTGTTGCCCATCGCGTGGGCGAACTCACAGAGCATCACAGGACGTTCGGCGATCCACTCGGACCCGATTGCCTTGTCGTCGGTGAACAACCGGTTCGTGATCGTGCTGCGCGCCCCGACCGTCACAGCCTCCCCGCGGCCCAGGGCCGCCATCTGCTCGGCTGTGGCGTACATGCGCGAGACCACGTCGCTGACGCCGGGCTGGTGATCCCCCTCGTAGTGGTAGGGCCGGGTGCCGTCGAGCATCTGGGCCGCAGCCCGCATCCGGGCGAAGTTCCCACCCCCGGGGCCGCCCTGGCCGGCCTCGTTGCCCAGCGACCACATCACGATGCTCGGGTGGTTCCTGTCGGCCAGCACCATCCGCTGCATCCGGTCGACGACGGGCGCCGTCCACGTCGGGTTGTCCCCCGGAACGTTCCTGCGCCGGACACCGTGCGTCTCGAGGTCGCACTCGTCGATGACGTACAGGCCCAGCTCGTCACAGAGGTCGTAGAAGACCTGGGGGTTGGGGTAGTGCGCGCAGCGGATTGCGTTGATGTTCAGCCGCTTGGCGGCCAGGAGGTCCTCGCGGTAGCGGTGCTCGGGCACAGCCCAGCCATGGTCGGGGTCGAAGTCGTGACGATTGATCCCCCGGAACATGATCGCGCGCCCGTTGACCAGGAGCTGGCCGTGGGCGATCTCGATCGTCCGGATGCCCGTGCGCACGATCAGGGCCTGGCTGACCCCACCGTGCCCGACCGGCCCCGCCCTGAGCAACGCGACCACCTCGTAGAGGTGTGGGGTCTCGGCGGTCCAGGTCAGGGCGCCGGGGACCTCCACCTCGAGGTGCACGACCTGCTCACCACCGGCCTCCACGTCGACCGTGGCGGTGCCGGTGACCCGCCGGTCCTGCTCGCCGGGCGCACGCAGGAGCAGTTCGACGTCCGCCCGTGCTGGTGCGTCCGAGGTGTTGCCGACGGTCACCTCGGTGATGATCCGCCCGTCACCGGCCGTCGGGTCGAGGTCGGTGCGCACCCAGATGTCGGTCATCGAGACCGGTGGCTGCGCCACCAGGTACACGGGCCGGAAGATCCCGGACAGGAACCACATGTCCTGGTCCTCGAGGTAGGTGCCGTCCGTGTAGCGCCAGACCACCGCGGTGAGCTGGTTCTCCCCAGCCACGAGCAGGTCGGTCAGGTCGAACTCGGCCGGGGTGAAGGAACCCTGGGAGTACCCCACCTCGTGGCCGTTCAGGTACAGCAGGAGCCCGGACTTCACACCCTCGAACACCACCGAGACCCGGGAACCGGACCAACCGACCGGCACCTGGAACGTGCGGCGATAGACCCCGGCCTCGTTGCGGTCCTGGTCGATGCGGGGGATGTGCCGCTTGTTGATCGCCGGCGGATACGTGTTGGCCAGGTAGATGGGCACGCCATAGCCGTGCAGCTGCCAGAGACCGGGCACGGGAATGCGCCCGGACCCGCGCGGCCCGGCCGCGGCGGCCGCATGCCCGTCGAAGCCCACCAGCCCGTCGACCCATTCGAAGTCCCACTCACCAGCCAGGTCCAGGCGATTGGTGGCGGCCCCGGCCTCGAGATCAGCCAGCGAGTCGAAGCGCTCCACCAGGCACCGCCCCGCCTGTGTCCCGATGGCGAAGCAGGCTGGATCCGTCCAGTACTCAACGGCCATGTCCACTCCTCCGGCTCACACTCCTGCCGAGCACACCCCGGCCCGGCGCACGTCCGCGCCAGGCCCACCTGCCGAGGCCGTCACGGCACGCCCTTGATCTTCACCACCATGACCGCGCCGAGCACGGTCACGGCAGCTCCCGCGAGGTACAGGACCTGGTAGGCGGTGTCGTAGCCCTGGGACTTCAGGGAGGCGATCACCACACCCGCCACTACCGGCGCGAGCACCTGCGGCAGTGCGTTGGCGATGTTGATCACTCCGAGATCCTTGGCCCGGTCCTCGGGTCGGGGCAGCACTCGGCTGATCAGGGCAAGGTCGACCGCCGTGTAGGCGCCGAAGCCCGCTCCCATGACCAGGGCCGCCAGGGTCACCATCGTGATGTCGCGGGCGAAGGCAAGGATGACCAGTGCGGCGGCGATGACCAGCGAGGCGCCGATCACGAACACCTTGATCCGCCCGGTCCGGTCCGACAGCGGCCCGATCACCAGCGCGAACACGAGCAGGCCGAGGATGTAGTAGACGAGGATGCCGGCCACCGTGGTGTCGGCCTCCGTCGGCGCCAGCTCGAGGACGTCGCGCGCGAAGAACAGCAGGTAGGTGGTGACGAAAGCATTGCCCAGCACGACCAGGAAGCGGGTGATCCACACCCAGCCGAAGTCCGGGTGCTGGCGCGGGTCGATCCAGAACGAGCGCGCGAACTGTCCCCACCGCAGCTCCGGCACCTTCGCGCGGTCGAGCCGCGCCTCCCGCATGCCCCAGACGAACAGGGCTGACGTGAGCGCCAGGATGACCGCCACCGCGACGTAGCGCGGGTACTGCCCCCCGACCTCTGCGGATCCGACCTCGACGCCGGTCTGCGGGATGACCCCGACCAGGATGGCGCCAAGCATCACGCCCAGCGGTTGGCAGGCACCCACGACGGCCGACACCGTCCCGCGCTGGCTGACCGGGACCTGGTCGGGCAGCATCGCGGTGACTGCTGCGTACGACGCGTTCAGGGTGAGTTGGGCCAGGGCCCAGCCCAGCGCCAGCATCCCCACCACCGGGGACAGCGGGATCAGGACCAGCACCGACACTGCGGCCATCGTCGGCCACAGGACCCAGGGCCGGCGCCGGCCGAGTCGGGCGGTGGTCCGGTCGCTGAACGCCCCGGCGATCGGACTGGCCACCAGCGAGATCAGGGCACCGATCGTCAGCACCAGGCTGAGGCTGGTCTCCTTGGAGTCCGAGCCCACCATGCCCTCGACCTGCAGGGGCAGCAGGAACTGGATCGGCGTGAAGAACGCCGTCCAGATCCCCAGGTTGGCCAGCGCCAGGATGATGATGAACTTCCAGCGGACCCGCTCGACGGGTTCGGCCAGCGGGTCGTCGAAGATGCTGATCGAGGTCGACCCGCGGGTGGATCGCTCTTCGGACATCGACTGGGCTCCCTGGTCGTGGTCATCGTCGGCTCGGGGACTGCCACCCGCCGCTGCCGCACAGGATGTCAGGACCGGGGGTCCTGTCGCACTCCGAGGCCGGCATGCGGGTCCGCACGCGCCCCGCACGGCAGACGGCCCCGTCCGAGGCGTCGCAACGCACTCGCACGGGGCCGTCTGGGACCACTGCCGACCGGGGACTCCCGATGGGGAACTGGGCTCAGTAGCGGTACATGTCGGCCTTGTAGGGGCCAGCAACGTCCACGCCGAGGTACTCAGCCTGCTCCTTGGACAGCTCGGTCAGCCCGACGCCCAGCGCATCGAGGTGCAGGCGGGCCACCTTCTCATCAAGGTGCTTGGGCAGGACGTGCACGCCGATCGGGTACTCGTCGGTCTTGGTGAACAGCTCGATCTGGGCCAGTGTCTGGTTCGTGAAGGAGTTGCTCATCACGAAGCTGGGGTGACCCGTGGCGTTGCCGAGGTTCAACAGGCGACCCGCAGACAGGACGATCACGGTGTGTCCGTCCGGGAAGCGCCACTCGTCGACCTGCGGCTTGATGTTCGTGCACGTGACACCCGCGTACCGGCCGAGGCCGGCCATGTCGATCTCGTTGTCGAAGTGCCCGATGTTGCCCAGGATCGCCTGGTGCTTCATCGCGGCCATGTGCTCGGCGGTCACGACGTTCAGGCAACCCGTGGCCGTGATCACGATGTCCGCGATCCCGAGCACGTCCTCGAGGCGGGCCACCTGATAGCCATCCATCGCTGCCTGCAGGGCGCAGATGGGATCGATCTCGGTGATGATCACCCGGGCACCCTGCCCGCGCAGTGACTCGGCCGAGCCCTTGCCGACATCGCCGTAGCCGCAGACCACGGCCACCTTGCCGCCGATGAGGGTGTCGGTCGCCCGGTTGATCCCGTCGACCAGCGAGTGGCGGCAGCCGTACTTGTTGTCGAACTTGCTCTTGGTCACCGAGTCGTTGACGTTGATGGCCGGGAAGGGCAGCGAGCCCTCGCGCGCCATCTCGTAGAGGCGGTGCACACCCGTGGTCGTCTCCTCGGTCACGCCCTTGATCCCGGCGGCGATCCGGGTCCAACGGCCCGAGTCCTCGCCCAGTGAGCGCTTGAGCACCGACAGGACGACCGCGTACTCCTCGGAGGTCGACTCATCGGCCGACGGGACAACCCCGGCCGCCTCGAACTCGAGGCCCTTGTGGACCAGCATCGTGGCGTCGCCGCCATCGTCGAGGATCATGTTGGGGCCCATCCCGCCGGGCCAGCGCAGGACCTGCTCGGTGCACCACCAGTACTCCTCGAGCGTCTCGCCCTTCCAGGCGTACACCGGGACACCCTGGGGGTCCTCGGGGGTTCCGTGCGGGCCGACGGCCACAGCAGCGGCGGCGTGGTCCTGCGTGGAGTAGATGTTGCACGAGGCCCAGCGGACCTCGGCGCCCAGGTCGACCAGCGTCTCGATGAGCACGGCGGTCTGAATCGTCATGTGCAGCGACCCGGTGATCCGGGCGCCGGTCAGCGGCTTGGTGGTGCCGAACTCGGCACGCATGGCCATCAGGCCGGGCATCTCGTGCTCGGCCATCCGGATCTCGTTGCGGCCGAAGTCGGCCAGGGAAAGGTCGGCGACCTTGAAGTCGTTCATGGAACTCCTCGTTGCGGTGCTGCGCGGAGAGCGCGTGGGGGAGCCGCCGGTGGGCGGCCTGCCGGCGAACGGCACGAGGCTTCGATGGTTCGCAAGGCCCAGGGGGCCACCTCCATTGTGCCACCCCCAGCGGGCTGCCACCAATGAGCGGATCCGGGCGGACTCGCTGACACGACTCGTCAGCGTGATGAGGCGCCCCCGGCCGTGTCCTCCGGCTGCCCGGAACCGCTGCCCCGCTGGATGTCGGGCTCGAGGTAGATCCACGTCGCGGTGGGTACGACCGCGCGCACGCGCTGCTCGGCCTCATCGATCAGCTGCGCCAGGCCCTGGGAGGCAACGTCCGGGGGGACCGCGATCTTCGCCGCGACGAGGAGCTCGTCGGGCCCGGTGTGCAACGTGCGCATGTGGATGATCGACTCCACGCCGGGCTGCTCGCCCAGGGCCGTGCGGATCGCCGCCTCCTGCTCGGGCAGTGCGGACTCACCGACCAGCAGACCCGACACCTCGAAGGCGAGGAACACGGCGATCACCAGCAGCAGCGCGCCGATGGCCAGGGAGCCGACGCCGTCCCAGCGGGCGTCGCCGGTGACGACTGCCATCGAGATGCCGAACAGGGCCAGGAGGAGCCCGATCAGGGCGCCCAGGTCCTCCAGGAGCACGACCGGCAGCTCCGGCTGGCGGGTGTCGCGGATGAACTGGAACAGCGTGCGCCGGCCACGGGACTTGTTCGCCTCCCGGAAGGCAGTCCGGAACGACCACGACTCCAACCCGAGGGCGATGAACAGCACCAGGTAGGCAACCCAGACCTTGTTCAGCTCCTCGGGGTGGCTGATCTTGTGCCAGCCCTCGTACAGGGAGAACATCCCCCCGAGCATGAACAGGATGATGGCCACGACGAACGCATAGACATAGCGCAGCCGGCCGTACCCGAACTGGTGCTCGGCGTCAGCCGCCCGCGTCGAGCGCCTGCCGCCGACGAGCAGCAGCGCCTGGTTGCCGGTGTCAGCCAGCGAGTGGATCGCCTCGGACAGCATCGACGACGACCCGGTGACCAGGTAGGCGATGAACTTCGTGATCGCGATGCCGAGGTTGGCGATGGCCGCAGCAATGACGGCCTTCGTCCCACCCTCCGTGCTCACGCCGGCGAGTCACCCGGGACGTCGGCACCGATGCCCTGCGGGCCGGGGGTCGCCTCGTCCAGCAGCATCACGGGGATGTCGTCGCGGACCGGGAAGCTCGTGCGGCAGCGCGTGCAGACCAACGCCGAGGCCGCCGCCAGGTCGGCGGTGTCGGGCTCGACAGGCGCGTGGTGCTCGCACGGGCAGGCCAGGATCTCCAGCAGCATCGGGTCGATGTTCACGCCTTGCCTCCCTCGTCGCGGATCAACCCGAGGACCCTATCGCGCAGTCCGTCCAGCGCCGACTCATCCGGTGCCTCTGCGTTGAGCCGTAGCAGGGGCTCGGTGTTGCTCGGTCGCACGTTGAACCACCAGTCCGGGCCGGTGACCGTCATCCCGTCGAGATCGTCGAACGTGACGCCCGGCTCGGACTCGAAGGCTGTGCGCACCCGCGCCGTGGCGGCCGCCGCATCCACCACCACGGAGTTGATCTCGCCACTGGCCACGTAGCGCTCATACGGGGCGAGCATGGCCGACAGCGTGGTCCCCTGCGGGGAGCCGCCCAGCGCTGCGATCGTGTGCAGCGCGGCCAGCATGCCGGAGTCGGCGTTCCAGAAGTCGCGGAAGTAGAAGTGCCCCGAGTGCTCGCCGCCGAACACAGCCCCGCTCTGGGCCATCGTGGCCTTGATGAACGAGTGCCCAACCCGGGTGCGGACCGGGACTCCACCGTTCTCCCGGATGACCTCGGCAACTGCCGCGGACGTGATCAGGTTGTGGATGATCGGAGCCCCGGGGTGCTTGGCCAGTTCCCGGGCCGCGATGAGGCCCGTGAGTGCCGAGGGCGAGACCAGCTGCCCCCGCTCGTCGACGAGGAAGCACCGGTCTGCGTCCCCGTCGAAGGCAAGACCGAGGTCAGCACCCTCGGCGAGGACGGCTGCCTGCAGGTCGCGCAGGTTCTCCGGCTCGATCGGATTGGCCTCGTGGTTCGGGAAGGTCCCATCGAGCTCGAAGTACAGCGGGACGACGGCCAGGCCCGGGACGTCCAGCACGGCTGGGGCTGTGTGTCCGGCCATGCCGTTCCCGGCGTCGACAACGACCCGCAGCGGGCGGATGTTCGAGATGTCGACGAGTTCGCGCAGGAAGCTCGCATAGTCCTCGAGCAGGTCTCGCTGGGTCACCGTCCCCAGCGGGTCGCCGCTGGGAGGTACCGGCTCGGCGACCATGTCGCGGATCGTGGCCAGGCCCGAGTCCTGGCCGACGGGTGTGGCGCCCGCGCGGCACAGCTTGATCCCGTTGTACTGCGCGGGGTTGTGGCTGGCCGTGAACATCGCACCCGGAAGGTCCAGTCTCCCGGCGGCGAAGTAGAGCTGATCGGTGCTGGCCAGGCCGATGTCCACCACATCCACGCCCTGCTCGGTCACGCCGGCGCAGAAGGCGGCCACCAGCTCAGGACCGGAGGGCCGCATGTCACGACCCACCACGACCGCTCCCGGGCCCCCAGCGGATCGGGATGCTCCGACGACCTGGGCGAAGGCTGCTCCCACCCGGTGGGCGAGTTCGGCATCGAGTTGGTCGGGGTAGACCCCGCGGACGTCATAGGCCTTGATGATCTGCGTGAGGTCGGGCACCCGGTCACCCTAGCGGCGGGCACACCCCATCGGGCGGCCTGGGGTGGCTGACGGCAGCACCTGATGCGCACGCCGCGAGGCTCGCTGCGTCGCTGAGCCGTATGCCTAGGGCATCGCGGCGGCGTCGTCGATGATGTCCACCGACCGCAGCACGCGCAGGTGCCCACGGCGGCCCACCTCCACCATGTCCGACACCTCGGAGCGCGGGCGCGCGGCCTCACGCACGGCGTTGGCCAGTGCCTCGAGGTCGTCACTGCTGGGGCGCAGGGCGTCGGGGTCCGGCTCGAGGCGGACGACCTCCCACCCACGCGGGACCGTCATGCGCTCACTGTGGATCTGGCAGAGGTCGTAGCAGTGCGGCTCGGCGTACGTGGCCAGCGGTCCCAGGACTGCGGTCGAATCCACGTAGACGTAGGTCAGCGTCGAGACAGCCGGTCGCGCACACGACGGTTTCGAGCAACGACGTACAAGGCTCACAGGGGCAACCTACTCCCGCTGGCCGACATCGCCGATCAACGGGACCCGATCCCGCCCCGTGTCGCGTGTGGCATGCGTCGCACCTCCGCTCCCGGGTGGCCTCACCCTGTGGGCGCCAGGACCCCCATGTCCTCACGGACCACCACGGCCGTCACCGACGAGGCGACCGGCCACCAGGGGTAGCCCGTCGCCAGCGGGATGTCGGGGTCCAGGACCAGGTGACTGATCGCTGCTGGCGCCGAGCCCGGGTCCGAGCGCCAGGACAGGGTCACCACCCCCGCCGAAGCCGCCCCAGACCCTGCTTCCCGGTCGCTGTCAGCGGCGTCGGGGTCCGCCTCCCCGCCGGTCGGCACGACGATGGTGCGCTGGCTGCCAGCGGGCACGACGACCTGTTCGACGATGGTCCGGGGATCGCCCTCGGGAAGCACGAGCTCGGACGCCTCCGGCTCACCCCCGGGCTTCGGAGTGCCCGACAGCGAGCTCGCATCAGGGCTGTCGGTCGTGATGCTCGTCAGCGTGCCACGCACCTCCCCGTCCGGGGCTGCGACCACCACGGTCGTGGTCAGCCCCCGCCCCGCGGGCACCGCCGCCGCACCTCCCAGAGGGTCCGGATCCCCGATCAGCGGCACGCCAGCCAGCCAGGTGATGTCCCGCGTCGCACCGCCCCACTCGGCGCGCAGGCCACCGGTCACCGGAACATCAGCGGCGAGGTCCAGCGACCCGGCGCGGCCCGCGAGGACACGGCCCAGATCCACCTGGATCACCGCCCCCGCGGGCACCGCGATGGTCGCCAGCCCGGCCAGTGACTCGGGGCCCTCCTCGGTCAGCAGCCGTGGAGTGACCGTGGCGAACTGGGTGCCCGGATTGACCAGGACCAGATCCCGCCGGCCACTGCCCTCGGGGATGCCGGCCACCACAACTCGTGTGGTCGGGATCTGGGCCGGCGGGATGAAGTCCACCCCCCGGGCCCGGCCTTCGGTGGGAACCGCGACATCACGCAGGGCCGCGGACACCCGCCCGCTTGTGGCACGCACCTCGATGGCCAGCAGGTCCTCATCCGGGGCCAGTGCATCCAGGCGCAGCCGGACGGTGGCACCGGGACCGAGGTCGATCCCCTTGCCGGCGAGGGCCTGCACGGGACCGGCGCCGGAGAAGAGGCTGATGTCGAAGCGTGCCGGTTCCTCGGCCGGGTTGCTGACCAGCAGCGCTGCGCCTCGACCGATCTGCGATCCGGCACCCACGAACCACCATTCCGGCCCGGGTGCTGGGCACGCAGACGAGGACAGGCCCGAACCCGTGCCGGACAGCTGCCGCGCGACGACACCTGAGAACGCCGAGGGAGCCCAGGAGCCGTCGGCGAGCATCACGATCGTGGGTTGCGGCTGCCCAGCGACACGCAGGGCCACGGGCTGCCCCGGCGCCGCGAGCCTCACGAGGTCGTCTCCGGGCTCCATGGGCCGCAGCACGGCAGAGCCCGGCCCACTGGCAGGTCCTGCCACCAACGCACCCACGACATTGGCGGTGTCGCCTGCCGCCGAGGATCGCGGGCAGACCAGCACCGAGCTCCCGACCAGCCGATAGCCCGATGATGGGGGCGGGGGCGTTGCTGTCGGGGCGGCGTAGGCCGCGGCCGCGCACAGCAGGACGACGATCACCAGCACGAGACGTCTCATGCGTCAGCCTCCACGCCAGCGCTGTCCCCATCAGCGCTGTCCCCGTCGGCGCTGTCCCCGTCGGCGCTGTCCGCGTCGGTCTCCTCCACGGCATCGGGATCGACCCGGCGACGCTTGGGCAGGGCCAGGATGATCAGCCCGACGATGACGACCAGTTGAGCCACTGCCAGGCCGGGCCACAGGCTCGTGTGCCTGACGGTCAGGTCACCGGGCACGGTGACCGTTGCCTGCAGCATCCCCTGCGGGTCGGGCAGCAGGTCCACAGTCATTCCGGACACCGCACCACGCCAACCCGATTCAGCCCGCTCCGCGACAAGCAGGCGCCGGGGCAGCTGGGTCTGGGGGTGCAGAACCACATCGACGGTGGTCGGCGTGGTGAGGATGGGCACCTCGATCGGGTCCGCCGCGGAACCGCCGGACTCCCCACCGGTGGCACTCAGCTCGGCCCGGGTCGGGTTGCCGGCCACGAGCCACAGGGACTGCTCCGGTGCCCGCGCCAGCTGCCGCAGGCCGACCGTCGCATCCAGCTCGCCGACCACGGGATCGTCCGGGGGGCCATCGAAGACGACGAACCGGATGGCCCGACCGCCGAGTTCGCGCTCCACGGTGCCACTGGCACCGGACACCAGGCCGGCAACAGCATCAGCGAACGCGGGATCCACCTGCAGCCCCGCCAGCGCATCGGCGTCCCCGAGCAGGGCCTGCGGCCCGCTGGCCACGGCGTAGCGCAGGGCGCCGTCGGCGCGGGCCAGGACCAGCGACCGGGGACGCGCCGACGACTCTGCGTCCAGGGCGACCACCGGGGGGGTCCCGCTGGCGGTCCCCACCGTCACACCCACCGGCACGGTCCACCAGCCAGCCAGCAGGGCGCCCACGATCACCACCCACAGCACGGACAGCGCACGGCCCGCCACACCGGATCGGCTGGCCGCGGTGCCGACCAGCACGACCAGGAGCCCCCCGGCGAGCACGAGGGGGACACCCGGCCAGAGCATCCCCACCGCCAGATCGGGCCACACATCCAGGGCCAGCGGCTGCCACCAGGCACCAGCCGCCAGCAGCGCAACCGCCCCCGCCAGCAGGCCAACAGTCCGAGCCGAGAATCTGGCGACCAGGACGGCCAGACCGGCGATCACGACCAGCGGGACCCCCGCCCACGGGACCGAGTTCGGCCCGCCGGGGTCCAGACCCCAGACCCAGGCTTGGGGGTTGCCCAGACTGGGGTCATTCACGCCCACCTCACTGAGGGCAAGCCACGGCGCGGCCAGCAGCCTCGCCGCCCACAGCACGAGGAACACCCCAGCCACGCCCAGGATGGTCAACCCCGTTCGCAGTGGCCATCGTGCGCACCGCAACCCGAGCCACACGAGCACCGCGGCGAGCAGGGCCACGACGTAGACCGATGGGGCGAAGGCCACGAGGACGCCCAGCATGGTCCCTGCCGCAAGGGCGGGCCGGATCCCCCCGACGCCGGTGCGCGCGCGCCAGAACGCCACCACGACCAGGCGAGCCGTGGGTGGGGCGAGCAGGAGGGCTGCCACGGTCGAGATGCGCCCGCCGGCCACGGCTGCCGCGCCGGCGGGGAGCAGTGCATAGGCCAGCGCCATGGGGATGCGCTGCCGGGCCGTGACGATCGGGCGGATGCTCAGGTAGCAGCTCAGGAACGCCAGGGGCACGGCAAGGCCGAAGAGCACACGCAGAAGCATGTCCGTGGACCCCAGCGTCAGGACACTGGCGCCAGCAAGCAGGGGCAGGTAGACCGGTAGGGGGACGCCAGCACCGAAGCGGGCGTCGTGCCAGCTGGCCAGGTAGCTGCTCACGAGGTCGACTCCTCCTGGCGCCGGCAGCAGCCCGCCGCCACGAAGAGTGCCGGAGCCCAGGAGATGCCCGGGATCGCGGACGAAGGCGGCCAGCGCCAGGGCCCCGGCCAGGGCCAGCGGATGCCAGACCCGCGCAGGCGGAGGCCACCAGACGCGCGCCGGCGATCCACCGCCAGCCGCCGACCAGCTGTCCAGTGAGTGGCTCAGCGTGGCGCCCCGACGAGCGCGCACGTGCGGCGGCCGACGCACGTCGGTCACCGGCGCCCGGCGCAGCCGATGCCTGGCCCGGCGCAGCCGCCGGGGATGACCGAGCACACCCCACGCTCCGGCAACTTCCGCCGTCGCCTCCTCGGGCTCCCTGGTCAGCAGGAGGGCGATCATGCGGGCCGCCGTGGAGATCCAGGCCCTCACGTAGCGCCACGCCAGCGCCCAGACGGGCGCCTGGGTGAGCTCCAGGGTCAACTGGCCCTGGCGGGCAGCGCGCCGCGGGTGCCCGATGCCCCCCGAGCCGGGCCGGGCGCCTCGGTGACCCGCCTGCCGGTGGGCCAGGACGGCTGCCGGGATGAAGAACACCTCGGATCCCGAACCCCACGCGCGCCGGCAGAGGTCAGCCGGGCCGGCCCAGTCACCCACGTGCGGATCCATGCCCCCGAGGGCATGCCAGAGGTCGGCACGCACCAACATGCCGGCGGAGTCCCCGGCGTAGACAGGCCGGTCCACGTCGTACTGGCCCTGATCCCGCTCCTTGGCGTCCAGGGGATCCACGACAGGAGTACCGGGCGCCCACCGGTTTCCCACGCCGACCAGACGACCGGAGTCCGACCACGCCACGGTCTTGGGAATGAGGATCCCGGCATTCGGGTTCCGGTCGGCGCCCAGGAGCAGCGCCTCAAGGCAGTCCGGGTCAGGGGCGGACTCGTCGTGCAGGATCCAGTACCAGGAGACCTCGTCCTGATCAGGGGACAGCGCAGATGTGTCATGGGCTGCCCCGCTGGGCCCCGGCCCTCCGGGCTCGGACGGGACCCTGGCTGCCACGCGCTCGGGCATGGCCGCCACCCCGGCGGCCAGCGCCGTGGCGATCCCGTTCGGCTCTCCCCCGCCCGCCTCGGACCCCGCCTCGGACCCCGCCTCGGTCGCTGCGTGAGCCTGCAGCAGGACCGTTGTGCTGAACGCCAGGGACAGGGCCCGGGCACTGCCGTCCGACGAGCCCGCGTCGATACCGATGACCTCATCGACCCTGCGATGTTGGGCGGCGATCCCCGCGACGGTCCGCGCGAGCCACGACTCCCCGTCACGGCTGAGCACGAGGCCGGTGACGTGATGCGTCCGCGGGACGCCAGGCACGATGTCCGCAGGCAGGAATCGGCTCAGCGCCTCATCGGCCCGGGCGTCGACGTCATCGACCACCGCACCGTCGCTCTCACCGATCCCCACGATGCGCCACGCTAGCGTGTGGAGCTGCCCACGTCGGGCAAGCAGGATCCCTAGACGGCGAGCTTCTTCAGGCGACGACGCTCGCGCTCGGACAGGCCACCCCAGATGCCGAAGCGCTCATCGTTGGACAGCGCGTACTCGAGGCACTCGACCCGGACGTCGCACGAGCCACACACGCGCTTGGCCTCACGGGTGCTGCCGCCCTTCTCCGGGAAGAAGGCCTCCGGATCCGTCTGGGCGCACAGCGCCCGCTCCTGCCAGGACGTCTCTTCGATCTCCAGCAGGGGGATGACTTCTGCCTCGAACATTGTTCCTCCTCGACCCTGTGTGATCCGGCTACCGACGGGGCCCGACCGCCTCGTCAGGTGAATCACATGGGTGAAATTACACCGACGTATCCCCGGCGAGTCAAGGCGAGCGGCAAAGAATTTCTGATATGCGTCAACCTGTGACGGATCCGGTCACTCAGTGCGAGCAACGGGTGCCCGATGTGGTGTTTACCTCCGTTTTGTCGCTTCCTGACAGCGCGCGGCAGGCGCTCGGCTCAGAAGTCGTGCAGCGACCGCGATGTGCGCGCAGCGGTGCAAGGATGCTCCCGTGATGACCCGGCCACCGGCGCTCGGCCCGGTGCTGCCTACCGCCGGCGCGCGGCCCGCACCGGCGCCGCTGACACGTGTCTAGCCGCCCGCGGGAACGTCGATGGACCCCGACGTGGCCCGTCGACCTGGTGACCACTCTCGGCGTGCTCCAGCACGGACGGGGTGACCCGACCATGCAGGTCGCGGCCGATCAGGTCTGGCGCACCACTCGTACCGGGCAGGGGCCGGCCACCGTGCACTACCGGCGTTGCGGGCAGGACGTCGTGGTACGGGCGTGGGGCCCTGGCGCAGAGATGGAGCTGGCGGCGGTCCCCGAGGTCCTGGGCAGCGACGACGACCCCCAGGGCTTCGCCCACGACGCCCACCCGGCCATGGCCGCGGCGCACAGGCGCTTCGGCGCGGGGTGGCGTGTGATCAGGACCGGACGGGCGCTGGAATCGTTGGTGCCGGCGATCCTCGAGCAGCGCGTGACTGGGCGCGAGGCCAGCGCATCATGGGCCCGCCTCGTGCGTGAGTTCGGCGATCCGGCCCCCGGTCCCACCGGATCCGAGGTGTCCAGACCCGGCGGCCCCGCTCCCGCAGATGTCGACCCGGGGCGACCGGCACTCCTCGTGGCACCCGACGCGCCCGGCTGGGCCCGGATCCCGAGTTGGGCGTGGCATCGCGCCGGGGTGGACCCCGGCCACGCGCGCACCATCACCACGGCTGCCCTGCGGGCCACGACGCTCGAGGCGCTGTCGACCCGGCCCCCTGCGGATGCCGCCCACGCACTGCGAACGCTGCCCGGAATCGGGGTGTGGACGGCCGCCGAGGTCGGGGTCCGCGCCTGGGGCGATCGCGACGCCGTGTCGTTCGGCGACTTCCACCTCGCCCGCGTCGTCGTCCACGCGTTGACCGGACGCACCGACGGCGACGATGCACAGATGGCGGAACTGCTGCGTCCCTGGGACGGCCAGCGGGCCCGTGCGGTCCGGCTCCTGCAACTGCACGGCGGGCATGCACTCCCGCGGCGGGCACCACGGGCACCGATCACCGACCACCGGGGCTGGTAGCGCCCCGCGAGGGTCGTCGTCAGCGGTCCGACGAGAACCGCACCGCGGTCTGCCCGAGCGTGACACCCGGCCAGACCCGCGCACCGTGCGTGAGTTCGTTTCCGGGCCCGATGACCGCGCGGTCCCCGACGACGACGCCGGTGAGGGCGACCCCCGCTCCGATCACCGCATCCGCCCCGATCACGCTGTCGTGGACGATCGCACCCGCGGCGATCGTGGCACCGGGGAAGACCACTGAGCCGGCCACGACCGCTCCCGCGGCGACCGAAGCACCGGCGCCCACCACCGTCCCCGCTGACAGCCTTGCGTCGGCCGACACCTGCGCACCGGCCAGGACCAGTGACTCCCCGATGGGCCCGGGGACGGCTGGCGAGGGAGCCCTGCCGGTCACCAGGTCGGCGGAGCCCTGCACGAAGGCCAGAGGGGTCCCGAGGTCCAGCCAGTAGCCGTCGTCGACGACGCCCTGCAGCCGCTGGCCGCGATCCAGCAGCCCGGGGAAGGTCTCCCGCTCGACGGAGACGGGGCGCCCCGTGGGGATCTCGTCGATCACCGAGCGGCGGAACACGTAGCACCCCGCGTTGATCTGGTCGGTCACGATCTCCTCGGGCGTGGTGGGCTTCTCCAGGAACGTCGTGACCCGGCCGTCGGCATCCGTGGGCACCAGCCCGAAGGCACGCGGATCTGCCACACGGGTCAGGTACAGGGTGACGGCCGCCCCGGTGCGGGTGTGCTCGGCCATCAGGTGGTCCAGATCCACGCCGGTCAACACATCCCCGTTGAACACGAGGACCGGCTCATCCGGTTCGGACCTCAGGTGCACAGCTGCGTGCCGGATCGCTCCCCCGGTACCCATCGGCTGGTCCTCGACGGCGTAGACCAGTTCGATCCCGAAGGCCCGGCCGTCACCGAAGTAGTCGCGGAACACCTCGGCCTTGTACGACGTGCCCAGGACGATCCGGGTGACCCCGGCCTCCCGGGCCCGGGCGATCTGGTGCTCGGTGAACGGGACTCCGGCGACCGGCAGCATCGGCTTGGGGGCGTGGATGGTCAGGGGACGCAGGCGGGTGCCCTGGCCACCTACAAGCAGGATCGCTTCAGTCATGGCCCCACCCTCCTGCATCCCGCCCGCCCGTTGCCCACCGAGCCCGGGACGGCCCCGAACGAGGTGCCGCTCCCACGCGATGGGCCGGGCTCCGGGGGTCTGTCACGGTCGGTGCGCGGACTCAGTCGCGCGGATCACAGCTGCCTGGGCCTCGTCCAGACCCACCCCGATCACCACTGAACCACCGACCAGCAGCGGGTCGAGGGCGACCAGGCGGATCAGGTCCCGTTCCTGTGTCGTCTCGTCAACCCACAGCCGCGCGCCGGCAACCACACCCGGGTCGGGCGCCAGGCTCGACCAGGCCACGTGGTCACCATCGACCAGCAGGGCTGCTCCGTCCTGCGCCCCCGGCTCGGGGCTGAACGAGTCCGGATAGGCGCGCACCTCGAGGCCGATGTCGATGCTCCCACTGGGAACCCCACCCGGGACGGGCAGGCCGAAGGCATCACACGAGCAGACCAGGACCTCGTCGGCCCCAGGATCCACCCCAGCGGCGAGGGACTCCAGCGCCCCGGGACCGACGATGCGCACGTCGAGCGGCCCGGCCAGGTCACGGCCGACCTGGGCCCCGACCGACAGGGCCGCCATCACCCATACGGGAAGCTGCCAGTGGCGAGGCAGGTCGATGCTGATCAGGGCCCCCGGTTCCAGCCCCAGCCCGTCACGCAGCATCGATGCGGCCTTGGCCACCGCGTTGGCGGTGCTGGCCACTGACAGCTCGATCCGCGACTCGGTTCCGTCGTAGAACGTGACCAGGGGACGCGTTCGGTCCGGATAGCGTTCGAGCAGGCCGAGCGGGGTCACCTCTTCTTCACGCGCACGTAGTCGCTCTTGGACTTCTTCGTCCCGATCTTGATCCGCCAGCGGCCGGACTTCTTGGCCTTCACGCTCGCGCTGGCCCATCCCTTGACGGTGTAGCCGGACGCAACCGCCCGGTACTTCTTGCCCTTGGGCTTGTGCTGCACGACGAAGCCGACGCCAACGGGAACCTTGCGCCACGTCCCGTTGGTGAACTTGGCCTTGACCTTGGACTTCACCTTGAGGGTCCGGCCCTTGCGCACCGGCTCTGGTGTGGCGTTGGCCCGGGCGAGCCGGTACTTGCCGGTCGGCGACGGCTTGGTGCTGACCGAGGGCGTGGTGCCCGGGCCGACCGTGACCCCGGGCGGCGCCCAGGGCAGGCCGAGCAGGATCCGGCTGGTCGCGCCGAGCACCTGGTCGTCCATCAACGAGGACCCCACGGTGGTGAGCGTGGCGCGCAGGCCCGGATTGGCCCGGATGTGGTCGGCGACAGCCGGAGCCAGGACCGGGCTCGAGGTGAAGAGCAGCGGGGAGCCCACCGATGCGGCCACGGTCGCGGTTGCCCACGATCCCGATGTCTCGGGCAGCACCATGGCCGAGGGCGGCGTACCCGGGAAGGCCGCGGCAACGGCGGTCGAGGCCGTGCCGGCGTCGGCTCCCGTGAGGCGGTCCCAGGGCTTGCCGGGCAGGGCTGCGGCAACATCAGCGTCGCTCAGGACGGTGGCCGGCGCAGCCACGGTCACGGAGGCCCGGCCCGCGAGGGCGGCCACGGTCTCGGCAGGAAGTGGACCTGTGGTCCCCAGGAGCACCGGCACGCCACGTGCCGCGGCCAGCGCTGCCCCGGCCAGGGAATGCGCTGGGGAGCCGGTGACCGAGACGAGTACCGCGGACTTCGCTGAGCCCATCCGGGCAGCTACCGCTGCCGCCGTTCCCACAGCCGACACCCCAGCCAAGCGGGTGACCGGGAACCCGAGGGCGGCCACCGCCGCGGAGACCTCCGGGGAGATCGCCTTGTCACCGCCGACGATGACGACCTCCGCGGGGCGCCGAGCGGCGATGTCTGCCGCCACGTCCGAGGACAGCGACGTGGGAGAGGTCACCAGCAGGGGCGCATTCAGCGATCGCGCCAGCGGGGCGGCCGCGACTCCGGCTGACAGCGCGGTGCTGTTGGCCAGGGCATCACCTGTCAGGACCACCGCTGTGCTCGACGCGGCGGAGAGACGGCCCCAGATCACCGAGGTCTGTGCAGCGCTGCTGCCAGACACGCGGCTCGCATTGGCGCAGGGGCCCCACTCCCCACCGGGCTTGGGGGTGATCGTGACCGGGGAGCTCACGACCGCCACCGGGGAACCGTCGGCCTGTGTGCCTGACATCCGCACGGTGTAGGTGGCCGGCAGGACCTCCTTGCCCGCGACATCCCGCAGGTCCCAGGAGAGGTCGATGGGACCTGCGCCGGGGGTGCTGCCGGTGTACGTGCGGATCGGCGTGTCCGAGCAGGGGCTCAGGATGTCGGCGGTCCAGCTCACGGGCCGAGTCGAGGACGACGGCAGCGACACCGAGGGCCGCGACCCGGCCTCGAACGTGTCGATCGGTGGGGTGGGTGCGGCGACCACGACGTCGGAGTACGCCGAACCCAGCGCCGTGATCGAGGGCACCTGGGCCTGCAGGTACTTGCCCGGGCAGCTGGTGAAGTTGACTGTCCGGTGGGTCGAGGTGGCGCTGAGGGTGGCCACCGATCCCTTCGGGTACCGGGTCGCCCGGATGAACCCGGCCGAGACGACCTTCACCGTCGACGCCGGGTTGATCCCGTACATCCCCAGCTTCCAGGCCCACAGCCGCGCCAACGTGTCCTTGATGGCATCCATCTCGGCGGCGGCCGGTGAGAAGCTGTCGAAGTTCCCCAGGACGACGGCCGCGAACGAGTTCTCATTGAAGCCGGCGGTATGCCCACCGAGCACGGCGCGGTCCACGCCGCCGTAGCGACCCTCGTAGAGCCGGCCGAACCGGTCCACGACGAAGTTGTAGTCGATGTCCGAGTGACCCAGCGACTTCGTGTGATAGGCGTAGATGGATCGGATCTGCGCGGCGGCCTGTGCTGCGCTGTAGTTCGACGTCGAGGCCGTGTGATGGATGAAGCCGACGCGGATGTTGTCCGTGTAGTAGGGCGCCCGACTGCGCCACGACTCGTCAGCGCCCCATTGCGCACGGGTGACGATGGCGGGCCTGCCCACTGCCGAGGAGGCGGACAGCGAGGAGGCAGACAGCGAGGAGGCGGACAGAGTCTGGGGGGACATGCGGCGGTCCGCGGCCGAGGTCGGGGCGTTCACCAGCGCCAGCCGGGTTCCTCTCGGCGCCCGGCCGGAGGGGGTGTCGATGCGGATCTGCGCCTTGGTGGCCCGGACCACCATCAGCGGGTCGCTCCCAGGACGCGCTCGCTGGGCCTCATCGGAGTCCGGATCGGGACCGTGCTCCGGGTCGACCTCGAGCGTGGTCCATTCACTCCAGCCGTACTTCTTCTCCTTGACCCTGACCTGGATCGAGGTGCCGACGGGGAAGGCCCGGGCAGCCGTGACCGCCACCAGCGAGGCAGGCGCGGAGATCGGCACCTTGGCCGCCACCGCCAGCTTCAGCTCCTTGCCCGCCGACAGGGCGCCGACCGTCCCGTGGTCGTGGTCGTCGGGAGCCGGCGCCCTTGATCCCACGGACTCGTTGATGCCCTTGAGGCGGACCTCGCTCACCTTGGGCTGGCGGACAGCAGTCCTGGGAACAGCGGCCGTCGGGCCCCTCACGGCCCCGGCGACCTGCCCCGCAGACGCCTGACCGGCGCCTGCCTGGGCGAGCGCGGCGGGAGGTGTCACCGCGTGAAGACCCGCACCCGGGACCGCTGCCGTCGTCACCTGAGCCGGGACTGGGCCACCGACTGCCGCAGCGGTCGTGGGCACCATCAGCGCGGGCACCAGGACAGCAGTCACCAGGACAGCCCCCCGGCGCGCTGAGGACGTGTGGCGGGTCGCGGGCATCTGGCCTCCCACCCGGGTGGCCACCCGGGTCGTCGCTCTGCGTATCGGACTCCCGCAGTGTGGACCGGTTCGTCACCGAATATCGGTATTCGGTCGTGACTTTCCGTTATCGAGGGCCGAGTTTACCCATGCTTATCTGGTCAGTCACGTACCCTTATTGCGTGTCGGGCCGCCATCGCATCCTCCGTGGCATCGCCGCTGTCGCCTCTGCTGGTGCCCTCGGGCTGACCATCGTGGCTGGATCAGCATCGCTGGCAGTCGAGAGCCTCGAGTCCAATGTCACCCAGATCGACATCAGTCCCCAGGTCGGGGTGCGTCCCGTCGACCATGGAGATCTCGACAGCGGACCCGTGACCTTCCTGCTGATGGGCTCCGACGAGCGGACCGGCAAGGGCAACAAGGGATACGGCAGCTTTGAGGGCGCGCGCTCGGACACCACCATGCTCGTGCACATCTACCCCGACCGGGACTCGGCCGTCGTCGTGAGCATCCCGCGCGACACCGTCGTGGACCTCCCCTCGTGCAAGGACGCCGACGGCAACCGCCTGGCCCCGGAACGCGATCGGTTCAACCTCGCCTTCGATCGTGGTGGCCCCGGCTGCACCGTCAAGACGGTTGAGTCCCTCACAGGGCTGACGGTGGACCACTTCGTCGTCCTGGACTTCAACGGGTTCAAGCGCACCATCGATGCCCTGGGCGGCGTGGAGGTCTGCCTGACCCGGCCACTCAGGGACACGCAGTCCGGGGTGGACCTGCCGGCCGGGCGCACCCGGGTCGGCGGGGAGGCGGCCCTGGGCTTCGTCCGGGTGCGCCACAACATCGGCGACGGCTCGGACATCAGCCGGATCAACCGCCAGCAGCTGTTCATGTCCTCCTTGATCCAGGAGGTCACCGACTCAGGCCTGCTGACCGACCCGCTGAGGGTGTGGCGCGTTCTGCGCGAATCCTCCAAGTCGATCGCCACGGACCCCGCGTTGGCAGACTCCAACGGCCTGATCTCGCTGGCGACCAGCATCTCGGACCTGCGCCCGAGCGACATCACCTTCATCACGCTCCCATGGCTGCCCAGCGGGGACGGGGCGACGATCGTGGCCGACCAGGCCAAGGCGGATGCCATCTGGACGGCGCTGGCCAACGAGCAGCCCTGGCCACCGCCGCCGACCAGGGGCGCCGACGGCAAGAAGCTCAAGGTCAGCCCCAGCGACATCCGAGTCGACGTGCACAACGCCACCGGGATCGCCGGCGAGGGCGCGAACGCTGCAGAGGACCTGGCCGCCGAGGGCTTCGGCATCGGCGTGGTCAACAACCGCAAGAAGGTGCGTCAGGAGACCACCATCCGGCACACGGCCGATCAGCTCCAGGCGGCCCGGACGTTGCAGGCAGCCATCCCCGGTTCGGTGCTGCTCCAGGACGCCTCGAACGGCGCCACCCTCGACCTGACCGTGGGTGAGGGCTACGAGGGGGTTGTCGAGATCCGCGTCAAGGCCGCGAGGACCGGGTCGGGCGTGGGCGGCACCCAGCCCGGCATGACCGCCGCGCAGGACATCTGCACCGGCTGACCTGCGACCCCCGATCGAGCGCAGTTGGCCCGGGCGGACCGGATATCGTCAGTGGGACCAGCCATCCCGCAGGAGGAACGCGTGGACAAGACCGTCGCCAGCGCAGCCGTGGCTGTGGCAGACATCCCGCACGGCGCACGCCTGGCCGTCGGTGGATTCGGCCTGTGCGGGATCCCGAGCGCACTGATCGCCGCGCTGCTGGAGGCTGGCACCACAGACCTCGACGTCGTGAGCAACAACTGCGGCGTGGACGACTGGGGGCTCGGGCTGCTGCTCGCCCAACGCCGGATCCGGCGGATGACATCAAGCTACGTGGGTGAGAACAAGGAGTTCGAGCGCCAGTTCCTGTCCGGGGAGCTCGAGGTGGAGCTCACACCCCAGGGGACCCTCGCGGAGCGACTGCGTGCCGGAGGTGCCGGCATCCCCGCCTTCTTCACCCCTGCCGGCGTCGGCACCCAGGTCGCCGACGGAGGGCTGCCGTGGCGCTATGACGGCGCTGGCGGCATCGCCGTGGCGTCCCCACCGAAGGAGACGCGGGAGTTCGACGGTCGTGAGTACGTGATGGAGCGGGGGATCACCGCCGACTTCGCGCTCGTGCGGGCCAGCGTGGCCGACACGCTGGGCAACGCGGTCTTCGACACCAGCACGCGCAACTTCAACCCCCTGGCTGCGATGGCGGGAAGGATCACCGTCGTCGAGGCCGAGCGGGTCGTGGAGCCCGGCCAGATCGATCCGGCGGCCGTCCACCTGCCCGGCATCTTCGTGCAACGTGTCCTTGCGCTGGGACCCGAGGACGTGGCAGCGAAACGGATCGAGCGCCGCACCACGCGGCGTCCGGAGCAGGTCGCGGGCGGGAGGCCCTGATGGCGCTGACGCGTGAGGAACTCGCCGCACGGGTGGCCACCGAGCTCGTCGACGGTCAGTACGTGAACCTCGGCATCGGGCTGCCCACTCTGGTGCCCAACTACCTGCCCGAAGGTGTGTCGGTGGTCCTGCAGAGCGAGAACGGCATCCTGGGCGTGGGTCCCTACCCGACCGAGCAGGAGATCGACCCGGATCTGATCAATGCGGGCAAGGAGACGGTCACGACCCTGCCCGGGGCGAGCTTCTTCGACTCGGCCCTGTCGTTCGGGATGATCCGCGGCGGCCACGTGGATGCGGCGATCCTGGGTGCCATGCAGGTCTCGGTCAGGGGCGACCTGGCCAACTGGATGATCCCCGGCAAGATGGTCAAGGGCATGGGCGGCGCCATGGACCTGGTCCACGGGGCCAAGCAGGTCATCGTGATGATGGAGCACGTGGCACGAGACGGATCCCACAAGATCGTCGAGGAGTGCACCCTGCCGCTGACCGGGGTTGGCGTCGTCCACCGGATCATCACCGACCTTGCCGTGATCGACATCGCGGAGACGGGACTCGTGCTCAGGGAGTGTGCCCCCGGCGTGACGGTGGACGAGGTGCGCGCCGCCACGGGCCCGCACCTGACGGATGCGACCACCGCGAGCTGAGCCCCGTGCGGGATCAGTGCCCGTGTGACCGCCACGGTTCAGGCAGGACCGCCGGCACACGCGAGGCGTAGACCGCGAACTCCCATCCGAAGCGCTCGTTCAACCGGTCGTCCTCGAACTTGGACTTGACCCGCAGGACCGCCATCAGCCCGAGGAACGCGACCAGGGAGAGCACCCTCCCGCCGGACAACGTGATGCCCAGCGTGGCCAGCAGGACGGCGGTGTACATCGGGTGCCGGATCCAGGCGTAGATCCCGGTCGTGAGCAGCGGGGTGCTGTGGTGCGGGACTGGATGCACCCGGGTGTCGGCGCCCATCGCCAGCAGTGCCATCCCCCCCACCAGGAGGGCCAGGACGAGGCAGACGAGCCCCAGCGGACGAAGCTGCCCGGAACCCAGGGTGGGGCCCACCGGAAGCAAGCACAGTCCGATCAGGCTGAACTGGGCAGCCACCAGAAGGCTTCCAGTGCGGCGGTGCCGATCCCGATCCCGGGCTCGCGGACGTCGGTACTGGCCGAGTCGCGCTGCAGCGCCCACCCGGCCCGATGGGGCCTGATTGATCGCCATCGTGACCTCCGCTCCCCTGCGGCCACGCGGGCGCAGGGGACGCACCGCAACGTGGACTGACAGGAGGAGAGTAGCCCCGTGTGAATGCTCGGCGCACGACTACCCGCCCATGGCGGGGCTCCGATGACACGAGTGTCCGCGACAGTGCGGCAGAATCATCTCCGTGTCGCAGATGGAGAGTGCCCCCGTAGGGCGTTTCAGGTCCCTGCAGCAGCGCGCCGCACGGGGAGTGGGCTGGCGCCTGCAGCAGGCTGGTGCCCGGATGGGCGGTCGCGGCATCATGGACGGCGACATCGAGGCCCGCGGGGAGTCGATGGAGGCCTCCGCCCTCGTGCGCAGCGGGTGGAAGGCGCCCCACATCGATGCGCTCTTCTACTTCCCGGACACGTCGGCCAAGATCTACCAGATCGAGCAATGGCTGCCGGTCATCGCCGCCCACAGCGGTGACCTGAACTTCGGGATCGTGACCAGGACCCGCACGGCATGGACCGAGCTGATGCTCCTGGATCCGCCGGCTCCCAACTTCCTGGCCGTGACGTTCGCCTCGTTGATGGATCTGTACCGGGTCCTGCAGCCCAAGGCCCTCATCTACCCCAACAACGGCCTGCGCAACTTCCAGTCCCTGGTCTGGTCGGACGCCACCCACATCCACGTCAACCACGGGGAGTCCGACAAGGTCTCGATGGTGTCCAACCAGGCCAAGGCCTACGACAGGATCTTCGTGGCCGGCGAGGCCGCGGTGCGTCGGCACCGGGCTGCGCTGGTCGACTTCGACGAGTTCCGGCTCATCCGGGTCGGGCGCCCGCAGCTGGACCTCAACCCCAAGCCGAGCCTGAAGCCCAGCACTGGCCGCACGATCCTCTACGCCCCCACCTGGGAGGGCGAGGATGAGGCGAACAACTTCACCTCGCTGGACTGCTACGGTCCCGCGATCATCAAGGCACTCCTGGCCATCCCGAACACCCGTGTCATCTACAAGCCGCACCCCCGAGTGGCCATGTCGCTGGAACGGTCCATCACGTCGGCGCACAAGAAGGTGGTGGCTGCCATCAGCGCGGCCGCTGAAGCCGACCCCTCTGCCGGCCATCAGTACCGGGCCGACGGCGACATCCTGGCCCTGTTCCCCCGTGTGGATCTGTTGGTCTCGGACATCTCCAGCGTCGGGCTCGACTTCCTCTACTCCCGCGTGGAGGCACCCATCGTGCTCACCGACCGGCGCACGAACCGAGCTGACCTGCTGCGTGAGGCACCCATTGCGTCAGCCTCCCATGTCATCGACCGGAACTCGGTCGGCACAGTGGGTGCCGACGTCGCTGCTCTGCTGGCTGATGATCGCTTCGCTGCCCAACGCGCCTCCCTGCGTACGTTCTACTTCGACGACGCAGCCCCCGGGGAGAGCACGCGCAAGTTCCACGAGGCGCTGCTCGAGGCGATCTCGTCGCATCAGGCTGGGGTCTCCACCCGCATCGACCTCGCCGAGCACGGCATCCTTCCCTGACCTGTCGGCCCTGCCCGACCCGGCCGGCCCTGCCCGACCCGCCGGTGAACCTCAAGGGGTCGATAGGCCGCACCTAACGAGTCGCGCGTCACGCACAATGGTTTCCCTGAGACAGTAGGCCTTTGCGACAGTAGAGAAGAGCCGCTGCGCGCGGCCGATGCGAGGAGAGTCGATGTCCCAGGTTCAGGTCACCATCCTTGCCGCCGGCATGGGCACACGGCTGGGTCGGCCCTTCCCCAAGCCCCTGACCCGGTTGGCCACCGGCCAGACCATCATGGAGCAGCAGGTCGAGAACATCCGCCGAGTCTTCGGCACCGACGTCCGGATCACGATCGTGGTCGGCTTCAAGCTGGACCTGGTCATGGAGCACATCCCCGACGCGATGTTCGTCTACAACGAGAACTTCGACCGGACCAACACCTGCAAGTCGCTGCTCAAGGCCCTGCGGGCCTCCCACGACGGCTCGGTGATCTGGATGAACGGTGACGTCGTGTTCGACGAGATCATCCTCCAGCGCCTCACTCCCTTCATCGTCTCGGGCCGATCGGCCGTCGCGGTGAACACGGCTGCGGTGGCCGACGAGGAGGTCAAGTACACAGTGGACGAGCATGGACACGTGCTGGGGCTGTCCAAGACGGTGGTCGGTGGCCTGGGCGAAGCCGTCGGGATCAACCTGATCGGCGGCAAGGACAAGGCAGCGCTGATCCGTCAGCTCGAGGCCTGTGACGACCAGGACTACTTCGAGCGCGGGATCGAGCTCGCGATCGAGAAGGACGGGGTCCAGGTGACCCCCGTGGACATCTCGGACCTGTTCGCCGTCGAGGTGGACTTCGAGGGCGACCTCGAGCGGGCAAACGCCCGCTGACATCATGAAGGAGGACCAGCGACGCAGCACGCGTCGCACGGGCCGGGAAACACGACGGATGGGGAATGACGTGCAGGGTTGGGGACGCGGGACGGGGATCGCTGCTGTTGTGGGCGCGCTGCTGCTCAGTGTGATGGGCGGCACGGCTTCAGCCGCACCGGAGGATGAGACCGCTTGGGAGACGGGGACGGCCTCCACGATCTATGACGGCGACACCCTCCTCGTGGACATCCTTGAGTCCAACTCCGGGATCACCGGAACCCAGAAGGTCCGCACGATCGGGATCAACGCACCGGAGCTGTTCACTTCGCCGCCACAATGCGGCGCTGAGGTGGCCAAGGCGGCGCTTGTGTCCCTGCTTCCCAAGGGCACCCCGGTGCAGTTGCGGTCCCTCAACGACACCTCGTACGACACTGCCAGGGACCGGATCCTCCGTTCGCTGTACGCCCAGGACGTCGAGGGCAACTGGTTCGACACGTCACGGCAGCTTGTCAGCGACGGGCAGGTGTTCTGGTTCCCCAAGCCCACCTGGTCCGTGGACAAGCCGGAGTTCGCGCACAACCTGGAGTACCGGGTGCTGGCTGGCGACGCGGCCGGTGCCACCCGCGGGCTGTGGGTGGCCAACTCATGCGGCGCGGCGCCCAACCCCGGCGCAGCCCTGCGGCTGGCCGTCTCCTGGGAGAGCGAGGTCGACGGCTACGAGGCGATCATGATCTTCAATGACGGCGCGGGACCTGTTGACCTCAGCGGGTGGCTCGTGCGCGACAGTGCCCTGAACAAGCACACCCTGCCCTCCGGGATGGTCGTGCCCGCCTATGGAAGCGTCGAGCTGCGGCTGACCACCGGGACGGACGGGGACGGCGTCTACTACACCGGAGTGCCCGTCGTGGACGGATCCTGGTTCGACAACCTTCCCGCCCCGAACTCGGAGTTCGTGGGCGACGCGGTCTACCTCATGGATAACGCTGGCCCCTATTCCACGGGCAACATCCGGGCCTGGTACCCCTACCCGTGCGAGCCGGAGGACTGCGTCGACCCCCTGAAGGGCAAGGTGGACATCAGCGGCGTCACGTGGGCCGAGGACCCGACGCCCCCGGTGACCCCGGGCGACCCCGCGGAGCTCCGAGAGACCATCACGCTCCTCAACTCCACCGGTGGGCCTCTCGGGCTGGGCGGGTACGGCCTGTGGGACCAGAATCCGCGCCCGCTCAACCCTGGCGAGATCGGCCCCGAATGGGTGGACACCCCCGACTTCGTGTTCCCCCGGGACGCCAGCATCCCGGCGGGGGCCACCCTGAGCGTCCGGTCCGGAGCGCGACCTGCCTCCGAGTCGCCGAGCGACACAGTCCTCTACACCGGCAAGGACCCGATCTTCGAGGACGGCGACCGGATGGAGCTGGCCGGCCTGAACAAGGCCCCCGTGGCATGCCGACGAGCCCCCGATCTGGAGCCGTGTCCCGTCACCGTGGACACGACCCTCCCCACGCAACCGCTGGGCGTCTCGGCTCGCGCCAGGGCAACGACGGTGGACGTCGCATGGGGGCTTCCGCTGTCGAGCGGTGGAACGCCGATCACCGGGTACACCGCGACGGCCTTTGACGTCCCCCTCGGCGGTGCCCCTGTCAGCTCATGCCAGGCCGATCCGGCCGCCCGGGCGTGCACGATGCCCGCGGAACCGGGGAAGGCTCACTACATCGAGGTCGTGGCCCGCAACGCTGTCGGAACCTCCGCGCCGTCCGCGCCGCGCCAGCTGGCCACCCCCCGAACGGTTCCGAGCGCACCTGGATCCGTGCAGGCCGCCAGCTTCCCGGGTGCGGCCCACGTGACGTGGGGTGAGTCGGCCGCCAACGGGTCGGCGATCACCGCGTACACAGCGGCGGCGTACACGGCCGAGACCGGCGGCGACCCGGTCGCCACCTGCACCACGGCGGGGGACGGCCGGGCCTGCACGCTCACCGGGCTGTCCCAGTCGGTGGATCACTTCGTCGAGGTGACGGCAACCAACGGGCTGGGCACCGGTGCCCCGAGCAGCCCCCGGATGAAGGCTGGCGCCCAGGGCGCGCCGGCGGCCGTGAGCACGTACTCCAAGCGCCGGGTGACGGTCCGCTGGGACGATCCGGGCGCTGCGTCGCCGTGGATCACCGGGTACTCCGCGAAGATCTACACCAAGGCCAAGGGCGGGAAGAAGCTCGGTGCATGCACCGCTGGCCCGGACAAGACCAAGTGTCGGACCGGCAAGCTGAAGAAGCGCACGAAGTACTACATCCAGCTCACCACGAACACGAGCCTGGGCCGCTACACCTTGGCAAAGCGGATCAAGACCGGTCCACCGAGGAAGGCCTCGGCTCCCAAGGTCGCGACCGCTACCAGGACAGCCCGCACGGCGGCAGTGAGCTGGACCCCGCCGAAGTTCAACGGGTACTTGCCCCTGAAGCGCTACAACGTCCGGATCTACAAGACCGCGAAGAGCAAGAAGATTCAGGCCAAGTGCTACGCAGCCGCCAGCAGGGACACCTGCACGACGACGGTGCCCAAGGAGCGCAAGTACTACGCCGCAGTCCGGGTGAAGAACGCCAAGGGCTGGTCGAAGTGGTCCAAGCGGGTGAAGCTGGCGGTTGGCTAGTTGGGGCGCACAGGTCACTGTCAAGGCAGACCGTGACGGTGATCTGGAGCGGGCCAACGCTCGCTTGGGCGCAAGACACCACAGTGCGGTAGCTAGGACTAGGAGAGGGTGGAGCGTGTGGGGTACGGAACACTGAGGACAGGGGTGGCTGCGGGAGTCTCCGCGGTGCTGATCGCGTCGATGGCTCCAGGCGCAGCGCAGGCGCTGCCCACCTGGACCGTCCCCGGGCCGGGGCTGGAACAGGCATGGGAGGCCGGCACTGCCGGCACGGTGTACGACGGCGACACCCTGCGGGTCAACATCACCTCCTCGAGTTCCCAGTACACCGGCGCCCAGCGGGTTCGGACCATCGGCATCAACGCCCCCGAGGTGGCCCACGACTCGCAGGCCGAGCAGTGCGGGGCGGCGCAGGCCGAGACCGCGCTGCGCGGCCTCGTCCCGAAGGGAACCCCCCTGCAGCTTCGGGCCCTGTACGACACGTCCTACGACGGTGACCGGGGGCGCGTCGTGCGCTCGATCTATGCCCAGGACACCGAGGGCAACTGGTTCGACACCGCGCGCCAGCTGGTCAGCGATGGGCGCGCGTTGTGGTTCCCGCACAAGGCCACGCTCGCCGACAACCCGGAGTGGGCCCACAACCTCGAGTACCGCGTGCTGGCCGACGATGCGAAGGCCGGCCGCCGCGGGCTCTGGTCCCCCGGGTACTGCGGGTCCTCGCCGTCGGCGAACCTGCGCATGTCGGTCTCCTGGGACCAGTCGGTCGACGGTCACGAGAAGGTCTTCATCTTCAACGACGCCTCGAGCTCGATCTCCCTGGCCGGCTGGACCATGCGGGATTCCGCACTCAACCTCTACCGGTTCCCGGGAAATGCCTATGTCCCAGGCCGGGGCAGCGTCGAGATCCGGTACACGAACGGGACGAACGACCCGGCCGCCGGTGTCTACTACGCCGGGAACGAGACCTGGTTCGACAACCTCCCGGCTGACAACCCGCACTTCGCCGGTGATTCCGTCTACCTCATGGACAACGCGGGCAGCTACCAGACCGGCAACATGCAGGCCTGGTTCCCCTACCCCTGCAACCCCGACGACTGCGGCGACCCGCTGGAGGGCGCCCTCACCGTCGTGCCGCCGACGGCAGACGCCTGGGACACCGGGCAGGAGCCGCCCAGCGCTCCCCGGCAGGTGGACGTGACCAGTGGTACCGACGGTTCCCTGACTGTGACCTGGGAGGTGCCGACCTCGCTGGGCAACGCCGACGGCCTCATCGAGTACCGCGTGCTCGCCACCGCCCTCGGTGACGGGGCCGATGTGTCGAAGGACGTTGGCGCAGCCACGCTCACGACGACGTTGACGGGACTCACCCCCGGGACGGCCTACCAGGTCACGGTGGCGGCCCGCAATGCGCAGGGCTGGTCGGGCGCCTCGGCGCCCACTGGTCCCGTGACGGCGCGCACAGCGCCCGAGCCGCCCTCCGATGTGATCGGCCTCCCGCTTCCGGGCGCGATCTCAGCTCGCTGGGAGGCCCCGGCCTCCGACAACGGGGCTGCCCCCCTCAGCTACACGGCCACGGCCAGTGTGGTCAGCGGTTCCGGGTCGGGGACCTGCACCACGACGGCCCAGGAGCAGTCGTGTGTGATCCCTGGGCTGAGCAGCACCAAGGACCACACAGTCGTCGTGACAGCCACGAACAGTGCCGGCACCTCAGCAGACTCGGATCCCTCGGGGCCAGTCCAGCCTCTGGACGCCGCAGCATCGGCCATTCCTGCGCCCATCCCCGCCCCTGAGCCCCTGGCACCCGCGTCAGTTGCAGTGACGCCGCTGGCCGGGGCCGCCGTAGCGACCTGGACCCCGGGAGATGCTGTTGAGGGCGCTGATGTCACGCGGTTCATCGCCACAGCGACGAGCACCGCGGGTCCGGCGACCTGCCAGGTTGATGCTCCGGGGGCCACGTCCTGCGTGATCCCCGGTCTCACGAACGGAACCGCCTACGAAGTGACCGTGAGGGCCCTTGCCGGACCCGTCGAGGGCCCCTCGTCGGCGGGCATCCCAGTCACGCCGAAGGCAGACACACGGTCCTACCAGGCCGACGGCGTTCCCACGCCCACCCCGGCCCCCTGGACGCCGCGCGAGACGATCAGGATCAAGAACAACTCCGGCGCCACCGTGGACCTCACCGGATACGGGCTGTGGGACAAGGAGGCGCGGGTGGGGGACAAGGACGTCATCGACACCCCCGATCACGTGTTCCCGCGCGGAACCACCATCCCCGCAGGCGAGACCCTGCGCGTGCGTTCCGGCGAGCCGACCGAGCTCACCCCCAGCAGCGCGACGCTGCACTACACGGGCAGGGCTGAGCTGTTCGACCCGGCTGGTGACCGCGTCGAGCTGTCGAACATGAACAAGGCGATGGTCGACTGTGCGGCCTGGGGCGCGGTGACCTGCCGCAGCCAGCGACCGGTGTCCATCTCCACGCAGCCGGTCGGGATCACCGCTCGGATCAGCGGGACCAACCTGACCGTCAACTGGGGCGCGCCGATCTCACGTGGTGGGACCGCCATCACCGGCTACACCGCAACGGCCTTCGATGCGCCCAACGGCGGGAACCCGATCAACAGCTGCAGCACAGGCGGGGATGCCCGCTCGTGCGACATCGGCGGACTCGCACTGGGCGGCACGTTCTACGCGGAGGTCGTCGCTCGAAACTCCGTCGGCGTGTCCGCGCCGTCAGCTCCTCGAGTGCAGGGCATGCCACGCACGGTGCCTGCAGCACCCGGCGCTGTCTCGGTGACCGGCGGCTCAGGCAGCGTGAACGTGACGTGGCCCGCGGCCGCACCGAACGGTGCCGCGGTCACGTCCTACACGGCCGCGGCCTACACCACGGCCACCGGTGGCAACCCGTCGTCCCAATGCAGTACGACCGACGGGGCACTGGCGTGCACGATCCCCGGCCTGAAACAGGGCACGCCGTATTTCATCGACGTGACAGCGACCAACCGCGTGGGCACCGGGGCTGCGACCAGCCCGCGCTCCCCGGGGACACCCGCCGGGGCCCCGACCGCTCTGAGCACCTGGTCCAAGCGCAAGGTGACGGTCCGCTGGGACGCCCCGGCCCCGGGCCCGTCGGAGATCACCGGCTACTCGGTGCGTGTGTTCAGCAAGGCCTCCGGTGGGAAGAAGCTGGGCAGCTGCACCGCTCCGGCCGGCGCGACCAAGTGCCGCACGAAGAAGATGAAGAAGAAGAGCAAGTACTACATCGATCTGACCACGAACGCCCGCGTCGGTTCCTTCACGGTCAGCCCGCGCATCGTGACGGGCCCTCCCCGGAAGGCCGGAAAGCCCAAGGTCACCAGCGCCACACCGGCTGGCTCGCGCGTCGTCATCTCGTGGTCGCCGCCCAGCTTCACCGGGTACACCAACCTGACCAAGTACCGGGCCCGTCTCTATACGAAGCCCAGGGGCGGCAAGGTCAAGGCCACCTGCTATCGAAGCGCCACCACGCTGGCCTGCACGACGAAGACGGTGAAGAAGCGCAAGTACTACGCGGCAGTGCAGGTGAAGAACAAGAAGGGCTGGTCAGGCTGGTCGAAGCGGGTCAAGGTCGTCGTCCGCTGATCTGGGCAACGGTCGCGCTGGGTGCTACAGCCTCCAGCGCGACCGCGGCGTCCGGACGGCAATCCAGGGGGCGCCGTTGTTGGCAGGCCAGTGGGCGTCCTGAGCCGGTGGCCGGGCGTCGGTTGCGCGTGTGCCGTGGGTCCCGAAGTTGTCGCCTGCCTCTGAAGCTCAGCCTCCGATCACCGATCCGAAAAGGTCGCGGCGTTCGGCGGCTCCCCTGATACCCGGGCTGTCCTGGCTCCACACTGTCACGGGGCCAGGCGTACCGGCTCGAGTGCCCTGCAGCACGGTGACGGCACCGGCGTACTGCGAGGCATCTGGCTTGCTGACCGCGAGCCACGCATGATCACCGCCGCTCAGCTGGAGCACGGCCACGTCGGTCTCGTACACGTCGGGGGCCGGGATGGCCCACGGGGTCGCGTCAGCCACCAGGCCGGCACTGGAACCGAGGATCACGAAGGTGGACTTGTTGCTGACAACTGCGAGATCGGGGTACCCGTCGCCGGTGATGTCACCGGCAGCCGCAGACGACAGGAAGTCGTCCTCGCTGTACCACTGGATGGCGAAGTAGCCGTCCTGGCCCGGCGTGGACGCCTTGTCGAGCTGCGCCACGTGGAGCCCGTCAGGATGGCCATGCAGCACGCTCGCTGTCCACTCGTCCGTGAGCACAAGGTCCGCACGGCCGTCTCGGTTGAAGTCACCGAAGGTCAGCCTGAATCTCATGTCGGGGGCAGGGCTTCCGCTCCAGTGGATGTCGGTGGCCTTGATGTACTGGCCGCCAGCCGACATCACCCCGGACGGGCTGCCCCACAACAGGTGCACCGCCGAGCTTCCGAGGACGTCCTCCTTGGGGATGTCTGCCTCAGCCCAGACGCCAATGGCGAGGTCGTCGTGGCCGTCTCCGTTCACGTCGCTGACCGCTAGGTCGCTGCCGAACACCTCCCCCGACGCCGGCTGGCTGGGGATTCCGCCCAGTCCCTGCCCCAGCATCCGAGCACCCGCTGAGGTCAGCCCACGCGGCCCACCGCGCAGCACCACGACCCGGCCTGCAGCCTTGACCGAACCCACGTCCTCTCCCGAACTCCCGATCGCAAGATCGGCGTATCCGTCGGCATCGAAGTCACCGGATGCCAACGTGCTGCCGAAGTGGTCGTCCCGCTCATTCGATCCGGGAACGCCCCGGCTGCCCTGGTGCCAGACCTGGTCCTGGGCGGTCAGCCCGCGCGGCCCGCCGTACAGCACCTGCACAGCCCCGGTGTCCTTGACGGATCCAATGTCCTCGCGCGGGATCCCGATGGCTAGGTCTGCGAACCCGTCGGCATTGAAGTCCGCCGAGGCCAGCGCATCGCCGAACCCGTCAGCCCGCTCGAGCTTGTTCTTCACGCCCTTGCGGCCCTGATGCCACACCTGATCCCGCGCAGTCGGCCCGGTCGCAGACCCGTACAACACCTGAACCGCCCCAGCGTCACGTTTGCCACGCAGATCCTCACCCGGAACCCCGACCGCCAAGTCGGCGTACCCGTCCCCGTCGAAGTCGAACGGCATCGCCGCACCCGTGACCGCAGCTGACGCGGGATCCACGCCCAACCGGTGTCACCGCCGGCGTGACCACACCACCGACGAGAACCAGACCCATGCCCACGAACAGTGTGCGCTTCATGACCCGTCACCCCGTCCCATATCAGTCGACTCCTCAACGCTATGGGGGGAGATTCAGCACCCGGAAGTGCCGAACGGCCCTGCTAGGTGGGTGTCGGAGCAGGCAGACCACGACCACCCGGGGGTCAACGCCAGCAACCGCACTTCGAGTCGTCAAGGGGCTACTGGCTCAGATGCGCCATCGTCTTCGGGACACTCTCGCGACGATCCACGGTGAGCCGTTGTTGGCGGGCCAGGGGGTGCCGGGTGGCGCCCCCGGGCTGGGGTTGGCGTGGCTGCTCGTCGCCGTCGGGGATGGGCTCGATCGTCCACATCTTCAGGTCGACCTGGCGGTGGTGCGCCCAACACAACAGGACCAGATTCCCGGCATCGGGTGAAGTGTCAGCAATGATCACGTCTGTCTCCCGAGCCGAGAGAACCTCCGACTTCCCCGTCGATCTTCGGGCACCAGCGGCCGGGCGTCGTCGGGGTGGGCGTCGGTTGCGTGTGAGCCGTGGGTCCCGAAGTTGTCGCCTTCTTCTGAGGCTCAGCCTCCGATCACCTGATCCGAAGGAGTCACCGGGCTCGGCGGCTCCCCGGATGCCGGGGCTGTCCTGGCTCCACACGGTCGCGGGGCCGGGGGCGCCGGACGGGGTGCCCTGCAGTACGGTGACGGCACCCGCGTAGTTGGGCTCTGGTCGGTTGAAGAAGGTGTTGACCGCCAGCCACGCGTGGGTGCCCCCGCTGAACGGCAGGATCGCGATGGCGCCGTAGTCAGCCCGGTCGATCGGTGCTCGTTGCCCCTTTGCCGAGTCCCAGGGCGACCAGTCGGTGAACGCGGCCCCCAAACCTTGGGCTGTGCCCAGAATCACCTTGGCACCCACCGCCAGATCGGGGTAGCCGTCGCCGGTCAGGTCCCCGGCAGCCACGGCCTCGGAGTGGTAGTCGTCGATGAGGGGGAGCCGCCACTGGCTGTCGGCACCGGGGGTTCCGGCGGCCGCGAGCGGCGCGGGGTGCAGCCCGTCAGTGTGACCGTGCAGGACCACAACGAACACGTCGGCGGAAGCCATCGCCAAATCATCGCTGCCATCACGGTTGAAGTCACCGAAGGCCACCTGGTAGTACTTTCCCCCGGTCATGCCGAGGTCCGCTGGCAGGATGTACTGGTTACCCGTGGCGGACAACCCACTTGGGCTGCCCAGCATCAGGTGCACCGCCGAGCCACTTGGCTCGTCGTCACTACGGGGGATGTCCGACTCGTTGGCCACGACGACCGCCAGGTCATCACACCCGTCGCCGTTGACGTCCCCCACGGCCAGCCACGCCCCGAAGTGCTCTCCGTCGCCCGGTTGGCTGGGAACGCCGCCGTCGCCCTGCCGCCACGACTGCGCCCGTGACGCCGTCAGCCCGGATTCGGACCCCCGCAGGACCACCACCCGCCCCGCACCGGAGATGCTGCCCACGGACTCGACGACCGAGACAACGAGGTCGGCGTAGCCGTCACCGTCGAAGTCCCCCGCAGCCAGCGTGCGGCCGAACCCGTCGCCCCTCTCGTTGTTGCCGGGAACTCCCCGGCTGCCCTGGTGCCAGACCTGGTCCTGGGCGGTCAGCCCGCGCGGCCCGCCGTACAGCACCTGCACAGCCCCGGTGTCCTTGACGGATCCAATGTCCTCGCGCGGGATCCCGATGGCTAGGTCTGCGAACCCGTCGGCATTGAAATCCGCCGAGGCCAGCGCATCGCCGAACCTGTCAGCCCGCTCGAGCTTGTTCTTCACGCCCTTGCGGCCCTGATGCCACACCTGATCCCGCGCAGTCGGCCCGGTCGCAGACCCGTACAACACCTGAACCGCCCCAGCGTCACGTTTGCCACGCAGATCCTCACCCGGAACCCCGACCGCCAAGTCGGCGTACCCGTCCCCGTCGAAGTCGAACGGCATCGCTGTACGCGGGACCGCAGCAGCGGAGTCAACGTTCACTGGCGTCACTGCGGGCGTGGCCATGCCACCGACCAGTACCAGGCCCATCCCAACCAGCAGCCCACGCCGCATGACCAGCCACCCCGTCCCATATCGAGTTGATTCCCATCTCGACGCTAGCCGGGGCAATCTGGCAGCCGGAAGGGCCGAACGACCTTCACAGACTGGGTCTCAGAACAACTCAGAAGCTCCGACCCGAAGAAGCTCGGGCGACCGCACCACGACTCGTCGATGGGCCCTTTGACTCAGGTTCGCCAGCGTTGTCGGGGTTGGCGGGTGACGATCCAGGGCGAACCGTTGTTGCCCGGCCAGGGCGTGCCCGGCGGCGCTCCGGGCTGGGGATCGACAACCGAGTCCCCCGTGGCTCGGGTGATGGCCCACATCTTCAGGTCGACCTGACGGTGGTGCGCCCAACAAAGCAGGACGAGGTTGGGCACGTCCGTGGGC
>CAVONS010000009.1:0-74141 GCA_963697345.1 uncultured Actinomycetes bacterium | reverse complement strand
CACGCCCTGAGCGAACAACTGCACCGCCGGGGAAGCCCGTGTCAGAGCCCCGGGTTAGGGTCATTGCAGACGCGATCGACGAGGCCGTCGGCCTCCACCGGGATCGCCCCTAGCTCCGCGGAGGCCAGACGTGAACGGACTGCCGTACCCCACCCTCTCGCAGCACGAGCTGCGCGCACCGGCACCCAGCGGCGCCGGCTTCGACGACTCCGTCTACCAGCGCCTGCTGCGTGAGCGGATCATCTTCCTCGGCTCGGCCGTCGATGATCAGGTCGCCAACGCGATCTGCGCCCAGATGCTCCTGCTGGCCGCCGAGGACCCGGACAAGGACATCTTCCTGTACATCAACTCACCCGGCGGATCCGTCTCGGCGGGCATGGCCATCTACGACACGATGCAGTTCGTCAAGAACGACGTCGCGACGGTCGCCATGGGCCTGGCTGCGTCGATGGGTCAGTTCCTGCTCTGCGCCGGTGCCGAGAGCAAGCGCTACGCCACCCCGCACGCGCGCATCATGATGCACCAGCCCTCGGGCGGTATCGGCGGCACGGCCTCGGACATCAAGATCCAGGCTGAGCAGATGCTCTACACGAAGAAGAAGATGGCCGAGCTGATCGCCCAGCACACCGGGCAGGATCTCGACACGATCGCCGCTGATTCCGACCGCGACCGCTGGTTCACCGCGGACGAGGCCAAGGAGTACGGGTTCGTCGATCACGTCGTGCGCAGCGCACGCGACGTGTCGGGGGAGGGTGGCACGGCATGAGCTCCCTGCACTTGCCCGAGACCGATCACCGACCACAGGAGCAGCACGTGTCCCGATTCCAGCAGCCGGCAGCGCGCTACATCCTGCCCGAGTTCCGTGAGCGCACAGCCAACGGCGAGCGCATGCACAACCCCTACACGAAGCTGTTCGAGGAGCGCATCGTCTTCCTCGGTGTTCAGATCGACGACGCGTCGGCCGATGACGTCATGGCCCAGCTCCTCACGCTGGAGTCGATCGATCCCGACCGTGACATCTCGATCTACATCAACTCTCCGGGTGGCTCGTACACGGCCATGACGGCCATCTACGACACGATGCAGTTCGTGAAGCCCGAGGTACAGACGGTGTGCCTGGGCCAGGCGGCGTCGGCGGCGGCGGTCCTGCTGGCGGCGGGTGCGCCGGGCAAGCGTTTCGCCCTGCCGCACGCACGGGTGCTGATCCACCAGCCGTACACCGAGGGTGGCGGCCAGGGTTCGGACATCGAGATCCAGGCCAACGAGATCCTGAGGATGCGTGTCGAGATGGAAGGCATCCTCGCCAAGCACACGGGCCGGACCCCGGAGCAGGTCGCCAAGGACATCGAGCGCGACAAGATCCTGACCGCAGACGACGCCGTCGAGTACGGAGTCATCGATCAGGTCATCGCCTCGCGCAAGACAGCACCAGCGGTCTGAGCACTCAGGGGTACGCGTTGGGCGTAACCCGATCGGCCGGATTCACCGGAGTGGGGTCTGTGCGGCTCCATTCTGGCGGGGTACCGTCGGAGGCAGTCGAGGAGAGGAAACAACGTGGCCCGCATCGGTGATGGCGGCGACCTGCTCAAGTGCTCCTTCTGCGGGAAGAGCCAGAAGCAGGTCAAGAAGCTCATCGCGGGTCCCGGTGTGTACATCTGCGACGAGTGCATCGACCTGTGCAACGAGATCATCGAGGAGGAGCTTCAGGAATCCTCGGACGTGCAGTTCGAGGAGCTTCCCAAGCCTCGCGAGATCTGCCAGTTCCTCGACCAGTACGTGATCGGCCAGGACGTGGCCAAGAAGAGCCTGTCGGTGGCTGTCTACAACCACTACAAGCGCGTCCGGGCCAGCGGCGGCACGGAGCGCCAGCGCGACGAGCAGGTCGAGCTGGCCAAGTCCAACATCCTGCTGCTCGGGCCCACCGGGTCGGGCAAGACCCTGCTCGCCCAGACGCTTGCCCGGATGCTCAACGTTCCCTTCGCCATCGCTGACGCCACGGCACTGACCGAGGCCGGCTACGTGGGCGAGGACGTCGAGAACATCCTGCTCAAGCTCATCCAGGCCGCTGACTACGACGTGAAGAAGGCCGAGACGGGCATCGTCTACATCGACGAGATCGACAAGGTCGCCCGCAAGAGCGAGAACCCCTCGATCACGCGCGACGTGTCCGGCGAGGGTGTTCAGCAGGCACTGCTGAAGATCCTCGAGGGGACCACGGCGTCGGTTCCGCCGCAGGGCGGGCGCAAGCACCCGCACCAGGAGTTCATCCAGATCGACACCACGAACGTCCTGTTCATCGTGGGTGGAGCGTTCCCCGGGCTCGACAAGATCATCGAGTCGCGGATCGGGCGCAAATCGATCGGGTTCGCGCCCGAGGCGCTCGACACGCGTATGGGCGGCGCCAACACCAACCCGGCGGAGATCTTCTCCAACGTCATGCCCGAGGACCTGCTGAAGTTCGGCATGATCCCTGAGTTCGTCGGTCGGCTGCCCGTCTTCACGTCGGTGAACAGCTTGGACAAGTTGGCGCTCGTGCAGGTGCTCACGGAGCCCAAGAACGCACTGGTGCGTCAGTACGAGAAGCTGTTCGACCTCGACGGCGTCGAGTTGGAATTCGCTCCGGACGCACTCGATGCCATCGCTGAGCAGGCAACCCTGCGTGGCACCGGCGCTCGGGGGTTGCGCGCGATCCTCGAGGAGGTCCTGCTCAACGTGATGTACGACGTCCCCTCGCGCAAGGACGTCGGACGCGTCGTGATCACCGGTGAGGTCGTGCGCGACAACGTCAACCCGACGCTGCATCCCCGGGAGGCGCCGGCCGCCTCAACCCGGCGCGGCCGTCAGGAGAAGACCGCCTGAGCCGACGTCGGAGTTGATCCCGGCGCTTGCCGCCCCTGGCTCCCTGTCGTCAGGCGCTTGCGCCCGACGAGTTGGTGGTGGTCGCACGCAACTCGGTCGTCAACGCTTGAGCGTCCTCGGCGGACGTCGCGACGGAGTAGGTCTGGCCGCGCATCCCCGTGCCCGTCCACACGCAGAACGATCCTGCCGGCACCGAGGGCGCCTCCGAGGCCGTCACACATGTGACGCCCTGGCTCGCACCGGAGCCGACCAACGGCTGGCCCACGGTTGATCCGGTGCGCTGCGACCATGCGGAGATCTGGCCGGCGTCGTCAGCCGGTGCCCCGATCGTGGTGGCCAGCGCGGCCACGGCCAGAGGCCCAGCCGGGTCCACCCCATAGGCGGCAGTCATGGTGACCCCCGCGGGACGCACCCCGAAGCCGAGGAGGGGGCGCATCCCGTTGCCGACCTGCGAGTCGGTGATCAGCACCAGGCTGCCGACCGACGCCGGCAGCACCACCTCGGTTGCCGGGACGACAACCACTGGCTCCGAGCCTCCCAGCACCTTCGGTCCGACCGCCACGGCCAACCCCACAGCGGCAAGAACAGCCACCGCGATGGCCGCTGCCTTGCGCGGGAAGGCCCGCTTGGCGGGGGCCGGCGGGGCAACGTTCGGGCCGTCAGCTCCCGGAGGAGGGGGGAACTGGCCGGCCGCGATCATGTCGGCCCACCACGACAGCAGCGCGACGTGCTCAGGGCTGAGCTCTGGGCGTTCGTTGGACCTCCACGCCTCCGTTGGGGACGGTGCCGGCGCCGACATCTGCGGGTCGGGGGCCTGCTGAGGCTCACCGGGACGGGCCGGGGGCGGGGCGAGCGGCTGTCCTGGGGCCGCCTGGGTCCCGCCGGGCGCGGGTGCCAGCGTCTGCGTGGAACCCGGCACGCCGGCGGACATGTCCTGCGCCGCGTACGGTGCCGGAGATCCCAGGTGGTCCTGCGTCGGCGGGGCCCCAGGTGCCGCGGCATACCCGGGGTCGGCGTAGGTGGACATCTGCGCGGGCGCCGGAGCGGCCGGTCCTGCGGCGGGAGCGCCCAGCCCAGCGGTGGGAGCGGCCGGATACCGGGACGGCTCGGCGTATCCATGGTCGGGTGGCCCGTAGGCCCCGCCCGTTGGCGGTGGCCCAGCCATGGCCGAAGCACCTGCCATCGCCGCCGCACCAGCCATCGCACCCGCGCCGGCCATGGCGTAGGCGCGCTGGGGAGCGGCCTCCTGGGCGGCGGGGGGCACCTCGGGCGCAGCATGCGCGGCCTGAGGTGCCGGTGCGACGGGAGCGGCGTGCGCTGCGGCCACGTCCTCAATCTCGGCCTCGGCAGGCGTGCTTGCCTCGACCACCCCCGGTTCAGCTGCGGCTGGCACCTCCGCCCATTCGGGCATCGAGACCCCGGGCAGGATGTTCATCCCGACCGTGTCGAAGCCGGGGACTACCCCAGCGGCGTGCGCTGCCTTGCTCGACCTGCGACCCATGGCGAACTCTCCTCAGGGTTGACGCCTTTGCAGGGTCATCGGACCTGAGGGTCGCCGCCTTGAGCCGCAGGGCGTCCCAGCCATGGCTGAGCTCAGCCGTCAGTGCTCGCCAGCTCGATCCGAGTGCTTGCCTCGCCGTCGGCGATCCGCAGGTCCGTGATGCGCCCGGCCGCGCAGATGTCGGCACGAGCCAGTGCCACCCGCGCCGCGGTTTCGGCCGGTCGGTGCACCTCAGCCACAGCCACCTCCGCGCGCATCGAGACCTTGGCCTCGGACTTCGCCTTGCGGATCGCGGTCAGGACGTCAGCGACCTCGGTGACGAGAACGGGTTCTCCGCCCTGGGCGATCACGGCGACCTCATCCACGGTCGGCCATGACGCGTGGTGCACCGAGCCGGCCTGCCACCACGACCAGACCTCCTCGGTGACGAACGGAACGAAGGGGGCGAACAGCCGCAGCTGGACGCTCAGCGCGGTGGCCAGGGCAGCGCGGGCAGAGGCCGCAGCCTCGGGCCCGCTCGCACCGTAGGCGCGGTCCTTGACCAGCTCGAGGTAGTCATCGCAGAACGACCAGAAGTGGGTCTCGGTCACTTCGAGGGCGCGGGTGTAGTTGTAGTCCTCGAAGGCTGCGCTGGCATCGGCAACGACCTGGGCGAGCCCGGCCAGCTGGGCTCGGTCCAGGGGATCGGTGACGGCCTCGGGCCGGTTGGCCGCCGAGGCATCCACACCCTGTCCGAGCACGAATCGGCTGGCGTTGAGGATCTTGATCGCCAGGCGGCGACCGATCTTCATCTGGCCCTCGTCGAAGGCGGTGTCCGTCCCGGGCCGACCCGAGGCCGCCCAGTAGCGCAGGGCGTCGGAGCCGTGCTTGTCCAGGAGATCGACCGGCGTCACGACGTTGCCCTTGGACTTGGCCATCTTCTTGCGGTCAGGATCGAGGATCCAACCGGAGATGGCGGCGTGCTCCCACGGCAGGCGGTCATCCTCGAGATGGGAGCGCACCACCGAGGAGAACAACCAGGTCCGGATGATCTCGTGGGCCTGTGGGCGCAGGTCGAAGGGCGCGACCGCGGCCCACAGCTGCGGGTCTCGCTCCCAACCGCCGCAGATCTGGGGGCTCAGGCTCGAGGTGGCCCACGTGTCCATGACATCCGGGTCGCCGATGAACCCACCGGGCTGACCGCGCTGGGCCTCGTCGTAGCCGGCCGGGGCCTCTGCGGACGGGTCCACCGGAAGGGCGGACTCGTCCGGGACGATGATGGTCGAGTAGTCCGGCTGACCGTGCGGGTCCACGCCGTACCAGAGCGGGATCGGCACACCGAAGAACCGCTGCCGACTGATCAGCCAGTCCCCGGCCAGGCCCGAGACCCAGTTCTGGTAGCGGATGGCCATGTTCGCCGGGTGCCAGGCCAGTTCCTCGCCCCGGGCGAGCAGGGTCTCGCGGAGGTCCCTGTCCCGGCCCCCGTTGCGGATGTACCACTGCCGGGTCGTGACGATCTCCAGTGGGCGCTCGCCCTTCTCGAAGAACTTGACCGGGTGCGTGATCGTCCGCGGCTCACCCTCGAGCGCCCCATCGCTGGTCAGCAGCTCCACCATCTGCTTCTTGGCCGAGAACATCGTCATCCCGGCGATCGACGCGTACGCCTCACGGCCGAGGTCCGTCGTGATCCAGTCGGGGGTCTCGGGCAGGATCCGGCCGTCCCAGCCGATGATCGGGCGGGTCAGGAGGTCCAGCTCGCGCCACCACGTGACGTCGGTGGTGTCGCCGAAGGTACAGATCATGGCGATTCCGGAGCCCTTCTCCGGGTCGGCCAGGTGGTGTGCCACCACAGGCACCTCGACGTCGAAGACCGGCGTGCGCACCGTCCGCCCGAAGTGGTCCTTGTAGCGCTCATCGTCGGGATGGGCCACCAGCGCGACACATGCGGCCAGCAGCTCCGGCCGCGTGGTCTCGATGTGCACCGCGCCGGTGCCGTCCGAGTACGGGAACGCGATCCGGTGGTAGGCGCCCGACACCTCGCGGTCCTCAAGCTCTGCCTGGGCGACGGCCGTCCGGAAGGTCACGTCCCAGAGCGTGGGCGCCTCCGCCTGGTAGGCCTCGCCCCGGGCGAGGTTGCGCAGGAAGGCCTTCTGCGACGTGGAGCGGGCGCCGGAGTCGATGGTCTGGTAGGTCGCCGTCCAGTCCACGGACAGCCCGAGCTGGCGGAAGAGCGCCTCGAACGCCTTCTCGTCCTCGAGGGTCAGCCTCTCGCAGAGCTCGATGAAGTTGCGTCGGCTGATCGGGACCTGTCGCTTCGGATCTGGCTTGGCCGGCGGCTCGAAGTCCGGATCGTGGTGCATGGTGGGCTCGCAGCGCACGCCGTAGTAGTTCTGCACGCGGCGTTCCGTCGGCAGGCCGTTGTCATCCCAGCCCATCGGGTAGAAGACGTTCAGGCCCTGCATGCGCTTGTAGCGCGCGATGAGGTCGGTGTGCGTGTAGGAGAACACGTGCCCCACGTGCAGCGAGCCCGACACCGTGGGCGGCGGGGTGTCGATCGAGTACACGTCAGCACGCTGGCTGGTGCGATCGAACCGGTAGGTACCGGCCTCCTCCCAGCGGGCGGACCATGTTGACTCGATCCCGTCGATGGAGGGCTTCTCGGGGATTCGGGCGGGGGGCGTGTCCGGCGACTGGCTCATGGGGCGCGATTCTAGTGCGCGGGCGCGAGGGCTCGGTTGCCCACGCTGCGGCGCCAGACTGCGGACCGGGACCGGGGCCGACTCCGACCGATTCAGTCGCGCAGCCGCCATGCGTAGTAGAGGTCCAGCTTCATCAGGCCGGCCGCTTGGACGACCACCGCCAGGCCGTGGCCCCGGGCAGCTTCGGGGGAGACCCGGCCACGGAAGGTGGTGCGGTGATGAGCCATGTGCGCCCCGGTCGCGAGGTAGCCGACATCAAGTGCCGAGTTGATCAGCAGTGTCCTGCGCAGCCGCGAGCCCTGAGCCGGATGGGACCGCCCGCGCCAGGCACCGACGCCGGCGATGGCCAGGTTGATGGCGCCCCACATCGCGCTCTGCTGCCCGAAGGCGCGGCGCATCGGGTCCTGGGAGCTGACAGCGAGGGCCCCACCGCCCACCACGCTGACGGCACCGAACGCAGTGAGCATCCGGGTCAGCTCAGCGGCCACCTGTGGACCGCGGTCCATGCCTGGGTCGGCGGGCCGGGCGTCGGCCGCCGACGAGGCAGTCTCCCGGGATGAGCTGCGGCCCGGGGTCGGGTCGTTGGGTGAGGTGTCGTCCACGGTGCTGAGTCCCTTCGTCGCAGGCCCCAATCTACGTCGGATGCAGCCCCACGCGTCTGCGGCGACCTCGCCGGAGTGCAACGATGACCCCGTGAGCACTGACCCCACCGACCAGCTCGAGCAGTTCGGCCAGGTGCGCCGCGAGCTGGAGGCGCGTTGGCCCGAGACGCGGATCTCCCCGTCGCTGGATCGCATCCGGACGCTGACGCAGTTCCTCGGTGACCCCCAGCGCGCCTACCCGGTGATCCACGTGACAGGGACGAACGGCAAGACGTCCACCGCTCGGATGATCGAGTCACTGCTGCGCGCACTCGGGCTGCACACCGGGATGATCACCTCCCCGCACCTGTCGGACCTGCGCGAGCGGATCCGCCTGGACGGCCAGCCCGTGAGCATCGAAGCCTTCCTCGAGATCTACGACGAGATCGCGCCGGTCCTGGCCATGGCCGACGAGGCCAGCGAGCTCGAGGGTGGCCCACGTCTGAGCTTCTTCGAGGTGATGACCGGACTGGCCTTCGCGACGTTCGCGGATGCGCCTGTGGACGTCGCGATCGTCGAGGTGGGCATGGGCGGCACCTGGGATGCCACGAACGTCGCCGACGGCCAGGTCTCGGTGATCATGCCGGTGGGCATGGACCACGCGGACTACCTCGGGGACTCGTTGGCTGACATCGCCGGTGAGAAGGCGGGCATCATCAAGCCCACGTCGTCGGTCGTGCTCGCCGCCCAGGACCCTGAGGCCCTGGACGTCCTGGTCGCTGCGGCTCGTCAGATGGAGGCGCCGACCGCGATCGAGGGGATCCACTTCGGGGTGCTCGAGCGCGCTGTTGCGTTGGGCGGTCAGCAGGTAACCCTGCGCGGGCTGGGTGGCGACTACCCCGAGGTCTTCCTGCCCCTCTTCGGCGCCCATCAGGCGCGCAACGCAGCCGCAGCGGTGGCCGCGGTCGAGGCCTTCTTCGGCATCACCTCCGATGAGGGCGCGGCGCAGCGAGCCACGTCCCTGGCTGGGCTCACCCCGACCGGGTTGCCGGCGTCGCCCGGGCAGCCCGGGCACGTCGACATCCGCGACGCAGGGGCCGCCCCCGGTGTCGCCTCGGACATCCCGGTGCCGCAACCCGGTCGCCGCATCGATCCCGTGGTCGTCCGGGAGGGCCTGGGCGCCGTGACCTCACCGGGTCGCCTCGAGGTCGTGCGCCGCGCCCCGACCGTCCTGGTGGACGCCGCCCACAACGTCCCGGGCGCCCAGGCGCTGGCTGCGGCGGTCGCGGAGTCCTTCACGTTCACCTCGTCGGTTGCCGTGGTCGGGATCCTCGCCGACAAGGACGCCGCCGGGATCCTGGCCGCGCTCGACCCGATCGCGGACGTGGTGGTCATCACGCGGTCCAGTTCACCGCGCGCGATCCCGGTCGCAGAGCTGGCCGACCTGGCCGCCGCAGTCCTCGGGGAGAACCGGGTCGTGGCTGTGGAACGCCTCGACGAGGCGCTGGATCGGGCCATCGAACTGGCAGAGGCCGGGTCGCCCGCAGGTGTCGGCGCGGGCGTGCTGGTGACCGGCTCGGTCACCATGGCCGGCGAGGCACGCCTGCTGCTGGGGGCCGAGTCCGGCAGCGAGTCCGGGGCCACGCGAGCCGAGCATGCCGCGCCGCGAGGCAGGTCGCCGGAGGGTTGGGAATGAGGGTCCTCACCTCCAGCGTCCTGATCATGGAGGCGATCGTCCTCCTGCTGGCGATCCCCGTGGCCGTGGTTGCCGGTGGGCAGCCGGCGGCCGTGGGCTGGTTGTTCGTCGCACTTGCGGTGTTGTGTGCGGTGCTGCCCGGCATGTTCTCGCGCCCGTTCTTCGTCCCGACGGGCTGGGCGCTGCAGGTGGCGATCATCGCGACAGGAGTTCTGGCGCCCATGATGTTCGTGCTGGGGGCCGTCTTCGCGGCGCTCTGGTGGACGGCGCTGCGCCTGGGACGCAAGGCGGAGGCCGGTCGCCCGGCGGAATAGACCTTGGAGACCGCGCCCGAATCACACCGTGAGAGCGCAATGACGAGGGGTCGGGACGAGCACTGCGCTCCAACTTCACCGTTTCAGCCAACTCAAGGCCCGCTATGGGTGTGTTGGGGGCGCGGTGTTGGCGGGGGTCCCGTGACGCATGCCGGATTGGGTGTGTTTCGCGCGCAGTGACCGAGGTGATCGGGCCGGGCGAACCACAAGTCGGCGGGCCTCTACGGTCGTGGGGGACGTCGTGGGCAGGGCCGGATGGAAGGTAGGCTGTGCCGCCTTGAGGGCGGAGGCTCCGCCCGTCTGCGCAGGAGGCCTTCATGACCGAGCGGACCCTGGTCCTGATCAAGCCCGACGGCGTCGCCCGCAACCTGGTCGGCGAGGTTCTGTCCCGGATCGAGCGCAAGGGGCTGACGATCGTCGGACTCGAGCTGCGCACCCTCGAGCGGGCCACGGCTGAGGCGCACTACGCCGAGCATGCGGCCAAGCCCTTCTTCGCCGACCTCGTGGAGTTCATCACCTCCGGGCCGCTGGTCGCGGCCGTGATCGAGGGTCCGGATGCCATCGTCGCGTGGCGCGCCATGATGGGTGCCACGAATCCGGTGACGGCTGCTCCCGGCACGATCCGCGGCGACCTCGCCACGGTGATGCAGGAGAACGTCACACACGGCTCGGACTCCCCGGAGTCCGCCGCCCGGGAGATCGCGTTGTTCTTCCCGGCCCTGGCCTGACACATGCACCGGTCGGGGGCCGATGGTCAACACCGCGCGCCCCTGACCCCGAACGCACGACCCACGCACTGACTGGACGAACCGAGGGGTGAGCACGGTGGTCGAACTGGCCGGACGCTCCTTCGGCGGGCGCGATCTGGCGATCGACCTCGGTACCGCCACCACCCTCGTCTACGTCCGCGGCGCCGGGATCGCCCTGAGCGAGCCGTCGATCGTGGCCGTCGCGGCTGACACCGGCGCGCTGGTCGGCGTGGGCAACGACGCCAAGGCAATGCTGGGCCGCACGCCCGAGCACATCGTGACCATCCGCCCCCTGCGCGACGGTGTGATCGCCGACTTCGACAACGCCGAGCGGATGCTGCGCTACTTCGTGGCACGAGTGCACCGGCGCAGCTTCTGGTCACGTCCCCGGATCATCGTGGCCGTGCCCAGCGGCATCACCGGAGTCGAGCGGCGTGCGGTGCGTGACGCCTGCTACGCGGCTGGCGCCCGCGAGGTGCACCTGATGGAGGAGCCGATGGCCGCCGCGATCGGCGCCGGGCTGCCCGTCCACGAGCCAACGGGCTCCATGGTCGTGGACGTCGGTGGTGGGACCACTGAGGTCGCTGTCCTGGCGCTGGGCGGCACTGTCACGTCGATGTCGGTCCGGGTCGGCGGTGATCGTCTCGACGAGGCGATCATCAACTACGCGAAGAAGGAGTACTCCCTGTTGATCGGGGAGCGCACCGCCGAGGACGTCAAGATCGCGATCGGCTCGGCCTTCCCATCTGCGGAGGAGCCGGGCTCACAGGTGCGCGGCAGGGACCTCGTGACGGGCCTCCCACGGACCGTGGACGTGACGGCCGAGGAGATCCGCTGGGCCCTCGACGAACCGATCCAGTCCATCGTCGACGCGGTGTCGTCCACGTTGGACCGCACGCCGCCGGAGCTGTCCGGTGACGTCCTGGCCCGGGGCATCGCCCTCACCGGGGGCGGGGCGCTGCTGGCCGGGCTCGACCGGCGGCTGGCCAGCGAGACCGGCATGCCCGTGGTCGTCGCCGATGATCCGACGAACGCCGTGGTGCTCGGCGTGGGCCGGGCTGTGGAGTCCTTCGATGCGCTGTCGCGCGTCCTGATCGCGGAGCCGCGCCACTGATGGCGTGGCGCAGCACGCGGGTGGTCGTGGGGGTGGTCCTCGCCCTCGCCGTGGTGCTGATCCTGGTCGACATGCGTGGGCCCGGGCCGGCTGACGCCCTGCGTGGGGTGGCCGGCGCCGTCGCGGGACCTCCCGAGCGGGCCCTTTCCTGGGTGCGCACGCAGGCCACCGACCGGTTCGGCGGATCGGCGGCGGACCGGGTCCGGATCGCTGAGCTGGAGCAGGAACTGGCCGGCGCCCGGGCCGAGGCCGGCGCCGCGGCGGCCGGCACCGTGGCCGAGGCGGACGCCCGCGCGCTGGCCGCCCAGGCCCCCGCTGCGGGCTACGCGACAGTACCTGCACGGATCGTGTCGGTCACCGCGACCCAGGACCCGGTTCGCAGCGTTGCCGTCTCGGCCGGGTCCGGTGAGCAGATCGCTGGCGGGTACGCAGTTCTGGGGGTGGGTGGCCTGGCTGGTGTCGTGGACGTCGTCTCGCCGCACGTCTCGACCGTGCGCCTGGCGATCGACCCCGACACCGAGCTGGCCGCTCGTGTGGCCTCGACGGGCGAGCTGGGAGTCTTCCGCGGCACGGGTGCCGGTGGTCGGTTCGAGCTGCTCGACCCACTCGGCGCGATCGCCGCAGGTGATCTCATCGTCACATTGGGCGTGCCGGGCGGTCAGATCCCCGCAGACCTGCCGCTGGGTCGCGTATCGGCTGTCGGGGGATCCGCGGCGGCGCTCACCCGCGCAGCGGAGGTGGCTCCGGCTGTTGACGCCTCGACGATGGATCGGGTCGTGGTCCTCGTGCCCGAGGCGCAAGTGGTGGACCAGCCATGAGGGCAGCAGCGCGCGACTCGCGCTGGGCGCCGGTCCTGCTCGGGCTCCTGCTCGTAGTGCTGGCCATCGTCCAGGTGAGCCTCCTGGACTTCCTTCCGACCACAGGGGCGGTCCCTGACGTCCTGGTCGTTGCGGTGCTCGCGGTGGCCATCGCGCGCGGACCGGTGGCGGGCGTGCTGGTCGGCGCCTGGGCGGGACTCGTCCTCGATCTCATCCCACCGGCGGCCGGCCCCCTCGGCGGCTGGATGCTCGTCCTGGGTGTGGTGGCTGCGGTGTTGGGGCGCGTGGCCGACACCTACCGCCCAGGTCCCTTCGCGGCGATGGCCCTGCTGGCCGCGGCCATGGGCGCGGTCGTTCTTGGCCGGGCAGCCGTCCTGTGGTTCGCCGGGGCTCCGGTGGGCCTGCCGATCGTCGGCGCAGCCCTGGCAGCCTCCCTGTGGGCCCTGTTGCTCGCGCCCGTGGCGCTGCTCCTGGCGACGCGCTCACACGCTGGGATGGCGGGCCGGGCCCCGGTCCCGATCGGGATACCCGCGCCGGCGCCGCTGCCCGCCCAGCCTCCAGCCGGTGGCCAGGGGGGACGGCCGTGACCGATCGCGTCCATGCCCGCCTGCTCATCCTCGCGGTCCTCGTGATGTCCCTGGTCCTGACTCTCGCGGCCCGGGCGTTCAGCCTCCAGGTGACCGAGGGCGACGCGGCCCGGGCGGCGGCTGACAACAACCGGCAGCGCGAGCTGATCATCCCGGCGACGCGCGGGATGATCCTCGACCAGCAGGGCAGGGCGCTGGCCGCGAACCGGATCAGCCTCGATGTGACCGTTGACCGCCGTGAGCTGGGCCGCCTCGACGATAGGGGGGAGGCAGTCCTGGAGCGGCTCGCGACGCTGCTCAGCCTGACGCCGGACACCCTCGCAGCGCGCCTGCAGAACTGCGGGACGCCGGGCGCCCAGAAGCAGCCGAACTGCTGGAACGGTGCCCCGGGGGCCTCTCCCGTGGTCGCCAGCGATGTCGGCATCAAGCTCGCCGGGCGGATCATGGCCGATCCGGGTGGCTTCCCCGCGGTATCCGTCGCGCAGGTCCCCGTGCGCGACTACCCCGGGAAGTCCCTGGCCGTCCATTCGCTGGGCCACGTCGGGGCGGTCAGCGCCGAGGACCTGGCCGCCGATCCCGAGCTCGAGGGGGTGCCGGCCCTGGGCCAGGCCGGTCTCGAGCTCGTCCACGATGAGGCCCTGCGGGGGCGCCCCGGCCGTGAGCAGGTGACCGTGGACAGCGCCGGGCACCGATCCTCAGCCGGTGTCGAGGTCGCCGCGGAGCCCGGCCGGACGCTGGTCACCAACATCGACGCGCAGCTGCAGGCCGTGGTCGAGGACCAGCTCGGGGCCGCGATCCTGCGTGGCCGGGCGCGCACGGACCCCATCTCGGGGCGCCTCTTCGAGGCCGACGGTGGGGCTGCGGTCGTGTTGGACGTGCGCACCGGGGCAGTGCTGGCCCTCGCGTCGGCGCCGGACTTCGACGCCAACGTGTGGTCCGGCGGGATCTCGGCCGCGGACTATGCGGCCCTGACCGACCCGGATGCCGGCCAGCCGTTGCTCAACCGGGCCGTGCAGACCGCCACCGCGCCGGCCTCGACGTTCAAGGTCATCAGCGCACTGGCCGCGCTGGACGCCGGCTACTCCACCACGGCGCCCTACGAATGCCCCGGCAGCTACACGGCCGGCGGCCGCGCCTTCCAGAACTACCGGTCCCGCGACCTTGGCGGGTTGACGCTCAACCGTTCCCTCGAGGTCTCCTGCGACACGATCTTCTACCGACTCGCGCACGAGCAGTGGCTGGCGGACGGTGGCTCCAACCCCGGGGACGATCCCCGGGATGTCATCGCCAGCATTGCCTCGGACTTCGGCTACGGGCGGCGCACCGGCATCGACCTGCCCGGTGAGACGGCGGGCCTCATCGCCTCGCGCGAGGCCAAGCAGCAGCTCTGGGACGAGCGTCATGAGCAGTGGTGCCAGCGGGCCGAGGAGGGCTACCCGGAGCTGGCCGACCGGGAGCGAGCACGCTTCCTGACCCGCCTGGCGGCGGAGAACTGCTCCGAGGGCATGCGTTGGCGCGTCGGGGACGCCCTGAACGCCTCGATCGGACAGGGGGACACCGCAGCCACGGTCCTGCAGGTGGCCACCGCCTACGCTGCGATCGCCAATGGCGGCACCGTCTACCGTCCCCAGGTCTCCCGTGCGCTGCTGAACGCCGACGGTTCCGTGGACCAGACGTTCGCGCCCGAGGCAGTGGGCAGCGTCGACGTCCCGCAGAAGGACCTCGCGTTCCTGCGCTCCGCGCTGCGGGGGGTGGTGGAGAACGGCACGGCCCGCAACGCCTTCGCGGGGTTCCCCATCGACGCGGTCCCGCTGGCAGGGAAGACCGGGACCGGTGAGGTGTACGGCAAGCAGGCGACGTCCTGGTTCGCGTCCTTCGCCCCGGCCGACGATCCCAGGTACGCCGTGGTGATCATGGTCTCGCAGGCGGGCACGGGCGCGGGGACCTCGGCGCCGAGCATCAAGGGCATCTACGAGGCGCTGTTCGGCGTCCGTGACGGGGTGGCCGATCCGGCGCGCAGTGTGCTCGTCGGTGGGGATGTCGCGGCCGGCCTGCCGACCATGGGTCCCGGCGGGGTCCCGGTCGCGCCGGTCGTCATTGGCGGAGGGTCGTCGCCGTGACCATCGTGCGCCCCGCCCCGCTGCGCGCCACGCGCACCGCACCGCCGAAGCTGCGCGAGTGGGACTGGATCCTGGTCCTGTCGGCGACCTCGCTGGCGATCCTGGGCAGCGCCCTGATCTGGTCGGCGACCTCGGCCAGGCTCGTGGCCAACGGTCAGTGGTCGGCGACATCGGCCTCGCGCCACGTGGTGAACCTGATCCTCGGCCTCGCGCTGTGCTGGGTCGTGTCGAGGTTGGGTCACCGAGCGATCCGCCGCTACACCCCGCTGCTCTACGGGGCCAGCCTGGCGGGCCTCATGCTCGTGCTCTCGCCCTTGGGCAGCACGATCAACGGCGCGCAGGCGTGGATCCGGCTGCCCGCCGGGTTCAGCATCCAGCCCTCGGAGTTCGCCAAGGTCGCGATCATCGTGGGGGTCGCGCTGGTCCTTGCCGACCGGAACGCCGCTGAGGCGCCGGATGTGCGCACTCTGGTCCGCGCACTGGCCATCGCCGCGGTCCCGGTCATGCTCATCATGCTCCAGCCCGACCTGGGCACCGTGCTCGTGATCCTGGCCGTGGTGATCGGGATGCTGGCCGTGGCCGGTGTGCGGCTGCTCCACCTGGTGGTCCTCGCGGTCATCGGCGCCGCCGCGATCGCCGCGGCGTTCGCACTCGGACTCGTCGACGACTACCAGGTCGACCGCCTCACGGCCTTCGCCCGCCCCGACGAGGGTTCCAGGACCTTCGGCTACAACACCCAGCAGGCGCGCATCGCGATCGGCGCCGGCGGGCTGCTGGGCCGTGGGCTGGGGCAGGGGACCCAGACCCAGGGTGGATTCGTGCCGTTCAACCACACGGACTTCGTCTTCTCAGTGGCCGGCGAGGAGCTCGGTTTCGTGGGTGTGTGCGTGCTGCTCGGGCTGCTTGCGGTGGTGCTCTGGCGGGGGCTCACCATCGCCCTTCGGGCCCGCGACCTGTTCGGCCGGCTGGTGGCCAGCGGCGTCGTTCTGTGGTTCGGGCTGCAGGCGTTCGAGAACATCGGCATGAACCTGGGGATCATGCCCGTGACGGGGGTGCCCCTGCCGTTCGTGTCCTACGGTGGGTCATCGATGTTCGCGGCGTGGATCGGGATCGGCCTCCTGTTGAACATCCACGCGGGCACCACGGCCGACGACTGACGAGGTGGTCTGCCGTGGCCGTGTCGGAGCCGGGGGTCCGGCCGACGTGGCCGGGCGTCGCGCGGGGATCCCGGGCCGGGTCAGCATGGGGCAACGCGTCGCGTGGGGATCCCTGGCCGGGTCAGTCTGGGGAGTTGGCGAGGTGAGGGACGTGGGGACAACCGCGGGATGGCGGATCGCAGTTCTGACGCCCGAGCACGCGCGCGAGATCTGCACGTGGACGTATCCGGCGCCGTATGACCGCTATGACCTCACCGGATCCGGCCCGGGGGACTTCAGCGACCCGGCCAACGGGTACCTCGCCCTCGTCGACGGTGCTGGCGTGCTCGTGGGCTACCGGTGCTTCGGTCCGGAGGGGCAGGTCCCGGGCGGTGACTACTCCGGCGACGCGCTGGACACGGGCGGTGGCCTGCGTCCGGACCTCACCGGACGGGGACTCGGGCGGGCGGCGATCGCGCTCGGGCTCGAGCAGGGCTGGCGTGTCCACGACCCGCCCGCCCTGCGGGTGACGGTCTGGTCCCGCAACACCCGCGCGCTCCGGGTCGTGCGCGCGCTGGGATTCACCGCCGAGTCCACGTTCAACGCCCACCGCGACGCCGAGGCCCACACGATCCTGACCCTGCCCAACCCGAACACCTAATCCAGCGGGCTCCCGCGCCGCCCCGCGACCGCGACTCGCCGCCGCTTCCTCATGCTTCCCGGTGTGACTGGTGCTTCCGTCCGGATAGAAGCACGGGCCACGAACCGAAGCACGGGCTAGCGAAAGGCGGCGTACGCGCGATCAGAGGATCGGGTACAGCCGGCCCGTGTGCTCGCCAGTTTCGTAGATGCCCGACGGGGGGCCGACGATCATCGGGTCCGGACTGCCCACGAGATCGAGGTCCTTGTCCGGGTAGTCGACATTGGCCAGCACCCAGCGCATGGCCTCGATCCGCCCACGCTTCTTGTCGTTGGACCGCACCACTGTCCACGGCGCCCACTCGCTGTCCGTGTAGAACAGCATCGCCTCCTTGGCGTTCGTGTACTCCTGCCAGCGGTCGAGGCTGGCCAGGTCCATGGGCGAGAGCTTCCACTGCCGGACCGGGTCGATCCGCCGGATCGTGAACCGCGCCACCTGTTCCTTGCGACTCACCGAGAACCAGAACTTGAAGAGGATGATCCCCGAGCGCACGAGCATGCGCTCGAACTCAGGGGCCTGGCGCATGAACTCGTCGTACTCGTCCTGCGTGCAGAAGCCCATGACCCGCTCGACCCCGGCGCGGTTGTACCAGGAGCGGTCGAACATCACGATCTCACCGGCGCTGGGCAGGTGCTCGATGTAGCGCTGGAAGTACCACTGGGTGCTCTCCTCGGCGGTGGGCTTCTCGAGCGCCACGACGGTCGCACCGCGCGGGTTCATGTGCTCCATGAACCGCTTGATCGTGCCTCCCTTGCCGGCGGCATCACGGCCCTCGAAGACCATCACGATCCGCGCCCCGGACTCCTTGACCCACGCCTGCATCTTGAGCAGCTCGATCTGCAGCAGTCGCTTGGTGTGCTCGTAGTCCCGACGGCTCATCCGCTCGTCGTACGGGTAGCCCTCGCGCCATGTGCCCACGGGCGTCCCGTTCGGGCCGAGCAGGACCGGGTCGTCGACCTCGTCCCACGTGTCCGCGGCGGTCAGGCCGAAGTGCAACAGCCGATCGTCCTCGGTGTCCTGCAGGGCGTCGATGATGTCCGCGAGGTCCATGATGGATTCGAGGTCGAACTCGCGGGCTTCCCGGTCATGGCTCATGGCCCGATTGTGCCGGGCTCTGGTGGCCGGAGCGCGGCGGGCACCCTCAGCTTCGTCGGCGATGTGGTCACCGATGCCAGGTGCGACTCCGGACCTCAGCTCCTCGCGGCGTTATCCTGCCCTCGTGGGCATCACTCTCGACCGCTGGCTGCGACTGCGCACGTACCTCTCCGAGGATGCGTTCGGGGGTCCCCGGCCGCTGAAGATGAACTGGGTGATCAACTTCCAGAAGGGCGGCACGCTCCCCTTCGTGCTGGCGCTCATGGTCCTGACCGACACCTGGACGATCACTGCCTGGGTGTACCTCGCGCTGCACGGCAGCTACGGCCTCATCTGGCTGCTCAAGGACGCCGTGATGCCCGATCGTCGTTGGCAGACCCCGATCACGTTCGGCGGGGCTTTCTTCACCTTCGCCCTCGTGCTGGGTCCGTACTGGTTCGCGCCGATCCTGCTGGTGGCTGACGACACGCAGCAGTCCGTCCTGGCTCCTGGCTGGCGCGACGATCCTCTACGCGCTCGGCGTGGTGCTCATGATGGCCAGCGACGCCCAGAAGCACTACACGCTGCAGTACAAGCGCGGGTTGATCACCACGGGCTGGTTCAGCCGGGTCCGGCACCCCAACTACCTCGGCGAGATGATGCTCTACGCATCGTTCGCTGTGGTGGCCGGGCACGTGCTGCCGTGGCTGGTGCTGGCCTGGGTCTGGCTCGGGCTGTTCGTCCCCAACATGCTGGGCAAGGAAGCCAGCATGAGCCGCTACCCCGAGTGGGCGGGCTACAAGGAGCGGACCGGGATGCTGCTGCCGCGGTTCCGGCGCTCGGCTCGGGATCAGCCGGGCGCGGGGGACGCGGACGCCCAGCAGGCCGCCGCCGGTGACGAAGTCCGGGCTCAGTAGGGAACGTTCGCGCAGGCCGCACGGGCCGCGGATCGGGTGCGGCAGGCATTGGGCGCCTGCGGGGCAGCCCCGCTCGGGGACTCGCAGGCAGACTCATCGACTCCCGCTCGGGGACTCGCAGGAAGACCCGTCTGGCTGGCTGGTCCCGGTGCCGGCGGACTTCGCGCCTGTTGTGGTCGTTCCGGGGCCTGTCGCGACCGCCGCCGGGCAGCTTCGCGCTGGTTGTGGTTGATCCCGGGCCGTGGAGAGGGCCGGGATCAACCACAACGTGCGCGAAGTCCGAGGAGAGCGGGCGCGAGGAGCCCCGGATCAACCACAACTAGCGCGGACTCTGCGCCAAGCGCCAATCGCGGGCTATGCCCACCGGCCATCTGAGGGGCGGACTCGTGACTGCGTGACGGGCCACCGGAACGCCGGTCCGACATCGCCCGAAGTGACGGGCACGGGAACTCCGGTCCTACATTGCGCGATGTCGCGGTCCCAGCATGGCCGGGCTGCCGAGACGTGGACAGTGGGCGGGCCGCGGGCAGCGGGCCCTACCGGCCTCCGGCGGCCGCGACGTGGGCGCCCGCTCAGATCCGGTCTACCCTTGACGGATGAGTGAACATTCAAGTCGGTCCAGCGCGCCCATCTTCGACCAGCTGGAGCGCGTGCTGCCGAAGGTGAGCAAGCCCGTGCAGTACATAGGCGGCGAGCTCAACACTGCCGGCGAGGACTGGGACGAGGCGAAGGTCCGCTGGGCGCTCATGTACCCCGACGCCTACGAGGTGGGCCTGCCCAACCAGGGCGTCCAGATCCTCTACGAGGTCCTCAACGAGGCTGACGGCGTTCTTGCCCAGCGCAGCTACAGCGTCTGGCCGGACCTCGAGAACCTCATGCGCGAACGGGGAATACCGGCCTTCACCGTGGACGGGCACCGTCCGTTGGGCGCCTTCGACCTCCTCGGAATCTCCTTCTCCACGGAACTTGGCTACACCAACATGCTCACGAGCCTGGACCTCGCGGGTATCCCGCTGATGTCCCGCGAGCGAGGCGACCATCACCCGCTGGTCGTGATGGGCGGGCATGCGGCCTTCAACCCCGAGCCGGTGGCCGATTTTGTGGACCTCGTGGTCATGGGCGACGGCGAGGAGGCGGTCCTGGCGATCAGCGAGATCGTGCGGGCCTTCCGCGCCGAGCACCCGGGCTTCGGGGAGGTCTCCAACGGCGCGGCGCTGCGCCACGCGCTGCTCGAGCGTCTCGCGGCCAGCGGCTTGGTCTACGTCCCGGCGCTCTACGACGTCGAGTACCTGGCCGACGGACGGATCGGTCGAGTCGTGCCGAACACGCCGACCGCGCCGTGGCGGGTGGCCAAGCACACCCTGATGGACCTCGACGAGTGGCCGTACCCGAAGAACCCGGTCGTGCCGCTCGCGGAGACCGTCCACGAGCGGCTGAGCGTGGAGATCTTCCGCGGCTGCACGCGTGGCTGCCGGTTCTGCCAGGCGGGCATGATCACGCGGCCCGTCCGGGAGCGCTCCACGCCGGTGCTCGGCGAGATGATCGAGAACGGGTTGCGCAAGACCGGTTTCGAGGAGGTGGGCATGCTCTCGTTGAGCAGTGCCGACCACTCCGAGATCGCGGACCTGTCCAAGGGCCTGGCCGACCGGTACGAGTCCGAGCAGGTGGCCCTGTCGCTGCCCAGCACGCGTGTCGACGCGTTCAACATCGACCTGGCCAACGAGCTCTCGCGCAACGGGCGGCGCTCCGGTCTCACGTTCGCGCCCGAGGGTGGCAGCGAACGGATGCGCCAGGTGATCAACAAGATGGTGTCCGAGCAGGACCTGATCAACACGGTCACGGCGGCCTACAGCTCGGGATGGCGGCAGGTGAAGCTGTACTTCATGTGTGGCCTGCCCACCGAGACCGACGAGGACGTGCTGCAGATCGCGGAGCTGGCCAGGAACGTCATCAAGGCTGGCCGCGAGGCGGCCGGGACCCGCGACATCCGCTGCACGGTGTCCATCGGCGGTTTCGTCCCCAAGCCGCACACGCCCTTCCAGTGGGCGGCGCAGCTCGACCACGAGACGACCGACCGACGCCTGCACCTGCTGCGCGACGAGATCCGCGCCGACCGCAACTACGCCAAGGCGATCGGCTTCCGGTACCACGATGGGCGCCCCGGCATCGTCGAGGGGCTGCTCTCCCGCGGGGATCGCCGGGTGGGACGCGTCATCCTCCAGGCATGGCGAGACGGCGCCCGGTTCGACGGGTGGAGTGAGCACTTCTCCTTCGACCGCTGGATGGATGCCGCGGATCGTGCGCTCGCCGATGAGCCGGTGGACGTCGACTGGTACACGACACGGGAGCGCGAGCAGAACGAGGTGCTGCCCTGGGATCACCTCGACTCCGGGCTCGATCGTGACTGGCTCTGGCAGGACTGGGAGGAGTCCCTGGCCGGGGGAGAGGTCGAGGACTGCCGGTGGACCCCGTGCTTCGACTGCGGCGTCTGCGATCACCTGGGCACCGAGATCCAGGTCGGTCCGACTGAGGCGGTCCTGCTGCCGCTGCCGACTGTCCCGTCCCGGGTGGAGGTCTGATGGCCGCCCGACGTGCTCCGGACCGCGAGATCGTCCCCGCGGTCCAGAAGATGCGGATCCGCTACGCCAAGCGCGGGCCGCTGCGCTTCTCGTCGCACCGCGACTTCCAGCGCGCCCTCGAACGGGCACTGCGCCGCGCCCGGGTGCCGATGGCCTACTCGGCAGGCTTCTCCCCGCACCCCAAGATCTCCTACGCCAACTCCGCGCCCACGGGTGCCGCCAGCGAGGCCGAGTACGTGGAGATCGGGCTCGTCCGGCGCTGTGATCCCGACGCGCTGCGCGCTGCACTCGACGATGCACTGCCCCCCGGCCTGGACGTCCTCGATGTCGTCGAGACGCGGACGTCGGACCTGGTGGCCAGACTCGAGGCGAGCCGCTGGCGGATCGAGGTCCCCGGCGCGTCCTCAGAGTCCCTGTCCGAGGCCTGGCAGAAGGTGTGGGCTGCGGAGTCTGTGCCTGTTCAGCGCATGATGAAGCAGGGTCTGCGCACGCTGGATCTGCGCCCTGCGCTGGTCTCGGGTGCGGTGGGCGATGCCGGTCCGCTGGGTGCGGTGCTCGAGATCACGGTGGCCAACGTCACGCCCACGGTGCGCCCCGACGAGCTGCTCGTCGCACTTCGTGACGTGGGTGGCCTCGAGGTCGGGGACCCTGCGCGGTCGACGCGGATGGCCCAGGGTCCCGTCACGGACGAGGGTCTCGTCGGCGACCCGCTGGCCGCGGATCGGGTGGCCCAGGAGCCCGCGCCCGATCTAGGGACAGGCGCCTGCGCCCTCGCCGGATCTGCACGCCGGAGGGGGCGTGCTGTGGCATAATCCGACGCAGTTGCCCCACCATCGGGGCGACCCGTGTTCGATGCGTCGCACCGATCATGTCCCTACGTGCCGCTACGAGCTGGCACAGGGTGTGATCCGGCCGCGACCGGGTGTTGGCGAGTTCCGCCGGCGCCCGGGCCCGCTGACATCACGGCGGCGGAGGTACGACGCACACCCCACGTGCGCACCGAGGCCGGCAACAGAGGCTTCGCCGGGTCGTGCTCACGTGCGCTCCGGCCATACGTAGGGGGTTGCGCGCCTGAGTGCGCGTCGCCCTGTGAGGAGACCGTCATGGTCGACGACAACGATCAGCAGCCCGGCGAGGAATCGCAGAACGAGGTCTCGGAGGCACCTTCCGCAGCGCCGCCCCGTCGCCGGCGGCGCGCCGCCAGTCGGCCAGCGGGCCCGCCGGTCCAGGCCCCCGAGGGTGATCAGGTGGAGCTCTTCACCGAAGACACCTCCGACTCCACCGGTCCCGGTTCCAGCGAGGAGCCGCAGTCTGAGGCCCCGGCCGTCGAGGCCGTGGCCGAGGCAGACGCTGACGCTGAGGTCGAGGCAGACGCGGATGCCGAGGTCCAGACAGACGCTGACGAGGCAGAGGCAGAGGCAGCGGCAGCGGCCGAGCTGGAGACTGACTCCGAGCCCGAGGCAGACACCACACCCGCCCCCCCGAAGCGCTCGCGTCGCGCGACACGGGGTGTCACGACCGTGGCCTTCTCGGCCGTGCCGGAACCGGAGCCGGTCGCTACGGCCCCCGCCGGGGAGACCTCGGCGGCCGCGCTGTTCCAGCCGCCGGACGAGACGAAGGCCGTGCGTCGAACCCGTCGCTCCCGGTCCGGCGCCGCGTCGACCGCTGAGCGAGCCGATGCCCCGGAGTCGACCGAGGGCGCGGAGCCTGGCGATTCGAACGACGCCGCCGATGGCTCGGACGCGCCGGTTGCTCGCACCAGGGGTGCGCGCGGCGGTCGGGGCACCCGTGCCGCACAGGACACCGATGACGCTGCTGAGGACGCCCGGGCCGCCGACGCCCAGGACGAGGATGCGGACGCGGACGCCGAGGACTCCGATGACGAACGCGACTCGGACGAGCGTTCCGATGAGGGGGCGCCACGCCGCCGACGTCGCCGTGGGGGTCGCCGTCGGCGTCGTCCCGGTACCTCGTCTGGCGAGGGCAACGACAGCGACGACGAGTCAGGTGAGATCGAGACCGACGCTGAGGATCAGGACTCGCAGGGGCATGAGCCCAGCGCGGGGGACGCCGGCTCCGAGGATGACCCCGACGGTGAGGAGGGGGCCGAGTCCTCGAGCGCCCGTCGTCGCCGTCGTCGTCGCCGCAGGGCAGGTGTCGCCGAGGAGATGGAGGACCTGTCCTCCGAGGATCCGCCGAACACCGTGGTCAAGGTCCGCGAGGCCCGTCGCCCCAAGGACGAGATCACCTCGGTGCGCGGCAGCACCCGGATCGAGGCCAAGAAGCAGCGCCGCCGTGATGGCCGGGAGGCCGGCCGGCGACGCGCGCCGATCCTCACCGAGGCCGAGTTCCTGGCCCGTCGGGAGGCCGTGAACCGCGTGATGTGCGTCCGTGAGCATGGCGATCGCACGCAGATCGCCGTCCTCGAGGACGGCATCCTGGTCGAGCACTACGTCAACCGTGCGGAGTCCTCCTCATTGGTGGGCAACGTCTACCTGGGCAAGGTGCAGAACGTCCTGCCCTCCATGGAGGCGGCCTTCGTCGACATCGGTCGCGGGCGCAACGCCGTGCTGTACGCCGGTGAGGTCAACTGGGATGCCGCCGGGATGGAGGGCCAGCCCAAGCGCATCGAGCTCGCCATGAAGTCCGGCGACCCGGTGCTGGTCCAGGTCACGAAGGACCCCATCGGTCACAAGGGCGCTCGCCTCACGAGCCAGATCTCCCTGCCCGGCAGGTTCCTGGTCTACGTGCCCGAGGGCTCGATGACCGGGATCTCGCGCAAGCTGCCCGACACCGAGCGTTCGCGGCTCAAGGGCATCCTCAAGGACATCGTGCCGGACGGTGCTGGCGTGATCGTGCGCACGGCAGCCGAGGGCGCCTCGGAGGAGCAGCTCACCTCAGACGTCACGCGACTGGCCGAGCAGTGGGCCGACATCACCAAGAAGGCCAAGTCCGCCTCGCCCCCGTCACTGCTCTACGGCGAGCCCGATCTGGCGATCAAGGTGGTCCGCGACATCTTCAACGAGGACTTCACCACCTTGCTCGTGCAGGGCGATTCCACGTGGGACACGCTCAGCGAGTACATCGGCTGGGTCGCCCCGGATCTGCTGTCCAAGGCCGAGAAGTGGGTGGGACCCGAGGACCTCTACGCCGCGCACCGGATCGACGAGCAGCTGGCCAAGGCGCTGGATCGCAAGGTGTGGCTGCCCTCGGGTGGCTCGCTGGTGATCGATCGCACCGAGGCGATGACCGTCGTCGACGTGAACACCGGCAAGTTCACCGGCCAGGGTGGGAATCTCGAGGAGACGGTCACCAAGAACAACCTCGAGGCCGCCGAGGAGATCGTGCGCCAGCTCCGGCTGCGCGACATCGGCGGGATCATCGTCGTGGACTTCATCGACATGGTGCTGGAGAGCAACCGCGATCTCGTGCTCCGGCGTCTCGTGGAGTGCCTGGGCCGCGACCGCACCAAGCACCAGGTGGCCGAGGTCACCTCGCTCGGGCTGGTGCAGATGACCCGCAAGCGCATCGGGCAGGGCCTGCTCGAGGTGTTCTCCACCCCGTGCGAGCACTGTGGCGGGCGTGGCCACATGGTGTCCACGGAGCCCGTGGGGGTGGATCAGCCCGTCGAGGAGCCGACCACCAACCGCCGTGAGCGGGGCGGCCGTCGGAGTTCCAAGAAGGCCGCGGCCCCAGCCGTGCTGGGTGGCAAGCAGACCGGCAAGACCCCACCTCCGCCGAAGTTCGATGAGGAGGGTCATCTCGAGCACGCCGACGAGCACGGTGAGCCGGTCGTCGAGCACGCCGACCACGCCGACGAACTCGCTGAGACGCAGGGCGAGCATGCCGAGCCCGAAGCCACGCAGGGCCCCGCCCCCGACGACGGCGCGCCCGAGGTTGGCGACGTGCCGACCGAGGCGGTCGTTGCCCCCGAGTCCGACGGTGACCTGCAGCAGAACGCGGTTTGACCGTTTGCCGGTCCGATCCGTACCCTAGAACCCTGGCGCGCGAGCGCCGCCGCATGTTCGTGCCGTGATCCAGGCGCGACCAGCCCCGAACCGATCTCAGGAGTGCCACCCGTGTACGCCATTGTCCGCTCCGGCGGCCGCCAGGAGAAGGTCGCCGTTGGCGACGTCATCGAGACCGACCGCGTCTCTGCCGAGCCCGGCGACAACGTGGTGCTGCCCGCGCTGCTGCTCGTCGACGGTGGCACAGTCACCTCGGATGCCAAGACACTGGCCGGCGTGAAGGTCTCCGCCGAGGTCCTCGAGCACACCAAGGGGCCGAAGATCGAGATCCTCAAGTACAAGAACAAGACCGGGTACCGCAAGCGCCAGGGCCATCGTCAGGCCCTGACCCAGCTGCGCGTCACCGGCATCGAGAGCGGGGAGTGACCTCATGGCTCATAAGAAGGGTGCATCCAGCACCAGGAACGGTCGCGACTCGAACTCGCAGCGCCTCGGTGTGAAGCGCTTCGGTGGTCAGGTCGTGAAGTCCGGCGAGATCATCGTGCGTCAGCGCGGCACGCACTTCCACCCGGGCCAGAACGTCGGCCGTGGCGGCGACGACACGCTGTTCGCCCTGACCGCGGGCGCGGTCCAGTTCGGCACCGCGCGTGGTCGTCGTGTGATCAACATCGTTGAGGTTCCGGCTGGCTGAGGCCGGAGACCACAACAGTGGAGGCGGGCCCGGTGGGGCTCGCCTCCTCTGCGTTTCAGAACCAGAGTTCCCAGCCAACGAACGACGAGAGGAGTCAGGCCCATGGCGACATTCGTCGACCAGGTGGTGATCCACGCCACCGCTGGTGACGGTGGGCATGGGTGCGCCTCCGTCCACAGCGAGAAGTTCAAGCCGCTCGGGGGCCCCGACGGGGGCAACGGGGGGCGCGGTGGGGACGTCATCCTCGTGGCCGATCCGGGTACGCCCAGCCTGTTGGAGTACCACCGCTCACCGCACCGACGGGCGACCAATGGTGTCCCCGGCCAGGGCGGTCACCGCAACGGGGCCAACGGCGCCGATGTGGTCCTCCCTGTCCCGGTGGGCACTGTGCTCAGCGTCGAGGGTGAGGTGCTGGCTGACCTGCCCGTCCCCGGCGCGACGGTCGTGATCGCCCACGGGGGACGCGGCGGCCTGGGCAACGCGGCGCTGGCCTCTGCCCGCCGCAAGGCCCCCGGATTCGCCCTGCTCGGCGAGCCCGGTGAGGAGCTGACCGTCGTCCTGGAGCTCAAGACGGTGGCCGACATCGGCCTGGTCGGCTTCCCCAGTGCCGGCAAGTCCTCGCTGGTCGCGGCCATGTCCTCGGCCCGCCCCAAGATCGCTGACTACCCGTTCACCACGCTGGTGCCCAACCTCGGCGTCGTGACGGCCGGCTCGACCGTCTTCACGGTGGCCGACGTGCCGGGCCTGATCCCCGGTGCTTCGGCCGGCAAGGGGCTGGGCCTGGAGTTCCTGCGGCACGTGGAGCGCTGCGCCGCCCTGGTCCATGTCCTTGACTGCGCCACGCTCGAGCCCGGGCGTGATCCGCTGACCGATCTGGATGTCATCGAGTCGGAGCTGGCCGAGTACGGCGGCCTGGCCGATCGGCCCCGGCTCGTGGTGCTCAACAAGATCGATGTCCCGGAGGCCAGGGAGCTCGCGGACATGGTCCGCAGCGACCTCGAGGAGCGCGGCCTGCCCGTGTTCGTCGTCTCGGCGGTGTCCCATGAGGGGTTGCGCGAGTTGTCCTTCGCCATGGGTCGCATCGTGGCTGAGCGGCGGGCGGCCACCGCGGAGCCTGTCGCTGAGCGGATCGTGATCCAGCCGCGGGCGGTCGACGACACCGGCTTCGAGGTCGTGCGCGAGGGGTCGGCGTTCCGGGTTCGCGGAACGCGCCCCGGGCGCTGGATCCGCCAGACGGACTTCTCCAACGACGAGGCGGTCGGCTACCTGGCCGACCGGCTCGCGCGCCTGGGCGTCGAGGACGAGCTGGTCCGGCTCGGGGCGCAGCCCGGCGACGAGGTGCGCATCGGCAGCGTCGAGAACTCCGTCGTGTTCGACTGGGAGCCCACCGTGCGTGCCTCTGGACCGGGTCCCCGTGGCCAGGACCAGCGGATCGAGGCACCGGAGGCGCGTGTGCACGGACGGACGCGGGTCCAGCTCGCGCCGGGGGAGGACCCCGAAGCGGATTGGGCGCCCGACCCGGTCGACGAGCGTCCCGGGACACCGCGGCGCCATGCTCCGCTGGCCTCGCAGCTGGACGCCGAGGAAGCTCCCGACGTCGACCGGACGGTGGCAGACGCAGGGCAGGACGAGGCCTGATGCCCAGCACGGACGCCGCCGCCTCACCCTGGGATGCCATCCGAGACGCGCGCCGCGTCGTCGTCAAGGTGGGGTCCTCGTCGCTGACGACACGAGGTGGCGGCGCAGCAGGGGCGCGCACGGTGGTGGGCGGTCAGGACAGGCGTCCGGCGTCGGCGGCCTCGCTGGCCATGCCCGGTCCCGACGTCGACCCACGGGCGCAGGACGGGTCGTCAGTGCTGGCCGGGGTGTCCTCGGGCATCGACGTGGCCCGCGTCGGCGAGCTGGTCGACGCCCTGAGCGCAGCGGGGCACAACGGCACGAAGCTGGTCCTCGTGTCCTCGGGGGCCATCGCCACCGGGATCGCCCCCCTCGGGCTGCGCCGCAGGCCCCGCGACCTGGCCTCCGCGCAGGCTGCGGCCTCAGTGGGTCAGGGAATCCTCATGGCGCACTACCACGAGGCCTTCGGCCGGCATGATCGAACAGTCGGTCAGGTGCTGCTCACCGCCGATGACCTCATCCGGCGAGCCCATTACCGCAACGCCCAACGCACGCTCGAGCGATTGCTGGAGCTCGACGTGGTGCCGATCGTGAATGAGAACGACACCGTGGCCACCGCCGAGATCCGATTCGGCGACAACGACCGGCTCGCGGCGCTGGTCGCCCACCTCGTGCGGGCTGACGCCCTGATCCTGTTGTCCGACGTGGACGGGCTGCACGACGGGCCCCCGGACAGGGGAGGCAGTCGCATCATCTCCGAGGTCACGTCAGCTGTTGACCTCGACGACGTGGTGCTGGGCGGGACGGGTGCCGCAGGGGTTGGCCTGGGAGGTATGGGCACCAAGGTCGAGGCAGCCCGCATCGCCACGGAGGCCGGAATCCCCGTCGTCCTGACGTCTGCTGCGAATGCCGCCCGGGCCCTGGCCGGCGAGAAGGTCGGCACGTTCTTCCACGCCACCGGTGACCGCTCCGCCTCGCGACTGCTGTGGTTGGCCCACGCCACCGCCAGCCTCGGCCAGATCCACCTCGATGCCGGTGCCGTCCGGGCCGTGCGCGACCGGGGGGCTTCACTGCTCCCGGCCGGGATCACCCACGTGGTCGGTGGTTTCGTGGCACGCGACCCCGTCGACCTCGTGGGCCCTGACGGCCAGGTCCTGGCCCGTGGCCTCGTGGCCTATGACGCGGCGGAGCTGCCAGCGCTCCTGGGCCGCTCCACGAGGGAGCTGGCCGCTGAGTTGGGGCCGGAGTACGAACGTGAGGTCGTCCACCGCGACGACCTGGTCCTGCTCCGGTAGCGCTCGGCCGGGCGAACGTCGCTCGACTACCCTGTGACCATGTCTGAGGCACGCCACGCAGCTGAGCGCGACGAGGTCCTGGCCACCGCGCGCCGCGCCAAGGAGGCGGCGGTGACGCTGCGCCAGCTCACCCGAGCGCAGAAGGACCACGCATTGCGCGCGATGGCCACTGGGCTGCGTGATTCGGTCGGCCAGGTCCTGGCCGCCAACGCCCTTGATGTGCAGCGGGCCGTCGCCGCCGAGACCCCGGCCGGCATCGTGGATCGCCTCACGCTGACCCAGGCCCGGCTCGACGAGATCGCCGATGCCCTCGACATGGTCGCAGACCTGCCGGACCCGGTCGGGGAGGTCGTGCGCGGCTGGACCCAGCCCAACGGGCTGGAGATCCGCCAGGTACGCGTGCCGATGGGTGTGGTTGCCATGGTGTACGAGGCCCGCCCGAACGTCACCGTGGACGCTGCCGGGCTCAGCATCAAGAGCGGCAACGCTGCCCTCCTGCGTGGCTCGTCCTCGGCCTACGACTCGAACTCTGCCCTGGTCGAGGTGATGCGCGCTGCCCTGGCGGGCACCGACCTTCCGGTCGACGCCGTCCAACTGGTTCCGGGCCGCAGCCACGACGCCGTCGACGCGCTGATGACGGCCCGTGGGCTCGTGGACCTCCTCATCCCACGTGGGGGAGCGGGCCTGATCCGCAGCGTCGTGCAGAACTCGACCGTCCCCGTCATCGAGACCGGCGTGGGCAACTGCCATGTCTACGTCGACCGGGCCGCCGATCTCGACAAGGCCGTGGCGATCCTGGTCAACTCCAAGACCCAGCGCACCAGCGTGTGCAACACCGCTGAGACCCTGCTGGTCCACAGCGACATCGCCGAGGAGTTCCTGCCGCTTGCCCTCGCCGCCTTGGCAGACGAGGGCGTCACCATCCACGGCGATGAGCGCATGGCGCGTTTCGCCAGCGCTGCCGGCATCGGGTTCGCGCCGGCGACTGACACGGACTGGGCCGAGGAGTACTACTCGCTGGATCTCGCGGCAGGAGTCGTGGACTCCCTGGATGAGGCATGTGCTCACATCCGGCGCTGGTCGAGCGGTCACACGGAGGCGATCGTGACCGAGGACCTCACAGCGTCGCGTCGGTTCATCGCAGGAGTCGACTCGGCCGTTGTGATGGTCAACGCCTCCACGAGGTTCACCGACGGCGGCGAGTTCGGCTTCGGCGCGGAGATCGGGATCTCCACCCAGAAGCTGCACGCCCGCGGGCCGATGGGCCTCATGGAGCTCACATCCACGACGTATGTGGTCACCGGCGATGGGACGATCCGCACCTGAGACCCACCGCTGCGTGGCGCTCATGCGCCGGGCGGCGGCGCCCATCCGATAGGCTCCGCGCGGACACATGGGAAGGGGTAGATCCATGCTGAATGCATTGGTGCGGTTCTCCGAGGGGGAATCCGTCGAGGAGCACGCGGGGGTTCCCCCGGAGCTCTTCGGTGTGGTCGCGTTCGTCCTGCTCATGGTGCTGCTCATCGCCGTCACCCGGTTCAACCCTGATCGCTGAGCCGCGCGCACCGATGACTGTGCGCGTCGGCGTCATGGGAGGGACGTTCGACCCCATCCATCACGGCCACCTCGTGGCTGCCAGCGAGGTCGCGCATCTGTTCTCCCTGGACGAGGTCGTGTTCGTCCCCACCGGCGAGCCGTGGCAGAAGGCCGAACGGCACGTGACGGACCCGGAGCTCCGCTTCCGGATGACTCAGATCGCCACGGCCGGTGACCCGAGGTTCACCGTGAGCCGGGTCGACATCGATCGCGCGGGACCGACCTACACCATCGACACGCTGCGTGACCTGGCTCGGCTGCGCTCCGGGGGCGGAGCTCTTCTTCATCACCGGAGCAGATGCGCTGGCGTCGGTCATGACGTGGCGTGATCCACTCGGCGTGCTCGCACTGGCCCACCTGGTCGCGGTCACACGGCCCGGTCACGACCTGGATGCCGCACACCTGCCGCGCGGTGCCGCGACCGTCGTGGAGATCCCGGCGCTCGCGATCTCCTCGACCGACTGCCGCGAACGGGTCGCCGCGGGCGCCCCGATCACCTACCTCGTCCCGGCGGGGGTCGACCGCTTCATCTCTGAGACTGGCCTGTACCGGGCAGGTGCCGCATGAGCCCCAAGCACGCGAAGCCTGAACCGCCAGAGCCCGAGGAGCAGCCGAAGCCGCCGCCGCCCGAGCCTTCACCACCCCCGCCGCCGGCCCCCGAGCCTTCACCACCCCCGCCGCCCGCGCCTGCGCTGCCCGCGCCCGCGCCGCCCGCCCGAGCCCGAGCCCGCGCCGCCCGAGCACGAGCACGAGCCCGAGCCGCCGCCCCCCGAGCCCGCGCCGCCGGCGCCGCCCCCCGAGCCCGCGGCGTCCACACCCGCGCCCGAAGCACCCGAACCGTCGACGCCACAAGCACGACCACGCCCGCCTGCCCGCCCCGTGGCACGCCGAAGGCGTCGGGGTCCGATGGTCCGGTCGCGCTGGATGTGGCTCCTCCTCGGTGTGGTGGGGATCGCCCTGGTGGTGTGGACGATCGTCTCCGCCCAGGCGCCCGAGCCGGAGACCCCCGCGCAGCCGACCCCTGCGCCCACGGCCTTCGCGGAGCAGCAGACCCTGCTGATCCAGGTCCGCAACGACGCGGACCTCGGCGCGGACAACATGGTGGCTGCGGTCGGCGGGTCCCAGCCCGCCGCACAGCTGCTGGTCCCCTCACGGCTGATCGTCGACGTGCCGGGGGCGGGTCAGCAGACCCTCGGGGAGAGCGCGCGGCTCCTGGATCGCTCGGCATCCCAGGACGCGCTGTCGGACCTGCTCGCGCTGCGCATCGACGGCACCCTGAGCCTGGCGCGATTGGCCCTGGCGGGGATGGTGGACTATGTCGGTGGCATCACGATCGTTGTGGACGAGGCGATCACCGTGACCGACGAGGTGACAGGCCTCGAGAGCGTTGCCGTGCCGGCCGGCACCCAGACCCTGGATGGGAACCAGGCGGCCACCTACGCGCTGGCATGGTTGCCGGAGGAGCCGGAGGCGTCGCGTCTGGCCCGCTACTCACAGGTGATGACGGCCACGATCTCCAACCTCCCCGACGATGCCCTGCGCATCCAGGAGATGCTGACCTCCCTGGGTGGTTCGGCGCGCACCACCACCACCACCTCTGCCGTGGCGCAGTTCCTGCTCCAGATGCGTGGCAGCATCCTGGCCGGGGGCCAGCAGGTCCGGGTGCTGCCCACCAGCGACATCGAGGCGGGCGAGGCGCTGGCCGTGGTGCGTGTGGATCTCGTGGCCGCTGATGCCGTCATGGAGTCGCTGATGCCCGATGCCGTGCTCAGCGGTGTCGAATCCAGCCCCAGGGTGCTGGTGCAGAACGGGGTGGGGACCCCGGGTCTCGGGGCTGGTGCACGGGATCGGCTGGTGGGCGCCGGCATGGTGTACATCAACGGCGGCAACGCCGAGCAGTTCGGGCTCGAGGAGACCCTGGTGATCGTGGCCGACGACACGACGGCATCCCTGGAGGTGGGCGAGCAGGTGGCAGAGGCCCTGGGCGTACCTGCCACGTCGATCCAGATTGCCGAGGACGGGCAGAACGTGGCCGATGTGGTCGTCGTGCTGGGGGCCGACTTCGAGTCCTGAGTCGGCTCGCGCCGATCAGGGCGCAGGGACCGCCGGCTGCGGGAAGGTAGGCTCGTGAGTGTGACTGCCGATCCCCATGCCGTGACCCTTGCGATCGCTGCTGCCCATGCTGCGTCCGCCAAGCTCGCTGAGGACATCGTTGCCATCGACGTGAGCAACCACCTCGTGCTCACTGATGTGTTCCTCCTGTGCTCTGCGGCCAATGACCGGGCCGTGCGGGCCGTGGTCGACGGCATCGAGGAGGCGCTGCTCAAGCAGGGCACGAAGCCGGTGCGCCGCGAGGGTGAGGCCGAGGGCCGTTGGGTGCTGCTGGACTACAACGAGATCGTCGTGCACGTCCAGCAGACCGAGGAGCGATTCCACTACGCGCTGGAACGCCTCTGGCGCGATTGCCCGCTCATCGAGCTGCCCGAGGAGGTCAACCGACCGCGGACCGCAGCTCCGTGAACGACGGCTGGAACACGCGTGGCCGTCGGCGTGTGGTCCTCTGGCGACATGGCCGCACCGAGTGGAACCTGGTCAATCGCTTCCAGGGCAACCGGGATGTCCCGCTCGATGAGATCGGCCGAGCCCAGGCCGTGGCCGCTGCGCCGGCGCTGGCCCGGATGGAGCCGGACCTGATCGTCTCCAGTGACCTGGGGCGTGCTGCGGTGACGGCTTCGGTCCTGGCCGACCTCGCAGGGCTGCCGGTGCGCACCGACGTCGACCTGCGCGAGACCGACGGCGGAACGTGGGAGGGGCTGACCCGCGCCGAGATCATCGCCGCCGACGAGGACCTGTTCCGCGCGTGGATCGCCGGCCACGATGTGCGCCCGCCCGGAGGTGAGGCTCGCAGTGAGGTCGTGACCCGCGTGATGGGGGCAGTGGAGCGTCACCTGGCAGATCTGCCTGCTGGGGGAACTCTGGTGGTGGTCAGCCACGGCGGCTCGATCCGCGCAGCCATCGGTGGGCTGCTGGGCCTGGCGCCGGAGCAGTGGACGGCGCTGGGGGTCATCAGCAACTGCGCGTGGAGTGTGCTGAGCCAGTTGACGCTGCCTGCCGAACCCGGTGGTGAGCCGACGACGCGATGGCGCCTCGAGGAGTACAACGCCCAGTCCATGCCCGTGCCTGCGCTCGGTGCAGACGACGCCTGAGGCCACGGGTCATGCAACAGGGCCCGGGGACTGTTCCCCGAGCCCTGTCTGCGGAGTGGAGCTGAGGGGACTCGAACCCCTGACCCCCTGCATGCCATGCAGGTGCGCTACCAGCTGCGCCACAGCCCCGAACGGTCAGAGTTTACTGCACCAGTTCCTTGTCAGGAAATCCGCGATGGGCCTCACCCGGGTGGTGCTTCTCAGAGTGCTCGCGCGCGGTTGTTGCGCGGATTGTGCTCGAGCTCGATGCGTCCGAGATGCTCCAGGAGCGGTGGCAGGTACATGCCGAAACGGCCGCGATAACCCGGGCGCTGGCCGTACCAGCCTCCCACCGGGTTGACGGGGGAGCGCCCCCACGCCTCGATCGTGCCCTCGGCTGCTTCCTTCTTCTCATCGGCGGCGCCCAGGGGCATCCAGTCCCCATGGGCACGCAGCATCGACGACAGGTCCTCGATCGCGGCCAGCAGGTAGGTCAACCTCGTCGATCCGACCTGGCACACCAGCAGCGGTGGATCCGCCTCGGTGTCCGCGTACATCGTGTATGTCGAGCTGCCCGGGGCTGTGGTGAGCTGCCACGGATCATCCTTGGTCCCTGCCTGCGACATGCACACTCCTTCTGCTTGGGGCGGACGATGCAGGGCGGAGGTGGTCCGGCCCGTGGTGCCCGCAGTCTGCAGCGTGCCACGGCACTGGTCCTCATGGGCGGCTGCAGGTCATCGGCGCCAGATTCTGACCGGCTTCGCCGGGCTGTGGCATCGGGGCCGGCGCGGACGGTCGCTGCACTGGGAGCCACTACCCTTGTGCCCCATGAGCCAGAGCCCGCCGGAGACCGTCCGGAGACCCGCGAGGGGTATGAGCCCACCGCGCTGCAGGACAAGTGGCTGGAGGTGTGGGACCGGCTCGCACCGTTCCGCTCCGGGCGCCCCGACGACGAGCGGCCGAAGAAGTACGTGCTCGACATGTTCCCCTACCCCTCGGGCGACCTGCACATGGGTCACGCGGAGGCCTACGCGCTCGGCGACGTGCTCGCCCGCTACTGGGTGCAGCAGGGCTTCAACGTGATGCACCCGATCGGCTGGGACGCCTTCGGCCTGCCTGCCGAGAACGCCGCGATCAAGAACGACGCCGACCCGCGGGCGTGGACCTACGAGAACATCGCCACCCAGAAGGCGTCGATGCGTCGGTACGGCTGCTCGTTCGACTGGGACCGTGTGCTCAACACCTGCGATCCGGAGTTCTACCGCTGGAACCAGTGGTTCTTCCTCAAGATGGTCGAGCGCGGCCTGGCCTATCGCAAGGACAGCGCGGTCAACTGGTGCCCGTCGTGCCAGACGGTGCTGGCCAACGAGCAGGTCGTCGGTGGCCTCTGCGAGCGCTGCGACTCGGTCGTGACGAAGAAGAAGCTCACCCAGTGGTACCTGAAGATCACGGAGTACGCCGACCGCCTGCTCGATGACATGAGCCTGCTCGAGGGCCAGTGGCCCGACAAGGTCCTGCAGATGCAGCGCAACTGGATCGGGCGCTCGAGCGGTGCCGACGTCCAGTTCGAGATCGAGGGCCTCGATGGACCGGTGACGGTCTACACGACCCGGCCCGACACCCTGTTCGGCGCGACCTTCTTCGTGGTCGCGGCGGATTCCGACCTGGCCGCGGAGCTGGCTGAGGGCACGGCGGCCGAGGCAGAGTTCGACCAGTACCTGGTGCGGACCAAGCAGGAGACCGACATCGACCGCCTTGCCAGCGACCGGCCCAAGACCGGGGTCTTCCTGCACCGGTACGCGGTCAACCCGGTCAACGGCGAGCGGCTGCCGATCTACGCCTCGGACTACGTGCTCTCCGACTACGGCACGGGCGCGATCATGGCCGTGCCGGCGCACGACCAGCGCGACCTCGACTTCGCGCGGGCGTTCAACCTGCCGGTGCGCGTCGTGGTGGATGCCGACACTGACCCGACCCAGACGTGGGTCGCCACTGCGGATGACGGCCCCCACGTCAACTCCGGCCCGCTCGATGGCTTGGGCAAGGACGAGGCGATCGAGGCGATCACGGCATGGCTGGAGGAGCGCGGCACCGGCCGTGCGGCGGTCAACTACCGGCTGCGCGACTGGCTCATCAGCCGACAGCGGTTCTGGGGCACGCCGATCCCGATCATCCACTGCCCATCCTGCGGCGAGGTACCGGTCCCCGAGGACCAGCTTCCTGTCGAGCTGCCGGATGCCACGGGTCTGGACCTCAAGCCCAAGGGGACCTCGCCGCTGGGTGCCCTGGACGAGTGGTCGATCGTCGACTGCCCGCGCTGCGGTGGCCCAGCGCGCCGCGACCCCGACACGATGGACACGTTCGTCGACTCGTCGTGGTACTTCCTGCGCTACCTCGATCCCGCGAAGTCCGACGGCCCGTTCGACCCGGCCCGGGCCGCCGAGTGGATGCCGATCGACCAGTACGTGGGCGGGGTGACCCACGCGATCCTGCACCTGCTGTATGCGCGCTTCTTCACCAAGGTCATCCACGACATGGGCATGCTCGAGGTCGTCGAGCCGTTCACGCGGTTGCTCAACCAGGGCATGGTCCAGATGGACGGCTCGGCCATGAGCAAGTCGCGCGGCAACCTCGTGCGCCTGTCCGACGAGCTGGCCGTCCACGGCGTCGACGCCATCCGGCTGACGATGGTCTTCGCAGGCCCGCCGGAGGACGACATCGATTGGGCCGACGTCTCGCCGGCCGGTTCCAAGAAGTTCCTGGCGCGGGCCTGGCGACTGTCCGGTGACGTGACCAGCGCTGCGGGCACCGACCCGAGCACGGGCGACCTGGCGCTGCGCCGGATCACCCACCACTCGGTCCACGATGCGACCCACGCCCTGGAGACCTACCGGTTCAACGTGGCCGTGGCCAGGACGATGGAGCTGGTCAACGCCGCACGGAAGGCCATCGACTCGGGCGTCGGACCGGCCGATCCAGCTGTGCGGGAGGCTGCGGAGGCCGTGGCGATCATGCTCTCGCTGGTGGCGCCCTACACCGCCGAGGAGATGTGGTCCCGGCTCGGTCATGAGCCCTGCGTGGCGCTGGCCGGCTGGCCGACGGTGGATCCCGAGCTGCTCGTCGCCGAGTCGGTGACGTGTGTGGTGCAGGTTGCGGGCAAGGTGCGTGAGCGCCTCGAGGTGCCCCCGGACATCACCGAGGCGCAGCTGCGGGAGCTGGCGATGGCCACTCCCGCGGTGATGGCGGCGGTCGGTGATCGTGAGCCCCGCGCGGTGATCGTGCGCGCACCGAAGCTGGTCAACGTCGTTCCGGGATGATCACGGCGTAGCGTGAGCCCATGAAGGTCGCAATCGTCTCTGACTCCACCGGATATCTCACCGAGGAGCTCACCCCGCAGGGTCTGTTCATCGTCCCCGTGGCTGTCGTCCTCGAGGGCCAGTCCCTCGATGAGGGCACGCAGATCACGGTGGCGGAGGTGGCCGCCGCCCTGCGACGCAAGGCAGTCGTGTCCACCTCACGCCCGGCGCCCGCCCGCTTCGCCGAGGAGTACACGGCACTGGCCGAGCAGGGCTTCGAGCGCATCGTCAGCGTGCACCTGTCCGGTGACATGTCCGGTACCTACGACTCGGCTCGTATGGCCGCTCGTGACGCGGTGGTGCCGGTCACGGTGGTCGATTCGCGGACGGTCGGCACTGCGCTGGGCTTCGCCGCACGGTCCGCGGCACAGGTGGCGGCGGCGGGGGGGACCGCCGACGAGGCGGCCGCCGCGGCCGAGCGCCGGGCCGCAGCGTCGCGCACGTGGTTGGTCGTGGAGAGCCTCGACCAGTTGCGTCGCGGTGGCCGCATCGGCGCAGCGCAGGCCCTGCTCGGCAACGCCTTGATGGTCAAGCCCATCCTGGAGGTCTCCGGAGGCGCCATCGCCCCGCTGGAGAAGCAGCGCACGATGGGTCGAGCGGTCGCCCGTATGGCGGAGATCGCCTGCAAGTACGCGGGTGCCTCCGCCGCCGCTGACGTGGTGGTCCAGCACTGCGCCACCCCGGAGCGGGCCGCTGATCTCGCCGACACGCTGCGCACGGCACTGCCCGCGTCCGAGATCCACACGGTCGAGGTGGGCGCCGTGATCAGCGCCCATGTCGGGCTGGGGACCATCTCAGTGGCGGTGTGCCCACGATGACCGACGTGAACTGGGCTGCGACCGCAGGTGCTGGGGTGGCCGCGTATGCGCTGGGCTCGCTGAGCCCGGCCGCGGCAGCAGCCCGATTGCGTGGTGTCGACCTGCGTGAGAGCGGGTCGGGCAACCCCGGAGCCACCAACGCGGCACGGGCCATGGGGGTCAAGGTGGGCGTGCTGGTCGGTGCCCTGGACGTGGCGAAGGGATATGCGCCTGTTGCCTACTTCCGCCAGTACGGTGCTCCTGCCGGCGAGGTCGCCGGCCTCTGCGCGGCGCTGGGGCATGTCTCGTCGCCGTTGCTGAAGGGCAGGGGTGGCAAGGGTGTGGCCACGTCCCTGGGTGCGATCCTGGCGATCGAGCCCCTGTGGGCGGTTCCGGTCCTCGTGGGCTTCGGAGCCACTGTCGCTGCCACCCGTCAGGTCGGGATCGGCTCGGTGGTCGGCTCGCTGACGCTGGTCCCCACCTCGCTGATCGTGTGGCGTGGCCCGGCGGGTGTCGGGTTCGCGGCGGGCATGTCGGCCCTCGTGGTCTATCGCCATCGCCGGAACCTGCAGGCCTTCATCGAGCAGATGCGGTCGAGCGGGTCGATGGTCGCGGAGCCAGAGGCGGCCTGACCCTGGCCTGCTGCCCCCCTGCTGCCGGTTGTCCACAGATCGTGGCTCGACCGGGTCCGGAGCCGGGGGGTCGGATCTAGCGTCACGGCTGTGAGCCGGACCCAGGACCTAGCCCTCGCCCGCCTCCGACTGGTCGCGTTGCGCTGGCGGGGGATGGTCGAGCCGGAGCCTGAGCGCCCCTCGGACGAGGAGGAGTTCGCAGGTGAGCGCCCCGGGCCCTGGCCTCCGGGGCGACTGTGGGTGCGACTGGTCAGCCTTCTGGGCGCGCTGGTGGTGATCGGCGGTTTCGTCGTCCTCGTGGTCTCGCGGCCACGGGAGCACCCCGCCCAGGACATGGCCGTGGCGCCCTCAGGGGCCGCAGAGTCGCCGATGGTGGATCCCTTCGCCGAGGCCTTCGTCGCCGTGCCGGTCGCACCGTCACCGGTGGGATCGGTGTGGGTCCACGTGGCCGGGGACGTGCGCGACCCGGGAATCTTCGCGTTGCCGGCCGGGTCGCGTGTCGACGACGCCGTCCAGGCCGCCGGGGGGCTGCGCAAGCGGGGTTCGGTGGGGTCCACCAACCTCGCGCGGCTGCTCGTCGACGGCGAGCGGATCGAGGTCGGGGGGGACGCACCGAGTTCCTCGGACGCCGCTGTGTCCTCGTCGGGCCCGGCTGGGTCAGCGGGCAGCGCCGCTGGTCCGATCGATCTCAACTCGGCGACGGCCGAGCAGTTGGACACCCTGCCGGGGATCGGCCCCGTCACTGCGGCCAAGATCCTTGCCTGGCGGGAGGCCAACGGTCGTTTCACGGTTGTCGACGAGCTGGCCGAGGTGCCCGGGATCGGGCCCAAGACGTTGGCCGAGCTGCGCCCTCATGTCCGCGTCTGACGTGCCGGCCCTCGGGCGCCCGCACGAGTCCGGGCAACGTGAGTCCGGCCAGCATGAGCAGTCCGAGGGCGAGCCCACTCCCGAGCGTCGCGAGCCGCCGGATCTCCGGCTGGCCCCCCTGGTGGGGGCGGTGTGGCTGGGCCAGGCGCTGGTGCTGCTCGTGATGCCCAGCCGGCCAACGACTCCCGCGCTCCTGGCCGCAGGCGCGCTCCTGCTGGTGCTCGTGGGGGCCGCGGGCTGGCTGCGACTGCAACGTGGCGCACGGGCCAGGGTGCCCTCGCGACGTGTCGTAGTCGGCTTCCTCCTGCTCAGCGGGCTCGCGCTGGGGACCTTCGTGGGCTCGATGCACCTGGCGAGGTTGCACCCGCCGGTCGTGGTGGCCGCCGCCCAGGGCGGGGCTGTGGTCCAGGTGGAGGCGACGCTCACCAGTGACCCGGTCGTGCGGATCCCCGAGCCACTGGGGGGACGCCCCATGCCCCCGCGCTGGTCGGTGGGGGCGCGCGTGAGTGCCATGGAGTTCCGGGGGCGCAGGTACTCGGTCCGCGCCCCAGTCCTGCTCCGCGGCGACCAGGTCCAGTCGCTGCGCTACGGATCTCAGGTTGCCCTGACTGGTCGCGCCCAGGAGTCCTGGTCACCGGAGGTGCAGTCGTTCAACCTCGCTGTCCTGGGGGAGGTGCACGTCCGCTCCCCACCCGGTCCGGCCGCCCGGATCACCACCCGGGTCCGCGAGGCCTTCCGCGATGCTTGCGCAGGCCTGCCCCGGGATGCCGCAGCGCTGCTGCTGGGCCTCGCGGTCGGCGACGAGTCGCTGGTCTCCCCGGAGCTTGACGCTGCCATGATCCGCGCGGGGCTTGCCCACCTGACCGCTGTCAGCGGGTCGAACACCTCGCTCGTCGTCGCGATCGCCATGTCGGCGGTCGTGGGCCTGGGCCTGGGCTGGCGCGTCAGGGTCGGGGTCTGCCTGGCGGTGCTCTGGGGCTACGTCCTGTTGGTCCGCCCGGAGCCGAGTGTGCTTCGGGCCGCCGTCATGGGCGTCGTGGCACTCATCGCCCTGTCGACGGGTGGCCGACGCCGAGGTCCGCCGGCCCTGCTTGCCTCCGGGATTGGTGCTGCTGGTCGTCCTGCCCCAGTTCGCGCTGTCGATGGGCTTCGCCCTGTCCTTCGCCGCGACGGCGGGGCTGCTGGTGGTCGGGCCGCCGATCGCCGAACAGCTGGGCCGGTACTCCCTGACGGCGCGCGTTCCCGAGCCGATTCGTGCCGCCCTGGCGGTGGCCGCGGCGGCGCACCTGGCCACCCTGCCGCTGGTCATCCTGATGGGCAACGGGGCAAGCCTTGTCGCGCTGCCCGCCAACGTCCTCGTGACCCCCCTGGTGCCGGTGGCCACCGTGCTCGGGTTGGCCGCAGCACTGATCGCTCCCCTCGTCCCCGCGGTGGCGGCCCTCCTGGCGAGCGCGGCGTCCCCAGCCACGTGGCTGATCGCCCGGGTCGCGCATATCTCCTCCGCGCTGCCCTTCGGCGTGATCGACGTCGTCCCCGGGCCCGCTGGTGCTCTGGGTGCGGCAGCGACACTCGGGCTCGTGGGCGTCGGCCTCGTGCGTGGGTGGCGCCCGCTGCGCCATCGCCGCGCGGTCCTGGCGGTGGCTCTGGCCACGGCCATCGCTGTGGGCCTGCTGCGAGCGAGGTCCTCGGACTGGCCGCCCCCCGGGTGGGTGGTCCTGGCCTGCGACGTGGGTCAGGGTGACGGGCTGCTCCTGCGTCACCCGGGTGCTGCCGAAGCCCTTCTCGTCGACGCCGGCCCTGACGGCGCGCGGATCACGGCATGCCTGGAGTCGGCCAACCTCGATCGCCTGACCATCCTGTTGACGCACTTCCACGCCGACCACATCGACGGGCTGGCCGCAGTCCTGGCCCGGTGGCCGGTCGACTCGATCCTCACCACGCCCGTCCCCGAGCCGACGGAGGGCGCGGCAGCGGTCGTCGGGATCGCCGCACGGGCCGGCGTGCCGATCCGACTCGTGCGGGCCGGTCAGCGCACCACGGCCGCGCGTGTGCCCCTGGCGATCCTCTGGCCGGCTCGCCGGATGGACGCGTCGCCGGCCAACAACGCCAGCGTCGTGGCCCTCGCGGCGGTCCCCTCGGACGCCGGCCCGGTGCGGGTGCTCCTGACCGGCGACATCGAGCCGGAGGCACAGACCGTGCTGCTGGCGGGACCCCCGCCGGGGGCGTCGATCGTGAAGGTGCCCCACCATGGATCGCGCTACCAGGCGCCGGATTTCGCACGGTGGTCCGGAGCGCGGATCGCGCTGGTCTGCGTCGGGGAGGACAACGACTACGGGCACCCCAGCGGCACGACCCTTGACCAGTACCGTTCGGCCGGCGCGACGATCGGACGCACCGACCAGCAGGGCGACCTCGCCGTGGTGTCCGTCGGTGCGGAGCTGACGCTCATTCCCAGGCACTGAGCTGTGGTCCGGGCGAACTGGCCGCGCGCGTCCAGCCGGGCGAGGACGGCCGTGTCGCAGGGTCGTGCCATGCTGGCCCCGATGACCCCGATGACCCCGATGACCCCGCACACGTCTGAGCCCAGTCTGTCGGCTGCCCCTGCCGCGCTGACCCTGCTGACCGGGGCTGAACCCTTCCTCATCAGCCGCGCCGTGGCCAGGGTCGTGCGCTCAGCGCGCGCGCTGGATCCCGAGGCCGAGCGCCGTGATGTCGACGCCCTGGACCCGGCGGCGGAGGGGAACCTGATCACCGCCCTGTCCCCGTCGCTGTTCGGTGGCTCGGCTGTCGTCGTGGTCGCGCACCTGGAGGACGCCGCACCGGGTGCCGTGCAGACGCTGTCCGCCGGGCTGATGGACCTGCCGGCCGACACGTGGGTCGTCGCCCAGCACACCGGTGTGCGCAACAAGAAGACCCTTGAGCAGCTACGCGCCCTGGCCGTACCAGGTGGCCTTGTCGAGGTCTCGTGCGCCGACGTCAAACGTGGCCGGCCCACTCGGGAGCTGCTCGAGCAGGAGGCCCGGCGGGCCGGTCGCCGGATCACGCACGACGGCGTGGACGCGCTGGCGATGGCCCTCGGATCAGACATCGCCCTGCTCGTGGGAGCCCTCGAGCAACTGGTGGCCGATGTCCCGGAGGGACCCATCGATGCCGCTGCCGTGACGAGCACCTTCGCTGGTGTGGCCGAGGTCAGCGGCTTCCAGCTCGCTGATGCGGTGTGGGAGGGGCGGGCGCTGCTGGCCCTGCAGCGGCTGCGGTGGGGGTTGGCCAGCCAGACCGTCTCCGGACCCGGCGCGGTGGGGTCACTCGCCTCAGGACTGCGGGCCATGGTGAAGGTCGCCGGAGCGCCACGGGGGATGTCCGAGGCTGACGTTGCGCGTCTGGCGGGCGTACCGCCGTTCAAGGTCCGCACGTTGCGCTCAGCCGCCGCCGACTGGGGCCCCGATCAGCTGGCCGATGCCGTGGTCCACCTGGCTCACGTGGACGCCCAGATGAAGGGTGGTCTTCGGCCCGGGGAGAGCCTGGAGCCGGCGCAGAAGGTGCACGCACTCGAGGCGTTCGTGATCCACACCGATGGGCTCCAGGAGCGTCCGAGGAGTCCGGGAGCCCCGTCGGCAGGGCCTCGCTAGCCTGGATTTGGTGCCGGGTGGGGGTCGTCCGGTATCGTTGGGACCCTGCCCGCCGGCTCATGGCGGCCACAGACCGTGCGATGGACCCTCACTGGGATTCATCGCGACCCCCGCACGAGGAAGACGAAGGCGCATCACGTGGCGAACATCAAGTCGCAGATCAAGCGGATCAAGACCAACGAGAAGGCTCGGCAGCGCAACAGGGCCGTGACCTCCAGCCTCAAGACGTCGGTCCGCCGCTTCCGTGAGGCTGCCCAGTCAGGTGATGTCGACAAGGCCAAGGAGTACGCCCGCGTGGCCTCCCGCGAGCTCGACAAGGCCGCGAGCAAGGGTGTCATCCACAGCAATCAGGCGGCCAACCGCAAGTCGGCCATCCAGAAGCAGGCCGCTAGCCTCTGACTCGTCCGACCGACGCCGATCGGTCGGCCCAGCGCCATCCTTCGTGGGTGGCGCTTCGTCATGTCCTGGGCAGTCTCTGCCGGGCCCTCAGCCTCTCGGGTGAGCCCAACGTCCGCGGGGCGTGGGCCCTCGACCGGCACTAGGGTGGTGCCGGACATCCCCCGGGAGTGGGGGTCCAGCCGACGTGGAGGTCACCACATGAGGGCCCAGAGCATTGTCAAGGCAGGCGAGACGGGGCTGGTGTCCGTCGTGGAGGGAGTGGCCCGGGTCCACGAAGCCCTGCCCGAGAACATCCGTGAAGTGGCAGACCGCAAGCTGGGGGCCGAGACAACTCTCGGCAAGGGTGTGAGGGCGATGGTCGACACGGTCGTCGAGGAGTCCGCCAAGGCCCGCGTGGCCAAGTCAGCCGCCGCTGCGGAGATCGCAGCCGTGCGGGCGATGGACGCGGCCGCGCTCGAGGAGAAGGTGCTCGAACTCACCGATGGGGCGCAGGAGCAGGCTGGGAGGACACGGGGCCCGGCGCGCAAGATCCTGATCGGCGCAGCGGCGCTCGGAGCGGCAGCAGGTGGCGCCTACTTCGTGTGGAGGCGGCGCAGGGCTGCGGCTGACGAGCACCTGACGGGCGAGGGTGAGTGGGGCGCGACCCCGGCGGCAGGGGAGTCGCGCAGCGGAGCTGTGGACGACACGATGGCCCGCGAGATCGACGAGGTCGCCGATGAGATGACCACCGCCGTGGTCGAGGCCATCGAGGTGGACGGCGATGACCTCCCGGCCGATGTGTCGCAGGCGCCCGAGCCGGCCGCTGCTGTCCTGCCTGAGGCGGAGGCCGCTGTCGATGAGGCGGCTGAGGTCGTAGCAGACGCGACCGGCACCACCAAGGCGACTGGGTCCAAGAAGTAGGCGCAAGCGTCCCGGGGGTCCTCGCGAGCCGGAGGCCCCCCGATTCTGTGGGACCATGGACCCCGTGTCACCCGCCCCCGGATCGACGGACCAGTCGATCATCCGCAACTTCTGCATCATCGCCCACATCGACCATGGGAAGTCGACGCTGGCCGACCGGATGCTGCAGATGACCGGTGTGGTCAGTGATCGCGACATGCGCTCGCAGTACCTGGACCGCATGGACATCGAGCGCGAACGTGGCATCACGATCAAGAGCCAGGCGGTGCGGCTGCCCTACCAGGCCTCGGACGGCTCGGACTACGTGCTCAACCTGATCGACACCCCGGGCCACGTCGACTTCACCTATGAGGTCTCACGCAGCCTGGCGGCCTGCGAGGGTGCGATCCTGCTGGTGGACGCGGCGCAGGGCATCGAGGCCCAGACACTGGCAAACCTCTACCTCGCCCTGGAGAACGACCTGGCGATCATCCCCGTCCTGAACAAGATCGACCTGCCGGCCGCCCAGCCGGAGCGCTACGCGGCGGAGTTGGCCCACATCATCGGCTGTGACCCCGCCGACGTGCTGCAGGTCAGCGCCAAGACCGGCTCCGGGCGTCGCCGAGCTCCTCGACGAGGTGGTCCGCCAGGTCCCCGCCCCCGCGGGCGATCCCGATGGCCCTGCACGCGCCCTGATCTTCGACTCGGTCTACGACTCCTACCGAGGTGTGATCACCTACGTCCGGGTGATCGACGGCAAGCTGTCCACCCGTGAGCGCATCGTCATGATGTCGACCCACGCCCAGCACGAGATGCTCGAGGTCGGGGTCATCTCACCCGAGCCGGTGCCGGCGAAGGCCATCGCGGCCGGCGAGGTCGGCTACCTGATCACCGGTGTGAAGGACGTCCGGCAGAGCCGGGTCGGTGACACCGTGACGGCGGCCAGCAAGGCCGGGGCCACCAAGGCCCTCGGTGGCTATCGGGACCCCAAACCCATGGTGTTCTCCGGGCTGTACCCGATCGACGGCTCGGACTACCCCGAGCTGCGCGATGCCCTGGACAAGCTCAAGCTCAACGATGCCGCGCTCGTCTACGAGCCTGAGACCTCGGCGGCCCTCGGCTTCGGCTTCCGCTGCGGCTTCCTGGGCCTGCTGCACCTGGAGATCGTCCGGGAGCGCCTCGAGCGCGAGTTCAACCTGGACCTCATCTCGACGGCCCCCAACGTCGTCTACGACGTCACTCTCGACGACGGGCGCGAGATCGTGGTCACCAACCCCTCGGAGTACCCGGACGGGAAGGTCGCCGAGGTCCGCGAGCCGGTCGTGCGTGCCACGATCCTGAGCCCGACCGACTACGTGGGCGCGATCATGGAGCTGTGCCAGTCGCGGCGCGGCAACATGCTGGGCATGGACTACCTGTCCGAGTCCAGGGTCGAGCTGCGCTACACCCTGCCCCTGGCCGAGATCGTCTTCGACTTCTTCGACGCCCTGAAGTCACGCACCCGTGGCTACGCCTCGCTGGACTACGAGACCACTGGTGACCAGGCGGCTGACCTGGTCAAGGTCGACATCCTGCTGCACGGGGAGCCTGTTGACGCCTTCTCGGCGATCGTGCACCGGGACAAGGCCTACGTGTACGGCGTGGCCATGGCCGGCAAGCTCAAGGAGCTCATCCCGCGCCAGCAGTTCGAGGTGCCCGATCCAGGCGGCCATCGGCTCGCGCATCATCGCCCGCGAGAGCGTGCGTGCGATGCGCAAGGACGTCCTGGCCAAGTGCTACGGCGGTGACATCACCCGCAAGCGCAAGCTGCTGGAGAAGCAGAAGGAGGGCAAGAAGCGGATGAAGATGGTCGGCCGGGTCGAGATCCCCCAGGAGGCCTTCATCGCCGCGCTGAACACAGAGGGCGAGCAGGGGGCCAAGCCGCGCTCCTCAGGCTGATTGCGGCGGTGGGATGGTCGTTGGCATGGGCGTTCCGGCCCCCACCGGCTTGACCGGCGTAGGAGTGGCCCGGCAGAGTAACCTGCGTCACACGGAATTGATCTGTTCGTCATACTTCGCCTCTGGAGGCTCCTGAATGGCCACGATTGCCGGTTCGCTAGACACCAAGTTGCCGCCCCATGCCGAGAACCTCGGCCGGGCGATCCTCGATCGCATCGCCGCGACCCCCGACAAGTTGGCCTTCATGGGCCCGGGCCCGGATGACTCGTGGTCGGTCAAGTACACCTGGCGCGAGGCCGGTGACGAGATGCTCAAGCTCGGCGCAGGGCTGCTTGCTCTGGGCCTCGAGCTCGAGGACCGGGTTGCCATCGCGTCCAACACGCGAAACGAGTGGATCTTCGCCGACGGTGCCGTGATGCTGGCCGGGGGTGCCAACACGACCATCTACCCCAGCACCTCCGACGATGATTTCGGCTACATCCTGTCCGACTCGGGTTCGCGCTTCCTGATCGCCGAGGACCAGAAGCAGGCCGACAAGGCGATGCACCAGCGTGACCAGCTCCCCGAGCTCACCAAGATCATCCTGATCGACGGAGAGGGTGACGGGGACTTCGTCATCAGCTGGGCAGACCTCAAGGAACTGGGCGTCAAGAAGCTGGCCGACGAGCCCAAGGCGATCGAGGAGCGCGTCTCGCAGCTCACGGGTGACTCCCTGGCGACGATGATCTACACCTCAGGCACGACGGGCCGCCCCAAGGGCGTGGAGCTGCCGCACAGCAACTGGGTGTTCGAGGGAGCAAGCATCGAGGCCCTCGGCATCGTCATTGCCGACGACCTGCACTTCCTGTGGCTGCCGCTGTCCCACGTCTTCGGCAAGGTGCTGCTCTCCGCGCAGTACCAGCTCGGGTTCACCACGGCCACCGATGGCCGGGTGCCCAAGATCTCGGAGAACCTGGTGAAGGTCTCTCCCTCGCTGATGGCCGGTGTGCCGCGCATCTTCGAGAAGATCTACCAGGGTGCCACAGCGAAGGCGATGGGTGCCGGCGGCCTCAAGGCGAAGATCTTCACCTGGGCCTTCGATTCGTCGATCAAGATCAAGGCGGCGCAGCGCGCCGGCAAGTCCGGTGGCCCCTTCGCCGGGATCCAGATGGCGTTGGCCGACAAGCTGGTCTTCTCCAAGATCCATGCAGCTACGGGCGGCAACATGCGTGTCATGGTGTCCGGGTCGGCGGCGCTCAACGGGGACGTCGCCCGCTGGTTCGACGCAGCTGGCTTGCCGATCCTCGAGGGCTACGGCCTCACCGAGAACACGGCCGCAGCCTGCATCAGCCGCCCCGACGACCTCGTCTTCGGCACCATCGGCCAGCCGTTCCCGGGCACCCAGGTCAAGATCGCCGATGACGGCGAGGTCCTGCTGCGCGGCCCGCACATCATGCGCGGCTACCGCAACCTGCCGGAGGCCAACGCTGAGGCGCTGCTGCCCGACGGTTGGCTGGCCACCGGCGACATCGGCGAGCTCGACGACGCAGGTCGCCTGAAGATCACCGACCGCAAGAAGGACATGGTCAAGACCTCCGGCGGCAAGTACATCGCCCCGGGTGCCATCGCGGCGCAGTTCAAGGCGCTGTCCTCGATCGCCTCGAACCTCGTCGCGATCGCGAACAACCGCAACTTCGCAACGGCCCTGATCTCGCTGGACCCCGACGCCCTGGCTGCCTTCGCGGCGGAGAAGGGGCTCACTGGTGACTTCGCCGCCATGTCGCAGTCCCCGGAGGTGCGGGCCAGCCTGCAGGACTCGATCGACGCGCTCAACGCGCAGCTCAACCGCTGGGAGACGATCAAGAAGTTCACGGTCCTGGACCGCGACCTGTCCGAGGACGACGGCGAGCTGACCGCCAGCCTCAAGGTCAAGCGCAAGGTGGTGGAGGAGCACTTCTCCGACCAGATCGAGGCGATGTACGCCTGATCCCGAGGTGACCTGGTCGCCGCCCTCTCCCGTTCGCGGGGGAGGGCGGCGAACTCGTTATGGGGCCGGGGTCCCCGACGCTGACGGGTCGGCCGTCGCCGACGGGGCGTTGGTCGCGCGAGAGCGGGGCTGCCCGTCGAGCTCGGTGTCGATGTTGGGCAGGCCGGCCGACTCATCGGCGGACCCGCGAACCGTGAGCACGAGGTTGGGCTGGCCGTCATCCTCGCCGAGGACCACGTAGATCGCGAAGGTCGGTGCGGCGAAGCTGTAGAGCCCGGTGTTGGTGTTGGCAGCACCGACGTACTCGGCAATGGGCACGTACTCCCGCTCGCGCAGTGCGGCGACCACCGGCTCGGCCATGTCCAGCGCCGTGCCACTCGTGGTCGTGAAGGTGGCGGTCCAGGTTCGTCGGGGGTCAGCGCCGATCGCGTAGGCGGTGACCACCTCCGTGCCCCGCGGCAGGGGAACGTCGGGCCAATCGTTGGGCAGCGGGGATCCGGTCAGGTCCCAGTCACGGGCCAGTTGTGTCGTGCGGTCCTCGGTCGTCGGTGCTCTGCACAGCCGCCGGTGACGGTGAGCCGATGGTCGGGCGTGCCACAGGTGCCGCGTTCGAGCAGCCGGCCAGCAGCACGCCGGTGCATGTCAGCACCAGTCGCCGCACGCGCCGAGGACCCCCTCATGGGGTCAACGCTAGCTCCTCGGCGGCCGGCCGGCGGCCACATGGGGAACAATGGCCCATCATGCCGAGTCAGCCTGACGGGGAGATCCCGCCCCCGGACGGGGCGCTGCCCACTGCCTCTGCCGCTGCCTGGGGCGATCGGGACTTCGGCTTCTACGTGCACGTGCCCTTCTGCGCCACGCGCTGCGGCTACTGCGACTTCAACACCTACACCGCCCCCGAGCTGGCGTCCTCCGGTGAGGTCGATCGGGCGACGTTCGCCGCCCACCTGGCCACGTGAGGTGGGCTTCGCGCGCAGCGTCCTCGGCCAGCGGGACGTGCCCGTGCGCACGGTCTTCGTCGGTGGTGGCACCCCGACGATGCTCAGCCCACCGGCCCTGGTGTCGGTGCTGGCTGCGATCGACGCCGCGTTCGGGCTGGCCCCGGGGGCCGAGGTGACGTTGGAGGCCAACCCGGACTCGGTGGATCCCGAGAGCCTGTCCCAGCTGCGTGCGGGTGGGTTCACCCGGGTGTCGTTCGGGATGCAGAGCGCCGTTCCCCACGTCCTGAGCGTCCTCGAGCGCACGCACACGCCCGGGGCTGCGCTGCGGGCGGTCGCCGAGGCGCGATCAGCGGGCTTCGAGCAGGTGAGCCTCGACCTCATCTACGGCACGCCCGGCGAGACGCTGGCCGACTGGCAGGTGACCGTCGAGGCCGCTCTGAGTCCGCCGGCGTCGGGCACATCTCGGCGTATGCCCTGATCGTCGAGCAGGGGACCCGTCTGGCGGCCCAGGTGGGCCGTGGCCAGATCGCAGCGCCCGACGACGACCTGATGGCCGACATGTACGACCTGGCTGACGAGGCGTTCGAGGCCGCGGGCATGCCGTGGTACGAGTTGTCGAACTGGGCCGTTCCCGGGCAGGAGTGCCGGCACAACGAGGCCTACTGGCGTGGTGATGACTGGTGGGGAGTCGGACCGGGGGCGCACAGCCATGTGGCCGGCACCCGGTGGTGGAACGTCAAGCACCCGGCGGCCTACGTGCAGCGCCTGGCCGCGGGGGACTCCCCGGCGGTGGGCCGGGAGGTCCTCGACCCGGCCACACGCGCGGTCGAGGACCTCATGCTCGGCATTCGCATGGCCACCGGATTCGGCATCGCTGAACTCGGCGACGATCAGCGGGCCGAGGTCAGCGCCCTGGTGGCCCAGGGGTTGGGTACGGTCGTGGACGGGCAGCTTCCAGCTCACCAGGTCCGGTCGGCTGCTGGCCGATGCGGTGGTGCGACGGCTCCTGCCGGGCCGATGAGCTCGGGGGATCAGACGCCCAGCGACAGCACGGCGACGAAGACGTAGACCATCGAGAGCGCGAAGAAGACCATGCCCACGATGCCCAGGATGCGTCCGACGTTGGTCGTGCCGCGACCCGAGGGATCCATGAGTCCGGCGTCCATCTCCTCAAGGTCCTTCTTGCCGAAGAGGAAGGCCACGATCGACACCGGGCCGCAGCACAGGAGCCCGACGATGCCCAGGGCCAGGACCAGAGTCGCTCGGTGTGCCTTGAGCCCCGTCGCTGCGAAGGGCGCTGCCGGACCGGGCGGGAAGGCTGGGGGGTAGACACCCTCAGGCGGCGCTGCCGGGTATCCGGACCCGACCGGCGGCGGGGGCGGCGGCGGGGGGTAGCTCCCCGCGCCGGCTGGCTGGAGGTGGTGGGTATCCACCAGGTGCCGCCGGGGGTGGTGGGTAGCCACCAGCGCTGGGGGGCGGGGGCGGGGCATCCTGCGAGCTGGGCTCGGGGTCCGGCTCGGGGCTCGGGGTCAGTGACCCACCGATCGGGCTCCTCCTCGGGATCGACGGGGGGCTCCTGGGGCGGATCCACGGGTGGCTGGGTCATCGCTGGACGCTCCTTCCGGTTGGGCCTGGACAGCAGGCTAGCGCCTACCCATGCCGCGAGGGGCGTGCCCCGCCGCCGGAGCGCTCCGGGCTGCTCAGTCCGGTGCGGTGACGAGGTCGATGGCCTCCTCGACGCGCGCCAGGAGCGCGGGGTCGAGATCGGCGTAGGAGTGCACCGAACCGAGGATCCGTCGCCAGGCGGCGGCTTCGTCGGGGGGCCATCCCAGTGCACGGCAGATGCCCGCCTTCCAGGGCTGTCCCCGGGGCACGTCGGGCCACCCCTGGATACCCACCGCTCGTGGCTGGACCGCCTGCCAGACATCGACGTAGGGGTGTCCCAGGACCGTCACGTGCGGCGCCCAGCGCCTGGTCACGTCGTCGCCGATCCGGGATTCCTTGCTCCCCGGCACCAGGTGGTCGACGAGGACCACGAGGCGGCGCTGCGGCCCCGGTCCGAACGCCGAGATCAGCGTCGAGCAGGTCGTCGATCCCACCCATGGGCTCGACCACGATCCCCAGCTCACGCAGGTCGGCACCCCACACCTTCTCCACGAGTTCGGCGTCGTGTGTGCCCTCGACCCAGATCCGGGAGTCGCGAGCGACCTGCGCCGAGCGGCTGGGGGCCGCCCGCGAGCCGGAGGCAGTGCGCGTGGGGGCCGCGGGGGGTCTCGGCGCGGCCGAGCGCGGACGTACGAGGGTCACGAGCTTGCCCTCGAGCAGGAAGCCCGCCGGTTCCGCCGGGAACAGCCGACGTCGGTCGTGGCGGTCCTCCAGGATGACCGACCATCCCACTGTCGTCTTCTCCCAGCCGACGATGGCCCCGCACCAGCCTGAGGACGCACACTCGACGACGAGGTCGTTGTCCCCGACCACCTCGGCGATCGGCGGCGTCCGGTGATGCCGACCCGCGGCGAGCACATCGGGGCCGTAGCGATCGAACATGAGGGCGACCCTATCGGCGCTCCTGGGCCTGGGCGTGCACGCGAACGGCGATCCGTTCCTCGGCCCCGTTCACCCGGGCGGCTCGACTCACAGAGCGGCCTGGAACACCTCAGCCAGGTCGTCGGGGCTCAGTTCCACGGGATTGCCCTGCATGCTGCTCGCCCGGGCGGCCCTTGCCACCACGGCTTCGGTGTCCGTGATGCTCAGGCCGTACTCGGAGAGGGCGGGGATCTCGAACAGCGCCCGGGTGTGCTCGATCCAGTGCAGGCCGTCCTCGGGGGTCGCGTCGGGGACGCCGGTCAGGCAGGCGGCGATGTGGGCGAATCGGCCGACCAGGCGGCCGTCGGCGCGTGCCAGGTTGGCCTCGCAGACGGGGCCGAGCAGGGCCGCGCACAGGGCCCCGTGTGGTGCGTCGGTCATCCCGCCGAGGACGCCTGCGAAGCCGTGCACGGCGCCGAGCTTGGCGTTGGCCAGCGAGAGTCCGCCGAGCAGGCTGCACAGGGACATGTCCTCACGTGCAGCGACATCCGAGCCATCCCAGTAGGCGGCCACGAGGCTGCGGCCAGCGGCCATCATTCCCATCCGCGCCCAGGAGTCGGTCATCCGGTTCGCGCGGTTCGAGACGTAGGGCTCGAGGCACTGGGTGAGCGCGTCCATCCCCGATGCCGCCGTCACCGCCGGAGGGCAGTCCAGCGTGAGCCCGGGGTCCACGATCGCGTGGCGGGGGATCATCAGCGGATGGCGCAGGCTTGCCTTCACGCCGTGCTCGGGGACCGACAGCACTGCGTTCGCCGTGACCTCTGCGCCCGTGCCGGCCGTGGTGGGCACGGCAACCAGCGGCAGCGGAGCGCGCAGGATCGGCTGGCCGCGGCCCACGACCTCGATGTAGTCCATCGGGTCGCCGCCATTGCCCAGCAGCATCGCGACCGCCTTGCCCACGTCGATCGGGCTGCCGCCGCCGATGGCCACCACGACCTCGGCGCCCAGGGCGCGCCCGATCGCGCTGGCAGTGCGGGCGTCCTCCACAGTGGGTTCGGCACGGACGGACACGACGTCCAGGGCGTCGGCCCCCGCCCGCAGGGGGGCGATCACGGACGCGACCCGCGCGGGCGTGGCTCCGGTCACGACCAGCACGCGGGATCCCAGCCCCGCAACGATCCTGGGCACGTCCGCCACCCGGCCGGGGCCGAAGGAGATCCGTGCCGGAAGGGCCAGGTCGAACGCGCTGCTCACGGGGCCGGGGTGTCCCAGCGGCCCTGGTCCGCGGGGAACACCGCCGTGAACTTCGTCGCTGAGCGTGGGATCGCCATCATGTCCGCGACTGTGTCGCGCCACGTGGCGTAGTGGGTGGTCTCCTTGTGTGCCCCGGCCGCGGCGTCGTCGCGGTACACCTCGACGAGGAGCACGTGGGTGGGGTCGGCCATGTCCTGGATCACGTCGAAGCGCAGGACCCCGGGTTCGGCCAGCGACGCCGTGGCATTGGCCTGGGTGGCCTCGAGGAAGGCCGGTACCTGGTCGGGGACGACATGCACGTGCACGTGGACGATCAGCATCCCCCGATTCTGTCGCTGGCAGGCCCCCGAAGCCCCCCGAGCGCCCTACCTGCTCCTGGGACCTCGGCACTTCGCGCAGGAATCTCCGGAAAGTCCGGGTGGGGCGGGCTGGGCGCGAGCATCGTAGAATGGCACTCCGACCCCTCGAGTGCCAGCGGTGCTCGCGATCCGAGGAGGTGCCCATGCTCGATGACCGCAAGCTCTCAGTGCTCCGCGCGATCGTGGAGGACTACGTGCGCACCCACGAACCGGTTGGCTCGAAGAACCTCGTCGAGCGGCACTCCCTGGGCGTCTCACCGGCGACGATCCGCAACGACATGGCCGTCCTCGAGGAGGAGGGCTTCATCGCCCAGCCGCACACGAGTGCTGGCCGGGTGCCGACAGACAAGGGCTACCGGCTCTTCGTCGATCGGCTCTCGCAGGTCAAGCCGCTGAGCCCCGCGGAGCGTCGCGCCATCGAGAACTTCCTGGCCGGGGCGGTCGACCTCGACGACGTCATGGGCCGCTCGGTGCGCCTCCTGGCCCAGATCACCCGGCAGGTCGCCCTCGTCCAGTACCCGTCCCTGACCAGCTCTTCGGTGCGGCATGTCGAGCTCGTGGCGCTCAGTGAGCACCGCATGCTGCTCGTCCTCATCGCCGACACCGGGCGCATCGAACAGCGTGTGGTCGAGGTGCCGGCGGCGCTCTCGGAGTCCGACCTCGGCCGACTGCGCTCCCAGCTCAACGAGGCCGTCGGCGGTGGCTCGTTCACCACGGTCGCCGACCGCGTGGCCGATCTCCCGCAACGGTTCGACGAGACCAGCCGGCCCACCGTGTCGGTGGTGCTGGCCACCCTGCTCGAGACAGTCGTGGAGCGCCACGAGGAGCGGATCGTCCTGGGCGGCACGGCCAATCTCGCCCGTTATGTCGACGGCTACGCGCACCTGCAGCCGGTCCTCGAGGCCCTCGAGGAGCAGATGGTGCTCCTGCGCCTGCTCGGCGAGACCCGCGCCGAGGCGGTGACGGTCACCATCGGCCACGAGAACCTGGTGGCGGGCATGTCGAGCACCTCGGTCATCAGCGCCGGCTATGGGCCGCAGGAGGGCACCGTCGCGCGGCTCGGGGTCGTCGGACCCACCCACATGGACTACCCCAGCACGATGGCCTCAGTCCGGGCAGTCGCCCGGTACCTGGGCCAGCTGCTGAACAACGAATAGGACCCCCGTGGCACACGACTACTACGCCACTCTCGGCGTGGCCCGAGATGCGAGCTCCGACGAGATCCGGCGCGCCTACCGCCGCCTGGCCCGCGAGCTGCATCCGGACGTGAATCCCGACCCGGAGACACAGGAGAAGTTCAAGGAGGTGACCGGGGCCTACGAGGTGCTCTCCGATCCGGAGAAGCGCCAGATGTATGACCTCGGCGCAGATCCGCGCAGCCCCGGTGGTGGCAACCCGTTCGGCCAGGGTCAGGCCGGCTTCGGTTTCGGCGACATCATGGACGCCTTCTTCGGTGGGGGGCAGACCCGCGGTCCGAAGCCGCGCGTGCGCCGCGGCCAGGACGCCCTGATCAAGGTGACCATCGACCTGGCCGAGGCTGCGTTCGGCGTGGTCAAGGAGATCCAGGTCGACACCGCGCTCGTGTGCCCCACCTGCACCGGGACCGGCGCGGCCACCGGCCACGAGCCCACGGAGTGCTCGATGTGCCGTGGCCGCGGGGAGATCCAGTCGGTGCAGCGCTCCTTCCTCGGCCAGGTGATGACCTCCCGGCCATGCCCGCAGTGCCAGGGCTTCGGGACCGTCATCTCGCACCCCTGCGCCGAGTGCAGCGGTGACGGCCGGGTCCGCACCCGTCGCACGTTGAAGGTGAAGGTTCCCGCGGGCATCGACGACGGCACCCGCATCCAGCTGTCCGGTGAGGGTGAGGTCGGTCCCGGCGGTGGGCCTGCCGGCGACCTGTACGTCGAGGTCACGACCCGGCCGCATCCGGTCTTCCAGCGCAACGGTGATGACCTGCACTGCTCGGTCTCGCTGCCGATGACCGTCGCGGCCCTGGGTACGATCCTGCCACTGGAGACCCTCGACGGTTCCGAGGACGTGGAGATCCGCCCCGGGACCCAGCCCGGGCACGTGGTCACACTCAAGGCGCGCGGGGTCCCGCACCTGCGCAGCGCCGGGCGTGGTGACCTGATGGTCCACATCGACGTCCAGACGCCCACCAAGCTCGACTCGCGCCAGGAGGAGCTGCTGCGCGAGTTCGCGAGCCAGCGCGGCGAGGAGCACGTCACCGGCACCTTCCAGCGTCCCGAGAAGGAGGGGCTGTTCACCCGCCTGCGCGACGCCTTCTCCAGCAGATGACCGCCGCGCTGTTCCTCGCTGAGGGCTCGGACGTGGCCCGCGCCCAGGTCGGGGACGTGGTGGTGCTGTCGGGCCCTGAGGGCAGGCACGCCGTCGCCGTCAGGCGCATCACCGTGGGGGAGCAGATCGATCTCGCGGACGGCCAGGGCACGGTCCTGCACGCGAGCGTCGAGTCGACGGCCGGTCGAGACTCCCTGCGCGCCCGCGTCGTGGGTCGCAGCACCGTTGCCCGGCCCGAGCCCAGGATCGTGGTCGTGCAGGCGCTCCCCAAGGGCGAGCGTGGCGAGACCGCGGTCGAGACCCTCACGGAGGTGGGTGTCGATGAGATCGTGCCCTGGCAGGCTGAGCGCTGCATCGCCCGCTGGTCGGGGGAGAAGGCGCAGCGCGGACACGCGAAGTGGTCCAGCGCGGCCCGGGCGGCAGGCAAGCAGGCTCGCCGGCCCTGGTTCCCGACCGTGTCAGCGCTGGCCGGACACGCCGACGTCGAGGTGCGGATCGCCTCCGCCGCACTGGCCGTCGTCCTGCACGAGGACGCTGGGGCGCCGATCGGCCACCTCACGATCCCGACGGCCGGTGACATCGTGCTCATCGTGGGGCCCGAGGGTGGGGTCAGCCCGGTCGAGCTGGAGCGGTTCTCGGCCGCAGGTGCGACAGCTGCCCGCCTGGGGCCCAGCGTCCTGCGCACGTCGACGGCCGGGACTGTCGCGGCCGCAGTGGTCCTGGCCGCCACCGACCGATGGGCCTGAGGTTTCCCGTGCCAGCGCTGGGGCAGTGGCCCGCGGCCGCGACCGGCGCATCGGCCACCCGGCCGGTGGCAGTATTGCGGCCATGAGTGACAGCTGCCTGTTCTGCAGGATCGTTGCCGGCGAGATCCCGGCCACGATCGTCGACGAGACTGAGACGACCCTGGCGTTCCGGGACATCAACCCGGTATCGCCGACCCATGTCCTGGTCATCCCGAAGCAGCACGTCGCCGATCTCGACGACGCCGTCGCGCTCGACCCGGCGATCGCCGCCGACGTGATCGCCCGATGTGCCCATGTCGCTGGCCTCGAGGGCCTTGGCGACGGGTACCGCGTCGTGATCAACACGCGTCGCGACGGCGGCCAGCAGGTGGGCCACCTGCACGCTCATGTGCTCGGCGGGCGGCTGCACTCGTGGCCCCCCGGCTGATGGGGACCTACCCTTGAGGGGTCATGACTGAATCCACCGTGCGCCCCGAGCGCATCCAGCACACCATCATCGTCCCGGCGAGCCTCGACATGGTCGCCGTTGTCGGCGTGGGTGACGAGGTCCTGCGCGCGATCGAGGCCGAGTTCCCCGCCATGGACATCCATGTGCGCGGCAACCAGATCACGCTGACCGGCGGTTCCGGTGACCTGCACCTGGTCGAGCAGCTCTTCGACGAGGTCGTCTCCATCGTGCGCACCGGCCAGGGCATGAGCCCGGATGTCGCCCGCCGCGCGCTGTCCATGCTGCGCGCCGAGCCCGACACCCGGCCGGTCGATGTCCTGACGGCCAACATCCTGTCCAACCGCGGGCGCACCATCCGGCCCAAGACGTTGAACCAGAAGCGCTACGTCGACGCCATCGACCAGCACACGATCGTGTTCGGCATCGGCCCGGCAGGCACGGGCAAGACGTATCTGGCTGTGGCCAAGGCCGTTCAGGCGCTGCAGGCCAAGCAGGTCAACCGGATCGTGCTGACCCGCCCGGCGGTCGAGGCCGGCGAGCGACTGGGGTACCTGCCCGGCACCCTGTCGGAGAAGATCGACCCGTACCTGCGTCCCCTGTACGACGCCCTGCGCGACATGCTCGACCCCGACTCCATCCCGCGGTTGCTGACCTCCGGGACGATCGAGGTGGCACCGCTGGCCTACATGCGCGGACGCACCCTCAACGATGCGTTCGTCATCCTCGACGAGGCGCAGAACACCTCGCCGGACCAGATGAAGATGTTCCTGACCCGGCTGGGGTTCGGCTCCACGATGGTGGTCACCGGTGACGTGACCCAGGTGGACCTGCCGGGGGGGACCGACTCCGGGCTCAAGGTCGTGCAGGGCATCCTCGAGGGTGTTCGTGACGTCTCCTTCTGTCGGCTCAACGCCCACGATGTCGTGCGGCACAGCCTGGTCACCGACATCGTCCAGGCCTACGGTCGCTACGACGAGAAGATGGCGCACTCCGATCGGCCCGTCCGGCCGGTCAGGCGACGCTGATGGCCCAGGTCGACCTCGACAACCGCAGCGGGCAATCCGTCGACGGGCCGGCTCTCGTGCATCAGGCCGAGTACCTGCTCGACGAGCTCGGCCTGCACCCCGACACCGAACTGGCCATCTCCCTGGTCGGCACGACTGAGATCACCGAGCTGCACGTCCGATGGATGGACCTGCCGGGGCCGACCGACGTCCTGAGCTTCCCCATGGACGAGCTGCGCGTGCCGGAGCCCGGGCGGCTGGCGGAACCGGGCATGCTGGGCGATGTGGTGATCTGCCCGGAGGTGGCTGCTGCGCAGGCCGCGCAGGCCGGGCATGGACTTCCCGACGAGCTCGCGCTGCTGCTCACCCACGGGATCCTGCACCTGCTGGGCCACGACCACGCCGAACCCGAGGAGCATGCGCGCATGTTCGGCCTGCAGGACCAGCTGCTCGCGGCGTGGCGAGGGCGGGGCTGAGATGGACAACTCCGACGTCGTCGTCCTCGTGCTGGCCATCGTCTTCGTCGTCATGGCGGGCCTGCTGGTTGCGGCAGAGACCGCCATCGGCCGTGTGTCGCGCTCGCGGGTGGAGGAGATGGCCCGCGAGAAGCCGAGCAAGGCCACCGACCGGCTGCAGCTGGTGATCGACGATCGGGTCCGCTACGTCAACGTGATGCTGTTCCTGCACACCTTCTTCGCTGTGGCGGCCACCGCCCTGGTGACCTACCTGTGTGTGGGCACCACGTCGTGGTCGCCTCTGACGGGGTTGTTCCTGGCGCTGCTGATCATGACGGCGGTCATGTTCGTGGCCCTGGGCGTCGCGCCCCGCACGCTGGGGCGCCAGCACGCCGACCGGATCGCCCTGCGATGGTCGCGCTTCGCCCGCGGTTCCGCGGCCGTGTTCGGCCCGCTCGTATCGCTGCTGATCCTCATCGGCAATGCGCTGACGCCCGGACGCGGCTACCGCGAGGGGCCGTTCGCCAGCCAGGCCGAGCTGCGCGAGCTTCTCGACCAGGCTGAGGCCGACCGGGTCATCGAGGACGATGAGGCCGCGATGCTGCACTCCGTCTTCGAGCTCGGGGACACGATCGTGCGTGAGGTGATGGTGCCCCGCACCGAGATGGTGTGGATCGAGCGGCACAAGACCCTGCGGCAGGCGCTGTCGCTGGCCCTGCGCTCGGGGTTCTCCCGCATCCCGGTCATCGACGACGGCCCCGACGACGTCGTGGGTGTCTTCTACCTCAAGGACGTGGTCAACCGGGTGTTCGAGTATCGCGAGTCCGAGACCAGCGAGCGGATCGATTCGCAGATGCGCGAGGCGACCTTCGTGCCGGATTCGAAGCTGGTCGACGACCTGTTGCGCGACCTGCAGCTGCAGCGCGTCCACATGGCGATCGCTGTGGACGAGTACGGCGGCACGGCCGGCCTGGTCACGATCGAGGACGTCCTCGAGGAGATCGTCGGTGAGATCACCGACGAGTACGACCAGGAGATCCCGGAGGTCGAGAAGCTGTCGGGTGGCGCCTATCGGCTCAGCGCCCGCATGCACGTGGAGGGCGCGGGCGAGCTGCTCGGCTTCGACATCGACTCCGACGCCGAGGGGGTGGACACCGTGGCCGGCCTGATCGCCAAGCGCCTGGGCAAGGTGGCCCTGCCCGGTGCCACGATCACGATCGACGGCTGGACGCTGACGGCCGAGCAGGCCGTCGGTCGGCGCAACCGGATCACCACGGTGCTCGCTGAGCCGGTCAGGGAGCCGGCGGATGCGGACGACGACGGACCGGGTGATGCTCACGTCGCCGCGCAGCACCGGATCCGGATCGTCGGACTCCGACGGGGAACGGGCGTGACCGAGCACCGCAGCGGCTTCGTCGCGATCGTGGGTCGCCCCAACGCCGGGAAGTCCACGTTGACCAATGCGCTGGTCGGCCAGAAGGTCGCGATCACCTCGAGCAAGCCGCAGACCACGCGGCGGGTCATCCGAGGGATGATCCACCGGCCGGAGGCACAGATCGTGCTGGTCGACACCCCCGGCATCCACCGCCCGCGCAACACCCTGGGCGAGCGGCTCAACGCGCTCGTCGAGCAGCAGTGGGCCGAGGTGGACGCGATCGCCATGTGCCTGCCGGCCGACGAGGAGATCGGGCCGGGGGACCGCCGGATCGCCCACCGCCTGGCGGCGGCCACGCGCGGTGGTCGGCGCACGCCGGTCATCGCGCTCGTGACCAAGACCGATCGGATCTCACGTCCCGCCCTGGCCGGCAAGCTCATGTCCGTGGCGGAGCTCGGCCGCGCTGCCAGCGTCGAATGGGCGGCCATCGTGCCGGTGTCGGCGACAGCCGGCCATCAGCTCGAGGACGTCCTGCGAGGAGTTCACCGCAGCGCTGCCCGTCGGGCCAGCGCTCTACCCCGATGGGGAGCTCACCGACGAGCCCGAGATGATCATGGTCGCCGAACTGATCCGCGAGGCGGCCCTCGAGGGCGTCAGCGATGAGCTCCCGCACTCGATCGCGGTCGTCGTCGAGGAGATGGGCCTGCGCCCGGACCGCCCGGCGAACCACCCCCTGCTCGACATCCACGCGAGCCTGTTCGTCGAGCGCCCGTCGCAGAAGGCCATCGTGATCGGGTCCAAGGGATCGCGACTGCGTGACGTGGGCACACGCTCGCGGGCCGCCATCGAGGCGATGCTGGGCACGCCGGTCTACCTGGACCTGCGCGTCAAGGTCGCCAAGGAGTGGCAGCGAGATCCCAAGCAGCTGCGGCGCCTCGGGTTCTGAGACGCGCCTGCGGACGACGCTTGTGGCCACCGGCTGCGGCCGGTGATCGGTCGCGGCACCGCGGCCCAGCGCTCGGCGCGCGCAACCGACGGGTGCGGCCAGGGCGGAGCACAATGGGCCAGTGCCGACCTATCGTGACTCCGGGGTCGTGCTGCGCACGCACAAGCTCGGTGAGGCCGATCGGATCATCACCCTGCTGACGCGCACGCACGGCCGCGTCCGGGCTGTCGCCCGCGGCGTGCGCCGCACCAACTCCAAGTTCGGTGCCCGGCTGGAGCCGATGGGCCTGGTCGACGCCCAGATGCACATCGGGCGGTCACTGGACTCGGTGACCCAGGTGGAGTCGCTGTTCTCGTTCGGCGCCGATCTGGCCAGTGACTACAGCCGTTGGACCGCCGCGCAGGCCATCTGCGAGACAGCCGAGCGGCTTACCCCTGAGGAGCGTGAACCGGCCACGGCCCAGTTCCAGTTGCTCGTCGCCGGGCTGCGGGCGCTGGCCCAGCGTGAGCATGCCGCGGGTCTGGTCCTCGACGCGTACCTGGTCCGATCCCTGGCTGTGGCCGGATGGGCCGCGTCCTTCGATGCGTGCGCCCGGTGCGGGGAGGCGGGACCACACCGGTCGTTCAGCCTGCCCGGTGGCGGCGCCCTGTGCCGTGACTGCCGGATCCCCGGGTCGGCGACCCCACGACCGGAGACCATGCTGCTGCTCGGTGCCCTGCTGTCCGGCGACTGGGAGCTGGCCGATGCCTCCGATGAGCGCACGCGCCGCGAGGCGTCAGGCTTGGTGTCGGCCTACCTGCAGTGGCACCTGGAGCGCCAGTTGAAGTCCCTGCCGCTGGTGGAGCGCACCTGAGGGACCCCGGTGGGCGTCAGAATCGCCGATGATGCCAGCCGCCCATGTGTCCGCGCGCGGTCCGCAACGACTCGAAGGCGGCAGTGCGCTCCATCTCCGTGGCGCCCGTCCGGTTGAGGTGCCAGTCCAGGGCGTGCTCGGCATAGGACGCCTTCGCCTCGGGTCGGGCCTGGGTGATCATGAGCAGGGCCTCACCGGGTTCGTAGCCCTGGTCGAGCAGCACGGCGTAGGCCATCGACGGGCCGCGGGCCTGGCCCAGGGCGCAGTGCGTGAGCAGGACCGTCCCGGGGATCTTCAGCGCCTCGCGGGCGAAGCTCACTCCGCTGTCGAACCATCCCTCGGCGGTGCCGCCGGCCTCGTCCTCGGTGCCTGCTTGGTGGTAGGTCACGTCCGGGGCCAGCTGCGAGACAAGGCGCTCATCGGAGGTCTCGGTGCGACAGTCCAGGATGTGGGTCAGCCCGTGGCCCTTCAGCTCGGTGAGGACCGTGCCCGGGTCGGCGTCCCCACTGCGGATCGATCCACCCACGTAGAGGAAGTCGGTGACCCGGTGGGCGTTGGCCCAGACCGGGTGCCCCTTGCTGGGCGCTTCGGGCTGACGCGCCTCCGGGGCCGGCGCCGGTTCCGTGCCCTGATCGGGTACCTCGTCCATGGCTCCAGCATCCCGCTTCCGGTCCTCATGTGCGCGGCCGGGGCGGGGCCGGAGCCTGTCCCACGGATTCGCGTCGCAGCCAGCAACGGCCGCTGATCGGCGAGAGGATGCATCCCATGGCAGACAGCTCGGGATCCTGGTGGCGCCGGGGCCGACCAGCCGCTCAGGACTCCGACCCATCGGCCCCCTCCTCGCAGGCTGGCCTGCTGGCCCCCACGCCGCATCCCTCAGGGGCGCGGCCCGCCGGCGATCCCGCAGGAGTTCATGCCCAAGCACGTGGCGATCGTGATGGACGGCAACGGGCGATGGGCCAAGGAGCGTGGCCTGCCCAGGACAGCCGGTCATGAGGCGGGGGAGGGCTCGCTGCTCGACTGCGTGAACGGTGCCCTCGAGATCGGGATCGAGTACCTGTCCGCCTACGCGTTCTCCACCGAGAACTGGAAGCGCTCCCCGGACGAGGTGCGCTTCCTGATGGGGTTCAACCGCGACGTGATCCGCCGCCGCCGTGATCAGCTCCATGAGATGGGCGTGCGGATCCGCTGGGTGGGTCGACGGCCCCGGTTGTGGAGCAGCGTGATCACCGAGCTGGAGAGGGCAGAGGAGCTGACCGCGTCGAACTCGGTCATGACCCTGGCGATGTGCGTCAACTACGGGGGGCGTGCGGAGATCGCCGACGCCGCAGCAGCCATCGCCCTGGACGTGCGCGCAGGTGTGGTGAACCCGGAGGACGTGGACGAGGCCCTCTTCGTCAGGTATCTCGACGAGCCGGACATGCCCGATGTCGACCTCTTCGTTCGCTCCTCCGGTGAGCAGCGCACGTCGAACTTCCTGCTGTGGCAGTCGGCGTACGCCGAGATGGTGTTCCTGGACACGCTCTGGCCCGACTTCGACCGGCGGGACCTGTGGCGGGCCTGCGAGATCTACGCCGAGCGGGATCGCCGCTACGGCGGTGCGCTGCCCAACGAGACGCAGCCCTGAGCCCCGACGCCAGGGGCGTTGCGTCAGAGGCGGCCCATGAGCTTCAGCACGCCCAGCGCCAGGACCGCCACATCGACCACGATCCGCAGGGCCCGGCTTCCCGCGCTGATCGCCGGCCATGACACCGCGGTCAACCAGCCCAGGAACAGCGCGATCACCACGAGCAGGAGCCCGGCCCACGAGGCCGGGAGCGTGAGGCCCAGGAACAACAGCACGCCGAGCAGCACGGGGATGATGAAGGTGGGCATCGCCTGCATGCGCCCCAGCATCGGGCGGCTGGCGTCCTCGAATCGCGCACGCAGATCCCGGCTGGCCGGCTCGACGGGACGCGGTCGGGGGTTCGCGGACCGGGCTGCCGGCGGGGGGACGGGACGGGAACCCTCGGGGCGGTGGATGCGCTTCTTGGCCATGGTGATGATTGTCGCCGATCGGGGCTCAGAGGTGCAGGTAGGGTTGGGCGCCAGAGCGCCGGCGCGCCGCACCTCGCGGCCACCGACCCCTCCCCGACCGATCGCAGACCTGGAGAAGTGATGGCCAAGCCGACCAAGCCCGATGCCCGCGTGGAAGCCGTGGTGAACCTGAGCAAGCGTCGCGGGTTCGTGTTCCCGAGCTCGGAGATCTACGGCGGGACCCGCTCGGCGTGGGACTACGGTCCCCTGGGGGTGGAGCTCAAGGAGAACATCCGTCGCGCGTGGTGGCAGTCGGTCGTTCGTGGTCGTGATGATGTCGTCGGCCTGGACTCGTCGGTCATCCTCGCTCCCCAGGTCTGGGAGGCCTCCGGGCACGTCAGTGCGTTCGTCGATCCCCTGACCGAGTGCAAGCAGTGCCACAAGCGCTGGCGTTCGGACACCCTGCTCGAGGCATTCCAGGAGAAGCACGGGCGGGAGGCCACCGGCCTCGAGGAGATCGTGTGCACCGCGTGTGGAACTCGGGGGCAGTTCACCGAGCCGCGTGACTTCAACGGGTTGCTGCGCACGCATGTGGGACCGGTCGAGGACGCCGGCGCCCTGCACTACCTGCGCCCGGAGACCGCGCAGGGCATCTTCGTGAACTACCTCAACGTGGCCAACACGTCGCGCAAGAAGCCGCCGTTCGGCATCGGCCAGACCGGCAAGAGCTTCCGCAACGAGATCACGCCCGGCAACTTCATCTTCCGCACCCGTGAGTTCGAGCAGATGGAGATGGAGTTCTTCGTCAAGCCCGGCACGGACGAGGAGTGGCACGAGTACTGGCTTCAGGCGCGCTGGGACTGGTACGTCGACCTCGGGCTGAAGGCCGAGAACATGCGCCTGTTCGAGCACCCGCAGGAGAAGCTGTCGCACTACTCCAAGCGCACCGTCGACATCGAGTACCGGTTCACGTTCGCCGGTTCGGAGTTCGCCGAGCTCGAGGGGATCGCCAACCGGACGGACTTCGACCTGCGCACCCACTCGGAGAAGTCGGGCGTGGATCTCAGCTTCTTCGACCAGGAGTCCGGCGAGCGCTGGGTGCCCTTCGTGATCGAGCCGGCCGCGGGGCTGACCAGGTGCGTGCTGGCGTTCCTGCTCGACGCCTACGACGAGGACGAGGCGCCCAACGCCAAGGGGGGCGTGGACAAGCGCACCGTGCTGCGGCTGGATACGCGACTGGCTCCCGTGAAGGTCGCGGTGCTCCCGCTGTCGCGCAACGCCGACCTCTCGCCGGTCGCGCGTGACCTCGCAGCGGACCTCCGGCGTGGCTGGAACGTGGACTTCGACGACGCGGGTGCCATCGGCCGGCGGTACCGCCGCCAGGACGAGATCGGCACGCCGTTCTGCGTCACGGTCGACTTCGACACCCTCGAGGATCAGGCGGTCACGGTCCGCGAGCGCGACACCATGGTCCAGGAGCGCATCCCGCTGGCCGGCCTGCGCGCGTGGCTGAGCGAACGCCTCCCGGTGTACTGATCCCCGCCCCTGCCGCGCCCCGCCCCGCCCGGGCACGCCCTTTCCGAACGTGCTTCCGTTTGTTGCTCGTGCTTCGGTTCCGACGGAAGCACGGGTCTCCGACGGAAGCGCGAAGGTGGAGCTAGCTGACCAGGGACAGTTCTGTGTTCCAGTACGGGGCGCCGGGCAGGGTGTCCCATGGATTGGGCAGCACGTCGGGTGTCACGTAGACCCAACCGACGTTCCGGGCCTTCGACAAGGAGATCGCGTTGGCGAGGTCCGCCTCGGTCGTATTGATGATCAGGTGCCAGAAGCGGCGTGCCGGGTAGGCCGTCTCCCATCCGCTGGGCTCCCAGTTGACGTAGTTGGCAAAGGTGTCCTCGAACGTGATGATGATGTCGCTTGCCTGCATGTAGCACTCGCCGGATCGGGTTCCGGGGTTGAGAACCACTTCGTCGGCCGTGTACTTGGCCTTCACGTAGTCGTGGAGCTCCTGGTAGTAGGCAGACTGAGCTGGGTTCGTGCAGCCGTCGGTCACCTCGTCGAAGAAGATCCCGTCGACGCCATACCAGTCGTAGTGCCTGTCGACATCAGCCTTCACGTCCGCAATCGGCCTGGTTGTGTAGGACGTGTGCACGTACCCGACAACGAGGATTCCTCGTCCCTTCGTTGCGGCCACTTGATGCACGTAGTTCGGGTCCACGGCCGAGCCAGGTCCGCTGTTGGGGTTGATCATGGCCAGCCCCACCGTGGGCGCGCCATCGAGAAGTTGGGCCCAGTGCGCGTCGCCCGGGTAGATGTATGACGGCACGGCGATCGACTGGCTGGCGACGGTGGGTGGGGGCGGAGGTGGAGGGGGCGTCGGCTCGACACCCGGGGTGACGGCAGCCGAGGGCAGCGACCAGGGGCCATTGCCGGACTTGTTCTTGGCGCGGACCTGGAAGACGTATGTGCTGTCAGTGCTCAGCCGGGTCACTGTGTAGTTCGTGGACGTCGACTGTGTCGATGTGGCCCGTGCCCACGAGGTGCCGTTGTTGGTCGAGTACCGCACTGCGTACGTCGTGATGGGCGACTTGCCGGACGACGCCGGCGCCCTCCAGGTCAGCGTGACTGCCAAGACGCCGGCGGCACCGATCACGTCCGTGGGAGCGCTCGGCTGCCTGCTCGCCGCGGTGGCGGTTCCTGTCGGGGTGACTATCCCAAGGGTGGCCAGGCAGACAATCAGTGCCGCACTGAGCAAGGCTCGCATGCCTGCCATGTGCCTCGGGAGGGTGGTCGGATGGGTCATGATCCACTGTCCTGAATCCCGGGGGGTCACCCATGCTCACCGCTGGTGGGCGTCTACGAGTTCCTCACCCCTGTTTCGTCCCGTCCGAGGGGTCTCGGGACGGGTCATGGTGCGTGCTGCATGTGGTGAGCGCGTGTGCCGTATTCGGAACGTAGCAGTCGTGTCAATGAGTGCGGAGAAGGAGCGCCTTGCTTCGTCCCGCATCGACGTGACCGTGGGGCCCCCGAGACTCCGGCGTCTGTTGAGTCGGTGACATCGAGGTCCGGCGCCCAGAGCTACGCAGTGCTGCCAGATCGTTCAGGTCCGGCTGCAGGCGTTCGACCTCCGCTGGTCCCATCCCCGACGTTGCTTCCTATCGTGGCGCGTGCTTCGGTCGCAACGGGAGCAGGAGCACACGGGGGAGCGCGAAGGGCGCGTGACGTGGGCCGCGCGGGTCTCGGCCTTGGGGGACAATTGGCGCATGCCCGTCACCTTGCCGCCGATCGGTGGCCGCTCGGTGGACCCGCCGGTCGTGCTCGCGCCGATGGCGGGCATCACGAACCGGGCGTTCCGGCGGTTGTGCCGCGAGTCGGGGGCGGGCATCTACGTCTCGGAGATGGTCACCTCGCGCGCCCTTCTGGAGCGCAACGACGAGACCATGAACCTGATCCGGTTCGACGCGGATGAGTCTCCGCGCTCGCTGCAGCTCTACGGCGTGGATCCCGCGATCATCGCGGCCGCCGTGCGGATGGTCGTCGACGAGGACCTCGCCGACCACGTGGACCTGAACTTCGGCTGCCCGGTGCCCAAGGTGACCCGCAAGGGCGGGGGCTCGGCGCTGCCGTGGAAGCGCGATCTGTTCCGCGCCGTGGTGGCCGACGCCGTCGCGGCTGCTGATGGACGCGTGCCGGTGACCGTGAAGATGCGCAAGGGCATCGACGACGAGCACCTGACGTACCTCGAGGCAGGGCGCGCAGCCGCCGAGGAGGGTGCGGCGTGGGTGGCCCTGCACGGGCGCACGGCTGCCCAGATGTACGGCGGACAGGCGGACTGGTCGGCGATCGGCCGACTCGTCGACGAGCTCGGGCCGCTCGGAGTCCCCGTGCTGGGCAACGGCGACATCTGGACCGCAGAGGACGCGCTGCACATGGTCGAGTCGACCGGATGTGCGGGGGTCGTCGTCGGGCGTGGGTGCCTGGGGCGGCCGTGGCTCTTCGGCCAGCTGGCCGCGGCGTTCGCCGGCGAACCTGCCCCCAGCGAGCCGATGTCCGGCGAGGTCCTGGCGGTGCTCAGGCGCCACGCAGTCCTGCTCGCCGAGATGCATGAGGACGAGCTCAAGGGCTGTCGGGACATCCGCAAGCACATGGCGTGGTACCTGAAGGGGTTCCGGGTGGCGCAGCCGATCCGCGCTGCCCTGGGCACAGTGGGCACGCTTGCGGAGCTCGACGAACTCCTCGCGGGCATCGATCCGGATCAGCCCTACCCGACGGAGATCGCTGCCGGACCGCGTGGCCGCACGTCCGGCCAGCGCCGGGTTGCGCTTCCCGAGGGCTGGTTGGATTCCTGCGACCTGCTCTCCGGCGCGGACCTGTCGGCCGCGGAGATCGGCGTCAGTGGGGGCTAGAGGCCGGGACCGCCCGCGCGCGTGGCCCGCGACGCGCGACCGGCACCGAGGACGTGGAGCGGCCGCAACGCGGCAGGGGTCAGCGCCGTGGGTCGACGATGTCGGCAATCAGCTGGCCCAGGGCGCTGAGCCTGGCCTGGATGCCCTCAGGGCCGGGTCTGGCCACCCATGCCGCCGCGACGCCCGGGAGCTGCCCGTCGACCACCGGTTCTGAGGACAGCAGCATCCCGCCGTCGGGCAGGTCGAGGGGAGCCTCGGACAGGTTCAGCACGACGCGGACTGTGTCGTGGGCGCCCGCCAGGTCGAAGACCAGCACATCGTCGGCGACCTCCGTGGCGGACACCCAGGTCAACTCGCCGCGGCCCAGCGCGCTGCTGGCCCGCCGCAGCGCCAGGGCCTCGCGGTACAGCGTGAGCATCGAGTCCGCACGGCCCTGCTGGGCGGCGACCGACAGCTCGGCCCACTCGTCGGGGATGGGCAGCCAGGGCGTGGCCCGCGCGCCGGTGAACCCCAGGTTGGTGCCCCGTGTCCACGGCATCGGCACGCGGCAGCCGTCGCGTCCCCGCAGGGTGTGGCCGCTGCGCGCCCAGATCGGGTCCTGCAGCGCGGAGTCCGGCAGGTCGTCCACGTTGGGCAGGCCGAGCTCCTGACCGTTGTAGATGTAGGTCGCGCCCGGCAGGGCGAGCAGGACCAGCGCCAGCGCCCGGGCGCGCCGGGTGCCGAGGTCCTCGTCCGTCGCACCGTCGACGCCGGTGGACATCGTGCCCGGGACGTAGGCCCCGGACAGGATCGAGTCCTGCCCGAGCCGGGTCACCGAGCGCGGGGTGTCGTGGTTGTCGGTCACCCAGGTCGTCGGTGCTCCGACGGTGGCGTTGGCCGCCAGGGAGGAGTCGATCGCCTCGCGCAGGTCGGAACCGTCGAAGCCGGCGTGCACGAACCGGAAGTTGAACGCGAGGTGCATCTCGTCGGGCCGCAGGAACAGGGCCACGATGTCGTCCTCGGCGCCCGTCTCGATCACGGCCATGCGGTCGCCGTCGTAGGAGTCCATCACCTGGCGCAGCTCGCGGTAGATGTCGTGCACCGGGCTGGTCTCGTCCTTGGGGATGACGGGGTCCCCGTGGTCGGTGTCGGGGAAGGCGTCGTCCTTGATCAGGGCGTCGGACACGTCGATCCGGAAGCCATCAGCGCCACGGTCCATCCAGAAGCGCAGGATGTCGGCGAACTCCGCCACCACCTCGGGGTTGCGCCAGTTCAGGTCCGGCTGCTGCGCGGCGAACAGGTGGTAGTACCACTGGCCGGGTGAGCCATCGGGCTCGTCGACCCGCGTCCACGAGGGCCCGCCGAAGACCGACAGCCAGTTGTTCGGCGGCTCGGCACCGTCCGCCCCACGACCGTCCTGGAACAGGTACCGCGCACGCTCGGGGGATCCGCGACCGGCGGCCACCGCTGCCTGGAACCACGCGTGCTGGTCGGAGGTGTGGTTGGGCACGAAGTCCAACGGTGACGCGGATGCCGTAGTCGTGGGCCGTGGTGATCAGGTCGTCCATGTCGGCCAACGAGCCGAACAGCGGATCGATGTCCCGGTAGTCGCTGATGTCGTAGCCGTGGTCGACCTGCGGGCTGACGAAGCATGGGCTCAGCCAGAGGGCATCGACGCCCAGCTCAGCCAGGTACTCCATCCGCGCGGTGATCCCCACGAGGTCACCCATGCCGTCCCCATCGCCGTCGGCGAACGAGCGGGGATAGATCTGGTAGATCACTGCGTCGCGCCACCACTGGGTCATGACACAGGAGGCTAGAGGAACGTCGCGGCGCGGTCGCGGCACCGGGGCCCGGCGCTGGAGTGGAACGGACGTATCGGACCTACCCATCGAATGGGGTCGTGGGACTGCCGCAGAAGCGGGCTGGGGCGGCTGATCGGCAACCACTGGCCGGTCTGTCAGATGCCGGGCAGGGGTAGGCTTGCCCGCGTTGTCAATCAATGATCCCAGGAGGATCCACACACATGGTGCGTTACGTCTATGACTTCGCCGAGGGCGATCAGAGTCAGAAGGACCTGCTCGGCGGCAAGGGTGCCAACCTCGCAGAGATGATCAAGATCGGGCTCAACGTCCCCCCGGGGTTCACGGTCACGACCGATGCCTGCCGGGCCTACCTGCACGGCGGCGGGGTGCCCGACGAGATGGCCGATCAGGTCACCGAGCAGCTCGCGAGCCTGGAGGCCAAGATCGGGCGCACGCTGGGTGACCCGGCCAACCCGCTGCTGGTCTCCGTGCGCTCCGGCGCGAAGTTCTCCATGCCCGGCATGATGGAGACGGTGCTCAACATCGGCATGAGCGACGCCTCCGTCGCGGGCCTGACTGAGTTCTCGCAGGACGAGCGTTTCGCCTGGGACTCCTACCGACGCCTGATCCAGATGTTCGGCAAGACGGTCCTGGACATCGACGGCCACCTCTTCGAGCACGCCATCGACCAGGCCAAGGCCGACGCCGGTGTGGCCACCGACATCGAGCTGGGTGTCGCCGAGCTGCAGGAGCTGGTCGCGACCTACAAGGGCATCGTCAAGGATCAGGCGGGCATCGACTTCCCGCAGGACCCGCGCGAGCAGCTGGACCGTGCGATCCACGCCGTGTTCGACTCGTGGAACACCGATCGCGCGAAGCTCTACCGCCGCCAGGAGCGCATCCCGTCGGATCTGGGGACCGCGGTCAACGTGCAGGCGATGGTCTTCGGCAACGTCGGTGACGACTCCGGCACCGGCGTCGCGTTCACCCGCGATCCCGCGACCGGCGCCACCGGGCACTACGGCGACTACCTGCCCGACGCCCAGGGCGAGGACGTCGTGTCCGGCGTGCGCAACACGCTCACGCTCGACGACATGGGTCGCCTCGATCCCGAGGCTCACGCCCAGCTCCTGTCCAACATGGACGCCCTCGAGGCGCACTACAAGGACCTCTGCGACATCGAGTTCACCGTCGAGCGCGGCCAGCTGTACATGCTGCAGACCCGCGTCGGCAAGCGCACCGCCGGTGCTGCGTTCCGCATCGCCACGCAGCTGGCCGATGAGGGTGTCATCGACATGGACGAGGCCGTTCGTCGCGTCACCGGTGCCCAGCTCGTGCAGCTGATGTTCCCGCACTTCGACCACTCGGGTGACCACGTCATGGTGGCCAAGGGCATCGCGGCCTCGCCCGGCGCGGCCGTCGGCACCGCGGTCTTCGACTCGGAGACCGCCGTGGCGCGGGCAGCCGAGGGCGTGGCGACCATCCTGATCCGCCGGGAGACCACGCCCGACGACCTGGCCGGGATGGTGGCTGCCGCCGGCATCCTCACCAGCCGTGGTGGCAAGACCTCGCACGCAGCTGTCGTCGCACGTGGCATGGGCAAGACCGCCGTCTGCGGCACCGAGGAGCTCACTGTCGACACCCACGCCAAGGTGGCCACCGCCCCCGGCGGGGTGGTCATCCACGAGGGCGATCCGGTGTCCATCGATGGTGCGACCGGTGAGGTGTTCCTCGGTGTGGTGGCGGTCATCCCGTCCCCGGTGGTGCAGTACTTCGAGGGTGACCTGTCCCCGGAGATGGGCGACGACCTCGTCCAGGCCGTCCACCGCATCGTGACCCACGCGGACAACGTGCGCCGCCTGGCTGTGCGCACCAACGCCGACACCCCCGAGGACTCGGCCCGTGCACGCCGCATGGGTGCCCAGGGCATCGGGCTGTGCCGCACCGAGCACATGTTCCTCGGCGACCGCAAGCAGTACGTCGAGCGGCTGATCCTGGCCGAGTCCGAGGAGGAGAAGGCGTCGTCACTGGCAGCTCTGCTCCCGCTGCAGCGCGGTGACTTCGAGGAGATCCTCGAGGCCATGGACGGGCTGCCCGTGACCATCCGCCTCCTCGACCCGCCGCTGCATGAGTTCCTGCCCGACCTCACCACGCTGGCCGTGGCTGTCGCGAGGGCTGAGGACCGTGGGGATGTCCACGAGGCAGACCTGCGCATGCTGGCCGCCGTCGAGCGCCTGCACGAGTCGAACCCGATGCTGGGCCTGCGCGGCGTGCGCCTCGGCCTGTCGATCCCCGGCCTGTTCGCACTGCAGGTTCGTGCGATCGCCGAGGCTGCGGCGGCGCGCAAGGCTGCCGGCGGTGACCCGCGTGCTGAGATCATGATCCCGCTCGTGGGCGCGGTCCAGGAGCTCGAGCTCATCCGCGACGAAGCGGAGGCCGTCATCGCCGAGGTGGCGGCGGAGACCGGCAGCGAGCTGGACTTCCAGATCGGCACCATGATCGAGTTGCCTCGTGCGGCGATGACCGCTGATCAGATCGCGGAGGCCGCCGAGTTCTTCTCGTTCGGCACGAATGACCTGACGCAGACGACGTGGGGATTCAGCCGTGATGACGTGGAGGGTGCGTTCTTTGCCACCTACTTGGAGAAGGGCATCTTCGGCGTCTCGCCGTTCGAGTCGATTGACCGCGACGGGGTCGGCGCCCTCGTCCGGGTGGCTGTGGAGAAGGGTCGCGCGACCCGTCCGGGCATGAAGCTCGGCGTCTGCGGCGAGCACGGCGGCGACCCGGAGTCGGTGCACTTCTTCGACGAGGTCGGGCCTGGACTACGTGTCCTGCTCGCCGTTCCGCGTCCCGATCGCCCGCCTCGAGGCTGGGCGCGCCACGCTGTTCCGGACCGGGGGCGGCAGCGACAGCCGCTGACCCACGCTGCACGCCCGATGGCGCCGGTGCCCCAGAGGCCCCGGCGCCATCGGGCGCAAGTGCGACCCCGCGATCTTCGTGCTTCCTCCGTTTGCTGACGCTTCAGTTGGGACGGAAGCATCAACACATGGCGGAAGCACGAGAGTGGGACCTGGGGTTGGGCGGGCAGCGTGGGCTTGTCAGCGGCAGAGGCGCTTGTGCCACGCGACCACCGACAGGTCGGTCAGGCTGGCGACCTGGTCGATCACCACACGTCGGCGGGCGGCGTCGTCGGGGGCGGCCGTCCACGTCGGGCGGAAGTGCGGCTCCAGGGAGTCCGGGGCGGTGTGCAGGAGGCGCTCGACCAGCTCGGTGATCAGCGTCCGCTGCCGGTCGTAGGAGCGCTTCGAGCCGGTGCGCTGCATCACGAACTGGTTGGCGATCCCCTTGAGGACCGCAACCTCGTGACGCGTCGGCTCGGGCACGTGCAGGTCGCCGGCGTACCGGGTCAGCCGCTCCTGCGGGTGGGCCGCACGGGTGGCGGTCTCGGCGGCGGCGCTGAACCGGCCGATCAGCGTGCTGGTCAGGTGCTTGAGCGCGGCCAGGTCGCGCAGGCTCCCGCTGAACGGATCCGAGCCGATAGGCCATGCCGGGGACGCGGTGAGCCGCGCCAGGGCCGCGACGAGGACGTCGGGATCCGTCCCGGGCAGGTAGGTTCCGGCGACCAGGTCGCAGATGGAGCGTGCCGTGTCCCGGTCGGACAGCGCGCGCAGGTCGATGAGGCCGGCGTGGATCCCGTCCTCGACGTCGTGCACGCTGTAGGCCACGTCGTCGGCCCAGTCCATCACCTGGGCCTCGAACGAGCGTTGTCCCGGTGGGGCGCCCTCGCGCATCCACGTGAAGACGGGCACGTCATCGGCGTAGACGCCGAACTTCCGGCTGTCCGGTGAGCGGGGCCACGGGTACTTCGTCGCAGCGTCCAGGGCGGCCCGGGTCAGGTTGAGCCCGACCGACTGCTCACCGCCCTGCCTGCCCGGATCGCCGAAGGCCTTGGCCTCCAGGCGCGTGAGGATCCGCAGGGTCTGGGCGTTGCCCTCGAAGCCGCCGATGTCGGCGCAGAGCGTGTCCAGCGCGTCCTCGCCGTTGTGCCCGAACGGCGGGTGGCCCAGGTCGTGGGCCAGGCAGGCGGTCTCCACCAGGTCGGCGTCGCAGCCCAGCGCCACGCCCAGCTCGCGGCCGATCTGGGCGACCTCCAGCGAGTGCGTCATCCGGGTGCGCGGGAAGTCTCCCTCGCCGGCGATCATCACCTGGGTCTTGGCCGCCAGGCGCCGCCAGGCTGCACAGTGCAGGACTCGGGCCCGGTCACGCGCGTATGCCGATCGGCTCGGGCGTTTCGGTGGTTCGTCGACCCATCGCTCCTCGTCAGCGGGGGAGTATCCGGGGACAGGCACGAGCCCACCGTAGGAGTACGGCCGGGGTGTGGCCAACGCGGGGGCATGCGGGTCAGGGCGGGAGAGCCCACCACCACGGGCAGCGCCACGCCACCGCGCGCGGCGCCGGCGAACCTACGAGTCGAGCCAGACCGTGATCAGGC